>NZ_CP113929.1:0-1207907 GCF_029392075.1 Bifidobacterium sp. ESL0704
GGTTAGTTTTTCGTCATTGAGTAGTTCAAGGATGACGTTGTCAAGATGTTTCGTTGGCTTGGCGCCCTTGCGCCCGCCTGTCATATCGGCGTCATCATGCGTGATTGTTTCAGACCGGTAGCTGGTGCGCAATGCGCGCGGAACAAGATTCGCATGCATTCGTTTTGTCGATAGACCTGATAGTTCAAATTCGGATTGGTGTTTTTAAAACGCTTTTCGAGAATGGCCGCGTTGGTTTCGGCGCCTCGATTCGCCTTTCAGCACGTTGACTCTGAGACACGATTTTGCCGGTTTTTCAAGTTATTCACCCTGCGACACACCGGTTGTGGAAAAAAATATGGAAAACTTATCCACATAGTTATTCACAAATGTGGGGAAAGTCGGCGGATAAGCCGTGGATATTCACGATAAACGCGGTGGAAAAGTCGTGGATGAGTCTTTGAAAAGTGTGGATGAAAAATCGACAAAGCTCCGGCGGTGGATAACTTGGTGATTTATCCACAAATCCCCTCTTAGTTATCCACATGGCAACAACCTGTGGATAACGCTGTTCGTAAGCTATTTCGAAGGTTATCCACATATTCACCGTGCTTATTACCCTGATTACTACAGCAAACTTACGTTTCATCATGGTAAGCAAAGCGAGCAAGTTGAATCTGCATCTCACGATTAAAAGAAGCAACTAGAATAGAAGCCAGTTATCACCCAAAGTAGGAGCATTATGAAAGTCGAAATCAACTCCACCGCGCTTGCGGACGCAGTTGCCTGGACCACTCGTGTCATCGATGCACGGCCAGCCAACCCGATTCTTGCCGGAATCAAACTTGAAGCCGCCGACGGAACATTGCAACTTTCCGCCTTCAATTACGAAATTTCCGCTCGTCACCACATCGAAGCCGGCGTCGATGAAGCAGGAAAAGTACTCGTCCAAGGCAAACTTTTGGCCGATATCACCAAGGCTTTGCCCCAGGAAAAAGCGTATCTTTCCACTACCGATACCACGTTGACGATTTCGTCGGGAAAGTCGACATTCACGTTGCAGCTTATGCCGGAATCTGAATATCCCGATCTTCCTCAAGCCCCGGCCCTTCTGGGCCAGGTCGATGCCCCGACTTTTGTCCAATCGGTTTCCCAAGCTTCCGTTGCGGTTTCGCACGAAGAAAACCGTCCGGTCCTCACCGGCGTGCGCATCCAGTTCAATGGCGAAAAAGTCGTGATGACCTCGACCGATCGTTTCCGTCTTTCCCGGTCCAGCTTCACTTGGACTCCCCAGGACGCCAACCTTGAAACCGAGACGTTGGTTCGCGGTTCTCTGCTGCGCGATGTGGCTCGTGCCGTTGACGAACACCAGAACGTCATCATCGATTTCAACCCGGAAAGCCCGTCATTGCTCGGTTTTGAAAATGCCGGTCGCGTTTCGACCTCGCAGTTGATTGATGGCGAGTTCCCCGCGGTTGACAGGCTTTTCGCAGATGAATACCCGATTGAAGCCGTGATTTCCAAGGAATCTCTGCTTGGTGCCATCAAGCGTGTGGCGCTCGTTGCAGAACGTAATGCGCCGATTCGCATGGTTTTCGAAGGCCAGACATTGACACTTTCGGCCGGAACCGCCGATGAATCACAGGCCAAGGAAGTGCTCGATATCGACATGGACGGAGAAAACATCACGGTCGCGTTCAACCCGTCGTATCTGATTGAGGGTCTGAGTGCGATTACCGAACCGTTCGTACGCATGAAGATGACCACCGCAGTGAAACCAGTCGAGTTCAACGGGCAGCAGGAAGCCGATTCCGACGAATCACTGGATTATCGTTATCTGCTGGTGCCAATGCGGTTCAACTGATTGAAGGGAAACGAAATTTATCTTACGGTGTTCACTAAATTTGACAGACGCCGTAAGATATTTTTCTTTTCATCGCATTCTCACATTTCGATAATTAACCAAAGATGATAACTAAGACATGACGAGGTAAGGGGTTCGGGTGTATATCTCACGACTGGCGCTTGACCATTTTCGGTCGTGGCCGCACCTTGTCGTTGATTTCACGCCAGGCGTGACTATCCTCAAAGGCGCGAACGGGTTGGGCAAAACCAACATCGTGGAGGCCGTCGAAGTCCTGTCCACCGGATCCAGTCACCGTGTCTCTGGCTCTTTGCCGCTGATTGAACGGGGTGAGACCAAGGCGACCATTCGTGCCAACGTCAATGAAAACAGCGTAGAACGCGGAAACTGCGGAAACAATGACGCGCCAACCGTTGATGGATTAGCTGAACACGACGATGGTCAAGATATCGCGGATCCTGTAGCCGATACAGCCGAAGAGAACGTCGGGAAAAGCGGCAAAGGCGCGCTCAGCGGGATAGCTGCCGCTGATGCCATCCGCCAAGAAAATGCTGTGAGTGGCAAGCAGCCTGAACACGACGTCCGCAAGACCACTTATGAAGTGACCATTGCGGCGAGAGGGGCCAATCGCGGACGCATCAACGGAGGAAACTCGCTCTATATGCGCGATATCGTGGGTAAGGTTCCAAGCGTTTCCTTCACGCCGGAAGACCAGCGGCTGGTGGCAGGCGATCCCGCAGGAAGGCGCGGTTTCCTTGACCAGGCCGGGTCATTGCTCATCGCCGGTTACGCCGCCAACCTTTCCACCGCCAACAAAATCGCCAAACAGCGCTCTGCGTTGCTCAAACAGCTCGGTCAACGCGGGGAACCGGTCGATGCGCAGAATGCGGCGCTCAATGGGCTTGAAATATGGACCGGCCAGTTCATCGCTGTCGGCGTGGCTCTGACACGGGCTCGTGCCGGACTGATCGAGCGCTTGTCTGGTCCGTTTTCCCGCATTTACGACGAACTTGCCGGCAAACCGCAGCATGCCGGGCTTGCCTATGCGCCTTCGTTCGAAGAAGTGTTGGATTTTGAGGCGCCCGAACCGGAGATCAGCAAACACTATCAGCGCCTGTATGCCGGCGAAATAGCCCGCGGTCGCAATCTCATCGGGCCGCACCGAGACGACATGACATTGACGTTGGACGGGATGCCTGCCCGGGAATTCGCTTCGAACGGCGAGATGTGGACCATGGCACTCGCCCTGAAAATGGCGTTGTTCGACGAAATCGCGCAAACCCAGCAGGTCAAGCCCATTGTCGTTTTGGATGATGTTTTCGCGCAGCTCGATGAGACCAGGCGTCGGCAGATTCTTGACTTCGCGATGGGGCAGGACCAAGTGCTGATCACGGTCGCGGCCGCAAGCGATATCCCGTTGAATGCCGCCGAAGCCGGGAAAGTCGTCATTGTCGATGTGGCGGAACTCAAGGCCGGCGCACAGGATGAGAACGCGAATCTGGTGGCTCAACTGCAGGCGGCGCGTGGAAGCAGGAAAGCTGATTCCGATGATGCTCACGATTCAAAGCCCCGGCAAGCCGATAAGTTCCTGAAGGTTGAAACCGATCAGAATGTTCGGGATTTGACAGATGATGAGATTGGTACTGACGACGGGCAGGCCATTGTTGCCGATAATCCCAGAGTCAATCAGCAAGTCCAGGATTCGTCGGATGACAAGGTCGGTTTCGCTGGTGTATCAGGCACTGTCGCTGATAATACTGGAATCGACGGGATTCGTGCGCAGTACGAGAATGATGAATCCGGCAATAATGGCAGCGGAGCGCAATCATGAAGCCGCCGATCGCCGAGCAACTGCATCTTGACCCGCGCAAACTGCCTGCCCAAGTGTTCAACAGGCTTGCGTCCCGTGCCGGTGCGCGCAGGGATTGGAAGGCGCGCGAGGAACAGGCATGGAACAATTTCGGCAAGCCGGGACGCGATCCGGGCAAACTCGGTGGCGTGATGTCCGTTATCGCCTCCGATGGCGACTGGACCCCGCATCTCAAGCTGGCCCAGTTGCGCAACCATTGGGATTTGGTGGTCGGCCCCGCCATCGCCGCCCATTCCGTGGTCACTGATTACCGCGATGGCGTGCTCACCATCAACAGCGAATCCAACGCCTGGGCGGTGCAGTTGACCTACCTTATCCCCCAACTCACCGCGACCATTCGTCAGCGTCTTGAAGGCCTCGAAATCCGCGAGATCCGCGTCACTGGCCCGCAATCGCACAATTTTAGGAACGGACTCGGCGCACGACGTTATCCGAACCGCTATATGCGGCGTTGATCCATGCCGGTTCGTGTCATTGTTTTTAGAATGTTCTGAAAATACATCCATTAAGCTGTGCCAATTGTCATTATTTGCCGAATGTTCTGAAAGTATGTTCATTTGGCATCGATAACTGTCACTATTCGCAGACTATTCCAAACCTGGGTCCAGTAAGGAGCGCCAAACGTCATTGGTTCAGCAATAGTGCTGAACCATGTCCATATAGGCGGCTGTTGTGGCTGAGTGTGGTTGCGATGGGCAATCTGTCGGCTGGGTTGGCGGAGTGGAGTATCGCACGGCGAAGATGGCATTGTGATGTGGTTGCGGGGCGAGTGATGTACCGGCACGAGTGGTGTTGCGGGACGATATTGCGACGCTGGTGTGAGACGGCGAAGTTGGTGCTGGTAAACGGCATCTATGCGTGACTCGGGTGCAGTTTACCAGCACCAAGATCGTAGGAAAGTCAGTACGTTATTATTTTTTGATATTATTAGACAATAACGGAATTTCATCTTTTGGGGGTAATGCCTTGAAAGTCCCCATATCCGAGTAAAATGACTGTTATATGGTTAAACCTCTAGAAGCCCCCGTTATTTGCTTTCTAGAGTGTATCGCCCCCGCAGGAAGCCTTTCGTGCGAGGGAACATGCAGGAAGGAACCTTGTGGCAGATTCAGCAATGAATGAAGAACACGCCAACGACGCCGCTGTCAGTAAGGCAGAGCAGGAAGCCAAGGTGCAGAACGCCATCCAAAAGGATGAGCTCGAAAACGCCCAGCTTGATGATTCGCTCGCGCCTGAGCACTATGACGCCAGCGATCTGAGGGTGTTGGAAGGTCTGGAGGCCGTACGTATCCGTCCTGGTATGTACATCGGTTCCACAGGTCCGCGAGGTTTGCACCATCTGGTCTATGAAATCGTCGACAACTCCGTCGATGAAGCGCTCGCAGGCTACGCGACCCATATCGAAGTCACCATTTTGCCGGACAACGGCGTGCGCGTGGTCGACAACGGCCGCGGCATCCCCGTCGACGAAGTGCCCGGCGAGGGTGTTTCCGGCGTCGAGACGGTGATGACCAAGCTGCATGCCGGTGGCAAGTTCGGCGGCGGCGGTTACGCGGTTTCCGGCGGTCTGCACGGCGTCGGCATCTCCGTGGTCAACGCGCTCTCCACCGAAATCGACGTGGAAGTGCGCCGTCAGGGCTATCACTGGATGCAGAACTTCCACGACCAGCACGCGGTAGCCCCGTTGAAGCAGGGTGCCCCGATGGCCGAGGGCGAGTCCACCGGCACGTCGGTGACGTTCTGGGCCGATCCCAAGATCTTCGAAACCACCGAATACGATTTTGAAACCCTCCGCTCCCGCTTCCAGCAGATGGCGTTCCTTAACAAGGGACTTCGTATCACACTGACCGACGAGCGCAAGCACAACGTCGCCGGAGACGAGGTCGCAGGCGAGGACGACGTGACCGAGGAAAAGCCGGAAACCGTCTCCTATTGCTATCAGAACGGCATCAAGGATTATGTCGCCTATCTGGTGAAGTCGCGCAAGACCACGCCGATCGAAGACGAGGTCATCGATCTTGAGGCCGAGGATCTGAAGCTCGGCATCTCTGCCGAAATCGCGCTGCAGTGGACCACCGCCTATTCCGAGGCCGTGCACACCTTCGCCAACACAATTTCCACCACGGAAGGCGGCGCTCACGAAGAGGGCTTCCGCGCGGCGCTGACCAGCTTGGTCAATCGCTACGCGCGCGACAAGAACTTGCTGAAGGAGAAGGATGACAACCTCTCAGGCGACGATGTGCGCGAGGGTTTGACTGCCGTTGTCTCCGTCAAGCTCACCAACCCGCAGTTCGAAGGCCAGACCAAGACCAAGCTCGGCAATTCCGAGGCCAAGACCTTCGTGCAGCGCGTGATGACCGACCGCCTCGGCGATTGGTTCGACGCCCACCCCAGCGATGCCAAGAACATCATCCAGAAGGCGCTTGAAGCCTCGCATGCACGTATCGCCGCCAAGAAGGCCCGCGAGAACACGCGCCGCAAGTCCGTCTTCGAGACCGCCGGCATGCCCGACAAGCTGAAGGACTGCCAGTCCAACAACCCCGAGGAATGCGAGCTGTTCATCGTCGAGGGCGATTCCGCAGGCGGCTCCGCCATCCAGGGCCGCAACCCGATCACGCAGGCAATCCTGCCGCTTCGTGGCAAGATTTTGAACACCGAGCGTGCCTCCATCGACCGCATCATGAAGTCGGATACCATCGAGGCGCTGATTACGGCCGTCGGCGGCGGTTACGGCGAGGAGTTCGACCTGAACAAGGTGCGTTACCACAAGGTCATCATCATGGCCGATGCAGATGTTGACGGCGCCCATATCGCCACCCTCAACCTGACGCTCTTCTTCCGCTATATGCGCCCGATGATCTACGCCGGCTACGTCTACGTCGCCATGCCGCCGCTGTATCGCATCAAATGGACCAAGGGTGCGCACAGCTTCGTCTACACCGACGCCGAACGCGACCGTGTCTTGAAGGAAGGCCGTGAGGCTGGACGCCAGCTGCCGAAGGGCGAAGGTATCCAGCGCTACAAGGGCTTGGGCGAGATGAGCTACCAGGAGCTGTGGGGCACCACCATGGACCCCGAGCACCGCATTTTGAAGCAGGTGACGATCGAGGACGCGGCTCAGGCCGACGAGACCTTCTCCATGCTGATGGGCGACGAGGTAGGCCCGCGCCGCGAATTCATCCAGCGCAATGCCCCGAGTGCGAAGTTCATCGACGCGTAAGAGATGAACCGAATGATACAGCCATCGACGCGTAGTGTGCGGAGATGAACCGAATGATACAGCCATCGACGCGTAGTGTGCGGAGATGAACCTGTAAGCAAGATTCTCGGAAAATAATCGAATATCGAATGTGGTTATAGATACTAAAGAATGGATTATAGCCGCATTCGATACAACGATACCGATGGAACAACAGACTTAGTGAATCAATAAACATAAGGATTTACAGTGGCAGACGAAAACAACAATAACAACGACGACAGCGAGGGCGCACAGCCTTTGCCCGACGGCTCCCTTGAGCCGCTGAGCCCGCAGGAGGCCGACAACACCGATTACGGCCTGATGACCGGCGAACGCATCCAACCGATTGAAATCGGTCAGGAGATGCGCGAATCCTACCTCGCGTATTCACTTTCCGTGATCGTCGAACGTGCACTCCCCGACGTGCGCGACGGCATGAAGCCGGTGCACCGCCGTGTGATCTATGCGATGTATGACGGCGGCTATCGTCCCGACCGCGGCTACAACAAGTGTTCCCGCGTCGTCGGCGATGTTATGGGCAAGTACCACCCGCACGGCGATTCCGCCATCTACGACACATTGGTGCGTATGGCCCAGTCGTGGTCGATGCGCTACATGCTGGTCGACGGCCAGGGCAACTTCGGCTCCCCGGGCGACGATCCCGCAGCCGCCATGCGTTACACCGAGTGCCGTATGGCGCCGCTCGCGATGGAAATGGTGCGTGACATCGACAAGGACACCGTCGATTTCGTGCCGAACTACGACGGCAAGACGCAGGAGCCGACCGTGCTCCCCGCCCGCTTCCCCAACCTTCTGGTCAACGGTTCCTCCGGCATCGCCGTGGGCATGGCCACCAACATCCCGCCGCACAACATGCGCGAGGTGGCCGACGGCGTGCACTGGGCGCTCGACCACCCGGACGCCACCAAGGAAGAATTGCTCGAGGCGCTGCTGCAGCGCATCAAGGGCCCGGACTTCCCCACCGGCGCCACGATTCTTGGACACAAGGGCATCGAGAAGGCCTATCGCACCGGCCGTGGCCTCATCACGATGCGCGCCGTGGTCAACACCGAGGAGATCAAGGGCCGTATGTGCCTGGTGGTCACCGAGCTGCCGTATCAGGTCAATCCCGATCGCCTCGCCGCTTCGATTCGTGATGCGGTGCGCGACGGCAAGATCCAGGGCATCGCCGACATGCGCGACGAGACCTCCGGCCGTACCGGCCAGCGTTTGGTGCTCATCCTCAAGCGCGACGCCGTGCCGAAGGTCGTGCTGAACAACCTCTACAAGCACACCCAGCTGCAGGAGACGTTCGGCGCGAACATGCTCGCGTTGGTCGACAATGTGCCGCGCACGCTGTCGCTCGACGCGTTCGTCAGCCACTGGGTCGACCACCAGATGGAAGTCATCGACCGTCGTACCCGCTACTTGAAGCGAGAGGCCGAAGACCGCGACCACATCCTGCAGGGTTACCTGAAGGCGCTGGACATGATCGAAGAGGTCATCGCCCTGATTCGTGCCTCCAAGGATGTCGAAACCGCACGTACCGGTCTTGAAGACCTGCTTGATGTCGACGATGTGCAGGCCGACGCGATTCTGGCCATGCAGCTGCGTCGTCTCGCCGCCCTGGAACGCCAGAAGATCGTGGACGAGCACAACGAGCTGATGAAGAAGATCGCCGATTACAACGACATCCTCGCCAGCCCCGAACGCGAACGCAAGATCGTGGGCGACGAACTCGACGAGATCGTGGCCAAATACGGCGACGAACGCCGTACCAAGATCCTGCCGTTCTCCGGAGAGATGAGCGACGAAGACCTCATCGCCGACGAAAACGTGGTCGTCACCGTGACGCACTCCGGCTTCGTCAAGCGCACCAAGGCCGACGAATACCGCGCCCAGCACCGCGGCGGCAAAGGCATCAAGGGTGCCAAACTGCGTCAGGACGACGTGGTCGACCACTTCTTCCTCACCTCCACGCACAACTGGATCCTCTTCTTCACCAATCGCGGCCGCGTCTTCCGCTTGAAGGCCTACGAGCTGCCGGAAGGTTCCCGCGATTCCAAGGGTCAACATGTGGCCAACCTGCTGCAGCTCTCCCCCGACGAGTCCATCCAGGCTGTGCTGTCCATCCCGAACTACGAAGTCGCCAAGTACCTGGTGCTCGCCACCCGCTCCGGCAAGGTCAAGAAGACCCCGCTGGCGCAGTACGATTCCACCCGTCAGGGCGGGCTGATCGCCGTGCGCCTGATGGAGGATCCGGAGACCGGCGAGACGGCCGACGAACTGATCGGCGCGACACTGTGCAACGCGGAGGACGACATCATCTTGGTTTCCAAGCACGGCATGAGCTTGAAGTTCAAGGCCGATGACGAGCAACTGCGTCCGATGGGCCGCCAGACCGCAGGCGTGCAGGGCATGAAGTTCCGCGAAGGCGACGAACTGCTGGCGATGGACGTGGTCCGCGCCGACATGGAAGACGATCTGAGCCTGCTCGTGGTCACCAACGAAGGCTTCGCCAAACGTACCTCTATCAGCCAGTATCGTCTCCAGGGCCGTAATGGTTTTGGTGTCAAGGCGCTGCAGATGAACGAAGACCGCGGTGAGCTGGTGGGCGCGGTCATCGTCACCGACACCGACCAGATCATGGCCATCATGAAGTCCGGCAAGGTCATCCGTTCCGATGTCAGCGAGGTCAAGCGCACCGGCCGTAATACGCAAGGTGTGACGCTCGCCAAGCCTGACAAGAACGACGAGATCCTCTCCATCGCTCGCAACACCGACACCGATGACGACGAGGCCGACGATAAGGACGACGACGACAAGTCCGGCAACGCGGATGCCAACGCCGATTCGCTCGATTCCGAGTCCGCTGCTACCCAAACGAGCGATGATTCGGCTTCATCCCCTGACCAAGGTGACGAGAAAACCGAGTAATGCGGAATAGCCGAGTGAAACGGGATTGGCAATCCCGTTGCTCCAAGATATGACCATATTCCGCTGTTGAGGCCGCTGGTACCGATAAAGGTGCTTGCGGCCTCAATGCTGATATGGGATAATCGTGTGCAAGAAGTTCAATGATGGTGTTGGTGAGGTGAGCGATGAAGAAAACGCGTGTAGCGCTATCCGTTGCCATCGCCGGTCTTGCGTTTGCCGGTACGGCCTTGACGGTGTATTCGAATCCGTTGTCATCACTCGGCTCCGATTCGATTTCTTCTGATGACACAACCGCACAGCGCAACGAAAATCCGGATCCGGACCATTGGACCAGTGAAAGGATGCGGAACGCCAAACCCGAGCATATGCCGGGTGTTGATTAACCGATGTATCTGCCGCAAAAGCTCGGCAACGAACACATCTTTCGTCCCCAAAGACTGATAGCCTTTTAACAGGTTGTTTGCGCGGGAATAAGCGATTTTGAGCGGTCCGTGCGGTAGGTAACCGTGTGGTGGGTCAAGGAGTAATAATGAACGAAAACGTTGACGGTAATCAGTCGCGTCAGGTCAAGAACACGGCTGCAGGTGCTTCGGAATCCGAGCGCTCACCCCGTGTCGCCCGTTCCGTTCTTGGGGAAAGCTCCGGCGCCAAGCCCGAATCCGCCTCGTGGCCGTTGAACAATCAGGGCGCTGGCAAGAAAAGTTCGCGTCCGCGTACGCCTCGTGCGCGTCGTATGAGCCTTTCGCTCACCCGCGTCGACGCATGGTCTGTGGCCAAGGTGACGCTTCTGCTTTCGGTGGCGGCCGGCATCATCCAAATCGTTGCGGTTGCGCTTATCTGGGCGCTGTTGAACGTGGTCGGCGTTTTCGACCAGGTCACGCAGATCGTTTCTTCCACCGGCCTTGACACCGGCGGCTTCAACCTGGCAAGCATTTTCTCGCTGGGAACCGTACTCAGCGCCGTCACGATCCTCTCCATCGTGGAAGTCGTTGTGGCAACGTTGTTCGCGGTCATCATCGCGGCTCTTTATAATGTAATCAGCCAGCTTGTCGGGGGCGTGCACGTCACTCTCGGCGATGACTGACAGGCGCAATTGGCGATTATGGGACGAAAATAAATGGAGAATAAACGGTCGAAGGGCAGATCAAAGCGACATGCTTTAGACAATAAGTCTTCCAAGAAAAAAAAGAGAAAAGGTCCCGAGCACGCGAAAGACGTTTCGGGGCAAATGCGGGTTGCGGACATTATTTCCACTCTTATCTACTGCATGGTCGCCGTCATTATCGTCAGTTTTTTGCGTATATTCGTGGTCGGTTTCTACGTCGTCCCTTCCCGTTCCATGGAAACGACGCTTGATATCGGCGATCACATCGTCACCAATCGTCTCGCCAAACCGATTTTGAAACTGCGGCGCGGAGATGTCGTGGTATTCAAGGATCCGGCGAATTGGCTGAAATCCGAAAATGCTTTCGCTTCCAACGATTTGGTCAAAAGACTGATCGGACTGCCCGGCGATGTGGTGGCCTGCAAGGGCTACGGAGAACCGGTGACGATCAATGGTGTGCCCATCGACGAATCCTCGTATCTGAAAGCCGGGGAAAAACCAAGCAAATTCGCCTTCAAAGTGAAGGTCACGCCGGGTAATGTGTTCGTGCTTGGCGACAATCGTGGCAACTCGGCCGATTCCCGTTACCACCCCAATGACGGCAACCATGGCCTCGTCCCGCTTGACCGCATCAAGGGCGTCGCCATGCTCACCTACATGCCCGCCAGCAGGTTCGGTGTGGTCCATGCCCACCATGATGTGTTTGCGAAGGTCGGTGGCGTCGCGCATTCGTAATGTTCAAGGATTTCGTAAACCGCGTCCGCTAAAGTGGCCGTTGTGATTGCCTACATCAGGACCTTCAGTACCTCGTTCATTCTCGCGATGGCGATTTGGCCGTTCCTTTCGGCTGTGCTGACCCTGCCGATTCTTGCCGGGATGTATCACCGCTACCACCGTCTGCGTTCCAGTGCGGTGCTGGCGGCATATCTATGCGTGCTGTACGCGCTCGGGCTGGTCACGTTCACGCTCTACCCGATGCCCGACGATCCGGCGAAATACTGCCTGACGCATGCGCACCATCCGCAGCTTAATATCATGCGATTTATGAGTGATCTGGCGTTTGGCGGCAAATCCGCGGTGCTGCAGCTATTGCTCAATATCGCTTTCTTCGTTCCGCTGGGGTTCGCGCTTTCCCGCTGGGCCCGCTGGAAATTCTACGCGGTGATTCCCGCCGGATTCCTGGTATCCCTGTTTATCGAAACCTCTCAGCTTACGGGCGTTTGGCACATCTACCCTTGCGCTTACCGCCAGTTCGACGTCGATGATCTGCTGACCAATACGCTGGGCGCGATTATCGGCTGTTTCATTGCGTGGATATACGGGACGCTGGTGCCGGTGCGCAAGGTCGAGGATCGCAACGAGGTCATCAAAAAGCCGGGACTGCTGCATCGTGCTGTCGCATTGGTGATTGACCTGATATTCATTGCTGTCGTGGATGGATCGTTGACGCTCGGCTCGATTTATCTCTTCCAGAAATCCTCCAGATACCTTCCCGACGGCACGTACCTTTTCCTTGGGCACGCTTTCGGCACCGGCGTATCGGATGGGCTAGCGCAGTTCTTCACCCTGCTTTCGTTTGCCGTCTTCGAGATGCTCATTCCGATGACACATCGTGGACAGACGCTTGGCGGGATGTTCACTCATATGAGCTGTGAGACCAAGGAACGCCACGGCTGGGCGCGCGTGCTGTTTTACGTGGTGCGTCTGGTGGTGCTGATGCTCGCCACGATGTTGTTCGCATCTGCCACCCGCCAGCTCGGCATCATCGTTCTGGTGGCGCTGGTCGTTTTCTGGGTCTTCGCCCGCCAGATGCCCTATGATCTCATCCCCGGCCGTGAGTGGGATCGCAGTGGCGGTGATGGCTATTATGGTGGCGGACGCATCGATTGATGAACGATGCGTGAATGTCGAATGATGATATGGAAGTACGAAGTGGTGCGCGCGGTTTTATGATGCAATAATTATGATCATAAATAGATATAGTGGTGCGCAAGGATGGCTTGTTCGTGGGAATGTTTAGGTGATCTGCGCTCGCCGGTGAGATGTTGCTCTTGACGTTGTTGTCTTCATAGGAAGGTATTGCAAAGTGATATTGGAAGGCGTTGCTCAAATACTTGCCGGGTTGGTGCTGGAATGCTTTGTGTGCCTTTTTCAGAAGAAGGCGACCGGCGCTTCCCGTTTGGCTGACAATGAGGGCGTACAGAGGGTTCGGCGTTCCGGAAACACACAAATGGCTGAATCGGTAGATGGTAGGCAGCCCGTGCGTCCTCATCGAGTATCGACTGATGCCGTCATTTTCATTCTTGCTGTAGCGTTGACGGTCATGCTGCTGATGGATGTGTCGGCTTTCGTTTTCGGTTTATACGAATTCGTCGCTAACATGCTTATGCTTGTTGTGCTGTTGCAGTTCATCATTGTCGGCTGCGTGGGGCGGAAACGCATCGCTGCCAGCTCCTTGTGGCGGAATTTTGGGATTCGTGGCGTACGTGCGTTGATGCTTATCTGCGTTACGTCATATACGATCATGCGCGCAAAAAAGGCGCGTAGCGGTGGTGTGCTCACTCAGCTGTTTGGAGAAAGCGGAAGCCGTGGGGCCGGCATTGGTAGCCGGATTGGCCAAATTGGACCAAACGGTCTTTTCGAAGTCGTGCAGCTTATGCTGGCGATGATTCTCTGCCTCACGTTTTTGGTGCTCGCCGTTTGCGATTCCATAGGTATGTATGTGGCATGCTGCGCTTCCGGTGTTCGTCAAAAAGGGAGAATCGGCAGGATGTTGCAACATTTGTCGCAGAACTTCAAAAGCATCAATATCGGTGGATTCCTGTTGAGGACGGTCATCGTGTCGTTGTTGATACTCTTCCTTGCTTCGAACTGTGTCGCGTTGATAGGCCTTTGATTGCTGAGTGCGCTTTACCGATTGGGTGCATTTTTTTGACGGTGGTGTGGAAAACATGCAATTTATTGAGGCTTAAGTGCACTTTTTTGACGGCGGTGTCGGAAAGCTGCATGTTGAGACGTGTTAAGTGCGCTTTTTTGACGGTAGTGTGGGAAATGTGCAATTTGCTGAGGTTAAAGTGCACTTCGCTGACGGTGGTGTGGGAAACGTGCGGTTTGTTAAGGCTTAAGTGCACTTTTTTGACGGCGGAGATGCGAAACCCGCCAACTGGCGTGAGGCTAGTGGCGGGTTGTAGTTTGCAGCCGCGCGGATGTGCTCAGTAATCGAACGCATCCACCCGGTTGAGCTCAGCAGACGCCTTGGGCAACCATGGCGTTGGCGACCTTCACGAAGCCGGCGGCATTGGCGCCGAGCATCAGGTCGCCCTCGTGGCCGTATTCCTTCGCAGCGGCGAGCGAAGTGGCGACGATGTTTTCCATGATGTCCTTGAGCTTGCTGTCGACCTCTTCGAAGGTCCAGCTCAAACGGTACGAATTCTGGCTCATCTCGAGACCGGAAACGGCAACACCGCCGGCGTTCGAGGCCTTGGCGGGCCCGTAGAGCAGGCCGGCCTTCTGATAAGTCTCGATGGCTTCGGGCGTGGACGGCATGTTCGCGCCTTCGCACACGACCTTGCAGCCATTAGCCACCAGCGCGGCTGCGGATTCGCCGTCGACCTCGTTCTGGGTGGCGCACGGCAGTGCGATGTCGCACTTCACGGTCCAGACGCCCTTGCTGCCTTCGTGGTATTCGGCACCTAGCACCCGGTCGGCGTACTCGCGGATCCGTCCGCGGTGGGTGAGCTTGATGTCCTTGACCACGTCGAGCTTGATGCCGTCCGGATCGTAGACGTAACCGTTGGAATCGGAGCAGGTAACGACCTTCGCGCCCATCTCCTGCGCCTTTTCGATGGCGAAGATGGCGACGTTGCCGGAGCCGGAGATCACGACGGTCTTGCCCTCGAACGAGTCGTTGCGAAGCGTGCGCAGCGCGGCGGCGGTGTAATAGCAGAGGCCGTAGCCGGTGGCCTCGGTGCGGGCCAGCGAACCGCCGTATTCCAGGCCTTTGCCGGTCAGCACCCCGGAATACTCGTTGCGGATGCGCTTGTATTGGCCGAAGAGGTAGCCGATCTCGCGCGCGCCCACGTTGATGTCGCCGGCGGGCACGTCGGTGAACTGGCCGATATGGCGCTGCAGCTCGGTCATGAAGGCCTGGCAGAAGCGCATGACTTCGCCATCCGAACGCCCCTTCGGGTTGAAATCAGAGCCGCCCTTCGCGCCGCCCATGGGCAGGCCGGTCAGCGAATTCTTCAGCACCTGCTCGAAGCCGAGGAACTTGATGACGGATTCGGTCACCGTCGGGTGCAGGCGAAGGCCGCCCTTGTAGGGTCCGATGGCCGAGTTGAACTGGATGCGATAGCCGCGGTTGACCTGCACGCGGCCTTCGTCGTCGACCCAGGCGACGCGGAACTTGATGGCACGCTCGGGCTCGACCAAGCGCTCGAGGATGCCGTTCTTCTCGTACTCCGGATGCTTTTCGACAACCGGTTCCAAAGTCTCAAAGACCTCGCGGACGGCCTGCAGGAACTCGGGCTGGTCGCCGTCACGCTTTTCCACCTGCGCATAGACGCGCTTGACATACTCATTGGTCAGCATTGGTACTCCATTGTTGTGTTGATATTGCGGTTTTTATTCTAAGAATCTCAAAGGTCCGGCGAAAGGACGGGTTCAAAAAAATCGGATATTTTTTTGTGCCGTTAACGAAACGGAAACATGGGTAATGGTCGATGTCGGTTGGCTTGATAATCGAGTGGCTGACATCCGCTGGGCGGATTGTGAATAGGCGAGTTGACCGGTTTGGCCAGCGTGCAAAGGCTCCGGACTGGGCAAAACAGGCCGGTCTGTGTATGGCAATGCATCCTGAAACCGGTAGAATGAAAGTAATACGATATTAGGAGGAAACCATGTTCAAGGGCTTTAAGCAATTCATTTCGCGTGGCAACATGATCGACATGGCCGTCGGTGTGGTTATGGGCGCCGCGGTGACCTCTGTGGTCAATTCGCTGGTCAAAAACCTCATCAATCCCCTGATCGCCGCGATCTTCGGCAAGCCTGACCTCGATAACGTCCTCACGTTTACCTTGAACCACCATGCCGTCATCTCTATCGGCGCGATTCTCGGGGCGCTGCTCAACTTCCTGTTGATTGCCATCGCCGTCTACTTCTGCATTCTCGTGCCGATCAACAAATTCCGCGACATGTCCGAAAAGCTTTTCAAGAAGGAGGACGAGCAGGACGAAAAGAAGGAAATCAGCACCGACCAACAGACTGTCGACCTGTTGAAAGAGATTTCCGCCGAGCTCAAGGACATCAAAAACCAGACGTCTCAAGGCGATAAGCCGAGAAACGAACTCGCCCGGTAATGCGGTAAGGCGTCGCGGACCGGCATTCCGGCTCGTGACGCGGATTGAAAGCAGGCCCGGCCAGCGCGAAACCTGATTGTAGGCACGACACCAGGCAAGCGATATAGCGGGTTCGGCAGGTGTATTGCATCATTACAGCGGTGATGATAAAAAGGGTTCTTTTCGTTGGTGTTGATAGATAGTATGCTGGATTACTGACACTTGTTGGGCAAGGAGAGGCGGTAAGGTCAGGTTATGTTCGACCGTAACGATTTGCTGAAGAACGGCAAACTGAGGAATGTGCGCCTTGCGAAGCAGGGCAATGAGTCAGTGCGGACGAACGATGTAAACGCCACCGATTATTCTTCTCATGGTTATAATCCCAACCGTCAATACGATCCGGATTCCGTGGGCAATGCGCATTTCCGGTCTCTTCCGGCCGATAAGAAGATGACTTCCCGATCCGCGATTTTTCCCGAAGTGAGTTTTTCGCACATCAATCTGCCGGCCACGGTGATGGATTGGAAACGTGAGAACTCCACTGCGGAAATGGCCACGATGACTTTCGTGATCCATGGCCATGTGGAAATCAGCACGCCTGACAACAAGATCCTGAAGCGGCATCCGGGCGTGTACCTTATTCCTCCGGAAACCGGCGATGTCGTTTACAAAACCACAGCGCCCGCCAATGAGCTTATCGGGGTGAGCCTTTCCTCGCGTCTGTTCGCCACGATTCTGCCTGATTACAAGACCTTTTTGATGATGGGTCAGAATTCGAAGCTCGATGTCGTTTCGTTGCAGCCGTTGCTCGCTTTCGTGGTCAGCGCCTGCAATCTCAACAACCCGCATTCTCAGATGGTCGATACGTTGGAAACCGTGGCGAATAATGTTGCGCGCTCGCTGTTGATCGCGTGTTTCGGACAAGGTATGAGCGTGATGCCGCTGATTGAGCGGGTGCGCAAGTATATTTCTCAAAACTATACGGATCCGACGTTGAGCGTCACCAAAACGGCCGAACATGAGAATGTTTCCGTGCGTACCGTTCAACTGGCGCTGCAGGAGGCGGATACCAATTTCACCGCGCTTGTGCGTCGTGCCCGCACCGATGCGGCACTTGAGCTGCGCAAGAGCCAGCCGTCGCTGACGCTGGTGGAGATTGGGGACCGTTGCGGGTTCGGTTCGGTTTCCTCGCTGCGTCGTGCGCTGAAGTTGTATGAGCAAATGGAAACCCGGGAAGAAGATTCGGAGTGATACGGCATTCGCATCGTTGCGTCTGACCTGTCTTGTTTGATTGCCGGAATGCTTGAAAATATATGCTGATAACGAAAACTTTGAGCAATTCCAAGGGTTTTCTGTCTGTTTTGTCTCGTTGAATTTGTGGCAAATTTCGACAGAATATAAATAAACGTATAGTTAATTTGGATTATATGTTTCGTTTGCCTTTTAAACAGCAAAGATGCGAGATTCCAATTTCTTCTCATTGGATATAACGTTTAATGGCCGTTTCCATTGCTGGATTTTTTGCGGTTTGCAATACTTCGGAGAACGCACGAAAAGCACCATTACGTGCATAAACGTTGGTTTTCCTTATTTTTATGAAAATATTACAATATAAGTTATGTAACTCGAAGGCGAGAGGTTATTGCGTGAGGATCCGCCTTTGATTGAGTCTCGATGAGAGGAGACGATAATGGTGAGGCATAAAGGGCTGGCGAAACTGGCCGGCGTGGTCGGCACTATCGCTATGAGTTTTACAGGTATGGCAGGCCTGGCCGGTACGGCAAACGCGGTTTCGCCCGCACAGGTCGGCGCGCAGGACGGACTTGAACGTTCTTCCGCTGCCGATGGTGCTGGCCGTCTGAAGGACAGCATCAACTGGATCGAGTGGGGCGACACCGACGGCGAGGCCATTGACGGCTCGCGCGTGGCGTGGACCGCTCCGGTTCAGGCTGGAACGAACGATTGGATTGCGACTCGATGTGACATTGCTCCCGAGAGTAATTTCGGCACGAAAAATCCGCTTTCCCCGTCCAATAGGATGAAGGTCTATCAGCCCGGCGACTATTATGGCGACGGGCTTTCTCAAATGTATTATCAGGGTGGTGCCGGCGGCGACAACACCATGAAGATCGGCCTGGCCAACGAGAACGACGGCGACACTGTCGATTTCGACTTCTCCTGCCACGCCTATCTTATTGATTCCCCTTCGGCTCCTGCTCTCACCGCAGATACCGATACCTCGGGTTACCGCGACGTTGGACTGCAGGGCCTGGTGTTCGCGGACTCCGAATCCAACAACTGGACCGCCAACAGCGACTACGGCCAGAAGGAATACATCAAGGCCCAGCCGACCGAGAGCGCCACGGGCACCAATGCCCCGACCTGGCGCTTGCTCGACAGCTACCGCACCGCGGGCTGCACCACCAACTCCGTGGCCGAACTCGCCAGTGATGGCACCACGATGCGCTTCCGTTCCGACGGTGGTCAGTGCGCCAACGAAGGGGGCACGGGTCCTTCCTCGGTGATGTTCCTGCAGAACTCACACAAGGCCCACGTCGAGCTCAAGGGCGGTGGCGTGACGGCCGTTGCGCTGGGCAGTATCACGGCGATGGACTTCGGCGATGCGCCGACAACTTATGGCACCGCAAGCTCGCTCTTCCAGCCCGAATGGACCGGTGGCAAGCTTGGCGGTGAAGGTATGCCTGGCCATCCCTATCCCGGTGATGACACCGATCCCGACAACGACAACGCCAAGGGCGCGCAACTCTACAATCTTTCCGCGGCCAAGGACGCATCCAACGCTCAACCGTTGTATGTGGCCAATTTCAAGGATCCAGAACCGCGCTTGGGCGCGCATGAGGATTCTGAGGCTGTTGCCCACCCCACTGCCGACGATTCCGATTACTACAAGACCGGCGCCAACTGGGATGACGAGCATGGCGACAGCTCGAAGCTCAACGACGCGAGTGGCGATGTACAGAGCGACGAGGACAGTATCCCGGCCGCCAACTTCAGCAAGGATGGTGCCGTCAAGGTGCTGCCTTCCGGACAGGGCACCAACAAGGGCACGTTCCAGCTGAAGGTCAGCTGCGCCGGTACGGGCAATGTCAAGGGCTGGATCGATTGGAACGACAACGGCACGTTCGACGAGAGCACTGCCGCCGGCGCCAATGAGGCCAGCGACCAGGTGGCCTGCAACGCCGATGGCACGGCCACGCTGACCTGGCATGTGACTCGTGACGCGAAGCGCCGTGTCCTCTCCGAGGGCACTGGTTCCTCATATATGCGTCTGCGTATCGCGGCCCCCAGCGCCGGCGACCTCAAGGCCAGCGGACTGACCACTGATGCCGGCGAGGTCGAGGACTATCGCGCTGACATCCATGTGCCTACGCTGAACGTGCGCACCGACATCGTCGGCGACCGCAAGAACCCCACCGATCAGTTCAAGATGACCGTGGACGGCGACGCCAGCAATCCTGGCGGTGTTGGCGATTCTTCCGAGGCAATCACAGAAGGCTCGAGCGGCGGTATACAGGGCAAGCAAATCGCTCAGAAGAGCGTTGGCCCCGGTTTCAAGTACACCATCAAGGACGATCTGGTCAGCGGCGATCCCAATGACTACCGGTCCTCGGTGGAGTGCGTGGATCTGAGCAAGGATCCCAATGCGCCCGTTGACATTGACGAGGACGGCCATATGCAGATGCCACCCGACGACTATGACGCCAACGTGCAGTGCACCTACAAGAAGACGGCAATCGGCGATGGTCAGCTGACGTTGGTCACGCAGGTGAACAACAACCATGGAGGCTCCGCCAAGGGCAGCGATTTCAGCTTCACCGCGACGCCGACACCGCATGAGGGCACGACTCCGACCGATCCTGCGTCACCAAAGGATTACAAGGTTGATCCCAATGCCGAAGGCGAGGATGGCGCCACCGCAAGTGACTCCCATACGCTCGACCCTGATTACGACTATGCGATCACCTCATCCGATGTGCCTGCTGGCTACAACGAGGTCACGCCTACTTCCGACGATCCCAATACGGTGATTCAGGGCAACATCGCCTACACCTGCGTGGACAGCGCAGGTCAGGTCTGCAAGCCTGAATTCACGGCCGACGGCAAGCTCGATGTGAAGCAGGGCCAGCATATTACCGGTACGCGAATCGTCGAGGATGTGCCCTCCAAGCTGACACTGAACACCGTGGTCGACAACACCTACAGCCCGGACGGCAAGCATAAGTCATCTGACGATTTCGCTTTCCGTGTGACGCCCGACGGCAAGAGCTCCTCACAAGCCACGAAGTACGACAGTGACAGCGGCGCCCATGAGATGGCGGCCGGCAAATATACGGTCAAGGGCATTCTGAAGGATGACGATGCCCACATGCTCGGTTGGGAGCAGGAAGGTGAAATCACCTACAAGGATGACGCCACGGGTGATTCGCTGACCGCCGCACAGGCGCAGATCGCGCTCGCCAACGGCCAAAGTGTCACCGGTGTACGCAAGGTGCGCGCCCAGCCTGGTAGCCTCAAGGTCGTCACTCACGTCGATGGTGGTGACGCGCAGCCGAGTGATTTCCCGGTTACCGCGACACCGAATGGTGGTAGCGCGGTCAGCTTGACCGATAACACCGCCGCCGATCTGAAGGCCTCGAACTACAAGATCGGCACCGATATGTCCGGCCAGTCCGGTTACGAGGTGACCAAGGACCTGAGCTGCGTAACCGGTGCCCAAGCTGATATCGCCGGTTGGCCAGCCAACAAGAGCAATCCGGGCCTCAATATCGTGCCGATTTCCAGCGATGACGCCACGTTGGCGCTGAAGAACGGCGCGTTCGTCGCTTGCGAGCAGACCGTGGCCCCTAAGGCCGCGAAGCTCAAGCTGACAACCGTGGTGAAGGGCGGTAACGCGAAGCCGGAAGACTTCAAGTTCACCGTGGCTCCGACGACCGGCTCCGATGAGACCGTTTCCGAAGGCAAGACTGTGGATGATATCGCCAACAACGACATCGCTTCGGTGACGGGTTCCGACAAAGCCAACTACACGCAGGTCGACGATATCGCCTACTACAACGACGACACCGATCCCAACCACACCACCCCATTGGATTTGGCTGGCGCGAAGACGGCTTTGGCCAACGGCCACAACGTGACCGGCGTGCGCACCGTTCAGGGCGCGCCTGCTGGCCTGACGCTCAAGACCAAGACGAATGACGGCAGCCCCGTACCTGACGGCTTGAACTTCACGGTGAAATCCGAGGACGGCACCACCAACAAGACCGTCAACACCGGTGACGCCACGGGCGATATCCCCGGCGGCACCAAGTACACGGTCACCGGTTCGCAGCTTCCTGACGGCTACAAGGACGTCGGCGAGATCGTCTATACCGACGACGCCACCGGCAAGGTGCTGACTCCGGAGCAGGCGCAGATTGCGCTTGACGCCGGCCAGCACGTCACCGGCACGCGTACCATCGCCAAGAATCCTGCGAAGCTGACGCTCAAGACCAAGGTCGAAGGCGGCAACGCCAAGCCCAGCGACTTCGACTTCACGGTCACCCCGAGCGCTGGCGGCGACTCCAAGACCTTCAAGGAAGGTGTCGGCCAGTATCTCGACCATGGCAGCTACAAGGTCGTCGGTTCCGATAAGGACGGCTACGAGCAGGTCGGCGAGATCGTCTACACGGACAACACCACCGGCAAGCAACTGACGCCTTCGCAGGCCGCAATCGCGCTCGCCAGCGGTCACGACGTGACCGGCGTGAGAACTGTCAAGGCCCTGCCGGCCACGCTCACGGTCCATCTCGACACCGACTACCAGTACGGCGGCACGGCTGAGGGCTCCGGCTCGAAGATCACCATCAAGCCTGTCGGCGGTACCTCGCAGGACGTGACGCTCGACCAAGGCAAGCAGGTCGAATCCGGCAAGTACTCCGTCGAAGAGGCGCTCAACGCGGGCTACAAGCTGGAAAGCATCAAGGTCTACACCACCGATGCCGACGGCAACAACCGCAAGCCGGTCAAGCTGAACGCGGACGGCACCTTCGAGGTGGCCCCGGGTTCGCACGTCGTTGTCGATCTGAAGAACGTGGACGTGCCCGGCACGCTGACCTGGTCGCGCTACGACAAGGACGGCAAGACGCTGCTCAACGGTTCGCAGTGGCAACTGACCGGTCCGAATGGCGAGAAGATCGACGTGAAGGACTGCACGGCGCTTGAGTGCACCGGCGCCGACAAGGATCCGACGCCTGGCAAGTTCAAGGTCACGGGCCTGAAGTGGGGCAAGTGGACGGTTACCGAGACCAAGGCTCCGGCCGGTCACGAACTCACCAAGCCGGTGACGCTGACGATTGACCCGTCTGCAAACAACGGTGACGGTACTGGCCTGTTGCGGTCCACCGCGTTCCAGAACGGTAAGAGCGCGAATGCTCCAACCATTTCAACCACGGGTGCCGAGGTTGCCGGTGTGGTGGCAGTTGCGCTCATCACGCTGATGACTGGCATGGTGCTCGCAGCGGGAACACGCAAGATGTTGCGTCGCCGCGAAGAGTGAGCGAGAACGGCTCTGAAGCTTTCGGCTGATACGCGTGGTTTGTGCATCAGCCGGAGGTAATCGTGCAAAGGGCGGCGAGGGTAGCGATACCCTCGCCGCTTCTTTTGTGTTTATTTGACGTTGTGGGTGGGTCGAGTGTTGTATATGTAGCTCGTCAACAATATTCGAGTTCGTACCTTGTCTGTTTCATGAGATTTAAATGTAATAAATTTGTGAAAATAAAACCTTAAATATTCATATTTTTTGATATATATGCAGCTATTTTATGTATAAAATACAGTTTAGTATGTATATATTAACAATTGACGGATTTTCGTAGAATGATTTATTATCCGCTACTTATAACGATTGATGTCAATGGTTGTTTTTTTAAACATAAATTAACGAAATGTATGTTTAGGTAAATGTGGAAGTTTAAAAATGTGTGGCAATATAGTAGCCAATCCGTGATTGAGAAGTAGCGGATTGAGAAGTTGGGATTTGTTTTCAAAAGGGTTCGATGAGAGGAGCCAAAAATGGGGAGGCGGAAAGTTGCTGCGAGACTGACCGGAATGGTTGGCGCGTTTGCCATAAGTCTGGCTGGTTTGATGGTATCGGGAACAGCTAACGCCAGTCCATCTGGTTCTATGCCCGCGATTGAGCCGCAAGTCGTGGCTACCGGTGGCCAAGGTAGATTTCGCGATGCTATCAATTGGGTGCAATGGAGTGATAGCGAAGAGGAAGTGACTGGACCGGAGACGGTGTGGGCCACACCGATTCGAGTCGGTAACGCCCATTGGTTTTCGACCAGATGCTCGGTGACTCCTGCGGGAGGTGCTGGCGAAGAGTACTCTGCAGCCAACCCGATGACGACCTACCATTCTGGCGACTGGGTCGGTGACGGCTTTCCCTACCTCTACAACCAAGGAGGAACGGGATCGGCCAACCATATGGTGACGGGGCTTGAAAACAAGCTTGACGCGGCGAAGGTCTCCTTTGATTTCAGCTGCTCGGCCTACCTCATCCCCTCGGCGGATAATCCGTCATCGAGACTCAATGGTTCCACCGACGTCGCCTCGTTCAGGGAGGTGCCGCTGCAGGGCCTGGTGTTCGCGGATGCCGAGTCCAACAACTGGGTCAAGTGGCCCGGATACGAGCAGGAGGAGTACATCAAGGCCACGCCGCGGACCAGCATCCCCGGCCAGACGCCGATCTGGCGCTTGCTCGACAGCTACCGCACTCCGGGCTGCACCACGAACTCGGTGGCGGAGCTCAAGGGCGACACCGTGCGTTTCCGCTCCGACGGCGGGCAATGCTCCAACACCCCGCCATATAAGGCGAGTGGTCCGTCGTCAGTGATGTTTCTCCAGGGTTCTCAGAAAGCTCGCGTTACGCTTAAGGGCGGCGGCAAGACCAGCGTGGCGCTGGGCAGCATCGCACTTCCCGATTTCGGCGACGCTCCAGCCAGCTATGGCGTGGCCGGCTCGCTCTTCCAGCCGCGATGGACCGGTGGCGAGTTGGGTACGGACATCACCGGTACGCCGTACGACCCCGTCGACGCCCTTGACCCCGACAACACCATGCTGCATGGTCGGCAGTTCAACCTTTCTCAGGCCAAAGACGATTCTGCGGCCAACGGCGCCAAACTCGCCGGTGTCAGTGAACCGACACCGCGTCTGGGCGGTCATGAGGACTCCGAATCGGAGGCACATTTCTCGAGTGACGCGAATTGGGACGATACCCATGCCGATCAGGTCTCAGGCGTTGTAGACAACGATGAGGACGGGCTGGCGAACGCTCCGCGTGCCGTGTCCGGTAATGTCAAGATCACGCCGACGGGCAATACATTCAAACAGACGGTGGGTTGTACGACCAGTGGCGCCGCGCAGGTCAAAGGGTGGATTGACTGGAACCACAACGGGACCTTCGACGAGGCCAGTGAGGCCAGCAACCAGGTGGCTTGCACCGGTTCCACAGCGCTTGCGGACGGGAGGTTCTCGCAGGGTTCCGCCACGCTGACGTGGGCTGTTCCCGATGATGTTCAGCGGGCCGTAAAGGGCGAAAGCGGACTCACGCAGTCGTTCGAGCGCGTACGCATCACCGACGAGCAGGCTTCTGACGGCGGCATTATGCCGTTGAAGGCGACCGGAACCACCACGAGCGGTGAAGTCGAGGATTATCCGGTTGACGTGCACGTCTCAGCGCTGATGGTTCGTGTGAATCTGCCGCTCGGACGGTACGACCGTTCCGACCAGTTCAGGATGTCTGTCAGGGATTCGGCGGGCAGCAAGGTCGGCGAGGCCGTCACCACGGGCAACGACAAGGGGGTGCAGAGCAACCATGTCGGCCCCGAATCTCTCCCCTATGACAAGGATTACACGGTTTCGTCCTCGCTTGCGAAAGGTTCGGCCAGTAGCGAGAGTCGTTATTCCAACGACCTGTCCTGCCTGAGCGTGGCGCAGGGTGGTGCGCCCGTCAGTGTCGATTCCAACGGTAAGCTCAATCTACCGCAGGACACCAACGTGCAATGCACGTTCACAAAGCTGGTGCGGTCGAATCCAACGTTGCAGGTGACCACGCACGTCAATGGTGGTCACGCGACTTCCGCCGATTTCCCGGTGACGGCGACTTCGGCGAATGGCGTTTCAACCCCAATGGCCGACGGCAGCCCCTCGCCGTTGGCGGAGGGCTCTTACAAGGTTTCGACGGACATGTCGCGCGAGCCGGGTTATCGAATCACGAGCCCGTTGAGCTGCGTGACCGGCACGCCTTCCAAAGCTGTGGCGGTGAATGATGCGAAAGTGACGCTCGTCAACGGCGACAACGTGGCCTGCGAGCAGACGGTTGCGCCCCGTTCGGCGACCTTGACGCTCAGGACCGTGGTGGAACGCGGCGACGCGCGTCCCGATGACTTCGACTTCACGGTGTCATCCGGTTCCGGCCCTTCAGTCGGTTATGAGGAAGGCGTGCCGCAGACCCCGCCTGCCGGTGGCATCGTAGGGGTGGTCGGCTCCCATAAGGACGGTTACGTTGACGATGGCGATATAATGTATTACAAGAATAGTGACACGAACCAGGCTTGTCCGCTGACGTTGGCGCAGGCGTGTACGGCGCTTGATGGCGGCGAGAGCGTGACCGGCGTGCGTAAGGTCACCACCCATCGCGCGAAGCTCGAAGTACTGGTAGGGCGTGACTACCGCTATGGTGGCACGGCTGAGGGTGACGGTTCGAAGGTCTCGCTTGCCCCGCAGGGTGGTCCGGAACATGCCGTGATGCCTGGGCGAGATGAATATGTGAAGCCTGGTGCTTACTCCGTGGCTGAATCGCTCAATGCGGGCTACAAACTCACCGGCATCGCAGCGACGATGAACGGTGTGCCGATCACTGTCAATCCGGATGGCGGCTTTGCGGCTTCTCCCGACGCCGATGTGGTGGTCACGTTGAACAACATCGATGAGCCAGGCATGCTGGAATGGTCGAACACCGATTCATTTACCGGGTCATTGCTGCGCGACTCGGAGTGGAAGCTGACGGGTCCCGAGGGCGAAGTGATCGATGTGCCGGACTGCGCCGATGAGGTCTGCACCGGCGCGGATCAGGACTCGATACCTGGCAAGTTCCATGTAGACGGTCTTGAATGGGGCGATTGGACCATCACCGAGGTCCGTGCACTGAAGGGCTATGGGCTCGTCGGGCCGCAATCGTTGGTGTTGGATCCCTCCGATCCTTCCAACGCTGACTCCGGGCCGCTGGAATTGGCGTCGTTCGCAAGTGGTGGTCCTGTGAGTCCGGGTCTTGCTCTCGGCTCCGGCGTCGGGCAAATCGCGTTCAATCAACCTGTGCAAAAGCACGGTGGTTCTGCGCCCAAAGTAGTCAGTAGGCGCAGCCTTTCTTCCACGGGTGCGGATGTCGCTGTCGTTACCGTGATTGCGTTCGTCGCGATGGCGTGCGGTTTGGCTCTTGCCGCGGGCGCGCGCAGGAAGCTGCGTCACCGTGGGTGAATGAAGTGGATTATCCGATGATTCGATTGGTTGGCAACTGTCGGCTGTCGGGTTGATGCAACGGCGGATAGCAGGGTTTCGAGCCTTGCTATCCGCCGTTTTGCCTGTTTTGAAATGGCAGGAGAGCGACGGATGGTATTTCGGCAAAAGTAGCGATTAGTCATTGTTATTATGCAATGCGTATGAATAAACGTATTTTTTATACAAAAGACAGCAGTGTGGCTTCTCCTCTCGCGTAAACGAAAAATCGAGGTCTTTCCTGTGAGACAGTTGGAGAGAATGAGGAAAATTATTATCAGATAGCACTTTCTTTTTATGCACGTCTGAGATAGGGGACGGAGAAGTGTCGAAATACCAACAACAGCGTGGATTGACGGGCGGAAAAGCTCCGCACTCGCACGGCGTATTGCGCAAAACGGCAGCGATTGTGGCTACGGCCGCCATGGCGCTTACAGGTCTGGTGGCGGCAACTCAGCCGGCGAACGCGGTCTCGGCGACCGGTGGCAACGGACGTATGCTTTCCAACATCAACTGGGTCGAATGGGGCAACGCCGGCGAACGGATTACCGGCAAGAAAGTCACATGGACCGCACCAATCGAAATAGGAGCCGGCCACTGGCTTTCCACCCGTTGCTCGCTGGAGCCTTCAAGCGGCGTCGACTCCGCTCTTTCGGCGAGACTGCCGATTCAGGCCTATAGGACGGGTGTATACGGCGGTGACGCTTTGGCGCAAATGTACTACAAAGGTGGTTCGGGCAGCGAGAACCAGTTGACGGCCGGCCTCGCCAACGTCAACAATCGCGAGACGGTGACCTTCGATTTCGGTTGTGCCGCCTACCTTATTCCCTCGTCCGGCAACCCGTCGGCCACGCTTAACGACGGCACCGACACAAGCGGCTTCGGCTCCGTTCCGTTGCAAGGTCTGGTGTTCGCTGACGCGGAATCTAACAACTGGACGCGCCACCAGCAGGAATACATCAAGGCCACGCCGATAGGTGGCAACCCGACCTGGCGCTTGCTCGACAGCTACCGCACGCCGGGATGCCGCACGAACTCCATCGCCGAGCTCAAGGATCGCACGCTGCGATTCCGCTCCGACGGCCCGCAATGCTCCAATCACGGCGGTACCGGCCCTTCGTCGGCCATGTTCCTGCAAGGTTCCACCGGCGCTCGGGTAACGTTCAGAGGCGGCGGCGAGACCGCTGTGGCTCTTGGCACCATCGTCGCCTCCGATTTCGGGGACGCGCCGCAAAGCTACGGGGCCGCAGGCTCGCTCTTCCAGCCGCAGTGGCATGGCGGCGCGCTGGGCTCCGATATCGCCGGTACCACGTACAGCGAAAAAGACCCCATTGATCCTGATTCCTCCATGGTCGGTGCCCAGTCCTTCAACCTCTCTCAGGCTCGCGATGCGGCCGTGGCATCTGCCGACTCGGATACCGTTGCGAATTTCGCCCAGCCTCAGCCGCGATTGGGCAATCGCGAGGATTCCGAAGCCGAACCGCACTTCAGCTCGGGAGCCAATTGGGATGATGCCCATGGCGATGTCGGCGCCGATGGCAAGGTCATCAACGACGAGGACGGCGTGGATATTCCCGCCGCGACCAAGGCCATCAACGTGACCCCTGATTCGTCCGGCCACTATTCGCTGGCGGTTCGTTGCAGCGGCTCTGGTGAGGTGCGCGGGTGGATCGACTGGAACCACAACGGCAAGTTCGATAACGCCCAGGCCGGTTCCGGCCGTGACAGGAATGCCGAGGCGAGCGATCAGGTGGCCTGCGCCGCCGGTGGCGCGACCCTTCACTGGCAGGTCCCCGACGATGCCCTGAATCAGATTTCAGCTAACGGCAATCCCTCGTATTTGCGTCTTCGCATCACCGGTAGTACGGGTTCGCCGATGGTTCCGACCGGGTTGGCCAGCGGTTCCGGCGAAGTCGAGGATTACCGGGCCGACGTGCACGTGCCTACGCTGAGCGTGCTGACCAATATCGTCGGCGGGCGCAAGAATCCTGCCGACCAGTTCACGATGAACGCCCAGGCCGTATCCCCCAGCACGCAGGATCTGAGCGTGACCACCAGCGGATCCGAAAACGGTATCCAAGCCGCGCAGATCGGTCCACGAAGCGTCGCACCGCGCGGCGAATACCGGATATCGGCGGCGCTCGCTTCCGGTTCGCCTACGCCTTCCGGCGACTATGCCCAGACCGTCAAGTGCGTCGATGCCAATAACAACAATGCGCCCGTGGCCTTGGACGGCAACGGGCGACTGGCCATACCCGACAATTATGACGCCAATGTGCAGTGCACCTACCGTGAGAAGGCGTTCCCCGATCCGACGCTGACGCTGGTTACTGTGGTTCATAACCGGCATGGTGGCACCAAGACGCCGGGTGACTTTACCTTCACCGCTGCCGACAGCGACGGCGATCCGGCGCACGTCTATCATTTCCAGAACACGGCAGGCGGAGATTCGCATGTCGTACTTGACGGCGATTACAACGTCACCGGATCGGCCATTCCCGACGGGTATAAGCAGGACGGGCCGATTACCTACGTCAACGACGATACCGGGGCCACCGTGCCGATGGTCGACGGCAGGCCGCAATTCACGGTCCGTGAGCACATCATCGGTACACGCGTAGTGGAGGATCTGCCAGGCAGCTTGAAGCTCATGACCAAGGTAGACAACAGCAACGGCGGTAACGCCAAACCCAGCGATTTCAACTTCTCCGTGACTGCCGACGGCGGCGACCGCTCGGATAGCGCACCGTTTGCCGAGGGCGAGAGTCGCAGCGTCAACGCCGGTACATACACGGTTGAGGGTTCCGATTTGCCGGTCGCGTATGAGCAGGTCGGAGATATCTCCTATACCGACATCACTGCAAACAGACCGATTTCCGCCACCAATGCGCAGGTCGCCATCGCCAATGGGCATGCGGTCGTCGGCGTGCGTACCGTGCGTTCCAAGCCCGCAACCATCAAGGTGCTCACGCATGTCGACGGACGCGGCAATGGTTCCGGGAACGGCAATGGTCACGGAACGGTGACCGCTGCCGATTTCCCGGTAAAGCTGGTTCCGTCGCCCGCTGATGGTGGTTCGGATATTGCCCTGACCGACAACGTCGATCGCAGCGTGCGGTCCGGTAACTATACAATCGTCACCGATATGTCGCGCGAGCCGGATTATCGCGTCACGAATGCCATGAGCTGTGTCATCAACGATTCCGAAGACATTGCGCCCGACAAGGGCAAGGTTGCTCTTCCCAATGGTCAAAGCATGGTTTGCGAGCAGACCGTGGCACCGCGCCCCAAGCCGGTCGAGCCGAACAAACCCACGCAACCTGCTGGGCCGGAAGCGAAGCCGAAGCCGAGCTCACAGCCTCAGAAACGGGCCATACCGGTGACGGGTTCCGACGTTGCCGATATCGTTGCGCTCGCCATCATCACGCTGTTCATTGGCCTTGCGCTGTCGACCGTGATCAAGCGGTATGGCCGTCGTTAACGGGGTGTCATACTGGTGACAGCAGGACGCGCTGAACGCAAAATCGGGATGGTGGGAATACAAATGTTCTTACCATCCCTTTTTACTATCCTGTTTTTATCTGTGCAGCCTTGCCTTGAGATGGCCGAAAACTGATTGGCGGCGGCGGATGGCGGCAGGAAGAATCGGGCAGCCGGCACAGACCAGTGATTCTGGGTCGGGGTTGCAGCCTTCGCCCGTTGTGGAATTGCAGGAACGAAGGTCGTAGACGTGCAGACGGCCGGCGCGGCGTTCGCGTTCGACGACCAGATCAATAAAGTCAAGCGGAAGGCCCAGCTTGTCCGCTACCATACGCGGTGTTTGGCCGCAGGTGAGCTGTTCGATGATTTGTTGCGTGACCGGCGTTGAACAGGCTGTAGTACTGTCCGTACGCTGGACTTGGCTTGTGCAGATGCTCGGAGTCGTTGCGGTTTTGCGGAACTTCGCCGATGCCGTATTCATAGCAATCGCCCGATTTGGAAGACGATGACGGCAAGGATATAGGCCACCACCAGCCCCGTCGCCACCGATTGCAGCGCGGTCTTCATGCCGTATTGCCGCTTCATTTCGGCCACTGTGGCCAGGCATGGCGTGTAGGCGAGGATGAAGATCATAAAGGCCGCGGCCGCAGCGTTGGGGTGCCCGTTGCTGGACTTTTCGAAACTCTTATGCACCGCCTGACCGAGGCTCCCCTGGCCCTGCGCCTGCTCGGATTGGTCGCCGGAATCGTTGATGGCGTAGCTCTGCGAAAGTGAGCCGACCACGACCTCCTTGGCCACGAATCCGGTGACCAGTGCCGAGGTGGCGTGCCAATCGTTGAAACCGGCCGGCTTGAAGATGGGAGCGATGGCTGAGGAAGCTGCGCCGAACACGGAATTCTCGACTTCGTCGACATGGCCGAAGGAGTTGGGATTGGCCGCTCCCGCAGCGCCAGCGGAAATCGGGATGGCGGAAAGCACCCACACGACGATGAGCATGGAGACGATGACGGAGCTCGCGCCGGTGATGAATGACCAGAGGCGCTGCAGCACCGACTTCAGCAATTGCAGCAGCCGCGGCATCTGGTAGGGCGGCAGTTCCATGGCGAACGGCTGGGTTTTGAGGTCCCTGAACTGCGTCTTGCGAAGCGCGAAGCCGACGGCCAGGATGATGGCGATGGAGCTGACATACATCAGGAAAATGGCCAGTCCCGCGAACTTGCCGAAAAAGGCGTAGGCGAGCACCACGTAGACGCTCAGTCGCGCGGAACAGGAAGTGAAGGGAATCAAGAGGCCGGTCAGCAAGCGTTGGCGCGAATCCGGCAGGGTGCGTGTGGAGGCCAGCGCCGGCAGATTGCAGCCGAAGCCGACCACCAGCGGCAGGAAGGCCCGCCCGTCGAGGCCGACCATACGCATCGCGCGGTCCATCACGAACGCGGCGCGGGCCAGGTAGCCCGAATCCTCCAAGAGCGAGAGAATGATGAACATGATGCCCATTGGCGGAATGAACGTGCAGACCGTAATCGCGCCGTTCAGGAACCCGTCGACCACCAGTGAATACAGCCACCCGTCAAGCGCACCCTTGCCGGCGATGGCGGTGAAGATCCAAGCGATGCCGCTGGTGCACCAGCCGCGCAACGTGACGTCGAACCAGTCCTGCAAGGGGCCGGCCAGCGTGGTGGTCGCCTCGAAAACGAGGAACATGGTCACCAAAAAGACCACAATGCCGATGGCCGGGTGAAGCAGCACGCGGTCGAGTTTGTCCGAAAACGTTTCGCGGTTCGTCGTGGCCGCCGCACCTTGAGGCAAGTCTTTGTTGATTTCGCGCAGTTTTTTGGCAATCCATTCGAAGCGTTCGTCCGAAGTTGCCCGCACCCACTGCGAGACTTCCTCCTGTGAGGCGCTGGCAGGCGGCGCGGGGATACTGGTGACGGGCGTCGGCGCCAGCTGGACGTGAATCTCGCGGGAAACATCCGCTCCGCCATCGTCCAGAAGAAATGCCGCATTATCCGCCTTGGCTAGAGCGGTCTCCACGGCTTCCGAGGCTTTATATGCCGCCTCGCTTACCGCTTGTCTGGCGGTTTCTTTGCGGGTCTGCGTGCCGGTTTTGTTGGTGGCTTGACCGGTATCTCTAGCGGTGTCCGGTTTCCTTGCGAGGTTGCCTTGCTTGGTTTCGTTCCCGTTTTTATCCGCATTGTCGTAATGTGCCGGAATGAGACGCGGCTGGGAGTCATCTGTTTCCGTCGAATCTTGCGATGGCTTTTCGTGCGCGACCGTGTCGGTCACGGCCGTGGTATCTGATGACGGAGCTGTCTGTTCGAGTCCGTGTTCGGCTCTCTGCGCCTTGATTTCGGTCAAAGTCGCTGAGATGGTGTCTAATAACTCGGCCTTGCCGATGCCGGTGCGGCCGTCGACACGGATCATCGGAATACCTGGAAGGGTGCGTTTGAGACGTTGCAGGGTAATAGGAGAATCCTGCTTTTCCGCCAGATCGAGCATGGTCACCGCAATGATGATGGGGAATCCCAGGTCCATCAGCTGGCTCAAAAGATAATACGATTTTGAAGGTGAAGCCGCGTTGAACGTAAAGACAATGATGTCGGGCTTCGCATAGCTGCGACGGCCCATCGCCGCTTCCCCCGCAACCTGTTCGTCCGGGCTGTAGGCATCGAGCGAGGCCGTGCCGGGGGTGTCGATGAAATCCCAGCGCTCGCCATTGCGCTCCAAACTGCCGGATTCCACCAAAACCGTGGTACCGGGTGCGTTCATAACGGTCGCGCTGGCGCCGAGCACCGCGTTGAACAGCGTTGATTTGCCGACGTTCGGATTGCCGACGAAAACGATGCGTGGGCTGGTGTGCTGGGGCTTGCCAGTGCCGCTGTCCGTTGATTCCATGCCGCTTATATCGTGGGTTTCGACGCTGTGATGCTGGTGACCATGGCGTTGAGGTAGCAGCACCGCGAGTCCGCGACGATGATGGTGCCCGCCGTGTCCGCTGTGCCCGCCGTGTCCGCTGTGGTCTGCATGTCCCTCGTGCGTGGATTCGGCGCTGTGCCCACTTTCGGGTCTGCTGACGGAACCGCTTGTGCCGCAGGAATCCGCCGGTTCGGGCATCAGATCCAGGTTGTTGGGATTGTTTTCTCGGCTGCTGTCGGTGTTGCGACCGGTGCGATTGCTGGCGGGATTATCGGTGTTGCCGTGAGTGCTGGAATCGTTGGCATTGTACGCGTTGTCGCAGTTGTCGCAGTTGTCGCAGTCGTTGGAGTCGTGGGACTTGGTGGGATTACCAGCGGTGTTATACGCGTTGTTGGTGCTGTCGGGATCACTGGCGGCGTTGTTGCTATCGTGGCGGCTACGGTTTGCGTATCTGCTGGCCAGAAGCGTTTTCTTGTTTCCGAGTTTTTTGGCGGATGATGCTTGAGTTGTCTTATCCATATTTCGCCCGCCAAGTTTTGTCGATATTGCTATTTGCTACTATAAACGTTGCGTGCGAGGGGATACGAAAATATGGCGTGCAGTGGCTCCGTCGATGGCGATGCGTTCACCGCCGTGGGCAACCACGCATCCGCCGAACATCGCCTTTTGGATAACGCGAACCGGTTCGTGCACGCGGAACCCAAGCTCGTTCAGCCTAAAGCGGCTGCGGGCCTCGAAATCCATCCTGCATATCTCCACCTCAACACCGAGTGGGCAGGTTCGCAACGTTTCAGCCATACTTGGACAATAGCTCATTGTGTGCGGTGAGTAAAGGGATTTGCCTGAAAATTTCAAATTTATCGACATCTGAAGAGGAAGCCAAGCATCATTAGTAGCGCCCATGCCATGATATTCAGCAGAATTATTCCATATTATCCCAAAATAATCTTTAATTTGGCATAATATAGAATAAAGTGGAATAAATTGAGATAAAGTAAAGAGCGAAAGGTTCCTATTGTGTCGGAATCAATTGAAAGTCCTGTAGAAATAACATTGCTACGAGCGATGAATCCATTCTCTCCCGGAGCGGGACGGCAACCTGCAGCCTTAGTGGGGAGGCAGCGTGAACTGGAGCAGATGGATTTGCTGTTGGCTCGCACCAAGGCCAAGCGTACTTCGCAGGGAATTATTTATCGTGGTTTGCGAGGCGTTGGGAAAACTGTTTTGTTGATTCGGTTGCAGGAAATGGCGAGGAATATGCATATGCCTACAGTCCGTATTGAGGCAACTGGCAATGAGATCGATGATTATGTTGATTTATTCCAAGAACTTGCCAAAGTCAGTAAAGACGTCCATGACTCGAAGTTTCGTCTTCAGGTTCCTAAGATTTTCAGCGATGTCAGATCAATGTCTATCAATATTTTGGGCAATGGCATCACCATTGCGAGAGATAATGGTGCGAAGACCGAGGAAACTTACAATTCAAATGCATATCAGCTTGAACTATTGATTGAAGGTTTGGCTAGAGCCGCACAGGAATCAGATTTGGGTTTGTTTGTGTTCGTAGATGAGTTTCAGGAAATGTCTCCTGGGCTTATGGGAACTCTGATTACTTTGCAGCATCGGATGGGCCAGGAGAATCTGCCTTTTTATATCATTGGAGCCGGTCTTCCGGATCTGCCAAGAGCACTTACAAAATGCCGTTCATACGCGGAAAGACTTTTTGAATATCGTGAGGTTGGCAGGGTTTCTTACGAGGATGCAGAACAGGGTTTTCAAAGTACAGTAGAGAAAGGCGGCAGACGTTTTACTGATGAGGCGCTTGCGCGATTGGTGAAAGACTCTCAAGGATATCCTTATTTCATACAGGCATATGGTGAAGCGGCATGGAATAAATCAGCGGTTTCGCCGATTCCTCTTGAGGCTGTGGAGGAAGGTGAAGCCGACGCCCGCGCGTCACTTGATGAAGGATTGTATGCGTCTAGATGGCAGCGCGCCACACCTGCTGGCAGAACCTATCTTGCGGCGATGGCCTCTCTTATTGATGAGATGGACGGTATTGATAACTGTGGTACGGGTGAAGTTGCTGAGGCCATGAAAAGAGATTCTCGCGGACTATCAAAAATACAAGGTAAGCTCATTGAGCTTGGTTTAATCTATTCGCCGGAACGCGGAAAAATCGCGTTTACCGTTCCGGGGATGGCCAGCTTTATTCATCGTATGGATCCATCTTTGGAACAGGTTTATGATAAACAGATATAGCGAAGGAAAGAGCTGGATTCTCTTCCATATGGTTATTTCTTGCTTAGGAAAGACCTTTATTGCTTTGTACAGTCCCTGATAAATGCGATTTGTCTTTTAATTATCATCAGGATGAGAAAAAGATGACGTAATTCTCCAGTTGCGTCATGCTTTCATTTTCAATGAAATAATCATAGTCGTTTGCAGGAAGATTCCATGTTGCGGAATTCCCCCTCATTGAGGAAACCGACTTCGATTTGGTAATGAACCAGGGTTGAAACTTGTATAGTCCATACAGCCTCAACGTTCTTCGTGCAACATACGTGCAACTAGATGTGATGAAAATGGCCTATTTCGGCCTAAATCTGCCTCGCAGCAAAGTAAAGAAAACCCCTAAAAGGGTAATGTTTTCAAGGGATTTCGGAGTGGAGCTAGCCGGGTTCGAACCGGCGACCCTCTGCTTGCAAAGTCTAGCAACTTTAACCCGCAATCCCCTATTTTACAACGGTTTCCGCAAACCTTGTACACGGCTTGCACCCCCTATGCACCCTTAGCATTCAAAATCGGTTCGCAAAGGTTCCGAAAACGTGACGGGAATAGTCCGAAAATACGGTAGTCTATAGAACATGGAAATTGGGCAAGACGCAGAAGGCAACATGTGCGTTGCGTCGGTGCCATGCAATTTGTACAAAGGGCACGACGTAGACGCGTGTGAACGGAAACGTGTTACTGATTGCCCGATTTGTAACGAATACTTTAGGTCAAACGGAATGACCCGTGTTGAGCGAAGAAGCGTTGAGCAAAGTGAGTTAGACGGTGCTACTCAAATTCTTTTGGCAATTGTGCCAGCACTGACGAAACATGCCGAAACTGTGGTAGCTAAAGCTCGTGACAATGGCCGTATAAGTGACGTGCTGGAACTGATTCATGATTTAGCTGAAACGCTGAGCTTAAACGCAGAAAGTATTAACTTCAAGAGCAAGCCTATTGAGCACTTTATATGGGAAGAAAGCAATGGGCAGCATGATGAGGTTTGTTCTTTAGATGAGCGTTTGGCTAGTCTTTTGGCATCGCTGCTTTTGGAATTTATCTGTGTGAAACGTGGCGGGTGTGTTGACGGTTTGCGTAAGACTTTCAACATCTACGCTTACTTGCTTTTCGTAACGTTGTTGCTGATACTTCGTATAAAGCAAAGCGAGAATACCGCGAGAGCGATTTTAATCAATCCGCCACCGGATATTTCACCAACTGTTGTTTTACTGATCGTGGCGTTTATCCTTGCGCCTCGTGCCCCTCAGCTCTGCCCCAAAGTGGCTTAACTGGGGGTGCGAAAGTATCCGAACTATCCCGTAGACGCTTAGTGTCATGCCCACGGGAGATAGCAAGTAATTTCAGTTCGGACAACTCGGCCCCAAACACGAGGGGTAATCAATCGTGTCAAAGGAACGCACAAACCGCAAACAGGTAGGCCGTCTTCTCGCCTCGAAGCCTGAAGCAGCCGACATGCTCGGCATTTCCGAAGCAACCCTAGAGCGTCTTTCGCGCAAGGGTGCCATAGCCGTAGTTCAGGTGCCTAGTACTGGCAAAGTCGGCCGACCACGCAACATGTATGCTGTTGCCGACATTCAGCACTTCATCGACTCGCAACGTGTCTATCTGGACGAAACCACCGATGTACGCAAGTCCAGGCCGAACCGTAGTCATTCGCGCAAGCCGCGACGTTCGGCGGTCGAGGCACTGCGGAAAGCGGGTGTGCGGTGAAGCGTGGCGACAAACTGATAGACCGTGAGACCGGTACGTTGAAAGACTACGTGGTACGACGTATTTACGAATATTGCGCCGAACAGTGCAAGCACCATAGTGGCTATAAGCTCATGGCCTACGGGCCAATGGCGCAACGTGTCGGGTTGCCGTGGCTCTGGATTGGCAGCGACAACGCCAAGACCATCGTGCTGTTGCGTAACGCCCTCGAACGGATTGAGGCAATCGACTGTATCCGTGTCAAACCGGCCAACCACACAAGCGTGAAAGTGCTGTTGCGCCGTAATCCAAAGAAGTTCTACAAGCGGCTTCACTGGGAGATTGACGGGCTGTTCGGCTGGGAACTAGACCATGATGAAGAGATTGGGCAGAACGCCGATGGGGCAACATTTGACTAAGTGGGCCGGACGCATAGCCGGACTATACAAGCTCAGCCCACTGGCTCAAATTGTACTATTGCGTATGTCCACGTATGCGCTCGACCATGAGACGAAACTACAAGACACAGACCGGCGCAAGCCACGTTCGGTGTGCTTCATATCCCGCAAGAACCTTGCCCGGGAGATATACAACGATCCCGGCAAGGCCCGCAACCTCGACCGCCCTATCAGTGAGTTGAAGGCCGCTGGGCTGATAGAGCCGACCGGCAAACCGGCAAGCCGTGGGCATGTGCAAGAGTTCCGGTTACGCATAGATGAATCTGTTGAGCTGTTCTCCCAACTGCTTCGTGAACGCTATCCACATGAGGCGCAAGAGCTTGGACGGATAGCGAGGCGGATTGAACGCAAGACATGAGGCAAAGCACCTACACCATGTGGGTGCTAACCGTCTTGTTCACTCGGGAGAAAGCACCTACATGATGTGTCGAAAGCACCCACATGATGTGTCAAAGCACCCACACCATGTGTGCGAAAGCACCCACACCATGTGTCTAAAGCACCTACACCATGTGGGTGCCTATAAGAATAAAAGAAAGTAAAGTAAGTTAAAAGGATAAAAGGTCACCCGCCGGTTTCATCTCGACGCTTCGGTTGGTGACCTCGTTTTTTAAAAAGCAAAGGGGCCAAATCACCCCGCGCCAAGATTTGCGCTCTCTCAAACTAAATAAAAAAACAATGGGCACGAAATGGCAGATAAATATCAAGAATCCAGTTTTTTAAAAGATTTGTATTTATCTAGACCAGTTGTGCCCGTGATACTCACGCTGCCATTCTCGCTTTCAGCTTGTAGTGTCCCGTATCGGTGTCGGCCTTGCCGCCGTGAATGACGGTAAGACTCTGCCTCACGCCTTCTCGGCTCATTTGCTCTTGCGCCAGCCTCGACATGTTCGCGGCTATCTGGCGTTCGCGTTCCTCGGTGGCGTGCTGGTAAATCAGCGCGGCCCGTGAGCTGCTATGACCCATGAGTGACATGAGTTCCTTCGTCGTGGCCCCGGTCTGCGCGGCCATAGTCGCGCAAGTGTGCCGAAGGTCGTGAAAACGAAGGTCTGGACGGTTCGCGGCCTTTCGCGCGACTCTGAAGAGCTTGCCGACCACGTTGTTGCTCATGGGCGTGCCGTTGCGCGTGGGAAACACGTAATCGTCATTCTTTGGCCCCGTGAACGTGCGAAGATGCTTGGTCAACAGTTCCGTGAGGTGTGGCGGCAGAAACACCACGCGGCGACCCGCTTTCGTCTTGGTCGGTTCCTTCTCGTAGAGCTTGCCGTTAAGCCGGTAGGTCTGCTTGTTGACGTTGAGCCGGTAACCCCTAGAACCGTCGTCAAGTATCGTCAGTGCCACGTCGGCCCTTGTCAGTCCCGCCAACTCGCTGAAGCGAAGCCCCGACCACGCCGCCACATGGATAAGCGCCCTATAGCGTTCCGGCATGTTGTCCGCTATCGTCTCAATCTGTCCGATCGTGGCGGGTTTGCGTTCCACTGCCTCGCTCGTGCCAGCGCCTTTTATCGTGCAAGGGTTCGCCGTGATTATCTGGTCTCGAACCGCCGTCGCCATGATGCCATGAAGCAGACGGTAGGCTTGCGCCGTCCGTGTCTTGCCCGTCGTGTCACTTCGTGGCACGTCGCCCGACTCGCTGCGTGCCTTGAACCGTCCAAGCAGCCAACGCCGCCATTCCTTGACCACGCTCGGGGTGATGTCCTTCAGGGCGAAGGCCCCGAGGAACGGTAGCAGATGTTCGTCAATCAAGCCCGCGTAAATCTGCGCTGTCTTGGGCCTGATTGTCTCGCGTTTGTCCAGCAGCCACGAGATTGAGTATTCCTCGAACGTCTCGGCGGCTTTGTCCAAGTCGATTCGTTCGTTGTTGTTCAGGCGACTGCGTATGTCTGCCAGCCATGAGTCTGCCGCCGACTTCGTGGCGAACGTATCCGGTGCCGTCCTTCTGTGCCCGGCATGGTCAACGTAGGACGCTTGAAAACGTCCCGACCTCATTTGTTTGATTTTTCCAAAATTTCGTCTTGTTTTTTTATTCATAACAACCACCCCCGGTGTGTCATGTTCACGGGAGCTTGCACCCCCCATGCACCCTTAGCATTGCGTAAATGTGTCAAATGCTGGTCAAAGTTGCCGAGATATTAAAAACAGAAAAACCCACAGAACGTTGATATTCTGCGGATTTCGGAGTGGAGCTAGCCGGGTTCGAACCGGCGACCCTCTGCTTGCAAAGCAGATGCGCTACCAGCTGCGCCATAGCCCCAGAAACACAACGATTCTTGAGCTGAAATCTTTGGGGATTTAACTTGAGAATCTTGCGTGGGCCCGGGAGGACTTGAACCTCCGACCTCATCCTTATCAGGGATGCGCTCTAACCAGCTGAGCTACGGGCCCAATCAATACGTTTAAGACGTACAAGGAAACAGTTTACCATCCAAGTGCTCAGAGTCAACCCGATAATCATGCGTGTCGTGAACGTTTGTTGAAGATATGGATTCTGCGTTTTGGCGATTCGTAATCCGTAATCCGTAACCCGCGAATCGGGACCCGCGATTCGTAATCCGTAATCCGTAATCCGTAACCCGCGAATCGGGACCCGCGATTCGTAATCCGTAATCCGTAATCCGTAACCCGCGAATCGGGACCCGCGATTCGTAATCCGTAATCCGTAACCCGTAACCCGCGAATCGGGACCCGCGATTCGTAACCCGTAATCCGTAACCCGCGATATGGCTTGGCTGGTTGTTGTATCGGCTTTTCGACGATTATGGATATCGTGCGATGCAACATTTGCGCTGACCAGACGCGAATCTGCGTATATAGATGATTCCGGTCAATCGTACGCGAGACAATGCAGGCATGTCTTATCGTCGCCGCCCGAAAGCCAGGGTTATTTCGCAAACCGTGCTGCACATCGATGATCTAGCCGTCAACGTGACTCGCAAGACCATACGCAACATGTATCTGCGTATCAAGCCGCCGGCCGGCAAAATCGAGGTCAGCGCACCGGCGAGGATGAGTGACGCGAAAATCGCGGGGTTCGTGCGTGAGCGGCGAGGCTGGATTGACCGGCAGCGAAAGGCAATATCGCAGAAAGCCGCCCCTCCCTCCTTCGAATGGACGGAAGAGCGAAGGTGCGCGGCAAAGGCCAACATCGACGCACAATTACCCGGCTTTCTTCGACGTTGGGGGCCGGTTATAGGGCGCACGCCGACGCATATCACCCTGCGTCTGATGACCTCGCGTTGGGGGTCCTGCACGCCGGCGACGGGGCGCATTCGGCTCAATCTGCAGCTCGGGCTGATGGATTCGCGGTTTTTGGAGTATGTGTTGGTCCACGAGATGACGCATCTGTGGGCAAGCGGCCACGGAGCCGAATTTCAGCGACGAATGGATGTTTATCTGCCGAATTGGCGGGTCTTGCGGCGCGATTTGAACCGCGAAATGGTGTGGTGATAAGGGCATAAATGTTGGGGAAGATGGATATTTGTGACTGATTCGTCTATCGATAGGTAAGATATTAAATTATGAAAGATATTCTTGATTGTCTTGGTGATGTCGCCACTATCGTTGCTGCTGTGAGTTTCGTTTTCGCCTTTTTCGAATTTAAAAGCTGGAATTGGGAGAGAAAGAACGCTCTGTCTGCGGTATGCTTTCGGTCTGGACCGGATAAAAAGATAGTGCTGTTCAATGACAGCAAACATCCCATGCAAAAGGTTCAACTCAAAGTGCGGGGATGTTGGAAGTCCAATAGCCCTGATGCCAGTATCGTGTTGCCGCATCCATATAAGCCAAAGGAAGCTAGGAATAATCCCGACCATTGGTTTTGCAATTGGGCGAATATCATGCCGGGCAATTGGGAGATAACCCCGCAGGCGTCGGCCTTTCCTGTGAAATGGACAAATTGCGATATGACACCTATATATGATGACCATGGCTTTGGCGTATTCTGGGTTGAGGAATTGGTGTATACGGATATTAACGGAAAACGTTGGAAGAGAGCGGCTTCTCGGGAGAACAGGTTGGTGCTTGATGAGGCAAAACCGGTGGCCAAGGACTATAACATTTAAGATTTAAGCGTGATCGATTCGATAGGCGATAAGGGAGTCGCGAGGAGGCTCTGAAATGGTGGGAACGTTGGCTGGCAACACAGCAGAAAATGAAGGAAAATCTGAGATTCGGCTAGGCAATACGGTCACATCAAAGCGGGCGGTGGTTACGGGCGCTTCCAGCGGGATCGGACGTGCGACCGCGATGCAACTGGCTTCGGCCGGCTGGAAGGTGGTGGCGCTCGCGCGTCGGCGGGACAAGCTCATCGAGCTTTCCGACCAGCTCGGCGACGCCTGCGAATACGTGGTGTGCGATGTCACCGACGAGGCTTCGACGCAGGCCGCGGTTGCGAGGATTTTGCGCGGTGGGCCGGTGAAGGCGTTGGTCAACTGCGCCGGTGGGGCCATCGGGCAGGATCCGGTCGAGAGCTGTAACGTCGAAGACTGGCGCAAGATGTATGACGTCAATGTGCTCGGTACGTTGCGCATCACGCAAAAGCTGCTCCCGGCCCTGAAGAAGGCCCCGGGCGGCGGTACGGTAGTTGTCGTTTCCTCGACGGCCGGCATCGAGCCCTACGAGGGCGGCGGCGGATATTGCGGTGTGAAGTCGGCCGAGCGGGTTTTGGCCCAGACGTTGCGCTTCGAGCAGGTCGGCCAGCCGTTGCGCGTCATCGACGTCTCCCCCGGCATGGTTGAGACCAAGGAATTCTCGCTTAACCGTTTCCACGGCGACCAGGCCAAGGCTGACGCGGTCTACGCTGGCGTACCGAACCCACTGACTGGCGATGATATCGCCGAATGCATCGAATGGGCGCTCGATCTGCCGGACAGCGTGGATATCGATTCGATTGTGGTTCGTCCGCGTGCCCAGGCTTCGGCTCAGCGGGTTTACCGCGAGCGTTAGGGCTTCGCGCTGTTGGTGATGTTGGATGATTTGCGACGCTGGGCGGCTGTTGTGCGTCGTGAAAGCGCCGGTAGTGGCGTTTGTTGGCGGTTTTATGACGCAAGAGGGTTGTTGAGCGTCGCAATTCCTCCGGTAGTGTGGTGTAGTGGCGGTTTTGTGACGCTGAGAGGTCGTTATGTGTCGTGAAAGTGCCGGTGGCGGTGTTTGCTGGCAGTTTTGTGACGCTGAGAGGCCAATTTGTGTCGTGAAAGCGCCGGTAGTGTTGCTCGCTGGCGGTTTTGTGACGCAAGAGGGTTGTTGAGCGTCGCAATTCCTCCGGTAGTGTGGTGTAGTGGCGGTTTTGTGACGCTAAGTGGCTGCTGGGCGTCGCAGAAGCTCCAACTACGGCCTTAGCTGGTTGATGGAGTGTAGAGCCCGGGACATAAAAGTGCGCCGCCACCCATATTGGAATGGATGGCGGCGCACTCGTTGGTTATTAGCGTCCACAAGATTTCACACGAAAGTGTTTACACACTCGCCGCGAAACCCAAACAGCCCTAAAGCTCAGGCGTGCGGAGTCTCTTCGATCAGGTGGCTGTTCATGAACCAGTTGAAGTGCTCGAGTTCCTGCACATGGTCCTGCATGATGTTGGAGCTGATGACGTCGATATCGTCAAGCTCCTCGTAGGCCTTGCGCTCGGCGATAATGAAGTCGCTGTAGTAGTCGACCAGTGCCTTCAGATAATCCTGGGTGTTCTGGCGGCCCATGAGCTTGAATTCGCTCCAGGTGCGGTTGCTGATGATGGACTCCGGGGTGCCTTCGGCGCTGCCGCCGAGGGTAGCGATACGTTCTGCGGTCTCGTCGGCCATGTTGCGCACGGCGTCAACCTCGGGATCAATCATTTCGTGCACGCCGATGAAGCTCGGTCCCGCGACGTTCCAGTGCGCGTGCTTCAAGATCAGCGAGGCCTCTTCTTCCTGCGCCAAACGGTTCTGCAGGATCGAGACGACCTTGTCGGATGCTGCCTGATCGATGCCAGGGCTCAAAAATTCATCTGCCATAATTGCTTCCTTTCGTTGAGGACAATTGCTGGTTTCCATTCTAGCCATTTATGATATTGGACACAGAAATTCATCAGTAGCCCAATATCGCTGAAAGGGTTGAAATATCGCGCTTTTTGCGCTATGTGTGAGATAAGTCTCATCGTCGTATATCGGCACTATTTGCGTTACATGCAACGTTTGATTTTTAGGCGGCATGGGTCTACGAGGAGCATGGGCGAATCGCGTTAGCCAGATAGTGCTTGAATGTCGTTTTCTGGTTGTCTACGCGGCATCTTCGATTGAGCTGAGTCCGACGTTTTTATTGAAGATGCAGGCTCACGTATCTGGTGGATCGGCCGGAGCCGAGTTTTTGGATTCGACCTTCGTTGAGCAGGGTTTTCAGCGTGCGTTCGATGGTCGAAGTGCTGATGTCGGGAAGCGTTTGCTGGATATCGGCCTTGGAAAGAGGGGTGAGGCTTTGACCCAGAACGTCGGCGATGCGTTGTTTTTTGGTCGTTGGATGGCGCAGGGAAGCTGAGGTGCTTACGATTGCGGCTCGTTCATCGAACTGGCGGTAGGCGACCAAAATGACGCCAAGCAGATAGTTGACGAACGGTGCGTAATCATTGGTGTTTTCGTTCCAGCCGATGGTGCTCGCCGCCAGCGCTTCGTAATAGGTGGTTCGGCTTTGTTCGATGAGGTGCTCGATGCTGATATATTTTCCGATTTCGTAACCAGAGCGATAGAGCAGAAGCAGTGTCAGTAGTCGGCTCATACGGCCGTTGCCGTCATTGAACGGGTGGATGCAGGTGAAGTCGAAAACGAACATGCAGGTCAACAGTAAGGAATCGATGCTGCCGTTATCGTTCGTTTTGTTGTAATCGTCGCATGCAGCAGCCATGAGTTCCGGGGTTTGGAGTGCTGACGGCGGTGTGAATCTCACCTTTGCGTGGCCTGTCCCGTCGGATTCGACGATCATATTGTCGGTGTCTTTCCAATGGCCGGCGAAAGCGAGCGGCGTATGCCGGAAGAGGTCGCGGTGCAGCTGCAGAATGACGTTCGGTTTCAGCGGGATATATGCATAGTTTTCGTGGATGGTATTGAGCACATCGCGATAGCCGGCGATTTCTTCCTCATCGCGGTTTCGAGGCGCTACTTTTTCGCTGACAATGCCGGCCAGACGCTTGTTGGTGGTTGAGATCCCTTCGATGCGGTTCGACGCGTCGGTGCTTTGGATACGGGCGACATTGACGAGTGGCTTGGCGAGATCAGGGCTGATTTGCAGCTGGGTATTCTGACGCCCTTTGGCTTCGTGAATCGCATTGAGCAGATTCACGGTCTGCGGCGTCAGCAGATTGCGCCCGGATTCCTCATAGTCAAAAGTACGCATGTTATCTGCACCATTTTCTGCATCATTAGTAAGTTTTCTGCATCATATTATACCAAGTTGATGCAGAAAAATGTTAAATGATGCAGAAAGAATACTCGATGAGTTGAACCTATCGGCTCTACTGGTGTCGACCTTTTGAGCCGCTGAGTTCGTATGAGAGACTCATTTAGGGCGCTAAGATCCGATTATCGCCCTTTTTAAGCTGCTGGATAGTGCTGTTATATATGAATTGGTGCTTGGTTACTTGCGCTCTTTGGCTGAATTCATGCCTTCAGGCTCACTTTTGCGGACCTCTAGCGTTTCGATGCGGCGACCGTCGACCTTGGTGACCACCATGTCGTAGCCGTCGTCGGAGTGCAGGGTCTCGCCCACTTCGCCCATGCGGCCGGTATGCGCGAGGAAGTAGCCGGCGACCGTCTCGTAGGGGCCATCTTCCAGCTCGATGCCCGTCAAGTCGGCGAAGTCCTCGATGGTCATGCCACCGTCGACCGTGGCCACGCCGTCGACGAACGCGGATTCACCGTTGCGCCCGTCGCCTACGCCGTTGGCCGCGCCAGCGCCGTTCTTGTCGTCAGGAAGGTCGTATTCGTCGCGAATGTCGCCGATCAGCTCCTCGGTCATGTCCTCAAGGGTGACGATGCCGTCGGTGCCGCCGTATTCGTCGATGACGACGGCCAAGTGAATCCCGCGTTTGCGCAGCAAGGCCAGGCTGGGCAGGATTTTCGACGTACCGGGCAGCGAAATGCCCTCGCGGGTGACGTCGGCGACGGTCTTGGCGTTCGGATTGCGCACGTCGAGCAGATCGCGGACGTGGACGAAGCCGAGCACGTCATCGAAATCGCGTCCGGTGACCGGGTAGCGGGAATACGGCATATCGCGCACGTATTTCGCGGCCTCCTCAATCGGCTGCGAACCCTCCAAAAAGACCACGTCGGCGCGCGGCCGCATCACTTCCGCCACAATGGTTTCCGAGGCGTCGAACACGTCGTCCAAAATCGTGCGTTCGTCCTTGCTCAGGTTGGAGTTGGAATTGACCAACACGCGCAACTCCTTATCGCTGACCTCGCTTTCGGTCTGGCTCGGGTCGAAGCCCAGCAACCGCACGAGTCCGTTGGTGCTTTTGGCGATGAGCCAGATGATCGGCTTGCAGATTTTCGCGAAGATATCGATGGCGGGCACCGCGGCGCGCGCGATCTGCTCGGTGCGCTGCATGGCGATGCGCTTCGGCACCATTTCGGCGATGACGATGTCGCAGAAGGAGATGATTAGTGTCAATACGATGGTCGTACCGGGAGAGGCGATATGGTGCGGAACGCCCCAGCTTTCCACGACCGGCTCGACCCAGGGCGCGATGGCGGATTCGCCGAACGATGCCGAGAAGAAGCCCGAAAGTGTCACGCCGATCTGCACGGTGGAAAGGAACGTGTTCGGGTCGCGCCCGATCCGTGCCACTTTCGCCCCGCGTGCGTCCTCTTGCTCCATTTCGTCGAGCTGCGAGCCACGCAGGCTCACCAGCGCGAGTTCGGTGCACGCAAACACACCGCCGATAACGAGGAAGACGAAAACGAAGACGATATCCAGTGCCAATGACATGCCTATCAGTCTAGAAGGTCGGCGGGTCATTGATGTGTTCGGGGCAGCCGGTTTCGCCTTGTGCGCCAACCCGTTATCGGCATTGCGGGGCGACCGGATGGAGTGGTGGGCGGTCGATGTATGGAGTTACATGCGCCTTTCTAAGCGTTTCCACACTGTTATGCGAGGAAGGGCGCGTGTAGAGGTTGCTGCTTTTGCGCCTTCCTTAGCACAAAGGTGTGGAAACGCAGAGAAAGGCGCATTTCAGTGGGTGCAGCAGCGTTTGCGTCTGTTGGAATTGGCGCGGCCGTGAGGCAGACTCCGTGAGGTGGGCTTCGTAAGGTGGGCTTCGTAAGGTGGGCTTCGTAAGGTGTGCTCCGTAAGGTGTGCTCCGTGAGGTGGGCTTCGTAAGGTGTGCTCCGTGAGTCAGACTCCGTGAGTCGGGCTTCAGAACGAAAGCACCTCGACCTTGCCGGTGTCGAGCTGATAGCGGGCGCCGACGATGGAGAGGCGTTGCGCGGCCAGCGCTTGCTGGATGACGGGCGAGCTGTCGACCAAAGCCTCGATGGTGCGGGCGATGTGAACGCGCTCGAAATCGTCGGTATCGTTCAATGCGGCTTCCTGCGCGGCCAGAATGGAGGCGCCGACCGAGCGCACGAGCACGGATTCGGAGGCAGAGACCAGCTCCTCCATCTTGTCGAAGACGTCATCGGAATCGATGCCTGTGCGCGCCTGCGGGTCTTCGGCATCATCGGCATCATTGGCATCATCGGCATCATTGGCGGCCGGATCAACCATTTCGGAATCCGTCACCTCTGCAGCGAAGGCCGCACCCAAGTCGATCCCCGCTCCGGCAGCGAGCCCGTCAAGTTCCGCGACGGCACTCGCCACGGCCCCGCAATGCTGGTGCCCGAGCACCACCAGAACGCTTACTCCCAGATGGGTCACGGCGTATTCCAGCGAGGCGATGACGGCATCGTCCAGCGTCTGTCCGGCGGTGCGCACGGTGAACATATCGCCCAAGCCCTGGTCGAAAATGATTTCCGGCGGCACGCGCGAATCCGAGCAGGACAGCACGGCCGCATCCGGATGCTGCTCGTCGATGAGCGATTCACGGGTTTCACGATCTTGCCAAGGATGCTCGGCCTGCCCGGAAGCGAAACGGGAATTGCCTTGCAGCATGCGGCTCCAAGTGGCGTTGGCAGTGGATTCGGCAGAATTCGGGTCGTTGTCTTGTGATTTGGCAGCTTTGTTCGTTTCGTTGGCATCGGTCATGTCGTTCTCCTTGACGTACCGGCGTAGAAGCGCAGGTGCGCCCCGCCTTCTTCAGGATTTTACCCCGTTGCGTTGAACGTCGGTCATCGTTCGGCGCGAGCGGTGTGCTGTAGGGCTGTCCGGTTTCGTGTCATCGAAGGTTGCGATAAAATCGCACAAAACAAATGTTAATAATCAGGAATTTTTATTGCATAATTAGTGGGAATTAGTCTAATTGCTGATCCTTTGTTTGCTGCGGTCAGGCCAAGGGGCCGTAATTTATTGCGGTTCACGAAAAGAAGTGCCTTCAGGCGCATGCGAACTGCCGATCTTGCTGTTTTCGGCGTTACGATAATATGGTCGCAACGACGAAAGGTTCCATAGGCGCTCCTGTAGGGTGCTGGATTATTGTCACAAACGTTCGTGAAGAGCGTCAGGCGGAATCATGACGGCCAGAGTCGCTCGTAGACATGTATGGCATTTTCGAGGTTAAAGGGGTACAAATTATGACCATGCTTCAGCATGAATTGACCGATTTCACGGCCAATATCTATCAGGACAACAAATTCAGCAAGCTCACCAAGGCGGATGTGCTCGGCCACTGGTCCCTGATTTTCTTCTATCCGAACGATTTCAGCTTCGTCTGCCCCACCGAGCTCGAGGATCTCGCCGATCACTACGACGAGTTCAAGAAGGCCGGCTGCGAGATTTACGGCGTCTCCCACGACACCGAGTTCGTTCACAAGGCTTGGCACGAGGCCAACGACAAGATCGCGAAGATTCAGTTCCCGATGGTCGCCGATCCGACCAACACGCTTTCTCGCGATCTCGACAGCTATGACCCGGTCAACGGCCAGGCCGAGCGTGGCGACTTCATCCTGAGCCCCGAAGGCAAGGTCGTGGCCTACGAGGTCATCTCCTCCAACGTCGGCCGCAACGCCGAAGAGATTCTGCGTCGCGTCGAGGCTTCGCAGTTCGTGTATGAGCACGGCGATCAGGTTTGCCCCGCGAAGTGGGAGCCGGGTGATGAAACCATCGCCCCGAGCCTCGATCTCGTCGGTCAGCTCTGATCTTAGGCGGAGTTGCCTGTATTTTTGGGTTGCGTCATATTTGGGCCTCTGAGAAAGGGACAGGCCAAAATATGACGCAAAACTACAGGTTCCGCCATTTTGTGACGCTGGCGCGATGATATGCGACGGTAGCGGCGCACGAAGTCCGTATGGGGATTGCGCCGATGTGCGGATGCAGGTACTGATATAAAGGAAATTATGAAGCAGCAAGACGATTTGTACGATGTAGTGGTGATCGGCGGGGGCCCGGCTGGCCTGACTGCTGGTCTTTATCTTGCGCGTGCACGGTACCGTGTGCTCATTCTTGAGAAGGAAGAGTACGGTGGCCAGATCAACATCACCAATGAAGTGGTCAACTATCCTGGCATCGCCAAGACGGACGGCCGGTCATTGACCGAAACCATGCGTCAGCAAGCCGAGGATTTCGGTGCCGAATTCATGGCAGCCGATGCCACCGGACTTGACGTTAAAGGCGATATCAAGACCGTGCATACCAACCGCGGCGACCTCAAAACGTTCGGTATTCTCGTAGCTACCGGCGCAAATCCGCGCAAAATCGGCTTCCAGGGTGAGGCCGAGTACGCTGGTCGCGGCATTTCCTATTGTGCGACATGCGACGGCGAATTCTTCAACGATATGGAAGTCATCGTCGTTGGCGGCGGCTTCTCCGCGGCCGAGGAATCCGTATTCCTCACCAAATACGCCAGCAAGGTCACCATTCTGGCGCGCGATGACGATTTCACTTGCGACGCCTCCGTTTCCAACGAGGCCAAGAACGATCCCAACATCGAAATTCACTTCAACACCGAGATGAAGTCGGTTTCCGCCGGTGAAGGCGGTCTGGTCAGCGCCGTGTTCCACAACCGCAAAACCGGTGAGGACATCGAATGGAAACCGACCAAGAGCAAGAACTTCGGTGTTTTCGTCTTTGCGGGGTATGTGCCGCAAACCGAGATTCTCAAAGGCGTCATCGACCTTGACGACTACGGGTATGTCATCACGCACGATTATCTCGAAACCTCCGCCGCCGGGGTGTATGCCGCCGGCGATCTGCGCGAGAAGAACCTGCGTCAGGTGGTCACCGCCGTTTCCGACGGTGCCGTTGCAGGTGTGGAGCTTGAGCGTTATGCCAAGGACCTCAGCGAGAAGACCGGCCTTGTGCCGCCTCGCCCGACTAGCTCGAATTACGAACGGCGTGAAGCCGAGCAAGCGAGGAAAGCCGCCAATTCCGGTACTTCCCCGGCTCCGGCCGCCGCTTCCGATGCTACCGGCGCTCAGGCCGCCGGACCGGTCAAGACCTCCGGGTTCTTTGACGACGCCATTCGCAAACAGCTCGATGTGGTCTTCGGCCGCATGAGCCGGCCGCTGGTGCTTGAGCTTTCGCTTGACAAAACCAAGCTTTCGCAGGAGCTCAAAGGCTTCATCGGCGAGCTGGTCGGCTTAAGCGGGGGCAAGCTTACTTCCGTCGTGGCTTCCGAGCCTGGTGAGGACGAAGAGGACGCCGAAGGCCGCGCCAAGTTCGACGTCGAAGCAGTGATGCCGATGGCCCGTCCCTGCGTTCGCCTGTGCAAGGTGGGAGACGACGGCAAGCCGCAACCTACCGGACTTGCGTTCCACGGCGTCCCCAGTGGCCATGAGTTCAACTCGTTCGTTCTAGCGCTGTACAACGCGGCCGGCCCCGGTCAGTCCGTTGACAACGATACCCAGCAGCGCATCGATACGTTGGGCTCTGACGGCGGTTCTGCCGATGTGATGGTCCTCGTCTCGCTGACTTGCACGATGTGCCCGACCACGGTGCTTTCCGCGCAGCGCATTGCCGCCGATAACCCGAAGGTGCGGGCCGAAGCATACGACATCTCGCATTTCCCCGAGCTGCAGAAGCGGTACGGTGCGATGAGCGTGCCCTGCATCGTCGTCAACAAGACCGCTGCCGACGGCACGACCGCTCAAAAGGTCGAGTTCGGCAAGAAGTCGGTCCCGCAAATGCTCGATCTCATTAACGAGGCTTAGAGCGTAAGGCGCCGAGTCCCTCTTCTCAAGGCCTCCCCGGATGATTCCGGTGGAGGTCTTTTATGTTAATTGTGGAGTAGGGTTTATGTTAATTGGGTGGTAGCTCCTATGTTAATTGTGGAATAGACTTTATGTTAATTGTGGAGTAGAGTTTATGTTAATTGGGTAATAGACCTTATGTTAATTGTGGAATAGACAGTGATAATCGTTGGGAATAGGCCGATTATGAGTACAGTCAATACGAAGATGGTTCCTCGAAGAATCACGACAAAAATGCGGGAGCTGGCTGGGCAGTTTCCTGTCATTTCGCTTACCGGTGCCCGGCAGACCGGTAAAACCACTTTGCTACGCGAAGTATTCAGTGATTACACCTACGTTTCGCTTGAAAATCCGAAAGTAAGAGCACTTGCTGAAACCGATCCCGATACCTTCTTCAAGCAGTATGGTAATCATGTCGTTTTTGACGAGGCGCAGCGCGTACCGGAACTGTTTTCATATCTTCAAGGCATTGTCGATGAGCGCCGTCAGAAGCCGGGACAATTCATCCTTTCCGGTTCGCAGAATTTCCTTTTGACGAAGTCCATTTCGCAATCTCTCGCCGGCCGCGTAGCGTTGCTTTACCTGATGCCGTTTTCACGAACGGAGCTCAAGGATGTAGGCAGAAAACCTGGGGCGATGGACGAATGGATGTGGCGGGGCGGGTATCCTCGACTTTACGATTCCAAAATCAAGCCCGCCGATTATTTCCCGAACTATATCAACACCTACCTTGAACGAGATGTTCGTGCCGAACTCGGTGTGCGCAAGCTGGCGGCATTTGAGAACTTTTTGGTGCAATGTGCGGTGCGGGACGGTGAGCTGCTCAATTACACGGCGTTGGCCAAGGCCTGCAAGATCGACAGAAAAACGGTGGAAGACTGGCTTTCCGTGCTTGAATCCAGCTTCATTGTCTATCGGCTATACCCGTATTACAAGAATTATGGTAAGAGATTGGTCAAGACTCCGAAACTCTATTTTTACGACACTGGGTTAGCTGCTTACCTGTTGGGTATTGAGTCGCCGGAAAGCCTTACGTTGAGCAAGTACCGCGGGCCTCTGTTTGAGAATACGGTGATCAATGCAGTCGCCAAGGAATATTATGTGCATGGCCGCAAGCCGACTCTCTATTTCTGGCGCGACACCAACCAGAAGGAAGTTGACCTGATTATCGAAAAGGGCGGTGAAGTCCAGTACCTAGTAGAGGTCAAGGCTTCTGCCACTTATGATTTGCACGCCTTTACAAGGGTCGATGAACTGGGTGAAACCATTGGCCTGCCCACCGATCGGCGCATCGTTGTCTACGGCGGCGACCAGGCCCTCAACACCCGTTTCGGCCGTCTTCTTACGCTTGACGATGTCGCTCAGCTTGTGGTGTGAAACATCACAAGTTACGGTTGCGTACACGCTTTCACAGCACTTTTAAGCTATTTACTGCACACTTTCACTGCTGTTGAGGTCGTTTACTTACACATTTTCACTGGTTTTGATAGCTGGTTCTGACAGAGGTCTCAAAGAAAAGGATCATCAATGTCGATTTTGGTAGTTTTTGTACTTTAAAACAGATGGATTGTCTTTCTATTCATCAATTTCGAGTAAATACGACGAAGCCTCGCCGGAATCCTTAAAAATCGGGATTGCCGGCAAGGCTTCGTTTTACCGCTTATCGGCTGCGAATCAGCCGGTGTTCTGCAGGCCGGCGGCTACTCCGGAAACCGTGCAGAGGATGAGGTAGGTGAAGCCTCCGCGCTGTTGGTCGCGGGCCAGCTCCTCGTTGTCCGTCTTCTTGGGCGCAACGGCGCTCGCATCGGCAGCGGCCTTGCCGTTGGCCTTTGCCTTGGCGGTCTCGGCGTCCTGCTTCTTCTGCAGTTCACGCTGGCTGCGCAGGGCAAGCACCTGGATGACGGAAAGGATGTCGACGTACGGCGAACGCACGCGCACGGCCTGGCCGAGCACATGACGGTGCTGCAGCGGCCAATCGTCGCCGACGATGGCGAGCACCCACTTGCGGGTGAGCTCCATTTCGTTCAGGACCTTGTCGCGCAGGTCATCGCGGTCGCCCAGCGCCAGATACATCTTGGCGATGCGTTCGTCGGTCTTGGCCAGCGACATCTCGATGTTGTCGATGAACGTGGAGAACATCGGCAGCTCCTTGTAGGCGCCGCGCAGGGTCTCAAGGTCGCCGAACTCCTCGCATGCCGAGCCGAGGCCGTACCAGGCGGCCAGGTTGATGCGTGCCTGGGCCCAGGAGAAGACCCACGGAATCGTGCGAAGGTCGTCGAGCGACTTGGCGCCGAGACCGCGCTTGGCCGGGCGTGAGCCGATCGGCAGCAGGCCGATTTCGGTCAGCGGGGTCACCGTGGAGAACCAAGGTGTGAAATCAGGCGTATTGAGCAGGTCAAGGAAGCGCTTGTGCGCGGATTCGTCGAGCTTCTGCGTCATCGGCGCGTACTTCTCGGTCATCTCAGTGGTGCGCTTCTCAACGCTCGGGGCGGATTGCAGAAGCGTCGCCGCAGCCACGGACTCGACGTGGCGGATGGCCAGCGCCTGATTGCCGTAGCGAGCGAAAATGCTCTCGCCCTGTTCGGTGAGCTTGAAGCGGCAGTTGACGGAACCGGCTGGCTGCGCAAGCACCGCACGGTTCGCTGGGCCGCCGCCACGACCGACAGCGCCGCCGCGCCCGTGGAAGAGCGTCAGGTCGATATCGTGCTCCTTGGCCCATTGCGCGATGCGCCATTGCGCCGAATGCAGCGCGAGCGTAGCGGTGGTGGGGCCGGCGTCCTTGGAAGAATCCGAGTAGCCAAGCATGACCTCGAGCTTGCCGCCGGTGGCCTTCAGGCGGGCCTGCACCTCGGGGATCTTGATCATTTCGTCAAGTACGTCGACGCAGTTGCGCAGATCCTGCAGCTGTTCGAACAGCGGGATGACGTCGATGGTCGGCACATCCTCGGGGTTCGAGAATGCCATGCGGTTGAGCTCGTAGACGTCGCGGATGTTCTGCGCGGACTTGGTGAACGAGATGATGTAGCGGCGGGCGGCCTTCTGGCCGTTGCGCTTCTGGATGGCGCCGAGTGCGCGGAAGGTGTCGAGCACCTCGTGGGTCATCGGCTGCAGTTCGCCGCGTTCGCCATGCAGGCCGTGCTCGCGGATATCCTCCAGGGCGCGGGAATGGACGAGTGAATGCTGGCGGAACTCCGTCTCGACGAGGTGGAATCCGAAGGTCTGCGCCTTCCAGATGACGTCCTGCACCGGACCGTAAGCCGCGCGCTTGTCGCCGGCAGCCGCCAGCGAACGCTGCACGATCTTGAGGTCGGCGATGAAGTCATCGCAGTTCTTGTACATCAGGTCGGCATCGCGCACAATAGTGTAATGCAAGCGGTCGGCCATGACCAGCATGACCGCGCGATGCAGCTCGTGCGAGGAAGTGGAGGCGGCCTTGTCGGTCAGGCGCTCGCTCATTTCCTTCTGGTGACTCCAAAGATTGACGAGTTCGTCGCTCGGGGGTGTTGTGACGGCTTCCATCGTCAGGTTCGTGCCGGCGGTGCGGGTCGCCTTTTCCAGCGCTTCGATGGCGTGGTCGCTGAACTTGCGGGCCACGGCGCGGCTGACCTTGGCGGTGACGTTCGGGTTGCCGTCGCGATCGGTGCCGATCCAGGAACCGGGATGGAAGAATGCGGGGCATTGCGGCTCCGAGATTCCGGCCTGGTCGCCAAGGATCCAATCGTCGAAACGGCGATAGACCTGTGGAATGGTTTCGAAAAGCGTGTTGTCGAAAATGTCGATGATGGTGTCGGCTTCCTCGACGGGTGTCGGCTTCTTGGCGCCGATCGGCGAGGTGCGGAAGAGCGCGTCAATCTCGTTATACAGACGACGGTAGTTTTCCTTCTTGTCGGACCCGCCCAGCAGCTTGCCGGCGCCCAGAAGCGTAGCGATTCTGCGGATCTTTCCTTCGACGGCCTTGCGACGCGCTTCGGTGGGGTGGGCGGTGAAGACGGGGTGGAACTCGAGTTTGTTCAGAAGCTCCTTGGCCTTTGCCGGGCCCATTTCGCCGATGAGCTGATGGTAGGCGCCGGTCAGTTCGTTGACGGGATCGGTCGCCGCGTCTTCGCCCACATTCGCCTCGCGCTTATGAAGCACCGAAACGCGGTAATTCTCCTCGCAGAGATTCGCCAGATGGAAGTAGGTGGTGAGCGCTCGCGCGAGCAGTTGCGCTTCGTGGACATTCAGGGCGTCGATGACCTTTTCGGCTTTTTCGAGGTTGTCTTCCTTGGGCTTTTCCTTGCCGATGGTTTCCGCGTAGTGTTCGGCACTCGCCTTGACGGCGTAGTCGCGTACGGTGTCGAACGTGGAAAGCAGATTCTTGTCGTACTCCCCCAGCACGGTGCGCAAAATCTCAAGGCAGAGTGCAAGGTCGTCTTTGAGCGACTGGGGAAGATCACGTTCCTCGGGGCCTTTGGTCCCGACTCCGGAAGTGAACAGTGCGGCATCAGGCTGCGTGATCGGTTGATTGTTGGCTGGCTTGTTGTTTTTGGTACTTGTAGCCATTCAGACCTCCTTCAAACCAAGTTCCGGTTGTTCGGTCTGTCGGCATTCCGCGGCTCCTCCGCAGTTGTGGTGCCATCTGTTGCGAACCCAAAGCCATTGCTTGGCGAGTACGCTTTGATTGTAGGGTGACCTAATCGACATTTATGTAACAAAAACGAGTGAAGGCCGTATTTTGGACGAAGAAGTATGCGATATGGATTGCCTACTTGGTAATGGGAACGCCGCCGTCGCCGATATCGCCTTGGACTATGAAGCGGATGGAATCGGCGATGGCGTTGAACTCCAGAGCTCCGGCTGGTAGATGACTGGTGGGGCACACACAGTTGAGCAGAGCCTCCCGGTCGTCATTCGGCAGTAGCAACGTGCACGCGAACCAGTCTTCGTGTGGTGTGGCGAATGTATAGCGAATCATCCCGATAGGTTGCTCGTCGGCGTTCGTTAGTTTCTTGGTTGCGATTTGAGCATTGGCAACGAGCGGCAGACTCCGGGCTATGGCTTGGAAGCATTCATCAAGATGCTCGTTGAGCTTGTCGGGTTCCCATGCTCGATTTTCGGTGATTCCGAAGAGGTATGCTCCACTGTCGTCCATGAATCTGGAATCGTTGCTCGTAGTCACGGATTTGCTTGTCTTGTCTCTATCCGCATCTGTTGCGTCGGCTGACAGGGTTTCGAGAATCTGCACCAATTTTTGACCGTTTGGCGCATCTGAGCCGTTTGCTTCGTTCCACGGGTGGTAGCTTTCTGGCAATGTGATTTCGACGGTGCCGTTGAATATGGTGAATCGGTTGTTCATCTTGCTCCTTGTGCCCGGGTTGTTGGTGTCGTGTTGTGTCGCATGGGTCAGTCTCCGAGGTCTTGCTGGTTGAGGTGGAATCCTTCGGAGGCTTTGAAGGTGGTGATGGGTTGGTTGGTGTGGCAGTTGTAGATGGTGATTTGCATGTCCCAGACGCCTTTGCCGTGCTTCATGTAGTAGTTCAAGCCGTTGTAAGAGGGGATTTCGGTGAAGATAGCGAAGCTAGCAAAAAACGACAAATTTTTGTCGGTCCAGACGTTCATGCTGGTGCCGTTCTGGTTGATGGCGTAGTGGTAGTCGGGGTTTGCCTTGGTGAATTCCTGTTCGTTGTGTTTGATTCGTTGGTTGTTGTAGGTGATGTTGTTGTGTCGTTGTTGTTCGGTGACGGTGATGACGATGTCGCCGTTGGGTTTGGCGCGGGCGTCGGTGAGGTATTTGGGCCCGCTGGTTTTGAGGTCGGCGGCCGCGGCTTTCGGTGTGCGGATGTCGTCCGTGTAGAAGAAATCTCGAACGATTGAGGCCGGGTAGGTGATTTTCTCGGTTTTCGGTTGTGGTGCGGGTTCGGCTTGTGGATGGCCGCAGGCGGAGAGCGGCATGAACATAGCCGTGATACAGAGGAGGAGTGCGGTGAGTGCCCGGGTTGTTGGTGTCGTGTTGTGTCGCATGGGTCAGTCTCCGAGGTCTTGCTGGTTGAGGTGGAATCCTTCGGAGGCTTTGAAGGTGGTGATGGGTTGGTTGGTGTGGCAGTTGTAGATGGTGATCTGCATGTCCCAGACGCCTTTGCCGTGCTTCATGTAGTAGTTGTAGCCAGAAAAACCTGGGATGATTGTGAATAGAGCTCCTCCAGCCCAAAACGACATGTTTTTATCTGTCCAGATAGACATTGCGGTGCCGTTTTTGTTGATCGTGTAGCGGTAGCTTGGTTTTTCTTTAGTGAAGGTTTGTCCGTTTTGCGCTATGCGTTCGTTGTTCTTTTTGATGTTTGAAAGTCGTTGCTTCTTGGTGACAAGACCAACGACATCTTTATTTTTCGATACGTAAACATCGGTAAATTCTTCGACATGATTGTTCTTGAGTGTTTTTGCAACGGCTTGTGGGGTTCGTATCGCGTCTTTTTTGTCTGGGCTGTCGTAGAGGAAGTTTTTCACGTATGTTTTGTCGAATATGATTTTCTCGGTCCGGGGTTGTTGCGGTGCGGTGTTGGCTTGCAGGGTGCCGCAGGCGGAGAGAGGCAGGAGCGTGGCCATGATGCAGAGAATCAAAGCGCAGATGACGCGAATGAAATGAACAGTGGAACGTGTCATGCGATCGCCAGCATGATGAGTATGAATGCGCCCATTACTGCGATAATGGTGGCACCGGCTGGCACTGGGCTCGTCGCAGGTATGATCTCAAGGTGCCATTGCAGGCTGAACGTTGGTATTTTCGCGGGTACTCGAACCGGTTCCGGCTTGCGAAAATCTGTCCAATGAGAGTCGTTGCTCGCGGTGATGCCTAGTTCTGAGGCAATGGAGGTATCTTTGCCGTAGTCTTGTGAAACGCCAGCTGAGACAGCAATAGAACCTTGTTGAAAGTTCATAGAATACTTCTGTGTCTTGTCACCGTGCGTACGGCTCCAAGAGAATCTTCCTCCTCCTCCTTTGTCGAGGCCAAGATCATGGTCAGTCTTCCATCTTCCGTAGCCTCGCCCCTCCGGAGCGTCAATGGGATGTCCGTTTTTATCAAGCTGGACTGAGTTGCCCATCACGCCAAAGGAAATCATGTCAAGCAGCTCATCTTTCTGTGCTTTCGCTATGGAGCCGGGTACGTTGAGTGTCACCTTCCCCTTGCCGTCTGCGGCGGATACCGAGAAACTCAGTACGAGACCCGGGCCAATTGGTTTGCTCCATTCATTGCTTACAGATAATTTGAGCGCGTACTTGAGGATTTTGTTGCCGAAGACCTTCAGCATGACCGTCAGTGCATGAGGGTCTTTTGAAGCGCTGTCGGCGTCCAAACCCTCGTTCTCCATCTTGCCGTAGAGCGCACTCACCTTGTTGTAGAAATCGATGGATGCTTTAAGGCCGCCGGTGAGGTAGGAGATGTCGAGTGTTCCTGTGGCTGCCCCGCCGTCCAGCGTGGCGGTCAATGCCTTGATTTGTTGTTGGAAGTCTTCCAGATCGGATTGAGTGGAGGAGAACTTGGTGAGTGCAGTACTGGCGTCATCGTTGACTTTCGCCCAGATTTGCTCAATCTGCTGGCGCGAGGTGTTGTTCATGTCGATGAGATCGCGCTGAGCGTTGAGGTCCACGATTCTTTGGTTCAGATGCGCGATTTTGTTGCGTATCGTATCTGAATACGGCATCGTGTCCCATTCCCTCTTGACAACATTGTGTTATAGGCCTGTGCAACAATTACGCGCATTTTATCATAAAAGAGAGATTTTTAATCATATCTGAAGCCCAATTGAAACTCATGGGTGCAAAAGGTATGATGCGATGATGTGTGGTACTGCTTGGGTACGGGAATCAATAGCGTGAGGCTGATTTCGCAAGGCATGAGTTATCAAGAGAAAAATCCAGTTGATTTCCAATTGGTGATTATCGGGCATTGATAGCACGGAAGATTTAGGGTGAGCGTGCTAAAAATGAGATATCGGGATATGTCAAAACTTATATGGTGTATCAATGTCTCTTCAATTCCAATGAAGTTTGAGCGTAGAGAACTCTGCTTGACGGGTGCGAAGTGCGCGGTGTAAGGCGTACGAGGCACTTAGGGGAATGCGAGACGCTGCAAGAAAATTGAAGGGCGATGAAGGGTATGGCGATGGCAGGCACGGGTTCGACTGGTGGCGACGCTGATGTGGATAGCGGGTTCGACGCAGCATCTATTTCGGATGATGCGGGTGACGCAGCGGGTCGTGTGACTGCGGAAAGCGGCGCTGACGATATGAACGGGCACAAGGGCTTCGGCAACGTCGCAGACGAGGAAGCCGACATGGACACGGTTGCCCGGGACATTGAGAAAACGGTGAATGTGACCGATGGCGTCAACGATGCCGACACCGGCGATGGAAGTATTGACGATATTTTCGGCGATTTGAACGAATCTGATTCCGAAGAATACCGGCGTGTGGCCAGGGCGGTGGCTTCCATCGATGACCATAAAGGCCACAATGAAGGAACTGACGACGGCGATCACCGCGATCACCGCGCCAAGGTGCACGACCGGCTGACGCATTATATGCCGTTGGACACCGCCGACATCGAGCGCGACTGGGATACGCCGGTGGTCGACGCCGGCATTGCGGCGAAGGCGAGCATCATTGCTCGTGTGGGCCTGCTCGACCTGCGCGCCGGCACGGGAAGCTTCCGCATCCGCGAGTTGATGCACCGCATCGGCTATCCGCTTGGCGTGCATGTGCGGGCGAACATCAACCTCACCGATATGGGGGTCTCGTGCAGCGATGGCGTCAGCAGGATTACGCAAGTTGTCGATTTGCCGACGACCGGAGTCAATACGGAGCGTATCTGGCTGCTTGAGCATTTCGCCGATTGGTTCAGCGTCAACATCGGCGCGCCGGCGACCACCTACCACGCGCAGACCGCGGTGTCGCAAGAGATGGTGCAACAGCTCGACAACCCCGACGCCCAACGTTCCATGCTGCGTGCCACGCAAAAAGCCCATCGTGAGATCGAGCGACGCAAACGGGTCCACGAAAAGGCCATCAAACGTGCCAAAAAGCGCGGATTCCAGCCGCCGAAGGGCGAATATGCGGAGCATTTCGAGCACATTGGCAAGACACGCGAGGATATCGCGGCCGAACGCGAGACCGCCGCTGGCCAGAACGAGCCTGGCGTTTCGCTGAAGCAAGGCCCCGTGAATGGCACTCATCATGTGCCTGAACAGCACGATGGCGTCAGGGCCGGCCAATCCTCGGTTGCGACGGCGTCGGCAGGTCAGAAGCCCCAGCCTGCCAAGTCGAAGTCCAGCCGTGGCATCACGGTACGTCAGGCGCATGAACGGCTAAGCCTCATCCAGCATCGCAAGCCGCTTTACGCGCCGTGGTTCTCGGCGATCGCTTCCGCCGTGGCATGTGCATGCTTCGTTTTCCTGCTCGGCGGTGGCCCCTACGACATGATCGGCGCGTTCGTCGGCGCGGGCGTTGGCCATTGGGTGCGGCGGCGGATGTTCATCTATCACCTGAACCAGTTCTTCGTCACGTTCGTGGCGGTTGCGGTGGCTGCGTTCGCCTGTGTGGGCACCTTGCGTCTCATCGGCGTTTTCGACCCGGTGGCGCTGCGCCACGATACCGCCTACATCGGCGCGATGCTCTTTGTCATTCCCGGTTTCCCTCTTATCACCGGCGGTCTTGATATCGCCAAAATGGACCTTCCCAGCGGCATTCAACGTTTGGTGTACACGCTCGCGCTCATCCTCATGGCCACACTCGCAGGCTGGATGGTCGCGTCCATCGTCCATCTGAGCCCGCAAGGCTTCGAGCCGCTAGGCCTGAATCCGTGGGTCAATGCCGGTTTGCGTGCAATCTGCGCATTCGGCGGTGTCTGGGGATTCTCGGTGCTGTTCAACTCGCCTCAGCGGATGTGCTTCACCGCGGCCATCATCGGCGCCATCACCGATACCTTGCGCCTGACCATCGTCGATTTCGGTATGCCGCCGGAGGCCGCCGCGTTTCTGGGTGCGATGCTCGCCGGCCTGCTTGCCTCGGTATGGCGCTCGTCGGTGCGCCACGGCTTTCTGCCGCCTTATCTGGGCTATCCGCGCATCTGCTTGACTGTGCCGTCGATCGTCATCATGGTGCCCGGCCTCTATATGTACCGCGCGATGTTCTACTTGGGCCAGTTCGACACGGCCAACGCGCTCGATTGGGCCTTCCGCGCCTTCATGGTCATCCTCTGCCTGCCCATCGGCCTGGCGATGGCCCGCGTGATTACCGACAAGTCCTGGCGCTACGACGTGTGAGATTTCAGGTTTCGTCGGCAACAAGTGCTGCTTTTGTGACGCAAATCGGCGTTTATGCGTCACAAAAGCAATAGGAATGTAGTGGACTGTTGCATTTGCGACGCAAGTTAAGGTTTTAGCGTCGTATTTGCAACAGTTTGCAATCGTTAGTTACGTTGGTGGCGCTAAGCGGATGCCAAGCGTCACCAACGTAATCAATCAATCAATCAGTACTTCATGCCCATAGCGTCGCGCACCTGGTCGAGCGTCTCCTCGGCGATCTCGTTGGCGCGCTTGTTGCCGTCGTGGATGATGTCGCGGACCGAATCCATATCCTTCGCCAGCTCCTCGCGGCGCTCGCGGTGCGGGGCGAGGAATTCGTTGACGGCCTTGGTGACGTACTGCTTCAAGGCCCCTGCGCCTGCGTCGCCGATCTCCTCGGCAATGTCCCTCGGGTCGCGATTGGTGACCAGGCCGGCGGTGGTCAACAGCGCCGAAACCTGCGGACGCTTGACTGGGTCGAAAGTGATGCGGCGTTCGGAATCGGTCGGGCTCTTCTTAATGAGCTTGGCGGTTTCCTCCGCAGTGGCGCTGAGCATAATGGAATTGCCATAGGACTTGCTCATCTTACGGCCGTCCAAGCCCGGAATCTCGGGGGCGTCGGAGAGAATTGCCGTCGGTTCGGGGAAGACGGGGTTCTTCTTGGCATACCGCTCGTTGAAGCGGCGGGCGATGGTGCGCGTGATCTCGACGTGCGGCAGGTTGTCTTTGCCGATCGGCACGACGTTGGCCTTGCAGAAGAGGATGTCGCAGGCCTGATGGACCGGATAGGTCAGCAGCAGGCCGGTCAGCGCGTGGCCGCTCGCTTCGGCTTCGGACTTGACGGTCGGATTACGCAGCAGCTCGGCTTCGGTGACCAGCGAAAGGAACGGCAGCATCAGCTGGTTTTCGCTCGGTACCGCGGAATGCGCGAAGATCATGGTCTTGTTCGGGTCGATGCCGGCGGCCAGATAGTCAAGCACCATGTTCAGCGTGTTCTCCTGAATATGCTCGGTGGTGTCGCGGTCGGTGATGACCTGATAGTCGGCGATGAGCACGTTGGTGTGCACGCCCTTGTTCTGCATCGCGACACGCTCGCGGATCGATCCGAAATAGTGACCGAGGTGCAGACGGCCGGTCGGTCGGTCGCCGGTGAGCATGGTGAACTTGCCTGGATCCTTCTCGAGCTTGGCCAAAACCGCGTCAGAACGCTTTTTCGCCTCGACAAAGCTTGCACTTATCTCATTGCCCGCCGCAGTGATCTGTTCTTTTTTCGCGTCGTTTTGTGTGTCCGCCATGACCTGCCCTTAATGTCTGGAAACCTTGAAAATCTTGTTTTTATGGTAAAAGTCTGAGCCGACAATGAAACGTAACAGATTGGGTGGTATCCTACTATATTGATGGATTAAATTGCGACTAAAAATTATTCAGGGGGTCAAATGGGCCGCGGACGTCAAAAGGCTAAACAAAAGAAAATGGCCCGTAAGCTTAAGTATTTGACAACCGATACCGATTATGACGAGCTGGCAAAGGAGCTTGGCGCGCAGGAACCGGGTAGCGGGTCGGCAGATCCGTTCGATGAAGTCGAGAAGGAATATTCAAAGACTCACGGCAAGCGACATGAAGATACGGCCGAGCAAGACGTAGACCGGCATGAGGATTCGCCGATTGACGACGATGATTTGGACGATTACGCCAAGTGGGCCGCCGAGGCCGCAGCAAAGGCGGCAAGCGGTGACAATGCGAAATCTGCTTCCAGCGCCAAGAAAGCGCCGATGCCGAAGCCGCACAAGCCGATTCACATGCCTATTCCCAGCGCTTTGCGTAAGCCGAAGCCCAAGGCCAGCGAGGCCTGAGCGGATTTTCGTGTTTCCGTATTTCTTACCATTACCGTTGGCGTTGAAGCGTCGACGGTAATTTGATTTCTGGAGATTATGCAGAGCCAGCTACGCAACGTTTGTTGGAATTAACCTGTTGGAATTAACGAAACGCTACGATCATTCATATCGTTCCGGGGATACCGGCCAGAATGTGTGTCCAAAATCAGCTCTGAGCCATTGAGGGAGTAAGCAAAGAGAAGATCCAAATTTTCCCATGCCGATCTTAAACAGCTTCTAAGCTATATGGCAGAACACTTCGATGCCTATTTGGACACACATTCTGGCCGGGATCCCGATTTCCGTGTCTAATCGCTATGAACCATATACATTGTGGCGGCAATGTTGTCGTATTTCAGCCGATGCCGGTAATTTAAGTAGTCGTTCAGTCCAGTGGTAGAAGTGCGCTCAAATTATCGCGCTCGCCCACCGCGCTGATGCGGCCGGCGTTCTTTTCTTCATCCCACTTCGTCAGCCCGCAAGTCAAGCGCAGCCACACGTCCGGGTCGAGCTCGATGACGTCTGGCGGGGTGAGATTGTGCGGGTCCGACTTCGGCCCGTCGAGAATCTTCACTGCTCCCCACGGCGCCACACGCACTTCGACGCCGGGGCCAGGAGCCTTGTTTTCTAGCAGATACAGGGAATAGCGCACGGCCATCGCCCAAGTATTGCGCGGCAGGCCGTCCGGCGAAAACGCAAGCCGTGCCTCAAGCGGTTCTCTGCGATGTGCGTCTGCCACTTTGCGCCACGCGTCCAGCGCCGCCATGCCCTTCGAAATGTCCTGTTCCCGTATCGCTGCCATAGCTTCATTGTATATGGCCGTGGTCTGCTGTCGGACTTCTGTGTCAGGCTGTCTTGTTGCTCTGCGTTTCGAAGATGCGTCGAAAAGCATGTTTTTGACCCCGATTTCGTGCTTTTCAACGTACCTTTTCTGTCCAATGCGTTCGAAAGCATGTTTCGGGGCTTGTTTTCCTGCTTTTCGACGCATCCATCGTTTCGTCGCGTCAAAGGCACGAAAAAAGGGAGCCGACCGAAATCGACTCCCCTTTTTATTGAATAAGATCAGGCGGTAGCGGTTTCCGGGCCCTGCTCGGGCTTCGGATCGGCTTCCTTATCAAGACCCAAATCGACTGGTGAAGAGCTGTTTTCCCACGGCTCTTCCCACGGATCATAGTCGGGGTTCTGCTGCTTGTACATGTACAGACCGACGACTGCAGCGAGCAGACCGCCGAAGAGCAGTGCAAAGAACTTCCAACCGTTAGAAGACTTGTTCTCCATGACGGCTCCTTTCATAAGTGTCGACCTGTGCGTCCAAGCCGACGTTGCTTCTATCCTAGCCGATGTTCTGTGACAATTGGGTGGAAAAGTGAAAAATCAGAATTCTCGCATCCCTAAACAGCGGTATTCAAAATATGATTGGCTGCTTGGTGAGGTTTTGTTGGTCAATGTCCCTATCGGGGTGTGCGGGAAGATGGGTTGTTGGGAATGGTCATCGATAAAATGGAGTAATGACCAATCAGAGCGGCGACATTCAACGGTGGTTTCGAAGGCTGAGGTACGAGTGGCGATCCAATGGGCCGGTGGTCACGTGGGCGATTGTGGTTGCATGCGTAGCGGTATGGCTTGTGGAAGTGCTGTTCAAGTATGCCTTCCCGCAACAGTTCAATACCCTGATTTTTAATGGCTCGTTCGCTTCAGGTTTGGCGGTTGTGAAGCCGTGGACGTGGTTCACGTCGATGTTTATGCATTCCCCAAATGTATTGCATGTCTTGGGCAACATGCTGACGCTGATTATCATCGGGCCGTACTTGGAAAAGCTGCTTGGGCACTGGTGCTTCCTCGCGGTTTATCTGATTTGTGGGCTCGGCGCTTCAGATGGCCTGATGGTCTACAGCTATATCACTCACGATTGGGGCACGTCCGCATACGGCGCTTCCGGCGCGTTGTTCGGGCTTTTCGGCGTGGTGCTGCTTGTTTTCCAGCGTACGCACGCGGATATTCGTGGGATGGTGATTTGGATCGTCCTCGACTTGGCGATGCCATTGTTCATTCCGAACGTGGCGTGGCAGGCGCATATCGGCGGATTTGTGATCGGCTTGGTGCTGGGTTGGTTGCTGTTGGATGGGATTCCCGCACTGCGTCGCCGCCCGTTGTGGGTACGGATGTTGGTTTACGGTGCAGTTCTCGTCGTGCTGCTGGTCGTGCTGGCGGTGGTACTGACGCCGTCGTGGCTGATTCGGCTCGGACAACAGATACCGTAGAATTTGCTGGAATGCCGTTGGCAACCGTCTGTCGGGCGGCCTCAAATACGGAAGAATCCATCCTGAACCGAATAGAGTGCATTTTTCTGACGGTGGTGTCGGGAAGGTGCGTTTTGGGTTCGGTGGGGTGCGCTTTTTGGACGGTGGCGTTGGGAAAGTGCGTTCTGGGTCCGGTGGGGTGCGTTTTTTTGACGGTGGTGTCGGGAAGGTGCATTTTGAGTCCAGTGGGGTGCGTTTTTCTGACGGTGGTGTCGGGAAAGTGCGTTGGAGCGGGGATTAGGTGCGCTTTTCTGACGTTGGAGTGGGATAAGTGCGTTTTGGGTTCGGTAGGGTGCGTTTTTTGACGGTAGCGTCGGGAAAGTGCATTTGAGCGGGGATTAGGTGCACTTTTCTGACGTTGGAGTGGGATAAGTGCGTTCTGGGTCCGGTGGGGTGCGTTTTTCTGACGGTGGTGTCGGGAAAGTGCATTGGAGCGGGGATTAGGTGCGCTTTTCGGACGCAATATATAAAAATGTGCAACCAACAGGTAGTTCGGTTGCACATTTCGGAGATCTGAACGCTGGCAGTAGACGGGCCGGTTGCTCGCCTATCCCCTATTTATCGGCGCGATGCTGGCGTAGGACGGACTCCACCAGCTGCGAGTAGAGATCGGACAGACTGTAACCGGCGGCGATGGCGGCTTGCGGTAGCTGCGAGGTCGCGGTCATGCCGGGAGCCACGTTCGATTCGAGGAACTGCGGGATGCCGGACTCGTCGACGATGAAGTCGGTGCGGGAGATGTCGCGTAGACTCAGAGTGTTGTGCGCGGTGAGTGCCGCTTCCTGCGCCGCCTTGAGCACGGCTTCGGGCAAGCGCGCGGGAACGTAGAAATCGGTCGGGCCGGGGGTCACGCGGGCTTCGTAATCGTAATCGCCGTCAGGCGTGGCCACTTCGAGCGGCGGCAGAACGAGCGGTTCCCCGTCGATTTCCAGCACGGAAACGGAAATCTCGGTACCGGTGACGGCTTGCTCCACCAGCGCAACGTCGCCATATGCGAAGCTGTTGACCATGGCTTGCGGCAGCTCGGAGGCCTTGTCGACGCGGGTGCAGCCCATCGCCGATCCGCCTTGGGTCGGCTTGACGAACAGCGGCAGCTTAAGCGAGGAGACCAGCAGGTCCACCACCTTCTTCGCACCCAGCTCGCGGAACGTCGATTCGGGCAGCGCTACCGAAACGGGCGTGGAAAGTCCGCCGAGTTTGCGCACCACGTTCTTGGCGATGGGCTTGCTCCAGGCGGTGCGCGACGCCTTGGCACGCGAACCGATATACGGCAGGCCCTCCAACTCGAGGATGTCGCGGATCGAGCCGTCCTCGCCATTGGCGCCGTGCAGCAGCGGCCAGACGATGTCGGGGCGGGTCTTGGGGTCGCTCAGATACGGCAGCAGTTCGCTGTCCATATCGTGCGTGGTGACATTCCAGCCAGCCTTTTCGAGGTAGCCGGAGACGCGGTGGCCGCTGGCAAGCGAGACGTCGCGCTCGTGGCTCATGCCGCCGCAGATGACGAGCACCTTGGTCGCCGCTCGGTCGATCGACTCGTGTTGGGTTGCGGAATGCTTGCCGTGTCGTGCTTGAAGGGTTGACGAGTCGACGACTTTGCCGGGGTTTGCGGTGCTACTGGCTTTGGTGTGACGTGCCATAATATCGCCTTTCGATGATTGATATCAGTTGAATGATATGGACTGATGATTGTTGCTATTGCGGAATCGTAACCGCTGTTGCCAATGTTGTCTGTCAGTTACCGGATAACAGGTAGAAGCGCGGGCGGTGTCTCGTTGCCTGTTGCCATTGCGGACTGTGTCTCGCAACGGTGGGAATAGCGGTAGAGGCAAGCCGGTGGCTGCTTTGTCGGTGGTTGTGGCGCTGGCGATTTGATATCCATGATTCACCTTTTGCTGATTCCTGTTGGAGGTAACGGTAACGGAGCTTGCTGCAACGGTGATGGTTTGCAGCAAAATAATATCGATTGATTTGCCGCTTCCAGCCGTCATCATTGTGCTCAGGCTTTCTTGCCGGCGGTGCCGGAGGTGCTGGAGGTGCTGGAGGTGCTGGCGGTGCTGGCGGTGCCGCTGGCAGGCGTACTCGAGGTGTGCGAAGCGTGCGTGTCCGCATCGGCCGCAGCGGTGCCGAAGAGTTCGGCGGTCTTGAGCTCGCCGTCCATCACACTTGCAAGCCGCTTGATACCCAGCGTGATCTTGTCCGGCGTCGGATAGCAGAACGAAAGGCGCATGTGGTGCGTGCCGCTGCCGTCGAGATAGAAGCCGGTGCCGGCCACGTAGGCGACTTTCGCGGTGATGGCGCGAGGCAGCATTGCCTTGGAATTCAAGCCCTCGGGGATTTTCAGCCAGATATAGAAGCCGCCCTGGGGTTTGTTCCAGGAACAGTACGGCAGATACTTCTTGAGCGCCGCGTCCATGGTGTCGCATCGCTCCTTGTACATCCCGCGGTACTGGCTGATCTGCTTCTTCCAGTCGAAGTTGTCGAGATAGGTGGTGATGGTCAGCTGGCTCATGTTCGGCGGACAGAGAATCGACGCCTCGTTGGCCAGAACGAGCTTCTTGCGGATTCCCGGAGGCGCCACGATCCACGCGATGCGCATGCCCGGCCCGATGATCTTGGAGAAGCTGGAAAGGTAGACGACGTTCTCGGCGTCCATCGAACGCAGCGCGGGGTAGGTCTGGCCATTGAAACCGAGCAGGCCGTAAGGGTTGTCTTCCACGATGAGCACATGGTATTTGCGCGCGATCTCGATGATGCGCGGTCGGCGTTCGACGCTCATCGTCACGCCGGCGGGGTTGTGGAAATTGGGCACGGTGTAAAGGAATTTGACCTTTTTGCCGGCCTTGCGCAGGGCCTCGATGGTCTCCTCGAACGATTCGGGGATAAGGCCGTCTGCATCGGTCATCGCGTTGACCACTTCGACTTGGAAGGAGGCGAAAACACCCAGCGCGCCCACGTAATTCGGGGCTTCGGCGATCACCACGTCGCCCGGGTCGCACATGATGCGGGTAATCAGGTCGATGGCGTTCTGCGAACCGTTGGAGATGACCACGTCATCGGGCTGCACGTCCTTGATGCCTTCGAGCGCCATGATCTGCAGCACGTCCTCGCGCAGATGCGGATCGCCCTGCGCCGAGCCATACTGCCAGGCCACGTCGCCCTTGTCGACGAGCATCTTGGCGATGAGCTGCGAAAGCTCCTTGAACGGCAGGTAGTCGAGATAGGGCATGCCTCCGGCCAGCGAGACCACGTCCGGACGCGAGGCGGTGGCGAACAGGGCCCGGATCTCGGAGGCGCGCATATTGTCGGCGCGGGCTGCGTAGGAATGTATCCAGGGATCACTTTTGATGACCTTCGAGCCGCCCTGTTGCGTGCCTTTGTTGACAGTTGGCATTGCCGAACCTTCTTATGCTTCGATATTCGATTACGTTGCCGGCCCGTCTACGGCGAACCGTAGGAAAACTCTAGTGCATGGGCCGTGTCTGTGCCACAGCCGCCCGTAAATCGCCACTGCTTCGTCACGGTTGGAGCGGCAAATGGTGCCGGCAGGCGTGCGGACGCTTCAGCGACACTCTGGAGAGATGACGACAGTGTCGGCGGGCACTCCCGCGTGTGCCCAATCACGGTGGCTTATCGTCGGGGCCGCGGTGCATCCTCCATCGCCCCGTTCTTGATTTGGCGGCTACGCCCTAGAACAGTTGGACGTGGTTGATGTAGAGGGAATGGTTCGGCAGGGAGTCCATGGGGACCCAGAGCATGAAGTCCTGGGACTTGACGGGTTTGGCCAGCTTGACCTCTGTGGTGCCGCTCTCGTCGAAGGTGAACTGCGCGACCTGCTGGCCGGCGTTCGGGTCCTGAGTGGTGTTGGCGATGAGATAGCCCGTACCGCCGGAAGTGCGGATCTGGACCACGAACCGGGTGACGGTCGCAGGATCGCTGACATGCATGTAATATGCAAGGCCGTTCTGCCCGGCAGGCTGACGGTAGAACTCCTGCTTGTCGATGGTCAGCGGCGTATTGTTCACCGGAATCGAGGGCGCGGGCACGGCGTTGGCGACCTTGTCGGAGGTAATGACTTTGGAGCTGGAGCTGGAGCTGGAGCTGGAACCCGCTTCAGACTTCGAAGTTGACCCGTTGGACGAGCCGTTCGAAGAATCACTGTTTTGCTTTTTGGAGCTTTCGGAACCGGCCGAGCCTTGTGCATCATTGCCCGCTCCGTTGCCTTGAGCGCCGAAGGGCACTTTGTTGAGGTTCATATCGGGCCATGGGTCGGAGCTGGATTGCTGGTAGCTGCCCGCGCCTCTGCTGTTATGGCCGGTGAGCACGAACGCGGCGACCCCTGCGGCCGCAAGAATCAGCACGATGACGGCGATGATGGCGACGGCTTTGGTGGTGAGTTTGCCGAGCAAGGGGGTGTCGGCGATATCGTCGCTGGTCGGGTTGGTGGATTGCTGATGGGCCCGCTGCTGAGGCGTGAAGCTGGGAGGCGTGATGACAGGGTTGGCGGCGTCGATGGCCTCTTGCTCCGCCTGCAGCGCCTGTGCGGACTCGTGCCCCGGCTCGATGAAATTCCCGTTGGCGTCAAGCAGCGGAATGCGGCCTGTGGCTTCAGTACGGTTTCCTGGGGTGACGTCGTGCGTGCCGTCGACATCACCCTTCATGGCGAAGTCAAATTGCATCGTCGGATTGGTGTTTTGCACGGCGTTCTGGTCGAAATCCGAGAAGATGGAGTCGTCGGCGGTCGAATCGAAGGATTTGAAAGCATCCGCCATTTCCGCGGCGGTCAGATCGTGCAGATCCATGCGCGGGGCCGCAGCGTTGGTCAAATCATCAGAAGCGCTGGGCTGATTGCTGCCTGACTTGCCGTGTTGACGCCACCATTTCGAGGATTTGTCTTGTGAGGATTTCGCCGAATTCGAATCCTTTGCGGAGGCGCGGTTTCCGTTGGTGCCGTTGGCGCTGCCGGGGGCGGGCGGAACATTTGACTTGGCATCTTTGCTCGGTGACGGTGCTGGGCCGTTTTGCGGCAATGCCGGCTTCGGCTTGTTCGACATGTTGCCGGAAGCTGGATTGGTTGCGGCTTTCTTTTGGCTCGGCGAACCTGTCTGTAACGGTTTACCGCCATGCTGGGTGGCAGCCGCAGAAGCCGTGGCAGCCGCAGCGGAACCGATGTGGTGAGCCGCCGTCTGCGCTTGTTTCCGCGCTGTGCCGGTTAAAGCGGAGGCTCCCGCAGCTGCGGCGGCAACGCCTTGTGCCGCCGCAGATTCCGCTGCGCTGGCGGCCTGACGCGCACGGAACTGCAACTGGTTGGTCGAAAGATTTTGTGGAAAATCAAGCAGGTTATTTGGCCGAGTCCTGCGAAGTGGAAGCCTCTGAATCGAAGCCTCGCCATCGGAATTGGGTCGCTTTATTTCACTTGCCGGAAGCGTTGCCAACGGTTTGGCCTCGCCCAGCAACGCCACAAGCTCGGACAGGGAGACCATCGAAAGGGTCGGACTGCCATCCGCATCGTTGATGGGCAGCCCGCGTTCGCAGATGATACGCAATTCTTCCGGAGTGTCTTCCGGCAACGCGGAAAGGTCAAAATCCTTGATTTCCGAAGTCCATTTGCCGATGAGCATGGCGTAAATCAGCGACGCGAGTTCGTGGATTGCGCGCATCTCCGGTTGGAGGCTTCTTTGCGCGGGGGTATCGGTGAACATCTCCTGAAGAGGGGCGTCGGCGATCTGGACACCTTTTGAGGTAATGCGAATGATGTCGGTGCTCAGGGACTTCATGCCCAAGTCGTCACGCAGCAGTGTTTCGAGTCCGTCGGCGACTTCGGCGATGACGGAATGCATGGCTGTGTAGCTAAGCTTGCGCGTGCCGTGCCCGATGAAATCGTTGAGCGAAAGTCCTCGGTCCAGTTGCGTGATAAGCACGGGGACGTCATCGACGCGCTGCATCTGGATAACCGGTGTGAAATGAGGGTTGCGCGAAAGGGTGAGCGTCGAAGCGATGGCCTCGAAACTGGGGATGGCAGCCTTGTCGGTGACGATGAAGAGCTGGCAATCGCGCGCGAGGACGCGGTCATTGGCTTTCCACGCTTCGAGCCCAGGTACGCTACGCAGCGGCGACACCAACGTATATCTGCTGATGACGATATCTCCCAGCTGTGGCTTCATAATGTCCTCGACCCTATACGCAAACGAATGTAAACAATGTCAGGCGACAAACCGCCCCTTTCATTCTATCCATGTCGGTGGCCGGACGGGAAGGTTTTGTGGCAAGGTTTCGTGTCGATTTGCCTGATATCGGTGGCTTGACGAGTCGGTTTCGGCGGCATCATCTCAGCGTGCGCGATGGCGGACGGCTTTGGAGATTTGCTTTTTCATCGCCATTGCGCTGTCGCCGGCAACCGGTGGCAAGCCCAGAGATGCCGCGGTAAGCCAAGCGAAATCAACGGCCGAAGCCGAGCGTTCGTGGCCGGATTCGGCGTTGGACTTGTCATCAGAGTCGTGCGACGGGATGCCGTCTGCGTCGAAAAGCGGCTTGATCGATGAAGCCAGGAGTTCGTCATCGGACTGGTCGCCGGAATTGATGGGTTCGATAGGAAGCGACGGAAGGCCCGTCTTATCGGTGCCTTTTGAGTGCGGGTGTTCGGCCATGGAGGCGAGCGCCGAATCATCCGATAGCTTGAGATTCTCTGATTGTCCGGGTTCTTGGGATTCCGGGGCGGTGAGTGACTGCTCGGTGTCTCGTAACGTCGGCTTGGACTCGCAGGCGCTGTCGGCCGCCGTGTCGATCGGCTGATTGCTCTGCCATGCATGATCATCCGATGGGCCGCTGTCCAACGAATCGAAGCCAATCGGATCATAGTGCCTCGGATGGCTTACTCCGAAGGGAAATTTTTCTCCCAGATGCCGGGCAGACCTCGTTTCCGTATCGGCGGGATCGGCGTTCGTGAAAGGCATACCTTCCACTGTAGCGCTCCTGATGGTGGCGTGCTGCTCGGGAACCGACGTTTCTTTCGGCATATCGAAGCCGTCTGTTTGGGACGTGTCCGATTCGTCGGTCTGCGACGTGTCCGGCACGTCCGGTTCGTCGGGAACGCCGAAATTGTCGGGAATGCCCGCATCCTCGATTTCCTGGCCGACGTCATCGCCGGTTCCGGAAGCGCCGTGGTCTCCGAGATTTCCGGTGCTAGCGCCGCCGGGGAGTCTGATACCGAATTTGGCGGCGAGCGTTCGTGCGATCGGCATCAATTCGTGTGTACGAAGTACCCACAACGTAGCGATATACAGCAGGATGATGACGATGGTCAGCACGCAGCAGACGCCCACTGCCTGCAGCCAGTTCATGTGCCCGCCGCGTACGCCCGAGCCCGGTTCGATGTCGGCGTGGAAGAGCGCGTAGGTCGGATAGCGCAGCAGCAGGCCACCCGCGATGGCGACCAGCGTGGCGATGATGCCTTTGGCATAGGTCGCGGTGATGCGTTTGCCGTCGATATCGCCGTTGAAACGTTTGCGGATCATGATCAGCAGTGTCGGGAACGAGAGGATGTAGCCGGCCGCGCTCGAGAACGCGAGCAGCGAAGCCCAATTCGAAGGCGAGATGAACAGGCAACCGACCAGCAGGATGCCGATTTGTATGATGTTCTGGATGACGACGAACAGGAAGGGATGGTAGCCGTCCTCAAAGCCGTAGAAGGTGCGCTGGATAAGCAGGTAGGCCGAGGAAATCGGTAGGCTCAGCGAAAGCAGGCTCATCGGCGTGGCCATCAGCACGGCTTCCTTGACGCTGACGCTGGGCAGTAGGGCCAGCGCGATCGGCGTGGGCATCACCACGAAGGCGACGGTGAAGAAGCACATCATGAGCCATACGTTGCGCAGGGATTCGCTTAGGTCGCCGCGCGCGGCGTCGATGTTGTGGTCGGCGATGGCCTGGGCGATTTTCGGGAAGACGGCCGTCGCCACGGAGACGGCGATCAGTGAATACGGCAGGATGTAAATGGTGTAGGCGTTCTGGTACGAGGCGTTGCCGGCGACGTCGAACTGACTTAAGTGCTGGGCCGCGGCGGCCTTTCCGGGGATGCTGGTCAGCACGCGGTTATTGACGATGTTCGAGATCTGCCCGGCCACGACGATGCCGAGACTCCAAGCCGCCACAGGGCCCATCGAGCGCAGGCCGATGCCGTGGATGCCCCAGCTCGGGCGGTAATGGATGCCGATACGGAAAAGCGGAATGAAGAGGATCAGCGCTTGGAAGGCCACGCCGAGCGTCCACGTGCCGGCCGTAAGCGCTATTTTGCCGGTGGTCCAGTAACCGAGCGGCTGGTGGCTGGAACGGCCGAACATCAGGATGAACACGGTGAAACCGATGCAGCTGATGACGTTCGCGCCCACCGAACTCCAGGAGTAGGCGCCGAAATGGTCTTTCGCCGCGAGGATTTGGCCGATGACCGTATAGAGCCCGTAGAAGAAGATCTGCGGGACGCACCAGAAGGTGAACGCGGTGGAAAGTGCGAGCATATCCGGCCCGGCGTGGACGTAAAGGCGCACCAGCAGCGGGGTGAGCGCGGCCACCAGCGCAGTGACCCCGGCTAAGAGGACGATGGCGAAGGTGATGAGCTTGTTGAGCCGGTCTTCGGCGTCCTTGGCCTTGAGCGTGCGCACGATTTGCGGAACGAGCACCGCGTTGAAGATGCCGCCGGAAACCAGCGTGAAGATGACTTGCGGAATCGTGGAGCCGGCCTGATAGGCGTTCGCCGCAAGACCGGTGGTGCCCAAAGCCGCCGCCAGAAGGATGGTGCGTACTTGGCCGGTGACACGGCTCGCTGCCGTGCCCACGGCCATAACCATGGAATTATGACCTACAGAAGAACTCATTCGTCAGGATCTTTCTTGCGATTGAATTGGCGCCACAGGCCGAGTACACCCAGAACCAGCGCGATTGCAATGAAAATCATGCCGCTCATGTCGCTTAAGCGCAAGGTGCTGGTGATGCGTGTCGACTGCGGAGTGGAGAATTCGTCTCCCCTGCGGTCGGTGAGTGTGAGACGCGCCGTGGCGGTGCCGGAAGTCGAGACGCGCACGTTGAAGGTGGTCTGGGCCTCGCTGCGGGCGGGAATGGAAAGCGTGGCGAAACGTGTCGTGACGATTTCCATCGAATCGGAGAGCGACGAAATCTTGACCGTGACCGGGTAAGGGTGGTTGTTGCTCACGGTTACCGGCATTTTCGCGGATTCGCTCAAGACGGTGATGGATTCCGAAGGGGTGATCTTGATGCCGTTCATCAGTTGGGAGGCGAGGTTCTGGGCGCTCGCGACCATGTGTTTGGCGACGGTGTCGCTGCGGGAAAGCGCATGCAAGGCGATGGTGCTTTGCGTGCTTGAGATGGCGGCGATCCAGTCGCAGCCGTTCTTCGAGCGTTTCGCCGTGGCGTCGGCGTCTTGGCGTGCGAGCGATTGCGCGTCGCCGGTGTCGGTTTTGCCGCCGTTGACATTGTCGGTTTTACCACTGAGCAGATTATTGCCATTGCTGTTTGAAGGCGAGGAAGGCGTGGTGTTTTCGGAATCGCTCGATTGAGCTGAAATGCCGTCCGCTTTCGAACCCGGTTTTGCCCCGGTTGCTGGAGCCGAGCCCGGTTTCGCGCCGGAGGCTGAACCTGAGCCCGATTGGGTATCGGATTTGGAATCTGACGAATTGCTTTGCCCGCTTTGTGTTTTCGGCGTTCCGGAATCATTCGCACCGCCGGATGTTCCTGAATTTCCTGTTGTCCGCGAATTCCCCGAACCGGACGAATCTGCCGAAGACTTATCAAGAATGGATGAATTGAAGCGGTCGATGTCGTTTTTGCCCGCTTCGAGCGCGGTCAGCTCTTGACGGATTTTATGAAGTGCAGAAGCGTGGATATTGGACGAATCCGGAATCGCGGTCGCCGCCTTGTCCCCGGAAAGATAGGCTTTGGCCTGATTCAGATCGCCGATGTTGTTCAACTTGAGCCAAGGCGCCTGCTCCACCGTCTGCATCAAGGTGTCTGCATCCTGCGCGTTGCTCTCGGAATTCGCGGTGGCGGTATTGAAACAGATCAGCAGGTTGCGCGTGGCATAGGGGCTTTCCATCTGGTAGAAAGCGCTTTGTGCCATGAAACGTGCCAGACGGCCGGCAGGGCTTGATTCCCCGTCCACGGTTTTGTCTGTCGGTTTGCCTTGGGCGAGCCTGCTCAGCTCGTTCTGTGCGGTGAGCACGGTGACATCGCCCGCAGACGTGTGAACGGTGTATTTGCCGGTGCGGATGGTGGAATTGGTGTTGCCGTCATCCATGCCCGTGGCGTCCGGCTCGATCACGGTGGAATATCCCTGCGCTCTGGCTGTTTCCAGCGCGTTGATCGTCCAGTGCCCGCGCCCGGGCCAAGCGTAGGCCGGCATATTGGCTTTGGCGTCGCCCACGGCGTCACGATACTGCTTCAGCGCGGTTTCCGAATTCCAGTCTTTGGCTGCGATTCCGGCTTTTTCGTATGAGGTGCCGTCATTGATGGCGGAATATGCGGTGATGTCGAAATCGCCGGACTGCATGATTCCGCTGGATTTCGGGGGCACGGGAAGGCTTTGCGCCAGTGTCGGATCTGTGATCACCTGCAGTCCGGGATGTTTGCTGATCAATTGCTCGACGGGCTGCGAAAGCTTGTGTGCGTTGACGATTTTGGCGGTATCGCCCTCCCCCGCAGTCATGAACTGCGTGAGTTTTTGCCCGTCGACCTGCCATTCGTCACTGGTCAGCGGCATGGCGATGGTGATATCCATCGGAGGGGTGTTCGCGGTTTTGAGACCATCGCTGGAACGGGTCAGGAAGGTGTGGGTGGTGTTGAGATAGGTGCGGTTCGATTTTGCTGAGGTTTTGCCGCTGTCCGTCGAATCACGAGCGAAGGAATAATCGATGCGCAGAGGCTTTGGCCCCCACGAAAGCATGTTCTTCAGGCTTGGTTGGTCGGGGTTCGCATCGATGGTGACGCTGGTTTTCTCGCCTTTGGCGATGGTCGGGACGTTGACCTGCCCGATCTGATTGGGCACCTGGATCCGCGAATTGCCCTGTGCCCATTGCTGCAGGTCCGAGCGTGAGGCGAACGTGTAGTAATCGTTGACGGCCACGCTCAATGTGCCCGCCGGCAACGCCGCGCCGCTCAGGTTGGTAATCGCCACGCTCAGGTGATAGCCCGAAGTCGAAGTGACCACAGGAGTCGAGGCGGCGATGGTCACCGTGGCTTCCTTTTGTGCGCCGTCGGTGTCGTGCACGTTGGAGGCCGAGTCATTTCGGGCGCTGCTGCCGGTGCCGTTTCGTGCCGTTCGTCTTGAGGAAGACGAGGAGTTGTGTGAAGAGCGTGGAGTTGTGGTCGTTTGCGGGTTCCGTGTCTGTCCGTTGGAAGGCCCGGTTTGTTGCGATGGCGCGGGTTCGTTTGGCGTCGTAGGGTTCGCCGGTTCCGTATTGGTATCATCGCTTGGCGAAGACGGGGAGGCGGGGGTTTGCGAAGTGTCGGATCCGCCCGGGTCCGAGGTGCTGCCGGTGGGAGGAGTGGTTTCTGCCTGTTCTGCGGCGAATGCCGTATTCGGAGAGAATATAAGTGCCGATGCGCACAGCAGAGCTATGACGGATGCAACAATCGCCGCAATCCGAGAGGAGACGGACGATCGTTTGTTGCCGGCAAAGATGCGGGTGACGCAGGGGTTCGAGTGGTTCAACCTTCTGCCTGCCTGTTCAGTTTCTTGGCATAAAGCCACACGATTTTACGTTCGTTAGGATAGCTCAGCACGTTGTCAAGGTCATCGAAATCCACCCAGATAGCGTCTTCGGCCTCATGGTCAGGGTCGCCTTCGACGGTAAGGAAGCCGCCGGTCTGCCGTAGCGCGAAGTGATGGACGAGCTTGTGGACGCGTTCGGCCTGGCCGGTGAACCAATAATCGATGGTGGCGATGGAATCGATGATCTCGCCTAATATTCCGGTCTCTTCGTGTACTTCGCGCACGGCGGTCTGTTCGGGGGTCTCCCCTTTTTCGATATGGCCTTTCGGCAGGCACCATTCAAGATGGCCGCTGCGTGAATGGCGTGCGATGAGCGCGACGCGGTTGTGTGAATCGAAAATCAAGCCGCCGGCTGAATATTCACGGGCTACCGGCAGTTCTTGGGCGTCGAGCGTGGCGAATTTCGTGGGACCATGGCCAGCACGGTGATGCGGCATCATCTTTGGCGTCGGTGCGCCGTCAGGTTCGATGAAACGGACGATATGACGTTCGGATTGTGAGGTATAAAGCAATGTGTCGGGCTGGTTGAGTCCGCCGTCGTATCTGCCGGTGTTTCGTCCGTTCGCATTTTGGGTATGGTTGCCCGAGGAGTTGGCCATCATGCGGGCCAGGTCTGCGGGCGTTATCATACAACCCAGCTTACTCAACAGGGTGTGCAGGTGGGGTGACGGGATAGCAAAGAGCACAAAACCAGCGGAATCGTCTTGACGCTGCCGATTTTTCGTTTTTGCCCTTGTGGTATTCGCATCAGGTTATTGTGGCGGCTTTGTGTAGCTAACCGGTCGATTTTGCTGGTTTTCGTATGTTTTTAGGGAGGATGCTATACGTTTCTTGGCAGGGTTGACCGGTTACTCGCAGTAATGTGGGAGTATTAGTGCCGCGATTAGGGCACAACGGCCGACAGGACGGCTGGATGGTCGATCGATTGTTGGCCAATGGCGGGTCAATGCCGTGGGTGGCGGAGACGAGATACGCCAGCATCCGAATCCTGGGGCTGTTGCTGAATGATGGACGCGACGACGATGCTACGATACTGTCACTGTTTGCAGATTATTCCGCGATGATGTCCATTTGTGCCAGCCAGCTGTCACTAAATGGCGAATATCCTGGAAGTGGGTACATTTGAGTGGCCTAGGTGTCATTGAATGGGGACAATTCTAGAAGTAAGTCCATTTGTGCCAGCTAGCTGTCACTAAGCGGAGAATATTCTGAAAGTGGGTCCATTTACATTTGAGTGGCGTAACTGTCATTAAATGGGGAATATTCTGAAAGTAAGTCCATTTGCGCCAGCTAGCTGTCACTAAATGGCGAATATTCTGGAAGTGGGTACATTTGAGTGGCGTAACTGTCAATGAACAATGAATATTGCACGAATGCCGACGTTGACAGGGTTGTCCTCCAGCTGGAGCGCCTGTGTGTCTGATGCCGCGAGGCGCGGGCAACGGTGACGGTATGCTGGAAGGCGCGTGAAATTTGAACGTTGGAGGCAAATCGTGGAGTTTGAGGTGTGGCCTGAGGCCATTGAGCTGGGGCGTATGTTCGCCGAGCAGGGCTACGAGCTTTCGCTGGTGGGCGGACCTGTGCGCGACCTGTTGCTGCACCGCAAAAGCCATGACCTCGATTTCTGCTCTTCCGCACGACCTGAGCAGTTCGAGCCGATTCTGAAGCGTTTCGGCCACGACGGTTTCTGGGACATGGGCCGCAAATTCGGCACGTTGGGCGCGATGCGGCGTCGCAAGGACGGCACCGAAGTCAAGGTCGAGGTCACCACGTACCGCTCCGACAAATACGACCCCGATTCCCGCAAACCCGAGGTCAGCTACGGCGACTCGCTCGAGGGAGATCTTTCCCGGCGCGATTTCACCGTCAATGCGATGGCCCTGCGTGTGCCTGATCTGGAATTTGTCGACCCGTTCGGCGGCGCCAGCGATCTGGCCAAAGGTATTCTGCGCACGCCGGTCGACCCGCGACAGTCCTTCGAGGACGATCCGTTGCGCATGATGCGCGCGGTGCGGTTCGTGGCCCAGCTCGGTTTCCGCATCGAGCCGGACACCGCCGAAGCCATCACCGATATGGTCGACCGCATCTCCATCGTCTCCGCCGAGCGCGTGCGTGATGAGATCACCAAGTTGCTGCTTTCGCAGCGCCCGCACGAGGGTATCGAGGCGCTGTGCGATTCTGGTTTAGCCGATATCGTATTGCCTGAAATTCCGGCGCTGAAGCTGGAAATCGACGAGCATCATCGTCATAAGGACGTTTTCGAGCATACGTTGATGGTGCTCGACCGCGCGATCGCTCTGGAAACCGGTCCCGACGGCCCGGTGCCCGCGCCTGATTTGACCTTGCGTCTGGCCGCGTTGCTGCACGACATCGGCAAGCCCGCCACGCGCCGCTTCGAACCGCACGGCAAGGTCAGCTTCCACCATCACGACGCGGTGGGCGCGAAACTGGTGCGCAAGCGGATGAAGGCGCTGCGTTTCGACAGGCATCTCATCCAGGACGTCAGCGAGCTGGTGAACCTGCATCTGCGCTTCCACGGCTACGTCGATGAACCTTGGACGGACTCCGCTGTTCGCCGGTATGTCAAGGATTCCGGCCATCTTTACGAGCGTCTGAACCGTCTGACCCGCGCCGACGCGACCACGCAGAACAAGCGCAAGGCGCTGATGTTCTCGGATGCGATGGACGAGCTGGAAGCCCGCGTCAAGGAGCTCAAACAGCAGGAGGACTTCGACGCGATTCGACCGGATGTCAACGGCAACGAAATCATCGAGATCTTGGGTATCAAGCCTGGCCCGGAGGTCGGCCGCGCCTACAAGCACATGCTTGATTTCCGCCTTGACCACGGCCCCGCTGACCACGACACCGCCGTCGCTGAACTCAAGCGTTGGGCCGCGGAAGAGGGACTAATCGGCTGATTGCAAGCTCGGCTGATTGCAAGTATTTACTGCTTTTTCTGACGGAAATCCTTGGGAATCTTTTTGGCGTCGATTTTGTTCGGCGGCGTGCAACCCTTGATGTTCTTGATTTGGGTGCCGGCGGCGGGTATTGATTCTTTATCCGCCAGATCGGTGAATGTCGAGCCGATGACCACGCTTACGACCTTGTCCTGCCTGTTGTCCAGCACCAGTTTGGCGTCGGTGAAATTGCTATAGACCGTATAGGCCTGCGCAATGTTGTTCATTCCGAAATAAATGGTGGTCCGTTCCATTCTCCGTGAACCAAAATCGCCGACGCTGGACACGTTGAAATTACGGTTTTGCAGGGCTTCGCCGACTGCCTTGGCGAGGCCGACCGACTTCGTGCCGTTGAGGACGTTGACCTCGATGTTGCCATTTTGCATGTAGGTCGCGGGATTTTTGTCCGAATCGTTGGAAACGCAGACAAGTGGCGCGCCGAAGTTGGTTTGTGCCTGTGGCACCCCGGCATTGCTTTTGCCGATGGTGTGGAAGAAGACGAAGAACGAGGCCACCAGCGCCACGACCAAGACGGCTGAAATCGTTGAAAACACGCGCACCTGACGATGATGCACATATTCCTTGCGTGCCTTGCGCTCGTCGCTAAATTGCTGCATTGTCCATTCCTGTCAACCCGTGCCTGCGCCATTCCTATCAGCGCGTGGGGTCTCCGACGTGTTAAGGATTTGGCGAAATATCGACGTTTTCACTTTACCGTGAGAGTGTGACGCGCGAGGCGTGGCTGCCGCTTGGCCGTTTTGCGCCATACATAAGTCGCTGAGTGACGCTGACCGGCTTAAATATGGCGGCTATTGTGGGTATCGCCAGATTTGGGCCGCTGAGGTCTGCTAAGTGGCTTATTTATGGCGCGATTCTTTATGCCTCGGGGTATGTGGCTTGCTCTGCTGCGGTCGCCAGAGCGGCGAATTCATTGACGGTCAGGGTCTCGCCGCGTCTGGTCGGGTCGATGTCGGCTTTGGCGAACGCTTCCGCGGGTACCAGCTTTTTCAGGGCTGCGTGAAGTGTTTTGCGGCGTTGGCCGAAAGCGGCGTCGATGAGTTGGAACACCTTCTCGCGACTGGCTTTTGAGGTTATGTTCCTGTCGTCATTTTCGGCATAGCGCGTAAACGAGACCAATGCGGAATCGACGTTCGGCGCGGGCCAGAAGACGTTGCGCCCCACCAGACCGACGCGCTCGGCCTGCCCGTACCATGCCAGTTTCACGCTCGGGGTGCCGTAGATCTTGGAGCCGGGCTTGGCCGCGAGTCGGTCGGCCACCTCCTTCTGCACCATGACAAGGAAATGATCGAGATTTTCGAACCGCTCGAGCAGCGTCAGCAATATCGGCGTCGCCACATTGTATGGCAAATTGGAAACCAGGGTGAACGGGTTGTTGCTGCTGGTAGCGTTCGGCGCGAAGTCCGGCAACGTCTTCGGGCTCAGGCTCATCGCGTCGGCGGTGACGACGGTAAGCCGATTGGCTGCTTCGGGCATGAATTGCGCGACGGTTTCCGGCAGGCGAGCGGCCAGGGCCGGGTCGATTTCCACCGCGGTGACGGCAGCTCCGGTTTCCAGCAATGCCAAGGTGAGTGAACCCAGCCCCGGACCGACTTCGAGCACGCGGGTATCGGCGGTGACCCTGGCCTCGCGCACAATGCGCCGCACCGTGCCCGGGTCGATGACGAAGTTCTGCCCGAATTTCTTGGTCGGGCTGATTCCGGCCTCGGCCGCGATGCGCCGGATATCCCCCGCTCCCAGCAGATGGCCGGTATGTCCCGTCGCGTCGTCTGTCAAACTGCCTCCGTCTGTCGTTTGCTCATTCATGCCTTCAAAGATACCCTTGGCACGCGAATCGATGTGTTTGCGGGCTTGGCAAGCCGTTGGGTTGTCGAGAATGCGTTGCTGAAATGTCAGTTATACAGCATATTCGAGTTGAAGTGTCAGCTATAACTTGCTATTGAAGCGGATGGGACGAATGCTCCGGCGATGCCTGAAATTTTATATGGAAAGGCGAAAATTCCAGCCATGTCTGCGATTTCGGGATTCAATGGTTCGGATTCGGGTCATCGCAGTTATGCTAATCACCAAATCTGGGCTCGCAGATTGTGGGCGATACTCGGCGATTTGCGCGTATCAGTAACCATGATGAGCTTGCCAGAAGGCCCAGGCTTTCCTTGGGCTGCCGTACGCATTGTGGATGTAGTTCAGGCCCCAATCGATTTGTGTGCCAGCGTTGTCTTTCCAATCAGACCCGAAAGTAGCCATTTTCCTGCCGGGGTATGACTGAGGTATGCCGTATGGCGCGTTTTCTGGAGTGCCGTCGGCCATATGCCGGTTCAGTGCGTTCCAACTCCAGCCGGATTCCATGGTCCACATGGTGATGAGTGGCTGACAATCCTGCTCGCCCCAACCCCAGCTACTGTGTTGCATCACCATAGCGCAGGCATATCCCTGTGCGGCGCTTGGGCTCGCGTGCCACAGGCCGCCATGGCTAGGTGACGGAGGCGTGGGTGCCGGCGCCGGTGTAGGTGTCGGGGTAGGCGTCGAGGGCTGTGGCGGCTGGCTTGGCTGCTGAGGCTGCTGTGGTTGTGACGGTTGACTTGGCTGGCTGGGTTGCGGCGTTGGGGTCGAAGGTGTGGGTGTTGACGGGGTCGAGCTGCCTGAGTCGTCTTTGCCTGAATTGTCCTTGTCTTTGCCGTCGTTCTTGTTCGAATCGCTGTTGCCGTTCGAGCCCGTATCGGTGCTGTTACCGGAGGAATCGCCATTGCTACCGCTATCGCCCGTAGACGGTGCAGGAGTCGGCGTTGCGGCAGGCCCTACGGCCACAACCTGGTCGAGGGCCACCTGCGTGACGGTTTCGGACTCCAATGTGGAGCTTTCGGCCTGGCCGTCGACGTAGGTGACGTCGTAGATCTGCCGTTTGTTGCCGTTTTGGCCTGCCTGACGAATTTCGGTCTGGCCGGGCTGCAGGCTGGAATCAACCACGGTGCGCGTGGCGAACGGCAAGCTGACGTCTTTCGTCTCCTGGCCGTGCGTGACGCGTTGGACGCGCAGGATGGTCTGCCCGTTCTCGACGCTCACGCTGACGCGATCGTCCTTGCCGACCGTGATGTTCTTGGAATCGAGAATCGAAGCGGCCGTAAGCTTGCCGTTGGGGGCGATCGAGGTCTTGCCGTCGGCGATGACGGTGACCGGGCCGGCCTTGTTGATCACGAACCCGCCGGTGAGCTGGTTGTAGACGTTGCCCACGTCGACCGACACCTTCGTGGCATTGCGCTCATTGGCCTTGAAGAACCCGAGCAACTGGTCGGCGCTGGTGGCGTACGTCCAGAAGGGGACTTCCTGGCCCTCGATGTTGATGGTGGTCTGGTAAGCGCTGCGCACGGTGACCACATCGTGGTTCTTGAGGCCCGCTTTCTCGTCGGTGGAGTCGATGAAATCGTGGGTTTTGGCTTTCACGCCTTGCGATTCAAGGAATCTGGGGACGGATGCGGAGTAGGTGGTCACGGTTTTGGTCGCGCCGTTGACCGTCAGGGCTACCGTCTTGCGTGCGGTGATGGCGAAGAAGACGATGCTGGCCAGCAGCACCACGCCCACGCAAACCGCCACGCGAATCCTGCGCAAGGTGACGAACCGCCGTGGAGTCCATCGACGTGCCATGAAAACCCCCTGAAGTAGTGTGCGGAATATGCCGCGTATTCCTGCTGCTCAATCTAGTCTACAGGCTATCGGTTTCGCTATGAGTGTGCCATGCGTGATCGGTCTGTTTGGTCGAGATTGTGCAAAGAAAGGGTGAATCAGGAAGAAAAGCGCCAAAACGGACCCAAAATAGCGCTTTTCTTCCTGACCGCTCTTTGCTCGCAGAAAAGGGAAAGGGGCGGGAGAGAAGGGGATATTCCCGCCCCTAAAGGGCGAAGCAAATTGGGGGAAGCTACGCCCTTGGACGTCGTCCCCCATATGAAGAGGAACAACGCTTACTTACTCGAGCGCGAGTAATATCGTCGGCGCCTCCTTCACGCCGGAACCGTTGGGCTTGGCTGGTGCCGTCACCGCAACGCACGCAAACCACTCTCGTGGCTCTTACAACAAATCCGTTACTACTTCAGCCGAAGCGAATTGCTTGCCTCAACTGCAAACATGTACAACACAAAAACAACATATGTCTTTCACCGCAACATTGCACCGGTGAGCCTCCTGTCGGGATCGAACCGACGACCTGCCGCTTACAAGGCGGCCGCTCTGGCCATCTGAGCTAAGGAGGCGTTGGTTTCAATCGTATCCGACAAAACCAGACAGCCTCTCACTTTAACAGCAAGGCTCGATTACTTTCATGTATCGTGGTAATGTTCCAAGCTGGAGGTCGATGACTTTCCGCGATTCGCACAATTTGCGGGGAAAATTAAAATAGGATAAAATATATCAGAATTTGATAAAAGTCAATCGTTCTACGTTTATTTCATCTTTGGGAACTTACAAATATCGATGCATCAAAAGCGTTGCTATAAAAGGATTTCTGTACTACTTTTTGATTTTACGTCATATGGAATAGTGGTGCGTTTCGCGCAAAAAAACTTCGCTAAACGATACACAATTCGTAAGGTTTTGACGCATGAGATATGCTAAATAGCGTTGTTTCTCGTACATTTTGCATGGCATTGTACTTTTAAAGGAATGCTATATAGCATGTTTGGGTAGGAATGCTAAGGCGTGAACTAGCCGGTAATGCGCGAAGGTTTGGTAGAGAGGCAATGTTGCTAGCGCAAAGAGTATAGAGGACGGAGTATGGCTCGGCAGACAGGCAATGGCTACGCACAGGCGCCAGCAGATTTTTCTTGGTTTGATGGTGCAGACGCAGGCGATTTGTTGATTCAGGCACGGCGGGCACAGGAAGCCAAAGAACGTAAGCAGCGCCGTATCATCGGCTTTGTCGCGTTTATTCTTGTAGTAATTTTTATTGCGGTTATTGCCCTGGTGAGTTACCGGTCTATTGTCAAGCGCAATGCGGCGCAGGATATTAGCGAGGACCAGGCATACAGGGCATTGCAGAACGTGAAAGTGAAGCCACAATACGCTAATGATAAGGGTGGCATACTTTTTTCGAAAGTCGGGTATGGCAAGAAGGCCGCCAACGCCCCCACGCTGGAAATCTACACCGATCCGATGTGCCCTGGTTGTGCCGTGCTGCATCAGCAGATGGATGCGACGTTGCGTACGCTGCTGGATTCCGGCCAGATCAATCTTGAAATTCATCCGGTGACATTCCTTGACAATATGTCGACGGATCATTATTCTTCGCGAGCCGATAACGGCTTGGCCTATATTGCTTCCCACGATCCCGATCCCGACCATCTTCTGGATTTCATCACCAACATTCATAGCGACTCCTTCCAGCCTGAAGAGGCCGCCAACTACAAGCCGGTGAATAATCGGCGATTGCAAGAGCAGGCCGAGGCGGCAGGGGTGCCTGCGGATATTGCGAGCAAAGCCTTCGGCGGTGAATACGATCCCTGGCTCTCCGCCGCTGCGCAATATACGTTGCGTCGCCCGGAACTTAAGGACGTCGCCGGCCAGTTCAAGGGCAAACTCACTACGCCGGTAGTGGTCATCAACGGCAAAATGCTTGATATCTCAGGAATTTCCGATATTGGACTCACCTATAAAGTGGCTATTCTTCAGTCCATAGGCCTCGCCAACGCGGATGTAGGCATAGTCGGCAAACAACCGGCGATCGGCAGCACAGGCAATCCTACGTTCCCCAAGACGCAGCCTTCCGTGTGAATGTCTTCCACGTGAATACCCCGGCTGTGCGCATTGACTTCGGCCTCCTAAATTTCCCTGATTTTTCCTGCCTGATTTATTTGCATATATTTCGGTTGTGTGAGCTGATATCTCAGCGCCATCGCTCCTCTGCTCTTGTCGGCATGGCGTGATGCTCAATTTCTCGGCATTGCTTGCATCGTCTCGTATGCCCTCGTCTGGTAGATAAAGGTGGAGCTGAGGCGTGATGAGGCGGGTCAAAATGCGTGTCTGCGATGAGGCGGGTCAAAATGCGTGTCTGCGATGAGGCAGGCCAAAGTACGCGTCTGCGATAGGCCAAAGCATTCTGTCACTTGGTTTTGATTGGTTGAGACCAGTGCTCCCCCAGCCGGATGCGTCCGGATAACTGTGTCAGTCACTAATAAAAATAGCGGCGGACCGCCACGTGAATGGTGAATCCGCCGCCGTTTTTATTAGTGGCCTCTTATTGAGCCCGGTTAATAGACGAAACCGACTGATTAATCCAAGGATTCAGGCGCGCCGGTACCGATCTTCGGCATAACGCCTTTCTTACCCAGCTGCGATTCCTTGATTCCCAGTTCCTTGAGCAAGGCCTGCCGTTGTGTGAGGCCCAGCTGCGCCAATTCGCTCATGTCCATCAGTTTGCCGTTGACAGTGACGGCCGGGGTGCTCAGAGATCCTTCGCTGTTCAGCAGCTCCGGACGCTTGAGGGTGTATTTGTAGACGGCCTTGAGCCACGGGTTGTACTGACCGCCAAACGCTTTGTTCGCAACGCTGCGGGAGACGCCGGCAGCGATGGCCTGCTGGGCGATCTTGTCGTTGCTCGTTGGCTGGTAATTGGTCTCCGAAGGCTGGAAATCCTCGGCATAGAGATTGGTGACGAAGCCAAGCAGATGGTCGACGTTCGGGTCGTGGCTGGCTATGTAGAGAATCGCGCCGCTTGCTCGTGTGGAGTATTGGTCGCTTGAATCGGGATCGAGGAAGTTCATTGGATGGTAGACGAGGTTGATTTGACCGGCGTCGACCATCTTAGTGAGGTCCGAATCGATTTGGCGATGAAGGCTGCCGCAACCGGGGCACAACGGATCCATATAGATTTCAACGGTCGGCGCTTTCGCGATCTTCTTGCCGAAGCCGTTCTTGGAAAGGGGAATGCCGCCCTTGTCGTCTGCCGCGCTGGGCTTTACCTTTACTTTTTGCAAAGCGCTGTAAGTCTGATTGGACGTGACTTTCTTGGCAACGTTTGCTTTGTGAATGGAACGGAAACTGACGATGGCGATGATGGCAACAAGGATGACGATGACGGCGACGACGATAGCGCCGATGATGGTCTGTTGCTTGCGTTCCTTGGCGGCAGCCTCTTCGAGCGCTTTCTGACGCGCCGCTTCTTCGGCCTGGCGTCTGGCTCTCATCTTGCGCTTTTGCCTTTTATTGTTGCCCTGCTGTGCCATATGCCCTTCTTTGTGATTGCAAAATACTGTCAACCGCTGGTTGGCCCTTTGTCGTAGCGACTGAAGCACCAACGCATTGCAATAGACCTAATGTTCTTTATTTTGCACGTATGGGTGGATGAAATAGCTTTGGGGCGAACGCTGATTGCATTTTGCGGCCAGCGCGCACACCCAGATGGAGGCAATTAAATAAGGAACGGCTTGATTGCAGGGCTGGATTTTTCAATGCCCTGGTTTGGGTGTGCGGACTCCACTTATAGAAGTTATAGAAGCGGAATCCAGTTGATCTGCTGATTGCTGAGAGCGAACGCCAGCGCCGCGAGCGTTGCTATCAGCCAAATCGTCAACAATACCCAGCGACGGGCCGAATGGTGTTTTCCGGGATTTGCACCATCGATGTTCAGTTCATCTTCGGCGTCGACATCGTCTGTATCATATCCTCGATTGGGCTGATTGCCGTATCCATTATCTGCGAAATTCGGTGAAACGAATCGGGATCCTGCTGCGGCGTCCGGCTTGGGATAGGCTGCCCCGCGCAGTCTGCCGGCGCCGATACGCAACAGTGTACTCTTCGGGCCGAAAACGACGGCAATCCAGGCGGCGGCCATGAATATCGCCAGCGAAGCGCTCGAATAGGAGAGGGAAAGATCCGCCGGCAAGGCAAGCGGAAGATGCAAGGGGCCGAGAGGCAAAGTGACCATGCGCATGGGAAGCCCCGAAACCAGATTGACGACCACCGGGCCCACGCCGGCGATGAAGATGAGCGCCAGCGCTCGCGGGACGGTGAACAGCAGAGCTTTGAGGGTATGCCAAGGCAGGCTTACCGTACGCAGCGCCGTGTCCCCGCCTTTGCGGATGCCGCCGTGACGACCCTCGCGCCCAAGTTGCCCCTCTTCGCTGTAACCCAACGTCAGAAGGAACCAAAGCAGGGCCGTGGCGCAACAAATCGAGATGAGCGGTGCCGAAGCCGAAAGCAGCGCGAGCGGAATCGCCAGAAGCCAAAGCGGCAGGACGGAACGCGAAAGGAGCCTGCCGCGTCTGGCGTCCGCCGGATTTGTGATTGTGGCTGATTCCGGTTGCATGGATTGGAGCGTGGTCTGGGCTTGTGCCTGCTGGGGCATATAGCCTTGCTGCGCGTTCGGCTGTCCATATATATATGGTGCGTATGGTGCGCTTGCCGCGTACGGTGCGCCTTGTGGCTGCCCCTGTTGTGCGTCAGCGAAACGTTGCTGTGCGGCAGCTGGCTGGGCGACTGTGAGCGGCATAGTGGCGGTTTCGGTTTGTTGCGTCGTCCTTGGTTCCGTTGCAGGAAGAGGCGAGGTCTGTTCGAGACCTTGTGTTGCCCCTGTGCCGAGCGGCATTGTGGCGGTTGCGTTGCGAGCCATCGTGGAAGTCGCTGCCAGGTCTTGCGCCGTTGGGGGCGGCAAGGTCTGGGTAGCCTCGTCGTTTGGAATCGAAGATAGGTCGGGGTTCGTGTATGGCGTTTGATTCGTTGGCGGTCGACCGGTGTTGTATCCGGTTTTTCGCGTTCCTGCCGGTGGTCGGCTCGTGGCTGGTTCGATTGGCATCGCTCGCGTCGATCCGCGTATCTGGCGGTGTGGTTGCTTGATCTGGGCGTTTGAGACAACATCGTCGGCGGCGCGTTGCAATGGTTTCAATGCGGCATTGCCGTTTGAGGCCGCTGTTGCGGGAATGGCATCGGTCCAAGCGGCTCGGGGATTGTTTGGGGCCGTGCCTACCCAATCCGTGTCAGGCCGAGGCGTTCGGCTAAAAGGGGGCACCACCCCTTCGGACCCATCGCCCAGCTCGCCGTTTTCGAACGGGTTCAGGGCATCGAGCGTGATGGCTTGCAGCAATTGGTCGGGGCTGCAGCGCTTGGCAGGGTCGGGGTTGAGCGCGCTTCGCAGTGCGTTCAACGTATTGGGCGGAAGGCCGGCGAGATTGGCGTTGCCGCTCGCCTCGCGCTCGAGCACCGCCATCATCGGCTTGCTGCCGAAAACCGGTCTGCCAGTAGCGGCGAAGGCGATGACGCTGGCGAGCGACCACCAGTCGGTGGCCTCATTGCTTTCCGCGCCGTCGATGATTTCGGGGGCGATGAAACCGGGCGTGCCCATCACCAGACCGGTGCGGGTGACGTGGCTTTCCCCGGCGCTCATGGCGATGCCGAAATCGACCAAGACCGGGCCCGAGGCGCTTACCATGACATTCGTGGGCTTGATGTCGCGGTGGATGATGCCTTGCGCGTGCACTGCGCGGACCGCGTCGATGAGCTTGGAAGCCAGACGCTGCAGATCGTCGCCGACATATCGGCCGTTCGCCGCCACGTCATCGCGCAGGTTCTTGCCTTCGATCAGTTCCGTGACGATGAAAGCGAGGGAATCGTCGAGTTCCATGTCGACGATGGCGCAGACACCTGGGTGGTTGATTTTGCGCATGGCCACTGCCTCGCGCCGCATGCGCTCGCGGGCCGTGACGTGCGGATCGTGGCTGCGGTGATGCGATGTATGGCTTTCGGAACCATAATCTGATTGAGCTGAATAGGCGCTGGTGTTTTCATCGTTCCGGCCATAACTGGTAGTGCCGAATCCGTTGCCGGCTGTGTTGTTGCTTGTGGAACTGTAACCTGCGGAACCGTTCTCGCTGTAGTTGTCCGCATTGCCATAATTCTCGGAATTGTCTTGCGATGACATTTCGTCGTTCTGATAACTGTTCCCGCCGGCAACGCTTTCGTCCTTGAGTGAATCGCGCAGGATTTTCATGGCGTATATCTGCCCGCCGTCATCGCGCACCCGCCAGACCGAGCCCATCGCGCCGCCGCCCAGCCGTGAGATCAGCGTGTATCCGCCGACAATCTCCCCGGGTTCCAGGTCCAACGCGTTCAAGTCGCTCATATGGTCAATACTATCGAGACCGCTGCATCGTTACTGGGTTATCTGCGCTGTTCTTCATGGGTGCATGTTTCCGGCGGTACTGTCGAAAAGGTGCGGGTTGCCTCAAGTAGGGTGCATGTTTGTGACGCTACTGTCAAAAAGGTGCAGGCTACCTCAAGTAGGGTGCATGTTTCCAACGGTAGCGTCAAAAAGGTGCAGGTTGCCTCAAGTAAAGTGTATGTTTCCAACGGTAGCATCAAAAAGGAGCGGGTTGCCTCGGGTAGGGCGCGTGTTTGTGACGCTACTGTCAAAAAGGTGCGGGTTGCCTCAAGTAGGGTGCATGTTTCCGACGGTGGTGTCGGGAAGATGCAGGCTGCCGTGTCTAAAGTGCTTGTTTCTGGCGGTGGTGTCAAAAAAGTGCGGGTTGCCTCGGGTAGGGCGCGTGTTTGTGACGCTACTGTCGGGAAGGTGCGGGTTGGCTCGAGTGGAGTGCATGTTTCCGGCGGTAATGTCAAAAAGATGCGGGTTAGTCCGAGTAGGGTGCATGTTTCTGACGGTAATGTCAAAAAGTGCAGGCTACCTCAAGTAAAGTGCTTGTTTCTGGCGGTGGTGTCAAAAAAGTGCGGGTTAGCCCGGGTAGGGTGCATATTTCCGACGGTAATGTCTGAAAGGTGCGGGTTGCCTCGGGTAGGGCGCGTGTTTATGACGCTACTGTCGGAAAGGTGCGGGTTGGCTCGGGTAGAGTGCATGTTTCCGACGGTAATGTCTGAAAGGTGTATTTTGCCGTGTCTAAAGTGCGTGTTTCTGGCGGTGGTGTCAAAAGGGTGCGGGTTATCTCGAGTAGGGTGCATGTTTCCGGCGGTAATGTCTGAAAGGTGCAGGTTGCCTCAAGCAAAGTGTATGTTTCCAACGGTGGTGTCGGGAAGATGCAGGCTGCCGTGTCTAAAGTGCATGTTTGTGACGCTACTGTCGGAAAAATGCGCGTTTGCAGTTGGGGCAGGAAGCTATACGGCCTGAAGTGTCGCAACGAGGCTTGTCTGATTCACCAAAGAGCCTTTCCCATCGGCACCCCGTTGTTGAGAAGCTTCTGGATGAGAGTCTGCGGCCGTCTGAGCTCTTCGTAATCCGTACGCAGAATGGCGGTTACTCCAGCACGGCGCAACGCATCTTCGCGGTTGCGCTCGTCGTAAACCACTCGCCGTGTGTCATGCCCGTTTGTCATATGCTGGTTTGTGTATTTTTCCATGCCGTCGTATTCCAGGACCACTGTTTTGTGGTCACATGTCCAGAGGAAATCGGTGCGGAAAATATGCTTTCGATTGGCCGGGTCGCGGAATTCGTGTTGCAGCTCGGGTCGTGCAAGTCCGGCTTCGAGTATTGTTGCGCGGCACAATGATTCGCCGCCGTTCTCGCTTTTCTCATCCGCGTCACGCAGAAGCTTCTGTATTGGTGAGCAGTCTTTACGCAACCCGGAACACGTGTCAGCGATGTCTTTTCGTGTTGTCATTCCGAAACGCAATGCGGAGTCGAAAATTCCCAGAGATTGCATATAGGAATATCGCAAGCCGCAATCTACCAGCGTTCGTTCTGGAGGGGTGATACGGATTCCGTCATGGACGATGAATGTTAGCGGGTGCACGTATATCTTCTCGATCGTGCCTGATGGGCGAGGTGGTATTGAAGTGTCCGCAGCGATTTGCACATGTCCCAATCTATCGTTGTACCCAGGGCATTCAAGCCCCAGTATCAGTGCGGCACTCATCGCGCCGAATACTTTTTGGGGATATTTGGCTGCTAGAGCGCGGATTAGGTGTAGGGCGCGTTCTCGTGGGTTGAGCTTGTTATAGTACTCGCTTCGTGCATAGACATTCGGGTATAAGCGGACGTATTCGTGGGCAAGCCAGCGTTTGCGCATGGACCTCTTCTGGTTTGCTGTTACGCCGAAGAAGTAGCGTTGGCATTGCTGGGCGTCATCGGCTATCTGCTCTATTTCCTGATTGCGTCTCATAGAACCGACGCTAGGCGATAAGTGCTCGACAGGAAAGCTGTGCGGGCAACTGTGGTCGGATGCTTGGGGTTATCCACAATCCCGGGCGTGTCGCGGCTGACTTGTCCACAAGTTTGAAGATGCCAGTGACCACTTGTCCACAAAATCAGGTGTGCTGGGATGGTATTCACAATGTCCTGATGAATGGCGATGCCGTGGGGAACATCAAGGTGCGTATTTGGGACGCTGCCGTCAGAAACATGCAATTTATCCTGAGTAAGGTGCATGTTTGTGACGCTGGTGTCAGAAACGTGCGGGTTGGCTGGTCAAGGGTGCATGTTTGTGACGCTGGTGTCGGGAAAGTGCAATTTATCCTGAGTAAGGTGCATGTTTTTGGCGCTGCCGTCAGAAACGTGCGGGTTGGCTGGTCAAGGGTGCATGTTTGTGACGCTGGTGTCGGGAAAGTGCAATTTATCCTGAGTAAGGTGCATGTTTTTGGCGCTGCCGTCAGAAACGTGCGGGTTGGCTGTTCTGGGACGCATGTTTTTGACGCTGATGTTAGAAAAGTGTGCGAAATGCGAGCAAAGGATGGGCAGGAATAGCCGCGAGCGCGGCAAGGTCAGTTTCGGGGTGACGGTTAAGAACGCAGGTTCTCGTCCTGGCAAGAACGCCGTCGAAGTCCATTGTAACCCGTTCAATGTTGGCATGGGAAGATTTCCGCCGCCTTCGCTTGCGCTTCACGCAACATCAAGATTTCGTTCAAGGGCAGCGATATGGATAACCTTATCCTGAATGGCGGCTACGGTACGCAGGCAACTTCGTCCATCGGAAAGGGCCGGGCGCTCGATATGGATGGGTCGCCCGATACGGGTGGGTCGTGCGCTCGATGGGCCGGCCCCGACGCGAACCGTGTGGCGTGGCATAGGCATGCGACTGATCGCACCGCGTGAGGCCTTGCCTCGTCGGGGATGCTGAGACGGCAACATTGGTATTTGGCATAAGGAGCGATCGTGAAATTCGAAGAGTTTTCGGTTACCGAGAAGGCGGCATTGCTTTCCGGCGCGTCGGAGTGGACTTCGCGCGGCAATGAGCGGGCCGGAATTCCGAGCTTTGCGATGAGCGACGGCCCCAACGGGGTGCGCTGCCAACTTGGCGTGGGCGACCACTTGGGCATCGGTGTGTCCAAGCCCGCCACCTGTTTCCCGACAGCCGGCACGGTGGCCAATTCCTGGGATCCCGCGCTCGCGGAAGTTCTGGGTAAGGCTCTGGGGCGCGAGGCTCACGACCTCGGTGTCAACGTGCTGCTTGGTCCTGGTCTGAATATCAAACGCAACCCGCTTTGCGGCCGCAATTTCGAGTACTATTCCGAGGACCCTCAGGTCGCCGGGCGCATGGCGGCGGGCCTGGTCAAAGGTATTCAGAGCAATGGCGTGGCCGCGTGCCCGAAACATTTCGCGGTTAACAGCCAGGAGTTGCGGCGTCAGGCTTCCAATTCCGTGGTCGACGAACGGACGTTGCGCGAGCTGTACCTGACCGGTTTCGAGATTATGGTCCGTCAGGCGCATCCCTGGGCCATCATGACGTCGTACAATCAGGTCAACGGCACGTATTCTCACGAAAACAAGCATCTGCTCACCGAAATCCTGCGTCAGGAGTGGGGTTTCGATGGCGCGGTCATCTCGGATTGGGGCGGTTCCAATTCCGCTCTCGCCGCGGTGAAGGCCGGCGGAACGCTCGAGATGCCTTCTCCCGGTTACACTTCCGTGCGTGAGCTGGTTGCCGCGGTGAAGGCCGGAACGCTTTCCGAGGCGGATATCGACGCTCGTGCCGGTGAGGTCGCCAAACTTGCCAAACGGACGCATTTCGCAGGAGTCGGCCGTGGTGATTTGCTCGACGACACGGTTGCCCGGCAGCACCATAAGGTCGCCCGTTATGTGGCTGAGAATACGGCCGTACTGCTGAAAAACGATGTCGTATCGAGGGCGCGAAGCAGCGATGGCGACGTTGCGTGCTCGGTACTTGATTTCGGCGGTCAGGTTCATGCGACTTCACCCGGCAACACTGCGGCCGTACGATCGGAGTCTGTAAACAAGCTCTGCCATATAGCCGAGACGGACTCTCAGCCGTCCGCCTCACGTGTGCTGCCTCTGAAACCCGGCACTCGTGTCGCAGTCATCGGTGACATGGCGAAAACCGCACGATATCAAGGTTCCGGTTCCGCCAAAGTCAATGCAACGCAGGAAGAAAACCTGCTTGACGAGCTCAAGAAGATCGACGGTGTGGAAGTTGCGGGCTATCGGCAGGGCTATGAGCGTCACGGCGGCAAGAACGGCGTGCTGATTGATGGTGCCATAACGTTGGCCGCAGCCGATGACACCGACGTGGTGCTTGCCGTCATCGGTATTGACGAGCGCAGCGAATCCGAAGGTCTCGACCGCTCCACTATGGCCCTCCCCGAGTGCCAGAACGAACTGGTGGAGGCGTTGGCGTCCACCGGCAAGCCCGTGGTCATCGTGCTCGTTGCCGGTTCCCCCGTTGAGCTGCCGTGGCTCGACAGCGTTGCCGCACTCCTTTATATAGGGCTTTGTGGCCAGGCTGGTGCTTCCGCTGCCGCCCGTGTGCTTACCGGCAGGGTCAATCCTTCCGGTCACCTTGCTGAAACCTGGCCGCTCAAATACGAAGACGTCCCCAGTTGCGGCTGGTACCCGTCCCCCGGCCGCGATTCGATCTATCGCGAAGGTCCGTTCGTCGGTTACCGTTACTACGAAACGGCCGGGGTGCCGGTGCGCTTCCCGTTCGGTTACGGTCTGAGTTACAGCTCGTTCACTTATTCCGGTCTGGCCGGCGACGAGAACGGCATCGCGTTCACCGTAACCAACGATTCGGATGTCGCCGGTGCCACCGTCGCCCAGATGTATGTCCGCGGGCCTCGTGGTGGCGCGATGCGTCCCGACCGTGAGCTCAAGGGCTTCAAGAAGGTCTTCCTCGGCGCGCACGAGACCAAGACGGTCACGATTCCCTTCGATCGCTATACATTCCGCCATTACGATGTCGTTACCGGACAATGGAAAACCGAGACCGGCATGCGTGAGATTCTGGTTGGCGACAGCGTGGAGCATTTGCCGCTTTCTGTCACCCAGATGGTTCAGGGTGATAGCGATTTGTGCCCGCCGAACCCGGCTCTTGGCCACTATCTCAAAGGGCAGATCAAGGAAGTCTCCGACAGCGAGATGACGGCTCTCTTCGGTCACAGCGTTGCCGCGTCCGGCGAACCAACCGTTTTCGGCGAGAACGACCCGATTTCCTCGTGGGCGGATTCGCGCGGCTTTGTGGCTCGAACCATCGCCAAGACGCTTGCAAAGCGTGAGGTCAAAATTCGCCAGAAGACTGGCCAACCCGACCTCAGCATCCTCTTCGTGCTGAATATGCCGCCGCGTGCGATATGCAAAATGGCGCGGGGTTTGGTTGATTCGGCGATGGTCGGGGCCGTCGTCGAGATAGCGAACGGCCGTACTTTCCGTGGTTTGGGTTCGTTTATCGCGGGTTATTTCCGCAATGCCTCGGCCAACAGGCGCGTGGCGAAGGCGCTTGGCAAGCGGGGTGGCCAGGGATGAGGTGAGCGAGACCATGTACGCGACTGCAGAAGAGGGCGAGGATACATGGCGAGAAGGCGCGAGTTCGATCCGATTCGACTGAGGTGGCAGATGCCGTATCCATGCCGAAACGCGGTGAGGAAGGCAAGAGCGTTGTTGCCGCTTGCAAGTGCTTTGCTGCCAAATACCTGAATCTGCAGGAGTTCATCGGATTCAAGATGCTTTCCGGTATTTTGGCCATCGCACGCTTTGCCGTCAAATACTCGAGCCTTCGGGGATTATCGGGTTTAAGGTGTTTTCTGGTATTTTGGCTATCGCGCGCTTTGTTGCCGTGTGGCTTCTGGCGGCACTGTTCGTGCATGGCGTGAACCTTGCCCGGCCGTTCGGCGACTATTGCAAGTCCAGTGCCAACGGTCTCGGCGGTTCCCCCGCCTTCCCGTCGCGGAAATCTGCGCACGGCCGTCGGCGTAGTGTGCGTGTGGGCTTTTGGGTTCCCGGTATTTCGGCCATTATGCGCTTTGTCATCGTATGGCTTCTGCCGGCGCTGTTTGTGTATGCCATGAACCTTGCCCGGCTGTTCGGCGACTATTGCAAGTCCGGTGCCAACGGTTTCGGCGGCTCCACGTTTTCCCGTCGTGGGGATCTGCGCACGAGCCGTCGGTGCGATGCGGTGTGCGTGGGTTTCCAAGTTGGACGCGAGCTTCGGGTCGGTCGTGTGGAAATGCGCGATTTCGGTTGTCTTTATCGCAGTCGTCGGCTTGTTGCTATTCGGCTGTGCTGCTTTGTTGCTGCCCGGCTATATCACCTCGTTTTGCAAGCGTTTTGGTTGCAATGACGCCATTTCCTCGACATTCGTCTCGGTGGACAATACGATTTTGGCGTCATCGTCGGCTGCTTGTTTTTGAAGTGGCGGATTGCCGCGGTACGGAAGTGACGCAACCGCGGTTTACGCATCCGATTGCTTGATACGAGCTTGGTCGCGATGGATTGAATACAGTCCAGCATTGTGATACAATGTATAACATATCGATGGCTTTTGGGTAAACGATTGTTGTTTTCCAGAATATACAAAAGTTGTTCGATATGAGATTTATACCAACGATATTGTTGGCGTTGTGCATTGCAGTAGACGAAATATATATAAATTTGTTGGGTAAAGTTCCAAGGAACTTCAACTCAACAGGCGGAAACGGGAAGAAGGATGAAATGGCTTATTCGCAATTACTCAAAGGTGGAGTGGCGCTTACGGCCACCGTATGTATGCTGTTCTCCGGAGCAAGTGTGGGCAATGCCGCTGAAACGTCCACGGAAAATCAGCCCGTGACAGCTGTTGCCGTTGCTGCCTCTGCGGATCAGGCTAAGAAGGGCGTCGCGGTCACCGTAAAGGAGCCGGAAGCGGCCGCTGCTTCTGTTGCCAAGGCCGATTTGCGGACCGCCCAGGTGAAGGTCGATGCGACAGCCGCTCAGACCAAGAAGGCTGCGGAACCTCAGAAGGCGCCGGTTCAGGCCCAAACTCCTGTCCGGCCTGAGGCCCAGGTCCCGCAGTCGGCCAAATCTGCACCGCAGGCAGCCAAGTCATCAGTGCAAAATGCGGTTGATACCTCCGCTTTGAAGGCCGCGTTGGATGCTTTCCGTGCGGCAGGTTTGGATACCAACCCCGAGACCGCTGATTTCTATAATGAAGCGCTCGATTTGTTTAATAATCCGACTTCTCAGGATGAGGTGGATGCTGAAACCGGCATGCTCAATAGCATTCGGTCTGATTATGAGGAAGCTGGAGATACCAGTGATACCACGATTCATGAGACCGTCGACAGTTTGAAGGCAGAGCTGCAACTTGTTATCAACAGCACGCTGGAAGCTCAGAAGAACAAGACTCAGTATCCGAATTGGGATGCCTCTGGCGTGGAGGGTAAGTTGGCCGCTGCCCAGAGTGTTTACAACGATGAGAATGCGACATCCGATAGCGTCACCAACGCCATGACCGAGCTTTCCGACGCCTATAACGCTGCGGTGAAGATGGAGACCCCGATTCATCAGGATCCGGTTAATCCCAATCCCGTTAAGCTTGATACCTACGCTCTTGAAATGTGGATCAACAACGCGCCGTATCTCCTGCGGGACCGCTATACCGCAGAGAGCTTGGCCGCTTATGATAAGGCCATCGCTCAAGGCCGCGCCGATCTTGCCGAGGCGGCAGGCACTTCGAACTTCCTCGATCAGGATGCCATTGATGCGGACGTGAAGGCAATCGAGACCGCATTCGATCAGTTGGAGATCAGCACTGCCGGCTGGAGGAGCATTCTGCAGGAAGATGTGAACTATGCTTACAGCAACTTCAAGCAAGCTGATTACACCGCTGAATCTTGGAAGCCGTTCGATGCGGCTCGCTCCGCCGGTAAGGCTGCTCTCGAGTCGGTCACCCGTGCTGAGCCTGACTACCGGACTCTTGACGCCAATCTGAAGACCGCCGAGCAAGGCCTGAAGAAGATTGGCAAGCAGGCTGATTTCATCAAGACCAATAACGCCAAGAATGATCCTGCTAAAAAGACTGACGGAAACAATACCGGCAAGAAGCTCGCGAATACCGGTTCCAATGTCGCAGCTGTCTCGCTTGTGGCTTTCATGGCTTTTGCTGCTGCTGCTGCTCTCACCGCGTTGCGCAGGCGCGACTGAGCTGAAGTTGCTGGTTCATGCTCATACGGGCTGATTCGCAGTGATGTAGAGCCCAGTTGAATGATGAGACCGCCCCGGGAAACGATTCCTCCCGGGGCGGTCTCTTGCATAGGTAATGACAACAGCCGCACATGCTTGGTTCGGCTTAGACCCATCGATGTGCGCTTGCCGTGGTTGCGTCTGAAAAGTGCACTTTGGGTGCGTTAAGTTGCATGTTTGTGGCGGTGGCGTCTGAAAGGTGCATGCTGGGATGGCTGGGGTGCATGTTTGTGACGGCGGCGTCGGAAACGTGCACTTTGGGTGCGTTAAGTTGCATGTTTGTGACGGTGGTGTTTGGAAAGTGCATGCTGGGAGCCGGGTGCGCACGTTTGTGACGGCGGTGTTGGAAACGTGCACTTTGGGTGCGTTAAGTTGCATGTTTGTGACGGTGGCGTCTGGAATGTGCGTGTTGGTGGGTGTGGGGTGCATGTTTGTGACGGTGGTGTTTGGAAAGTGCATGCTGGGAGGGCTGGGGTGCGCTTTTGTGACAGTGGCGCCGGGAAAGTGCATGTTAGAGGGCGCAGGGTGCATGTTTGTGACGGTGGTGTTTGGAAAGTGCATGTTGGAAGGGTTAAGTTGCACTTTTGTGACGGGAGCGCCGGGAAAGTGCATGTTGGAGGGCGCAGGGTGCATGTTTGTGACGGCGGTGTTTGAAAAGTGCATGTTGGGAGAGCTAGGGTGCGCTTTTGTGACAGTGGCGCCGGGAAAGTGCGACTTCGGGCGGACACTCTGGCATGCGGTGGATCCATCTTCCGCTACTCCGATTCGCATGTGGCGCAGCGTTTGGGCTCTCCCCCGCAATTATCCCCGCTTGGCATAGCTTTGCGGCATCGGCGGTCAAGCTTTGCGGAAGCTGCTCGGCATTTCGGCGAGCAGATGCGCTTGGACCTTGATGATTCCATGGTGATCGTATTGGTTATTCCCATTTGTTGCGCGGATGCCGTTGAATCGCTGTGTGTGGAATCCGATCCGGTCTTGTTGGCTGCAAATCGAGCATCCTCCCATTCCTTCATATGGTCGCGCTCCTTGGACAAACGCGCTATGGTGCAAGAATAGATCGTGAGGGATAATCGATGATGGCGACGCCAGGGAGGCTCGGTTCGTACTCGCGGATGCGGCGCAATGCCATCTCATAGAGATATACCAAGGTCCCGAAAGGAAGCGTTTCTATGGCAATTGATAGCAACAAGCAGCGAATCATGGACATCGTCGACGCGAAGAAAGACGAGTTCATCGAGGCGTCGGACCGCATCTGGGAGACACCCGAAACGCGTTTCACCGTGCCGAAGTCCGTCGAACAGCATTATAAAGTGCTTGAAAAGGAAGGCTTTGACATCCAAAAGGGCGTGGCCGGTATGGATTATGCCTACATTGCCACGTACGGATCGGGCAAGCCGGTCATCGGCATCACCGCCGAATACGACGCGCTTGACAACCTGAGTCAAGAGGCCGGCAACCCCGAGCGCAAGCCACTCGTCCCGGGTGCTCCCGGCCAGGGGTGCGGCCACAACGTGCTCGGTACGGGTGCGCTGGGTGCCGCCGTCGCGCTGAAGACGCTGATGGAAGAAAAGCATCTTAAGGGAACGCTCAAGCTTTTCGGCTGCCCTGCCGAGGAGAGCGGTTATGGCAAGGCGTTCATGGCTCGTGCGGGCGTCTTCGATGGCGTGGATGCGGCCTTTACCTGGCATCCCGCCAGCACCACTGCCGTCGCCGGTGGTTCAGGGCTTGCCGTAATGCAGGCCAATTTCAGCTTCAAGGGTGTCGCCGCCCATGCCGCCGCTGCTCCTGAACGGGGGCGCGATGCGCTCGATGCTGCCACGCTGATGACGGTGGGTGTGCAGTTCCTGCGCGAGCACATCATCGACGCCGCGCGCATCCACTACGCCTATCTTGATGCGGGCGGCGAGTCCGCGAACGTCGTGCATCCCACGGCGACGCTCTACTTCTTCGTGCGCGCCCCGTTCCTGGATCAGGCCAAGGAGATCTACGACCGCGTGGTCAAGATTGCCAAAGGCGCCGCGATGATGACGGATACCGATCTGTCGATCGACTTCGATTCTGCCTGCGCCAACTATGTGCCGAACCACCCGCTGAGCGAGGATATGGATCGTAATCTCGACTTGGTCGGCCCGTTGCAGCTCACTGACGAAGAGCTCGAGTTCGAGGGCAGGATTCAGGCCAACAATCCTAAGGGCTTCGAGGGTCCGCTTGCCGAGCAGTTGAAAGCCGCAAATCCGGAGCTGAGCGATGAGGAAGCAAGCAAGATGGCCCATTCCAGCATGGCCCTGCCGAAGTTCCCGCTGATCTACACCACCGATACAAAGGGCCAGGCATCCACCGACGTTGGCGACGTAAGCTGGTGCACCCCGACCGCGCAGTATTACGGTGGTTTCGAGCCGCTTGGCACTCCGGCGCATTCCTGGCAGTGGGTGGCTAATGGCCAGTCCAGTGTGGCGCATAAGGGACTCGTGCAGGCCGCCAAGACGATTGCGTTGACCGCCTATGATGCCCTGACCGACCCCGAGCTTCTGCAGGCCGCGAAGGACGCCTATGCCAAGGAGTTCAAGGGCAAGCCTTACAAGTCGGTGATTCCTCCCGAAACCCAACCTCATGGCTGAGTAACGTTTGTCTCGCTGTCGATTGTTTGAATTGGCAAGATTCATTGAAAATGGCGAGTATAAAAGCCGTATCGATGGCGCTGAAATATGCGTCTCGATACGGCTTTTACCGTTGAGAGGAGCTGGCTCGTGGAGCTGGCTTGCGGAGCCGGTCTATGGAACGAGCTTGCGGAATGACCTGTAGATTATTCTGGATTATTCGGTTTTGCCGTTGCTTTGATTCCCGGAGGGTCGCAGGCCGCACATGTCGTCGCCTTGGCCGTCCAGGGCGGCGGACGGGGAGAAGCTCAGCAGGTTGCTGGCAGAGGAGAGATGCAATGGACTAGCCGTTGCAGCTGAGGTTCGAGCGGCACTTGCAGCATCTGTTGTTGAGTTGGCGTTGGAATCTGCCCGCGTATTGGAGCCTGCCTGTGTGTTGGAGCCGTTCTGGGATGCGTTGAGTTGTATGGAAGCGTTTGCGCCCGCAGTTGCTTTGGCGCTCGCTACAGCCGTATCACTTGCTGCAAGCGGCTTGGCGGTGGCGGAATCCTGATTGGTGGCGGAATCCTGTTCGGCGTCCGTATCCAAACCATCCGTATCCAGATCCGAGTCGGTAAACTCCTTGCGGCCGTCGTAGAGGTCACGGTCGAGCTGATGTTCGGTTGCGGCGACGACGAAGGCGGTGTTGGAGGCTCCGGCCACGTTGAGGGCGGTGCGTCCCATGTCCACGATCTGCGAAATCGGCTGGGAGATGGCGATGAAGGCGATCGGCAGGCCGGTGGCCGCGAACAGCGATGTGGCGGTGATGGTGGCGGTGCCGGGCACGCCGACGGTGCCGATCGAAACCAGCAGGGTCAGGGCGACGAGCATCAGATACTGCAATGGAGTGTAATGCATGTTGAGCGAGTTAACGGCGAATACCGCGAGCAGCGTAGGCCACACACCAGCGCATCCCGGCATACCCAGATTCGCACCCAGCGAGGCGACGAACGAGGCGATGTCATCGGGCACGCCGCCCTTGCGTAGCTGGCGCACAGTCACCGGAATGGTGCCGATGCTGGACTCGGAAGTAAACGCGACGACGCCGGCGGGCCAGAAGAACTTGAAGAAGCGCAGCGGGTTGGTGCGAGTCGTAACGCCAAGAATGGCAGGTTGCACCACGAACATCTGCAGCGCGATGGCGATGTAGGCCACGACCAGCACGAGCAGCAGCGGCAGCAGCGCGACGAGATTGCTCTTCGAGATAGCGGCGGCGATCAGCGCGAGAACCGCGTAAGGCGTGAAACCGACGACGATCTGCGTGGCTTTGGAGAGCACGACGTTGCCGGCGTCCACGAAGATTTTGAATGGCTTCACAGCGGCCTCGCCTTTAGGCGTCGATGCGGCGGCGTTGTATGCTAGGCCGACGAGGATGGCGAAGATGACGACTGGCACGACCTGGTTGGCGGCCCAGTTGGCGACGAGATTCGAGGGGAAGAGCCCGACGATGGTATCGAGCACCTGCGGCACGTGTTTGGCTTGGTAGTGCTGAGGCATCGCGGCGTTGAAGCCCTTGCCGACGCCGAACGCCAGCGCGAGTCCGAGCGTGACGAGCGAGGCGGTCAGTGTGTTCAGCAGCAGGAATACCACGGTTTTCACGCCGATGTTCTTCAGCCGCAGCGATGAGCCGAGGTTGGTGATGCTGGCGATGACGCTGAAGAGCAGCAAAGGCACGACGATGGCTCCGATGGCGTTCGACCAGACAGTGCCGAACGCGGCGACGTAGTCGGTGTGGCCCTTGAAAATCAGCCCCATCACGATGCCGAGCACGGTGGCGATGATGACGCGTGCGCTGAACCCGGCCTTTTTCGTGCGGCTCAGCACGGCGAGGCCGGCGAACAGCAGAACGGTGACGCCGAGCGCCAGCCAGTTCCATGTGATTTCGTTCATGACGTTCCTCTCAATTACTTTGTATAAAATAATTACTTTGTATAAAATAATTACTTTGTATAAAATAATTACTTTGTATAAAAATATGTATATATGTATGGAATGAATATGGACTTGGCAATCTTAAACGGTATTTTCGTTGGGCTCAAGAAATTCTGAACACGGATATTCCGTATAATATCGCCAGTTTTAGGGGGGGTGTGGAAGAAGTCTGCTGATTTCGCCATGAAACCGTTACCGTTGAGGCATATACGCAATTTTGCAAAATCGGTATAAATTATTCAAAATAAATTATTCAAATAATTGAATATCGAATACCTATCGAACGCCCATCGGTGAATAAATCTTTAAAAACGAAAATAGCGGCGAAATTATCGAACGATTCAGCGGCAACAAGACATCGTCATACAAGACATCATCGTGTGCAGACGAGAGTTACAGTCGGCGGCTGAACGATAGAGCCCGGAGCCGTTGCTGCTGTCCGCAGAAGAAATTTGTGATGTCATGAATGCAACGATAACGGATGGAGACGATAAACGCAATATCGAGTCTCGCGCAATGAACGTTTGGTGCGTAAAGAGAAATCTGGGTGACCCCGCTGTTGGATTACGAGGCTTGTGCGTCGGTATACGAAAGCGGGTTGGCGACCAATTGCCGTCAACCCGCGATGATTGATGTTGCGCTTCTATGTCATAGCCAACCCGTCAATGGCAGCAAGCGCGCTAACGCAATGTGCTGGTGCGCTTGAGGCGCAGGGTTGGGGAATGCGAGCTTTCGTGTTGTAGCCCGTGCGCTGATTTCAGGCTGCCTTTGTTGTCGCGGTCTGGATCTCGATGTTGCTCCTGTGCCTGTCGTCGTTCTTCAGATGACTTTTCTCGGCGTCGCGGCGAATGATCTCCTCCGCGATGGAGCTGATGTTGCACAAGCGCAGCGCGTTGTTTCCACGCACGCCAGAAGCTTCTTCATTGCTGACAATGCCGGTTTTCACCAACGCGTCAACGGGGTTGATGCCATAGCTGCGGGCGATGTCGATGATTTCACCGGTCGCCAGTTTTCCTAACTTGATGCGCTTGTACAAAGTGGCATAGGGGATGCCAGCCTGTTGCGCGATCCTGTTGATGGAATCGTCGTGGGTAACTTCTCGTAGCCATTCAATATGATTATGCCGAATTTCTTCCATGCTTTTATTTTCCGATAATTCAGGTGAAAATGGAAGAGAAAAAAATGCATGAAACGTTTGATTATTTTTCGGTTAATATTTATTTTTTATAGTAAACACGTTTTTTAGTCAGAAATTAGCGTTGTATGATAGGCCGAAAACCGTTGGAAAACTTAGGAAACTTCAATTTTGCGTAAAGGCGAGTAAAATTTCTTAAGTAATGCAATGAGGCAAGGTAATGTTTATACGCTTTTTTGATAAACGCAAACGGATCGAAAAAAATATTTTAAAAAATTTATATAAAACGTTTAGAATTGTATAATTCAGTTGTCAGCATAATTTAACTTGGGAACTGAAGGTGCGAAAGGCCAGGTGACGTTGTCAGCCCTAGCGGCATCCCCGCTTGAAGGCCACCTACGGATATAAGAGGTAAGAGACAGGTATAAAAGGGTACGGGGCCGATGGAATTCGAACCGGCGGCGAACCGGCGGTGAGATGGTGACGCCGGTTCGCCCATTGGCCGCTTGGCTCTGGATTGGCCGTGCCTCCGTGTTGCCGTGGTTGCTTATTCACCTTATGCCGGTTTCCGGAGGCCGTTCGGACTTATTCACCGTATGCTCAAGTCACGGAAGGTACACGGATTCCGGAGGGCTCCCGGTTTCTGGAAACCGCCTGAGTTCTGGAAACCGCCTGAGTTCTGGGAACCGCCTGAGTTCTGGAAACCGCCTGAGTTTCGGAGGCTATTCAGTTTTCGGAGATTTGTCCGGTGTCCCGTGATTGCCTGAGTTCCGGATATTGCGCGATTTCCGTCGGTATGTCCGATTTCCGTCGGTATGTCTGATTCCCGTCGGTATGCCCGGTTCCCGGAGACTGCCCGATTCCCCGTCGGTATGTCCGATTCCCGCCGGTATGCCTGATTGTTGTCGGCATGTTCAGTTTCCGGAGGCTACCCGCTTGCCGGGCGGTATTCAGATTCCGATCGGTCCCCCAATCGCCTTGTTGCGGCCGAATGCTGCACGATTCCCCAATTTTGCGCAGTGGATGATGGTTGCTGCCTGTCGCTTCGTTTCCGGATCCGTTTGCTTGCCGGCGATCGGGTTTGGGCGCGATCCCCAATATCAAGAGGTGCCAATATTAAGAGGTACTAATATTAAGAGATGTGTCCGGTCCTAGTCCTCGTCGGAGTTTTCTTGCGTTGACGGGTTGCCGTTGCCTGCCGAGCCTCTTGTGGGGGTGCTGCGCCGGACTATCTCAGCGGCGATGTCTTTGATGCTGCTGAGTCGCAGGGCGTTGTCTCCGCGAACGTCGCTCGCTTCTTCCTTGCCGATGACGTTGGTCTGGACCAACGCTTCCACTGGGTTCATGCCGTAACCGCGGGCGATCGCGATAATCTCGTCTGTAGTCAACGTGTCCAATTTGAAACGCTTATACAAAGTCGTATACGGAATCCTGCTCAATCGTGAAATCTTATTGATGGAGTCGTCGTGCGTGAGGCGTCTAAGCCATTCGATTGGGTTATTATTCGTATTTTTGGTCATTCACTTATTATGCGATGACTTACCTGAAAAAATAATTACAAAAGAATGAACTTTTTTATATAAGAGAGAGACACGCCATAAATTGACCTTATAACGCGTTAAGAATACTTATAAAATAGTTACGGTACAAAACGCGCATTACGGCTTTCTCTCGAAGTGCTCTGTTCAATATCGTCGGAATTGTGCGCCTTCCTTTGTATCGCAGACGCGCCGTCGGCGGTTTTTCGTTCTTGGCGCCGCAGCGGATGAGGGCGATAAAAATGTGAAGCTTGGAAAAATGTGAGATTCACCAAATTTCGGCAATAGCAGAAATTCTTGATTCTCGTCAATGGGCGACGTCGATAGGGGCTCATTGTCACTGGTTGCAGTTCTCAAACGGCTGCCGGGAGGCGGGGCTGGCAGGTGTTCTTGGGTTGTTTTGTGTGTGAGGAGATTTCGCGAGTCCGCTTCGCCATGCAATATTTTCGATTATTTATTTTTAACAACTTGCAATAGATTTGACAGAAACTATGCACTAGGTATTAAATTATAACGGTAATTGTTGAATTTGGTTATTGTGATCAGTGACAAATAATAGGACGTTAACGGCCGCTTTTTATCCGGGCGGAAGGAGAAGAATTGAGCAATTCAAAGCCTTCTGCCCGGCATCCCGAAACTTATTCCAAGCGTCCGGCTTCCCCTTTTGGACGAATCGTCTATAAGGCTGCCCACAGTGCTGCCATAGTCTATCCCGCAACTGTCATGCTGGTCGCGGCGATATTGGTTGTCGTCTTTTCGATCCTTTCGGTGGCTCCTTTCGGGGGCGGGCAGAAGACGCTGGCTGTCAACGATGCGAATATGCAGTATCTCAGCTTCTTCGCCTATCTGAAGGATGTCCTTTCGGGGAACAACAGCATCGGCTACACCTTTTCCAAAGGCCTCGGCGGCAATAACGTCGCCGTTTTCTCCTATTACCTTATGTCGCCTTTCAATCTGCTCGTCGTTTTCTTCTCGAAAGTCCATCTGAACGACTTCTACGACATCTTGGTGCTGCTGAAGCTCTGCACCGCCGGTCTGACGATGTCGGTGTATCTGACGCATCGTTTAGGGCCTCGTCTCAACCGTCTGTACACCGTTCTTCTTTCTGTCAGCTATGCTTTGATGCAATATAATCTTGAGCAAAGCCGCAATGTCATGTGGCTTGATGGCGTCTACATGCTGCCGTTGATGGCACTCGGTGTCTATTATTGCATTCATCGTCATCGTTCACTGCTGCTGATCCTGTCTACCGCGTTCGCCGTTGTGTTCAATTGGTACACGGCGGTCCTCGACGGCTTGTTTATCGTCATGTGGTATGTGGTCGAATCCGTGGCGCTCTCCGACGAGCGGCATGCCAAGGTGCTCCCTGTTATCTGGCACAATCTTGGTCGCTTTGTGCTTTCTGGCGTTGCGGGACTCGGTTTGAGCGCGTTTGTGCTGTTGCCTACCGCGTTGCAGCTGGGTCGAGGCAGAGGCCGGATCAATCTCGGTGATCGTCAGTGGCCTTTCTTGGGTGCCGGGACATTCGAGTTGCAAGGTTTCGTGCACGGCTCGCATTCGGTTTCAGGTGCGGCCTCCCTGTTTATCGGTGCGCTCGCGTTATTCGGATTTATCGGTTTCCTGTTTACCGACCAGATTAACAGGCGCACCAAAATTGCTGTGGCAGGGGTGCTGTTCATCATCATTTTGGCCTTCCATGAAGGTTCGTTGTTTTACGTTTTCTCCCTCTTGAAACAGGTGGTCAGCTACCTGTACCGCTTCGCCTATCTTGCGATGTTCGTGATGATTGCCGCCGCAGGTGCGTTCTATGGTTCTTGGCGTGACGTGCGTTCGCGTCGTAGTGTCTACACCTACGTCGCATTTGCCGTTTTCCTGGTGCTGCTGGTGCTTTTGGAAGTGGTCAATCCTGTCCGTGGCGTTCTTATGGCGCTGTTGACCGTATCTGCGGGTGTGGTGGTCGTTTTCCTTGTGGTGGAAAGTCGGAAAATCCCGGCGGGGTCCGTGCGCGCAGGCATAAGCGTTGTATTGGTGGCGGCGGTTCTGGCGGATCTTGGATGTGATGTATGCCTGTTTTATCGTTCGTCTTCCGGAACGGGGGACTATACCGCCAACACGTCCCTATACAAAAATTATGCGGCTGAGCAGGTCAACCAGATTAAGGCGGTCACAGATGCTGACCATGGCACGTACCGTATCTCGCAGACTTCCGCCCGCCGCCAGGGGTATATCGACAAACATCTGAACTGGATGTTCGATGAGGGGTTTGCATATGACTACAAGCCGATTGTTGGCTATACTTCCGATCCGAACCCGGATGAGCAAAGGTTGCTCGAGAACCTCGGTTATGCGCAGAACGATATCAATATCAGCGTGGTCGACACTTCGATACTGAGCGCGGACTCATTGCTTGCGTCCAAATACGTATTGTCCCGTTACCCGATCGAGGGGCTTGAAAAGACGAAGCTGCCTGGAGCCAGTGGCAAATCCGTCTACCGCAATCCTTATGCGTTGCCTTTTGCCTTTGTGGCTTCCAAAGATGCTCTGCATGTTTTGCCCAGAGAAAAACCGGACGAGCTTGCGCGTATTGCGCGTATTACTGATGGTTCTTACGTCCTCGACACTAATCCGTTCGTTTATCAGAATCAGCTTTTCAGCCAGCTGACGGGTTCGAAGGTGCGTCTCTTTGAGCCGTTGCCTTTCAAGGCTTCCAGCCACGACGGTTCTACGCAATACCATCTATCCGGAGTCGGCAAAGGTCCCGTTTACGGGGAAATACAGACTTTGGACAGTGGTGCGGTGCTGACATTGAAAGACGCTTGGATTCCTTATGCCAAGTATGGTGCGCCTGGCGTTGTCTATATTCCGCAAAACCACGACGGTAGTGCGGATGTCTCCTATCGCACTAAGCATCCTTCCTCGCCGCGCTCGCTGAACCCGCTGTTTTATCAGTTGAACTTGGACGAGTTGAAACGTTCCACTGACATATTGAAGCGTGACCGTCCTGACATCAGTCATTTTTCAAACGGTGATGTGACGATGAAGGTCGACGCCGAGCATGTGGAACAACTGGTAATTTCCATCATCTCTGATTCTTCATGGCAGGTAAGTGTAGACGGAAAGCCCGCAAAGACCCAGAAGGTGGCGGGGGCGTTGATTAGTCTTCCGCTCAAAGCAGGCAAGCATACCGTTCGCATGCATTACGTCGTGTCAGGTATGAAAATCGGTGTGGCAGTGAGTCTTGTTTCGTTGTTTGCCGTTTTCGGCTATGCCTGTTTGGCTTGTCGCAAGTCCAAGCGAAGCGAAAAACGGGTCTCGGCAATCTCGTTGTAATTCCTTTTTACCAAAAGTTAGCACGATGTGATATTGTTAATAACAATTGTTTAAGAGGAAGTTAGAACTATGTCTCAAAAAGCAGTGCAACATAAAAAACGTTATACGTTGAGCCACTTGGTGAGCATGGCTGCCGTGATTGCAATTTCTCTTTCCGGAGTTCTTATGGTGGGAGGTGCAAGCGCTCAGTCGGTTAGTCAAGAGATGAATGATTCCACAGCGAGTGTGAAAGCTACTGGAGTTGATACTGAGGCGATTCACAAGCCCTCTCTCATTTCTTTGAATGGCTATAATGCTTCATCTGAGTGGACCAAAACCGGCCTGAAGATGAATATGGACGTGAAGGTGGCCAGCGGAGATGTCAAGCCGAATTGCGTAGGCCTTGCAACTGGTGACGACAAGATAGCTGACGGCGAGGGACGCTGCGGGTTGCAGCTGTTCATCGGTAATCGTACCGACGCGAACGGCCAGACGATGATGCGCCGGATTACCTATATCAATACTCTGGGCGGCAAGGACGCCGACCAGTCAGCTTTGAAGGCCGCGAGCGATGCGTGGAGCAAGGCAGCGGGCGATTTCTTTACTATTCAAAAGCTCGATACTCCGAAAGGGCAGACGTACGATAGTCTTTCCATCGCGTTGAAAACCAGTGCGCTTGACCCGGCGGAGGTCAAGGCGTTGCATGTCTATGCGGTCATCAACGATGGCAACTCGCACGAGCCTATCCCGCTTTCCAAGCAGGCCGTCAACGGTGACAACGCTGAAGTCGTGATTCCCAACGAGTTAATGAATTCCGATTATGTCGCTGATTTGATGGCGGCGCAGACGCTCAATCCCGATGGACTTTCGTGGTGTGGCGATGCCTCGTCCATCACCTGTGTGGCCGATGCTAAGGCTAAGGTAGAAACAAAGACTTCTCCCGCTGCACCGCAGGATAGTAGCACTGCTGCTCCCTCAACTAATGTGACTCTCGGTAAAGTTCAGCCCGTGTCTTCGAGGATGCTCAATTACGTCAGTCGTATTGAAGTTCCGGGTGGAGCGTTGCGCATGGACTTTGTTTTGCGGGTGCCTCGCGGTTCGATCGAACTGGCTGCAGATGCTGAAAACCTCGATCTGCATATGAAGTTTTCGCCGACAGGCAAATCCGGTGATGCGGTGAGCAATTTGACTTATGTGCCTCTTACGAAGACTCAGAACAGTAAGAAGGGCACTACGGTCTGGGCGGAGACAACCAATGATCAGAATGTTTACACAATTCATTCGGTCACTCCCGTTCGTACGGATGCCGACGTCATTTCCGATCCCATCTATGATGATGTTTCTATTTCGGTGAAGGCGAAGCTCAACTACAGCGCTCAAGATGTTAATGCGAATGCTGTTGGCGGTACGCAAGAACCGTTGTATGTTTATGCAGTTCAGGGCAATGATCCTGGTCAGCCTAATGTCGAGTCCATGGAAGCGGCGCACGCTTTCAATGTGAGTGCCGGTGATCCTGTGCGTCTTTATAGCTCAGCAGCTTGCGATGATGCTGACCAAGCTTGCAACGGTCCACGTCTTGCTACCGGTACTGATGGATTCGTGAAGCCGTGGTGGGATCCTCTGAACAACAACAAAACCGGTTGGAAAGGCAACAACGGCGAGACTTCGAAGAAGGTAAGGGGACAGTCTGCAAATTGGGGCCTCGATTTGCGCGAAGGATTCTCCGCGGCGGATACTGGCTATGGCGATGACGCAGATGAGGGTTATGCCCCGATGAGTGTGTTCAATATCGGCTGGAAGAACCCGGCATTGCCAAAGGACCATGATCCGAACGGTAATGGTAGTAGCACGAGTCACCCCTGTTCTCAGGTTTCCGGCTATTGGTTCCAGTGGGTCGGTTTGGATAAGAAGGGTAACTGGCAGCCTGTCACGAGCTTGACGCCTCACGCCCAGTATCGTTCTCAGGTCCCTATGGGTAGTCCTACTGATGGCGAGCTAGGTCAGTATTCTGCTTACAACAACAAGCAGATGGGCAGCAAAAAGATCGGTAACAATACTTACTATACCGGTGATTTCCGTGGGGGTACATGGACGGAAGGCCGAACGGACACGAATCGTGAGTCCTCTGCTCAACATGAGTACGGTAAGATTGATTTTGCTGAAGTGCGTCAGAAACAGCCGGATCTTAACGGATATTTCAAGCTGGTCACATGGCCTGTAAGCTCTACGCCGGACAGCACTAAGGATGGTGCCAGCTGCAGTGCCAGTGCCAATACAACGGCCGATCAAGATATCCTTAATCCGTTGGGCTACACGCGAGATACATCCAACAAAACTCTCGGTCTTGTTGAGAACATGAACCAGAAGGATGCTCAGACATTGCTTGATAAGGGTTGGTCTGTGGACTCAGCTTTCTACGGATATGATACCGTCAAGGATGCTCCTACGCTCGACTCTCCGAGCAATGGCACCCAAGTCTACGATACTTATGCACCGAAACTAGAAGGTCATGCGCGTCCAGGTGCTAGCCTCGAAGTCTATCGAATTTCTGGAGAATCTGGAAACTTCAGCGCACCCGGAGATGACGAAAAGAACGGTAACTGGGGCACGAAGATTCAGGACCAGCAGGTGCTCGAGGGTGACAATAAGAATCCCTATACTCAAGGGGTGGATGTTAAAGCCGATGAGCATGGCAATTGGTCAATGACTGATACGAAGCTTCTGGTTGGAACCTACAGTTATCGCGTACGTGAGAGTCTGCCGGGGCACAGGAATAATACGAAGTACACTGATTTCTCGCAGGTTAAGTCTATTAAGGTTGTTCCAGTAGACCATTCTCCGCAGCTGTTCAAGATGCTGAACTACAACTCAAGAATGGATACCCTGCAGGATAAGTTGCGTATGGACTTCATGCTTCGAGTAGGGCATGGTGATGTCGATGTCCTTCAGGACGAAAATGCTAATCGTGACGGTTCAAGTAACACAAATCAGCATCAGAACAATATTTCAGTAATTTATGATTATCGCGGTGACGGCTCTGAGATGCGGATGGCGAAGTACTCGCCAGCTCTTTCTGAAGGGGCTAATCATCGTTGGGCTAATGCTTGGGACAATGACGATCGTTTCGCCATTACTGCGTACAAGACTTCAGGAGCATACGATTATCTGACTGTTTCCATAAAGGCTGATCTTGCGTATAAGGATGATCCTGATGATGGTACTTTGGGTGGAATTCCTTGGACTCAGCATGTCTATGTGACAGTAGATAAGGATCCTTCCAGTATTTCGTCGCTTAGAGGTATGAGTAGTAAGGATAGGCTTACGTATTTGAAGGGTAAAGCAAAGGCATATGGCACCAATACCATTGATATTGCTAATACTCCGGATGCTGACGATTATCTCGCTGCCGGGGAAGGCAATGAGGCAAACGCCGAGAAAGAACATGCGGATGCAAATGTTTATGGCTATGACGCATGTGGGAATACGTCTGGTTGTGCAGGTCCGAGGCTTGCCTACGGTCCTCTGACTCGTGATCCTGTCAAGTCTGGTAACTACCCGCAGACTTGGACCAATGGTTCGTCGAATTGGGGCGTTTCTTTGGATAATGGTTTCAACAGTGCTCCGGAAGGTCAGAAATCTCCTGGAACTGCTCCGGCGAATACTTTCTGGAATATGTGGTATGACCCAGCTTACGATAAGGCGAACGATCCGTATGGTTTTAATTTGTCTGGAGATTGGTATGCCAACAACGGTAAGCTGCAGCATAAGTGTGCACAGGTTTCCGGATATTATTTCCAATGGCTAGGTCTAAATACTGAAAATAAGTGGGTTCCAGTTGCCGATTTGACTCCTACTGCACAGTATCGTTCACAGAATCCTCTGGCGAGCTGGGAAGGTGATCCATGGAAAGAATTTTCATCGGATGTTAACGGTGATAATTCTTATAAGCTCAACAAACACAACCGACAGTTTGAATATGCGGCTCGGAATAGCAACGACAAGAACAATAGTGGCTATGAGAATGAGCATAAAGATGGCGAGATTCGTGATGGAAAGATTGTAGGTGGTTCTATCGCCATAGTCGATGCCAACAACAAACCGATTGGTAAGACCGTGCAGGATTACTTAATGACAAGCGATAAGGGCTTTGTGGTACCTAAGCAATTACGCCAGAATATTATGGCATTGGATACGGATCCGGCTACTGGCGGAATTAAGATTGATTCGACATCAAAGTCAAAGGATTATCCGTTTAAGTATGCTCCGGCACAAAATTCCAATGGTTCGATTAATTTCCTCAAAGCAAAGGAGGACCAAAAGGAACTGACAGGTTACTTCAAGATGGTTAGTTGGCCGGTGACCACTACCAACATTAATGGTGTCACGAGCGAGTGTACGGATAATCCTGATACCTACAATCCTCTCGGGAATCCTGATGATACTAAGTCTGTCAAGGGTGTTACTGAAGGTATGAAGAAGCTTGAGGCGCAAAAGCTGATTGATAAAGGTTGGTCGAATAATTCAGCTTCCTTTAAGTATGACGTTCCTAGGCCTGTTGCTCCGAGCATTCTTGATCCTAAAGATGGAGCTACTGTTAGCCATATCTCTCGTACGATTTCTGGTACTGGTATTCCTGGTGCGACGTTGACGCTCTACTCCATGAAGAGTGGTAGTGACAATGTCGATGACGCTACGGTGATCGGTAAGGTCACGGTAGGGGCTGATAAAAAGTGGTCTCTGACGGATACCAGGTATGTAGACGATTATGACGAAGCACAGCGTACGTTTACGTATCGTGCGACGCAAAGTGATCCGTTCCATTACCACACTGAATCTGATTGGTCTAATTCCGTTACCGTGCATGTCGATCCAGGCAAGCCGAATAAGCCAGATTTCCCAATTGATGCCAATGGTGAGATGACTGGATTAACTGTTCCGCATACAGTTAACGGCAGGTTGCTTAATACAGATGGGACTCACAAGAAAGTCGTTATCACCGGTACGCAAGACGATACAAAGGGTGATGTGACTGTGCATCTTTATGCTCAGCCGTTGAAGGACAATGGCGATCCAGTCAGTGAAATCGGTGCGAACGATGATCCGCATACGGTTTGTGCGACGGATGAAAGCGCCAAGACTGCAGGTGTTGTTTGCGGAAAAGATTCCGTACCAGCGGATGGTAATTGGAAGATTGAGCTTGATGCCACACAGTTCCTTGAACCAGATCGTTCTCCAGAGGCCAGTGGCAAGGAGAAGTTGTCTGAGAAGTATACGAAGTATCGTATTGTGGCCCAGATGGCCAGGTCCGAAAAGGATAAGGATACGGGTAAGTATACGGAAGTTGCACAGTCTGCCGTCACTTCAACCACGAAGGAACATCCGGCCATCATCGATATGCGTGCGCCTGTTGTCACCATTACCTCAGCGAAGTGGAACTCTGTTACAGGCACGGCGCGCCATGCTACTCCGGACGGTGATGAAGCAGTGCCGAACGGTTCAAAAGTGGTAGCTACTTGGTACAAGTACAAGAATGGCACCTCCGGTGAGATGGTAGCCAACGGTTCCTCTCAGGGCACTGTCGAGGATGGTAAATGGACGGTTGGCATGCCTGACGATGTAGAGCCTGGCAAGGTTTCGGTACAGGTAACCGATACTGTCCAACCGGCACCTGGCAATCAATCAAAGGCTGTTGAGAGCAATCTCGATATAGCACATCTTAGTAATCTGCCGATGACTGGTGGATGGAGATGGGTCCTTATCGGTTTGTTGTTTGTGGTTCTGCTTGCCGTGCTTTACAAGTTCACGCATAAAGCCCCTCAACTCAAGCATTCGATGAAATCGATTCGCGGAGAGGAGTACGTGGGAGTGTGATGAAGAAGCTGATAGCAATTGTCTTTGGAGCGGCGTCTGGCCCTTAATGGTCTGATGCTCTGTGAGTAACGTAAACCAAACAAAAGTAAAGGAAGAAAATGAATAAGAAGAAAAAGCTTGGCGCACTCGTGGGAGCGGTTGTTTCCGCAGCCACGTTGCTCGCTTTGGCACCTTTCGGCGTTGCAAACGCTGATTCGGCAACCAAAGGTGACAACGATGGCTCTACTCCGCTTACCTTGGTTGATCCCGGTAAGAACGTTGGGGCGACCATCAAGGTTATGGCTGAGGCAAAAAATCTGTCTGGTCATACTTTTGCAGCAGTTCGACTGGGAACCTACAAGGCGGCTTCAGTCGACAGCAATGGCAATCTGACAGGTTTCATGCTTGATACTGATCAGGCTGTGCTCAATGGATCGAAGGCAGCACTGAAGAGTATCAAAGATTTCACGCATGATTCCAATTATTCCTTGGACAACCCGGTTGGTGAGTTGGCTTCGAATTATCTTGGTTATAAGGCGACTGATAATTCGAAGAACGATGATGAGACCTCTTATGATCCCACTGCAAACAATAATGCTACCTCTCAGTGGGCTGGTGGAGTTCGTGATTTTGTGACGTCATTGACTAAGCAAACTGACTTCATTACCAAGTTCACGTCTGCCTCAGCTGATGCACATACAGCCAATTCGGGTATGCGCGCTCCTCTGAGCAGTACCAATACTAGCTTTACCTTCTCTGTCAAGCAGCCTGGTCTTTATGCAATCGAAGATGTGACTGGCGGAAGCACCAATGGTAGAACGGATTCCATTCCTATGCTTGTTGGTACGGCTGTTTTCGAAGATACAGGCTCTGGCAATTCCAAGGCTTATGCCAATGTTGCTAATGGTGGTAATAAATTGGGTGAAGTCGCCATGAAGGCTGATATGCCGACCATTCTCAAGGAACGTGTGGACCCTTCAGCATCTTTGGATGCCAATGGTGGTTATATCCAGTACTACATTAAGACCCAAGTGCCGCTGACTACCGGTTTTGACCATTATGTGTTCAACGTGAAGGATGATTCTACTGAACCGTTGACGTATGTCAATGATTCAGATCACAAGACAGTTGTCTATGTGAGTGACACCACTCCGGATCCGGATACCTCTGAGATTATTCCTTCGGGGACATACAAGATTTATAACGGTGACGTTGATGGCACAGCTATAACAGGTGAACCCAGCAAGGGATATTCGCATCGTGTTCTTTTCAACTTCTATGATACATTCGTTGGACATTACAAGCACGGTCAAAAGCTTCTCATCTCTTATTGGATGAAGTTCGATACCAAGAATGGCGATCGTAAGAACGTCAAGAATAAGGCGTTGCTGCAATATTCCAATAGTGTCAACAAGCAGCCGAATAGTGATGGAAACGGAAACGACAATAATTCCGGCAACAACGGAAGTACTGGAGGTTCTGGTAGCTCTGATAACGGAGGAGATAACAATAACGGTCCAGGTGATGGCGACGGTAGCTCTTCTGAAGTTGGTACTCAGCTTTATGACTTCAATTTGTTCAACAAGCTGTATGGTGATAAGGGCGTGGCACTGACTGGATCGGAGTTCCAACTGTTCAAGTCTGCTGACAATTCCGCTAGCAAGGCCGCTGATTTGGGCGAACCGCTTCATTTCGCAGCTGGTGCTGACGGCTCGGGTGTTTATTCGCGTTCGACCAAGCCGGAAGATAAGGTGACTAATCTGACACCTTCTACTACTAAGGGTGATGAAGGCAAGATTACCATCAAGGATCTTGATGCTGGTGACTATGTCGTCAAGCAAGTAAAGGGTGCCACCGGTGTGCGTAATCTGTTCCTGCCGCAATTCACTGTTACGGTCGGTGCGGATACTGCAGGTGCTGCGTACGTCAAGAATTCGAATGATAACTGGAACTTGAAGCTTGTTACCGCAAGTGATAATGCTCCTAATAAGACCGTCACAGTCAATAATGTGACCGCTGTTTCTCAGCTGCCTCTTACCGGTAGTGCTGGAATCGCACTGGTCTTGCTCGCAATCGTTGTACTCGCAATGGTAGCAGTCGGTACCACGGTGCTTGAGCGTCGTCACAAGGCCGCTCGTAGGGCCAAGTGATTGCCGATTCCCGCAAGTGAATGTTAAGATTTTGACATTCATGATAAGGGGATAAGGTAAGGATATTACGTCTGCTGGAATGGGTTGATTCCTGTTCCGGCAGGCGTTTTATTGTTTGATGTACTAATATGGTTCTGCAGAATATAAATCCTCGTTGGGCATAGTATTGTCCATTATTCAAACTTTCCGGCTAATAAGGAATGGCGTTAGATTGACCGAAACATCACCCTATAGCAACGATTCAACGGAGAATTGTGCCCCTAATGTCTCTCATGATACGACTGCTTCCTATCCTTTCCCTGCGTTTCGGGATTTCATCTCAAACTTGAAAGACGACGACAGAGACGTTTACGGGATGGTCATTCAGATTATCCATGATATTGTTGTGTTGGCGCTTATTGTCGCCGTGCTGTGGATACCGATCAATCGTGTCTATAGCCATCAGCAGGAAAGCAAAGCCATTGCCATGTCTAAGCGTGCGGCCGGCAAATGGCCGCAGAGCAATGTTGTTGGCGAGTTGAACGCTGACCGACAATACAACGCTAAAATCGCACAGTCGGGTCAGCTGTTGCTGGGTGACAAAATCGATCCTTTTTCAGATGACGACTCTCATAAAGACCTTCAATCGGCCAATGATAAGGAATATCAGGCTAGGCTCAACACCGTCGACGGCATTATGGGGTCAATAAGGATTCCTAAGATTTCGGTGAAGTTGCCAATCTATCATGGAACTTCGGATGCAGCGCTTGCGCAGGGTGTAGGCCATCTTTACGGCACTAGCCTGCCCGTGGGAGGAGCATCCACAAACGCTGTGCTCTCAGGGCACCGTGGGCTTGCTAGCGCTACTATGTTTACGCGTCTAGACGAACTGCGCATCCACGACATCATCTATGTCGATACGCTTCAGCACACGATGGGCTATCGCGTCACCGGCATCCATGTTATTTTGCCTGAAGACACACATCTTTATAAGGTCGTTCCAGGTAAAGATCTGCTGACATTGATGACCTGCACCCCGTACGGTGTCAATTCCCATCGTCTCATCATTACCGCTCAACGAGGGCGGATTCCGGAAGATATTCCTTCATCGACACCTGGCGATGCCTTGTTGTACAGCCTGTTGACGGCCGCTGGAGTGCTGTTGGGGGGAGTGGTCATCGTTATGGTGCGCCATGCACGCTATAATTTCTCGCCGATTCCATGGCATTCTTCCGGCGAATTTTCACGCTGAGAAGTCCGGTTTTCCATTTACGAGGCTACGAGCTAGGACACGGTGCTTTAGGTTTTTGGTTTCGCTGGTTGGCTGAACAGTCATCATCGATGTGGCAAGCATCCGGAAGTATCCAGTTCTCTTGAATTCTTAGTTAGCTAATGCTTATTGGTGGCTTCGATGGTGTCAGAATTGACGTGAAAGACCGTGTTTCCATGCCCGTGTACACTTATTAGCACAAGTGCTGCTTAGGGCCAACTAGCGGCGTTGCTGGCTTATTTCGAGTGAATAACGAGAACATTGAGGTATCTATTGAGGAGGATTCGAAGGCACCACGGTGTTCATGTCTGTATTTGCCACATAGAGATCTACGGCAAGCCCCTCGGCAGGTTGCAATCGTTGCTGTGAGTTTGGACGTTATGAGGTGGAAGAAGACGCCAAATGTCTGCGTCGCATCAACCGAAAACGAGCAACTTGCCGAAGGATATTCGATCACTTGCAATCAAAAACCGCAGTACGCAACGCTTAACCCACACATAATTGGGCTGTGTTTCTCGGTACTGCGTTTCGGTGCTTTGACATAGTAAATGGCCGGCCACTTTTTATGGCGACCGGCCATTTACTTAGATAGGGAAGAAATCCCTAGTGCTCAGCTTAGTAGGCTATGTGCTGTGAACCTATCGGCTGTTCCTTCTCTGCCTTGTTCCTCTCGTAACGGTGGTACGTGTACATCGCCACGATTACCAGTACAAACAGGAGCAGCAGCCACCAGAGCCACATGAATGAGCTGTGCTGTGTGGTCTCTTGGGAAACGGTGCTGGCCTGGACGCACTTCGGGTTGATCTTTGCCATCTCGACGTTGCCGGCCGCATCCTCAAAGTCAGCGGACTGACGCAGTACGTAACCGGACGGGCAGACAGGAACCTTATGCTTCTTGGCGGGCTTCTTCTGCTTATCCTTCGGGGTGACGACCTGATCCTGAGACGTCGAATCCGGAACCGGAGCAGTGGCGTTCGGATTGACTCCGTTCGCATGACTGCTGCGATGCCTCCAAGCATAGTGGCGGCTGGAACGGCGACGGTTACTCGTGTTGCCGTTGTTGGCGCCACTGTTGTTGCCGTTGGCACCGTTACTGCCGTTACCACCGTTGCCGTTGGCACCGTTACTGCCGCTAGTACCAGAGTTACCACCGTTTCCGTGGTCGCCATGATGACTCCACTGTGCGTAGAGGATGAGGTCGGAGGTGACAGGCGAATCGAAGTCATAGGCTCGTCCGCCATCTTGCTTGAGAGTCCAGCGCTTAAAGGTGTAATGCTCACTCTTCGGAGTCAGATCTTTAGGCGCGGTCACCTTTTCGCCGGACTTGACCGTCATGATTTCCTCGGTCGTTCCGCCGGAGAAGGTGCCGCCGTTGGCCTCGAACTTCACCGTGTACTCGCTGCTAAGCTTCCACTGCGCGTAGAGGGTGGTCTTGCCCTTAACGGTGTCGGTGTTGAGGTTGAACGGTTGGGTTCCCTCCTGGTCGGTGGTCCAGCCTGCGAACGTGTAGCCGTCGCGGGTCGGGTCGCCGGGATTGGTCACCTTGCTGCCGTAGTCGACGGTCTGGTCGACGGTGCCGTCGGCGAGCTTGCCGCCGTTGGCGTCGAAGTGAACCGTGTAGGGAATGGCCTTCCACTGCGCGATGAGGTTGACGTTCGCGGTGATCGGCTTGGTGAAGTCGAACGCCGAGGTGGCACCCTTCTTGTACCAGCCGGCGAACGTGTAGCCGGTGCGGGTCGGGGCCTCGGGCTCGGTCGCCTTGTCGCCTTCCTTGACGGTCTGGTCGACGGTGCCGTCGGCGAGCTTGCCGCCGTTGGCGTCGAAGGTCACCGTGTAGGTGACGGTCCAGTGGGCTTGCAGGGTGGTGCTGTTGGTGATCGGCTTGGTGAAGTCGAACGCGGTATTGGCGCCCTGTTCGTACCAGCCGTCGAACGCGTAGCCGTCGCGGGTCGGGTCGGCAAGCGGGGTTGTGGTCTGGCCCTTATTCACCTTGACGGTCTTCTTGTTCGTGCCGTCGGCGAGCTTGCCGCCGTTGGCGTCGAAGGTCACCGTGCAGTCGCTTGCGGTCCAGTGGGCTTGCAGGTTGACGTCCTTGGTGATCGGCTTGGTGAAGTCGAACGCGGTCTTGGAGCCGTTTTCGAACCAGCCGGCGAACGTGTAGCAGTCATTGGTCGGGTCGGCGGGCTTGGTCGCCTTGTCGCCTTCCTTGACGGTCTGGTCGACGGTGCCGTCGGCGAGCTTGCCGCCGTTGGCGTCGAAGGTCACCGTGTGGGTGACTGTCCATTTGGCTTGCAGGGTGGTGCTGTTGGTGATCGGCTTGGTGAAGTCGAACGCGGTATTGGCGCCCTGTTCGTACCAGCCGTCGAACGCGTAGCCGTCGCGGGTCGGGTCGGCAAGCGGGGTTGTGGTCTGGCCCTTATTCACCTTGACGGTCTTCTTGTTCGTGCCGTCGGTGAACTTGCCGCCGTTGGCGTCGAAGGTCACCGTGCAGTCGCTTGCGGTCCAGTGGGCTTGCAGGTTGACGTCCTTGGTGATCGGCTTGGTGAAGTCGAACGCGGTCTTGGAGCCGTTTTCGTACCAGCCGGCGAACGTGTAGCAGTCATTGGTCGGGTCGGCGGGCTTGGTCGCCTTGTCGCCGTCATTGACGGTCTGGGTGGCTGCGTCGGCGAGCTTGCCGCCGTTCGGGTCGAAGGTCACCGTGTGGGTGATTTCGGTCCAGTGGGCTTGCAGGGTGACGTCCTTGGTGATCGGCGTGGTGAAGTCGAACGCGGAGCCGTTTTCGAACCAGCCGGCGAACTTGTGGTGCGTCCAGGTCGGGTCGGCAGGCTGCTTAGCGGTATCGCCTTCCTTGACGGTCTGGTCGACGGTGCCGTCGGCGAGCTTGCCGCCGTTCGGGGCGAAGGTCACCTTGTAGGTGGCGGTCCATTTGGCTTGCAGGCTGACGTCGGCGGTGATCGGCGTGTCGAAGTCGAACGCGGTATCGGCACCCTGCTCGAACCAGCCGTCAAACGCGTAGCCGCTCTTGGTCGGGTCGGCGGGCTTGGTTGTGGTCTGGCCGTCCTCCACCTTGACGGTCTTCTTGTTCGTGCCGTCGGCGAGCTTGCCACCGTTGGCGTCGAAGGTCACCGTGTGGATTTCGGTCCATTTGGCTTGCAGGCTGACGTTCTTGATGATCGGCTTGGTGAAGTCGAACGCGGTCTCGGAGCCGTTTTCGAACCAGCCGTCGAACTTGTAGCCGTCCTTGGTCGGGTTGGCGGGCTTGGTCACGGTCTCGTTGTCCTTCACCTTCACAGTCTGCGTGGCCTTGCCGTCAGCGAACTTGCCGCCGTTGGCGTCGAAGGTCACCGTGCGGATGGTTGTGATGCCTTTCCACTTGGCGCTCAATGTGACTGGACCTGTCACCTGCGTGCCGAAATCATATTTGGTGCCGTCAGGTGCAAACCATCCGATCAAGTCGTGTGATTCGCCCAAGGCGTCTGTGTAGACGAGTTTACCGGGGTCTGTGGCGTGCTGGAAGCGAAGGACATGCTGTTTGTTGACGACTGGCCCATCTTTGAGCCCAGTATCGAACGTCACATCGTAGCTGTCGGTGGACCACAGGGCGAAGAGTGTCAAATCCTTCGTCATCACGGTATTCGAATAGTCTATAGGTTCGGCCTTTTCGAAAGTGCATTCGTTCGTATACGGCTCACCGCTACCTTCGCCCAGATAGTTCAGATTGACTGAACGCTGAGTGGCGCAGCCGACCCATCCTTCGAATGTGATGTTCGGGTTCTTGCTGCCATCGTCGTTGAACATTACCGGATTCCACATCTGTGCCGGTTTCTGGCCGTATGGTGTCGTCCTAGGCCTGGTTGTGTGGCTGCTTCCATTCGGGGTGCTGCCTCCGCGCAAATCAAACGTCGCCTGCGGATTGTGGAAGTCTTGATTGTTGATGATTTCAAGAGATCCAAGGTTCTTGCCGCTCTTGGTGACGATGTTGTCGCCGAGCGTATAGCTGACTTGGCTGCTGCTCGAATCGATCTTTGACACCGTGAAGATGTGGCTCGTGGTGTCGTTGTGGTACAGGTCCGTCGGAAGGGGTGACATAGCGACGCCGCCGCGAATGTAATTCACCGACTTCAAGTGGGGCACTGAGCCGTCGATGTTGTAGTTGTTGCCATAACTGAAGCTGGCGGACCCGTCTGCTCCGATTACGGAAACCTCTGCTATTCGCGGTATCTCTTGAGTTGCTATAACTTTGTTGAGGTTCGACAACGACTCGTCAGCGAGCGGCCGCAAATCGGTTATCTGATTATCGCTGATATCTAGGGCCTCGAGATTGCTCATTTTTGACAGAAACTCAACGTTATAGATGCTGTTGGAGCTCAGGTCAAGGGTATTGATCTTCGAAAGCTGTGCGATTCTATTGAGAATCGGGTTCTGATAAAGGAACAGCGCTGTGAACCCGAATGACTTCAAATGCTCTAGTTTATTCAATATCAGCACGCTGTCCGGGTGAGATTTCAGGTTGTAGGCATTGCTGAATGACAAACTTTCCAAACCAGGGAAATGGTCAACAATAGCTTGGATGTCCGAGTCGCCGTTTCGACCGACGTCGGTGTTGCTCAATGACAGTGTTTTAACATTGTGGAGACCGTAGAACATGCTTGCATCGGAGAAGGCATGGTCTACATCATAGGTATAGATATTGGTCAGTTTCGGTGCTGTGGAGTCTTTGAGATTCTTGCAGCTGTCCGCTATGGCAGCGGTGAAGTTCTGAAGTTTCAAGGTCTCCAGATTTGGCATGTTGTTTAAAGTGATCGGGTCTAGACTTTCAACCCCGTAAAAGCCGGGAGAAGAAACCGCGATCTCATGAGCAGTGGAGGTGTCATATTCCATATTAAAGGATTTGAGGTTCTGGAAAAGATTGATGCCTTCGATGCTTTTTATACTCACGGGAAGGTCAGCAGAGCCCGTCTGTGGGATTCCATCGCTGGAAATGCTGGTTACCGAGTCGAGCCATGCCTGTGTTACAGGGAACTCATCGAATGATTTCGTTTGATTTCCGGTCAAAAACCAGCCGGTTTGTTGCTTAGGATTCGGGTACTGCTCGGTATTGATGAACTTGACAAGGTAAGCTCGGAAGGACGGATCGGGGAAGCAGCCTTTGAGCGTGCCGCAGGACACGGTGGTGTCATTACCTTGGGCTGCGGGCTGCGACGCCTGCTGCTTAGTGTTCTTGGCGTCTTTGCCCTGAGGCTGCGTCTTGTCGGTTGTTTCCTTCGAAGCTGTGTCTGTCTTTGCGGCATCACCGGAAGCGGGCGTTGTCGTTTCTTTCGAAGTCGAAGCCAAGCCACTGGTTGCAGGAATTTGCGCAGACTGTTTGTTGCCACTGTTGTTCGGCGCTACAGGGGTGCTGGTACTCGGTGTCTGCGAAGATCCAGCAGCATTGGTGTTCTCTGGTTGAGCACTTTGTGTTTGGCTGCTTTCGGCAGCTGGACTCGCTGTTTCATCGGCGTTGGCAACAATCGCCGGGCTTGCTACCATACAAGCCGAGGTTACTACCGTCGTTAGTAGAACGATTAATCTTCTAATCGGATTTCGTTTCGTTTTTTTCATCTTTCTCTCTTCCTGGTCGCGCGTGCACTGAAATGCATCGCAGTGCCATGATTTGAAATCCATGTTTTTTATATTGCGTGTATTATAATATCACAAAAGAATAATTATTTTATAGGAAGAGATTTTTTTTGATCAGCAATGATATGATTAATTTTGTTTGTTATATTTGTCATAAAACTTAGGGACAGACTGAAGCTTTTTGGGGAGAGGAATGAGATGGGTTATATCGATGTAATCCACGAGGTTAAACGATACAATACCGGTGGCAAAAGGCTGGTCGCAAATAACGATGTTACTTTTTCCATCGCGCAGGGCGAGCTGGTGATGATTCTTGGGGCCTCTGGCACCGGCAAGTCGACATTGCTCAATGTCATCGGCGGCATGGATAGTTGCGATGAGGGCGATGTGATTGTTGATGGGGAGAACATCGCCAAATATAACGCCAAGCAACTCACCGAGTACCGGCGGCTCGACGTCGGCTTCGTCTTCCAGTTCTATAATCTGGTTCCTAATCTGACCGCACTCGAGAACGTCGAGATGGCCTCCGAAATCGTCCCGTACGCCAATGATCCCATGGAGGCGTTGGCCAGCGTCGGGCTCGCTGACCGTTGCAACAACTTCCCGTCCCAGCTTTCCGGCGGCGAACAGCAACGTGTCGCCATCGCGCGCGCCGTGGCGAAAAGGCCGAAAATCCTCCTATGCGACGAACCGACCGGTGCCCTTGACTACAAAACCGGCAAGCAGGTGCTGCACATCCTTCAGGACATGAGCCAAAAGAACGGCGCCACGGTCATCATCGTGACCCATAATTCCGCCATTGCCCCTATGGCCAATCGCGTTATACGAATGCATGATTCGCGTATCGCTGAGGTCAAGCGCAATGTTAATCCTTGTAATGTCGATCAATTGGAGTGGTGATTTTGCAATCCTTGAGTCCGCACAGTGTCATGTCACAGCGTTCGGCCGCCGGCCGGAACGCCAGTAAGGATGCGTCTGATGCCGAGGTAGAGCTTGCCGATACCACCGCCCAAGGCTTCAGGTCTTCGCACAATAGCGCCAAATCGGAATTCTCGGCACAACGTGACTGGAAGGCCGGTTCTGGCTCGCAAGCAGAAGTCGGAGAAGAAGGGGACGATACCGAGGATTCGCAATCCGAATTTCAGGTCACGCTGACTATTCCTCACTTGCCGCTCCAGTCGGCGCCATCGCGAAAGCCGAATTCCGATTTAGACGAAACCGTTGTTTTCCCTAGGCATGCAGCTGCGAATGTCAACGGTTCCGCGCGAGACCACAAGGAACTTCCCAAATTTGCGCCGCGTGATACGCAACAGGCAACGCAACGGGCGCATAGCCACCTTCAGCAGCCGGCTCAAGCTCAGGCGCAACAGCCGGCGCAGGTTCAGCCGACTCAGGCCAAGCAGGCGCAGCCGGTTCAGGCTAAGTCGCAGCTTCAATCAGTGCATTCTCAATCTTCGCGCCCGCAATCTTTGCAGCCTCAGTTGCAGCCGGTTCATGCCACGCATACGTGGGCGGAGTATGATCCGTGGGCTCTCGACGGTGGCGAACCCGCAGGCGGTTCGGTTCCGTTGCCAAAACGTCATCATTCCATCGTGGCGCATCAGACTTCTCAGGCCGATGCGGTGAGTGTGCCTCAGCCGCAGCAGCCCGCGCAGGTGCGGAGGGACGCGCCTCAGCCCCGGCAACAGCAGCAAACGCAACGGCCGCAGCAGTCGCAACAGCGCGTTCAGCGGCCTGTGAAGGTGCAGCAGGATGTGCAGCGCACCCAGCAACCGCACCGGCAGCAGAGTGCGTGGGGAGCGCAGCAGACTCAGTCGCAGCCGCAATCTGCCCGTCCACAATCTGCGCAGCCACAATCAGCATATTCTCAATCTTCGCAGCCTCAGTTGCAGCCGGTTCATGCCACGCATACTTGGGCTGAGTATGATCCGTGGATTCTCGACGGTGGCGAACCCGCCGGCGGTTCGGTTCCGCTGCCCAGTCATCATCGTTTCTTTGTCGCTCATCGGGCTTCTCAGGCCGATGCGAGCGTGCCTCAGCCTCAGCCTTTGCCTCTGCCGCAACCGCAGTCGCAGCAGCGCATTCAGCAGTCCGCGCAGGTGCGGCGGGACGCGCAACAGCCTCAGCAGTCGCAGCAGCGCATCCAGCGGCCCGTGAAGGTGCAGCAGGATGTGCAGCGTACGCAGCAGCCGCAAAGGCAGCAGAGCGTGTGGGGAGCGCAGCAGGCTCAGTCGCAGTCTCGATCAGCGTATTCTCAATCTTCGCGCCCGCAGTCTTCGCAGCCTCAGTTGCAGCCGGTTCATGCCACGCATACGTGGGCGGAGTATGATCCGTGGGTTCTCAGTGGTGGTGAGCCCGCAGGCGGTTCGGTTCCGCTGCCCCGTCCTAATCGGGTATCGTCGTTCGGAGGTCATACAAACCGTCGTTCGCCCGGGCAGGGAATGTCGGGAGCGCCTCGTCGGTACAGCAAACCGAACGATTCCTTCTCCTTCCATGCTCCGAAAGATGAGCGGTCGTTGTCGTGGTCGGTTTCGGCTCCGTCGACCAATCGTCGTCCGGCTCAACGTGTCAACAATTCCGCTACGCTTCCGCCCATTCCCGCGCGGCCTCACGCATTCGGCGCCTCCGCGGTCGTCGCAGCCGCGTCCTCGAAGCTTCATGCCCGCGCTTGGGATAATTTCCAATCAAGCGGCAAACACAAGATTTCGCATCGTATGCTTTGGCGTGATACCCGCCGTTCGCTGGGCAAGTCGCTGGGCTGCTTCATCTCGATCGTGTGCATGGTGGCGCTGGGTTCGTTCGCCCTCGTCGGTCTGAATGTGACCGGACCGGATATGCGCAACACGGCCGACCAGTATTTCGAACAGCACCAGCTTGCCGATATTTCTGTGATCAGCAAAACCGGTTTCGACGATTCGCAGATCAAAGCGATTAAAAAGGCCTCCGGGGTCACGAAGGTCGAGTACGGCTTCTTCAAGGATGTCGCCGTTCGCCATCGCGATGAGAGCATGCGTATTTTCTCGAGTACCCACAGTATTTCCAGTTACGCCTTGCGCAGCGGCTCGATGCCGAAGAAAGCCAATGAGATCGCGATCGATGCTCAGCAGGCCAAAAAGCATCCGGTCGGTTCCACCGTGTCTTTCATGGAGAAACCCGGTCCGAACGGACGGACCATGCTCAAAGGCACTAAATATAAAGTGACCGGTGTGGTCGATTCCGTGGAAATCATCGGTTCGGTCAATCGTGGTCTTTCGGATTCAGGCTCGGGATCTCTCGACGGCTATGGCGTGGTCCTTCCGAAGGCGTTCGCCGCCTACACGTCATATAATATTGCGCGTTTGCGCTACAAGGCCCTTGACGATATGCCCAATCATATTTCAAGTGATTATGACAAAAAGGTCCAACAGGAAAAGGATCTGCTGGCCGATTCGCTCGACAACCGTGATGCCGAAGTCTCGCAGACTTCCGATTCCCAAGCCGCGCCTTCCACTAGTAGCGTTGTTCCTGCTTCCTACGGCAACGCCTCGGCAGCAGCCCAGACGCAGTCCGAATCTACGTCTGTGCTTCCTACCTACTCGATCGATTCAAGGCGCGATGTTCCTGGCGGTGCCGGATATGTGGCCTATGATTCCATTTCCCAAATCATCGATTCGCTCGGTGGTCTTTTCCCTATATTCATGTATCTGATAGCCGCTCTTCTGACGTTCACCTCCATGACGCGTTTCGTCGACGAGGGACGTGTGGGTGCAGGCACGCTCAAGGCGTTCGGCTATTCGGACTGGGATGTGATGAAGAAGTTCATCGCCTACGGTTTCATAGCTGGCTTGACCGGCGGCATTATCGGTGCCGCAGCAGGGCAATTGGGTATGCCGCGGATCGTCTATAACGCCTACAGCACGGGCTTTGATGTGCCGTCCTCACATCTGCGGCTTGGAGTCGTGGCCACGGTGGTTGCGCTCATCCTTGCCTTCGCGGCCACTGTGTTGCCGGCCTATATCGCGGCCAGCCGCCAGCTCAAGGAAAAAACGAGTGCGCTTCTTGCGCCGAAGCCTCCGACAGGAGGGGCTTCCATCGCTTTGGAGAAGGTTGATTGGTTCTGGAGCAAGCTTAACTTCAAGAACAAGATCACCTTGCGCAACATTTTCCGTTATAAGATTCGTACCATCACCACGATAATCGGCGTCGTCGGAGCACTTGCACTGCTTGTTGGGGGCGTCGGCGTGCAGCGTTCGGTCGATTCGATCAATAATCTGCAATACGGCAATGTCATTCAATATGACCTCATCGCCGGGCAGAGCAATCAGGTGACCAGCACTCAGCAAAAGCAGATATCCAAGGAATTGCACAGCAACAGTATCAAGCGGTTCACTTCGATTCGTTATGAGCAAGGCAACATGAACGCCGGCCCGTACCGCAACAATCAGGACCTGACGATTATCGCTGCCAAGAACGCAGGGGCTTTTGATGGTTATGTGGACCTGCACGAGAGGTCCAGCAAGCGTCATCTTGACCTTGATAATTATGGTGCTGTGATTTCCGAGCGGCTCGCGAAGCTCAACAATGTCAAAGCGGGCGACAACATGACCATTCAGGATGCGAACGGCCACAATCGCGTGATCCCCATCAGCGGGGTCTGCGAAATGTACATCGGCCATTTCATCTTCATGAATTCGCAGTCGTACAAAAAGATATTCCACCAGGACTACGTTCCCAACGCGAATATGATCGGACTGAAAAACCGCAGTTCCTCCAACGCGAAGCATGAGGCGGCAAAGTTCATGGCGCTCGACGGCATTACCCAGGTCTCGCAGAATTCGATGCTCGTTGACCAGACCAATATGCTCGTGCGTTCGCTGAGCCTTTTGATGCAGGTGCTGATTGCCGTATCGGTTCTGCTCAGTGTCGTCATTCTCTATAATCTGAACAATCTCGACATCTCCGAACGTTTGCGTGAGCTGAGCACCATCAAGGTGCTGGGTTATTACAACCGCGAAGCCACGATGTATATCTACAGGGAGACTCTCGGGCTCACCGCCGTTGGCGTCCTGGCCGGTGCGGGTGTCGGTGTTTGGCTGCATGAACGCATCCTCAAGCAGGTTTCAACCGAGAACATGATGTTCAACCCGAGCACCACTGGCGGGCAATTCCTGTTCCCGATCCTCCTGATTGTGGTGATCACGCTTATTCTGGCCTTCTACGTGTCGGCAAGAATAGCGAGAATCGACATGCTCAAGGCTCTGCAGTCCAGGGAGTAACGGACGGGGCCTTTTAGCCTAGCCGCGCTTCAGCGTTCCTCGGGTGTTCCTCGGGAGGCCTTTCATTAGGCTTCCCGGGGCTGTTGTCTCTCGGAGGCTGCTGCCCAAGGGGCGTCGTCTGGCGCCGCAGCCCAGGGGATGTCGCCCGAGGGTCGTTGTCTGAGGCCGTTACGTAGGAAGTTGCTACCGGGAAGCTGTTGCGTAGGAAGCTATTACCCTCTGAGCCCGTTATCTAATGTCCGAGGCTGTTGCATAGGAAGTCGCATCCAGGAAGCCGTTTGTGTATGGCTGCTGAGCGCGTAGTCAGCTGTTCGGCCGATGCTGGTCGTTGTTCATCGGAGCCGTGGCGCCTTCGTTGCTGCGCCGCACGATTTCCTTCGTCAAGGCCTCTATGCTGAACAGTCTTAGTGAGTTGTTGCCGCGTACCCCAGCGGCTTCGTCGATGCTGATGACGCCGGTGTCCACCAAGGCGTTGATGGGGTTGATTCCATAACAACGGGCTATGGTGATGATCTCGGAGGTCGCCAGCTCGTCGGATTGGAACCGCTTGTAAAGCGTCGCGTACGGGATATTGGTACGTTTGGCGATGCTGTTGATGGAGTCGTCGTGGGTGATTCTGCGTAGCCAGGCAATCTGCTTGCCGGATGTGTTTGTTTTTTCCATATTCTTATTTTCCGATAATTGCGTAAAAAAAGTAAGACTTTAAAAATAGTGCTTACGTTTGACGTTTACGTATAGCGTATTAAAACTGGTTGATGTTTCGCCTAAAATAATAATATGTATTGCATTGATAGCAAGAAAAGCCAATTGGCAGTAAGGTTTACGGCGGATTTCTTCACAAGATAATATTAATAATTTATTTGTAATAAATAAAAGTAAAATACTCAAAAGAGGACTGCAAATTCACAGAAACACTTTACGTCAAAAGTTTTATTTAATTTATAAAAATATTTAGTAAAAATGAATAACGACTCAAATTTTCGTCGACAGCATAAAACAATAGCGCTTTTTGCACTGTATATATTGCATATCGCCATGCTCTTGCTGTCATGTTAAGTGCTTGGACTGGCTCGCGTCAGGCTTGTACCTTTTGTGGCGTGTTGTGCGATATTTCGACATTGACCGTGTATAGTTGTTTTTGAGTCCGATGGGGAAGGAACCTCGAAAGGCTTCACTCATAATGAAATGAAAGTGCGGAAATTCGCTTGCCGAGGTTGGCTTGCGGGTGGATGCAAACCCCTTCACAACGGATCGTTCGGCACGTACCTGCCGATGAAAGGAAATTAAATTATGGCAAAAGTCGTATTTGACCATGTCACTCGTATCTACCCGGGCAATACGGAGCCCTCGGTATCCGATCTCTCGCTTGACATCAAAGATGGCGAATTCCTCGTGCTCGTCGGCCCCTCTGGCTGCGGCAAGTCAACGACCCTGCGTATGCTCGCGGGCCTCGAGGAAGTCAACAAGGGCAAGATTTTCATCGGCGATAAGGACGTCACCACGATGCAGCCGAAAGACCGCGACATCGCTATGGTCTTCCAGAACTACGCACTCTATCCGCACATGACCGTTGCCGACAACATGGGCTTCGCCCTGAAGATCGCCGGCGTTCCGAAGGATCAGATTCGCCAGCGCGTCGAAGAGGCCGCCAAGGTCCTCGATCTGACCGAGTTCCTCGACCGCAAGCCGAAGGCTCTCTCCGGTGGTCAGCGTCAGCGTGTCGCCATGGGCCGCGCAATCGTTCGTAAGCCTAAGGTCTTCCTGATGGATGAGCCGCTTTCCAATTTGGATGCAAAGCTCCGTGTGCAGACCCGTACGCAGATCGCCGCCCTGCAGCGTCAGCTCGGCGTCACCACCCTGTACGTCACCCACGATCAGACCGAGGCTCTGACGATGGGCGACCGCATCGCCGTCATCAAGCTGGGCATCCTCCAGCAGGTCGGCGCTCCGACCGAGCTCTATGACAAGCCGCAGAACGTCTTCGTCGCCGGCTTCATTGGCTCGCCGTCCATGAACATCAACACGCACCCTGTCGTTGACGGCAAGGCGAAGATCGGCAGCGACACCGTCGAGCTCGACAAGGACGCCGTCGCCAAGCTTACCCCAGAAGACAAGGGCCGCATCGTCGTCGGCTTCCGTCCCGAGGACGCAACGCTCGCCGCTCCTGACGAGGCCAACGCCTTCTCGCTGAAGGTTGAGAACGTCGAGGATCTGGGCAGCGACGGCTACATCTACGGCAACATCATCACCGATGGTTCCGCAGCCGAGTCCTCTGCGATGATGTCCGACCAGAACAAGCTGACCACGATTCGCGTGAACCCGCGTCAGCTGCCGAAGGTCGGTGACACCGTCAAGATCAAGATTGATCCGTCCAAGATGCATCTGTTCTCCCCGGCCACCGAGCTGCGCCTGAACTGATTCGCGTTTCGCATCGCTTAACTAAAAGGTCCGTACATTCGTGTGCGGGCCTTTTCTTTTGATCGGCGCCGGTTCGCTGATGTCTTGCTGATGTCTTGATCTACTGATTGTGCTGGCGGCTGGCTACTGGCGTTTTTACGACGTTATGCGGCGTTTTTGCGTCGTGAATCCTCCATTAACTCAGGATGGTGGCGCTTATGTGACGCTGGGGGAGGCTGTTGTGTCGTAAATCCTCCATTGACTGGAGGTAGTGGCGTTTTCGTGACGTTATGTGGTGGTGGGGCGTCGTGTTTGTTCCGGTAGCCCAGGTTGTTGGAGCTTTTGCGACGCGGTGTGGTGTTTTTGCGTCGTAAATCCGCCATTGACTCAGGTTGTTGGTGTTTTTGTGACGCTGGGGGGAGGCTGTTGCGTCGTGGATCCTCCATTGGCTGGAGGTGGTGGCGGATTTGTGACGCCAAGGCTTGCCATTGCGTCGTGAAACTGCCAGGAGCCTAATGGCGGATGGCGGATGGCGGATGGCGGATGGCGGATAAAGCCGCCACTATCCTGCGCGGGCGGTAGATTGAGAGGTATGGAAATAAGTGGTGGGATGCAAGGAATGCAAATGGACCCAAGAGCGCTGAAAGCGACATCCGTAACTGCCTCCGAGGTGGGAGGCACCGATGTCGCCGAGCCGCATGCGCTGCAAATCACTGCCGCCAGCTCAAATCCGAAGATGTTCACCCTGCCTTGGGAGAAGCCGCTGGCGACCTGGCCCAAGGAACTGTTGGCCAACCTGCCGCGAGGCATCTCCAGGCACGTGGTCCGTTTCGTGCACGTCGGTGACGAAATCTATGCAATGAAGGAAATCACCAGCCGCGTCGCCGCACACGAATATGAGCTTTTGCGACGCTTACAGAAGCTTGAGCTGCCTACCGTGCGTCCAATCGCCGTGGTCACCGGACGGCATACGCGTGAGGGCGAGCCGCTCGAATCCATGCTGGTGACCAAGCAACTCAAGTTCTCGCTGCCTTATCGCGCTTTGTTCGCCGGAAATCTGCGGCCCGACACTGCCGACCGTCTCATTGACGCGCTCGCCGTGCTGATGGTTCGTCTGCATCTTTCCGGTTTTTATTGGGGTGACGTTTCGCTTTCCAACGTTCTTTTCCTGCGCGACGCCGACGCGTTCTCGGCCTTCCTGGTCGACGCGGAAACCGGTGCGCTCTATACAACGCTGACCGAGGGCCAGCGCAACTACGACATGGATCTTGCCCGCACCAACATCATCGGCGAACTGATGGACCTGGCTTCCGGCAAATTGCTGCCTGACGAGGTCGACGAGGTCGGGGTCGGTGACAGGCTTATCGAGCGCTATGCCTCACTATGGGGTGCGTTGACCGATCAGGAGGACTTCGGTCCCGACGAGATGTGGAAGATCGAGAAGCGCGTCAACAAGCTCAACGATTTGGGCTTCGATGTCGATGAGCTTGAAGTCAAGACCGCTGATGACGGCAAGCGCGTGCTTGTCCGTCCACGCGTGGTCGATGCGGGCTACGCTTCACGCAAGTTGCTGCGTTTGACGGGCCTTGACGTGCAGGAGAACCAGGCTCGTCGGTTGTTGAACGATTTGGACGCCTACCGTGCCTCCACTTGGCGTGATGGGGAAGAGCTGGAAATCGTGGCGACCGATTGGATGCGCGAGGTTTTCGAGCCCGTTGTTCGCATGATTCCCAAGGAATACCGCTCGAAGATCGAGCCGGCGCAGTTCTTCCATGAAGTCTTGCAGAATCGTTGGTTCATGGCCGAAAGGGCCGGACATGACGTATCTACGGCCGTGGCGGCAAGCGACTACATCAAGCACAATCTGCCTAAGTATAACCTCGATTCGAGGGCGCTTGCCGAAATCAACGAGGACGCCGATTCGGGCGTGGTCGACGATAGCTCGACGTATGACAATCCTGCTGATGGCACGGTGAATGGCGACAACGGGGAAAGTGACGTTACGGATACCGTTGGTTTCGACAATGACGACGTTGACAGTATCAATCGCGGTGATTACGCCGATCTCGGGGACGGTCTGGGCAACCTTGGGGCGACTCTGAGCGTTGGAGCCGATGACGGGATTGACCGCGATACCCAAGTATCCGAGGACTTGTGGCCGACCTCGCCTGATCCTGCGCCCACAGAGAGAAGCGCGCGTGGGCCGAGTCAGGCTGATGCTGACGGCGGGGAATCCGCAGGTGCCGGTGATTCAGCGGCCGGTGCTGGTTCTGGCTCTGGTTCTGGCACCGCTACGGAACCTGGCTCTGTTGCAGGTGCTGGTGATTCTGGTTCCGGTCTCGCAGCTGTCGGCGATGGCGAGAGCTGCAACACTGCCACTTCTGCTGACAACGCATATGACGATGATGACTATGATCCGGCCGAATACGATCAGGATGCCGCTGTCTGGAGTCATTGAGCTTTGTAAGTAAATATGAAAATCTCCCATTGGGATTATTTCCATGGGAGATTTTCATATATCGGTTGGTGCGAAGAAATCAGCAGAAAAATCGTTGGCTATTCGGCGCTATCGGCCTTTTCGCCGGCCTTGCTGCGGGCTCGGGAGACGGCGTAGAGGCTGATGCCCGCCGCTACCGAAGCGTTGAGTGACTCGACTTCGCTGGAAATCGGGATGCCGGCGATGGAATCGCAAGCCTCGCGCACCAAACGGCTCAGGCCCTTGCCTTCCGAACCGAGCACGACGACCAATGGATCGGTTTCGAAACCGGACTCGCCGACAATGGCGTTACCGCCGCCATCAAGCCCGACCACGTAGTAGCCGCGTTCTTTCAGCGCCTCGATGGCCTTGGTCAGATTGACCACGCGGGCCACGGGCAGATGTGCGGCGGCGCCGGCCGAAACCTTCCATGCAGCTGCGTTGACGGAAGCCGAGCGGCGTTCCGGCAAGATGACGCCATTGGCTCCGAATGCCGCCGCCGAACGGATGACGGCTCCGAGATTCTGCGGATCAGTGACGCCATCGAGGGCGATGAAGAGCGGCCTGGCGTTGATGCGTGCGCTGCGCGAATCGGCCTCCTCCATGGCATGCGATTTCTTGTCGGCCTTATCCGCCAGTTCCGCAAGCGTGTGGTACTGATAGGGTTGCACTTTCAGGACGATGCCCTGATGGTTGCGCGAATGCGCGATGCGATCCATCTCCAACCGGTCGGCCTCGAGCAGATTGAGCCCCTGCATACCGGCGAGCTTCACGATTTCGCGGGTGCGATCGTCGTGCTCGATGCGATTGGCGATATATAGCTGCGTGCTTGGTACGCCCACGCGCAGCGCCTCAAGCACCGCGTTGCGTCCGACCACCAAATCGTCAGAATCCGAAGTGTAGTGTGCCGCGCGACGGCGTGCTGCCAGCCGAGGGTCGGCGAAACGGCGCTTTTCGTTCTGCTTCTTGGCGCGATATGCCTTGTGATACACGCGGTCCTCGGCTTTGGGCGTCGGTCCGCGGCCCTTCAATGCGTTGCGATGTTTTCCGCCCGAACCTTTGACCGGGCCCTTCTTGTTAGTCATACTCCCAATTGTCCCAGCACCCCGCGCCAACGTGCTCGGCGAATGCAAGCTGCGAGCAAAATCAGGATTAGAGGACCGAAGTCTTGATTTTCATCGCATGAGCGGTACGTTTAGGGTTTTATCGGTCGTGCGGATTGTGATTATCTCTGCGTTGAGCCTGTTGGTGCAGGGGTAATCACGGAAATGGGCTGGAAAGTGTGATTGTCTCTGTAAAAGTGTCGGTTGTGCAGAGAAAATCACGGGAATGGGCTGGGAGGTGTGATTGTCTCTGTAAGGGTACCGGTTATGCAGAGATAATCACGGAAATAGGCTGGAAAGTGTGATTTTCTCTGTAAAAGTGTCGGTTGTGCAGAGATAATCACGGAAATAGGCTGGAAAGTGTGATTTACTCTGTGGATAGGCTGTTGATGCAGAGATAATCACGGGAATGGGGCCAAAACCGTGATTATCTCTGCATGTGGGGGCAGTCGGCTCAGCCGAAGGTGTGTAAGAGAGCCCAAAGCGGCGGCAATCCTTGTGCCGACAAGATGCCGGGCGGGGTGGCTGATGCCAATGGGCCGAACTTCTCAATCAGTCCTTGATTTCGGCCTTATAGAAGTTGACGTATGAACGCGACGGAGTAGGGCCGCGCTGGCCTTGGTAGTGCGAGCCCACGCCGGTCGAGCCGTAAGGATGCGCTGCCGGCGAGCTGAGCTCGAAGAAGCACATCTGCCCGATTTTCATTCCCGGCCAGAGCTTCACTGGCAGGGTGCTCACGTTGGAAAGTTCCAGCGTGATATGCCCTTCGAAGCCGGGATCGATGAAACCTGCGGTGGAATGGGTCAGGATGCCGAGACGGCCCAGCGAGCTCTTGCCTTCCAGCCGTGCCGCGATGGTGCCATCGAGCTTGACGTATTCCCACGTCGAAGCCAGTGCGAATTCGCCCGGATGCATGATCCACGGTTCGTCCGGCCCGACCTCGAATTGTTCGGTGAGGTCGCCTTGATTTTCGGCCGGATCGACGTAAGTGTACGCATGATTGTTGAAAAGCCTGAAATACCGGTCGAGGCGCACGTCGATGGAAGCCGGCTGCACCATTTCGGGCGTCCACGGGTCCAGCGAGATATGGCCGTCGGCTTGGGCGGCGAGGATGTCGCGATCTGACAGCAGCATACGTTCCTCCAGATTGGGTTACGCTCCGAGCGCTCGGCTAGACAGAACCGTGGAAACCGCGATGTTGTCTAGTCAACGTTGGATTACTTTCTGCTTCCAAGTGTAGACGTTACCGACGTCGAAACAGGCTTGATGCCCGTACGTAGCGGATTCGTGAGTCGGAATAGGGCCTCGAGGCATTTTGGCATTGTGCTTTTACCCGCTGTTCCGGTGCCTGTTCCGTGCCTGTTCCGGTGCCTGTTCCGTGCCTGTTCCGGTGCCTGTTCCGTGCCTGTGCCGGTGCCTGTTCCGTGCCTGTTCCGTGCCTGTTCCGGTGCCTGTTCCGTGCCTGTGCCGGTGCCTGTTCCGTGCCTGTGCCGGTGCCTGTTCCGGTGCCTGTTCCGGTGCCTGTGGGCCATGTTCGTCATCGCCTTTTTGCCGATTGAACTTCGCCCGGCCTTGATGTTTGATGTCTAGTGTCGGAATCTTGAATCGAGGGTGTTTGCCGCTGGTGGTAGCCGCCTGGCCGTTGATGCTGGCCGTTAATGTCTGGCCTATGGCATTTACACTGATGTATTTGCGCGCCAGGGCACGGAGGCACGGCGTTGTGGGCTTGCGCTCGAATCGTCAGGTTACGGAGGTTTCGTATATGCTTGGGGACGGGAAATTTTGGCGAAAATCCGGGAAAACAGGCGGAACGACAATAATTTTCAGGTAATTTTCAGGTAATCCGATTCTTGCGCCAAGGATAGTGTAGTTATATAAGAGTTGTCAGCAAGAGCTGACCGGTGATCTTGAGATTTTGGATCTTGCCGATAATTGAACCCTTTCTTCTTCTCTCTTCTCTTCCCCGGTACGTTCTAGTACCGGGGTTTCTCTTTTCTTGTAGGTTTGTCGGCTGTCGGTTTGTCGGTTTGTCGTTCTGTCGTTCTGTCGTTCTGTCGTTCTGTCGGCTGACGGCTGACGGCTATTGGTCTGCCGATGCGGTTGCCATCTACGATATTGCAATACAATACACGGCGTTGCGTGTGGCGCAGTGGCATTGACGCACGAAGCGTGACCAAAGTACGTTATGTTGGCCTCTTGCGATGTACACTAAAGCCAGCGGTTTATTCCGTAGACGAATCTGCCAGCAGGTTCGCCTTTGGATTTTCGGCTGCGTACACGCAAATATGGATTTGAACAGACAGGACAGATGGCGATATGAAAGAGGATTCCGACCATCAAATCAATCAGGCTGACGCGCAGGTTCGCAATGGTTCCCAGCTCGAGAACGCCCATATGTATAACGTCGACGAGTTGCGTCGTCACAGTCCCGCATCACAACGCAAGGCCCGGCATCGCAAGTCCTTTATTATCAGTGCGATAGTGGTTGTCGTCGTTCTCATTCTTATCGCGGTGGCGCTGCAGGTATCGCTCAAAACGCTTAAGCATAATACGGATCCATTGTTTGCAGATGGTACGTCCAAGACGGTTCAGGGAAAGACCAAAGCGCCGGAAAACGATGCCAATCAAATGAAGCAGGGTATCGAGCAATTCGCCGGCACCTGCACAGGCGGTTGGATGGATGTCGATATTGCCAGCCAGCTGCCAGGCGTGGGCGCCGCATCGTTCTGCAAGGCCACGCAGGTCGCGTTCGTTACGTTCCAGACGAAGGCCGCGGCATCGATGGACGGTGACATGGTGCGCTCGCAGGCGCCCAATCTCATCAACCGATATGCGGGCGACAAGATTGACCAGAACGATTTGCGCGTGCTGAGCAACGACCAGTGGATGGCCGTTGGTAAGAAGGATGCAATGACGGCTTTGCAGCAGCAGTGGGGTGGCAAGCTCGAGGAGCTTAGTTCCGGCGATTGAAACTGAAGAAACACCCGTGCTGACTGGACGATGGCGCGGTTTGGAAGAGGGCTGCCTGTTGGTCGCGTGTTGGCAAGAGGAGATTGCTCGTTTCTGAAGGCGGTTCACGGATTATCAGCCTTTTCGTGGTTCGGAATCGTGGTGTTGCTTGTTGCTTGTTGCTCAAGGCGCGCAATATACTGGCTCAACAGGCTCCCCCCGAATTCGATGTCGTTGAATGCGATGTGAATGCGATGATGCCAGCTCCTCTCTCTTTTTTCCCTACCCAAAAAGCGCGCGTTCAATATCGGTCGGTACGATGCCATCCGTTTGTCTTGAATCTGCAAGTGAACATTTTTAGCCGCTGTTGGGCTGGCCGTTTATCATGGTGACTATGAGCGATGAAGCAGTAAACAGCGAACATTCCGACAAACCAGGTTCGAATGGAGGAAACGTGGAAAACGTTGGAAACGGCTTAGTTGGCCGTCAATCCGATGCTATTCCCGGGCGTTTCGGCGACCCGATGGAGATTTCCCATGTCATCTATTCCCAAGGCGGCGGCAGGGCTCGGCCCACGCGGCCGATGTTCCTGTGCCTGCACGGCTGGGGTTCCAACGAACAGGATCTGGCCGGGATGATGCGTTACGTCGCTCCCGGCAACGATTACGTTTCGCTGCGTGCGCCACTGGTGCTGCAAGCCGAGGGGCCGGGCGAGTTCGGCAGCGGTTCCGGGGCCTACAGCTGGTTCCATGACGGCGTGCCCGCCGGCGAGGATTTGGACAGGGACATTTTCGCTGCGGCCACCGCTGTCGACAACTGGGTCAACGAACATGTCGACGCTGACCGTGAGCTGGTGCCTATCGGATTCTCGCAGGGTGCGGCGCTTGCGATTCATCTGTTGCGCGTGCATCCCGAGCGTTACCGTGCGGTCGCAGCACTTTCCGGTTTTGTGGCTCCGGGGCAGGTTGCCGGGACGACTCCGGCCGACGATCGGCTTGCAGAGATGGAAAAGCCGGTTTTCTATGGTTACGGAGACCGCGACAACGTCTTGCCGAAGTATGAGATTTACGGCGCGACCGCCTGGCTTGAGGAACATACATGGCTGACGGTGAAGAATTATCACCAGCTCGACCATGCCGTAAGTCCAGCCGAATTCACCGACCTGACCCAATGGCTCCTGCTCAACAACATCTCATCGGGTGTGGTGTGATTTACTGCTTGGCAAGCGTGATTTCAGAACGCAAGCGTTACATAGTGCCTTTTCCAGTTGCTCGGATCCATTACCGATTCCTTTAGTGCTGGAAAACGGATTTTCCGAGGAAGTTGTATGCAGTTTTCCAGCACTAATGTTAATGGCATGCGTGCTAGTGCTGGGAGACGGGCTCTTGTGGCTGCGTATGTGCAGTTTCCCAGCATTAAGCGTGTTGGCCAAACCGTTAAGCGGAGAATCCGGTGGACTCTCTGTAGGCTTGGTGAGTGCGATGCCTCGAGTGCAAAAGAGCGATGGGAGCCCAAGTAAAGTATGTTTTTCCAACGCCACCAGCCCCATGGGCTCCGTGTAGGCGAGCTGAGCGCGATGCATCGAGCACGAATGATGCAGGTCGAAATGAGTGCCATTGTACAGTTGAGTGCCGGTTACGGTTTCGCCTCAGTATCAGCTGGCTGAGGCGTTAAGCTTGAAGCCTTGTGGGCTCCGCGTAGACGGAGCTGAGCGCGCTCGAAGCGCGCGAAGGATGCAAGTTGAATGGGGCCTCTTGCGCAGTTAGATAACTTCTTACAGTTCTGCTTCCGCATCAACCTGGCGAGCCGTTAAGTAGAAAGTCCAGTGGACTTTCTGTAGGTGAACTGAGCGCGATGTATCGAGCGCGAATGATGCAAGTTGAAATGAGTGCGGTTGTAGAACCGGATATCCTATTTACAGTTCCGCCTCAGCATCAACTTGCATCACATACACGTTCCTTCTCAGACGCTTCGCTTGGTTGCGTGAAATTTCTCCGGAATCAAGCATGTCCTGAATGACGCTGAGCTCGATGGAATAGCTTTCGTGCTTGACCTCGTCGATTTGTGGAGCGTTCTTGGCTGCGGCCACAATGTCCTTGCGGCTGCGTAGTTCGGCACGTGCGCGCTGGTAGTCGCGCAGCAACAGCGTGCAGTATTCCGATTTGTAGGTATCGCCGTGCATTTCCTTGTAGAGCCGGTTAATGACGTGGTCGATGGCATCGATTTGGGTGGCTCGCAGATAATAGTAAATTTCATGCTCGTTGAGCATCGGCGCTGAACGGCGGAACTTGTTGTTGGCTCGCCTTGCCAGCGTGGTGATCTGACGCCGTAGCGCATGCGCTCGCCCGCGAATCTGCGAGACTGCACGATGATGGGTCTTCTTGTCGGCCGTGTGCCGCAGCGTGTTCATGATCTGGTCCATCATGCGCTCGCACGCCTCGATCTGCAGCTTCTGATTGTGCTCATTCATTTGCGTGTCGGCCTGGGTGTTGGCGAGTCGGTCGCGTACGTAATCTTTCTCCCAGTGCAACGCATCGATCTGCAGAGTCTCGAATTCCTCGATGTCGAAGCCGCCGATGCGTTGGCGTAGGCGGGTGATGCGGCTGTTGTAGGAATCGATGACGGGCAGGATTACGCGGCGATTGTCATCGGTGACGCGGTTCGAAAGTTCCTGCACGGTGCGGGTCAATTCCTCGATGGTGATTTCGATGAGCTTTTCTGATTCGTCGGCATCGTCTTTGGCCGGTGCGAGCAGCGGCAGCATGAAATTGGCCAGCAGCAGCGTCAGCACGATCACACCGGAAGCAATGAAAATAAGCTCGTTGCGCATCGGGAACGCGTCGCCGGAGATGACGCTATACGGGATGGTGAACATCAAGGCAAGGGTGATGGTGCCCTTCGGCCCGCCGAATGTCATCACCGCCGCGTCGCGTAGGGAACGCGGTTTCAGAGGTACGCGTTTGCCGGTTTCGGGGTCGCGGGTCGGGGCGGCGATGAGCCAGACCCACAGGAATCGAATCGCGATGGCAACGACGGTGACGAGCAGGATGATGCTGATCAGCGCGGTATTGCTGACATTATGGCTCAGCCAACTGGCCCGCATGGCGCTCGGCAGCTGCATGCCGAGCAGAATAAATACAGTGCCGTTCAAAACGAACGAGAGTACGGCCCACACGCTGTTCGAAACGATATTGGTGCGCGCGACGTTCGGCCCTCCGATGCCGTTGCGGTCGAAATGAACGGTCAAGCCGAAAGCAACCACCGCAAGAATGCCGGAGATATGAAGTTCCTCGGCTCCTAGAAATACCAGGAATGGCAGGAAGAGCTCCATGAGAATGCGCGTGGTCATTGTCTCCCAGCCCAGCTGTCGCGCCAAGGCGAAAATCCAGTTGGCGAGGAAGCCCGCGACGATGCCGACGATAATCCCGCCGAAGAACGAGAGCAGGAAATCCTTGGTAGCGTTGGCCATCGAGAAGGAACCGGTGACCGCTGCCAGAATCGAGAACTGGAAGCCGATGACGCCGGAAGCGTCGTTAAAGAGCGATTCACCGGTCAGTATTCCGGCCTGTTGCTTGGTCAGTGTCGCTTCGCTGGAAAGCGAGGACACTGCCACGGCGTCGGTCGGCCCGAGCGCCGCGCCCAGCGCAAACGCCGCCGCCAATGGAATCACCGGCCATACGGCGTGCAGCATGAAGCCGACGACAGCCATGGTTCCCAGCGCCAGCCCGATGGCCATGGGCAGCGAGAATCTCAACGTTTTGAAGAGCATCCGTTTGTCGATTTCGTGCGCTTCGACGTAAAGCAGGGGAGCGATGAACAGCACCATGAACAGTTCGGGGTCAAGCTTGACGTGCGGGAAAACCGGCAGGAAGGCGAGGGCGATGCCGAGCGCGATTTGGACAAGCGGGGTCGATATTCGCGGAATAAAACGGCTGACGAACGACGAGAGCACAACGGCCCCCAGAATGCAGAGGATCAGCTCGAAAATTGCCACGGATTATCGATTCCTTTCTTGGTTTGGCTTCATTGCGGTTCGGCGGTTTAACGGTTCGGACATATGCGGACACTTCTTATATTCACTATAACGAATGGATGTTTCGGCATTATGCCTCAAGCTTTGCCGATTTGAGGAATCGTAAAGGTTCCGGGTCGGGCCCTCGATGATTTTCTTGGTAATACGGCCTATTTTGTTTGATAAACACCGTTTACAAGAATTTGTGGGCGCTGAAAGTAATGCATTATTCTGTACAATCTTTTCACGTTTTTATCTTGATCGCCGGTTGGATTGAATCAGACTATCGGACGCTGTTACCTCGAACCCGGCCGTTTCCCGTATTTGGTTGTTGATTGCTTTTACACTTAAGGATTATGGACACTGCGAGTTTGCGCTGCGCGATGGATGCCGCGCTTGACTTGGCGCGTGAAGCGGCAGATGTCGGCGAGGTGCCGGTGGGTGCCGTTGTGCTTGATGGCGACGGCGTGGTTATCGGCCGTGGCCGCAACCGGCGTGAAGCCGATGGTGACCCACTTGCTCATGCCGAGGTGATGGCGCTGCGCGAGGCGGCGGACTCACGGAAAAGTCGGATGAACGAGGGCGCGGGTCATGCTCGCAGCAATGACGACGATAGCCGCGATGACCAGACTATGAACAAGTTTGCCAGGCAAAATGCTTGGAATCTGGCCGATTGTACGTTGGTGGTCACGCTTGAGCCATGCCCGATGTGCGCAGGAGCCGCTCTGCAGACACATGTTGGGCGGATTGTGTTCGGCGCGTGGGACGCCAAGCTGGGTGCATGCGGCTCGGTCTGGGATATTCCGCGTGATCCCCATGTCGGTGCTCGCCCCGAGGTGGTCGGCGGGGTGCGCGAGGCTGAGTGTGCGCAAGTGCTCGCCGATTTTTTCGTCTGTCGTCGTAAATGATTCAATTATCGAACCCGTTGACAGCCGTTCCGGCAAATAAATCATAGAAATCGTTCATCATCGTGTGAAATTGCCTCATTATAAGAGATGTTGGTGCCACCAAGTTGCTCTTTTTTGAGGGAATTGCCTTCATAATGTGCGTTTTTGGGGGTCTTGGTGCACCAAGACCCCCAAAAAACGACGAAATTCACACTTATTCTTTCAAAACGGCCTGCTTGGTGGCACCAACATACTGAAATGTTGGAAATGTTGTTTACAAGAGGATGGCATACGCGGGGTAGTGGCTGTACGAGCAGTGAGTTATTTGCGTGACGGCAACGGCGCGATGCCGGGCGTGATCTTCAGGGCGGTCCAAGCGGAGCGCAACATAATGACGAAAAGATAGGCCGCAAGCAGATATGAGCCAACTTTTGCCGAGACAAACGCGGCAACCCAAGCTCCCAGCGGCGTGGCACAAGCCGCTGCAATGCCAATGATCAAGCCGTTCTTGAGATGCACCAATCCGCGCTTCCAATTGGCGATGGTGCCGGTGATGGCGCTGGGGAACATGGCCAGCAGCGAGGTGCCACGGGCGATGAGGTCGCTTGCTCCGAACAGCAGTGAAAGCGCCGGCACGGTGACGGCCCCGCCGCCGATGCCCAGCAGCGCTGAAAGTACGCCGATGAAAATGCCAAGCAGCACAAGCAGAATGCCCTTGATCGCGGTCAGATGGATACTGGAGTTGCGCGAAGGCGTCAGCACCAGTTGGCTGACTAAGACAAACGCCAGAAATACCACGAAGAACCAGCGCAGGAACACTTCGGAAAGCCGTGAAAGCAGCCAGCTGCCGATTTGTGAGCCGATAATCGTGCCGACGACCATCAACAGTGCCGCAATCCAATCGACGTGCCCGCTCATCGCGTAGGAAACCACGCCGGAAATCGAAAGCGGGATGATTGCGGCCAGCGAAGTCGCCGCTGCGTGGCGCTGGGTCATGCCGAGCCACACCAATACCGGCACGATGATCGATCCGCCGCCGATGCCGAAAAGTCCGGAGAAGAAGCCGGCGATCAGGCCGACGACAATCATTACGACGATTTGCTGCGCTGGTCCGAGCGTAACGGGCGTCTCTTCCTTGATTTCCGTTTCCGTTTTGGTTTCGTTCGCCTCGTGTTTCTGCTCGTCCATTGCGTTCCTCATTTTCTTGTTCGTCTCGATGCCGCTGCGTGCGTTGCCGCGGTCGATGGCCGTACACCATACACCATATTGTATGGAGGCCGGCAAAGTTTCCGCCTTGATTCGCGGTGAAAAGTCATGATGTGGTCAAATCGAGGAGAATGAATCGATATTTTCCTTCTGAAAGCCGACCGGCCCGTCATCAAAGGCCGGCGATATAGTTGCCTGTTTCGCAGACACGCGCATCTTTGGGAAAGGAAATCGTACTGTTTTATCATCAAAAGCAATATGGTGACCGGCTGATTCAATCTGGACTGTTCATGAACGCAGCCGCTTTACGGCAAAGGACCACGATGGCGCGTATGCAATTGTTCACAGGCATTTCGGCGGATGGCACGAAGGTTCGTGTCGCGTATGGCGAAGACAGCCCCGCCAGCGTCGCGCTCGCATTGCTGTTTGCTGGCGACGAACTGCCGCGTCTGGTGTACTGGGGCAGACCTTTGCCATATCCGGAAACGTTGATCGATTCGTATGCCGCGTTACGCCCGCAACGTGTCTCCGGCGCGTTGGATGAAACCTCGTGGCCGACCGTTTTGCCGACGCAAGCCGAAGCGTGGAGTGGTGCGCCGCGTTTTGTGGTGCGTCGCGGTGGCGTGGAGCTTTTCTGCAAGTTTGCCGTTGAAGATATCGCGATTGAGAACGGCCCAGAGGCTTCGCGGGTAACGCTAAAAGCCGCGGATCGGGAGCAGGGAGTCGGCCTCACCTGGACTTGCGAATTGGTGACGGGCGGTTTGATCCGCCAGCGTGCCATTGTCGAGAACGTGTCTGCCGAGGCCGCTGCCGGGTTCTCTGGTATTGCTCGATCTGGTGATGCTCGATCTGACGATACCCGATCCGGTATTGCTCGATCCGGTGATGCCCGATTCAGCAACGCTCGATCCGGTGATGCCCGTCCCAGCGAGAACCAGTATGCTCTGTCATCGTCCCCGCTCGAGATCGACAAGGTGGAGCTCGGCTTTGCGCTTCCCGCTCAAGCCTGCGAAATTCTTACGACCACCGGCCACCACCTTCGCGAGCGCTCCCCGCAGCGCCAACCGTTCAATATCGGCCGCTTGGAACGTCTCTCCTTGGTCGGCCGCCCAGATTTCGACGCCTCGCTGCTGCTGGTGGCAGGTGTGCCGGGCTTCGGTTTCGAGCGCGGGGAGAGCTACGCGGTCCACGTCGGTTGGAGCGGCAACAGCGCGCTGAGCGCCGAACGCCTGCCCTATACGCAGGGAGTCATCGGCGGCGGCGAGCGGCTTTTCGGTGGCGAAATAACCTTGGAAACCGGTCAGGAATATAGCACTCCGTGGGTGTACGGTTCATACGGCGACGGCCTCAACGAGGTGGCTTCGCGCTTTCACGCTTACGTTCGCAGTCTCCATCCCAATCTCCGCCAAAAGTCGCGTCCGGTCATTCTCAACACTTGGGAAGCCGTTTATTTCGATCAGAATTACGAGACGTTGCGGGCGCTCGCGGACAAGGCGGCGGCCATCGGTGTCGAACGGTTCGTGGTCGATGACGGCTGGTTTGGCTCGCGTCGAGACGACACTTCCGGGCTTGGCGACTGGCAGGTTTCCAAGGATATCTGGCCTGATGGCCCTCGCAGTCTGAAGGCTCTTTCCGATTACGTACACGGCAAAGGCATGGAATTCGGCCTGTGGTTCGAGCCGGAGATGGCCAACCCTGATTCCAACGTGGTGCGCAATCATCCGGACTGGCTGCTGCGCCCGACTCCCGGCCGTCTGCCGATGCAGGGGCGTAGCCAGCAGACGCTCGACCTCAGTAATCCTGAGACTTTCGCCTACATTTTCGAAGCAATCGATAAAGTCGTGGCCGACCTCAAACTCGATTACATCAAATGGGATCACAACAAATACGTTACCGAAGCGGTTTCCCCGTATTCCGGCCGTCCTGCCGTGCATGCCCAGACGCTTGCGGTCTATAGGATGTTCCGTGACCTGAAAGCCAACCATCCCGGCCTTGAAATCGAGAGTTGCGCGTCCGGGGGCGGCCGCATCGGCCTCGGCATTCTCGCTCTGGCCGACCGTGTCTGGGTTTCCGATTGCGTCGATCCGTTGGAGCGGGCCGATATCCAGCGCTATACCTCGCTGCTCGTTCCGCCGGAGATGATGGGGGAGCACGTCGGTGCGAGCCCGGCCCATTCCACCGGCCGCGTCACCAGCCAGGAGCTGCGCCAGGCGATGGCGTTCTTCGGGCATATGGGCGTGGAATGGAACCTCTTGAAAGAACCGGAAGAAGATGTCGAAAAACTCGGCCGCTGGATTGCCGAGTTCAAGCGGTACCGAGATGATTTCGCCACCGGTTTCGCGGTTCATGGCGACGCTCCGGATTCCTCGGTTCGTCTTGACGGAGTGGTTTCCGCCGACCGGAGCCGCGCGGTTTACCGCTTTACCCAGGTCACCACATCTCAGGTCTATCCGGCCGCTCCGGTGCGTTTGCCGGGCTTGGATTCAAGCGCCGTTTATCATATTCGCCCGCTTCCCATCGATATGGATCTGGATATTGACGGCCAATCCAACGGTCAAACCCCGCTTGGTTGGTGGAACGAACAAGGGATTACCTTGCCTGCAACGTCATTGGAGGCATACGGCATCCGTCCGCCGAGCCTCAATCCCGCGCAGGCCGTGCTGTTCCTTGCCGAGTGTGTGTAAGGTCTGTCGCAAAGAAATCGGGTTTGCCGAGAATTTCTTGGGATAAGCGGAAGTATCGGCAACGGCAGGTGCGTTTTTGCAGTTTTTATTTCCGGACCAAAACCAATTCGTAATGGCCGCACTACATAACACCCGGCCGTCAGCCGATGAACCGCTCGATGACGCGGCTTGCGGCGGCCAAGGCCCAATTGTTCCAAGAGAAGTTAAGGATTTCGAAATCGACCGATGACGCCTGGCTCGGCCGGTACCAGTCGATGCCGCTGCGTATCGATTCCGTGTTCAGTTGTGCGAGCGCCGAGGTTTCGCCGTCGATAAGGATTTTCTCGGGCATTGTCAGGTTGGCGACCGTCGAGATCAGCGCTCCCAGCCGGAAGCACAGGTTGTTGATTAGCAGTCTTACCTGTGGTTTGCCGACCTGTGCGTCGGCGATGATGTCGTGAATATCGGCCGGCCGTCCGATGGTTGTGGAATATTCCTGCGAAAGGGAGTCGCTGGTCAGGCATTGCGAGCACCCGACGTGCCCGGCGTAGCAGCGCGGTCCGTTCGGATCGACCAGAATGTGGCCGACCAGTCCGTAGCTTTTGTCGGGGTAATCGACCGGTCGCCCGTTCTCGCACAACGCGTAGCCGACCCCGCTGCCGATGGTGAGCATGGCGAAGCGCGGCAGGCCGACCCCACGCCCGAACCAGCTTTCGTGGTTCAACAGCGAGTCCATATCGTTGAAAATCGCGGTGGGAATGCCGCAGCGTTGTTCGATCATTCCCGCGAAATCGATGGCGCCGTCCCAGTGCAGGAACGGGGCGTGGGTGATGATGCGGTCGTGGTCGATATGCCCGCCGATGCTCACGGCGATGGCCACGGGTTTTTCCGCCTTCGCATCGTGGTGATTGTTTTGAATTGTTGCGGCTGTTTTGTGTTCGTTGTCAGCGGGAGTCGACCGGGTTGCGCTTAATGCTGCGGTGAGCTGCTTGACCATAGTCGCTACACAGGAAGCCACGGTCTCGGGGTCGGTGGAAGCTAGAGGCTGCGAAATTGGTGGGCATACCGGCCGGCACGTCATATCGGCCAAAGCGGCTGTCGCCTCCATGTCGTGGATATTGATTCCGATGACCGTGTGCTCGCTGGCCTTGAGCCGCAACCTGGTTTGGGGCCGCCCGCGCTTGCTGCCATTTTCTTTCGCATGGAAATCAAAAGGAAGTTTGCCTGGTCTGGAGTCGCTTTCTGGTGCTTCCTCGATGACGTTTTCATATTCCAGGTCACTGGTGATTCGTGACAGTGCCCCTTGCGAGAGCCCGAGAATCTGGGCCAGCGTGGTTCTGGAGATTGGCCCGTATTTTGTGATTGCCCGCGCTACACGATGGGTATAATCCGAGCCTTTGAACCATTGTGGCAGAGGCATTGCCGGCATGCGTGACGAATTACTTGCCTGTGCTGTGTTGTCGGCTGCGGTGGAACCTCGAACGCCGGTAAAGTTGGTCGATAGCCTGCTTTTCTTATCGCTGTTCATGATGTCCTGGGCTCCTTGAGTTGGCGGATGAAACAATTTCGTCAGCTTTCCCTTTATTGATTACCTTGGGTATCGATAATAATTTCTTTCCTAAAAATCAAGAATACCTCGAATTTGTTTCTATAAAGAAAGAAATTAACGGAGTTGGAATGAAATTTTCGCTGTTCTATAGTCTTTGGAACAACAAAACATTGTGGCGAAGGCGTCGCGATGACAAGCCAAAGGAGTCCGTGAGATGAAAGATATCGTCCATACACGTGGCAGTGCTACTAAAGGTAGTGGCGGCCACGCGAATCGAACCTCGCCGCATGCCTTGGCCTGCGTTGCCAAGGTTTTGCGCAAGGGTCTTGTGCTGCTTTGCGCGCTCACAGTAGGTTTGTCACTGGCTGGTTGCGGAGCTTCCAATAGCCAGCAGGTAACTCTCGATTTCTTCCAATACAAATCCGAGGCTGCCGACCAGTTCAAGAAGATGGCACAGCAGTTCGAGCGCGAAAACCCCGATATCCGCATTAAAATCAACAATTCCGCGAGCGCACAGACCGACCTGCGCACCCGCTTCGTCAAAAACCGCGTCCCCGATGTCATCACCTTCAACGGCGATATCAACTTCGGTTCCTTCGCGGCGACTGGCGTCTTCCACGATTTCACCGGTGATCCGCTCGTCAAAAGACTGAACCCCGGCATGGTCAAGATCGCCAGGAATCTCGTGCAAACGACCGATCCCGCCAAGAAACGCCTTTACGGTCTGCCATTCGCTGGTAACGCTTCGGGGTACATCTATAACAAGGCGATTTGGCGCAAGGCCGGCGTCGACCCAAACAATCCGCCGAAAACATGGACGGCCTTCACCCAGATGCTCGACACGTTCAAAGCGCAGGGCATCGATCCGTTGCAGGCCACGCTTGCCGAATCTTGGACCACGCAGGCGCCGCTCGCCTCTTTTGCTGGCACGCTTGTTCCCGAAAGCAAGTACGTCGACTTGAAGGAAGGCAAGACCGATTTCAAGAAGCTCTGGACACTTGCCGGCCAGCGTGAGATCGACCTTTACCGGTATGCGCAAAGCGACAAGGGCGTCACCTATCAGCAGGGCACGCAGAATTTCGCCAAAGGCACCGCTGCGATTATCCCGCTTGGCACCTATGCGATTCCGCAGATCACGATGATCAATCCCAAGGCCGACCTCGGCTTCGCCCAGCTTCCCGCCACCGACAACGCCAAGGCGCAGGTGCTTACAGCCGGTGATGACGTGATGCTCACGATGGGCGCGAACACCAAGCACCCGCAGGAAGCCATGCGCTTCATCCGCTTTTTGATGCAAAAGAAACAGCTCGACGCCTACGCCGACGCACAATCCGCCATCACACCACTCAAAGACACGCATTTCGGCAACAAGGCGCTCGCCACGGTGCGTCCGTTCTTCAAGTCCAACCGCGTCGCCGATTTCTGCGACCACTACATACCGGCATCCATCAACATCGGCGGTTACCTGCAGGGCATGGTCAACAGCGGCGACGTCGGGCAGTTCACCGATTCCATGCAATCCGAGTGGGACAAGGTCCAGGCTCGGACGTTCGACTGAGACAAGATCCAAGAGAATAGGGAAATAATCATGACTTCTGCAACACCTAGCGCAGCGTCAAGTGCCGCGCCCTCGCTCAGCAAATCGACGACTGTGCCAAAACGCAAGAAATCTGCCTTCTCCGATCGCAAGGTCGACCACGCCTTCTACTGGATGGCGGTTCCCGCGGCCATCGTTTTCGCTGTGTTCCTCTACTGGCCGTTCCTGCGTGGCATCGGCTATTCGTTCACGAATTCCAAGGGCTTCGGCGACTATAAATGGATCGGTTTCAAGAACTATGGCGCACTGTTCCGCGATAGCCGCGTCGGCCATGCCTATCTGTTCACCTTCCTGATCGCTGTGTTGATCACGATGCTGATCAATGCCATCGCGCTGTTTCTCTCGGTGGCCTTGAACGGCCGCATCGCCTTCAAAAACGGTTTCCGCGCGATTTATTTCGTGCCCTATACCCTTGGTGTGCTGGTTATTGGCTATGTTTTCAAGTACATTTTCATGACGCCTCTTCCGTCGCTCGGCAAGACGCTTGGCATTAGCTGGCTTTCGCAATCGCTGCTGACCAGCGAGCAATATGCGTGGGTGCCGATCGTCTTCCTGTCGGTCTGGCAGGGCGTCGCTTATTCCGTGCTCATTTATCTCGCCGGTCTGCAGACTATTGATGAGGAAATCTACGAGGCGGCAGCCATCGACGGCGTCAATGCGTGGCAGAAATTCTGGAAGATCACCTTCCCGTTGATCGGCCCGTTCTTTACCATCAACCTGGTGCTGTCGCTCAAGAACGCGTTCAACACCTTCGACCAGGTCGTCGCCTTGACCGACGGCGGTCCCGATTCCAAGACCGAAACGGTCACCTACCTCATCTGGAAGGGCGGCCTCACTGGCGGCGAATACGCTTACCAGACCGCGAACGCCGTGTTGTTCTTCGTCGTTCTAGCCGTCATCGCATTCATCCAGCTCAGGATTTCCAACAGTCAGGAAAAGGTCTGAGGAAAGGTCCAATCATGTCTGCAACTACAATTCCCGCAACTTCTGTTTCGCCGGCTTCCGTTTCTTCAGTCCCGTCCGGCTCAGGAGAGAAACCCAAGAAATACCGCCGAGACCACAACATCAATTGGTGGCTTACCGCGCTTATCGCGGTACTTTCACTGACGGTGCTTGTTCCGTTGTATTTCACCGTTGTCACCGCATTGAAGACGCCGGCCGAAGCTGGTACGTTCGCTTTGCCGACGAGCTGGCAATGGCATAATTTCGCCGACGCCTCGGCCAAGGTGAACTACCCCAAGGCCGCGCTCAATTCGGCGATCATCACCGTCGCGTCCGTGCTGTTGACGCTGCTGACCAATACCTTCGTGGCCTACGCCATCGCCCGCAATATGGATAAGCGCTTCTTCCGCTTCCTGTATTACTTCTTTATCGCCGCGATGTTCGTGCCGTTCCCCGTCATCATGCTCCCGCTGGCCAAGCAGATGGGTTCGTGGCACCTCGACAACCAGCTCGGTCTAATCATCCTGTACACCGTGCTCGGCCTGGGCACGAACCTGTTCATTGCCACCGGCTTCATCCGTTCGATTCCGGTCTCGCTTGAGGAGGCCGCGCGTATCGACGGGGCAAGTACCTGGACCATTTTCTGGAGGATCATCTTCCCGTTGATGGGCCCGATCAACGCCACCATCGGCATTCTCACGGCGCTGTGGGCTTGGAATGACTTCCTGATGCCGTTGATTGTCTTGACCGACCAATCGAATCAGACCATTCCGTTGGCTCAGTATGTCTTCAGCTCGCAGTTCGCCACAAACTATCCGATGGCGTTCGCCAGCTATCTGATGGCCATGGCCCCAATCCTCATCGTCTACATCTTCGCCCAAAAGTGGGTTGTAGGAGGGGTGATGCGTGGGGCCTTAAAGTAAAAAATCGAAGATTTTTAGAAGAACCCTGTGGGTTCTTCGGCTTTAAGGCCCTTGGCGGGACCGCCAAGAAAGAATTGAGTCCGCCCGTAAGGGCGGTCAAAAATGGCAGGCGCGGTTAAGTAAATCCTTCGGATTTAGAAAAGCCCTGTGGGCTTTTCGACTTCACTGCCCTCGCCGGAACCGGCGAGAAGGTATTGAGCCCGTCCGAAGGGCGGTCAAAAATTGCAGGACCGGTTAAATAAAAAATCGGAGATTTTTTAGGGGAGCCCTGTGGGCTCCCCGACTTTACTGCGCTGGCCGGAATCGGCCAGAAGGGATTGAGTCAATCCGAAGGGCGGTCAATAATGGCACGAACCCGTCAAGTAAAAAATCGAAGATTTTTAGAAGAACCCTGCGGACTCCTATCTCCAACAGCCCTCGCCCAGATCAACCCTCCTTCAAACCCGTTTCATCGGGCGCCGATTCAGAAATGCCCAATGAAACGGTTTCCGGGGTTATGCCTTCATTCAAAGGGCTCTCACTATTGAGTTTTGTGAGGTAAGATACATATATAGGTATGTGCCTTTGTGAGGGCAGACCTGAGTCCGCCTCTCGCATGCAGCAGTATCCACGGCGAAGTGAGGAGTAATTATGGCTCGTTTAATTATTGTTTCCAATAGACTTCCGGTGTCTCTGCATGCCAAACCCGATGGTACTTACGCACTGAAGCAAAGCATCGGTGGTCTGGCCACGGCAATTGGCCCGTACCATAAGTCCCATAACGATTGTCTGTGGGTCGGCTGGAGCAGCATCGATCCCGAAACGCGCACGAAGGTCGAAATCGACAAGATTCGTGACGAATTCGCGCGTCGCCGCTGCGTTCCGATTTTCCTGACCCAGCGGGAGATCGACGGATATTACGCCGGATATTCCAACGATACGCTGTGGCCCCTGTTCCACGACTTCGCGCATGAGGCCAAGTTCGATTCGTCCACTTGGAAGATTTATCAAGAGGTCAACCAGAAGTTCGCCGATACCGTCGCTCAGCTCGTCAACCCTGACGATACCGTGTGGATTCAGGATTATCATCTTTTGCTGCTCCCGGCCATGCTACGTGCTAATTTCCCCAAGCTCAAAATCGGTTGGTTCCTTCATATTCCGTTCCCGAGCCCCGAGATTTTTCGCCAGCTTCCCAACGGCAAGGATTTGCTCGAAGGCCTGATGGGTGCGGATCTGCTGGGCTTCCACACCGAAGATTTCTGTGTGAATTTCCTGGCTTCTGTCCGTGCACTTATAGGCATCGAGGTCGACAAGGATGGCCGCATTCCTGTCGGGAACGGCGCGTCGCAACGTTTCGTCACGGTCGACGCCTTCCCCATAGGCATCGATTACGGCCTTTACCGCCGCAACGCCCATTCCAGCCTCGCACAGGCCATGCGCCACGGCATCGAGGCCGTCAGCGGCAAGCGCACAAGGCGAGTCAGCACCTCGTTGACCGCAGAATCCCAGGCCGCAGCGGAGGCGAGCGATCAGGAAGAAAACTGGTGGAGCGCCCATACAGGTGACGAACTTCCCGAGGTCGAGCTTGCACAGTCGGCCGCGGCCAAACGTGGCACCGAAGACAACAAGGTGGTCGTCTCTGTCGACCGCCTCGATTACACGAAGGGCTTGCCGGAGCGTCTGCGTGCATTTGATTTGATGCTGAGCCGCTATCCCGAGTGGGTCGGCCACGTTACGTATTACCTTTTGGCGACGCCTACGCGCGAGGACGTGGAGACATATCGCAAGTTGAAAGATCAGGTCGATCAGCTCGTCGGTGAGATTAACGGCAAGTATTCGCTTCTTTCCTGGGAGCCGATCCATTACATCACCCGTTCCCTGCCCATCAAGCCGGTTTGCGGTATCTATACGGCAGGCGACGTGGCGCTGGTCACCCCGCTTCGAGACGGCATGAATCTGGTCGCCAAGGAATATCTGGCCGCTCGCGATGGCCGTGACGGTGCGCTGGTGCTTTCCGACGAATGCGGTGCCGCCCGTGAGTTGACGGACGCGTTCATCGTCAACCCTTATGACACCGAAGCGGTGTGCGAAGCGCTGCATTCGGCCTTGGAGATCAGTTCTAGTGAGGCCAAGCGCCGCAATGCCGCCATGCAGGCCCGTCTGAAGTATCGCACCGCAGGATTGTGGAGTGCGGAATTCCTGAGCACATTGCGTCAGGTCAGTGATCCGCGTATGGCCGATCGTCGCCTGCAAAGTGCCCAACGCGACCATCTGGTTCGCGAGTGGGGTCAATCGAAGCACAAGCTTGTGCTGTGCGATTACGACGGCACCTTGACGCAAATCGTGCGTACGCCGGGCCGTGCCAAGCCGACGCATCGTTTGCTTGATTTGCTGCGCGAGGTTGGCTCCATCCCTGATGTCGATCTTTATCTGGTCTCCGGCCGTACCCGCGAGACGATGAACGAGTGGTTCGGTTGCCTGCCGATCGGTCTGATTGCCGAGCACGGGGCTTGGCACACCAAGCCGATTGCCGGGGAAACCGCCAAAAACGCGGACGGCAGGACGATTACTCCCAAGCGTTACTGGCGGCGTGCCGACGGTCTTCCAGACCCCGACGAGTGGCGTCCGATTATCGAGACCATTATGAACAAATCCGTCTCCCGCGTTCCGCAGTCGTTCATCGAATACAAGTCCACGGATCTGGCGTGGCACTATCGCATGAGCGACCAGAAGCTGGCTCTGGAGCAGCGCGAACGTCTGGTTGACGAGCTGAACAAGGTCTGCCCGCAGTATGGCTTGACGGTCATGCGCAATGCTAAGGTCATCGAGGTCTGCCCGGCTAACGTCAGCAAGGGCGAGGCGGTAAAACCCCTGTTGGGAAGCGGTCGGTACGATTTCGTGCTCGCGTTGGGTGATGACACCACCGACGAAACCATGTTTACTGCGGTATCCGGCTGTGCGCCCGCCAAAGATCAGGACGATGTGCTCGGGGCGTTCGAAGCCGACAACGCTGGTGCTGCTAAGGTCGGTGTCGCGCAGTCATCTGCCACTGTCGGTACGACGATGTCTGAAAGTGACGCCGCGAAACCCGCCAAAAAGCCCGCAGAGCCCGAAGTCGCGTGGACCATCAAGGTCGGTGCCGGAGAGACCAACGCCCATTCGCGCATCGCCACCCCGACCGATACCGCGCGATTGCTGGGCTACCTGGTGGCTGAATCCGAGGCCGTCGCCGCCGGTACAGCACTTGACGATAAGCCGCAAACCAAGCCTAGGAACAAGAACAAAAAAGCCTCGAAGGCGAAAACTCCGACGAAAATGAAAGCTTCTACGAAGGTTAAGGCCGCGGCAAAAGCCAAGTCCGCTTCCAAGGCGACGTCGAAATAATCGAAGGCATTGATACAGTTATTGCCGCGGTGGCTAGTGGTAAGTAGTAAGTATCGGTATCTTTTCTGCGTTGAAGCTGTAGGAAAGATTACAGTGCGACTTTGCTGGGTTCATTGGACTTGAGACGCTGGTGGATGCGTTGACGGGTGAAATCTGTGACAATAACTCCATCATTGGTGGGTTGACCGTCAAGTTCGTCAATAAAGCCAGCGTCCTCAAGCGTGCATTTTCGAACGCGTATTCGTATTTTGGAATATCATGCCGGCCGTCATGCCGTGCCGCCGTACAATTCCGGTATGAAACAGGAAGACGTTGTCAAGGCACTGCAGCATGATCATGCGGCCGAGTTGAAGAAGGCTGCCGAGAGACTCAAAGGCACCGCTCGTCACACGCGTATTATGCCTTCACCGGCTCTTTCCGAGGCGACCGGTCATGAGATTCTTTTAAAGCCGGAGAATCTTCAGGTTACCGGTTCCTTCAAGATTCGTGGAGCATACAACAAGATTGCCTCTTTGTCGGAAGAGGAATTGGCCAAGGGCATCGTCACCGCGTCTGCGGGCAATCACGCACAGGGTGTTGCTTATGCGGCACGCGAGCGCCACGCGAAGGCGACCATTGTGATGCCCGAAAGCACCCCGCCCTTGAAGGTCGACGCCACGAAGTCCTACGGCGCCAACGTCGTGTTGCACGGCAACCTTTTCGACGATGCCGCCGAATACGCCTCCGAGCTTTCGCGGCGTGACGGATTGGTCTACGTCCATCCCTTCGACGATTACGAGGTGCTGTGCGGGCAGGGCACCATCGGCCTTGAGATTCTTGAGGACGTACCGAATGTCACCGATGTCGTGGTTCCGCTGGGTGGAGGCGGCTTGGGTGCCGGCGTGGCGCTCGCCATCAAGACGTTCAAGCCGGAGGTTCGCGTCATCGGCGCGACCCCAGAAGGTTCGCCTGCTTTCAAGAACTCGTTTGCTGCCGGCACGGTCGTTCCGGCCGACAAGGTGGTCACGTCCGCCGAAGGCGTTGCCGTCGGCCATCCCGGCGATCTTACGTTCGCGATTTTGAACGAATACCTTGATGACCTGATTACTGTATCCGAGCGTGACATCAACGAGATGATTCTGTTGATGATGGAAAAGCACAAGCTGGTGGTAGAGGCCGCCGGTGCGGTATCGCTGGCCGCGCTCGAGCATCTGAGCCTGCGCTCGCGGGTTTTTGCGCAGGCCAAGGGCAAGCACGTCATCGTGCCGATCATTTCCGGCGGCAACATCGACACGGTCACCATCGGAGCTGTCATACAAAAGGGTATGATCGCCCGCGGCCGCATCATGAACTTCGAGGTCGAACTGCCCGATACCCCGGGCCAGTTGGTCAAGGTCGCGCAGGTGCTTGCCGATGCCCGCGCCAACGTCATCGAGCTCAACCACGACCAGTTCAAGGCCTCCGGGCACTATACGGACTCGGTATCGCTCGGCGTCACCGTCGAGACGAACGGCCCCGATCATATCGCCCAGGTCCTCAAAGCCCTCAAGGCCGCCGGTTTCGACCCGAAGCGCATCTACTGATACTCATGCTTTGCCAATAAAGGTGTGGGTACCTTCCGCGGATTTCATTCCGGCGAAGGTACCCACACCTTTATTTAAGGCTCGCAACTTGTTTTGGAGAAGCGACCGGTAAAGATGCGCGCGGAACGGCAGGTCGCCTCATCCTCATCGAATCGTCAAGGTATCGATATGCTCGAGGTCTTGGGTCACGGTCGCCGTCTCGAAGCCGATTTCGTAAAGCAGCATATCGTCGCCCCCGTATTGCAAGGTCTCGGCATAGCCCGGAATCTTGGCGTCGAACCGATCGGCGATGTCTTTAATGGCCCTGTTGCTCGGACGTGCGACGCCTTGCGCTTTGACATGTGCGTTGCCGGTGTGAGGAACGGTCGTGAACGCGACGTGGCCGTTCGCCCGAATTTCCGCTACTTTGTTGTTGTCCTTGAAGGTTGTGAAATACAGAAGATTGTCGTCCGGATCGAAATAGAAATTGACGATTCTCACGTCAGGCATGTTGTCTACAGAAGTGGCGAGCGCGATTTCCGTCTGTTCCGCCATGATATGCAAAAAGGTCTCTTGAGTTTCCATGACAATACGTCCTTTTATTCTTTGTTCTCGGCGATGGTCCGGTCCACCAGTTCCGGCAGCGCCTTGGCGATGTCGTCGTGGATGAGCGTGGTGGCGATGTTGTCATATTGCGTGCGTCCCATATTCATAATGGTCATCGGCACCCCGGCCTGTACGGCGGTCGGCGCCAGCGATGCGGCAGGGAAGACCTCGAGCGTCGAGCCGATCACCCAGAACTCATCGGCCTTGGCCACCCGCGCCATCGATTTTCCCATCGCCCCGTCCGGCAGCATCTCACCGAAGTAGACCACGTCGGTTTTGATCAGCCCGTTGCAGGGCATGTTGCCGCTATACGGCAGCTTGCGGTGGCAATGTGGGTCCGGCTCGTTATCGAGATTGTCCATAATATCGGCGGTTTTATATTCGGCATGGCATTTCATGCAGTGCGAGGTGCCGATGGTGCCGTGTAGGTTGACGATCAGATCGCTGGAATTACCGGCCTTCTCATGCAAAGCATCGAAGTTTTGCGTGGCCAGCAGCGTCAGCAGTCCTGCTTTCTCCAGCTTCACCAGTGCTTTGTGCGCTTCGCCGGGCTGCGCGTTCCACACCGGCGACGCCTTCTGCCAAGCCCAGGAATATTCGCGTGCCTTCTTGTCGCTTATGAACGCGTCGATGTCATAGACGCTCATTTGATCCGGGTGTTTGGTCCACACCCCGTCCGGTCCGCGAAAGTCAGGGATTCCTGCCGAAGTTGAAATGCCGGCACCAGTCAATACCGCAATTTTTTTAGCCATATAGAGTATTGTAGCCGGGCTTCATAGAGCTTGATTGTGTGCCCACGTATATAAAAGGGTCTTTTTGCCGTGGAAGTCACGCCGGGTTTGGTTGGTTGCGATCGACGATTGATGTGCAACAACATGGACTGAGGGGATAAGTGTGGAGAGCGGCGGGTCATGCGCGGTACTGCACGTCAGGCGGTATCGGGCGGACGTACGCCTGGAACGTGTGGTGCGTAGAGCGCTGCAAGGCCGCAAGCCGCTTGTAGGTAAATAAGGAATTGCCATTGCCGTGCGTTGACCCGTCTCAATAGCTGAGACAAGTTCATTGGGGAGGGGAAATGAAAAAGGCTTTGTTTGCCGGTACTTTGCTTTGACACGCCGTAAAAAGGAATTAAGTCGATTTGATTCTTGATAGTAAGGGTCTAAAATAACGCGTAAAGGTGCAGAGACACCTGAAGTGACACGCCGAAAGAATCGCATCATTGCAACGGTTCTTAAGGTTTTTGCGCCCTTCGACTTGCGCGATATCGGATTGTCGCGTATATTTACATCTTGCTGCTCAACACGACAGCTTCTCTTCCAAGAGTTAAGTTGTTTGTTGGTGTGGTGGTGGTTTGAGAACTCAAGAGTGTGTCTGTACTACTTTTTATATGTAAAGCTTTTTTTGATTGCCAGTCCGGCGCGTGCCTCGTTTTCGGGGTGTCCTAGGGGGCTTAATTCGTGTCGGGGTTTTTAGTGTGGACCATTCCCCCTTATGGAATGGTTCCGTCAATTATTATTATGAGAGTCGTTGAACGGCTTTTCTGCAAGTTTTTTGTGGAGGGTTCGATTCTGGCTCAGGATGAACGCTGGCGGCGTGCTTAACACATGCAAGTCGAACGGGATCCGGAGTGCTTGCACTCCGGTGAGAGTGGCGAACGGGAGAGTAATGCGTGACCAACCTGCCCCATGTTCCGGAATAGCTCCTGGAAACGGGTGGTAATGCCGGGTGTTCCGCGTGATCGCATGTGATCGCGGGAAAGGGTTACCGACATGGGATGGGGTCGCGTCCTATCAGCTTGTTGGCGGGGCAACGGCCCACCAAGGCTTTGACGGGTAGCCGGCCTGAGAGGGCGACCGGCCTCATTGGGACTGAGATACGGCCCAGACTCCTACGGGAGGCAGCAGTGGGGAATATTGCACAATGGGGGGAACCCTGATGCAGCGACGCCGCGTGCGGGATGAAGGCCTTCGGGTTGTAAACCGCTTTTGTTGGGGAGCAAGCGAGAGTGAGTGTACCCTTCGAATAAGCACCGGCTAACTACGTGCCAGCAGCCGCGGTAATACGTAGGGTGCAAGCGTTATCCGGATTTATTGGGCGTAAAGAGCTCGTAGGCGGTTCGTCGCGTCTGGTGTGAAAGCCCATCGCTTAACGATGGGTCTGCGCCGGATACGGGCGGGCTTGAGTGCAGTAGGGGAGACTGGAATTCCCGGTGTAACGGTGGAATGTGTAGATATCGGGAAGAACACCAATGGCGAAGGCAGGTCTCTGGGCTGTTACTGACGCTGAGGAGCGAAAGCGTGGGGAGCGAACAGGATTAGATACCCTGGTAGTCCACGCCGTAAACGGTGGATGCTGGATGTGGGGCCCATTCCACGGGTTCCGCGTCGGAGCTAACGCGTTAAGCATCCCGCCTGGGGAGTACGGCCGCAAGGCTAAAACTCAAAGAAATTGACGGGGGCCCGCACAAGCGGCGGAGCATGCGGATTAATTCGATGCAACGCGAAGAACCTTACCTGGGCTTGACATGTTCCGGATCGCGGCAGAGATGTCGTTTCCCTTCGGGGCCGGTTCACAGGTGGTGCATGGTCGTCGTCAGCTCGTGTCGTGAGATGTTGGGTTAAGTCCCGCAACGAGCGCAACCCTCGCCTTGTGTTGCCAGCACGTTATGGTGGGAACTCACAAGGGACCGCCGGGGTCAACTCGGAGGAAGGTGGGGATGACGTCAGATCATCATGCCCCTTACGTCCAGGGCTTCACGCATGCTACAATGGCCGGTACAACGGGATGCGACATGGCGACATGGAGCGGATCCCTTAAAACCGGTCTCAGTTCGGATTGGAGTCTGCAACCCGACTCCATGAAGGCGGAGTCGCTAGTAATCGCGGATCAGCAACGCCGCGGTGAATGCGTTCCCGGGCCTTGTACACACCGCCCGTCAAGTCATGAAAGTGGGCAGCACCCGAAGCCGGTGTCCGAACCCTTGTGGGCGGAGCCGTCTAAGGTGAGGCTCGTGATTGGGACTAAGTCGTAACAAGGTAGCCGTACCGGAAGGTGCGGCTGGATCACCTCCTTTCTACGGAGAATTCAGGATGCTGTTTGGCATCCGGTGTCGGACGCGCCGGGGATGTTCCCCGTCCGTGTCCTGCTGGTGTGGAAAAGATCAGAAACATTCGGCTTTGCTTTTGGTGAAGTGGTGCGGGCATGCTTTTGGGCTCCCGGATCGCCACCCCGACCTTTGGTCGGTGCGATTCGATGCCTTCCGCGGGTGGCGTTCCCTTGATGGGTCGTCGGATGCGGTCGTGCGTGGTGGCTTGAGAACTGGATAGTGGACGCGAGCAAGATATGATTCTTGCTTTGTTAGATGCAATTTTTAAGACCGGTCTCCGATTTTCTAATTGGGGATTTGGTCGATCGTTTTGTGATCATTTTAGTGTGATGATGTGTTGTCCAGAGTTTTTCGCAGTGGTCCTTGCGGCATGCATTCCTTGTGTGGGTGTGTGTTGCTGGTAAGGGCGTATGGTGGATGCCTTGGCAGACAGTACCGATGAAGGACGTGTGGGGCCGCGATAGGCCTCGGGGAGCCGCCGACAGGGCTTTGATCCGAGGATTTCCGAATGGGGGGACCCGCCGGCCGTATGGGCCGGCACCGCATTCGTGCGGGGGGTACGCAGGGAAGTGAAACATCTCAGTACCTGCAGGAAAGGATATTCCGTGAGTAGTGGCGAGCGAAAGCGGATCAGGCCAAACCGGCCGCGTGTGATAGCCTCCAGGCGTTGCGCGGCGGGTGTTGTGGGGCCTGGTGCCCGGATGCTGGAGCGTCCGGCGGAAGTCATAAAGCGGCGTGCTAGGCGAACGGGATTGAATTCCCGGCCGTAGAGGGTGATGGCCCCGTAGCCGGTCGCGCGCTGCCTTCCGATCCAGGTTCCCAAGTAGCACGGGACTCGTGGAATCCCGTGTGAATCCGCCCCGACCGTGGGGTAAGCCTAGATATGACTGTCTGACCGATAGCGAACGAGTACCGTGAGGGAAAGGTGAAAAGCACCCCGGGAGGGGAATGAAATAGTTTCTGAAACCGTGCGCCTACGAACCGTCGGAGCCTCCTTGTGGGGTGACGGCGTGCCTATCGAAAAATGAGTCTGCGAGTCAGTGGCAAGTGGCGAGGCTAACCCGTCGTGGGGGAGCCGTAGCGAAGGCGAGTCTCAAAAGGCGTTTGAGTCGCTTGTCCTGGACCCGAAGCGGGATGATCTAGCCCTGAGCAGGTTGAAGCGCGGGTAAGACCGCGTGGAGGACCGGACCCACCTAGGTTGAAAACTGGGGGGATGACTTGGGGCTAGGGGTGAAAGGCCAATCAAATTCCGTGATAGCTGGTTCTCTCCGAAATGCATTTAGGTGCAGCGTCGCGTGGTTCCACCGGGGGGTAGAGCTACTGGATGCCTGAGGGCGCGTATCGCGTACCGACGGCAACCAAACTCCGAATACCCGTGTGGTAGAGCGCGGCAGTGAGTCGGCGGGGATAAGCTCCGTCGTCGAAAGGGAAACAGCCCAGATCGTCGTCTAAGGTCCCGAAGCGCGTGCTAAGTGGGAAAGGATGTGGAGTCGCATAGACAGCCAGGAGGTTGGCTCAGAAGCAGCCATCCTTGAAAGAGTGCGTAACAGCTCACTGGTCTAGTGGTTCCGCGCCGACAATGTAGCGGGGCTCAAGCACGCCACCGAAGACGCGGCAGTGCCTTTTGGCACTGGGTAGGAGAGCGTCCCGTACGGGGTGAAGCGGCAGCGTAAGCTCGCCGTGGACCGTGCGGGAGCGAGAATGCAGACATGAGTAGCGAGAGACGGGTGAGGATCCCGTCCGCTGGATGACCAAGGGTTCCGGGGCCACGTTCATCGTCCCCGGGTGAGTCGGGTCCTAAGGCGAGGCCGACAGGCGTAGTCGAATGGACGAACGGGTCGATATTCCCGTACCGGCGCAGGACCGTCAAGACCGAAAGTCGGGTACTAACCTCCCGCTCCGCGGATGCCTCCCTTCGGGGTGGCTGATGCGGTGTGGTTGGGACAGACCTTCCGGTAGGCCAGCGCAGGAGTGACGCAATGGAAGAGCCGGCCGCGGCGGTGGTAGTCCGTGGCCAAGCGTGCAGCCGGTGTCGTAGGCAAATCCGCGACACAATACGGCGAGGCGCGATGGTGGGGCCCGTTGGGGCCGAATCCGGTGGTTTCCGTTGCCGAGAAAAGCTTCGGCGCGAGGTGCTGCGGCGCCCGTACCGCAAACCGACACAGGTGGTCAGGTAGAGAATACCAAAGCGATCGAGCGAATCCTGGTCAAGGAACTCGGCAAATCACTCCCGTGCCTTCGGTATAAGGGAGACCCCTTGGGGTGAACCGCCTTGCGCGGGGAGCCTCGGGGGGTGGCACAGACCAGGGGGTAGCGACTGTTTACCAAAAACACAGGTGCATGCGAAGGCGCAAGCCGCTGTATATGCACTGACGCCTGCCCGGTGCCGGAAGGTTAAGAGGATCCGTCATCCCGACTCGTTCGGGGGCAGCGGTGAATTCAAGCCCCGGTAAACGGCGGTGGTAACTATAACCATCCTAAGGTAGCGAAATTCCTTGTCGGGTAAGTTCCGACCTGCACGAATGGCGTAACGACTTCCCCACTGTCTCGACCAGGAGCTCGGCGAAATTGCAGTACGAGTAAAGATGCTCGTTAAGCGCAGAAGGACGAAAAGACCCCGGGACCTTTACTATACCTTGGTATTGTCATTAGGTGGAAACTGTGTAGCATAGGCGGGAGGCTTCGAAGCGGTGGCGCCAGCCATCGTGGAGCCGCAAGGTGAAATACCGCTCTGTCTCCATTTGATGTCTAACCTCGACACGTCATCCGTGTCAGGGACAGTGCCTGGCGGGTAGTTTAACTGGGGCGGTTGCCTCCCAAAGGATAACGGAGGCGCTCAAAGGTCCGCTCAGCCCGGTTGGCAATCGGGTGTTGAGTGCAATCGCACAAGCGGGCTTGACTGTGAGACTGACGGGTCGAGCAGGGACGAAAGTCGGAGATAGTGATCCGGTGCCGGCGCACGGGCGCGGCATCGCTCAACGGATAAAAGGTACCCCGGGGATAACAGGCTGATCATTCCCAAGAGTCCATATCGACGGGATGGTTTGGCACCTCGATGTCGGCTCGTCGCATCCTGGGGCTGTAGCAGGTCCCAAGGGTTCGGCCGTTCGCCGATTAAAGCGGCACGCGAGCTGGGTTCAGAACGTCGTGAGACAGTTTGGTCTCTATCCTCTGCGCTCGTTGGAATATTGAGGAGACCTGCCCATAGTACGAGAGGACCTGGGTGGACGAACCTCTGGTATGCCGGTTGTCGCGCCAGCGGCACGGCCGGTTGGCTACGTTCGGAAGGGATAACCGCTGAAAGCATCTAAGCGGGAAGCCTGCTCCGAGATCAGTATTCCTTGAGGCTTCGAGCCTCTGTAGGCCCCAGGTCAGAACACCTGGTTGATAGGCCGGACGTGGAAGCCCCGCGAGGGGTGGAGCCGACCGGTACTAACGGCCGAAAGGCAATCACACTCCAACCATCGCGGTTGGGCGTGGGGATTCCTCTGCGAATGACATTCGGGCGACACTAGCGCTGGAATGGCACAACTCGATATGCATCAGACACGCGTCCGCTTTCCGGTTCCCGAGCCGCCACATGCCGCGGTCCCCCGGGACCGTGATAACATAAGATTTGCGGCGGCCATAGCCCAGGGGAGACGCCCGGTCCCATTCCGAACCCGGAAGCTAAGGCCTGGCACGGCGATGGTACTGCACCCGATAGGGTGTGGGAGAGTAGCCCGCCGCCGCATCACACTTCACAAAGGGGAAGGCCTCATGGCCCTCCCCTTTTTCGTATGCCCGCGCACACCCGCACGGCCCCGCGGGCACGGGCGTGCAGGCCGCCGGGCACACGCGGCGGGCCGGCGCCGCGCGGGCACGCACGGGACGGGGGCACGGCAGGCCGGACACCCGCCGGCGGCCGTCCCCCCGGCCCGGTCCCGCGCTTCGCCGCCGTCCCGCCGTTCCCCGGCCGGAGGCCCCCGGCCATGCGGGACCCGCAAGAAAACACGGTTTCCCCTACCGCCCGGGCAGGTGGCTGAGTTAAAAATTTTGCAGTTGCAATCGCCCAGGTACATCTTGTCGGAACCTGCAGAAGCTAACATTGCACTATGACAGTAGCGCTGCGCAAGATCGACAAATCGAATTTCTATCAAGTCCTTGACTTGCGTCGTCCTCAAGGCGAGGATTATGTGGCTTCCAACAGCGTTTCCCTCGCCGAGGCATGGCTCTATAGGGATGAGCACACTGTCCATCCTTTTGCAATCTATGACGATGACGTCTTGGTGGGCTTTGCCATGACCCATGACGATTGGGATCACAGAATTTGCGATATCTGGCGGATAATGATACCCGAAGAATATGTGAACCATGGGTATGGCTCACATACGCTGGAACTTTTGGCTCAAAAAGCGAAAGCTGCCGGTATGGTTCGCTTGCGTTTAAGCTACGTACCTGGCAATGCCATGGCCGAACACGTATATGCCAAGGCGGGTTTCACTGCTACCGGTGAGATAGATGACGGTGAGATCGTCATGGAGAGGCCCTTGTAGCTTTTATGTTTCATGGTAGAGCCATGGATGCAGGCGGGTAGTGTAGACGTTGTGTTGTGAGATGCCGAAAGATTTTTCAACCGTCTTGTTTGCACTCCAACTTCATGCTGTGGATTTCGCAATGAGTACCATTGTTCTGTACTCGTAACGGATATGTTAGACTCTCTATAAAACGTACACGAATAGCGTACGTTAATGGAAACAAGATTTATTGCAGGTGAAAATATGGATACGTATACACCAACAGCGGCCAGAAAAAACCTCTATCAGATTCTCAAAGACGTTAATGTCCAGCGCAAGCCCGTGGTGATTTCTCCAGCGCGGGGAAACAAGGATGAGGAGGCTGTAGTCGTCAATCGAGCGGATTGGAACTCGATGATAGAGACGCTGTATCTGGAAAACACTGGTACGTTGGCTACTGCAGAAAATCGACGTGCGGATAACTCTGGAACCACGGATATCGACGATATCGATTGGGATATGCTGTGACCTACCGAGTAGCGATCAAAAATTCCGCCAAAACCGATCTCAAAAAACTCAAGCGTTCACATCTCCAGCAATCGTTCATGCAGGTGGTGGCGGATTTGGAATCCGACCCCTACCAGCCGACCCAATCATTTGAAAAGCTTCAGCCTGCCAGTAGAGGTTTGTATTCGCGTAGGATCAACAGCCAGCATCGTGTGGTCTATGATGTTGATGATCGGACCAAGACGGTGACGATTTATGCTGCTTGGAGCCATTACGAATAAAAGCAGACGAGGGTTTAACAGATCTTGACAGCGTGGTTGGGACTTTTCTGTTCGACCGATATGACAGGCAGCGTGGCCAAACCGTTCAACGGTTGAACCGGAATGCAGATTGGTCGAGGCGATGAGTTTGCAGCTTTCTCGTTTGATAGGGCTCTTCTGTCTTTAGGTATTCGATGAGCTGATTACTGGTCAGGTGTGGTTTCATATTTCGATTGGAACGATGGCTGCGAAAGGTCTCAAGGAAGCGAACATAATGTCCATTATCGGCTCTTCTGGAGAGCGGATGAATAATTCTTCTGTATAGCTCTCAGTTTGAGAAGCAGATTTTTAAATATGGGATTAAGGTGTAAATAGGAAATTTTCATTTTGAACAAGGTGCTCATTTTTGTGACTTGAGATAGTGTAATCAAAGAAAATAACCTGTTGTAATATTTTTAGTCATAACAGAATCCAGCAAGGGGTAAAGCTGATGTCGAACAATCAAATTGATACTTGGACGAGTTTTTATGGTGAGCTTTCGTCTAAACTTGAGCAATATCAAAATAAACGGGTTGATTTGGCAAGGCATATTACCAATATTTATGCATCTTTGAAGGAGCAGAACTGGGAAGGAACTGACGAGAGCAGACATATACAGGGGGATATCGATCCGTTCACAGTATTCAATCTGTTTAACGGCTCGAAAGCGATGAAGACGCGTAAACAGTTCATGGGTGCATTGCGTCAAGAGCTGGGTCTGAAGGCTAAAGTACCTGAAAGTCTTAATGGTATCCCAATCCGGCATATCGGAGTGCCGACATTTTACAACGATCAGCATCAAAGACGAAGCTGGGAAATTGATCAGTTGTGGCACCTGTTTACCGTGGCGCGTAAGTTGTCCTCCGGGGCTCATCGAACCGACACGCAAGTAGAGGAGTTCATACAGGCGTTCAATGATGTGAAGCGAATTAACAGGATGGGATGGAATCTTTCCACGGGGTTGAGCTGGATTCAGCCGTACTACTTTATCTCATTGAACCAATATAACCGCAAATTCATATTGTCTGAACGGAACGGATTCGATGAAGCTGCCAAGCGCATACGGGATTGGGGCAATGTTCCTGATGGCCCTGATGGCAAACAGTATCTTGCGTTCCGTGACGATTGTGCTAAAACAATCGAAAAGGTCCCCAATCGGTATTCTAACTTTGCGGATTTGACGTATCAGGCATGGAAAGCTCACGTCTCTCCCCATAAATCTCAGTTGTCTGAGCCGCATCAGTCCGCGTCTTGGATTCCGTTCTATGAAGAATTGGCTGATAAACTCTTGCCATTTCACTCTAATCGGGGCACGTTCTCCACCGCGGGCTCGCTTCTCGGACATATCCGGCATGCCTTCGATACGCTTCAGGAGGGTGGAATCGGGCTACCGAAACTTGAAAATGATTGGAATCCTACGGATATAGATCCCTTTACGGTTTTCGGTACTTTTAATAAGAAACTAAGCGAATCACATCAATGGATGATAGCTGAGGCGTATAAAAAAGAATTTGGCGTGAAAGCCGATGTACCCCAATCGTTTGAAGGTATACCTAAAACCAGTAACCAGCAGGCGACGTTCTATCTGTTTCAGGATACCAGACCTCAGAATGAGATAGATAGTTTCTGGGAACTGTTCCAGCGAGGTATCGAGCTGGCGAGAAACAATGATGAAGTGAGTCGGTCGGCGTTCATCGAGGCGTACGATTCAGCCAGAATTTTCAGGCTTATTAAGTGGAGGCTAACGATTGGATTGTATTGGATACGGCCAAATACATTTGTCAGCCTTGACGACAAGACCCGAAACAGTATAGAAAATGGGAGCTTAGGGCCAGAGTGTTCACGTCTCATTCGTAGTTGGAATGGTGCCAGACCGACTGGCGAACAGTATTTGGAACTATGCGAGGCATCTCAAAAAGTCATCAATAGCGACGTCAGTAAGTATTCGTCATTTTCTGATGTTGTTGGTGAAGCATATGAGGCATCAAGACATAAATCGTCGGATACAAGTACTGGCGCCGAAACATTCTCAGACGGAGCCATGTCTACTGACGATGGAGACGGCGGTGTCCCAATAGCCGACGGGTCTATTGGAGCAGAAAGCGCAGAATCCAGTAATCCCAACGGGAAAGGTGGCAAGGGCCCGATAGATATCGACGAAGATGGAACCGACGAACAAGACAGGGTTGTCAACCCGATGGTTGACGACATTGTCGATTTATTGACGAAACACAATTTCCCGAACATTATCCTTCATGGCGCTCCGGGTACAGGTAAGACTTATCTGGCTAAGCAAGCTGCTGCGAAGATCATCAAGGTCGACGATATCAGGGCGCTCGCGGAAACGCAGCAGTTCGGTTTTGTGCAATTTCATCCCAGTTATGACTACACGGATTTCGTGGAAGGGCTGCGGCCAGTCATTTCGTCAACGTCACAGTCTGGTTTTGAATTGCGCCCTGGCGTTTTCATGAAATTCGTTGATCAAGCGCGCAAAGACGAGGACAATCCTTACGTTTTTATCATTGATGAGATCAACAGAGGTAACATTTCTCGAATTTTCGGTGAATTGTTCTTTACGCTGGATCCTGGTTACCGCGGGCCCAAGGGACGGGTAAAAACGCAGTATGCCAATTTACATGACGATTGCAGAAAGGCCAAGGCGTCATATCAATTCAATGAGTGGTTCTGGATTCCTAAGAACGTATATATTCTCGGTACGATGAACGATATTGACAGGTCAACGGAGAACATAGATTTTGCTATGCGTCGCCGTTTCCGGTTCAAACAGGTCGATGCGGAATCGAGCAGATTCATGTTGGAACCTGACGAACAGGATGAAGACCAAACGGTAACCAGGAAAAAACAGGCTTTGGCGGGAATGAACGCATTAAACCATAAGATTGAAACCCAGCCTGGATTGGGTAGAAGCTATTGTCTTGGTGCCGGATATTTTAAGGGCGTTGCAGCGGGTGATGAAGAATTCGACGATCTGTGGCATTATGCGTTGGAACCGTTGTTGAAGGATTACCTTTACGGTGTTGCCGCCGAAGGTGTCTTGCAGGAGTTCCACAGTGAATACCTCTCTGCTGTGAATAGTGCGAAACAATGACAGATCCGGTGCAGAGACCTGAGGATGCCAAGCAGGGCAATTATACGCAGATTGAGCTTGCCGACAATAGCATTGTTGCCGATTCCGTTCAATTGTCTGGCAGCGAGTTGGTGAAAAACATTGGTAACCGTACCTTGAAAAATCTCTCTGATAACACCGGTAATACGGAATTCAGCGCTTCTGGCATATATCGTGTGAAGCGTCCCAATCGTCTTTTTATCGTTTCGGGAAGACTAGGAAAGTACAACGATCTCGAAGAGACCAATGTTGTTCTGAGAAAGATTGACGGAAAATGGAAGACGGGGAATGTTATGGGTTTCCTTGGCTACAAGGATGAGCGGCTCACCATAACCTCTCGTTTTCTCAAGGAATCGGACGAGGGGGAGCTTGGGAAACCCTCGAGGGACTATTTCCTGCAGTACATGTTGCAGAAAGTGCTCGGTTGGAAACAGAACCTGGTCAATCTATTGGCGAACGATGACAGAAATGCTCAGATATTTGATTTGCTATTGCTTTTGTTCCCGCAAAAGCTGCATCAAGCATTGCTGAAAGGCTCCTATCGTGAATATGTGAGGAAAGAGCATAACGACACTTCGGTACGAGGCGTCCTGACATTCAATGAATACATCAAGTACGACGCCCACCAACACCCTGACCGAATATGGTATAGGACATCCGAATTGAGCCCGGATAATGACTTGATGCAGTTGATACGTCATACGATAGAAGTCATTAACAGTTTTTTCGGTGAGCTTGGACGGGCAGTGTTGTCCGATTATCGTGTCGTGCAGGATATAAAAACGGTACGGATGGAGACTAATCCGTCATATAACCGGTGTCGGCGAGATGAGCTTATCAAGCGCAACAAGGCCAAAACGGTTCGCGGTAGCTATGCCGTTGAAGAATATTTTGATTTGAAGGAGTTGTGCATTGCTATCCTTGAGCACCGTAACGTGGGGCTTGCGGGTCGTGATGATGACGAATTGAGTGGTGTTCTGTTTGACGGAGCATGGCTGTGGGAGGAATACATCAATAAGCTGTTTCAAGAGAATAAAACGTTGAAGGGCAAGATGTTTCATCCGGAAAATCGTACAAAGAAAGGACAGCAAAAGCTGTTTGCCAAAACCAAAGGTGTCCCGCGAAAGGTTGGAGAAATATATCCGGATTTCATCAGCAATGACGGGCGCACAGTCATTGATGCAAAGTACAAGCGTACTACTGGGATATACGGCCGTGATTATCAGCAAGTACTGGCGTATATGATTCGCTTTGGCGCAGAGCATGGATATTATGTGCATCCTTTGGAAGTTGGCGAAAAAGAAGAAATAGTGACGATGAATGTACTTAAGGGAATCGACACGAGTTGTTGTACCGACGGTACCGCGCTTAACCCGGATACGGATATTCAACAGGTGTGGGTAAAAAAGGTCGGTCTTCGGATACCGAGGAATGCTGAGGACTATGAGTGCTTTTGCAATCTGATGAAAGAGGAAGAAAGGAAGCTGATAGATGGGATATTGCACGACAGTGATGGGGATGGAAATGAGAATGATGGATGATGCAGAAAGAGTTTCAAAAAAAGTGTGGCCATAACCATTGTCTTTTGATAATTTTTTATATATTGAAAACTAAGAAGATTGTTGTAACGCTAAACAGATGGAATTTCGACACGCCGAAGAAACGTTGAAATTTCACCGAATATTGACCTTTTGTTCGAATGCGACTTGCGTAAGTGAGACACCTCGTGTAAGTTATCTACTTGCTGCCTGACGGCGACAACAAATCTTCGAGATTGATTGAAGTTGTTGGTGTGGTGGTGGTTTGAGAACTCAAGAGTGTGTCTGTACTACTTTTTATATGTAAAGCTTTTTTTGATTGCCAGTCCGGCGCGTGCCTCGTTTTCGGGGTGTCCTAGGGGGCTTAATTCGTGTCGGGGTTTTTAGTGTGGACCATTCCCCCTTATGGAATGGTTCCGTCAATTATTATTATGAGAGTCGTTGAACGGCTTTTCTGCAAGTTTTTTGTGGAGGGTTCGATTCTGGCTCAGGATGAACGCTGGCGGCGTGCTTAACACATGCAAGTCGAACGGGATCCGGAGTGCTTGCACTCCGGTGAGAGTGGCGAACGGGAGAGTAATGCGTGACCAACCTGCCCCATGTTCCGGAATAGCTCCTGGAAACGGGTGGTAATGCCGGGTGTTCCGCGTGATCGCATGTGATCGCGGGAAAGGGTTACCGACATGGGATGGGGTCGCGTCCTATCAGCTTGTTGGCGGGGCAACGGCCCACCAAGGCTTTGACGGGTAGCCGGCCTGAGAGGGCGACCGGCCTCATTGGGACTGAGATACGGCCCAGACTCCTACGGGAGGCAGCAGTGGGGAATATTGCACAATGGGGGGAACCCTGATGCAGCGACGCCGCGTGCGGGATGAAGGCCTTCGGGTTGTAAACCGCTTTTGTTGGGGAGCAAGCGAGAGTGAGTGTACCCTTCGAATAAGCACCGGCTAACTACGTGCCAGCAGCCGCGGTAATACGTAGGGTGCAAGCGTTATCCGGATTTATTGGGCGTAAAGAGCTCGTAGGCGGTTCGTCGCGTCTGGTGTGAAAGCCCATCGCTTAACGATGGGTCTGCGCCGGATACGGGCGGGCTTGAGTGCAGTAGGGGAGACTGGAATTCCCGGTGTAACGGTGGAATGTGTAGATATCGGGAAGAACACCAATGGCGAAGGCAGGTCTCTGGGCTGTTACTGACGCTGAGGAGCGAAAGCGTGGGGAGCGAACAGGATTAGATACCCTGGTAGTCCACGCCGTAAACGGTGGATGCTGGATGTGGGGCCCATTCCACGGGTTCCGCGTCGGAGCTAACGCGTTAAGCATCCCGCCTGGGGAGTACGGCCGCAAGGCTAAAACTCAAAGAAATTGACGGGGGCCCGCACAAGCGGCGGAGCATGCGGATTAATTCGATGCAACGCGAAGAACCTTACCTGGGCTTGACATGTTCCGGATCGCGGCAGAGATGTCGTTTCCCTTCGGGGCCGGTTCACAGGTGGTGCATGGTCGTCGTCAGCTCGTGTCGTGAGATGTTGGGTTAAGTCCCGCAACGAGCGCAACCCTCGCCTTGTGTTGCCAGCACGTTATGGTGGGAACTCACAAGGGACCGCCGGGGTCAACTCGGAGGAAGGTGGGGATGACGTCAGATCATCATGCCCCTTACGTCCAGGGCTTCACGCATGCTACAATGGCCGGTACAACGGGATGCGACATGGCGACATGGAGCGGATCCCTTAAAACCGGTCTCAGTTCGGATTGGAGTCTGCAACCCGACTCCATGAAGGCGGAGTCGCTAGTAATCGCGGATCAGCAACGCCGCGGTGAATGCGTTCCCGGGCCTTGTACACACCGCCCGTCAAGTCATGAAAGTGGGCAGCACCCGAAGCCGGTGTCCGAACCCTTGTGGGCGGAGCCGTCTAAGGTGAGGCTCGTGATTGGGACTAAGTCGTAACAAGGTAGCCGTACCGGAAGGTGCGGCTGGATCACCTCCTTTCTACGGAGAATTCAGGATGCTGTTTGGCATCCGGTGTCGGACGCGCCGGGGATGTTCCCCGTCCGTGTCCTGCTGGTGTGGAAAAGATCAGAAACATTCGGCTTTGCTTTTGGTGAAGTGGTGCGGGCATGCTTTTGGGCTCCCGGATCGCCACCCCGACCTTTGGTCGGTGCGATTCGATGCCTTCCGCGGGTGGCGTTCCCTTGATGGGTCGTCGGATGCGGTCGTGCGTGGTGGCTTGAGAACTGGATAGTGGACGCGAGCAAGATATGATTCTTGCTTTGTTAGATGCAATTTTTAAGACCGGTCTCCGATTTTCTAATTGGGGATTTGGTCGATCGTTTTGTGATCATTTTAGTGTGATGATGTGTTGTCCAGAGTTTTTCGCAGTGGTCCTTGCGGCATGCATTCCTTGTGTGGGTGTGTGTTGCTGGTAAGGGCGTATGGTGGATGCCTTGGCAGACAGTACCGATGAAGGACGTGTGGGGCCGCGATAGGCCTCGGGGAGCCGCCGACAGGGCTTTGATCCGAGGATTTCCGAATGGGGGGACCCGCCGGCCGTATGGGCCGGCACCGCATTCGTGCGGGGGGTACGCAGGGAAGTGAAACATCTCAGTACCTGCAGGAAAGGATATTCCGTGAGTAGTGGCGAGCGAAAGCGGATCAGGCCAAACCGGCCGCGTGTGATAGCCTCCAGGCGTTGCGCGGCGGGTGTTGTGGGGCCTGGTGCCCGGATGCTGGAGCGTCCGGCGGAAGTCATAAAGCGGCGTGCTAGGCGAACGGGATTGAATTCCCGGCCGTAGAGGGTGATGGCCCCGTAGCCGGTCGCGCGCTGCCTTCCGATCCAGGTTCCCAAGTAGCACGGGACTCGTGGAATCCCGTGTGAATCCGCCCCGACCGTGGGGTAAGCCTAGATATGACTGTCTGACCGATAGCGAACGAGTACCGTGAGGGAAAGGTGAAAAGCACCCCGGGAGGGGAATGAAATAGTTTCTGAAACCGTGCGCCTACGAACCGTCGGAGCCTCCTTAGTGGGTGGGGTGACGGCGTGCCTATCGAAAAATGAGTCTGCGAGTCAGTGGCAAGTGGCGAGGCTAACCCGTCGTGGGGAGCCGTAGCGAAGGCGAGTCTCAAAAGGCGTTTGAGTCGCTTGTCCTGGACCCGAAGCGGGATGATCTAGCCCTGAGCAGGTTGAAGCGCGGGTAAGACCGCGTGGAGGACCGGACCCACCTAGGTTGAAAACTGGGGGGATGACTTGGGGCTAGGGGTGAAAGGCCAATCAAATTCCGTGATAGCTGGTTCTCTCCGAAATGCATTTAGGTGCAGCGTCGCGTGGTTCCACCGGGGGGTAGAGCTACTGGATGCCTGAGGGCGCGTATCGCGTACCGACGGCAACCAAACTCCGAATACCCGTGTGGTAGAGCGCGGCAGTGAGTCGGCGGGGGATAAGCTCCGTCGTCGAAAGGGAAACAGCCCAGATCGTCGTCTAAGGTCCCGAAGCGCGTGCTAAGTGGGAAAGGATGTGGAGTCGCATAGACAGCCAGGAGGTTGGCTCAGAAGCAGCCATCCTTGAAAGAGTGCGTAACAGCTCACTGGTCTAGTGGTTCCGCGCCGACAATGTAGCGGGGCTCAAGCACGCCACCGAAGACGCGGCAGTGCCTTTTGGCACTGGGTAGGAGAGCGTCCCGTACGGGGTGAAGCGGCAGCGTAAGCTCGCCGTGGACCGTGCGGGAGCGAGAATGCAGACATGAGTAGCGAGAGACGGGTGAGGATCCCGTCCGCTGGATGACCAAGGGTTCCGGGGCCACGTTCATCGTCCCCGGGTGAGTCGGGTCCTAAGGCGAGGCCGACAGGCGTAGTCGAATGGACGAACGGGTCGATATTCCCGTACCGGCGCAGGACCGTCAAGACCGAAAGTCGGGTACTAACCTCCCGCTCCGCGGATGCCTCCCCCTTCGGGGTGGCTGATGCGGTGTGGTTGGGACAGACCTTCCGGTAGGCCAGCGCAGGAGTGACGCAATGGAAGAGCCGGCCGCGGCGGTGGTAGTCCGTGGCCAAGCGTGCAGCCGGTGTGTCGTAGGCAAATCCGCGACACAATACGGCGAGGCGCGATGGTGGGGCCCGTTGGGGCCGAATCCGGTGGTTTCCGTTGCCGAGAAAAGCTTCGGCGCGAGGTGCTGCGGCGCCCGTACCGCAAACCGACACAGGTGGTCAGGTAGAGAATACCAAAGCGATCGAGCGAATCCTGGTCAAGGAACTCGGCAAATCACTCCCGTGCCTTCGGTATAAGGGAGACCCCTTGGGGTGAACCGCCTTGCGCGGGGAGCCTCGGGGGGGTGGCACAGACCAGGGGGTAGCGACTGTTTACCAAAAACACAGGTGCATGCGAAGGCGCAAGCCGCTGTATATGCACTGACGCCTGCCCGGTGCCGGAAGGTTAAGAGGATCCGTCATCCCGACTCGTTCGGGGGCAGCGGTGAATTCAAGCCCCGGTAAACGGCGGTGGTAACTATAACCATCCTAAGGTAGCGAAATTCCTTGTCGGGTAAGTTCCGACCTGCACGAATGGCGTAACGACTTCCCCACTGTCTCGACCAGGAGCTCGGCGAAATTGCAGTACGAGTAAAGATGCTCGTTAAGCGCAGAAGGACGAAAAGACCCCGGGACCTTTACTATACCTTGGTATTGTCATTAGGTGGAAACTGTGTAGCATAGGCGGGAGGCTTCGAAGCGGTGGCGCCAGCCATCGTGGAGCCGCAAGGTGAAATACCGCTCTGTCTCCATTTGATGTCTAACCTCGACACGTCATCCGTGTCAGGGACAGTGCCTGGCGGGTAGTTTAACTGGGGCGGTTGCCTCCCAAAGGATAACGGAGGCGCTCAAAGGTCCGCTCAGCCCGGTTGGCAATCGGGTGTTGAGTGCAATCGCACAAGCGGGCTTGACTGTGAGACTGACGGGTCGAGCAGGGACGAAAGTCGGAGATAGTATGAGTGCAATTTACACAAGCGGGCTGATCCGGTGCCGGCGCACGGGCGCGGCATCGCTCAACGGATAAAAGGTACCCCGGGGATAACAGGCTGATCATTCCCAAGAGTCCATATCGACGGGATGGTTTGGCACCTCGATGTCGGCTCGTCGCATCCTGGGGCTGTAGCAGGTCCCAAGGGTTCGGCCGTTCGCCGATTAAAGCGGCACGCGAGCTGGGTTCAGAACGTCGTGAGACAGTTTGGTCTCTATCCTCTGCGCTCGTTGGAATATTGAGGAGACCTGCCCATAGTACGAGAGGACCTGGGTGGACGAACCTCTGGTATGCCGGTTGTCGCGCCAGCGGCACGGCCGGTTGGCTACGTTCGGAAGGGATAACCGCTGAAAGCATCTAAGCGGGAAGCCTGCTCCGAGATCAGTATTCCTTGAGGCTTCGAGCCTCTGTAGGCCCCAGGTCAGAACACCTGGTTGATAGGCCGGACGTGGAAGCCCCGCGAGGGGTGGAGAACACCTGGTTGATAGGCCGGACGTGGAAGCCGACCGACCGGTACTAACGGCCGAAAGGCAATCACACTCCAACCATCGCGGTTGGGCGTGGGGATTCCTCTGCGAATGACATTCGGGCGACACTAGCGCTGGAATGGCACAACTCGATATGCATCAGACACGCGTCCGCTTTCCGGTTCCCGAGCCGCCACATGCCGCGGTCCCCGGGACCGTGATAACATAAGATTTGCGGCGGCCATAGCCCAGGGGAGACGCCCGGTCCCATTCCGAACCCGGAAGCTAAGGCCTGGCACGGCGATGGTACTGCACCCGATAGGGTGTGGGAGAGTAGCCCGCCGCCGCATCACACTTCACAAAGGGGAAGGCCTCATGGCCCTCCCCTTTTCGTATGCCCGCGCACACCCGCACGGCCCCGCGGGCACGGGCGTGCAGGCCGCCGGGCACACGCGGCGGGCCGGCGCCGCGCGGGCACGCACGGGACGGGGGCACGGCAGGCCGGACACCCGCCGGCGGCCGTCCCCCGGCCCGGTCCCGCGCTTCGCCGCCGTCCCGCCGTTCCCCGGCCGGAGGCCCCCGGCCATGCGGGACCCGCAAGAAAACACGGTTTCCCTACCTTTGAAAACCCCACACCTGCAAAGCACGGGACTCGACGGCAAGATCCCTCGCACGACGGAGTCTTCCCGTGAAAGAATTCCTGCGCGAATTCCATCGTCTCGATGTTATTGCGGGTACGGCGGCGCGGCTGCGCAGAACCGACAAATTTTAGCCGAGCGGGCTTCGTTAGCTGTCCTTAGACATCGCCTATGAGGGCCCCGCCCCGCAACAAAAGAGCGGAATTTGACCTCTGCATTCCTTCTCGGTATTGAAAAGAAGATTTTGGAAATACCGTCCAGTCGTCATCTTGGCATTAGCCGGATATGACTTATTTTAGATAAACAGTGAAACTATGATTTGATTTATATTCGGTAAAGGAACAGCAATGTTCATTTTGATTAGCGAAGAAATTCTTGATGCCATATCTGAAGCCGTCTAGCAGGAATGTTGTCGCTTCTTCAGAGACTCTGGCATGGGGTACCAGCGCATCGAAGACATGGAACGCACCCGGAAAAACGCGAAACCTCGTCTCCACGCCCGCGGCGGCCAGACGATCCATATAGGTGACCGTTTCATCGTGGAACGGTTCGATATCGCCTACACAGCTCAACGTTGGGGGAAGCCCGCTTAAATCTTGAGCCCTGGCTGGAGCGGTATACGCCGGTACATTGCCGGTAACTCTTCGCTTCCCCAGATACATATTCCAGGACAGGCGGTTCGAAGCTGTGTTCCAGACAGGGGCATCGCTGTCGCACGAGCTCGGGGTCTCTCGGTCGTCAAGCATCGGGCAAATTGGTACTTGGAACGCGATATTGACGTCTTTCCGGTCCCGTGCCAAAAGACTCACCGCGGCTGTAAGATTGCCGCCTGCGCTGGCTCCTGCGACAATCAATTGGTCTGGGCGCGCACCCAGCTGCTTGGCGTGGTCTTTGAGCCACAGCAGTGTCCAATAGCAATCCTCAAGAGCTGCAGGATACGGCGCTTCTGTGGATTTACGGTAGTCTGGAGCTACAAGAACGGCATTGGTGGCGTCCACAATCTTTTCAAAATAAAAGGCTTCAAGTTCCGGGGATTCAAGGGCGAATCCGCCTCCATGTATCCAAAGGATGCCAGGAACCGAAGTCGAGGACGAATCTGCATTGGCGGCCTTGCCAGTAGTTTTTGTCTTTGGCCGGTAGATACAGATACGTAGATCGGTGCCGTCGGGTCTGCGAAGATGCCGCTGTTCATAATGCAAATGTGTATAGTTGACGCCGTTCAGCAGACGTGTTGCCATATTTGCCCAACGGATTGAAGTAGGGGTGAAATATGGCAGAACGCGCCGGATTATCTTCCCCGTGCTTCGCAGTTCGGGGTCTATCATCTCGTCGCTGATGTGTGCCATTCCTCGCCCCTTATTGGAGATATGCCAAGTGATATCCGCTCGTTCATCAAATAAATATAACTTGGCATATTGATTGTGACTTGTTTCTTTGAAGAAGATGATTTGTCCGTTGCAGACTTCAACAAAACCTGAAGATTATGCAGATACGTTGCAAACGCGTTCCTGCCTGTCGAAGTCGCTGAAACGTAATCACCGGCTTCCTGCCCTCGAAGGTTTTGTTGATGGAAACGTAACCGGCTTCCTTCAACTTGGGTCAGGTGAACCGAGAGATTGCCGTTGGCCATATTCAGAAGCTGCTTGAGTTTTGAGAACGACAAGGATTCGTCGTTGTCCAAAACTGGTCAGTGTTGGATACGATGCCAAAAAATATTGAAATTTCGGGGTTTGTAGCATAAAACAATTTAAAAAACAAGTCTTTTTTTCTTTGTGGTTTTCCTTTACTCTGTAGTCATTGCGGCACAACACTGTCGCAGAACAGAGTGAAGCGGAGCGGCAATGCGTGTGAAGGCGGGACTGACCAAGTTTGTGGCACTGTTGCCATTGCTGGCGGTGGCGGCGATGATCGCATCGCTATTGGTGCCACAGAATTCTGCAATTGCAGCGGATAACAAAGCCTCAAATTCTGTAAGCTCGGATGCTTCGCAACATTCAAATCTACGAGCTGAAACAGGTCAGCTAGTACAAATTAACCAGACAGCTCCAGAATACCCGTACTCCAATGGAACAGAAGCGACTGAGAATCAGGCAAAATCCAGCGGTTTTGCGTTCGCGACGGGTGCTTTTCTGCCTGATACAAGCCTTGAGAATCAGGGACATTCAGTGCGGCCTGTGGCGGATAGCGTTACGGCGGAAGATGACACCTGGAGCGGGGTGGCCAAAGAGCTTGGTAAGGGGCTTACACAGGTTGGCAGCACTTACGCTTCCGGGGACAAGGCTACGGCTGCCTCGCAGATGAGTGCGGTTTCGACCAGATATACCGCCTCCAACTTCGGCAGGGCTGTGCAGGAAACGCTTGGTGCTGATCGCCAGCAGGGCGAGATGAGCCAGTTCCAGTCCGTACAGCAACTGACGTATGGCGATGGGCATGGCGCCGATCTTGGCTCGCAGATTGCCGCGCTTTCCAACGAACTTAATACGGCTGCCGCACAACTTGACGCCAGCCCGAATCTCGCCAAGCCTAAGGCATATGCGGCTCGGATTGAGCAAACGGTCAAGGCGCAGCGCAAAGTCCTGCAGAAGAACAAGAAGACCAAGTTCTACGGTAAGGGGAGCCGCACCTGGCTTCAGGTGGCCGGGCAGATGGGCAAGGTCATCGATCAGGGCGTTGCCGCAGCCAAAGCCGGCGACGGTGAAAAAGGTTCCGATAAGGTGAACGTCGCCTACTACCAGTACTACGAAAAGCTCGGGTTCGAGAAAAACGTGATGAACGCGATTTCCGGCTCGCGCGTCTCCTATATGGAAAGCTGTTTCAAGGAACTGCGCAAAGCCATGATACGCGGGGATGCGCCGGCGAGTATCAAAAAACAGGCCAATGAGCTCAAGGCCAATCTCGTTGTCGACGCCAAAAAACTCGACGGCGGAGCCGAGGCCCAAGTCAACGGCGCCACGAAATTCGCCACCAGCTCCATCGGCCAGTCGTTCCTGATTCTGGTACGCGAAGGGCTTGAAGCACTGCTCGTGGTCGCGGCCATTATCGCCTACATGCTTAAAAGTGGCAACAAGAAACTGGTGCGTTGGATCTATCTCGGCGTCGTTGTCGGGCTCATCGGTTCGGGGCTGATGGCGGTGCTCTTCGCGGTGTTCTTCAACGGCAACGGGCCGCAGCAGGAGATCATGGAGGGCGTGGTCGCGCTGATCGCGATGCTCATGCTCATCTACACCAGCAACTGGATGCTTTCGAAATCCGATACCGAGGCGTGGAAGTCTTATATCGGCAGCAAAACGAAGAAGGCGATTTCGAATGTCGCGGCGGCTGATTCACTGACGTTCGCCGGGGTGGTATCACTGGCCATGCTGAGCTTCCTGGCGGTCTTCCGCGAGGGCGCCGAGACGGTGATGTTCTATCAGAGCGTCTATTCGATGACGAAGGATTCGCGCGGCATGTGGATTGGCGGCTTGGCGGCTGCGGTCGTGCTGATTATCGTCTTTGTGCTGATTCGCTTCACTTCCGTCCATATCCCGTTGCATCCGTTCTTCCTGATCACGTCGGTATTGTTGGCCGTCTTGGCCGTTACGTTCGCAGGTGGCGGCGTGCATTCGCTCATCGAAGGAGACGCCGTCAACGGAACGTATCTGGCAAGTATGCCGACCAACGAATGGCTTGGGCTCTACCCATATACAGAAACCATCGTCGCGCAGATTATTGCCGCCGTGGTGATTATCGGGTTGTTCGTCGTTTTCGGTATTCGCAAGCACCGCGAAAAGGTGGCGAAAAGTGCCGGATCTTCTGATTGCAAGGAGGCGTTGGCATAGATGAGAAAACGGAATATCGCTGCGGGCACGGCCCGTATCGTGTGGTTTGCGATTGCGGATATCCGGCACTATTGCAGGCAGACGATCAGCATGACAGCGGTTAGTGGCTTGATCATAATGCCGGCTCCAACGGTTCCGGGAGCAAGCGGTGAACAAAATCGTTCGGCACACATAGACGTTCGACAGATGACGGATATTCCCCTTACAGGGAAAGCTGCGATATGGCTTGGCGCGTATTGATTGAGCGGTTGCCGAATTCGTCTTATACAACTGCGGACAGAAACAAAACAGAGTAACAACCATTACACAACAAATAGGAGAAAACAATGAAGAAAAGCAAACTCACCGGCCTGCTGACCGCTGTGGTCGCCGGGGCGCTCGCGTTCTCGTTGGCCGCGTGCGGGTCGAACGGCTCGGGCTCCGCTTCCGGATCGGGCGACAAGGGCAAGGCCAGCTCGTCATCCTCGCAGAGCGCCCAGAAGAAGGCCAACAGCAACGGTGCGAAGTTCGAGGAGATTCCGATCGGACACGACCAGCAGATCTTCCCGCTCAACATCGCGACCGTCTACTTCCAGCCGGTCGACATGTACCCGCAGGGGATGGGCCTTTCTGCGGCCGAGTCGAACCTGCACCTCGAGGCCGACATCCACGCGTTGAAGGACAACAACCTGGGCTACGGCACCGGCGACTTCATCCCGAAGCTTACCGTCAAATACCAGATTCAGGACAAGAACGACCCGAACAACAAGCAGGACGGCACGTTCATGGAGATGAACGCCGACGACGGGCCGCACTACGGCGCGAACATCAAGCTCGACAAGGCCGGGCAGTACAAGCTCACCTACACCATCTACAGCCCCGAAACCAACGGCTGGACGCTGCACGTCGACCCGGATACCGGCGTCAAGGGACGTTTCTGGACCAAGCCGATCGTGGCGAGCTTCGACTGGAACTACGTCGTGCATCAATGGTGACTGCTTCTGCAGATAACTAACTGACGTGGTGGGGCGATATGTATTGTGTTCAACACGCTCCGGGCCGCTCAGGCCAAGTCTTTACGGTTTCACACAACACATATCGCCCCACCACTCAACGGATCTAATTCACTACGAGATGGATGTTCACCATGATGTAAAGCGACTGGAGCGGATAAAAATAGTTTTTGCTTGGTTGCGAATGTTTTTAACTGACGTAACGTTTAGCTCGCGAAGATTTAGCAGTTTACGTTTATTCCGTATTGCTATCTCATTTAATTGTTAATGCTAATGATTCGTTGGTTGAGTAGTTGTCTGGGAATATGCTTGCTGAGACGTAAAGCTTGGCCTAAGCAAAATCGCAGATTTTGCCTTCGCGCTCGATACATCGCGCTCACTGAGCTTACGAAAAAGTCCACTGGACTTTTCGCTTAACAGCTCAGCCAGTAAGGGTGTCGAAGCAAGTATATTCCCAGACAACTGCGTCAGTTGATTCCTTGGTAATGAGATAAAAGCTAGCTAATTGCGACTGGCAAGGATAAGGATTCGAGAAATGCTCGAGGAATTTGTGGGGGCGCTGCCGGGGATGGTGGCGCCGGCGCTGCTCGTGATGACGCTGAGCGTGCTGCTCGGTGTGGGCGAGGGACGCGATAGGCCCGTCAGCCGGCAGTGGCGACTTTATGGGCTGCTCGTCGGGATTGTGGCGGCGTTGATCTTTACGGTGTTGCGCGTGCTGGTCATTGTCGATCGGCGCTCCGGGGTCAATCTGCCGGTACTCATTGGCTGTGTGGTGTGCGACGTACTCATTCTGGCGATTATGGCCTGTTCGAAACGGCTTGTGCGCGACTGGCACAAGCATCCGGTTCGACTCCATGTGGCTAACGCGGTCTGCGCGATCGGCATCGCACTGACTACGTTCTTCGCCTCGCAGGACGTCTTCATGCAGCTGACCAGTTTTGTGGAGACCGGCGAATCTCCGTTCACTTCCAAGATGCTGCTGCGCGCGCTTGGCTTCGCCTTGGGTATTGCCGCAGCCGTTGTGGTGGCGGCCATTTTCCGCACCATGCGCACGACCGCCGTGCGCGGCAGTTTCCTAGCGGCTTCGATGCTGATGCTGCTGGTTTTGCTGATTCGCCACCTGACACAGCTCTGCTCGCTGCTGATGTCGATGATGATCGTCGAATTCGACGGAACGGCGTTCAGCGCGCTGATCGTTGCGGCGAACAATGATATGAAACTGGTCATCGCTTCGGTATTGGTATTTATTATTCCCGTCATTGCCTCCATCGTTGCCGGGTTCCGCACGCCGTTGGCCGGTGCCAATGATGCCGTGGTCCGCGAACACAAAGCGTTCCGGCGTCGTGCCAAAGCCGCAGGAGTATGGAGCCTGATCGCCATGATTGTGGTGACGGTCGCGCTGACGGCCGGTGTCGCCAAAGTCCACGAACAACCTTCGCTTTCGCCGCCGGAAGGGTATTCACAGCATAACGGCATCGCCACCATCGCCTTCAACAAGGTGGATGACGGCCATCTGCACCGCTTCCAGTACAAGGCCAAGGACGGCACGGTGATGCGCTTCATCATCATCAAGAAGAACGGCGGCTCCTACGGCGTCGGCCTTGACGCCTGCCTGACCTGCGGCGACGCGGGCTATTACGAAAAAGACGGCAAGATCATCTGCAAGCGCTGCGAAGTGGAGATGAACGTGGCGACCATCGGCTTCAAGGGCGGATGCAACCCGATTCCGTTCCCGTTCGAGGCATCGCACGGCAAGATCACCATACACACCTCCGACCTCGACGCGTTGTCGTCGCATTTCAAGGAATGAGGGAGACGATGACGCTCATGCACGATTATTCCAACATGGTTTTTGGGCTTGGACGGCGGTTGATGCCGCGAACCCATGTTCTGGAAGCCCTTCATCATGGGTTTGTGGCTCAGAAGCGGAATTATGCCGCGAACCCATGTCGGGACAGAACGGATTGGTTGCGTTGCCGTGCTTGGACCATAGATGAGCACAACAGTTTTGTGATGAAAAGAGGGTGACGGTAATGTTCCTGTTACGAATGGTGTTTCGCTCGTTTTCACGGCAGCTCAAGCGGCGGTTGCTGATTGCGGTGACCGTATGCCTGTCGGCCACGATCTGCGTGGCGATGCTCGGTGTCGTCTTCGATGTGGGCGACAAACTCAATGCCGAACTGTCGACGTACGGCTCGAATATCGTGGTGCGTCCCAAGGCCGACGCGGTGGTGTCGGACTTGTACAATACTGCCGACGCGGGCAATGGCGCCGAAACCGCCGACCCGACTTCGTTCCTCAAGGAATCGGACGTGCCCAGCATCAAGACGACGTTCTGGGCGTTCAATATCACCGATTTCGCGCCGGAACTCAACGTGAACGCCACGATCGATGGGCGTAATGTGCCGGTGACGGGGACGTGGTTCGCCAAGAAAGTGCCGCTTGCGACCGGCGAGAGCGTCGTCGCCGGAGTCAAGGGCATGCGTTCGTGGTGGAAGATCGACGGGGCCTGGGCCAAGGACGGAACGGGGGCTGCAGGAACCGGCAAGGTCGTTGCGGCGGCTGATGCCGGTAAGACTGGTAGTGGCCAAGTGTCCGGGCAATCCGAAAACGACATGAATACGAATACGGACATGGATGACAATAGCGGAAAGCAAACCGTTACTGCCGACTTCCCAAATACGCAAAACAAGGAAAACAAATCTCATTCCGAGAATGCCAACGGTGTCGTTCAGGGGATGATGGGCAAGGAACTGGCCGGTGATACCCATACCAAAGTCGGGCAGACCGTTACGGTTTCCAAGGTCGCGGCCGACGGACAGCATCGCAGCCAGCGTGTGCGGGTTGTCGGGATTTTCGATTCGGGCGACAATGATTCGAGCGGTCTGTACATTCCTTCGTGGTCGGCTCAGAGGCTCTCCGATTTGCCGGATTCCATCGACAAAATCGAGGTCAAGGCGCTCACCACTCCCGAGAACGCGTTGGCACGCAAGGCTGAGAAAGACCCGGCGGCACTGAGCCAGGAGGAGTGGGAGACCTGGTATTGCACGGCCTATCCGTCTTCAATCGCCTATCAGATCGAGGAGGTCATGCCGGGAGCCGTTGCCAAGCAGGTACGGCAGGTGGCGGCGTTGCAGGGCGACGTTTTGCACAAGACGCAGGCGGTGATGATTTTGATGACCGCCTTGAGTCTGATTGCGGCGGCCATCGCCGTGGCCAATCTCATGGCGTCTTCAATCGGTGAGCGCGGTTCGGAACTGGCGCTCTTGAAAGCCATCGGCGCGACGGATGGTGCGGTTTCAAGGCTGATGCTCACCGAAACGGCGGTCATCTCGCTGATTGGCGGACTGGTCGGTGCCGGGCTTGGATCGTTGCTCGCGCAGGTCATCGGGCATGTCGTTTTCGGCTCGGGGGTGGTGATGCGGCCGATGGTATTCGTGCTGGTATTCGTGCTGTTGACCGTGACCATTCTGATTGCCTCGTTCTCCTCGATCCGTTCGATTCTGCACCTGCGTCCGGCGGAGGTGCTGCATGGTCGCTGATCGCAATGGGTATGAGCGCACGCGCAAGTATCAATGCCAACGTCGGAATATGCGGGTGCGCTGTGCGCTATATGGCTTTATCGCAGGAAATGGCGGAAATGACGGGAATGAAAGGAGGACGGCATGAGTGATGTGAAACGTGACCAGCATGATTCAGGTGTCGGTAGCAGCGTTGACAGGCGCGTCGCCCCGCCTGCTGAAGGCAGAGCAAGCACCGCCGCAAACGCCGTCGGTGTCTCCGATGGGCGGCCGATGACGAATCGTCGTATGTTTTTCCGCATGCTCTTGAGCGCGGTGTTCCGGCGGCGCTCGCGGGCTTTGATGGCTGTGGTCGCGTCTCTGGTGGGTGCGGCGACGCTTTTCTGTCTCGCGGCGATTTGTGTGGCGGTGCCGCAGCAGATGAACGAGGAGATGCGTGCTTACGGTGCCAATCTCATTGTGACCCCGACCCAGCGGACCGTCGGCGGAAAGGCCGTTGAAAGCGCTAACGGTGACAATGTGGCGGATTCCGGCTTTGACCGGAAATCCGTCGAAGCGCTGGATACGGCGGTTAAAAGTGTTGGTTCTGAACGTTCGGCTTCGTACCGATACGAAAATACGCGTATCAACTCGTTGCCGTTTGTGGTGGCGGGCATCGATCCGCACGAGGTGAAGGCGCTGAACCATCACTGGAGTGTGGAAGGTAAATGGCCATCGAACGGCGGGGTGATGCTCGGACGCGACGCGGCGACGAAACTCGACGCCAAGATTGGTTCGGTTATCACTATCAAGTACAGTCCTGGCAAGAACGTGGCCGCCGCGGCTGGCGGAACTGATGGTTCCAATGGTTCCGGCAACGCTGGTTCGGGCAGTGGAAGCTCAGGTTCGAACAGCTCGACCAGTGGTAGCAGTGACACTGATGGTTCCAGCACCGGCTCAGCCGCACCGGCAAACGGCAATTCGTCGGGTCATGACACGCAAAACATGAAGGGCATGAATATGTCCGATTCGTCGCATGCCGATGATGTGCGGCAGGGCATGGCCGACGCGACGGTGAAGGACAAGCTGGGCAAGGCGCTGGACGGCATATCGGCGGAGGCCAAGACCCCCGATATGCCGGGTATGGATATGTCGGCTACGGGCGCACAAGGTATGAAGGGCGCACAAAGCATGCCGGGTATGAAGATGTCTGCCGCAAGCCCCGGTTCCGTCAACCTCGCGGTATGGGAATCGGTGGGTTCAAGCCTCAAGAATGCCGATAATTATTCCGGTTCGGTCGAGCCCGCTGAATGGAAGCCCACGGCTCCCAACGCGGGTGGGATGGAATTCCGGGTGGACGGCATCGTCGACACCGGCGGCAGCGAGGATGATATGGTCTATGCCAACAATCTTGACGTCAACAAGCTCACCGGCTTTGAGCGCGGTGCGGACGTCGTCGAATTCTCCGTTGACGCAAGCGATGCCGGGCTGAGCGACTTGACAAATGCGGTCAATAAGAAGGCCTCGCTCAACGCCAAGGCGCAGAAGGTCACGAAGATCACCTCGTCCAATGTCCGTATCATTACGATGCTGCAGACGCTGTTCTGGATTGTCACCGTGGTGGTGCTTGTGCTGACGCTCGTCGGGGTCGGCACCACGATTTCGTCCATCGTCTCCCAGCGGCGCAACGAAATCGGCTTACGCAAGGCGCTCGGTGCCTCATCTGGCGATATCGCAGTGGAGTTCACAGTCGAGGCGGCGCTTTACGGGCTGATCGGGGGGTTGCTTGGTACCGCCATCGGCTATGTGCTCGCCCGCGCGTTGAGTTCTGCCGTATTCGGGCAAAAGTTGTCGCTCAATTGGCCGCTGGCGCTCGCTTCTGTGTTGGTGGCGATGCTGGTCGCGGTGCTCGCTTCGTTGCCGCCTGTGCGCAACGCGGTACGGATTGACCCGGCTGTCGTGCTGCAGGAGGAGTGAGCATGAAAAATACCATGATACGGGAATACGGTTGGCCGTGAAAATCGACGGTAGTGCTGGTAAACGGACTTTAACGCGCGGCAAAGGTCCGTTTACCAGCACGAAAGTGACGATGACTGCCAATCGGCGTGTGAGCGAGGAACGTAATGACAAGAATGGGCGCGGTAGTGCTGGTAAACGGACTCTGACACGTTCTAAGAGTCCGTTTACCAGCAGCAATGTGAATGGCTACTGATAAACGGATGAATCCGATGAATGTGTTAATCAGCGTAGGCAACAACGTAGATGCTGGTAAACGGACTTGTAAACGACGGTAGAGTCCGTTTACCAGCAGCGACGCAACAATTATTTGGTAATGAATGAAAGGAGTGGCTATGCTGCTCGAACTTGATCATATTTCGAAGATCTACGGCGACCTTCACGCGGTGGATGACCTCAGTCTCACCGTCCCGGCAGGGCAGTGGCTTGCGGTAGTCGGTTCGTCCGGTTCCGGCAAGACCACGTTGATGAACATCATCGGCTGCATGGATTCGCCCACCAAGGGTTCGGTGACGCTGGAAGGCCGCGAACTCAACGATCTGAACGCCACCCAGCTGGCCGATGTGCGCAAGAACGTCATCGGCTTGGTCTTCCAGAAGTTCTATCTCGTACCGCACCTCACCGCCGTCGAGAACGTGATGGTGGCGCAGTACTACCATTCGGTGGTCGACGAGAAGGAAGCACTTGAAGCCCTTGACCACGTCGGGCTGAAGGACCGCGCAAAGCACCTGCCGAGCGAGCTTTCCGGCGGCGAGCAGCAGCGTGTGTGCATCGCCCGTGCGCTGATCAATCACCCGAAGCTTATTCTGGCCGACGAGCCGACAGGCAACCTGGACGAGAAAAACGAGAAGATCGTGCTCGACCTCTTCCGTGAGCTGCACGAACAAGGCACGACGATTATCGTCGTGACACATGATGCGCTGGTCGCCTCGTGTGCGCAGCGCGAGATCATGCTGAACCACGGCGTTCTGGTCGGTGAGCAATGGAACGACGACAAGGCGCGCGAGGCATACGAGGCAGCGGGTGGCAAGCCGGCTTCAACTGGTGCACAAGTCGAGGGCGCACAGCAAGGTGACGCGCCGATTTCGTTCGTCAACCCGACCAAGGCCGCCAAGGTGCAAGACTGACGGTTTGGTCTCTAGACTCAGATCAGCTTGGTGCGTTCCATTTGCTTGGAGAACCAGGTGTTGAATTTTGAAGGCTTCGGCATGAGCAGACCGATGACGAGCATCACGGCGGCGTAGATCAGGACGATACCCAGCTGAATCCAGAAATCGTTCTGATAGATGCCGGCGATGGCGGCGCGGGCGGCTTGGATCGAATGGGTGGCCGGCAGGAACGGGTTGATGACCGCCACGAATTTCGGTAGCACCTGCAGCGGGTAGGTGCCGGAGGAACCGGAAATCTGCATGACAAGCACAATCACCGACATCGCTTTGCCGATGGTGCCGAAGCAAGCCACCAATGTGTAAATGACAAACGCATAGACTAACCCAGAAACCCAGCCGGAAAGCATGAACAGCATCGGGTGAACCGCGTGGACGCGCAGGAAGAGCAATGTGCCGGCGCAGGAGAAGGTGCTTTGCAGTAGGGAAATGAAAGCGAAGATGCCGAAGCGTCCGAGGAAGAGCTGGTAGGGCTTCGGTTCGGTGAACAGGCGTCCGGCGTCATCGATGGGGATGGATTCGTCATCCGGTGAGGCAAGACCTGCAGCAGTCTGGGGTGCGGTATCGGCGTTGACGCTGGCTGCGTCTATACGCTGTGTGGTTTCGTTATCGGTATCGATTGGACGATTGAGAACGAGCGTATTGACCTCGTCTGAGGTTCCCGGATCCGCCGACGGTGCGTCTCCAGATGCGCTGTCACTGTCATTGCTGGCACCGGCAAGCGTGGCAACGTCTGCGGCATGGTTTTGTGCCATGCTGGCAGCGTCCGCAGAGGAAAGAACGGCAGGCGACGTTTCGGCCCTGTTGTCGGAGCCGCGCCGCTTCTGGCGCTGTCGCTGGCGTTTACGCAACCAGCCCCAACCGGAACCGATCTCGCCCAGCCTGCGCCGAGACCCACGTGAAACGTCGGTTTTGATGGTCAGTGCGATTAGGAGCGAGCCGACCCATAGCGGAATGAACGTATAGAACGGGGTCAGCGACGTGCCGAAATTCTCGACCGGGAACACCGCGTTGCGTTTCAGCGCGACGGGTGCGGCGAGAGTGGCCGCGAGCTTGTCGGGATCGCCGGAAAGCAGTTTCTTGACTTTGGCCATGTCGCCGCTGTTGAGCGCTTCGGTCAATTGCTGGCTGAACGTGGCCAGTTTGCCGCTGGCGTGTGAAAGCGTTGCTGAGGTGTTGCTGAGTGTCGTTCGTGCCTGTTGGAGTTTGTCGCTGGCCTGATTGGCGGTGCCGTTGAGCGCCGTCACCGCGTTGTTGAGGTCGGCGGCCCCGGTGCCAAGAGTACCAGAAACGGATGAAAGCGACGAAGTGATGCTGGCAATCTGCGGTTTCAAGGTCGCTGAGAAGTTGGCGTTGAGCCCGTCGATGGCGGTTTTTGATTGATTAGTGAGGCTGACGATTTGCTCGCGTTGCCGCGCTGCGTCTCCGGTTTTCGTCTCCAAATCGCTGGCTGAAGTATTCAGAGCGGTTTGCAGGGCCTTTTGGTGCGCGATAATGTCGTCAAGACTGGCAAGCGCTTCGTCCGGGACGGTCGGCAAGCCGGCCAACGTATCCCGGATTTTCTGGTATTGTGCCGCTTGCTCGCCGATGAGACCCGCCTGTTTACGCAGTGTCGCCGAAACGTCGGCGGAGGATTTGCCGGCGCTGTCGAAGGCGTTGCCGATGCTCGTGCCGATAGCCGCGTTGCCTGAGCTACTGGCCTTCAACGCTTGCGACAGCGCGGAAGCCGCGGTGGTGAGCGCACTCGAAACGTCGTTGATGCTGCCGCCGGCCTTGTGGAGCTGTCGCAACGATTCGCCGGTACCGTTCGAGGCGTTGCCAAGCAGGGCCGAGGAGCTCGAAAGCAGGGTCTGCGAGACGTCGATAAGACCCGCGTAGGCGTCTACACTCGTAGCGGAGTCATTGAGCTGGCTGGCCAGATCGTTGATATTGCCGTTGAATGTGGTCAGACGATTACGGGCGTCGGAGGAATCGAGCTGCTTTGACAATCCGTTCGCCACGCTCAGTGCGGTGCCGGTGATGGTACGCGCGAACATCTCGTTGACCTCTTTGGAGATCTGGTCTGCGCCTTGCCCGGTGACCTTCGGCGCGACGGCGTTCTTCTTCTCGTTGGTGTAGTACTCAAGGGTGGCGTGCTTGGCGTTTGAGGAGAAGAAGGTCATCATGTTGCGGCTGAAATCCTTGGGGATGATGACCGCCGCGTAGTAGGTGCCCGCTTTGGTCCCCTCGATGGCCTTGTCGCGAGTGGTGAAGGTCCAATCGAGCTGGCTGTTGGCGCGCAACTGGCCGATGACCTGGTCGCCGAGTTTCATTTTCACGGGCATCAGATCGCTGGAATAGCCGGCATCCACGCTTGCGACCGCGAATTTGAGGTTTTTCGTGTTGCCGAACGGATCCCAGCTCGCGGTGACATTGAACCATGTAAAGAGCGCGGGGATGACGACCAGCCCCATCAGGATGATGATCGAGATGATGTTGCTGGTGATGCGTCGAACATCACCGCGGAAGAGTCTCCAGATTGTTCTCATCACCGGTCACCTCCTTTCTGTCCGTTACGTTCTTGGCTGTCGTTTCGGGGGTTTGCGGCATTGTCCAATTCATTTTTCAAGGTCTCGATGTCCCCGGTATCAAAAGCCAGAGTATCCGGCTGACTTGTTTCAGCTTCGCTATTTTCAGCCGTGGCCGGTGAAACCGCAGGTTGTTGCCGAGGTGTGGCCTCTACCGGAATGGAGGAATCCGAGGAAAGCGAAGCGGGTTGCGTTGTCGTTGCCGTAATGTCGAATCGGCTGTCTGGGGAAGACCCGTCATGCTTTCTCGCTGCTGCCTTCTTGCGCGGCCGTTGACGGACGTAGAGCAACGAACGTACCGCATCGTCTTCAAGATTGCCCAGGCGGACCTGACGGGCGAGGCTGTCGCGGATCGACTCGACGGCAGCCAGGAAAATGATGGTGACCAAAAACCAGATGACCCATGCGGCCAGCGCAACCACCTTGGTGCCTGTGGTCAGGGAGAAGGTGATGGCCATGGCCGCCGGGATGGCAATGCCGCATGCCAACGCTCCGCGCATCAGCTTGGGGTAGAGCAAGGCGAATCTGCGGGCTCTTTCCTCGATGCCGGCACGATATTCCTCTTTGTTGGCCAACATGCTCAGAGCCTGTGAAATCCGGTATTCGTGGGTCTTGTGCAACGCGGGTTCATTGGTGATGATGTCGCTGGCCTTGAGCTGACGGTCGACCAGGCTGTGCAGATTGCCCATATGCGGCTTGACCGCGAGGCCCAGGATAAAGAACAGGACGGCGAAAATCATCAGATGACCCATATTGATGAACCAGTCGGCATGGTAAAAGCCCGCGATGGTCTCGCGCAACGCGTTGATGGAATAGGTGAACGGGAAGTAGGGGTACATGTCGCGGAAGAACTTCGGCATCATCTCGATGGGGTACATGCCCGACGAACCTGGAATCTGAACGATGACCAAGGCCACGCACAGCGCCTTGCCGACGTGCATGAACGAGGTCGAGAGCGCGTAGGTGATGCTGACGTAGACCATCGAGGCGAGCATCGAGGTGATGAGGAAGATCGGCACATTGTGGCATTGCACGCCGATGACGAGCTCGCCTAGCACGGTGACGATGGCCTGTGTCGTCGCGATCAGCGCGAGAAGAATCCAACGTCCCCAATAACGCTGCCCGGGCGTCGGCTCGTCTTCCAGCCCCTCGTCGTCCACTTCCAGCTTCATCAGCACCACCAGCATGAATGCCCCGACCCACAGCGTCAGGTTCGTGAATAGCGGTGCCATACCGGAGCCGTAGGTGGTGACCGGATAGACGACTTTTGTATCGAGAACGGTGGGTGAGAGCATGAAGTCCGCGATTTTTGCAGCGTCAAGCTTGCCGTCGCCACCCACGGATTTTGCCAGAATGCCGGAGCCGGAAAGCGTGGAGGAGCTGGAAAGCGCCGTGATGTCGGTGGTGAGCGTGGACAGATGCTGTTGCAGGTTCGCCAATCCTTTGTCGGTGCCGGCCAGCGCTTTGGCCGCAGTGGCTGCGGCCTGGTCGACCTGGTTCAAGACGAGCGAGGATTGCGTGATGAGCGAGCCTTGCGAAGCGAGGTTGGCCGAGGATGTGGCGGCTACCGTCGAAAGGCCGTTCAAGCCGTTGTTCAGCTGGGGCAATGCTCCGGTCGTGATGGTTTTCCTGGCATTCGCGGCGTTGCCCAAAGCCGATTGCGTGGCAGTGTCGATGCCGTTGGCCGCGGAAACGGTATTGGTCGTTGTCGCGCCGAGATTTTCGCTGGAATTGAGGTCGTTCAAGATGTTGATGGCATCGCCGAGGCGCTTGTTCTGCGCTTGGAGACCGGCGATGGCACTGGAGCTGCCGGGTATGCCGGCTTCCTCTAAAAGGCCGATGAGGCTATTGGTGTCGTTGTTGATCTGCTGGGCCGTCGAAAGCGCTGAGCCTACGTCTCCGTTCGCTTTTGTGAGGCCCGCCGCGACCGAATTGATGGCGATGTTCGCGTTCGAGCTGGCTTGTGAAAGCAGATTCGAGCTGTTGTTCAGGGTGCTGTCGGCGTTATTGCGCCAATCGTTGAGCGTGTTCTGTGTATTGTCGATTGCATCGGCGGCGCCCTTGAGCTGTCTGGAGGTCTGTGCGCCGGCTTTTTGCGTTTTGTCGAGTATTGTGCGCGCTGTCCTGGTCTTGCCGGGAACATCGTTGAGCGTGGCGGTGAGGTCGGTGATATCGCTGCGTATCTGGGCGACGGATTGCTGGGCTTTGTCCAGATCGGCGAGGGTATCGGCGGTGGCTGTGTCGGCTTTGGCGTTGATGTCGGCATCGGTTTTGTTGACGATGCCGGAAACCACCTTGCTTACCGTGGAAACGAACGTCTCGTTGACCTGGCTGTCGACTGTCGAAGCGCCGGTGTCCGTCATGCGGCTGGCCAGGGCGTTGGCCTTTTCGTTGACGTAATATTCCAGTGTCGGGCGTGCGCCGCGTCCCTCGATGACGCCGGCGACACGGTCACTGAAATTATCTGGGATGATGATGGAGGCATAGCTTTCCCCGGATTGAACGCGTTGCATGGCATCACGCTGGCCGGCGAATTTCCAGCCAAGCTGGTGGTTGCCTTTGAGCTGGCGCACGATCTGCGCGCCCATATTCATCTTGCCGATGGCTTTGGAATCGGTGCCGCGGTCGTTGTTGACCACGATCACTTCGATGCCGTTCGTGTTGCCGTAAGGATTCCAAAAACCTGCGATATTGAACCACGCATACAGCGGCGGGATGAACACGAGCCCGAACAGGACTACCCATGCGGCTGGTACACGCAACAGACGCACGATGTCGCGCCGTACGATGGCCAGCACATTGCTCATAGCGTACTCCTTGATTGTTGGTTTGCCGGAAGGTGCCAAACGTTCGGCTTGATTTGTCGGTTTCCGTTTATATTCACTGCTGTCCCTGAGATATCACCATATTTGGGGGTGTGAATCTTCCGTTCAAAGCGAATATATCCGGTCGATTGAAGCCAGGCATTGCTTGGAGCGTCGGTATTACGCTGCAAGAACAATATTCTGGATACCTATGAGTGAGGACGGCTAGGCGCGCTTGCCGATGGCGGAGGACGCCCGTTACGCCTGATTTGGTTGTGGCTGCTGCGCGGAGTAGCCTTATAGGAATAACGAGAAGATCTTGGACGGGGTAAAAGGGAGTCGACTATGGGGGCTGCTCCCGATAATGGGCATACGGGGAAACCGAAGATTTCGCAAACGTTGCACAGCTCGGTGCGCACACCGGCAAACGCCGTCGGCAAGGTCGCAACCGCCGCTGCAGATGCTGCCGTGCATTCGGTCACTGGTGCTGCGGCGGGCGTCGGTGACACCTACCGGAATCTTGCGAGCCATGCGTCGCAACGATTGATGCTTATCGGCCGTATTTGCGGCGTGCTGGTTCTGCTGGTCGGACTCGTCAGCGTGCCGTACGTCGGTTATGCGATTTTCTATGGCGCCCATGCATTCTTTACCGGCCGGCTTCACGCCGATCCGCTTGATCTCACGTTCCTGCTCACCTGTACGCGGACTGTCGTCTCGCTTGTCGACGCCGTCGTTCTGATTGTGTTCGGTGTCATGTTGCTGAGAGGCCTGCGCAAGCACGCGGCGCAATGGGCTTACGTGCTGATGGGCGTGACGGTGGCCCAGGGCATGCTCTCGCTGGCGTTGCAAGGGCTCGGTATTGGCGTGGGGCTTTCCGTGGTCCAGATTGCGATTTTGGTGGCGCTCGCGATCGCCCTTGACCCCGCGTTGATCGGCGAGCGTGCCGTTCAGCGCAAATTGAAGCGAATGGACGAGCGCGACGAGTATATCGAGGCCAAAGGCGCCGGTATGCTCGGTCGCGATCCAAGCGGCAAAGGGTATGTCAAACTCAATGTTTTCAACGTGTTCTGGCTTTTTGTCGTCGGTTGCGTCGGCGGGCTTATCGCCGAGGAAATCTACCATCTGATTTTCTTCAACGTTTGGCAGGACCGCGCAGGGTTGATTTGGGGGCCGTTCTCGCCGATATACGGGTTCGGCGCCGTGGTGCTGACCATGTGTCTGAATCGGCTTTGGCATGCCAACGCCGTCCTGATTTTCTTTTTCAGCGCGATTATCGGTGGCTTGTTTGAAGCGTTTGTCAGCTGGTTCTTGCAGGTCGCGTTCGGCATCGTCGCTTGGGATTATTCGAACGCCTGGCTGCCGCTTTTCGGCGGGCGGACCAGCGGCAAATACATGGTCTTTTGGGGGCTGGCAGGCCTGCTTTGGTTGCGGGAGTTGTTGCCGAGGATTCTGAAGTTCATCAATCTCATCCCGTGGAAGTGGCGTTACACCTTGACGGCGATTGCGCTGGTATTCATGCTTATCGATATCGTCGTCACCCTGATGGCGCTGGATTGCTGGTATGGCCGTATCGCCGGGCTGCCGCAAACCTCGCCGGTTGCCCAATTCTTTGGCGAGCATTTTGGCAATTCGGTGATGCAGCAGCGTTTCCAGACCATGAGCATCAACCCGAAGTGGTCCGGCCGCGGGTGAGCCGTTGACGCCACTTGAGCGGCGTAAATGTGGTGCTATTTCTCAGTTCCGGCATTTTCAAGTCGCTGATGTGGCTCAGACGGCGCAAATATGGCGCAAATTTTTAATCCCACATATTGAGGCCGCCTATGAACGGTCAGTGGCGCAAATATGGCGGAACTTTGGCGCGGGCGTCGGCTCAGAAGTCCCAGTCGTCGTCACTGGTTTCCTCGGCCTTGTTGGCCGCAGTGGCGCCGGTCGAGGTCGGGGAAGACGCGGCTGCGGTGGTTGTGGAATTTGCAGGCGCAAAGCCGGTGCTGGTGCCGTTGAAGAGGCTGGACGATTTCAGCGTTGTGTTCACCGATTCCATATCGTTCAATTCGTCGGTGACGGCCGGGTTCGGCTGGCTGATCTCAGCGGGGAATAATGCCGGATATCCCAGATAGGAGAGGGCTTTGTTGGCGTTATAGCTCAGGAATTTTTCGATGTCGTCCTCGAGGCCGAGGTCACCGTAGGGCAGCTCGTAGCTGTAGTCCTCCTCGGCGAAATACAGGTTGTTGGCCAGGTCGTAGACATACTGGCGCATGGATTCGCGGGTAATGTCGTCAAAGATCTCCAGTTTTTGCTGATAAACGGCGCCAAGATAGGAACCGGACGCTACGATGTCGCGGTTGATCAGGCGGATGATGTCGGCAGATTTCGTCATCGACCCGCGGCTGGAAAGCCACATCGGCAGATAGAAACCGGATTCCGCCAGCAGAGCCTCTGCCAGCACCGCCGCCGCGAGCCGTTTGAGTGCACCGAGGTCGGGAAGATTGGGCGTGACGGAATCGGGGTCCGAAGCGTTTGGGGCGGCAATTTCGGTTGGTGAAGACATGTTCGGCGAATTGGCAGAGGTATCCGTGTTTTCGCTTGCTTGGCCGGTTGCACCGGAGACGGCGGAATTTACGGTATCGAACGCGGTTGCATATATGTCATTGAGCAACCGTAGTTTTTCCTGCATCGATTCGCTTTGCTGTGCCCACGCAAATGGGGATTGCGTATCGTTGTCGTTGTCGGCGTTGCTGTTTCCGTTGTCGCTGAGCGCGGCGAGAAGTGTCGAATAGGCTTTTGTGTGGATCGATTCGGTGAAGGCGACAGCGGTCAAGACCGCCTGGCTCGTACCAAGACGGCTTCGCCCGGCGTCTGCGCTCAAAGCGCTGGTCGCGTTGCTCGCCTGCAATGATTCGACGGCGGAAAGTCCGGCAAGAATATGATTTAGCGCAAGCCGTTCCGTATCGCTCAATCCGCGAATTTCGTCGGCGTCGTCAGCCAGCGAAATCTGTTCCGGCGTCCACAGGTTTGCGGTCATCGCGTTGAAGGCATCGCGGTCCGCGTCAGCATTGGCGCCGGTGAGATTCCAATTCCAAGAGGCAAAAGGCATGGATGTTCCTTACATAGGTTGACAAACGGGTTCTACCTTCTAGATTACCGAGGGCCATTCCCGTATTCGCTGAGCGAGAGATACGGGAGATGAGACTCAATAGAACAGCGCAGAATTATTTCGAAAATCCTTCTGGAAATTCGTCAAGCACTCCTGAAATTTCTTCGGGAATGGATGAAAGTTCCTTTTGGAATCGTTTTGGAAATTCCTCAACATCCTTCTGCGAACTGGCGAAACTGTTTCCACAATCCCCTAGAACCGATACCAGCGCTTCGCGTTGCTGACGAACAGCGCATTCTGTTCGGGTTCGGAAAGTGTTTCGACGCAACGCACGAAGCCGTGAATGATGTCGCCGTAGGTGCCGTGCAGCTTGTCGACGGGGAAATTCGAGCCGAACATGACCCGATCGGTGTCGAACGCGTCGAGAATGGTATAGACGATAGGCTTGATGCTCTCCAAGGTCCAGCGATGGTCGAGCGAAGCCAGCGCCGAGATCTTGATGACGCAATTGCTGCGCTCGGCCAGATCAGCCAGTCCCTTGCTCCACAGTTGCCATCCGCCGAGATCGCGATCGGCCCACATTCCGGCGTGGTCGATGATAAAGAGCGTCTCCGGGTTGGCGCCGATGACCTCGCAGGCGCGCGCAAATTGCGTTGGATAAAGCTGCATATCGAAGCTCATCGCGTACTTTTTGAGCAGTGCGAGCCCCTTGAGCCATTGCGGATCGTCCATGTAGGATTTGTCGACGTAGTTATAGAGCGGGTGCGGATGGATGTTGAGGTTCTGCCGCACGCCGCGCACGTCAGCGAACGAGGCCTCGCGCTCCAACAGGCTTTCGATATCGGGGTCACTCAGGTCGCCGCCGCCGACAATCCTGATCGGCCAAGCGGAACGTGCGGCCATGGCCTCCACCGCCTCGATTTCGGCGATGGGGTCATCGGCGTTTGCCTGGATATGGACCGCGCCTTTCAGATCTACCGGCGTGCCCTGCGCCTCCTGCGCCAGTTGTGTATCGGTGAAGTTGCCCATAGCGAACAGCGGATCCCACGGCCCTTCGAATGTTGCGGGTTTCGAAGAATTGAACCACGAATAAAGCGAGGTTTTCATCAGATGCACGTGCGTGTCGATGAAAGACCGTGGTTTGGTGGCCTGCGCTCGCGTCTCCGGGATGATCGTCGCCAAGCGGCCCGTCACGATCTCGCTGAAAACCGTAGGTTTGCCCGACGACTCGTTTGCCGGTTTCGTGCCTTGTGCCTGATTGTTTCCATTGATGGTGGTCATTCGATGTCACCTTTGACTTCAGAATTGTTGCTTAATAATAAGAGCTGTCGCAGTCATGCCTTCCGAGTGCGACAGGGGGCGGTGAATCCCTTACATTGGACGGCTTGGTTCATCGGCGAAGCGAGCGTTCGTTGGCATGCCGCTGTGCTCGGCAATCTGCGCTGCTGTACCGCTGCTGTCCAAGCGCTATCGGCCTGTTTGGTCGGGTTTATCGCGAACGCCAAAGCAGGCCGCCGGCGAAATGGTTCAGAGTACGGAGCGGGTGTCGTTCTCGTAGGAATTGCGGCCCTGTCCGGTCGCCGCTGTGGTGCCGCCGTCGACGGGCACGACCAAGCCGGTCAGGTACGCGGCGTCGTCAGAAGCGAGGAACAGCGCGACTCCCGCGCAATCCTCGGGCCGTCCGGTGCGTCCCAGCGCCACCCGCTGCGTGTAGGGTGCCACGCGTTCGGGGTCGCTCCACACCTCTTTGTTGATGTCGGTTTCGATGAAACCGGGGGCGAATGCGTTGATGCGTACGCCCTTGGCTCCGTAATCGAGGGCCACGCAGCGCACGAATCCGTTCATGGCGTGCTTGGTGGAATTATAGGCCGTCTGCCCCCAGTCACCGTACAGGCCGGAAACGGAGGTATCGACCACGATGTTGCCGTGCGAAGCGATGAGATGGGGCAGGGCCTCCTTGGTCAAGTAGAAGAGTCCGTCGAGGTTGACGGAGAAGAGCTTGTGCCACACCTCGTCGGAGACGTGCTCGACCTCGCCGCCCTCGAAGATGCCCGCGTTGGAGACGACCACGTCGAGATGGCCGAATTCGTCGACGACGGATTGCACGAGTTCCTTGACCTGCGCATGGTCGGAAACGTCGGTGATGTGGATATGGCCGTTTTTGTAGTCTTTCACCGTGTCTTCCAGCGGTTCTTGACGCCGTCCCACGGCGACCACGGTGGCGCCATTGTCGAGGAAACCTTGCGTGACGGCCCGTCCGATGCCGGTGCCTCCGCCCGTGACGATGACGACTTTGCCGTTGAAATCGTAAGAATTACTGGTCATGAACACTCCTTCGTTGCTTGACGCATGTGGATTGCCATAGGCTTTGGGCGCAAAGCCCGTTCGAAGTATATGAAAAACCTATATATCCTATTTCACCATATTTGGAACGGTATTTCACATATAGGGACGAATTCACCGGCGCGATAATCTGGATACTGACAGTGCTTTTTTTAATGGAGAGGAATCGCTATGACATTGGCGCCATCATTGAAGATGCCCACGATTACCGCGATCCGTGCCTATTCCATGGGCGGGGCCGCAGCCAAGGTTCACGGACAAGGCGGCGGAGACTATCACGACCAAGGACCCGGCCACTGGATCGACGACCACATCGCCACGCCGATGAGCAAATACCCCGAATACGAGCAGTCCCGGCAGAGCTTTGGCCTCAACGTATTGGGCACGCTGGTGGTCGAGGTCGAGGCGAGCGACGGCACCACGGGCTTTGCGATTTCGACGGCCGGAGCCATCGGCTGCTTCATCGTCGAACACCATCTTTCGCGGTTCGTCGAAGGCAAGCGCGTCGACCAGATCAAGCTGATCCACGACCAGATGCTCAACGCCACGCTCTTCTATTCCGGTGGCGGCGGCGTGGTGATCAACACCGTCTCCTGCGTCGATCTGGCGTTGTGGGATCTTTACGGCAAGGTCTTGAAGATGCCGGTCTACAAGCTGCTCGGCGGTGCGGTGCGCGACGAAATCCATTTCTATGCCACCGGCGCACGCCCTGATTTGGCGCAGAAAATGGGCTTCATCGGCGGCAAGATGCCGACCCATTGGAGCTCGGCGTTCGGGGACGTCGGTATTGCCAAAGACATCGCCACGCTCGCCGATATGCGTGAAAAGGTCGGCGACGATTTCTGGCTGATGTATGACTGCTGGATGAGCATGGACGTCAATTATGCCACCAAGTTCGCCCATGCGGCCGCGCCGTACAAGCTCAAGTGGATGGAAGAGTGCTTCCCCGCCAGCCAGATCGACTCCTACCGCGAGTTGAAGCGCGTCATGCCGGCCGGCATGCTCATGACCACCGGCGAGCACACCGGAACGCTCGAAGGCTTCAAGGAGCTTTCTGATGCGGGCGTCGACATCCTGCAGCCCGACGTCGGCTGGTGCGGCGGCGTGACTTCGCTGTGCGAGATCGCGGCGGTTGCCAAGGCCCACGGCCAGCTGGTCGTGCCTCACGGTTCATCCGTCTACTCGCATCATGCGGTCATCACCTTCACCAACACCCCATTCAGCGAGATGCTGATGACCGCGCCGAAGGCCGACCATATCCGTCCGCAATTCGACCCGATCCTCATCGGTGAGCCGGTGCCGCACGATGGTGTCATCACCGCCGAGGAGCTGGATAAGCCCGGTTTCGGCGTCGAGCTCAACCGCGATTGCCCGCTCGAGCGTCCGTTCAAGCATTAAGCAAGTTGCAAAACTCGCAGATATCGAACACGATTGCGCGGAATTCCGCCATTTGACATGTTGCATCTGCGAGTTTTGTCACTCATGTTCCGTCTTTGATCAAGGAGATTTACATGGTTCAGCTACAACACAATACGTTCAAAGAGGCCATCCACGCCCCGGGAGCCAAGCAGCTCAAGGGACTGTGGGTCGCGATGGGTTCCGCGACATCGGCGGAGATCGCTGCGGGCATCGGCTATGACTGGATGCTCATCGACGGCGAACACGGTCCGAACGACCTGACCGCGATCGAAGCGCAGCTTCGCGCCTGCCAAGGTTACGATACGCCATGCATCGTGCGTCCGGCGGCGGCCGACCCGGTGCGTATCAAGCAGGTGCTCGATATCGGCGCCCAGTCGCTGTTGATTCCAATGGTCAACAACCGCGAGCAGGCCGAGCTGATGGTCAAGGCCGTCAACTATGCGCCGAAAGGCATGCGTGGTGTCGGCGGTTCCATCGCGCGTTCCGGCCGTTGGGGCATGATTCCCAACTATATGCGCGACGCGGCTAGTGAAATCTGCCTGATCGTGCAGGTCGAATCGCGCGAGGCGCTCGGCAATATCGAAGAGATCGCAAGCGTCGAAGGCATCGATGGCGTCTTCATCGGGCCTGCCGATCTTTCGGCCTCGCTCGGCCATCCCGATGATGCCGCCGCCATCAGCGACGAGGTGCACCGCGCGTTCGACGTCATCAAAGCGCATGGCAAGGCCATCGGCTCGCTCGCCTTCGACGCGCCCACCGCCAAGCAGTACTTCGCCTGGGGTGCCGATTTCGTGGCGGTTGCCGGCGATACCGACGTCTATGTGCATGGTCTTGATGCAGCGCTCGCGCAATATCGGTGACTGCCCATTTGGCATGGTGTAAGTTCCTGCGCGTAACTCAAGGATAGGCGGGTATCGTGGGATCTATGAACGAAGGAACCACCAATGTGCGTGGTGCCCAGACCCTTGTCAACGGCATAGTGGTGCTCAAAGCCGTGGCCGCAGGAGCTCATACGCTGAGGGCGCTGACCGAGGCGACCGGGCTGAGTCGAAGCACCACGCATCGCTTGATTCAGGCGCTGCGTGGCGAACGCATGCTGCGCGACAACGTCGACGGCAGCCTGGCGCTCGGCCCGGCGCTCATCGAACTCGGCTTCCAGGCGAGGGAAGACACGTCGATCAGCGCCGCGGCCCGTCCCTACCTTCTCGATCTTTCCGATGCCACCTGCGACACCATCCATCTTGCCGTCGAGGACGATGGCGAGACATTGTATCTTGACAAGATCAACGGCATGCGTTCGGTCGAGATTCGTTCCTGGCCGGGCTGTCGGATGCCACTGACCTACACCGGCATCGGCAAGGCGCTTCTGCTTGACCAGAGAGACCGTTGGGAGAAGCAGTATATCGACGATCGCAAGCGCATGGAACGCCAGCCAGAGCACAATTATTCGGGTACCAAGGCATTCGCCAACGCGATGGCACGCTACGCTAAACATGGGGTGGCCTACGACCTCGAGGAGAACGAACCGGGCGTGCGCTGTGTGGCCGCGCCGGTACGCGACGAATCAGGCAAAATCGTCTGTGCGATTTCCGTTTCGAGTTTCAAGACCTTCATGCCTTTCGACCGTATGCGCAAGCTGGGGCCGGTCGTGCGCACGACCGCTGAGGCCATCTCGCAGGAGCTGGGGTGGCGGGTCGGCTGAGGCCGGTCTCGCAACCTCATCGTCACGGCCGCTCAGCTGGTTGGTCTATCCCAGCGTGCCATTTAGCCGGTACCCAATGTCAAAGTGGTCACTACCGGTGCAAAGTGGTCATTTGGGCGGCTAATTTTGACCACTTTGCACCGGTAGTGACCACTTTGCCATCCTTGCTGCCAACATTGGTGCGCGACGTCAGAAAACAATGAACCCGCTGGGCCCATGGTGGGTCGCAGCGGGTTCGTCATATTAACGCCGGGTGCATTTTAGAGCATGCAGCTCACGCAGCCCTCGACCTCGGTGCCCTCAAGCGCCTGCTGGCGGATGCGGATGTAGTAGAGGGTCTTGATGCCCTTGCGCCAGGCGTAGATCTGCGCCTTGTTGAGCTCGCGGGTGGTCACGCCGGCGGGGAAGAACAGGGTCAGCGAAAGGCCCTGGTCGACGTGCTGGGTGGCCTCGGCGTAGGTGTCCACGATCTTCTTCCAACCGATTTCGTAGGCGTCCTCAAAGTACTCGAGGTTGTCGTTGGTCATGTACGGCGCCGGGTAGTAGACGCGGCCGACCTTGCCTTCCTTGCGGATCTCGATCTTCGAAGCGATTGGGTGGATCGAGGAGGTGGAGTGGTTGATGTAGGAGATCGAACCCGTCGGCGGCACGGCCTGCAGGTACTCGTTGTAGATGCCGTCCTTCAGGATCTCGTCGCGCAGCGTCTGCCAATCGGCGACGGTGGGGATGGCGATGCCGAAGCGCTCGAAGAGGTCCTTGACGATCTGGGTCTTGGGCTCCAGCGAGCGGCGGCCGTCGGTGTACTTGTCGAAGTAGTTGCCCGCTCCGGCCGGCTTGGCGTAATCGGACGTCTCGAAGGTCGCAAAGGCGTGGCCGCGCTCGACGGCCAGCTTGTGCGAGGCCTTGTAGGCGTGGTAGGCCACGGTCATGAAGTACATGTCGGTGAAGTCCAGCGCTTCTTCCGAGCCATAGAACATGTGCTCGCGTGCGAGGAAGCCGTGCAGGTTCATCTGGCCCAGGCCGATGGAGTGGCCCTCTTCGTTGCCGCGCTTGATGGACGGCACGGAGTCGATGTGGGTCTGCTCGGAGACAGAAGTCAGCGCGCGGATCGCGGTCTCGACCGGGTCGGCCAGGCCGCCGTCCATCGCCTTAGCGATGTTGAGCGAACCCAGGTTGCAGGAGATGTCCTTGCCGACGTGGTCGTAGCTCAGGTCGTCGTTGTAGGTCGACGGTTCCTGCACCTGCAGGATTTCGGAGCAGAGGTTCGACATCGTGACGCGGCCATCGATCGGGTTGGCGCGGTTGACGGTGTCCTCGAAGAGGATGTAGGGGTAGCCGGACTCGAACTGCACCTCGCCTAGGGTCATGAAGAACTCACGGGCGTCGATGTAGGTCTTGTGGATGCGGTCGTCGTTGAGCATCTCGTCGTACTTTTCAGTAACCGAAATGTCGGCGAACGGCTTGCCGTAGACGCGCTCGACGTCGTAGGGGGAGAAGAGGGCCATCTTCTCCTTGCGCTTGGCCAGCTCGAAGGTGATGTCGGGGATCACGACGCCCAGGGAGAGCGACTTGATACGGGTCTTCTCGTCGGCGTTCTCGCGCTTGGTGTCGAGGAAGCGCAGGATGTCGGGATGGTGGGCGTTCAAGTACACCGCACCGGCGCCTTGGCGTGCGCCCAGCTGGTTGGCGTAGGAGAAGGAGTCCTCCAGAAGTTTCATGACCGGCACGACGCCGCTGGACTGATGCTCGATGTGCTTGATCGGAGCGCCCTGCTCACGCAGGTTCGTCAGTAGCAGAGCCACGCCGCCGCCGCGCTTGGAAAGCTGCAGGGCGGAGTTGATGCCGCGGGAGATGGACTCCATGTTGTCCTCGATGCGCACGAGGAAGCAGGAGACTGGCTCGCCGCGCTGGGCCTTGCCCAGGTTGAGGAAGGTCGGGGTGGCGGGCTGGAAGCGGCCGGAGAGGATCTCATCGACGTACTTCACGGCGAGCTTTTCGTCTCCGGCGGCCAGCTCGAGCGACACGGCGGCGCAGCGCTGCGGGAAGTCCTCGAGGTACTGCTTGCCGTCGAAGGTCTTCAGCGCGTAGGAGCGGTAGAACTTGAAAGCGCCCAGGAAGGTCTCGAACTCGAAGCCGAAGTCCTCGACGTGCTTATAGAAGGAGTCGAGGAACTCAGGGGTGTACTGGTCGAAGACGGCCTTCTCGTAGTAGAGGTTGTCTTCGAGGTACTTGATGCGTTCGGCAGTGGAGCCGAATTTCATGGTGTTCTGCGCGACGTGGCCGTTGACGTAGGCGCGCTCGGCCTCCTTGTCCTTGTCGAACTGGATCTTGCCGTCCTCATCGTAGAGATTGAGCATGGCATTGAGCGAATGGTAGTCGTGCTCCGGGTCGAAACCGGTGTCTTCGACGGTGTTGTCCATGCTCAGCGCGGAATCGTTGAGTCCCATATGTGGGTGTCCTTTCGGTTGGTTGTCGGCGGCTGGGCCGCGTCTGATAATGATGAATGGAAAATCTGACGGTTACAAAAGTGGAAGATGCAAATTATCAATGGCGGAATTTCGCCATTGATAATTTCGTATCGCCGACTTTTATAACTCTAGTTCTTCTGATTCAGGAAGAAATTCCTCACGCCTTCGCGCACTTGGCGCTGGTCGTCCGGGGTGCCCAAGAGTTCGAAATTATACATGAACGGTACATGGCACTTCTTGGAGATCACATCGCCGGCCGCGCAGTAGGCGGTGGCGAAGTTCCTGTTGCCGGAGCTGATGACGCCGCGGATGAAGCTGCGGTTCTTGTGGCCGTTCAGGAATTTGCGGATTTGGGGGAGCAGCGCCTTGGCGATGTTGCCGCCGCCGTAGGTCGGCACGATGAGCACGTAGGGTTCACGGACCTGAAGCGGTGTCTCTTTCGGGCGCAGTGGGATGCGGTAGACGTTGATGCCAACGTCCGGGAAATCGCAGCTTTCGATGAAACGTGCGGTGTTGTTGGACACCGACGAGAAATAGACCACTGCGCCGATGTGCTCGCCCTCGGCCTTGGCTTCAGGGACGCTCGGCGTCACGCACTCGTCGTCATACGGCTGTGTAGCCGTGGTGGCGTCATCGGTATTCGCGTCCGCCATCGTCGCCTTCTCTCTCGATATTGATGTCGTTGGTTGGGCTGGTCTGATTCATCATCAGGTCAGGCGAGAACGGTCTGCTGGGTGCCGGCGTCGGAGGATGCCTTGATGGTGCCGGCCGCGAGCTGTTTGATGAGATCCGGACGGTAGCCGCTCCATGAGGCGTCGGGCGTGATGACGACCGGGGCCTGGCGGAAGCCGGCCTGGGTGAGCTGCTCGAGGGTGGAGGGATTTTCAGCCAGGTTCACGGTCTCGAACGCGATGTTGGCTCGGGTGAGCTGACGCTTGGTCGCTTCGCACTGCGGGCAGCGTGGTTTGCTGAAAACGGTAACGGTCATCGTAACCTCCAGATCGATGTCTTGTAAGCTTTCAAATGTTCAGACTACATGGATGTGGTTCCAAACTGAACCCCAACTTCTAGTAGCGTGTCGTTAGAAGAACCACTAGATATAGTGCTTTGACAATAAACGCAAGGGTTGTGCGATAGTGATCTTACGGGTGTCGAATTTGCGGTGTGCGATATGTCACAAAATTGGGTATTTTGTCCCCAATGTCGCCTTTGAAATGTGGATAAAAGTGGACAATTCGGTGGATTAACAACGCGCTAGGATTTGACCCTGTTGTTTCGTCTGGGGGTTTGGTCGATTTACTCTTGTTCCGTTTCAATCCATTCCGGTGCGATGGAATCGGCGATGGTCATGAATTCCGTCGCGCCCACGATGGCATGGTCGAGTTTGCAGATCATCATGATGGCGGCTTCCTGAGCTTTCGCGGGTAATAGCGCGACGCAGGCAAACCAATCCTGGGTTGGAGTGGCGAATGTGTATTGAAGCATGCCGATTTCTAAATTTGCGTCACCGTCAGGAATCGGACGTGTTGCGATTTCGGCGTTACGGACCATGGGAAGGCTGCGCATGGCGGTGCGGTAATACTCGTCCAATCGTTTGTCGAGACCGTTCCCGGGCCATGGTCTGTCGAATATGATGCCCGAGATATAGGCGGTGTCGCGGAATCTGAATAGCGCGCCGTGCGCCATCCACGAGACGATCGGATCAGGTTCCTTGTTGCCGTCGTCGCTGTCGTTGGTTTGATTGGCTCGTGGAATGCCGCTGGTGTTCCAACGCACATAATTGTCCGGGATCTCAATGGTCGCAGCGCCATCGAAGATGGTCTCTTTTCTCATGGTTCTCCTAAATTGTGGTTTTGGGTGCGGGCGACAGCAGGTTGCGTTAGTCGCCGAAAGTGTTCATGTCGGGGTTGATGTTTTGCGAGGCTTTGAAGTGCCCGACTTGTTGGCTGGTGTGGCTGTTGCGTATGGTGATGTCCATGTCCCATGGGCCGGTGTGGCCTGTCATGTAAAATTTGGAACCATAACCGATAGGCACAAGTAGGAAGATACCGGAGCTGGATTTGGGGCTGAGGTGCCTGTCGGTCCATACGGTCATGGCGGTGCCGTCTTGGTTGATTTCGTATCGGTAGTCGGGGCTTTCCCTCTGGAAGCCTCGTTCCCCCTGCTCGATCCACTTATCGTAGACTTTGATTCTGTTCTGTCGTTGTTTTTCTGTGGCGATGACGATGACGTCGCCGTTTTTGGTGGCGTAAGCGTCGGTGAACTCTCCAGAGTCTTTGAATTCCTTGGCTGCTTTGCGTGATCCGTTGAGGTCTTTCTCAAATCCGTAGGTGTATAGGAATTGTGCTGGGTAGGTAATTTTCTCGGTCTTGGGTTGTGGCTTCGGAGCGGGTGTTGTGTCGGTTTTGGGTGTGGTGCCGCATGCGGTGGCGAGAAACATAGTGAGAATGGCCAGCAGGAGCGTGGTGGCTGCCCGCAGGCGGCTCTTTTGTTGTGGGTGACGTGGTGCCATGGAGTTTGCTCCTTTTAGAGTGCGGGGATGGGGAGTGGAAGGAGCGGCGGAATGACTGGTGCGGGTGTTCGGCCGGGAACTGGTTCACGCACAGGCTGTCGTTTCCAATCGGGCAGGTGCAGGACTGGGACTTTTACAGGGGCTTGCACCGGCTGCGGTTTGCGGAAGTGGTGCCAATGTGAATTTTTGGTCGCTTTGAGTCCTAAATCAGTGGAGATGGTGCCGCCTTCTACACGTTGGGAGACACCAGCTGACATTGCTATCGACGGTTTTGCAAAATTAACTGTTGTTGAGTATCTCTGTGTTTTTGTTGCCGTGTTTTCGCGTCCAAGTGTGAGTGATATTGCCGTGCAAATCTACGTCTGCTGGGTTTGGGTTCCGCTCTCCGTATCCCTGCTGCTTCAACTGCGGATTGTCTGGCTGCTTGTTGGTTGTTGAATTCGTTGAATTGGCTCGTTACGTGGGTTTTGAGCGCGCGTAAGCCCGACAGGCGTCGACGCATTCGTTCGCAGTCGGCGTTGAGTTGGGCCGTTTTACGGTCAAGCCTTGCGATTGTTGCACGAATGGTATCGGAGTAAGGCATTCAACTCCCTTGTTAATAACACCGGGTTTTTGTTATCATTATATGATAGCTGTGATAAAAAAAATATGTTGTCTAGTATCGCCATTGAGCGGTTCGTAATGTTTATTCCGTTTGCGTTGAGACGGCCATGAAACGGCTGCTGGCCGAGGGCATCAAAGGTTCCTTCGCGTAAGTGGGTCGCTGTCGGTGAGGACTATTGGCGACTTCCGACCTGTGCCTCCTGCGTCATTTGTCATCGCGCAGCTGTTCGACGATGGCGCGTGTGGATTGGATGATATCGCGGATGGTGGCGGTTTGGGTCTTTTCGCCTTGGTGCTCTTTGCCGTTGAGCAGTCGCATGCCGCTGGTGACCAACCCCTCGGTGAGGGCGATGCCAACCTGTGGCCTGGTGGATCGCAGCTGCTTCCACGCGGCGGTCATGGGCGCGTTGACGCGTTGGTGGAGGCTGGGCTGGTTGGGCTCAAGGGAGGGCGTGCCGGAAGTCTGGATTGAATGGCCGCAGAAGATGTCGGTCGCTGAAGTCGCTTTTTCGTCTGCTTTGTTTTCCGTGTTGTTGCCCGAGGTGTCGGGATTGTCGTCGCTGTCGGCGCTCTTGGATTTCGTGCTCGGCCCCGGCTTTGTTTCCGGGTTTTCGTTGTTTTCGGCCTTGCGCCCGTCGTCGTCACGTCCCTGCCAAAGATCTTTGTCGTCGCGATAGGTCTCGGCGTCGCTCAACGGTATCTGCGTCATCCAATCGTGCCCCTGCAGTATCGACTGCTCGAGATTGATCTTCACCCACTGCACGATGATTTCCGCGGGATCGGTGACGCCGCCCAGGCCCTTTTCCAGCGCCGCGACCCACTGCGGCATATGCCTTGCCATGAGCTGACGGCGCAGGTCTTTCATGTCTTTGACGTATCGATAGATCGAGTTGCGGGCGATGCCGGCCCCGCGGCTGACGTTGGCTGGTGTGAGGGCTTCGCCGCCCTGCTCGCGCATGATTGTTTCCGCCGAATCGAGCAGCGCGTTCATGGTGTGACGGCGATGTTCCTCAAGATTGGCCTCATTGATGCGTGGCATATCGTCCTCTCGTTTTCTGTAGCGTTGCTGCTGGCGGCATCGTTATATCCCATATTATCGAGGCACCTTGTCCGCGCTGCGTTACCCCTTGGTTTCTGGGCTTCCGGCTAAAACGAGGCTGCGAATTTGCGTGACGTATGGTTAAGGCGTATAGTCGCTCAAGGTTTGCGACATAGAGTCGCAAAAACGCGCATTCGTTGACGGTTTGTCTTATAAAGATTCGATGCATATCGCCGTCATTAGGAAAGACTGCTTATGACTCAACGACAAGAAAGCCGAACTGCTCAGGTCGACAAAGAGAAGGCCGCAGCCGTCAAGCCGCCGTGGAACGCCCTGTGGGTGCTGGCGCTCGCGCTGGCGATGATCGTGCTCGACGGCTCCATCGTCAACGTTTCCATCCCGGTGATGATCCGCGAAATCGGCCTGAACCTGACCGACGCGCAGTGGGTCACCTCGCTGTACAACGTCATCTTGGCTGCCCTGCTGCTACCGTTCGGCAAGCTCGGCGACCTCAAAGGCCGCAAGCTGACCCTGCAGGTCGGCGTGGTCATCTTCGTCGCCGGTTCGGTTCTGGCCGCCTCGTCCAACGGGGCAACGCTCCTGCTGAGCGCCCGTGCGGTGCAGGCCGTTGGTGGGGCATTGGTGATGCCCTCGACGCTTTCCATCGTTTCGGCCTCGTTCCGTGGCAAGAACCGCGCCATTGCTTTCGGTGTGTGGGGTTCGGTGATGAGTGCGGCTGCGGCCATCGGTCCGTTCCTCGGTGGTCTCTTTACCCAGACCATCGGTTGGCGCTGGATTTTCCTGGTCAATGTGCCGCTGGGCGTCATCGTCTTCATTTCCGCCATCTTCTTCGTGCCACAGACCGGCGGTAAGGCCGGGGCCTCCGCGATGGGCGCCGCCGCGCAGAAACTGGCTGCGTCCGATTCCTCCAAGTCTGCCGCCAAACCCGACGGCTTCGACCCGCTGGGCGTCGTGCTTTCCGCGCTAGGTTCCGCGTTCCTGCTTTTCGGCCTCATCGAAGGTCAGACCTATGGCTGGTGGCATCCTAAGGGCGACTTCGGCATCGGCGGCTTCGAATGGCGTCATGAATGGCCGGTTTCGGTTATTCCGATCTGCATCGTGCTCGGCATCGTCTTCTTTGCGCTGTTCGTGTACGCCGAGACGAGCCGTGCTCGCCGTGCGCTGCCGGTGATGCTCGACCTCACGCTCTTTAAGATTCCGACCTTCGCGATGGGCAACATCGCCGCGGGCGCGATTCAGGCCGGCGAATTCGTGATCATGTTCGTGTTGCCGCTCTACCTTATTAATGTGCGTGGCCTCGATATGATTCCCACCGGCGCGTTGCTGGCCGTCATGGGTCTCGGCGCCATCGTCTCCGGTGGTCTCGCGCGTCCGGTCACCGCAAAAATCGGCGCACCACACACCGTGCAACTCGGCCTGATCGTCGAAATCCTGAGCGTGATCATTTTGATGGCGATGATGCGGCCCGATCTGCCGGTCGCATGGATGCTGGTGCCGTTCGTGCTCTACGGCCTTGGTCTCGGTTTCGCCGCCGCCCAGCTCACCAGTCTTGTGCTTTCCGAAGTGCCCGTTGCCCAGTCTGGAGAAGGGTCCGCGACGCAATCGACCATCCGCCAGCTCGGCACCGGCATCGGTGCGGCGCTCGCCGGCTTGGTGCTTTCCGTGATGGTCACGAATATTGCGCCGTCCGCGCTTTCCGGCGTACGCGGGTTGCCTTCACAGTTGGTTTCCGGCCTCACCAAGTCGCTCGACGCTTCGGCCGGTTCGGCCATCGTCGGCATTCGTGCACAGGGCAACCATGGCAAGCTTGGCGCCCTTGGCCCGCAGGTGGTCGACGCGATGACCTCCGCCTTCACCCGCGCCGGCCAATGGACGCTGGTCGCCGCCATCGTCCTGCTTGCCATCGGCCTCCTCGCCTCCGTCTGGGTCGCCCGTGCCGCCAAGCGCGACAAGGTGGAATAGCGGGCCATGGCCGCTATGGTCTTGGTGCCATGAGGTTTGCTTCATACTGAAATCACGCCCTGCCGGCAATCGTTGGCAGGGCTTTTCGTGTTTTGACGATACCTGCTCATTAGTCCAGGCAAGCAGGGGTCGGCTTCTTATTTGGTCATTTTAGTTTTGAATGTATATCGGGTTGACGGTATTCAAAGAACTTTCAGATTCATTCGAGATTTTTATCAGGAATATTGAACATCGTTTCCAGCTATATCTCATACGGCATAGTACTGTGGAATCTGTCACTGGATAATGACTCACTGAGGAGGCTTGTGCAGATGTTGGGAACGAGGTTGTTTGATTGCTTGCGTCATCGTCCGTCTGAGGAAAACGAATCCATCCGTCGTAAGAGCCGGAAAACGGCCATGCGTCGCAACAGCGCGTCTCGCCGCCTGTTGGCCGCGCTGTCGTGCGTCGGCCTGCTCGCCTCGTTGACCGCGTGCTCCGCGCCGTGGAAGCATGATGCGCAGGGGCCGTCTGGTTCGGACAACGGCTCGAGCGAGACGAAGAAGGGCGCCAAGCTGGCGTCGAGCATGGACGCCTTGTTCGATCAATATCTCGCCAAGAAGAAGCTCAGCAGCTACGAACGTGAGGTGATCACGCGGTCCAAGAAGAACGGCAAGATCAGCGCGGAGGATTATGAGGCCGCGCATGCCAAAGAAATGTCGTGTATGGCCGACAAAGGCTGGAAGATGATCGAAAAGAAACTGCCGAGCGGCATTTACGTGAACAACGGCAGCGATCCGTCGCCGAACAGCCAGGCCGAGGCGGATAAGATGCTCAAGGCCAGCAAGGATTGCTCGGGGGATTCCGCGGATATCGAAGTATTGTATGACACTCAGCAGGCCAATCCTGATTTGCTCTCTGATACATACGCGGCCGCCGTCACCTGCCTGCAAAGAAGCAAGGTCGTCGACAAGAGCTACACCGCCAGAAAGCTCAAGGATGCGTTGGAAGGTGGCGGCAACCTGAGGGAGAAGCTTCCCTTCGACGCCTCCACGGATGCCGCGCAGAGCTGCCTGGCCGGCAATGGCATGGCCATAGATATATGAGTGATGCGGGATCGAATATCGAGGAACATTGATGAAGGAACAATCTACAAAGCGCGCATCCTTGTCTAAGTTAGCGATTCCGTTGACCATTACCGCACTGATGGCGCTGGCCGTCGGCGTGATCGTCGCTTCGCTGCTCGTCCCCACCCCGACCCCGCAGGGCCTCGACGTCGCCGTTGCGCCGGATGCGGTGCAGGCCACGCGGCAGACGTATGAGGACAAGCGCACGGTGACCGGGGTCTCGTTCGAGACCAGCGCTGTGCGCTCGATCACCGCGAAAACCTCCGGCACGGTCAGCGAATCGTTGTGTAAGCCCGGTCAGGCGGTGCATTCCGGCGACAAGCTAATATCGGTTGACGGCCGTCCGATTATCGCCTTGCATACTGATACACCGCTCTATAGGCCGATTTCAGCAGGTGCAACTGGCACGGATGTCGCCGCGTTGCAGCGCGAGCTTTCGTCACTCGGCTACTCGGCGGATGGCAATGGTGCTTATGGCAAATCGACAGCCAGGGGCGTCTCCCAACTGCTCAAACATGCCGGAATCTCCAACTCCGACGGGTCGATCGGGCCCGAGAATGTGGTGTGGATCCCCGAATCCACGGTCGTGCCCACGCAATGTTCCGCGGATCTGAACACCGCGCTTTCGCCCGACTCCGAGGTGATGAAGGTCGGCGGCCAGCTGACCGCCGTCACGTTCTCGCCCCCGACCGACCTGAGGGCTGGACGGCGCACGTTCTCGTTGTTCGACGTCACCATCGGGCTCGACAAGGTGGATGGGCGGATTACCGACGCGACCTTCCTCTCCAAGGTTTCCGCCAGCCAAGGCTACCAAGCCAGTCTGAGCGACACGGACAAGAAACCGAGCGGTTTGCTGGCTCTTGAGAAGCCCATCGAGGCCATGAAAGTGCCGCCGTCGGCCATCGTCGGGCAGGATGGCGGGTCCGCCTGCGTCTCGCCCGATGGCAGGAAGGCCGTGCCGGTCAATGTCATCGGCTCCGCGCTGGGTGCCACGCTTGTCCAGCCTTCCGATGGCAAGACGCCAATCGGCAAGGTCGTGCTCGGTCATCGTCTCGACGGCGTCAAATGCACTGCCGGCAAAGCGGATCAAGGTAGCAAGTCCAGCAGCGGCAACGGCGTCGATAAGCAGGGCGACATGAGCGATTTGAAGGATGATTCCGCTTCGGCCGACGTGCAGGAAGGGAAAATCGATACACAAGGCACGCAAAAGGACGCGCAATGATGGCCGGTGATTCCGTGATGTTGGGCGGTACCGGGGACGTCGGTGACGTTGTCGACATGACAAGTGACGTTGATGGACTTGCGAATTCGCCCTCGGATACAAGTTTGGGGAATGTTGCTGAGAACGCTGCTGTGCCTGTTGCCGTTGTGAATGAAACCGATATGTCGACTGCCAATGATGCCGACGATACTGATACCGTCGATAATGGCGAGCCTGCGGTGATTGGGCAGCATCTGGGGCATCGTTTCGGCGACGGGCCTTGGCTGTTTCGCAACCTTGATTTTGTACTGAGGCCCGGCGAGGCGGTCGGGTTGTGCGGGCCTTCCGGTTCGGGAAAATCCACGCTGCTCTCGATCGTCGCGGGATTCGCCAAACCGGCCGAAGGGAGCGTCGAACGTCGCAATGTCAGCAGTGTGCGTTGGGTGTTCCAGAACCCGCACGGCATGCCCCGCCGAAGTGCACTTGACCACGTTGTTCAGCCGCTGCTCGGGCGGGGATACGAACGTGAGCAGGCCGTCGATATAGCGATGGGCATCATGGCTACGTTCCATCTGGCCAATTTGGCCGACCGCCAATTCCGCGAACTCTCCGGCGGCGAGGCCCAGCGGCTCATGCTCGCCCGTGCCGTCGCCAGCAAGCCAGGGCTGCTGCTGGTCGACGAGCCCACAGCCCAACTCGACCAGCGCACCGCCAGTGACGTCGACGCGACGCTGACCGGCTTGGCCACGGGTGACACCATCGTCGTCATCGCCACCCATGACCCCAACACCCGCGCGGCCTGCAGCAGGGTCATCGACCTCGCGTGGCACGGAGACATCGAAGAACATAGCGAAGATGCGAATCGTGGAAGCCATGATGAGCATGAAAGTTGTGAGAAACCTGCGCAGTACGAGAACCCTGATGACGATAACAATCGTGCAAACCGCGAACTGTCTGTAAGCGGCGAGGGTTATGAGGGCAACGCAGATGATAAGGAGCCGGCATGAAACGTTCCAGCATATTCTCGGAGGCTTGGCGCGACATCGTCTCCGGCACTTCGCGCACGCTGAGCTGCCTGGCGATTCTGGCCGTGCTCGCCGTCGTGGTGACCATGTTTGACCTCAATGCCGTAGTCGGCTTGCAGCGTCAGGCCCGGCAATGGGTCTCGACCGGCTCGTCGATCCATATCCTCGCGCAGGAACAGGAAATCAATCCCGTTTCCTGTAGCGCGCTGACCAAGGCGACCGGTAAAAGCGGGCATGGGGAACGTGCCCATCCCATCCAGTCCGCCGGTGCGTTGCGTGAAGCCGGGAACGTCACCCTCGATGCCATGCCAAGCGCGCCGTTGGATCAATGGGAGGCCACGCCGTCGATGGCGGACGTGCTTGGCGTGAGATTCATCCACAACGCTTCGGACCAGTCGGGGGTGTGGATATCCGACCAACTGGCCAACACGCTCAAGGTGCGTCAGGGCGACAGCCTGTCCAGCGATCAAGGCGTGATGCGTATCGCGGGAATATTCCAGTGGCCCGAAGACGGCCGCGACCAGCGTATCGGCTACGCCGTCGTCAGCCCCGCGTCCACCAGCTGGGACGAGCCGTGGGACGAATGCTGGGCGAGTGTCAACCCCAGCAATCCCAGCGCCAAAGACCTGATTAACACCGCGTGGTTCGCCTATCCCGGCGGTATCCCCACCACGCAGATTCGCCAGGCCAACGTCTCGCTTGGCACTTCCACCGATTTCAGCGCACAATACAGTGCCCGTGCAAGCCGTTTCGTGCTGGCTGTGACCCCGCTGCTGGCGTTCGTCATCGCGCTGCTGGCCATCCGCATGCGCAAGGTCGAGATTGCCGACGACCTGCACATGGGTCTGCCGCGCCGCGGTCTTCATGCCATCTTCGCCCTCGAGACCCTCGCGTGGAGCGTACCGGCGGTGCTGCTCTGCGTCGCCACGTCCCTGCTCGCCGCAACTGCCGTATCCGGTCGGTCCAATGCCATTGTCTTCACGCTCGTTCAGCTCCCGCCGCTGTTCGCGGCCTTGTTGACCGCGCAGCTGGGCACCGCCGTCGGCCTGACCAGCATCAATAGCACTCAGCTCTTCGTCTTCTTCAAGAACCGGCGGTAAAGCGGTGGCGCTGGCAGATAAGAGGGTTCAAGTGCGATGGGCAGTGAAATATCTGTTCCGCTGAATGCGTTTGCACCTTTCTCTGTTTAGCCTGTCTCATTTTGTTATAGGTAACAGAAAAAGTTATGCAGATTGATCAATAGAACTTATGTAAATTGATCAGTAGGATTGATGGAAATTGTAAAATTCGAGGATCAGATGGTATATATTGCGATGTCTTAGTGGTATTCGCTAGATTCAAACGAATTTTGATTTCCGAGTCTTTAAAAATAACATTACTGCTGTTTGTTTTTGGAGAAATCCTATACTTTTAAATGAATTGACCCCGGAGTTTCATGATGTTTCGCATGAGTGACTTTCACGGGGCCTTGCACTTGCTAGTATAGATTGTATGACGGATGAAACGCAAATTATGCTCACGGATTTGCGTCGCTGGTTCTCTGCCGAGCGAATGCGGCGCTACGAGGATGCTGCGCTGGATCCTGTTGCCTTGTATGTGTGGAATACGCGTCTGTCTAAGGCTTATCTTGAAGATATCGCCCACGTTGAAGTCTTGCTGCGCAACTTCATTTCTCGGAGGCTAACGAAGGCTTGTGGCCAACCGAATTGGTATGATGCTGTGGATTATTTTGGTTTCGATTACGAATTTCAGAAAGCAGTGGCTCGAGTCAAACGACGTATTGGTTATGACAGGCATGAAGTCACGGCGAATAGAATCATCGCTGGTTTGTCCCTGGATTCGTGGCGTTTCCTGCTGGTTCGAAAGCTAGAGCCTACGGTTTGGAAAGAATTGCGGGATCCGACAAATGGCGGAATGCCGTATTATCGTTCCCGGCGACGCAAGGAATTTGAGATTCATGTTATGCGTCTACTTGTCATGCGTAATCGGTGTAGTCATCAAGAGCCTCTTGTCGGTGCCGATGTCAAGGCTGAAAACGCCTATCTTGACGAGCAATGTGCAAATATCCTGTGGATTGCGAACGTGATTGATCCGAAGGCGGCTCGTTGGATTCAGCAGAAGTCTCGTGTCGCCGAGTTGCGCCGTGACCGTCCAAGCTGTGTATGACTCTTGTTCGTGAAATGAGTTTAGAATTCTTGCTTCGTGTGGAAGGCGTTTAAAGATTTCAAATTGTTGGAATTCCGCCGTATCAAAGACTTTTGGCAGGGCTTTTGCGTTCTGGCTTGCGGTGTCTGCGTGCGTTGGGTTACGTTGAATCTGATGACGAGGTTCATGTGCCGCTTCCGAAGTCGATTTCGGAAGCGAGGCAGGACCCGTTGTCTCGTTATGGCGAATACGCTGGCAGCGCAGAGATTTGTGCCGCAGGCTGATTCTTGTGGCCTTGCTGCGTGGCATCGAATAATCGTTGCTCGGCTGGCGTGGTGATGGGTGGCGGGTGAGTGTCGATAGACCGTAAAGGCCGTTATTCCGCCGATATCATGAAAAACTTCTCTATTGTCGCAACAATCAGACAGATGTGAATAAAACCTCTGATTAATAAGGTATGACAAACATCACAGCGAATCGGCTTGCGCTGACGCGGCATCAACCGATAACCTGCAAATGAAAAGAAATTTAGGCCGTCGTAAGTCTGTGGCCGGTATTGCGTCAATGGCGATTCATTCGCTCGCGCGATGCCGGCCTTTTGCATTCCCTGTCAGGTAAACGCGGCCGGAATACGTATTTCCGTTAGGGTTCCATCAATGATGCCATGTGGCATATTGCCAATTGTTATTGGCGCTAAGTAACCGATTCTGACGCGCTCGTTGCAGCAAGACGCGCAACCGATGCCGACACGTATTCTGGCGCAAAATCCTTGAATGAAATCAGACGGCCCACCCATCGATTTTGCAAAGGATTGCCATGTCATCTGTTGTCTACGCCATGCATCGTGCCGCCGAGCCTGACGACGCCGGCGAGCAAACGCAGCCGGGCCGCCCGTCGAAGCGCGACGTGCTGTTTGTCTTCATCGGCCTGATGGTCACCATGCTCATGTCGTCGCTGAGCCAGACCGTGCTGTCCACTGCCATGCCGACCATCGTCGGCGACCTCGGCGGCGTCGACCGCATGACCTGGGTTATTACCGGCTACGGGCTGGCGCTGACCGTCATGATGCCGGTCTACGGCCGCATCAGCGATCTTTTCGGCCGTAAACCGCTGCTTCTGATCGCCATTGCGCTGTTCATGTGCGGTTCCGCCGTGGGCGGTCTGGCCGGCAGCATGAACCTGTTGGTCACCGCCCGCGTCATCCAGGGTCTTGGCGGCGGCGGCCTCATGATTCTCTCCCAGTCGGCCATCGCCGACGTGGTGCCCGCCCGCGAACGTGGCAAGTACATGGGCGTGATGGGCGCGGTCTTCGCGGTCTCTTCGGTGGCCGGCCCGCTGATCGGCGGGTGGCTTACCAGCGGCCCGGGCTGGCGTTGGGCGTTCTGGCTCAACCTTCCGCTGGGCGTTCTGGCGCTCGCGGCGGTGTCCGTCTTCCTGCATCTGCCCAAGCCGAGCCGGGAGAACCGCTCTCATATCGATTACTTCGGCATGGCCCTGATCGCCGCGATCACCGTCATCGTCGTGCTGGTCTGCACCAACGCCAGCAAACCGCACACCTGGAACTGGGCCGAGGTCGTCGTGGCGCTCGCCGTGCTGATCGCTGCTTTCATCGCCGTCGAGCTCAAGGTCAAGGAACCGGTTATGCCGATGAACCTCTTCCGCAACTCCAACTTCGACGTCGCCACGCTTGGTGCCCTCTTAATCGGCGTGGCCATGTTCGGCGTCCTGAGCTACCTGCCGACCTATATCCAGATGACCACCGGCGTCACCGCCACTCAGGCCGGCCTGTTGATGTCGCCGATGATGGCCTCCGTGCTCGTCACCTCGATCGCGTCCGGCGCTCTCGTCTCCAAAACGGGCAAGTACAAGATCTTCCCGATCGTCGGCACTGCCGTCATGGCGGTGGGTCTGGTGCTGCTCTCCACGCTGAAGGCGGATTCGCCGGTCTGGTTGCTCTGCGTCTACACGGTGGTCTTCGGATTGGGCCTCGGGCTTGGTCAGCAGATTCTCATGCTCATCGTCCAGGACGCCTTCCCGGCCTCCATCGTCGGCACCGCGACCGCCTCGTTCAACTACTTCAAGCAGGTCGGTGCCACCATCGGCACGGCTATCGTCGGCGGCATCTTCACCTCGCGCCTGACCGGTTTCGTGCATGACAATCTCGCCGGCGTGATGTCGCACATGGCTGCTGCCGGTGCGGGTTCGGTCAAGGGCATGGCCGCGATGAAGGGTGCCGCCGCGAACCTGAGCGCCAGCAACCTCACCCCGAGTGGTGTCAACGCGCTGCCCGACATGCTGCGCATCCCGATCGTCGACGCCTACAACAGCGCCCTGCTGCCCATCTTCCTGTGGATGGTGCCGTTCATGATCGCCGCCGTGCTCGTCTTCTTCTTCGTGCGTCAAAAGGAGCTTTCCACCGCCATCGAGCGATGATAGTGCGCACGCTCAAAAGAGGGTATTTAAAAAGGAATGGCCGTTTCCGGCGGTTCTGTTTTTAAATACCCTCTTTTGATACGCGGTTTCTTCTTATCGAGGCCTTGCGGTTGGACGGTTTCCTCGTGGGCGGGGAGACTCGGAGCGGTTTGAATGGTCTTCTGCTCCAAACGAGTGAAGGCAAATAACGGCAATGGTGACTGTAATCACAATCTGATACTTATTATCGTAAATAAGCGCAAACTGCGCCCCGGTGAACACTTTCGACGAAGCTGTTGAAGGCATCGACCCAAAGCGAGGTGGCTTATGAGAGTACGGCAGATATCAAGTGGACGCGGGCTGAAGAAGTCCCGATCCAGAAAAGGGAAGTTGGTGGCGGTGTTCTCGGCGGTCGCCACACTGCTTTCGATGGTGTTGGTGAGTCCGTCGATGGCCCTCGCCTCGCAAACCGGCGATGGCGAAGAAGTCTCCACAAAAGCATCCTCGCTGCAAGGCGTCAACGCGCGCGGGACCGATGCCACTTTCGTTTCGGCCGGTCCGTCTACCGACGGCACGACCTACTATGTCGACAACGTCAACGGCAGCGACGCCAGTGACGGCAAGACCCCGCAAACCGCATGGAAAAGTCTGACCAAAGTCTCGACGCAGACCTACGCGCCGGGCGATCACATCCTTCTGGAATCCGGCAGCACTTGGGACGGCCAGACGCTGATGCCCAAAGGCAACGGAGCCGACGGCAAGCCCATCGTCATCGACCTCTATACGCGTGGCCAGGACGGGTCGGCCACGTACACTGCGTCGAAGCGGCCGGTAATCAACGGCAACGGGACCGAGAACGTTCTGGGTACTTTCAAACGCTACATCTCCGGTGCCGTGCAGCTGACCAACCAGGAGTACTGGTCCGTCCGCGATCTCGAAGTGACCAACACGCCTGAACTGTCCAACGCGAACGGTTTCAAGAAGCCCGGCGACAAGCAGCGTGCAGGCATTCTGCTGTTGGGCTACGGCCTGAACCGCAATCTCAACGGCGTGAGTGTGGAAAACAACTACGTGCATGACGTGCAGTCCGAATATTATCTCAAGGCACAGCACGACGGGCTGCCGATGAAGCTCAAGCACAGCGGCGGCATCATAGCGCTTGGTTACTGGATCGATCCCGATGGCAACGCCGTAGGCAACGTGGCCAACACCGGTTTCAGTCACCTGACCATGCAAGGCAACATCGTTCAGCGGGTCGGCACGGAGGGCGTGCGCACCAAAGCTGAAAGTGACACTGGTTCCTACCCGAAGCTGTTCACCGATGTGACCATAAAAAACAACTATCTTGAAGACATCGCCGGCGATGCGATTGTGATGTCCGAGGTCGGCAACAAGGGGCTGATCGAGGGCAACGTGGTGGTGCACGCGTGCGCGGCGGACTACGGGACCCAGAATTACGCCGCTTTGTGGGTGATGGCCAGCCATGATGTGACGGTGCAATATAACGAGGTCTACGGCAACAGATACGGCTACAACGACGCCGAGGCGTTCGATATCGACATGCAGTCGAGCAACGTGACCTACCAATACAACTACAGCCACGGCAACGGTGGCGGCTTCATGCTGCTGATGAGCGACCAGGCCAATTCGACGGTGCGCTACAACATCTCGGCCAATGACGGCGGCGGCAACGCGGGCACAAACGCTGACGGCCCCGGCGCGGGCGGCAGCTCTTACACCTACAAGGAGCAGAGCCTCTTCCATTACTGGATTCAGGATGACGGACCGGCCATGCCCAATATCTACAACAACACGTTCTACGTCGGCGACGGGGTGACCACATCCCTGTTCGGCGAGGGCAACAGCAGCGACAATAGCGGCGTCATCGCGCATTTCAACAACAACATCATCGCCAAGGCCGGGGCGGGCAAGGTGAAATTCCTTTCAAACTATCCGTCGAACGGCAGCGATCCCACAGAACGCAAGCTGCACGCCGACGCCGCCTCGTACCTGAACCACAACCTCTTCTCGACCGCCGACATCGCCAGCGCGGCCAGCGGCACCACCAAGGCCGGTTTGCAATCCACGGGCAACGTTTTCGCCGACCCGAAGCTTGCCATCGAAAGCAAGGCCAATGGCGTCGGCGAGTTGGACGGCCAGATCAACACGGTCCTTGACAACCCGGCAACCAGTCTGCCGTGGGGCAATCCGAAGGAGCGTCTGCGCCAGCGCGCTTCGCTCTTCAAGATCGCGGCCGACAGCCCCGCCGTGGCCCAGGGCCAGAAGCAGGACGGCATGCCCAGCGAGGACCTGTTCGGCGGCAGCACAGCCGATCGCGGCATCGATATCGGCGCCCACCAGGTCTCCGACCATGAGATCCGCACGGATTACACCCCCGAGGCCGTCAGCGTTTCGACGCCCGCCGGTGTCTACCCGAAACTGCCGGGAGCCATTGATGTCACCATCAAAGAGACGGTTGACAGCAACGTCACCCAACGCACGGAACATCACACGGTCAAGTGGGATTACGTCAAGCAGAGCGATTACCAGAGCGCCGGAACGATCACCGTCTCCGGGCTGATCGATGGCATCGCCTCGGTCAAGGCAAGCGCGACGGTGACGGTCACCGGCACGCTGGGGTCTGGCGCAAATGTGCAAAGTACGTTTGCCGACACGGCGGATGCCACCGTGCAACGTAGCAGTGCCGACACCGCCATGGCGACACAGGCCGGAAGCGGCACGGCGGCCAGCAGCCCCAAGTCGCCGTTCGGCATGAATTATTCCAACAACCTGGTCCTGCGATTGAAGAATTCCTCCTTGGCGAGCTACAACCGGAGATTCTATGTGAAGTTCGATCCCTCCGCTTACGCAGGCAGGCCCGACGAGATCAAGGACGCGAAGCTGAGGGTATATGTCAATCAGTTCAACATCAACAACAGCGCCGGCTCAACGGCCGATGAGCAGCTGCGCAACACCGCGTTCCGCGTGGACGCCTATGCCACCGATGCGAATTGGGACGCGAACACCGTCACATGGAACAACGGGCCGAGCAATGCCGAAGTCACTCAAGCCAACCATCAGCCGTTGGGTTCCGGCGAGAACATCCCGACCTACACCACGCTCAAGCCGGCGGGCAGCAGGGTGGTGACCAACGGCGAGATCATAGACAACCAGTACGCGTTGGACATTGACGTGACGCAGTATCTGCGCAGTCTCGGCACGATGAAGCCGGTCAGTTTCCTGGTGGACGTGCCTATGAGCGATACCGCGAACTTCAATCGCGACAACTCCGGATTCGACGCCTTCTCTGCCGCCGGGGCGCAACGGGCGTTCGTCGATTATACGGCCGGGACGTTCAAGCTGCCGGATTCGATGAAGGGCTTCACGATGAGTGCTACGGCCCTTGCGCCAAAACTGCTTATCTCCGACTCCTATATATCATCGGTCACGCCGGTCGAGGCCACCATCAAGCCCGGTCAGGTGCCGACGTTGCCCAGCCAGGTGCACGTCACGTACTCTGACGGCAGAAATATGGACGTGCCGGTGAGCTGGCCGACGTTCAATGCCGACAGCTTCACCGAGGACGGCGACTTCACGGTCAGCGCGGATGTGCCGCAGATCGGCAGGCCGGTGGGTGCGACGATTCACGTCAGGTCCGACGCCATCACCTCGCTCGACCCGTTGCCGACGCTCGACAAGCCGGTGGGGCTGGGCCGTACGCAGCTGGGTATGCCCGACACGATCGTCGCGCATCTTGCCAGCGGCGCTCAGGTTACGCTCGACATCCCCGGTTGGGATGATGACCCCGGCAATTACACCGAACAGAGCGCTCCCGGAACCTATCATTTCCCGGGTTCGCTGACATTGCCGCTCGGCGTCTCGAACCCTCAGGGGCTCAAGCCTCGGCAGGAGGTGCGCACGCACCCGATTCCCGAGACCATCGGGCTGGCGTTGCCGGTCGGTTCCAGCGGGCCGATTGTGGCCGGCAAGCAAGCTTCGGTGCGCATCGCGTTGAAAGTGACCGGGAAGGCGCCTTACACCACGGCCGATGACTGGGGCAAGGCGGTGAGCTGGTCTCTGACGCGCGTTGGCGCAGGAAAGGTTTCGTCGCAAGGCGAGACGCCAGGCGCGCCCGCGATTGACCAGTCTGGGACGCTTAGCGTTCCGGCCGATGCCGAAACGGCGGAATATGAGATAACGGCTACAAGCCAGCGGGTTTCGGGGCTGTCGGGCTCGTTGCGTGTCAGCGTGCAATCGCTGCACGATTACCAGCAGACGCATCCCAGTGGCGGGCAGACGCCTGTGCCGCCTTCCGGAGGTTCTGGACCGTCTCAGGGGTCTAATGGCGGTTCCGGTTCCAGCCTTCCGCCTCAAGGCCCCGGATCGGGAGCAAAACTGCCCGGTTCGCCATCGGCTCTGCCCAAACGTCCGTCGGCAATTGGTTCCGGAGCTGGCGCGATAGGCGCGAGTCTGACTGCCACCGGATCGGATGTCAGTGCTGTGGCGGTGGTGGCGGCGTTGGCCGGTGCCTTGTCGTTCGCACTTGGGGTCGCGGTTGTGTTGCGGCGCAAGTTGCTCAGGTAAGCGAGGTCTGCTTGGCTAAAACAGCAGGCTGAATACTGGCAAAGGCATTGATGCTGGCAGTGCGTTATCGGCAGCAAGCTTTTTGCCGGCTCGTGTCAGAGGATTGCTGACGAGGGACCCGATTCCCGGCGATATGTCGGTTCGGGTCCTTCGTTTTTTCTTCGTCGTTGCTTGCGGTTGGCCGTTTTGTGTTCTCGTTTTATACGTCTTCTTTTTAGAGGCAATAACGCATAGCCATACTGCTTGGTCAATGAATCGGCGATGCCCGCAGCATGATTGCGACGTTTTGAATGTGGGCGGATTCCCCATTGAGAACCATGCAGATTATAAAATACGAATTATGCAAATTGCTGATTTACGCTTATGCAAGTTGCCGATTGGGAATCGTGTCTCAATTATTGCGTGTTCTAAAATCGTTGGAATTCCGCCATGTCAAAGACTTTTGACAGGGCTTTTTCGTGTTCTGGCTTGGAGTGTCCGGCCGAGACGCGTTACGTTGAAATCGTCGGAATGATTGCCGGCGGATTAGCTGAACTCACTTAATGTTCATGAGTGATTCTGTGGTTGCTCACGTCTGTTGCGTTTGGATTCTGTAAGCTGAAGATAGATGGTTTGCAGAATTCCGCGCAGATTGTGCAGTCGCTTGATAAACAGATAATCCGGTGCGGTTCGGTAATGGTCTTCTGCTCCAAATGGGAAAGGCGAGGCAATGGCGGTCGAGATGAAGCTGGGCGGTCAGATCCGCGAGCATCGCGAGGCGATGGGCCTGTCGCAGGACGAGCTGGCCGGCAGGATCTTCGTCTCGCGTCAGACGGTCTCGAACTGGGAGACCGGCCGCACCTATCCCGATGTGCAGAATCTCCTGCTCCTTGGCAATCTTTTCGGTATCACACTGGACGAACTGGTTAAAGGAGACGTCGAAATGATGGATGAGAAGATCGAACGCAACAAACGTAGCATCGTCATCTGCTCGATGGTCGAGGCTTTGCTGGGGGCGTTGATGGTGGTTGTGGTTTTGGTAAGCGCGCTTGTGGGGACGAAACGAGCCGGCGGCGTCGATTCGTGGTCGTTCTTCACGCTGTGTGCGTTCGTTCCTCTGTGTGTGGCGTGTTTGGTGGTGAATGTTTGGTGTTACAAGCTTCGAAAGGACGTTGACGTCGTTACGTATCGGGAGTTGCGTGCTTATCTGCGAGGTGAGGATGTTGACCGTTCCGACCGAAAATGGCAACCGGTGAGTGTAGGCCGCTATGTTGCGTACCTGCTGATTGGTCTTGCCGTTGTTTTGCCTATCGGGTTGGTCGGAGGTTACTGGCTGACATGGTTGTTGGTTCATGCGGGACTGATTCCGGCATAAGGTCTTTCGAGCGTTTGTGTGGTGAATCATGGTTGAAGTATGTGGTTTGGCTGTGAATTTTCAGATTCCTACCATTGCCTGCATTGTTGATTAATTTGTTAAATGCTGGGAATATCAACGTTTATAGCCAATCAATCTGAGATTTCAAAAACTTGAGTGAAAAAGACTCAAGTTTTTCTGTATTTTGGGAATATAATTTGCGATTAAAAGTTGAGTGTAGTAGGCTCAGGTTTTGGAACATGTAACAGGTGCGAACCTGGATGCGGGCCGCGAGCGACGAAACGAACGTCGCGTTGCGGGGCCGGACCCGAGCGAACAGATGTGAAACGTACGAATATAAGGAGAAACGAATATGGGACGTGCAGTAGGTATTGATCTTGGTACCACAAACTCTTGCATCGCAACGCTCGAAGGCGGCGAGCCCACGGTCATCGTGAACGCCGAGGGCGCCCGCACCACCCCGTCGGTGGTCGCGTTCAGCAAGTCCGGCGAGATCCTCGTCGGCGAGGTCGCCAAGCGTCAGGCCGTGACCAACGTTGACCGCACCATCAGCTCGGTCAAGCGCCACATGGGCACCGACTGGTCGGTGGACATCGACGGCAAGAAGTGGACCCCGCAGGAGATTTCCGCGCAGGTGCTGATGAAGCTCAAGCGCGATGCCGAGGCTTATTTGGGCGAGCCGGTGACCGATGCGGTCATCACCTGCCCTGCATACTTCAACGACGCACAGCGTCAGGCCACCAAGGACGCGGGCAAGATTGCGGGCCTGAACGTGCTGCGTATCATCAACGAGCCGACGGCTGCGGCTTTGGCTTACGGCCTTGAAAAGGGCAAGGAAGACGAGCGCATCCTGGTCTTCGACCTCGGCGGCGGCACCTTCGATGTGTCCCTGCTGGAGATCGGCAAGGACGACGACGGCTTCGCCACCATTCAGGTGCAGGCCACGAACGGCGACAACAAGCTCGGCGGCGACGATTGGGATCAGAAGATCATCGATTGGCTCGTCGGCGAAGTCAAGAACAAGTACGGCGTCGACCTGTCCAAGGACAAGATCGCGCTGCAGCGCCTGAAGGAAGCCGCTGAGCAGGCCAAGAAGGAGCTCTCCAGCTCCACCGAGACCTCGATTTCGATGCAGTACCTGGCCATGACCCCTGACGGCACGCCTGTCCACCTGGACGAGACGCTGACCCGCGCACACTTCGAGGAAATGACTTCCGACTTGCTCGGCCGTTGCCGCACGCCGTTCAACAACGTGCTGCACGATGCGAACATCTCGGTTTCCGACATCGACCACGTGGTCCTCGTCGGCGGCTCTACCCGCATGCCTGCCGTCAAGGAACTCGTCAAGGAGCTCACCGGTGGCAAGGCCGCAAGCCAGTCCGTCAACCCGGATGAGGTCGTGGCGGTCGGCGCTGCGGTGCAGTCCGGCGTCATCAAGGGCGACCGCAAGGACGTCCTGCTGATCGACGTCACCCCGCTTTCGCTGGGTATCGAGACCAAGGGCGGCATCATGACCAAGCTCATCGACCGCAACACCGCCATCCCGACCAAGCGCAGCGAGGTCTTCTCGACCGCTGAGGACAACCAGCCCTCCGTGCTGATTCAGGTCTATCAGGGTGAGCGCGAGTTCGCCCGTGACAACAAGCCGCTGGGCACCTTCGAGCTGACCGGCATCGCTCCGGCTCCTCGTGGCGTCCCGCAGATCGAGGTCACCTTCGACATCGACGCCAACGGCATCGTGCATGTCTCCGCCAAGGACAAGGGCACCGGCAAGGAACAGTCCATGACCATCACCGGCGGATCCGCTCTGCCGAAGGACGAGATCGACCGCATGGTCAAGGAAGCCGAAGCCCACGAGGCCGATGACAAGAAGCGTAAGGAAGACGCCGAGACCCGCAACACCGCCGAGTCCTTCGCCTACTCGATGGAGAAGATGGTCAACGACAACAAGGCCAAGCTCTCCGATGATGTGGTCAAGGAAGTCACTGACGATGTCAACGCGCTCAAGGAAGCTCTGAAGGGCGACGATATCGACAAGATCAAGTCCGCTCAGCAGAAGCTGACCACTTCCTCGCAGAAGATCGGTCAGGCGCTCTATGCGCAGCAGGGTGCCGAGGGTGCCGCTGGCGCCGCGGGTGCCGGTGCTGCTGCAGGCGCGGCCGGCGCGGCTGACTCTGCTTCGTCCTCGTCTGATGACGACGACGTGGTGGACGCCGAGGTCGTTGACGACGATGACGACAAGAAGGACAACAAGTAATCGTGTCCGGGTTCGATAAGGACGATTATCTGAAGGATCTGCCGGATCCCGATGACGCATGGCTCAACTCCATGGCTGGGTTCGATGCGTCGGCTGCGGGATTCGGCGGTCCGGCAGATGGTGCTGGTCCGGGCGAACCTGAACAGAACAATGCCGGCACAACCGGCGAAAAGGCGGGTGAAACAATGAGCTCCGAACAGTCGAATAATAAGGCCGACGACGAAGCGAAGCAGAGCCCACAGGGTGCTGCCGCCTCAGCTGCCAACAACGACAATACGAACGTGAATAGCGATTCCACGCAAGCGGCTGCGAATCAGGCCGACAATGGTCAGCCTGCTGCTGCAGATGGTACTTCCGGTAGTGCTCACACTAACGGAGACAACGCAGCGGAAGATGCAGACAAGGCCGATAATGCAGCCGATGCTGCCAATGGCAAAAGTGGCAAGGACAGCGAGAACACGCTGACCCCGCTCGGGCAGGCGAAGAAGGAAGCCGCGGATTATCTCGATGCGCTCCAACGTGAGCGTGCCGAATTCGTCAATTTCCGCAACCGCTCCAAGAAAGAGCAGGAGATCTTCCGCCAGCACGGCATCATCGACGTGCTGACCGCGTTGCTCCCCGCTCTCGACGATATCGACCGCATCCGTGAGCACAGCGAGATGGACGATTCGTTTACCGCCGTGGCCAACAAGATCGACAAGACGTTCGAGAAGTTCGGCGTGGAGAAGTTCGGCAAGAAGGGCGAAACCTTCGACCCGACCAAGCACGAGGCGATTCTTCACAAACCGGACGCCAACGCGACCGAAGAGATTGTGGACACCGTCGTAGAGGCGGGCTATCGCATCGGCGACCGCGTGATCCGAGCCGCCCGTGTGGTGGTGGCTTCCCCGAAGGCCTAGCGGCTATCTGCAATGACGTGATACGTAGAGTGCGATTCCCCGCGTGGCCGGAGGGTCGCACTTGTCGTTTGCAAGGTCGTTGCAGGTGATGTAAGCGGCTAAGAGCCCGAAAAGGAGGGCAGTGATATGGCTGAGAATGAATGGCTAGATAAAGATTTTTATAAGATGCTCGGCGTCTCCAAAGACGCGACGAGCGAGGAGATCACCAAGGCGTACCGCAAGCTGGCGCGCAAGTACCACCCTGATCTCAACAAGACCAAGGAGGCCGAGGAGAAGTTCAAGGACATCTCCGAGGCCTACGACGTGCTCAACAACGCCGATCAGCGGCGCAAGTACGACGCGATTCGCCAATTCGCGGGCGGCGGTGCACGATTCGCCGGCGGGAGCGGACAAGGCGGATTCGGTGGCGGCGCCTCCGACTTCTCCGATATCTTCTCGATGTTCGGTGGCGGTGCCGGCGGACCCGGTGGGGTGCGTTTCTCGACCTCCGGTGGCGGTCCGACCAACCTCAACGATATCTTCTCGATGTTCGGTAACGCTGCCGGTCAGGGTGCCGGCGGGTATGCCGGTGCGGGCTCGCCTTACGGCGGCGGATCGAGCACCTACCGCGAACCGCAGCGTCCGGTGCGTGGCGAGGACCGTAACTCGAAGATCACGCTGACCTTCCGTCAGGCCGTGAAAGGCGCGACCGTCTCCCTGAAGGCGGGCGGGCGCAAGTTCAAGACCCACATTCCGGCAGGTGTGAAGGACGGGCAGAAGATTCGGCTTCCCGGCAAGGGCAAGCTCGGTTCCAATGGCGGGTCGGCAGGCGATATGTACCTGCAGATCAGCGTGAAGAACGATACGAAGTTCAGCCTCGATGGCAACGACATCGTGATGCCGCTGCCGGTCACCATCGGCGAGGCCGTGGCAGGTGCCCGCGTCAAGGCGCTAGACTTCGACGGCAATGAAGTGACGTTCCGTGTGCCGGCCGGTACGTCGAGCGGCGCCGAGGTGCGTGTCGGCGGCAAGGGTGTTCCTGGCCGTGATGGCGACTTGGTCGGACGCGTGGAGATTCGCGTGCCGGCGAGGCCCAGCATGGTGCAGAAGCACGATGCCAAGGAGTTCGACAAGAATTCCGGCGAGTTCGTCGACGAGGTGGCCAAAGAACGCGAGTGATTCGCGTGGCTTGATTGGTCCATTCGTAATTCCGAAATAGGTACGGATGGGCCAATTAAGCGTTTCTGGGTTGGCTAGACAGTATGTATGGTATTGATGGGTATTGCGGTCAATGCCATACGTGATGAATGAAGTGGTAGACAAGGACGAGCGGAGGTGAATGCGATGGCTCGGATTTCCCGTGAGGTGCAGGCTCTGTATGGATTGTGCGCCGTTGCGTTGGTCGAGCAGCGCGCCGATCTGGACGGCGCCGATGACGTCGGTTTCGATATCGACCTACCTGTTTTCAGCGTGGGCCGTGCCGCGCAGCTGGCTGATATCCATCCGCAGACCCTGCGTCAGTATGACCGCCAGGGGCTCATCGTCCCGCAACGCACGGAAGGCGGCGCCCGCCGTTATTCCCTGCGCGATGTGCACAAGCTCGCTGTGGCCCAGCAGATGAGCCAGGAAGACGGCATCAACCTTGCCGGCATCTCGCGGATCCTCGAATTGCAGGAAGAGAACCGCCAGCTGCGGCGCGAGGTGAAGCGTCTCGAGCGTCCACGCGGTTCCAGCATTTTCGCGGCCGATTCCGACGGCGATATCACCGAGATTCAGCGTTCGCGTCAGGCCCGTCGCTGGCGGCATGAGGTGCAGACCCGTACCCGTGAGCTTCCGGGACGGCCATACTATGCCAGCGATGCCGCCGGCTCGTATGCATCGAGTGCGCAAACGGAGGGTGGTGACGCTGCTGGAGCCGATACTTCGCAGGGGCAGTCTGCCCACAAGCCTCGCCATGCCGCAAAATCCGCCGACGGTTCGTATGCCGATCCGTTCGTCGATCCACGTTCGTTGGTCGTCTGGGGCCATTATTTCGACTGACCTTGTTCTACGCCGATTTATCTGTTAAAACCGGTGGTCATGGCATGATGGAATATAGATTTTGTGTCAAGTGAAAACGGATAAGACGAGATGGAGTCACCTTTGGCCTTACAACATGAAAATGATGGAACGGGTTCTGATTGGATGCTGAAGGCCGTGCTCTGGGATATGGACGGTACGTTGATTGATTCCGAGCCCTATTGGCATCAGGTTGAGATGGATATCGCCGGCGAGCATGGCGGCTATTGGAGCGAGGAGATCGGCTGGACGTGCTCGGGCAAGCCCGTCCCGCAAGTCGCGCAGCTCATGATTGATAAGGGTACAAAGTTGTCGGTTCCCGAAGTCGGGCGATTAATGATCGAAGGCGTGGCGCGCAAGGAAGCGGAACATATGCCTTGGATTCCAGGTGTCGAAGACGTGTTGCGCTCGCTGATAGCTGCTGGGATTCCGTCGGTTCTGGTTACGGCTTCGCCGAGGCGCATGGCAGAGAATCTGGTACGTCAGGCTCCTGAGGGCGCGTTCGTCGGCTATGTATGTGGCGAGGACGATCTGCCCAAAAAGCCGAATCCCGCGCCGTATCTCGCGGCTGCGAAAGTGCTTGGCATTGAGGTTCCTGAAGAGATTCTTGCAGCGAACGGGATGAAGAATCGGTCGAGCGATATCGCTGACAGCGCTGGTAGCGTTACCGACACTGCGCGTAATGGTAATAGCCATGGTGTGGTGTCGTGTGTGTCGGATTCCAACGATCTTGGCAATGGAGACACGCAAGATGCCGTTGTCTCTGAGTGCTCGACGGAAGACGCGGACGATACGCGATTGGTCGCTTTCCGCCAGGAAATGGCGAGATGCATCGCTATCGAGGATTCGATGACCGGCATCAAGTCGGCGGTCGCTTCCGGTGCGACGACCATCGCCCAGACCGGTTTCATCAAGACGGACACCTCCGCCGGCCCGCAATTCGCCTCGATCAACAGCTACGACGCTCTCACCGCTGAAGCCCTCAACCGCTTTGTCGAGCAGCGGCTGAAGAGCATGGAGTAACAAAAAGGGGCTTCCGGGAAAACCCCGGAAACCCTACCTGTGGAGCTGATGGTAATCGAAACCACGACCTCTTCGATGCGAACGAAGCGCTCTACCAACTGAGCTACAGCCCCATGTCTTCAAGCTTATCACTCAAGACAACGTTACATATTCTAGTACAACCCTGCCCCAAGTACAATTCGGCGGGTTGGAAACGACTTCATACGATGGAATTTGCAATCGCAATTCTCCGGCTCGCCGGCGTTTGTGCAAACGCTTGGTGACGGCGGATTTCATTTTTCGCGCCATAAATAAGCCGTTTAGCCGATGTCAGTGGTGTATTTATGGCGGAAACATCGAAACGAAACGGGACGAAGCTGTGAATGGTGGCAATTTCTTGGGTTATGGTTATGACCTCGCTTATGTGAGCGGTAACATAGATACTGGAATCCGGAAACAATAAAGAAATCTGGATGATTGCCGATGGCGTCGAAAGACACGTCTGAGGTGATTGTATGAAAGGAAAATTATGACTACATTGGACGATTTCGGACCCGAGGTCCGTGCCGAAGTCAAGCAGGTGCGCGAGGTTGTGGCCACTTTGCATGAGCAGCTTTTGAAGTGGAATCTTGTGGTGTGGACGGCCGGCAACGTTTCCCAGCGTCTGCGTACTGCCGATCTGATGGTGATCAAGCCTTCCGGCATGCGCTACGAAAGCCTGACCCCGGAGTCGATGGTGGTCTGCGATCTGAACGGCGATCCGGTCGACGGCTTGGCCGCTCCGAGCTCCGACACCAAGTCGCATGCTTATATCTATCGCAATATGCCTGATGTCTACGGCGTCGTGCATACGCATTCCACTTACGCGACCGCTTGGGCTGCCACGGGCCAGAACATTCCGTGCGGCCTGACGATGATGGGTGACGAGTTCGGCGGCCCGGTTCCGGTCGGTCCGTTTGAGCTGATCGGTTCGGAAGCCATCGGCAAGGGTGTGGTCGAGACCTTGAAGAAGTATCCTCATTCTCCGGCTGTCCTGATGCAGAATCACGGCCCGTTCACCATTGGCAAGGATGCCGAGGCCGCTGTCAAGGCTGCGGCGATGACCGAGGAGGTGGCGCACACCATGTGGGCCGCCCGCCAGATCGGCGACATCATCCCGATTTCGGATGCGGACATCGCAAAGCTGAACGACCGCTACCAGAACGTCTACGGCCAGCACTGACGCGCTTACGTTATTTTAAATTTCGTTCATAATTAGGCCACTGAACAGTACTCAGTGGCCTAATTATGACGGAACATAAAAATTGCGCCATATCCGAGTTGCTGATTAAAGTTGAGCGGCTCAGATATGGCGCATCATAATAATTTGAAGGGTTACATGTCCTCGACGACCAGATAGGTCATATCGAGCGGGCCATGAACGCCAACGACCAGAACCATCTCGATGTCACCGGTTGAAGAGGTGCCGGAGATGAAGTTGATGTTGGAGGTCTTGAGCTCGCCGGACTTAAGACGCGGCTCATAGTAATCCATCGCCTGACGGCTCCGTGCCACGATCCTCGACTTGCGAATGATGCTCAGATAGTGGACGGGCAGGAAGTGGAAGGCGCGGCCTTGGCCAGGTGTGGTCGGGGCCGTGATGGTGCACGATTCCGCACAGAGCATGTCGGCGAAACCGATGGCCGCTTCCGAGTGGTTCGCGGTGTCGATGTTGACTTCGCGTCCGGCACCCGGTATCCAGAACGAGGGCTTCGGATAGAGGCTATCGCGCCAGATCTCCAGTCCGAATGCCTGATAATTCTCGTCATCGGTCGGCAGTATGAGCTTTCCGTTTGCCTTGGCGGCGATGAACTTGTCAAGCGCCACAGGCAGCCCGGCCTTGTCGGTCGTTTGGAAATCGACGTGAACCGCGGGCGCGTTCTTGCGTGCGATTTCAAGCAACTCGTCCTGTGTATGGCCGGAAAGCGTGCTTTCGGGAAGGTCATTGATCGGCTTGAGCGGATGGTCCTTGAGCTGATGACGCGGACGCCCGCTTTTTTCGGCGAGATAGTTGAGGAATGTCTCACGATCGGTCATGATATTCAGTCCTTCTTCCTATTGTCGGCGGAATTTGCGGCGGGACCCGTAGCGATTCCGTGCCGTACTGCGTTCTCATGGCTGGTGTGACTGGAGTGGTCGGAATAATGACCGACTCCGGCCTCTTCGATGGAGCCGAGTGCCACTGGCACAGTCGCTTCCGAGAGCGGCGTGGTTTGCTCCTTGCCGACTTTACGCGTCGAAACGCTGTTGTCGTAAGTACCGAAGTCCTTCGGTGCGTTCGGATTCTTGGCAAGGATACTGGCCTGGGCCTTGTGGAACGCCCCAGCGCCTCCGGCTTTGGCAATCTGCGCCTTCTTGCGCTGGTTGAACCAGGTGCGGAAGTTCTTGGAATGGGCCGGCGGTTCCGGCAGATCGCGGACCTTGGTCCATCCACCGAAGACGAATGGCATCCATTCCTCATGCTTACCGTTCTCGTTCAAGTTCTTGGCGGTATCCGGTACGCGCGAACCCGTGGCCGGATTCTTGACGCCCTTCTTGGCGATGGTGTTCATCGCGACGTGATCGAAGGTGAGTGCGGTGCGGAAGAGCGAGGAATGGCCGGTGCCTATGCCGACGACCTTCATCACGGTGTCGGCGATCAGGTCGCCCATATGCTTGTCGTTCATCATGATTTCACGATGCTTCAGGATCAGCTCGTGCAGCGGAATCTTCACGGGGCAGGTCGCGGTGCAGGCCGAGCAGAGGGAGCAGGCGTACGGCAGGTCGTGGAACTCGTCGTAGTCGCCCTGCAGCAACGGGGAAAGCACAGCGCCGATTGGCCCCGGATAGACCGAGCCGTAGCCCTTGCCGCCGATGTTGCGGTAGATCGGGCAGACGTTGAGGCAGGAGGCGCAACGGATGCACTGCAGAATCGGCTCGAATTCGGTGCCGAGCGCGTTGGAACGCCCGTTGTCGACGATGACCACGTAGAAGTCCTCGGGTCCGTCGGCCTCGTCGGGAAGCTTGGGGGAGACGAAGCTGCAGTAAGAGGTGAGCTTCGTACCTACTGCGGAACGCACGAGCATGTTGTCCATCGTCTCGGCCTCTTTCAAGGTCGGTACGAGGCGTTCCATACCCATGACGACGACCTGCGTGGGCGCGATGGCCATGGAGAGGTCGGCGTTGCCTTCGTTGGTGACGATGTTGACCATGCCCTGATCGGCAACGGCGAAGTTGCAGCCGGTGATGGACATATCAGATTCCAGGAAGCGTTCGCGCAGCACCTTGCGCGAGAAGCGCGCCTCATGCTGCGGGTCGTTGTCGCCGGTATAGCCGAGCTTGGCGAAGAGCTTCTGTACCTGGTCGCGGTTCTTGTGCAGAGCGGGGAAGACGAGGTGGGAAGGTTCGTCCCAATCATCGAGCTCCAAGATGAACTCGGCCAGATCGGTTTCAGTGACCTTGACGCCCGGTATCTTCAGCAGCGCTTTGTCGAGTCCGATCTCGGAGGTGACCATGGACTTCGGCTTGACGATGTTGTGCGCCTTCTTTTTCTTGACCAGATCGGTGATGAAATCGCGGGCCTCGATGTCGGTCTGCGCGAAGAAGACATGTCCGCCGCGCTTTTCGACGTTGTTGGAGAACTCCTCGAGGTAATCGGGAAGGTAACGAATGACTTGCTGGCGAATCTGCTCGCTCAGGTCGCGCCATCCTTCCCAGTTACCGAGCTCGGCGCGAGCGGTTTCACGCTTGATCCACTGTGCGTCCTGAGCGCTGGTGATGGCGCCGCGTGCGAACTTGTCGGCCTTGCTCTGGTTGACGCGGTTCACGAAGTTCTTGTCGCCATATTGCAGCATCGTACCGGTAGATTTTCCGGTGCGCTTGAACATGGTGTCATCCATTTGTGTGGTGCTCATACCAGAGCCTCCTCATGTGCGTTGGAATGCTGCAAAGTCTGTTCGTCGATGGCCTTGCGCTCGGCTGCATCGACATACTTCACACGGCTCATATCGACATTGCTGTTGAGCACTTCCGCCAGATGCATGATGGTGATTTTCTTGCCCGTTCGATTGAAACGTCCGCCGATGTTCATCAGGCAGCCAGGGTCGCAGGAAATCAGTACCTTGGCGCCGGTGCTTTGCACGTCCGCGACCTTTTCGTTGACCATTTCCTGGGAGACTTCGGGCATCTTCATGGAGAACATGCCGCCGAAACCGCAGCAGTTCTCGATATGCGGCAGTTCACGAACCGTAAGTCCCTTGACGTGGTCCATAAGGATATAAGGGCTCTCGCGCTCACCAAGCAACCTGGTCATATGGCAGGAGCGGTGGTAGGTCGCCACGGTATTGAGCTCTGCGCCGGCGTCGAGCACGCCGAGCACGCGATAGAGGAACTGCGAGAACTCGTAGGTCTTGTTGGCCATCGCGTGGGCCTTGGCCTTGTATGCGTTGTCTCCCTTGGGCAGGTGGAACTGCAGCTCCTTGAGCATATTGACGCAGGAACCGGCAGGTCCGACGATGTAATCGGCGTCAACGCCCATCAGAGCGTCGATTTCGTTATGCATCACCTTTGTGGATTCCTTGACGTATCCGCTGTTGAACGTAATCTGTCCGCAGCAGATCTGCTGCATCGGCATATAAGTTTCACAGCCGAATCTTTCCAGAACTTCGACCATCGCTTTCCCGACATTGGGAAATATCAGATCGACCAGGCAAGTGGAGAAAATCACTACCTTCATCTTGACTCCTTCAAGTTGGCCTTAAGATGTCACTACTTTCAGGCTTCTGTCGATGGCTTCTTTGCGCATATATCAACGTTCGATGCCCATCAAAAAAATAACCTACATATATAACGATATACGTCCAGAATCAGAAAAAAGCCCATTTTTAATATAAATTGAGATTTGTCAATGTGATTTTGCTCACATTTAATGGGGGAATTAGTATATATTTTTGTGTTTTGTTGCAACAAAATAATAGAAACTGCCGACATGAATAATTATTGCAATAGGTAAGAACATATCTCAAAACAATAATTTCAGAATGCTCGTGACTGCCGCGTGTTCAAAATGGTCTTCAAGTATTGCTTGATACCTGATATTTGTTAGGTTTATCCGATTTCTGCGGACAATGAACAGGCGGTGTTTAGGTAATAATAACGTTTGACATTTGTTTGTGCGGCGGCTGCCGGGCTGCGTGTGGAATTGCGTGGCTGGCGGGATTCGGCGGCTGTTTAGGTTGCGTTCGGTTGCAGGAGTGTTCGATGCCAGCGTCTGGCCTGTACAGAATGTGAAGAACGCGCCTTTCGTGGCAGGTTGATGATGCCGCTGCTAAGAAGGCCGTATCCGAAGCTTCGGATTTAGGCCGTGCGCAGCGTAAATATGTGGAACGGCAAAGGCGCATCTGCTATGGTGTTCGTCGATTGCTGCGTTGCTTATAGTGCGGATAAGTCAGCGGACACCTGCTTTTGAAGCTCGGATATGCATTTTGGCTGGAGGTTCGGGGGCTGGTCGGAGGTTTCGGGCGAGGTGTCGGACGGGGTGCCGTGCGGTCGGAGGTGTCGGACGGGGTGCCGTGCGGTCGGAGGTTTCGGTCGGGGTGCCGGACAATGTGTCGGGTGGAGACTTCGGGCGAGGTGCTGGGCGGTCGGAGGTTTCGGACGAGGTGCCGGTCGGAGGTTTCGGACGAGGTGCCGGTCGGAGGTGTCGGTCGGAGGTTTCGGACGAGGTGCCGGTCGGAGGTGTCGGTCGGAGGTGTCGGACAAGGTGTCGGGTGGAGACTTCGGGCGAGAGGCTGGGCGGTTGGAGGTTTCGGACAAGGTGCCGGGTGGTCGGAGGTTTCGGGCGAGGTGCCGGGTGGTCGGAGACTTCGGACAAGGTGTCGGTCAGTCGGAGGTTTTGTCCTCTTCGAGTATGGCGGACGAAGTGTTCGCGCCCTCGCCGTCGTCCTTTTTCTTGCCGAACTTGGCCTTGGCGAGTCCGATGACCGTAGGCAAAACCGAAATAACGAGAATGGCGATGATGACCAGCTCGAAGTTGTTCTGGACGATGGGAATGCCGCCGAAGAAGTAACCGAGCAAGGTAAACAATGTCGACCATGTCAGCCCGCCAAGCATCGAGAACGGTGTGAAGCGGTGCCAGCGCATGCCCGAAAGGCCAGAAATGAACGGCATGAACGTGCGGATGAACGGGAAGAAACGGCCAAGGAAGACCGCGAGCGGGCCCCACTTGTCGATCATGGCTTCGGTTTTGGCAAGGCGCTGTGGCGTCATGACCTTGACTTTCCCGCTTTCGATGATCTTGCGTCCAAAGAAGCGACCGATGAAATAATTGCATTGATCGCCTGTAATCGGGGCAATCCAGACCACAGGTAACAACGCAATCAAAGGGAGCGCGGATTTGCCGGTCACGGCGTCCGGGGCGGCGAAGAACCCTGCCGCGAAAAGCAGGGAGTCGCCTGGAAGAAACGGGAAGAAGACCACGCCGGTTTCGATGAAGACGATAAGGAAGATGAAGCCAAGCGTCGGCGCCACCCCCATTGAGATCCAGCCGGCGATGATGGTTCGAGGGTCTTTCAGAAGCTCAATGAGGAAGTGAATGAAACCCATGATTGTGCGCAATCCCGTCTGTTGTCCTTATGTATGCTGCCGCAGTGCCGTTGTCGTCTTGGCATGGTCTGCACGATTCAACGTTACCAGCAGCGGTATCGCCGATTTTCCGATTCGTCGAAGCGTTCGGTGAACCTGCACAACCGTAAGCTTTGGTTGCGGTGCGGGCGGAGGCACAAAGAGACTGATCCTTCAGGTGGTTGAGCAAGCTTGACGACCGAGTTGGGTGCGGGCGGAGGCACAAAGAGACTGATCCTTCAGGGGACGTGCTTCTTCTTTGGCTCATGGGCCGCCAATCCGCGCTGCCTGATAGCTGGTAGCTGCCTGATAGTTGGTAAAGTGCATGTTTTTGTGGATGCCGTCAGAAAAGTGCACTTTAGTGCCCCCAAAGTGCGTTTTTCTGACGGTAGTGTTGCAATAGTGCGTTTTGGGGGTGTTGAGGTGCGTTTTTCTGACGGTAGTGTTGCAATAGTGCGTTTTGGGGGTGCTAAAGTGCATTTCTTTGACGCTAGTGTCGGAATAATGCGCCTCTTGGTAATGGTCGGAATGTTGGTGAGACGTGATGGCGGCATCCCAATTCCCCAAAAGCCTTTCTGTTAACGCTCCCAGGGTGTTTCTTGAGTCCGCAATATTACTGGGTTCGGGGTATGCTTGCCAGCAGTGAATGATGCGAGGTCTGCCCAAACAATGATGAGATTGCAGGCGTTTAGATGCGGAGAAGCTGCCAGCCCAAGGGCAATGTCATCAGACGACATCCCGCAGATGGCATGATGTTGGAGGAAAGCGTTGGACAGTAACGAGATCCGGAAACTGGATTTGCAAGGCGACCCGCTTGACGCTCGCCGTTATCCCATCGACCCATGGAAATTCACGGAATATGGCGAGCCGAGTGCCGAAAGCGCGACGCTGTTTTCCCTTTCCAACGGCACTATCGGCGTGCGCGGTGAGGCCAATGCGCCGCGAAATCTTGGCTCGGGTACGTTCCTGAGCGGGTTCCATGAGACGTTTGCCATCCGCCACGCCGAGGAGGCCTACGGTTTCGCGCGCGTGGGTCAGGTCGTGCAAGGTGTGCCCGACACAGTCGATTTCAAGTTCTCCGTTGACGGCAAGGAGCTCGGCCGCGCGCAGCAGGTTTCGCAGAGCCTCGATTTCAAGGATGGCACCGCGACGCGTTCCTATATATACGACATCGGCAATGGCGCGAGCCTCGAAGTCGATATCGTCACCATGGTCTGCCTGTTCCGTGCCGACCTTATGGCCACGGCTCTGACGTTCAAAGCTCACGGATGTGCGCTGAACGTTCATGTCGAAGGCAAAATGAACACCGATCAGCCGGTGGTGTCGCGCGATGTCGACCCGCGCAAGGCCGATTTGATCGCCGACGGCGGCCTGCGCAAGCTTGAGGTCGACGCGATTTCGCGTGGCGTGGCCGACGAGAGCTTCGGTGCTTTCCATTGCCTGCATTCCGAGCTGACGATGGGCGTCGGCTTCTGCCAGCAGGTTGACGGCGAGATGGTCCCCGCGGTCTTCGACGTCGCTGTGCCGGACGGCGGTGAGAAGCGGGTGCTGCGGTACGCCGCTTATAATACATATCGGATAAATCCTATCGGAATCGATGAAGGGTTACAGGTTGCCACCATCGAAACCCAGAATTCCGCAGAACTTATCAGGCTTTGCGCGCAAACCTTGCAATGGGCTGTCGCGCAAGGTTTTGAGGCGCTGCAGGAGCAGCAACGCGCATGGTTGGCCCGGTTCTGGCAGGAATCGGACGTCGAAGTCGATGACGGCGGTGATGGCCGTCTTCAGCAGACCCTGCATTGGGAGCTTTTCGAACTCGCGCAGGCAACGGCCACCGTTCCCAATGGCGTATCGGCCAAGGGCCTGAGCGGCACCGGCTATTCCGGCCACTATTTCTGGGACACCGAAACCTACATCGCTCCCTTCCTCATCTACACCAACCCGGCGCTGGCCCGCGACATCCTGTCCTACCGCTTCCGCATGTTGCCGGCGGCCCGCAAGCGTGCCCGCATCATGAGCGTGGAAGGCGCGCTTTTCCCGTGGCGCAGCATCAACGGCGAGGAGGCTTCGGCCTTCTTCGAGGCCGGAACCGCCCAATACCATATCGACGCGGACATCGCCTACGCCGTCTGCCAGTATGTTGCGGTGACCGGCGACCACGATTTTCTGGCGAGCGAAGGCATCGACATCCTGGTCGAGACCGCGAGGATGTGGGCGAGCCTGGGCTATATGGGCTGGGACGGCACCTTCCATATCAATACGGTCACCGGCCCAGACGAATACACCGCTTTGGTGGACGACAACTATTACACCAACGTCATGGCGCAATTCAACCTGCGCAAGGCCGCGGAGGCTTTGGAATCGCTGAGTGGCGACGAGCTCAACGCCGTGGTCCAGCGCCTTTCGGTCAAGCCCGGAGAGTCGATGCGTTGGCGTGAGATCGCCGAACTGATGAAGCTGCCGTACGACGAGAAGCTCGGCATCCATCTTCAGGACGATGACATCATGCGCCGCGAGCCGTGGGATTTCGAGCACGACACCGAGCGTCCGCTGCTCCTGCACTATCACCCGATGGTGATCTACCGCCGACGCGTCCTGAAGCAGACGGATACGGTGCTGGCGTTGTATCTGCTGTCCTCGAAGTTCGGGCTCGATGCCAAACGCCGAGATTTCGACTTCTATGATCCGCTGACCACTGGGGATTCTTCGCTTTCCGCGGCTTCCCAGTGCATTCTTGCCGCCGAGGTCGGCTATGGCGACCTGGCTATGCAGTACTTCCTGGAGTCGCTCTACGCCGACGTGGCCAACCTGCACAGCAACACGTCCGATGGCATCCATCTGGCTTCGGCCGGCGGCGTGTGGATGTCGGTGGTCGCCGGTTTCGGCGGCCTGCGCGATTCCGGCGGCGAAGAGCTTTCGATCGACCCGCACCTACCGAAAGATTGGGAGAGCCTCACCTACAGACTTACCGTCCGCGGCTCACGTCTGATCGTCAACGTCACCCACGGCGAGGTCTCGATCCATCGCCTTTCCGGCGACCCGGTGACCCTCAAAGTCAAAGGAGAGTCCCGTACGGTCTGAGGCACGTGGGTGTGATTCGTCATTGTGCGTTATGATCTTAAGCCTGAGAAGTCCGTCGGATACGAGACTTGGTCGTATTCCGTGGCATATTGGGTTTTATTGAATGTTGCATCGCCTGCTGTCTGCTGTATAGTGATTTATTATCCGATTGGTCAATTTCTATTCAGCGACGAAGGAAGTGCAATGATGAGTGACAACAGGAAAAAGCTTTTGGGTGCGGTGTCCGCTTGCGCGGCGATGCTTACGAGCATGGCGTTTGCGGGTCCGTCGCTTGCCTTTGCAGAGCAACCCGCACAGCCGATAGATGAGTCGCCGATCACGTGGCAGAGCGACGGCGAGAATTACCGGGCACAGCGGCTCTCCGATGGTTCGGTTTTCGTGAAGTTTTCGCGGTCGGGCTCCGGTGATGGCGTTTCGGGGAGTGGTTCCATGACATTCTGGGGCGCCGATTCAGCTGCAACGGCCGCCCCTTCGACGGTAAGTTGGCAGGAGGGGACTGCAGGTGAAACCACGACCACTACTCTTACCTTCGATGGTGACAAAGGGTCCGGCGGTTCTCCGAGCGCCTCCATTACGGTCGAGCGCGGCAATGATTCCGGCCTCAGCGGAAGAACGCAGCTGTTTGCCCCTGCGGACACGTTGAAGTGATAGTCGCAAGTATCGCAGGCGCAAGAACCACGGTCGTGGTTGTACGCTTGTGGCATAAGTGTTGTTGAAAACAGGCAACAGTCATAGAAAGTTTGCAATCCGTCGTTTCCAAGATTTATCGGAGCGACGGATTCGTGCTTTCGACGGTATCGTCGCAGCAGACTCTGTCTTTTTACCGTATATAACAAGGCTTTTGGACTCATGGGAAAAATTTGACGCGAATATAATTAAATGATTTGACATAGCGAAGCAGTGTGACCTACGATACAAGTGAAACGAATTAACCAATGTCGTCTGCAACGACGGCACGTGTGCAAAGGAGCAACCTATGGGGTTGTGGGATGTTGAAAAGATTCCGTATGTCGGACACGACAAGGGAGTCAAGGAAGAGCTTGGTTTCCATTACTATGACGCCGACCGCGTGGTCGCCGGCAAGAAGATGAAGGACTGGCTGCGCTTCGCCGTGGCTTGGTGGCACACCTTCGATCAGCAGCTCGTCGACCCGTTCGGCGACGGCACCGCCCATCGTCCTTATTACAAGTACAGCGATCCGATGGATCAGTCGCTTGCCAAGGTCGATTACGCCTTCGAGCTCTTCGAAAAGCTTGGCGTAGAGTACTTCGCTTTCCATGATCGTGACTTGGCACCGGAAGGTGACACCCTGCGCGAGACCAACGCCAACCTCGATCGTGTCGTTGACAAGATCGAAGAGAACATGAAGGCCACCGGCATCAAGCTGCTGTGGAACACCTCATCGCTCTTCACCAACCCGCGCTTCGTCGACGGCGCTTCGACTTCGCCGTTCGCCGACATTTTCGCTTATTCGGGTGCTCAGCTCAAGCACAGCCTCGAGATTGGCAAGCGCCTCGGCGCCGAGAACTACGTCTTCTGGGGCGGCCGTGAAGGCTACGAAAACCTCTGGAACACCGACATGGCCCGTGAAAAGGACCACATGGCCAAGTTCTTCCATATGTGCGTGGACTACGCCAAGGAAATCGGCATGAACGCTCAGTTCCTGATCGAGCCGAAGGCCAAGGAGCCCTGCAGCCTGCAGTATGACTTCGATGCCTCCACCGCCATCTCGTTCCTGCAGAAGTACGACCTGATGGGCACCTTCAAGCTGAACCTCGAAGGCAACCACGCCAACCTCGCCACCCACACCTATCAGCACGAGATCCGCATCGCGCGCGACGCCGGTGAGCTCGGCTCGCTCGACGCCAACCAGGGCGACAAGCTCATCGGCTGGGATATGGACGAGTTCCCGACCGACCTCTACGAGACCACCGCAGTGATGTGGGAGGTCCTCGCCGAAGGCCAGATCGGCCCCCACGGCGGCCTGAACTTCGACGCCAAGCCGCGTCGTAGCTCCTTTGAGGCCATCGACCTCTTCCGTACCCACATCGCGGGCATGGATTCCTTCGCTGCGGGCCTGCTGATCGCCGCGAAGATGCATGAGGACAAGTACATCGAGGATCTCGTCTCCCAGCGTTACAGCTCCTTCGACTCCGGCATCGGCAAGAGCGTCGAAGACGGCAGCGCCACGCTGGCCACGCTCGAGGACTATGCGATCGACAAGCCGCAGAGCGAGCTCGTCGCCTCCACGCACTCCGATCACCTCGAGAGCGTCAAGGCCACGATCAACAACTATATGATCGAAGCCCTGAGCGAGTGATACGAGTACGCTCGTAATCTCTTTCTTCCTTGACGTTTGGCCGGTCACCTCAATCGGGTGATCGGCCAAACGTGTATGAGCAAGATTCTTAACCGAAAACGAACAAGACCGCGCAAACCGATACGGGCTTATTGTTCTACGCGTTGATGCCGTCGTAGTGGACGCCGAATGCAGCGGCGATGTAGCCGGGCGCGGCGGTGAGGGTGGCGCAAGTGACGGTCAGCCAGACCGGTGCACTCATTGCCGAGGTGGTGACGGTGAGTATATAGGAGATGATTCCAAGAACCATGCACAGGATATATACGGTTGTGCGGGTTCTTTTGCTGAAGGTCGGTTTGAAATCTTTATCTTCGTTCTCGTTTCTATCGTGAGTGGAGTTTGTATCTGTGTTGATGTCAATGTCGTTCATTGCCATAATTGATAACCTTTCAGTTATTATTGTAACCAAAAAACGACAATCATGCAAATGTGATTCTGCTCATGGGAAAGGTGTTATGTGAAGGTTACCGATGTCTTCTCCGGCGGCGGGCGATGATGATCACGCTTGAAACGAGTATGAGCAGTGCCGCGGCGGAGATGATGGCGATTGCGGTGATGCCGAAGGGAGATTTCTGTGCGGAGAAAGCGGTCGGCGCGGCCGGTGTTGTGGGTGCCTTGAGATTGACTTTGACGAGTGCCCCGTAGCTGGAATGGTGCTTCTTGCGCTCTGGTGCTCGGCCTTGACCGTACCCTCCTGCGGCGAAGAGAACATATAAGCTAGTCCCCTGATGGTCGATATAGAGGTCTTGGATATCGGGGAATGATGTCAATATGCTGTGGGGTATATTGAGTTCTTGGCTACGCTGTCTTCCGCTTTTAATGTAATACATTGTGAGAGTGGATGGGGAACCGTCTTCATCGTTCATCGCATTAAATGTGTATAGGGTCGTTCTGTCATCAGATAGAGTTGCGCTGACCGTGTGGGTGTTTTCCCTGGTGACGGGTGTAAAAGGCTTCGAATTGTTGATGCCGATGACCTCGATGGTTTTGTTGGTGCCGATGAGCAGGCCGGGAGCGTCTTTGGCTGCGCTGAAGATATAGTTGCTGGTGCCTTTGTAGGTTTTAAAGATAATATGGGACTTTCCGGTGTTGGTGTCAAGAACCATGATTGTTTTCTGTCCTGGATTTTTGAAATAGAGCTTTTTGCTGTGGTCCCCTGAGGCGAATGGAGCAAGGGCTATCTCGGAGATACTGGTCATGACGCCTGTTTTGGTGTTGATGGAGACGAGTGTCATGTTCTTCAGATTTGTATGATCGCTTCCCCCTGAACGATGATGTACCACTTTGACCCGTCAGGGGAGAGCAAGCATGACGCCACGGGAGTGAACTCTTCGGCGCTTCGTATGGGCATGGAAAGAATTTGTTGATGGGTTCCGCTGTCGGTAGTCACTAGTTGCCATGTTGCCGGTGAGGCTGCGGTGTCCGGCTTTGTCAATGACAGTAGCCGTGTGCCGTTGTTTGATAGCGCGTATATCCCACTTATCGCCGGAATCCGGTTGGTGTGCATATCGGTGGTATGAATCGCGTATAGGTTGTCTTTGTCTCGGTTGTACAGCACTGTGCCATCGGGTGAAAGTGTCATATTGCCGCCCAGGGTCTGTGTGGATTCTCCCTTAATGTGGCTAATTCCGGAAACCGACATGGTGCTCAGCGCGATGTTGCATGTCGTTCCGTTTCTGGTTGAAAGGTAAAAATGGTCACCTTGTGGTGCCATCTGAGATTCTGCTACGGTGTCGTCTATACAAGATGCGTCATCAGCGACGATTGAAGCTGAAGAAGACGTTTCTTGTGTTGTTGCTTCGGCAATAGTCGGCAACAGGGCCATCGCCATCGCAATGATGACGGTAACGGCCCTGTATGCCATGCTACTGATTCGATTCATGTAAGAACAGGATAGTCCTGCAATGGTGTCGAAGTAGGTTGGTGGTCTCCTACGTGAGCATGTGCTGTGCGGGCATGCATCCGTATTCAAAGCCGAATTCCAGGTACCCTGCTGGCACGGGTGTACCGTCAGGATCAAACTGGTGCCATGTGTCGTTTTCTGATGAACGCCAGTAGTCGCATTCAATGTACAGCGGGTAGCGTTTCCCGGCAATGTTCCCGTCTGTTGGAAGCGCCACTTGGGTGCCCTTGGGCAAAGTGCGTGTTTGAATGTCGTTTTTGGTGTTGCTTGGACGCCAGTATGCGGTGTGGCGCAACGTGAAAATAGAATGTTCCGTTGGTAGGGCGAAAGGTCCTTTGTCGGGAGTTTTTTGCGCCGGGATCAGTTCGTGTCCGCTTGCGTTCCGGTTAAAGAAATTATCCTGTTTCCCGTGCCAGGGCTCGTATGGGTCGTTGATTGCTCCGGTGACGTTCTGGTTTTTGTACCAGCCGTGCGCGAGGTTTCCTTTTTTGTCGCTCACGTAGGCTTCCATCACATTTGGGCCGCTCAATCGCGCAATGTAGCTTTCGCGTGGATTGATGGCAGCAATGGTGGTCGCCGAAAAACGACGATCGTGCAAATGATAATCACAATTACGTTGGATCAGAGTTACTGGTGATGTTTCTGGTGGCGAGGTGGCCGATGGCTTGTTTGATAGACAATGGCTATCATGATTATCGCAGCAATAACAAGAGTCGTAATGATGAGGATGGACGACATTTTTATGTTTGGTTGGCTCATATTTGACGCTGCGACTGTTTTTGCCTTGTCTTTTTTCCCAAGGTTGATTTTCTGTAAGGATGCGCAGGCTGGTGGGCCGGATTCGCCCTGCGGATCCAATTGTGTTTTTCCGTAGCAATTGCTGCTCAGTACAAGATAGACTGTAGTGTTCCGTTGGTTAACGTAAAATCCCACGAGTGTGCGGAACCATTTCTGCGTTGTGCTGGATAGATTTAATGGCCGGATAAGAGAGGTGTCGTATCCGGTGAGGCTATCTGTCTGTAGAGTCTCCCACTGTGGGCTTTCGTTTTCCTTGACGGTTAGAGTGTACGCGGTCTTACCATTGTCGGAGAGAAAAGGGCCATAGCTTTTAAGATCTTTATTATCTGGTGCTCTATCCAGTAATTTACGGTTCGAGTTCGTGTTGATGATAACCGGTCCGTTGCTGGTTGCAATGCTAATTTCCGGTGCATGTCGTGCAACTAGGATCGTAGAGGTATCGTTACTTAGCTTGTATGGAAGAATACTTGTCTTACCTGTCTTCATGTTGAGGACGGAAATGTTGGAAGGGTTGGTGCGGCCGACGGTATAAAGTTTTTGGCCATTGTCGCCGATGCTGAATGTGGTTGGCAACGCTGGTTTGATAATACGAGTGGTAGCTGTGGCGGTGTCTAGTGAGGCGAGCTTGCTGTCGGATACGTTTCCGGCATTGTCTTTGTTGATCAGAGCAACGTACCATCGTGTATCATCTGGGGACAAGGCATAGCCGGAAATAAGCGTAAATGGTTCCTGGCTTTGCACGGGTAATGAGGTCAGTTGCCGTCCTGTGACGGCATCAAAAGTTGTCAGGTTGACGTGTCCGGCATCGTCGATAGGTTCAAGGTCCAATAATTTGGTGCCATCGTGTGAGATTTCAAAATATTTGCCCTTGGCCGGGATGATTTTTGAAGAAAGATCCGTGGTTGAAAGTGCTATGATGCCCTGCGAGTCACCACCAGCATAGATGGTCTTGCCGTCTGGTGACAGACTTGCTGGATAAGGCTGAATGAGGAAATGATTGGTCGGATGCGCCGTGGCTATGACGCGCATGCTCGCTAAGTCTATCTTGCAGGCGGTTCCTTTGTCGTTCAAAAGATAGCCGGTTTTCTCATCCTTTGAAATGACAAAATCGATGGGTGTGGAATCTGAACACGATATATCCGTCAGGGATTGGGCTGTTCTGCTGGTGCTGGAAGCTTCCGCGGTCGTTGAGAATAAAAGTTCAGATAGCAGCAAGCAGAGCATTAGGAAGACGGCCATGAATCGTTGGCCGTCTTCCATATGATACTTTTTCATAGATTCATTTTATATTGATACTCTGTTAATGGAATATCGGTGTTCGTTTATTGGAGCAATCTGTTTTCCGGCATGCAGCCGTACTCAAATCCGAATTCCACGTATCCGACTCCTGAGTCAAATGAGCTCCATGTGTCGCCGGCGGATGAACGCCAATAGTCGCATTCGACATACAGGGGGAAATGCTCGCCGGAGATACCTGGCTCGGTCGGGATGGCGACTTGTGTGCCCTGCGGGATGGTGGACAGGGATCCGGTGGTGCCATATCGCCAAGAAGCCGGGTGCCGGAGCGTGAAAACGCGATATGCTTTGCCGTCGGGGACGGGGATGTTGATGGACGGTGCCGAAGAGACGAGCGCTGATCCGTTTGCGTTCCGGTTAAAGAAATTATCCTGTTTCCCGTGCCAGGGCTCGTATGGGTCGTTGATTGCTCCGGTGACGTTCTGGTTTTTGTACCAGCCGTGCGCGAGGTTTCCTTTTTTGTCGCTCACGTAGGCTTCCATCACATTTGGGCCGCTCAATCGCGCAATGTAGCTTTCGCGTGGATTGATGTCAGCAATGGTAGTTCCTTCGCCGTTGGAATTACTGTATAGTGGAATAATCCCATTCCATGTGTTCACGTACGCGGTAAACATGGTGGCCATATTCCCGCCATGTGGTACGCGAGGATTATCGTTGACCTTAAGGTCATTGACTGTTTGGTGTACGATTGGGACGTGTGGAACCGGCTTGCTGATTAGGTTGTGGACTGAGCTGACATTGGCGAAACCAGATGTAATGTCGTTGTCGATTTCGAGGCTGTCGCCGTTGTGAGTGATGGTGATGTCCGAGATCTGGTCGAAGGCCCAGTCGGCGGGCATCTTGTAGCCCATGTTGCCGCTGAAGCCCGAGGACATGTCTGCCACGAAGCTGCTGACGGAATATCCGGCCTTGGCGACTCGTGTGCATGCATTTCGTGGTCCGTAGATGCCGGTCCGATACGGGCTAATTGTATTATTCACTGCCTCGAAATATGGAAGGATGTTGCTGGTGACGTCGGCATTCAAGGCGTCGAAGTCAACTGCAAAGTAGATGACGCTGCCCTCGGGGATATGGAATTTGGATGCTGCCTCTGATGCCTTCTTTGCATCCGCCTTTCCTTGTGATGCAGTGAAATAGCTGAGCTTGTAGCCTTCCTCGAAGATGAGGAATACCGAGAGCCCGCCGCCGATGATGCGTTCAAGTTCCCCTTCGCGCAGTTCCTTGAAGTCTCCTCCGGTAAGGTAACGACCCACGTATTGGTATCCGTTGGCCTTAAGGGTGTCGAGATGAGCTTGGGTGATTTCGAACCGGGTGTCGCATGCGAGTCCTTTGCGGCCGGTGTCGCCGCAGCTGATGAGCAGGCTTAGCCAGGTCGCCAGGCCGGAGATGCCATCAACGGACAGGGCTACGCTTTTCTGGAACTGGCTGGTTTCGCTCTGGTAGCTGGATTTGGTGAAGTTGCCGTCGCCGTAGCCGTTGACGTACAGGCACGCCGCCAGCAGGTAGGTGAACTCCGCGATGGCTGCGCCGGTGTAGGTGCGGCCCGCATAATCGGTCTGATGGCCGGTATAGGGGATCGTCGGAACTTTGCTTCGTGTGGACGGGCCGAAGTTGCCGTTCGCCACGGAGACAGGCATGCCTTCCAGCGCCTGCAGCATATAGATTGCCGCTTTGTTGGTTGTCCGATCATAGATTCCGTCGCAAGGGATGATGCCGACGTAGGTGCCGTATCTGCCGTTCAGGTGCTGCTGAAATGTGCGGATGTGCTGGTCGGAGTTGGGCAGAATTCTGAACTGGTCCATGGAAAGCAGCGCCTTCATGAGGTCGGCACTTACGTAGGTGCCGTCTCCGGAGATGCCTGCGTCTGCTTCTAGTGAAGCTACGGCTTTTGCGGTGTTGCCGTCGTAGTGGTTGTCGAGATGCCCGTGCTGCCTGGTGTCGTAGCCCTTGCACCACAGTGCTCCTTGCAGAATCGCGAACTTGTTGCTCGTAGTGGCAACTGTTGCGGGTTTCCTGATTGGGTTGGCGTTGTACTTCTGGCGGGTCTGGTTGCCGAAATTGTCGGACGGTTCGCTGATGCCCATCTCGATCTGCAGCGCTCGCGTGAGCGCATAGATGGTGTGCCAGCCGGTATTGCCGTCCTCGGCGATTGGGTTGTATCCGTGTCGGCCCGTATAGGTCTTGTTGAGCCACTGCTGGGTGGCGAGAACCATTTTGTCTGTCATAATAACCTTCCTTGTTGTTAATGGACAGTTATTAATGTAACCAAACGGTTATGAAATGTCAAGATTGTGCTTCGAGAGAAACTTCCGGGTAGACTGAAGGCATGACTGATTATGGGGAAAGCTTCGCCTCTGCGCTTGCCGCCGAGCTGCGTGCGCAGAAGGCCAGAAAAAAGGTGAGCGACGACCAGATATCACAGGCCGTCGGGGTGCATCGCGTGTCAGTGAGTCGTTATCTCACCGGCGAGCGGCCCATTCCCATGGTCGTTTTCGCTGACATGTGCCGGTTCCTTGAGGTTTCGCCGGTAAAAGTCATAGACAATGCCGAACAACAGGCTCGTGGGGATGCCTAAGCGATAGGCCGAGTCGGCGATGTCTGCCATGGTGGGCTCCTGCATCCCGTTTCCTTCCTCGAACATTTGTTCGAATAAATATATTATACAACGAATTTTTACGGGATTTGACCATTTTGCGTTTTTCCTTGATGAGGGGCAAAACAGGAATTCTGAATCCTTGATATTTGTTTTCCGGGATTGTGTTTCACTGTGTTTGCAGAACAGCCTATACCGTGATTGTTTTTGTTGCTGATCCGGCTGGTATTGTTGCGGACAAGATAAATGGCGTCATACGGTTTTATCTGTATGACGCCATTCTGATTGATGGGGCATGAAGCTTTATCGGTTTTGATTAAACTCGCTATCCGGTTGGCCCACCCCGTGGATTTTGCTATTTTGCGAAATTGCGCTTGATCCACGCGGCCCAAAGGCTCGGCCAGACCTGGGCGCTCGGCTCGATCTGCGCGGCGTTACCAGCGGCGGCCGTCTCGGTGGTAGCCAAGGCGAGGCTATGCGGACCTTGCGGGAAGAGATGCGCTTCGACGCTCACCCCGGCTTCGACGCAGGCGTTGATGAAGAGCAGCGAGTTCTGCACCGGCACCACGGCGTCGGTGATGGTCTGCCAGATGAAGGTCGGCGCGGTCTTGGCGTCGACGTGCTTCTCGCAGGAGATCTCGTCGAGCATCTTCTGGTCGCTCTTCTTGTCTCCAAGCAGCTTGGTGATGGTGCCTTCGTGGCGGTATTCGCCGGCAGTCAGCACCGGGTAGCCCAGCGCCAGACCGTTGGCGCGCACCGCGTCCGGATCGTAGCCGTTGGCGCGCATGACGTCATCGCCGGTGGTGGTGGCCATCGACGCGGCGAGCTGACCTCCGCAGGAGAAACCGATGACGGTGACGGCCTGTGGATCGACGTGCCATTCCTTGGCGTTGTCGCGGATGAGCTTCATGGCTTCGGCGCCCTCAAGCATCTGCACCGGATAGCGCGAAGGTGCGATGGAGTAGCGCAGCACGAACGCCTGCACACCGGCCCCAAGCGCCATCATTGCGATGGGCTCTGCCTCGCGGTCGGTGACCTTGTTGAAGCCACCACCGGGGAAGATGAGCACCGCCGGACGGCGTCGATCCGGGTCGATTTCCTTGGAATTGTCGATGATGTAGCCGGTCAGGCTTGCCTCACTGCCATCGATGCCCTTGATGGTCTTGGTGATGTATTGCATGATGTCCCTTCTTCCGTGGCCGATCGCCTGCGTATGTTGGTACTTCTCACGATGTATACGCGGTGCCGGCGTCTACCTTGGATTTTAGGAAGCTTGCCAGACGGTTCGACGTCCTGCGTCATCGCGGTGGTGGATACTTGAAGTATGCAGACTAGTGATATGGAATCCGAGGAATATGAAACCGTCGTCCGCGACGCGACGGAACACGAGGCCGGCGAGCAGAACATGGCGCAGAACGGCGTGATGGTCGAGATTCCGCGCGGAACGGTGGTGCTGGCGGCGACGCCGATCGGCAATGTCGGCGACGCTTCGGCTAGGCTGCGGGCGCTGATTGAGCGCGCGGATATCGTCGCTGCGGAAGACACGCGACGGCTTTACGATCTGGCGAACCGGCTCGGCGTGCATGTCGGCGGGCGTGTGGTGGCCAACCATGACCACAACGAACGTGCGAAGGCCGACGGTCTCTTGGACGAGGTCGAACGCGGGGCGACCGTCTTGGTGGTTTCGGACGCGGGCATGCCCACTGTCAACGACCCGGGCGTGGCCATCGTGCGCCGCGCCATCGAGCGCGACCTGCCGGTGACCTGCGCTCCCGGCCCGTCAGCGGTGCTTGACGCGCTCGCGCTTTCCGGCCTGCCGACCGACCGGTTCTGCTACGAGGGGTTCGTGCCTCGCAAGCGGGGCGAACGCATCCAGCGCTTCCGCTCCTTGCTGGGTGAGCGGCGCACGATCGTCTTCTACGAGACCCTGCACCGCATCGCCGAGACAATGGATGATTTGCTTGAAATGTTCGGCCCGAATCGCCCGATGGCCCTGTGCCGCGAGTTGACGAAGGACTACGAGCAGATCCGCCGCGGCACTATCGCCGAAATCCACCAGTCGGTGGTCGACGACCCGCCGCGCGGCGAAATCGTCTTGGTCATCGGCGGCGCGAGCGAGGAAGAAGCGTTGAAGGCGGGCGAAGCGACGGCGACGGTCCTGAGTGTCGATGATCTGGCTGCGCTCGCCGTCGAGCGTTCCGCCAAAACCGACGAGCGTATCAAGGACGCCATCGCCGAAGTGGTCAAGGAACATCCGCTTCCTGATGGCTCGCTGCCGAACCGTAAGGCCATCTACACTGCCGCTCTCAAGCTGAAGTGAGTGGGCTGAGGCGTCGAGAGCGAAGTTAAAACGTATAGATGATGATATTTCGTTAATGTCCAGTCTTTTATGATATAAAACGGCGTGTTGTCGATTTAATGGAAGGAGGTGATTTTGATGTTCGGACCTATTGTTGGCCCTCTTATCGGTGCTTTTCACGCGATACTCGGCCCTTTGAACGGGTTGATTCCTTTCCTGGTGCATCTTTTCTTCTGATTGATGTACAGGTAAGATAAGAATCGGAGTAGGCATCGCGTTCGTTATGTGGAGCGATCGAGTAGACAACCTAGCAGCAGAAGCTGGTGCCTCTCCTTTGATTGGCAGCTTGAGTTCGGTACGAGGGAATGTGGTTTCAATGACGATGATGAATAACAAATCCTGTAACGAATGCACTTTAAAGAAAGATTCCCTGGTTGCCACGCACAGCAAACCGCTGCCGTTCAAGGATGTGACGGTGGATGACGCCTTCTGGGGTGCCGAACAGGAGCTGGTGCGCACGCAGGTGCTGCCATTCCAGTGGCGTGCGCTGAACGACCAGGTACCGGGCGCCTCGCCGAGCTACTGCATGCACAATTTCAAGGCCGCGGCCGCGCAGAACCAGCGTGCGAACGACGCGAAGGCCGGCGGGAAGGCATACACGCCGCCAACTTACACCGACCGTGGATTCAACGTGCTACCCGACGATCCGGCACATCCCGATGCCGACAAATTCTACGGATTCGTCTTCCAGGACACGGATTTCTCCAAGTGGATCGAGGCGGTCGGCTATTCGCTGGCACACCATCCCGACGCCGAGCTCGAGGCGACGGCCGACGGTGCGATCGACATCGTCTGCGCCGCCCAGCAGCCCAACGGCTATCTCGATACCTATTACATCCTCAACGGCATGGACCGGCACTTCACCAACCTCAAAGACCACCATGAGCTCTACTGCATGGGCCATCTGATCGAAGGTGCGGTCTCCTATTATCAGGGCACCGGCAAGGCGGAACTGCTGCACGCCGCCGAGCGTTTCGCGGACTACGTCGCTTCCGTTTTCGGCACGGATCCCGGCAAATTGCATGGTTATCCGGGCCATGAGATCGCCGAAATGGCGCTGGTCCGGCTTGCCGAGGCGACCGGCAAGCGTCGATATCTTGACCTGGCCTCATATTTCGTCCACCAGCGCGGCACCTCGCCGCTCTATTTCGAGGCCGAGGACCACGCTCGCTCCGAACACGACGGCACGCCGTTTGTGGCGAACGACAACTGGCCCAAGCCCTACGCCTATTATCAGGCGCATGAGCCGGTGGCTGACCAGCGCGAAGCCGTGGGTCACGCAGTGCGCGCCGGCTACCTCTACTCCGGTGTCGCCGACGTGGTGCGGCTGACCGGCGACAAGAAGCTCAACGAGGCCATCCATGCCATCTGGCGCAACATCGTCGACAGAAAGCTCTACATCACCGGCGGTGTGGGCGGCACGGCAGTCGGCGAGTCGTTCTCCTATGACTACGACCTGCCCAACGACCTGGCCTATTCCGAAACCTGCGCGGCGATCGCGCTCGTCTTCTTCGCGCGTCGGATGCTCGAGCTGGAGCCGAAAGGGGAGTACGGCGACGTGATGGAGCTGGCGCTTTACAACACGGCGCTGGCGGGCATGGCGTTGGACGGCAAGAGTTTCTTCTACGTCAATCCGCTTGAGGTGCGTCCAGAGACCTCGCGCAATCACGACGTGCGTTTCGAGCATGTCAAGGACGTGCGGCAAAAGTGGTTCGGCTGCGCCTGCTGCCCGCCGAATATCGCGCGGCTGGTCGAAAGCGTGCAGGAATACGCCCACACCCTTTCCGACGATGGAACCACGCTGTTCACGCACCTGTATATCGGAGGGGACACAACCTTCGAAGTGGGTTCTGCGTCGGTGCGTCTGGCCATGACCTCCGAACTGCCGTGGAGCGGCAAGGCTAGGGCCAGTGTTCATATTGACGGTTCGCAGGTTGATCGAGCGGCGATGGCATTGGCCTTCCGCCTGCCTTCCTGGGCAGGCAATGCCGGGGACGTTGCGAATACGGTGTCGGCAAGCGGCGAGAAATCCGGTGATATCACGCGCGAGATTCGCGATGGCTACCTCTACCTTTCCGGCACTTGGCGCGAGGGTGATAGTGTGACGTTCGATTTCCCGATGCCGGTGAATATGGTCGCGGCCAACCCGAAGGTCAGCGAGGATGCGGGCAAGGTCGCCTTTATGCGCGGCCCGATCGTCTATTGCGCCGAGGAACACGACAACGGCGACCAGTTGCATCGTCTCCATGTCGATGCCGGCAAGGTGGGTGCCAACGCCGAAAACGTGACCGTGCGGACGTTCGATTTCCATGCAGGGGCGCAGGGAATCGACGCCAAAGGCACCGGCGAGGTCGAGCCGGTGACACGGTCGATGGTCAGGCTCGAGGTTCCCGCCTGGCGCGATGATGATACGGAGACAACCGACAAGACGCAAGATTCAAGTACCGGCTCGGTGGCGACAGTAAGGAGTCCGTTGTACTCCCGTTGGCAGCCGGCAAAGCGCAAACCGGTGACGGCCACGCTGATTCCGTATTTCGCGTGGGCCAATCGCGGCGAAAACGAGATGCGTGTCTTCCTCGACATCCGTTAGTTGATATACAGGTCGGCCGATAGTCATACAGGAATAGCGGAATTCCAGCGTTTCTGTATAGCTATCGGCCGACCTTTGTGTTTGGCTACTGTCGTGCACCCCAGATGCAGAGGTTGTTGCCGAGCGCGGAGAAGGTCATGGCCGGCTTGCCGTCGGACTCGCGCGGCAGCACGGCGAAGACGCCGGTGTAAGTGGTTGTGCCCAGCGTGATGCGCATCGAGCCGTTGCCGCAGATGTCACCGGTCCCGGCGCCGCCCTTGCCGCGGTGGTCCAATGTATGCCCGTTGCCTGAAAGTCGCCACTGGCCGCAGGTGATGTTGCCGTCCGTCGCGGTGACGGATGCGTTATTGCCGATGATGCCGGCTGATGCCAACGTGCGCGGATCCTCCCCGCTTACGCGTCCGTTTGAATGCAACCGAATATGTACGGGGGTATTGACTCCGTGCCAGTGCCCGTTTTCGTCGTGTGTGCCGTCGAAGTAAGTGTCCTGACGAAGGACGGTCAGCTCATAGTCTCCGGCGATGCTGGCGATTTCAGCGGGGTTATGCGGTGCAATGCCGACAGCTCCAGAGTATTCGTAAGGTGCGGCGACCAGCCAGCCGTCATCGGTGGCGTAGAGCTCACGCACGCGCGTTTCGTAGTCGTTGTCGTCGCGGCCGATGAAGCGGGTGTGATAGACCATGAACATCCGCCCATCCTCGCGCATCAGCGCCGAGTTGTGGCCCTGCGAGATCTCCACATCGTCCCAATCGGGCTGGGTGGTCTCGTCCTTGCCGTCCGGATTCGTCGGATTCGTGGTCTGGCCGGCCTTGGTGAACCCGCCGCTCCATGCGACCGAGGCGAGTAGCCGCACGCCGGCCTTGCCGGTCCAATTGTCAGCGATTTCGCCGTGGGAAATCGCAGGATTGCCAGCTTGGTCGAGGTAAGGCCCGGTGAGGTTGCGCGAGCGGAAGACACGGATCTGGTAGCCACCCGTCCTACCGAGCCCGCCGTAGGAGAGCATGAGATACCACCAGCCGTTGGCGTTGAGGAAATAAGAGCCTTCGCCGGAGTTGCTGTAGCCCCCGCCGATTTTGATACCGTAATACGGGTCGCTCGCATCGTGGACAAGTGGATAGGTGGTCGTGTAGTCACGCAGTCCGGTTTTCGGGTCGAGCCTAATCATCCAGAGTCCGCCGAACCACGATCCGAAGCTCATCCACATGTCGCCGCGTTCGTCGATCACCGGTGCCGCGTCGATGGCGTTGATATGCGAGTCTTTGAGTGACTGGTAGCGTGTCAGCGGCCCTGACGCTTCGTCGCCAAGCACGCGCGGTACGTCGGTTTTCTTGACGTTGTCGGGTTTGAATCCGGAATAGACCACCGGCCCCACATACGTCCAGTCGTTTTCGAGATGGTCGGCGGTCAAGAGGACGATGACCGACTGGTAATGCTCGCCGTTGACGGAAAGGTACATGCACCACTTGCCCATCGTCGGGTTGAAGATGACGTCCGGCGCCCAGGTATTGCCGGAAAGCGGCGAACCATTCAAGCCGATTTGTGGCCATTGTTGCCAAATCGGCCCGAGCAGTGTCTCGAAATCGTCGGTGAGATTATTGCTCATCGGCTCCCAGTTGACGAGGTCGGTGCTGCGGGCGAAACGCCGGTGCGTGCCGAAGAGATAGTAGACCCCGTTCTCCTCGGCGATGGCCGGGTCGTGAATCGGCACGCGCCCTTTGGGCAACGGGAATTCAAAGAACCCCTGCGGCGTATGAGGCACCCGTACCGGCAGACGTCGTGTAGTAATCGTTGAAATAGCCATTGATGAACTCCTTCAATAATCGCATATCGGCATATACAACAATGAAAACGTTGGAATTCCGCCATTTCGATGTTGCGTATGCCGACAAGCGATAGAAACTCGGTGTTATCTCTGAGATCCCCAGACGCAGATGTTGTCGCCGATGGCCGAGAAGGTCATGACCGTCTTGCCGTCCTTGTCGCGCGGCAGCAAAGCGAACGCGCCCTGGTAGGTGATGCCGTCAAGCGTGATCGTCAGCCTGTTGCTGCCCGGCTCGGCCTTCCACGTTCCGGTGCGGTCGCCGCTGACTTTGCCGTCGGCCGTGAGCTTGATGTCCTTGGCCTGGTTGATGCCTTTATAATCGGTGCTTTTCTTGTCGGTCGGACGCTTGGGCCCCTTGAAATAGGTGTTCGGGTTCTGCATGGCGAACTCATAGGTGCCGGCGAGCTTGCTTGCCGGGTAGCCCTTGGCCTTCGCCTTGGTGCCGGTGTATTCGTACGGCGCTGCGGTGAGCCAGCCGTCGGCGGTCGGCAGCAGTTGGCGCGTGCGGATCTCGTGGGTCTCGCCGCGGTCGGAGAAACGGGTGTGGTAGATGAGGTAGTCGGTGCCATCGCTGTCCGCCAGGGCGGAGTTGTGGCCTTGGGAAACCTCGATATCCTTTTTGTCCGTGCCGCTCCAAACGGTGGAGGCCATCAGTCGCACTCCGGTGTCGCCTTCCCAGTTATTGGCCTCGGCGCTGGTCGAGACGGCCGGGTTCCCGTTTTCATCGAGATAAGGTCCGGTGATGGACTTCGAGCGGAACATGCGGATCTGGTAGCCTCCGGTCTGCTCGAGATGGCCGTAGGAAGTGAAGAGATACCACCAGCCGTTGGTATGCAACAGGTAGGAGCCTTCTCCCGAGTTGCCGTATCCGCCGCCGAGCTTGACACCGTAGTAGCCGTCGGACTGGTCGGTGATGGTCGGGTAGGTCTTCGCATAATCGCGCAGGCCGGTTTTGCTGTCGAGCTTCAACATCCACATGCCGCCGAACCAGGAGCCGAAGGTCATCCACATGTCGCCGTTGTCATCGGCCTTGACGCTTGGGTCGATGGCGTTGATCTCGGTGTCGTCGGCGGAGAGGTAACGGCCGATGTCGGCGCTTTCGCCGAGCACGCGCGGCACGTCGGTCTTGTCTTTGTCGGCATCGTTGAACCCGGAGTAGACCACGGGGCCAACGTAGGTCCAGTCGCCCTCGATGTTATTGGCCGTCAGCAGCACGATGACCGACTGATAATTGGCCCCGTTCAGGGAAAGGTACATGCACCACTTGTTCATGCTCGGGTTCCACACCACGTCCGGTGCCCACATGTTGCCTTTGACATCCGGATTGGCGGCCTGCTTGGGCCAGGCCTTCCAGATATCCGCGAAGATCTTCTCGTAGTCGCGGCTCAGGTTGTTCTTGAAATAGTGCCAGTTGACGAGGTCATTGCTTTTCGCCCAGGCGCGGTGTGAGCCGAATACATAGTATTTCCCGTTCGCTTTCACGACGGAAGGGTCGTGCACGGAGACGCGGCTGATGTGTTTGCCCGCCGAATTGAGTGTGCTGGTCGGCGACGCGGCGCCGTTCGATGCGCCTGTGCTCGTATTCGCGCTTCCGCATCCGGCCAGTGTCCCGACGAGGGTGAGGGCCGCCAGAATTCCAGCCAGGCCACGTCGTATCGTCCTTGTTGTTGTCATGTGCGGGTACTCCTTCTTCCTACTTACGGCGGCATTGCGTCTTTTACAACGTTGTAACGTCGTATACTAGTGTACATCGTTGTAACTTCAGACACGTCAAGGGAGAATCTGAAATGCAGGACAAAATGTCTGATTCGCATCGTTATTCGTTGCTTTGCTATACCAGAAAACCGACCGGCCGCGAACACGCCAACAATGCGGACGTCGCGTTGAGCATGCATCTCGCCCTGCGCTCACCGGTCACCGGCAGGTGGGAGCCGCTTAATGGCAACTACGGCATTTTCTTCGCTGCCGGGGTGCCTCGTGCGGGAGTGCCGCAGGCGGCGAGAGGCGCGGCCACCGCCTCACGCCGTTTTCGTCCGGAGGCAGGCCCCGTCGGCTACGTGCCCAGCGGTGCCGTAAAACTTGACGCGTTGATGCCGGATGTCGACATCACGCTCAAAAGCCTTGTGGACCCATATCTGTTCCGTTGGTCGGATGCGGGCTATGGCATTGCCGCCACGCGTACCGCCCGTGGTGGTGCAGCCGATGGATCTGAACGGTGTTCGTTCCTGCTGGCCCGAAGCCCGGATCTGCTGAATTATGAGCAGCTGGGCATGGTGACGTTGGACACCGACGAGGGCGTGCATCGCCCGCAGGTGGCTGCGCTCGCCGATGCTGGCGGGTATGCGATTTCCTGGTATGACGATGGCGGGCGATGGCGTACGGCGCATGTCGGCGATCTCTTGGATGCGCTCGACGGAGTGGTCGCGGTGGATGAGGCCGTGTCTGTCGGTGGCGTTGGCGGGCTTCAGGATGAAGGTGGTTGCGAGAAGGCCGGTTACCAGGGCGGGCAGGCCGGATCGGTCGATATTGCGGACTGTGTGCCCGGCAATGTCATCGACATCGATGTGGACGATGCCATTGCCCTGTCCGACCGGTTCGGACGCATCTACAACACCGGCGTCGCCTGCCCCGCTCTGACGTTCGTACCTGCCGAAGGCAAGGTGTACGGCGGAACCCGTACGCATGAAGATGGTCTGCAGGAGGAATCGGCCGGAGTCTGTGTCGATGGACATGTGCGCAAGGCGGCGCCGGATGCCGAACGCCGAAGCCGTGAAGCGTTGCCGCCTTCCTCTTCCGATGCCCTCGACGATGCCTTGCAACAGTTCAGGCGCCAGACCGTCGATTTGCTGTACTCCGACGGCTCGGATTCGACGCGCAAGGTCGATTGGGACGAGGCGCAGCTTGCGCAATTCAGGCGCAATGCGCTCGCCGGCAATTTCAAGCCGGGTCAAGTGGTGACGATCGACGGTGTGGTGCGACAGCAGACCTACCCTGTCCCCTTCGCTCGCGAACGTGCCGACCCGTCGGTGTTCCCCTATGATTTCAACGGCGAACGGCTGTTCCTGTTCATCGCCACCGACGATACCGATGGCAACTGCATCGACCCGAACGGCGGGCAGACCCACATGCCGCTGCGTGTGGGCCGCACCATTGCCGAGCTTTCTGATGCCGCGGGCGGACGAGAGCGGGAGATCGACCTTTTGAAACGCGGCGATCGCAACAGCGAGGGACGTGAGATGACCGGCTGTTTCTGGGCCCCTGAGCTGCACATCATCGGCGGCAGGCTCTCGATTCTGTTCATGCCGTGTTTCGACGGTCCTGAACGCAAGGCGGACGGGACGGTCAACGATCGGGCCGGCAAGCCGGATATGTGGACCGGAAGCTGCCATATCATGCAGCTTGGCCAGGATGGTGACGGCCGTGATCTCGATCCACGTGAACCCGCCAACTGGGATGCGCCGCGGCCGATCCGCGGACCACAAGGCGAGGAGCTGAATCCGGTGCAGGGCATCAGCCTTGATATGACGGTCTTTGCCGATTCCGGTCGTTGGTACTACGCCTGGCAGCAGATCGGCAGTGTCTGGATAGCCTCGTTCGATCCGGCCGATCCCACGCGTCTGACCAGTTCGCCGAGGCAGATCGTCGTCCCTGAATTCGCTTGGGACAACGCCATTGCCGAGGGTCCCAACGTCGTGGAGCACGATGGCACGCTCTGGCTCATCTATTCCGGTTCATTGGTCGGCATCGACTACACCACCGGTTTGGCCACCGCCCCCGCCGGTGTCGGAGCCGATCTGCTTGATCCGCAGACATGGAACAAGCTCGGCTGCCCGCTTCAGAAGTCGGGAATATATAATAATGAATGGCAATTGGGAACCGGACATGGCATGTGGTCGGCTGACGAGGACGGCAATCCGCTCTACGTTTTCCATGCCGCGGAATACGCCAACGGCCGATATGGCGGCCGGGATGCGCAGGTGCGACGTGTACACTGGGGCGTGGATGGTATGCCGATACTCGACATGCAGAAAAGCGAGGAACTCGATGACGCCTCGACGTGTATATCGATGAAAATTACCGTGGCGTAGTGCGTGGACAATGGACGTAGTCTGAAGTAGGGCAGTAGGGGGAGCGCGAATATGAAAGCTACTCGAAATGGCGGCAAAGTGGGTAAAACCGGCGAACAACATGTTGTTACGATGCGTGAGGTGGCTGCGTCCGCCGGCGTCTCGATCAAAACCGTTTCCAACGTTGTCAATGACTACCAGTTCGTTTCGGATACCACACGTAAAAAGGTCAACAAGGCCATTGACGAACTGGGGTATGTGGTCAACGTCTCGGCACGCAACCTGCGGCGCGGGCAGACCGGCGTTATCTCGCTGATCATCCCCGATCTGCAACTGCCGTATTTTGCCCAGCTCTCCTCGCTGGTCATCGGCGAGGCCAAGAAGCTGGGGCTGCAGGTCATTGTGGAGCCGACGCTTTATTCGCGTGAAGGCGAGATCGAAGCGTTGCACGGCAGGCGGCTTTCCATGCTCGACGGCGTGATTTTCAGCCCCTTGGAGCTCGGGCAGGACGATGCCGAACAGCTCGCCGTCGATTATCCGCTCGTGCTCATCGGAGAGCGGATCTTCACCGATTCGGTGGATCATATCGCCACTGAGAACGTCGAGGGCGCCAAACGCGCCACGTCCTATCTCATCCAGACCGGATGCCGCAGGATCGCGGTACTGGGTGTGCATCCCGGGGAGAAGGTTGGCTCCGCGGGCCTGCGTTTCCAAGGATACAAGGAAGCGTTGGAAGAGAACGGCATTGACTTTGACGAGCGTTTGGTGGCGCCGGCGGGGATGTGGCATCGTGTCGATGGGGTGGATGCGATGAACCACATGCTCGATAGCGGTGTCAAACTGGACGGTGTGGTCGCCTTGAACGACATGCTCGCCTCGGGTGCCATGCATGCCATTCAGATGCGTGGCCTGAGGATTCCCGATGACGTGTCGGTGATCGGGTTCGACAATTCCGACGATTCCCAGTACCTTTCACCGCCTTTGACCTCGATTGCGCCCGGTCTCGAGGCCGTCGCCCGTCTGTCCGTGCGGGTCCTGAAAAATCGCATCGATGGCATCAGCCCGCTGGGCGCTGTCGATGGCGGCACCATTTTCCGTAAGGTTTCATCCACGTTGGTTGTCCGAGACTCCACGCATCGTAAGGCATAGTGGTCGAAGAATACGGGAAAACACTGTAAGTAATACGTTTCTAACGTTGTAGAATGATAGCCACGGGATACGCGATAGTGGTGTGTAATCCCGTGGCGACTGGCTATGAAGCCTGTTGTCCAAAAAATCGCTCTGGAGAAGGCAGAAGGTTGATGGGCAAATTTACAACGATGTATATTCCGATTGTCGTCGTGAATGCCGTCTTGCCAGCCGGTCTGAAGAGCAATGATGATAGGAGAATTCAATGGTGACACGAATGTCGGAAAGGGCCGGCAGATGTTGCGCGTTACTCGCGGCTGCATCGATGCTGGTGGGCATGGTCGGTGTGACCAGTGCCAATGCTGGCCCTGTCAAGTCGGTGACCAGAGATGGGCGCTCGACAGTAGAGACGAGAAGCGATCCGCAGAAAATCGTGGATTATAATTTTTCTGACGCGGCCAACGGCGCGTCTTCGGTCAACAACGCGGTGTCCGGCTCCGCACTCGGCGCGGCGACGATTACCAAAGACGGCGCTGCACCTACGGGCGGCACGTTCAACGACAAGTCCTTGGCGATGGACGGCAACTACTATGTGAAGCTGCCTGACAACATCCTCAAGGGCCACAACTCCGCCACCGTCTCCACCGTGGTGAAGAACGACCAATTCAACAGCAGCGGGGCTCAATGGACCTATCTGTGGTCGCTGGGCAGCACCGGACAGTCAGGCAAGGGCTCGTGGACCGCCTCGACGCATACTTCGCTCTATGCCTCGGTCACTTCGAAGGGCAATGGTGACGGTGAAACGTTCTTCTCCGCCGGCGAAAACCTTTCAATGGATAAGTTCCAGACGTTGACTTCAACAATCGACGGCAGCACGAAGACCGCCAAGCTCTATATCAACGGCCGTGAGGTCGGTTCTTCGAAGATCACCGCCGATATCTCCAAGTTCGCCGACCAGACCAACGACGTTATCGGCCAGTCGCGTTACCCTGGTGTGGGCGATGCGTTCTTCCATGGCGCGGTGCGTTCGTTCACCGTCTATGACGGCGCGATGACCCCGCGGCAGATTGCGAAGACCCTGCCGAGCGAAGGCGTCGATGATCTGCTTGGCAGCGAGGCCTCGGCGCTCAAGGTGCCGCAGACCGCCAATGCCGATTTCACGCTGCCGACATCCACGGCAGACGCTTCGATCACCTGGAGCTCGGACAACGGCGCCATCGCGGTCAACAATGCGACCGGCAAGGCGAAGGTTACCTTGCCCGCCCAAGATACAACGGTCAATCTGACTGCCACCCTCACGCCCGCCGCAGGTATGGCGTCCCCGTCGAAAACGGTGACGAAGTCCTTCCAGGTGTTGGTGCCCAAGGTGCTCAATGACGCACAGTTCCGTCAGAAGGTTGCCGACAGCGTGTCGCTGGGCGAGAACGTGGATGCCAACAACGTCCGTGGCGACTTGCTGCTGCCTTCGACGATGAGCATCTCCGCCTATGACTTCACCGGCAATGTCACGTGGAAATCTTCGAATACCAAGTTGGTGTCCATTGCCGACAATGCATCCAAGGTGTCTGCTCAGGATATGAGCGATGCCAGCGATGCTGGAAGCTATGAAGCCAAGGTCACCCGTCCGGATTGCGGCGGCGCCCAGAAGGTCGAGTTGACCGCTACGGTCTCCGAGGCGACGACACGTATGCTGAGCACGCCGGTCACTAAGACATTCACCCTGGCGATTCAGCCGCTGTCTGCCGGCAACGACACGACCCATGTCCGCGTGACCTCGCATGATCCCTCGATCGTCAAGGCCAACGGCAAGTACTACATTTTCGGTTCGCACCGCGCGTTCGCCAAGAGCACCGATCTGCAGCACTGGCAGTATTTCAGCAACAACCTCGTGACGAATTATCATCAGGTGCTCGACCCGATCTTCAACGAGTGGTCGAAGCAGGATTCGAATCCGGACGTGACTGGCAACATGTGGGCTCCTGAGGTCATCTGGAACAAGACCATGCACAAGTGGTGCATGTATCTCTCGGTTAACGGCGATAATTTCAGGTCCGTGATTGTGCTGCTTACCGCCGATGACATCGAGGGCGACTGGACCTATGTGGGACCCGTCGTTTATTCCGGTTTCCGCGAGTCGACGAAACAGCTCACCGATGTGCCCCGTGTGCTTGGTGAACATGCCGATCTTAGCCGCTATCTGTCACCCACCGATACCGAGATCAACGCCATCGATGCCAGCGTGAAATATGATGGCAACGATATGTGGATGGCGTTCGGCTCGTGGTTCGGCGGCATCTGGATGCTCAAGCTCGATCCGGCTACCGGTCTGCGTGACTACAACACGACCTACCAGACCAAGGCCAACGTCTCCGATGCCTATTATGGCCACAAACTGGCCGGCGGCTACGGTAATTCGGGAGAAGGCACGGCGCTGGCCAAGGCCGACGGTTACTGGCACCTCATGCTTTCCTACGGCGGTCTGACGCAGACTGGCGGTTATCAGATGCGCGAGTTCCGTTCGAAGTCCATCACCGGACCGTATCTCGACCAGAACGGCAATGCCGCGGTCTACACGCAGAAGGTTTCTGACGACAAGGCCTTCAACCGTGGTCTGCGCATCCTGAGCTCCTACGACCAGCCGGGCAGCGAGAACGTCAAGACCTCGCAGGGCGGCAACGCCATCGTCACCGATTCCGACGGATCCGTCTACAACGTGTACCACACCCGCTTCGTGCGTACCGAAGGCAATCTCGAAGAGCACCAGGTGCGCGTGCAGCCGATGGTCTCCTCCGACGGATGGCTGGTCATGGCGCCGTTCGAGAAGTCCGGCGAGGTAACGAGCGATGCGTCGTATACGGCTTCCGCGTTGGCGGGAACCTACAACTTCGTGGTGCATAACCCGGTGTCGTTCTACGCTGGCGGCGGGTTGACGAGCCAGGCCATCTACCACGCGGTGCCGGTGACGCTCAACGCCGATGGCTCGCTGTCCGGCACCGGCATCGCCGGCACTTGGCAGGTCAAGGGTCGCAAGGTGACGCTCAACGTCACCTCCGCTCCCGAGGCCACCAAGCTGCACGGTTCGTATTCGGCTACGGTGGGCTATCAGACCGATGAGACCGGCCATGATGTTGTCTTCTTCTCGGGTCTCGGCGGCGATGTGTTCACCGACAACGGCCCGGACGCGACGGTTCGTGGCGGCAAGGCCGCGTTCTGGGGTGTCAGGCAGTTGCCGCAAGGCCGTGGCATCGCCACTGCCGAAGTGCCTTGCTCGACGAATCCCGGCGACGGGACACAGCCTATTGACAATACCGTCACGCCCAATGACAAGCAGCCCGGTGATAAGAATCAAGGCAACAAGCAACAGCAGAAGAATAACGTCAAAGCCGATGGCGCCAAGAAACTGGTCAAGACCGGTGCCGTTGTCGGTTCCCTACCGTTGTTCACGGTTGTTGTGGCACTCGCGGCCGCTATGCTGAGCGTTTTGGCTGCGAGCAGACGCAAAAATTAGAGATAAGTAGGTATCCGTCAGGTACCTAGGTGTCTTGGGGTGGCGTGGTTTATCGGTTCGATAAGAGGGCCGATGTGACCCGCCACCCCGATTTGTTTCAACGATGTAAATCTGCTATATTCAACGTTGTAAATCAGTGTAGAGAAAGATTCGAGATTGAACATGGTAGTTTACGACAATCCATTGGTGCTCCAGCGTGCCGATCCTTGGGTGCTGAAGTGGGATGGCGTCTATTATTTCACTGGTTCCCATCCGCGTTACGCCACTATCGGCATCCGCAAGTCCAAGACGATTGCAGGGTTGCAGAAGGCTGAGGAATCCGTCATCTGGCACAAGCATGAAAGCGGTCCGATGAGCAAGTACATCTGGGCTCCGGAGCTGCATCGCATCAATGGCGCCTGGTACATCTATTTCGCGGCCGCCGAGGTGGATTTCGATGCCGCCGATCTGCCGACACACCGTATGTATGTGTTGGAGAGCAAGGCCGATGATCCCACCGCCGACGAGTGGGCGGAAAAGGGTCGGATTGTCACCCCCGTCGATTCGTTCTCGCTGGATGCCACCACCGAGGTCATCGATGGCGTGCAATATCTGATTTGGGCGCAGAAGGATCCGCAGATTCCAGGCAATTCCAACCTGTACATCGCCCGGATGAAGAATCCGTGGACGCTTGACAGCGCCCCGGTGATGCTGAGCCGTCCCGAATACGACTGGGAATGCGTCGATTTCCTCGTCAACGAGGGGCCGGCGGTCCTGCTGCACGGCGACAAGGTCTACATCACCTATTCGGCATCGGGCACGGGCGTGCCTTATGCGGTGGGTCTGCTCACCGCGGATCGCGGCAGCGACCTGCTCGATCCGTCGTCTTGGAGCAAGGCCAGCGAGCCGGTGTTCAAGACCTGCGAGGCCAATGGGCAATACGGCCCTGGCCACAACTGCTTCACCAAGTCCGAGGACGACGCCGAAGACCTGATGATTTACCATGCCCGTAACTACACCCACATCACCGGCGATCCGCTGTTCGATCCGAACCGTCATGCGCGTGTCGGCGTGGTGCGTTGGACCGAGGAAGGCCCCGATTTCGGCGAGCCTCAGCCCGATACGCTCTGGACGCCGACGACTACAGAAATTCTTCCCGATGACGGAGGTCCGCTCGCGGGCACCCCGGTCTCTGGGGAATAAGACTTCCGGCTGTACTTGGTTTGCGGAAAGTCTTATGAATTATAATTGAAAAGGTTGATAGTACTTGCAAATCGGGGCAGGGACCGTAACAGGTCCCGTACCTGTTTTGTAATTTTTGCAACGGCGTGTGTGTCATTTGTACAACGTTGAAAATTGCGCTATAATGATATTACATCGTTGCAAAAGCGTTGATGTCCCCGGTAATCGACAAAGGTGTTGAGCCAATTGCTAATACCGAGGGAGAGGGTGCGGACACGGTATGTTTGCGTCCCCGCAGCGTTGTGAACATCTTGGGTAGCCCCCAGGAGAAGGAAAAAGGAGAAATCCATGAAAATCAAGAAGACCCTTGTAGCGGCTGTCGCCATGGCGATGGTTGCCGGTCTCGGGCTTGCGGGTTGCGGTTCTTCAAGCAACGCCAAGACTGAGAAAACGGCCGACGGTAAGGTGAAGATCACCATGTGGCACGGCTTCTCCGAAGCCGACGGCAAGACTCTTGAGAAGATCGTCAAGAACTTCAACAAGTCGCAGAACAAGTATGAAATCGATGCCCAGCTGCAGCCTTGGAGCACCATCGGCGAGACGATGGTCACCAAGATCACCTCCGGCGACGGCCCCGACATCGTGACCACCGGCGCCGACAACGGCCAGGGCTGGTCCATCGATGGCACGTTCCAGTGCGTCACCGATTTCTACAATGATGCGAAGTACGACACGAAGAACTACATTCCGAACGTCGTCAAGCAGATCACCTTCAATGTCAACGGCAAGACCGAGAAGTGCGGCGTCCCGATGGGCTACGCACCGACCGCCGTCTGGTACAACACCAAGATGTGGAAGGCCGCTGGACTGACCGAGAACGATTACCCGAAGACTTGGGATCAGCTGCTGGAGACCGCCAAGAAGCTGACCATTCCGGGCAAGCAGTATGGCATGGCGCTTTCCGATTCCGGCTGGGCCCCGTTCCTGAAGGGCAACGGCTCCGGTATCTACACCACCAAGGGCAAGGTCTCCATCAACACTCCTGAGAACAAGGCGTTCCTCGAGAAGATGCGCGACTTCTACAAGGGCGGCTACAGCCTCAAGGGCATGGATGACACGAAGGCCCGTGAGTCCTTCGAGTCCGGCCAGTCCGCGATGGTCATCGTCGGACCTTGGGAAGACCAGGCCGCGACCGACAAGCACATCGAACATGATCTGTTCCCGGTTCCTGATGGCAATGGCACCTATGTCTATCCTGATGGCTCCAAGGGCTCCAACACCGGTTCCACCGGTCTGTATTGGTGGGTGACCTCGCAGGTCAAGGATTCCCCGAAGAAGCAGGGCATCTATGACTTCATGAAGTACTACAACAGCAAGGAAAACCAGATTATGTGGTCGCTCGGCTCGGCTTATCCGCCGAACAACACGCTGGTCAAGGATACTGACCTTGCCAAGCGTCCGCTCATCGCCAAGATCGCGAAGAACACGAACCACTCCTACATCGGCATTGCCGGCCTCAAGGGCGGCTTCGGCGACATCTCCGCTTCGGTCGATGCGCTGACCAACAACACGGCCCGCAAGGACACCGACATCTCCCAGCTGCTCAACACGGCTCAGGGCAAGATCAAGGGTTACCTCGACGAGTACGCCGAGGACTGACCTCAACAATATAACTGAATAGTCGGCCTGCTTGAAGGCTGACACAGGTTTTCGGCTGAATGCCCGCCATGGTGTGGGCATTCAGCCGGAGAACCAAAATTTTGCAGTATTTAGAAGGGAATCTTATGAACAGAGCAGTCGCCCGCAATGGCGGGGATGCGACGGCGAAAGAGAACAGAAAAGCGCTCTCACGCCGTAACTTCCTCAAGGGCATCGCATTTGTCGCCCCAGCGCTAATCATTCTTGCAATATTCGTCTTTTATCCGGCGGTGCAGACGTTCCTGACGTCGTTGACCACCGACCGTATCAATTCCAAGGGCATGTTCGTCGGGTTCCGCAACTACGTCAAGTTGTTCGGCAATGCCGATTTCCGCACGGACGTCATCAACACCTTGGTCTACGCAGTGCTTTACGCCCCCATCGTGGTGATCGTGGCGCTGCTCTTCGCGTTGTTGCTCAATCGTAAGGATCTGAAGTTCGTCGGTTTCTTCCGCACCTTCATGTTCCTGCCCTATGTCATCTCGATGACCGTCGCGGCCATCGCATGGGACTTCATCCTTTCGCCGTCGCTCGGCTTGGTGCCGTATTGGGTCGGCAAGATCACCGGCATCCAGCACATGGATCTGCTCGGTACGAGTTCCACGGCCATGATCACCATCGTGCTCATCACCGTCTGGAAGAACTTCGGTTACTTTATGGTCATCTTCCTCGCCGGCCTGCAAGGCATCTCGCAGGAGCTGTATGAAGCTGCAGCGCTCGACGGCGTGAACGCGTGGCAGAAGTTCCGCTATATCACGGTTCCGGCATTGCGTCCGACGTTCGTCTACATCATGATCTTCGGTCTCATCGGTTCCTTCCAGGTCTTCGATCAGGTCTTCATCATGACCTCCGGCGGCCCTGACCGCGCCACCGAGACCATCGTCTACCGTATCTACACCGAAGCGTTCGGCAACGGCAAGCTCGGCTATGCGTCCGCACTGTCGTACGTACTGCTCATCATGACGCTCATCGTCGGGTTGTGCGTGCTGATCAACAACGCCCGTCATGAGAAGGAGGAAATCGCATGAGTAACGCAACTGAGACTCCTGTTTCCGGACTTTCGCTGTCCGCTGAGGCAATGGTTCGCAATGAAAAGGCCAATGCCGAAAACGCACGTCTACGCAAGAAGGCAAGGTTCCGTCGCCGTTTCGGCCTCTTCTGGAGCTATGTGGCGCTGGCGCTGATCACCTTCCTGATGATCTTCCCGCTGCTGGTCGTGGTGCTGGTTTCCTTCACGCCGAATGACATCACCGAGACCTGGCCGCCGAAGCTCATTCCGAGCGCGTTCACCTTGGCCAATTACACATCACTGTTCCAGAGGCTCCCGATCGGGCGGGAAATGATCAACGCGGCGGTCTTCGCCTGCGCCGTCACCGTCTTCTCGGTCTTCTTCGACTCGTTGGCCGCCTATGGCCTGTCGCGTATCGATTTCAAGGGGCGCACGGTGCTGCTCGATATCCTTATCGCCACGATGATGATTCCTGCCATGGCGCTGCTGATCCCGGTATACAAGCTGCTTGCCAACATGGGCTTGGTCAATAGCTACTGGGGCATCATCATTCCGCGTATGGCCGATGTGGGAGGCATCTTCCTGCTGCGCCAGTTCTTCATCTCCATTCCGAAGGATCTTGACAACGCGGCTCGTATCGATGGCGCGGGCGAACTGCGTATCTTCTTCCAGATCATCCTGCCGAACTCGGTGCCGGCCCTGCTGACCATCACCATGTTCAACCTGATGGGCAACTGGAACGACCTGCTTTGGCCTTTGATCATGACTTCGCGTCCTGAGACCCGTACGATCACCGTCGGCCTCGCCATGCTGACCGGCCACGGTTCGTCCGTGACCCCGTATGGTGTCGTGATGGCAGGTGCTTTGATTTCGGCGCTGCCGCTGGTCGTCGTGTTCTTCTTCATCCAGAAGAGGTTCGTCGAAGGCATCGCCATGACAGGTATGAAGTAATAATTCTCGGACGGTGTTGTGAAGCTTGTTTCCCTTCCTCTCTCAACGCCGTCTAAGCTGATTGTTGCCTTGCGCAACTTGGTATTCGGGCCGTTTCACGATTCCGTGGGGCGGCCCGAACCCATATTTGGACTTTGATGCAAATGCGATTTGAAAAGAATGTGGATGCGATGATTGACGACAGTAGTCCGACAAACGTGGAATGTGTTGAAAACAAGATGGCTGAAGAGGCTGCTTCTTTGCCTGGCCCGTATGGTTATCTGATGGTCCATTTCAAAGAGGACCCGAACGGATACGCCGAAAGAATCTATTTTGACCTGACGGATGGCGATGATCCAACGCATTGGTTGCCGTTGAATGGTGGAGAGCCGGTATTGACCTCGAGTATCGGCACGACGGGAGTGCGTGACCCGCATATCATCCGTAATCCCGAAACCGGGACATACTATATTATCGCCACCGATCTTCGCGTGTTCGGCGGCAAGCTCGAGGATGGTACGAACTGGTACGACTGGTCGCACCATGGCAGCACGAACCTTATCGTCTGGGAATCCGACGACTTGCTGCATTGGAGGGGACCGAGGACTTTGGACGTTTCGCGGCCACGGCATTATGCGGTTGAAGGTGAATATCATTACGGATGCCCTGATGGGTTCGGCGGTGAAGGCGGCGTTGACCGCAATGGCGTTGACGGCCTCAACGGTGACGAAGGCGTTCGCAGTGACGAAGACGGTTATGGCAATGGGGATGCCGACATCACCGCGAGCAACCGCTTGGAACTCGGTATGGCATGGGCCTGCGAATGCCTGTGGGTGCCCGATTATTATCCGGAAAATCATGTCGGAGGCCGAGGCGCGTTCGTGATGTATTGGTCATCGAAGGTCTTTGCGCCTGACGATACGGAGCATCGTGACGCAGCCGTCCACGACACCGTCCTGTGGGGGGCCACGACGGATTTCACGCAACGGACCTTTGAATTCGGCGGCAGGTTCATCGACACCGGCGGCGACTCCATCGACACCACGATGATTCAGCGGACGCAGGCCGACGGCTCGCAGCGCACCTACCGCATCACCAAGGACAACACATTCGGTCGAGGCATCTGGATGGATGCCACGGACGCGAAGCGCTGGTGGAGGCCGGGCACCGCGTGGCGGACCATTCAGACCAATATCGGCGACAACTACGATGCCGGCAACGGCGAGGAGGGGCCGGCCGTGTTCGCCGACCATACGGCGGATGTGAACCGTTGGTATCTGCTGGTCGACGTCATTCCCTCGACCGGCTACCAGCCTATGGTCTCCGATGATCTCGAGCAAGGTTGGATACCGCTGGATGCCAACGATTTCAGCCTCTCTGCGCATACCAAGCACGGCGGTGTGCTTTCGCTGGACCGCAGTGCCTACGAGCGCTTGCGCCGGGCCGATTGGAGCTGAAGATGGCTGGTCGCAGCGATATCTTGCTGCTTGTCTTTTGTCGCTTACGCAATACGCAGATAATGTCGTCATTCGCTTCGACGGATCTTGTTCCTGCCATGAATCGGTCACTAACGCCCCTTGACGTTTGTTTTGAAGCCGAAAAACGTACGGGACGTGGCACTAGTGACCCGTTTGTGGCGCGACTTGCGCTTTTAGCCGGGATTGTCGCACGTTTACCTTTTGGTATCGGGTATGGCTCGGGAATTCCGCGATATGTCAACGACGTGTAGAAAGTGGCGTCGGATAGAGTGAAAGTAATAAATATTCAACGATGAAAGGTCGGATATGACATCGAAAAGAGACGAAACCGGGGTCGGCAAGGCGCTGCGCCCGCCGATGGGGTGGAACAGCTGGGATTCCTACGGCACCACCGTCACCGAGGACGAAGTCATGGCCAATGCGCGGTTTATGGCCGAGCATCTGAAGGATGCGGGCTGGGATACCGTGGTCATCGACATCGACTGGTACGACCCGACCGCCCGTGCCCACGGCTACAACGCCGACGCGCCGCTGATTCTTGACGGGTACGGCCGCCAGATGCCTGACCCCGTGCGTTTTCCCAGCGCCGCCGATGGCAAGGGATTCGGCCCGCTCGCCGCCAAGGTGCACGAGCTGGGTCTGAAACTCGGCATCCATGTGATGCGCGGCATCCCCAGGCTTGCTGTCGAGCGCAACCTGCCGGTCAAAGATACGTCATACACCGCTCGGGATGTGGCCGATAAAGAGCATGTCTGCGTCTGGAACCCGGACAACTACGGCCTCAACCAACAGCATCCGGGTGCGCAGGCGTTCTACGACGCTCAGATCGACCAGTTCGCCGACTGGGGAATCGACTTCCTCAAGGTCGATGACATGCAGACGCCGTTCCACGCCGACGAAATCGCCGCTTACCACCGGGCCATCGCCAAGGCTGAGGCCAGCCACCCGGGTCATGAGATTTCGCTTTCGCTTTCGCCGGGTGGCTGGGTCGCGCCTACGTATGTGGATTTCCTGCGCAGCAATGCCCAGATGTGGCGTATCTCCGACGATCTGTGGGACCGCTGGGACGATGTATACCAGCAGTTCTCGCGCCTCGCTCGTTGGGCGCCGCTGCAGCAGGCCGGTCATTTCGCCGATGCCGACATGCTGCCGCTCGGCCATATCGGGCTTCGCGCCGAACGTGGCGATGACCGCGATAGCCGGCTGACCCGCAACGAACGCCGGACCCTGATGGCGCTCTGGGCGATGGGGCGCTCGCCGTTGATGGTGGGCGGCGACCTGCCCACGAGTACGGGGGAGACCATAGCTCTGCTTGGCAACCCGGCGATGCGGGAAGTCACGGCCGGTTCGGCCAACAATCGCGAGCTAGTGCGTGAACGTATCTACGGCACTTGGGGCGACGTGGACTCCTACCGCGGCGACCTCATCGTGTGGGCTGCGGATGCCGAGGACTGGGCCGATGGCACCGCTTCGGCACATGAGGGCGGCCACTACGCCGCGATGTTCTGGACCGGTGACGATGACTATGAGCTGCAAGGCAACATCGAGCTGAAGGCTCTGGTCGGTCTCGGCGATGCCGAAAAGGCGTGGAAGGTAACCGATCTCTTCGCCGATGTGGCGGATGGAGCCGAGCCAATCGCGACCGCTTGCATGGAAGGCGTCGGTTCGGATCGCGTGCTCAAAGGCACGATCGGAGCTCACGGCGTCCTCTGGTTCGCTCTGGACAAGTAAGTTTCCTTGAAGGTAAAACCGGTGTGCGAAAACTGGCATATACCAGCCGTGGAACCGCGGTTGCCGGGTAGAGGCGGATCAGGGTTACGCCGATGGCTAGACTAAGGGAACCATGGGCAAGAAACATCGGGATCGTAGTTGGGCGCCGGCGCCGGAGGCGTTGCCGGACGGGGTGCATGTGGTCGACGACCATACGCATGTAGCGAGTGTGGTGCCGTTTGCGCGTGAGATGAACCGGCAGGCGCTCGAGCGCGACCAGCCGCCGGTGCCGGTCTACAGCGTCGACGAGATTTTGGCCCAGGCCAGGTCGGTCGGCGTCGAGGGCGTCATCGACGTGGGCTGTGAGCTGCCGAACCTGAAAGTCGCGGTCCAGATGGCGCTCGACCATCCCGGTACGGTGCACGCCGGTCTTGCGATTCATCCGAACGAGGCGGTGTTGCACGGCCATCGGGGAGTGCCGGGCCCGGACGGTCTGCCGCTGAAGTACCAGCCGTGGCACGACGTGAGTTTCGAAGACGCGCTCGCCGAGGTCCACCGCTTGGCGGTGACATACCCCGAGCAAGTGGTAGCCATCGGCGAGACCGGCATGGATCTTTTCCGCACCGGCGAGGCGGCGATGGAGATCCAGCGTGACGCTTTCCGCGCCCATATCGCGCTGGCCAAGGAACTCAACCTGCCGATGCAGATTCACGACCGCGATGCCCACAAAGAGGTCATCGAAACCCTCATCAAAGACGGTAGCCCGGAACGCACCGTTTTCCACAGCTGGTCCGGCGACACCGAGCTCGCCCAAATCGCGCGTGAGCAGGGCTGGTACCTGAGTTTTTCCGGTGCTTCCAGTTTCAAGGGCAACGAGGAGATCCGCAAGTCCGCCGCCATCGTGGGCCTCGACCACATCATGGTCGAAACCGATGCCCCCTACCTCACGCCGATGCCGTATCGCGGCCGCACCAACGCTCCATATATGATTCCCTATACCTTGAAATCACTTGCGGATACTCTTGATTTGCCGGTAGGTAAAGTCGCCGAAGCGACGCGGCGCACCACGCGTACCGTTTACGGCGTCTGACTGATTTTCCCTTATCTGGCCATGTTCTGCTGCTAACTGGTCATTGCTGGTGCAAAGTGGTCATTTGGAGGCGTAAAAATGACCACTTTGCACCAGCAATGACTACTTTGTGCCACTAAGTGGCTTTGAGTTGAATCATTTGCAGTGCGAGCGTTTCTGAACACGCCTGTGTGGGTGCAAAGGCGCAGTAAGGACGAGAGTCTTGATGAAAACAGGCGTCCTCCGCCCGCGATTTACCGGTAGGTGAAGTTGCGAAGGCGTCGCGTCGAACGACGAGGGCCGCGTACAGCGCCTAAAGCTTAGTTCCGACGATTTTTACGGTGATTTGGTGAAAAATACTTAATTCTCAATGTTTATATGGTCTGAGCGTAATTTTGAAGGTTGTCATACCGCTTTTATCCAAGGTGGGTTTTGGTTTATTGAGGTGACAAGGCTAAACTTGCGCTTTGGTTTATAAACGAGAGCGCCCGCAAGCCGGGCTTCGGGAAGAAAGTACACGCGGGAAGGCTTCGGCTTTCCGCTTTGGAGGGCAGGTCATGGCGCAATCGCAGGATCGTGGGTCAAAGCAGCCTCAAAATCAAAGAATACGACGTCGAAACAACGACAAAGCCGATAATAATCACGAAAACAAGGGGTCCTTGGAAAAGAGAACCGCTCGCAAGCTGGAACGGGAGACCGACAAGGTGGGCAAAGCCGCCTCGAAGGCGCAGAAGGAAGCGGTTACCGCCGAGCAGAAAGCCCTCAGGGCCGAAAAACGTGCGGTAAGCGCAGAGAAGAAAGCGTTGCTTCGTGCTGATACCTTCACCAATGCCCCCAAGGTCGCGCGCGACACCTTGACCCGCGAAGAGCGCCAGGTCATCGCCAAACACGAGCAGGAGGAGCAGGAAGAGGCCAAGAAGCTGACCGAAGCCTCCGCACACGGCCCGATCGGCCGCTGGTGGCGCAAGATGCAGTCCAGTCAGGACAAGGTCTCGCTCGGCATGGCCATCGTCGCGCTCGGCGTGGTCTACGGCGACATCGGCACATCCCCGCTTTACACTTCGCAGACCTTCATCGCCGGTCAGGGCGGATTCGGCAATATCGATCGCCCTGCCATCCTTGGCCTGCTTTCTTTGGTATTCTGGTCGATTACGCTGATTACGACCGTCAAATACGTGCTGGTCGCCATGCGTATCGACAACAAGGGCGAGGGCGGCATTTTCGCGCTGTTCTCGTTGATTCGCCACCACGGCAAATGGCTGGTGATTCCCGCAATGCTGGGCGGCGCGGCGTTTCTTGCGGATTCGGTGCTGACGCCGGCCGTCTCGATCTCCTCGGCAGTGGAAGGTCTTAAGACCATTCCGCTGTTCGAGCCGGTGTTCCGTGAAAACTCCAGCCTGACACTCGTGATCACCGTCGTGATCATCGTTATCCTTTTCTGTGTCCAATCACGTGGCACCGAGCGCATCGGCAAGGTATTCGGCTCCGTGGTCATGGTCTGGTTCGCGTTCCTTGCGTTCACCGGCATCGTGAATATCAGCGGTGACTGGAGTATCTTCGAAGCCATCAATCCGGTCTATGGCATCGAGTTCCTCTTTAGCAAGCACAACCTCGCCGGTCTGGCCATCATGGGCACGGTCTTCCTTTCGACCACCGGCGCCGAGGCGCTCTATTCCGATATGGGCCACGTCGGCCGTGGCAATATCTACTTCACCTGGCCCTTCATTTTCGTGGCGCTTGTCTTCAATTACTTCGGACAGGGCGCGTGGATGTTGCGCAACCAGGGCAACACCGCACTCGGCAACGTCAACCCGTTCTTCGAGATGATGAACCCGAATGTCCGTTATGTTGGCGTCATTCTTTCCGTTGCGGCCGGCGTCATCGCCTCGCAGGCTTTGATCACCGGAGCGTTCACGATGGTATCCGAGGCCACGGGCCTCAACTGGATGCCGCATCTGCAGGTGCGCTACCCGGCCCGTACCCGTGGCCAGCTCTACATTCCTGTGGTCAACGTCGTGCTGTGCGTGGCGACGCTTTCGGTGCTGGCCCTGTTCAAGGATTCCGAGCATATTTCCGCCGCCTACGGTTTGGCGCTGACCGTCACGATGATTACCACGACGGTTCTCCTCACGGTTTATATCTGGTACAAGCACCATCGCGTGCTCGCCGGGATTTTCTTCGTGGTGTTCATCGCCATCCAGACGCTGTTCTTCGTTGCCTCCATGGCGAAGTTCCTGCATGGCGGCTGGTTCACAATGCTCTTGACCGCGATGATTCTGCTGATCATGATCACGTGGAATGATGGCACGAAGATCGAACGCAGCCAGCGTCGGCATATGAAGCCGCGCGATTTCAAGCCCGCGCTCGCCAAGCTGCATGACGATTTCCGCATTCCCTATTTCGCCGACAACATCGTCTACCTGACCAGCGATTGGGAGATGCGCCGGCTTGACACCGATATCTTCTTCTCGATTTTCGCCGACCATCCCAAGCGTGCGCGCGCCTGGTGGGCGGTGTCGGTGGTCACGACCGACGAGCCGTTCACGCGTGAGTACTCGGTCGAGAATTTCGGCACGGATTATATCTTCCGCGTGCGAATCAGGCTTGGTTTCAAGGTTTCGCAGTCCATTCCGGCCTATATCCATCAGGTGATGCATGATTTGTCCGCTTCCGGCGAGTTGCCGGAGCAGAAGTCGGTCTATCCGAAGGTGGACGCCGATCCGGACATCGGCACCGTTCGTTACGTCTTGGTGCACAAGGCCCTGATGCCGGAGTCCAAGCTGACTGCTCGTGAAGCGCTGAGCCTGAAGATGAAGTACGCCATCCGTCATGTGGCCGGTTCGCCGGTCAAGTGGTTCGGCCTTGCTCCCTACAATCCGGTGGCCGAGGTGCAGCCGCTCTTCGTTTCCACCCGCCGACCCCCTCGCCTCAAGCGTGAGCCGTTGCGTTCCAACAGGCGTCGCGTCGAATCGCATGAGGCGAAGGTCAACCGCAAGGGCAAGGAGGGGACGGAACATACTCGTTGCAAGACCCGCGACGGTGTTGCAGGAGACGGTAAAAAGTCCGCTGGTACGATCGGCGTTGCCGAACTCGCCAAGGGTCGTAAAGGTCTCGGCAACCTTGCCAAATCCGTCAAGCTGCAGAAAATGAAGGATGCGGAGAGCGCTTCGGGAACCGAGGAAGGCAAGGTCGCGGTTTCGTCCGAAGTCGGTGAGCGTCAAAAGGTCGATACCGGCGAACAGACCACGGTCATGCCGCGTGCCGACATCAAGGGCGGCGGGGCAGGAAAGTAGCCTCAGCCGGTCAACGGGTATCAACAATCGCAAGCGCGCCATTGGTCAAGTACTGATGGCGCGCTTGCGATTTCCTGCTAAAAGGCAGGGCATATGTATTTCGTAAGGATGCGTTATCATATTGCATACAACGATGTAAATATGTCTAAGGAGTAACATGAGTCAGGTGCCATCCGCTAACTGCGCACAGCTGATCGTCGACGACGATTTTGAGGTGGGAAAAGTCGATAAGCGACTGTTCGGTTCGTTTGTCGAGCATCTTGGTCGCTGCGTATACACAGGTATCTACGAGCCCGGGCACCCCACAGCCGATGCCGATGGATTCCGGCAAGATGTGATTGACCTCGTGCGCGAGCTTGGAGCGACCACCATCCGTTACCCGGGTGGCAACTTCGTCTCCGGCTATCGCTGGGAGGATGGCGTCGGCCCGAAAGATCAGCGTCCGCGCCGATTGGATATGGCTTGGCACTCCACCGAGACCAACCAGTTCGGCCTGCATGAGATGGCGAAGTGGCTTGAAAAGGCCGGCGGCAACGAGCTGATGGAGGCGGTGAACCTCGGCACCCGCGGTCTTGAGGACGCGATGGATTTGCTGGAATACGCCAACATCCCTGGCGGCACGAAGCTTTCGGAGGAACGTCGCGCCAACGGTGCCGACAAGCCGTTCGATATTCGTATGTGGTGCTTGGGCAACGAGATGGACGGCCCGTGGCAGCTCGGCCACAAGTCGGCCGAGGACTACGGTACATTGGCCGCTTCGGTGGCTCGCGGCATGCGGCAGATGGATCCGGACGTCGAGCTGGTGGTCTGCGGCTCTTCGTCGCATAGCATGCCTACGTTCGGGGCTTGGGAAGAAACAGTGCTTTCCAAGTGCTATGACCTGGTCAACTTCGTTTCCTGCCACGCCTATTACCAGCCCCATGATGGCGATATGGCCAGTTTCCTGGCTTCCGGTGTTGATATGGACGGCTTCATTCATGACGTCGTCGCCGCCATCGATGCCACCAAGGCGAGGCTCAAGAGCAAGCACGACGTGTTCATCTCCTTCGACGAATGGAATGTTTGGTATCAGGATGCCGAACCGAGCAAGAACCCTGAGGGCATCGGCAACTGGCCGGTCGCCCCGCATCTGCTTGAAGATATCTATTCCGTGGCGGATGCTGTGGTCTTTGGCGATTTGATGATCACGCTGCTGAAGAATGCGGACCATGTGCACGCGGCGAGCTTGGCCCAGCTGGTCAATGTCATCGCGCCGATTATGACAGAGCCCGGTGGCCCGGCATGGCGCCAGACCACGTTCTATCCGTTCTCCATCACCGCCGGTCTCGCCAAGGGCGGCACTGTGCTGGAGCCGAAGTTGGACTCCTCAAAGATTTCCACGCCGCAATATGGCGATGTTGATGGTGTCAACGCGGTGTCGGTGCGCGGTGTCGATGGCTCGGTGTCTGTTTTTGCGGTGAATCGTTCGCTCGATAAGCCAGCCGAGTTTGAAGTGCGGATTGACGAAGAGATGCGTGCCAAGTCCGATTTGAAGGTTACGGCGCAAACCCTGCACGACGATGACATCAACGCCAAGAATACCCGCGATGATCAGAACCGTGTGACTCCGCAAGCCAATGAGACCGTTTCGTTCGATGCGCAATCCGGTAGTGTGAAGCTCACTTTGCCGCCGGTTTCATGGACGGCTATTCACGTGAAATGACATAGCGATGTAACGATATCGAGTCGGCCGTCACTTTCATTCGAAGTGATGGCCGATTTGTTTCTGCCGTTGTGAATTTCAATAATACTGATTTTGGTTTCGCTGTGTCTGCTACCGGCGTGATAGTGACCGATGCTTCCTACAATGGAAGCCATGACTGGATATATTCCTACGCTTGCTCAGACGGACGAGCTGCATCATACCATCGCGCCCTCCAAGGCCGCCTATGACCTGATCCATACCCATTGCGTCATCATCGCCACGATCACCCGACAGCTGGTTCGGCGGCAGAACGCCCTGTTTGTGCGGCGCTGCACGCTGCCCAAAGACGCGCCGGAATTCGCCGGAAAGTATCGGGATAGCGGTTCTGACGAAAGCGACAACGGTGAGATCAACACCAAGTCAGGCGGCAATAGTGACGGTGATGAAACGCATGTCACCCCTGCGCTGCTGGCTCAGAAACGCAATAACAATGATGCTCTGGGCGTCATCAAGGCAACTGTTCCGCCGAGCGATGGGGTGAACGGAGGCTTGGTGCCGCCTCGTCTGCTCGATGAGAACCTTGCGGTGGTAGGGGCCATGCTGCATGATATCGGCACCTACCTCGTGCTCAAACATGACGGTTCGGACGGCGAAAGGCTGCAATTCGACGGGCCGAATTATATCCTGCACGGGTTGCGCGGCTACGACTGGCTGATTGGTCAAGGCGTGGACGAGTCCATTGCGCAATTCGCGCGCAACCATACGGGCGTGGGGCTGACCCGTGAGCAGGTAGTGGCGCAGGGGCTTCCCTTGCCGCCGGCCGATTACGTGCCAATGAACCTGGAGCAGGAGGTGGTGATGGTAGCCGACAAATACAACAGCAAGTCGATTCCGCCGCGCTTCCTTACCGCTGAGGCCTACGCTCGCAAGGCACGGCGCTTTGGGGCCGACAACGAGCGGGCGTGGCTGGATCTCGTCAGGAAGTACGGCGTCCCGGACATTCCGGCGCTCGCCAAAAAGTTCGACATGAAGCTGGATGCGTAGCCGGTTTCCCGCGTTGATGTAGCCAAAAGCGCGAAAACAGCCCGGATTCCGTGCTTTCCATCGCACACTTATAGGGGTCTCGCGTTAAAAAGCAGAAGAAGCACGAAAGAATCCTGCTTATGAACGCATCAATAGGAGCGTTTGCGTTGAAAAGCAGAAAAAGTATCGGGAAAGTTTGCTTTTGGACGCGACTATAAAATGACTTGCGTTGAAAAGCAGGCTTTCCTATTGATTATTCTGCTTTTCAACGCAAGTCACTTAAAACACTTGTGATACTGTATGCCGGCCGACTTGGGACGTGACTGGATTCAGAGCGAATAGACCTTGTCGGCTTTGGCCTCGTAATCCGTTTCGCTGGAATATTCGTCTGTATCGGCAGTGGCGTCGGATTCTGTCGCTGTTTCGGTGTCGCTGCCATCATGGTCATTGCCGGCCTCGGTGTCGCTGCCTGTATCAGTGTCGGTAGTAGTACCTTCGGCTATATCGTTACCGGTGCCCTCATCGGCCTGCGAGCCAAAGCCGGGAACCAGAACGATGACGCAACGCTTCGGATCCTGAGCGTGCGCGATACGCGAAAGCAGATCGAGGATGGCCTCGCGGTCATTGGCCCCGAGCCCGCCGACCGGATCGTCGGCGAGGATGACGGTGGCCTCGCAGCAGATGGCCCGCGCGATGGCCAGACGGCGTTGGTTGACCGGTTTGAGATCGGCTACCTTTACGCCCGTGGCCGCTTCGGCAAAATCGACATATTTCAATACATCGCGTGCCACTACGGGAATCGGCTTGAGGAACGTGCGTCCGGAGGCGCGCATGGTGAAGGTCAGATTGGTCAGCGCATCAAGGTCGTCGCGCAGGCTGTAACGTTGGGTGATCAGGCCGATGCGGTGTCCGCGGATTTCGTTGGTTTCAAGCTCCAGAAGGCTCTGGCTTTTCACCATGACCTGGCCGCTATTCGGCCGATAGAATCCGGCGGCGACCTCCAGAAGCGTTCGTCGCTGCTCGTCATCGGCTCCGGTGATGGCGTAGAGCGATCCGGCGAAGAAGCCCCAATCGATATTGTCCAAGACGTTTCGTCCCGTCTTGTTGTTGGTGAAGGTGACATGATCGAGCGCGAAGGTCGGATTCGGCTTCAGCAGGATGTCGGCTTCGGCGATGGTCTCTTTGTCGAGGCGCGAGGAAAGCGCTGTGGCCGGTTCGACAACGGGGGACTTCGCAATGTGTGCGCTCAACTCGTTCTCAGCCTGGAGTGCCAGCCCGAGGGTTTCGTTGACTCGCTGCGCATTCGAGGTCGCTGCGCTGTCGGGAATGGCCTTGTCGTCGCTTTCGTTGGCTCGCTTGTCTGATTCGGCCGACTCTTCGCTGGTCGGTTGTTGAGTTGTAGCCTCAGTTGCGTTGCTGTCCGTGGTTGACGAAGGTTGGCTGGCATCTTGATGAGAGTCGTGGTTGCCTGTCTTGGGGTCGGTGGAGTCCGATGTTGCTGCGGCAGCGCTTTCCCTACTGGCGTCATCGGAATTTCCGGATTCGTCATGGTCGCGCTCGCCGTCCTTGTCGGAGGCGATAGCGTCAGGGCCCTGTCCGGAAGAGGCCAGCTCGCCGAGGTCAAGCGCGTTATCGTCATCGTCGAAGATGACGTCATATTTGATCGTCGACGATGACGAGGCGTTGTTCGTGTCTTCGTCCTTGTTGTCAGGATTGTCGGGATTGTCCGGCTCGTAGTTTTTGGTTTCGTCTTTCGAATCGGTGTGCTTGCTCATGCTTGAGCCTCCGTATCGTCTTCGGATGCATGGTCATCGTGGATTTTGTCGGCGTTGGGTTTGCCGTCGTTACCGTTTGGCTTCCCGGTGTCGGCATTATCGCTTTTGCCGCCGTCTTGCGTGTTGCGGGCGGTCTCTTCGATTGTCTGTGCAGCAGGAATGCGCGTGACATCGCCGGCCGTCTCGCGAATATCGAAGATTCGGGAGGTGCCTGCGAAAATACCCCTGAAGAAGGCGATGACAGCCAGTGCGGCGACGATGGCGATGGAATACCACATTGCCGTCCAGCAAGCGGATACGGCAGGTGTGGCGATTCCTCCAGCCAGGGCGCGTCCCAAAGGTTTGGCGGCCAGTGCGCCGGCGATGCCGCCGATCAGCAGTCCCGGAATCATCGGTAGCAAGGTCTCCAAAGAGAGCTGCCAGCCTATACGGGCACGGGTGACGCCGATGATCATGTCCATCTTGATCTCATCGCTTCTGTGGCGCAGCGCAAGTCCGAGGAGGAGCAGCAGGATGACTCCGCCGCCCGCATAGAGGCCGATACGGACTGTGCCCATCACGTTGTTGAGCGAGTCCAGCGGCTTGAGCCTGTCGTTGTAACGCTCGAGCGTGGGGGAGCTGATTTCGTAGCCCTTCGGCAGTTTCATCGATTTGGCCGCCTGCGCGAAAGCCTTGTACTGGTCGACGTTTTCGAGTTTGAAGCCGACATCATAGCGTGGATTCAGCCAGCCTTTGGGCTTTTCATCGAGCAGCTTGTTCGAGGTAAGGACCGCCGGTTCGGCGTAGATGGCGTTGTCGCGATTGTCCTTGGCCAGCTTGGCGTCGCTGCCGTGGCCGGCCGGTGCGGGTTCGGTATACGTGTAGATGCCGCGCACCTTGAGTTGGTAGGTGTCGGCCGTTTCAGGATTGCCGAGTTTGAACGTGCTGCCGACATGCAGGTTGTTCTTGTGGGCGAAAGCCTCGGAAACCAGCACGCTCTTGCCGTCTTTGGCTTGGTAGTTCAAGGATTTCCCCTGTGCTGTCTTGAAGGTGCCCCAAGGGTTGATGGTGATGCCGTCTTTGTCGAAGTAGCCGTAAAGCGTGGTCTCTCCGCCGGTTTTCTTGGCGCTTTCGTCGTTGGTGCCTGCGATGGCCTTGACCGAGCCGGTCTGGCGCATCGGCAACGACACGCCTATGGAGAATTGCGGCTGCTGCACGCCGATTTGCTGCATCGACATCGCATAAGTTCCGTATTCGTCGAAGGACATGTATTTCTTCACGCTGGAAACGTCGTCGCCCTTGAGCTCGCTTTCCGTTGCGGCATTTGGCCGGATAACGGCGATCGGCGCCTGTGCCTGATACGTTTCACCATGTGCCTTGCCGCTGGCGGCGGATACGGCGGTGGCGAAGACGACGCCGAATATCATGATTCCGGCGACAAGGAGCATCATGATGCTGCGCCATTTATGACGTATCACTGAAGACCAAGCATTGGTAAGCACGAACATCTATTTCTCCTGTGTCTGAGGCCTGTAGTTTGCCGCGTTGAAAGCTATCCTGCCGAGCGCGACAATCAGGTACCACATGTTTCCTGCCGTTTTCAGGCTTGCACCTTTTCGATGCTAGGCCGCAGCATGGGCAACAGACACCAGTATATGTGACTAAGCTTGGATGAGACGAACGAAACCTAGAGAAATGTTGAAAGTTTTCTGGGAATTTCCTTTTTGGGGCTGGCGCGGAGGTTTGATCGGCGTCGCGAGGTGAGGGCGGCGGATGCCTGATAGTGGCCCTCCTGATAGCGACTCTTCTGATACGGCTCTTCAAAGGCCGCTTCTTATGTGCGCTAAGCGCCTCGGCATGTAGAAAACGATATGTACAGCGCTCGTCAATCTCGCTTCGTACACGGGCCTTGCCGTTTTGCTGGTAGAAGTCGACATTGAGATGTTGCTGGTGAGGCGCGGATAGTGGATGTCGCCACGAAATCCTCCGGTTTGGGGCCGTGGTTCGGCCCTCGCCTTTCAATCTCACGTTGTTGTGATTTTGGTATATGTTGCGGTGTCTGCGAATAAACCCCTTGCCCGGCAGGTAGGATTACCGGTAATGAATACGAAATGGAAACAGCGCATAGGCCGTGCCGCATTGCCGATATGTTCGGTTCTGGGCGTGCTGGCGGCGTTCGGCATCGTCCTGGCATGGTTCCCGAAAACCTGGGACGCGTGGAACCTGCCGTTGCAGGAAATCGACGCGCCGGCCCACTACTATTTCATCCGCAAGCTGCTGCATCAGGGGGTCGGGGCGGCAACCAGATTGTGGCCGAACGATGCGTATTACCCGCCGCTGTTCCACCTTCTTGCGGCTGCGCTCGTTTCCCTCTGCAACGCGCTGCATATCAGGATCAACATCTATGCCGCCTTCAACATCGTCTGGCTGGCGACTTCCGGGTTGGTCTGGCCTGCCGGGGTCTCGCTGTGGGCCAGTTATTTCACGCGCAAGGTCGATGGCGGATTCGTCGAAGGACGGCGTGGACGGGAATCTTCCGTTCGTCTCGCTTCGGGTTTCCGCAACCGTGAAAGCAAACCAGGGAAACCGTGGTTGCGTAATCCGCTTTCGTCTCGAGATGCGGCCCCAGTTTCCGAGACTGTTGCTGTTGGGGGCGGCGAGGAGGGCAATGAGGATGAGATTGTCGATTCCCGTTCGTTTTCCTGGCGGCCTTTTTCGTGTGCGATGATGCTGATGGTGCCCGTGCTCGCGGTCGCTTCGGCCAGCCATCCTTTCCTGATGCTGGTCTCCGGCCCGCTGATTGCGTTCGGCCTGGCCACCACGCTTCTGCCGTTCTGGCTTTACGCGACGTTGCGTCTTTTCGACGCCATCGCCGGCCGCTGCCACATCCTGCCATGGCTGATTTGGACCGTACTGCTTGGCCTGCTCTGCATTTTCGCTCACCCCCGCATCGCTTTCACCTGGCTGCTGCTGATGGCCCCGTTCATGCTGGTGCGCCTGCCATGGAAAGCCATTCTTGGTATTCTTGCGGCTGTGGCGGTCTGCGCGGTCGCGTTCTTCTTCTATATGATTGGGCACTATCATTCCTCCCGCTATTTCGACCCGTCCAGCTGGTTCCATACCTACAAGCCCAACCGCACCGTGCCGGATGCCCTGCGCGTCTTGTTCACCGACAATGTCGGCGGCGTGTCCGGATGGTTCATGGCCGTTACGGTCGTGGCCGCGCTGGTGGTGGCCCTTGGTGTGGTATTGCGCGATATCAGATCGAGACTTGTGATGATCAGGTTCGATGGCCGGGCGGGCGGCGAAGAGGCTGGAAACGTTTCGGCGGATACCAATGTTTCTATGGATACCAACGTCTCGGTGGATGCCAACGTTTCCGCCGGGATTTCGGAGGATGGCCCCCTAGACGATGACAAAACATCGGTTGTTGCGCAATCTGGGAACGGCAGCGCTGGCATATCGGCAGCGATTTCGGCGCAACCCGCTGCCGATGAGGTGGTCGGGCATGATTCCGGCCGTTTCTCTGCACGCGGCCGTGCGGTGAATACGCGATTCGCCTCGCCGACGCGCATGATGGCCAAGGATGCCGTGTCGCTGGTTCTAGCGTTTGTGCTGGTCGGACTCGTGTATGTCTGCTCCACCTCGCTGACCGGCTGGTTTCCGAATATCGTGGCTGCCGCTTGGTACCGCGCGGAAACCCGGCCTTTGACGATGATTCCGTTCGCCATCATCCCGCTGCTGGTCTTTGCGGCATGTGTGCTTGCGAGGTTCGACAAGGTTGTTGAAGGGGTCGGCTTCGGGTCCTGGATCTCCCGCAACGGCGGGAAAGCGGTGGCGATGATCGTGCTGGCTGCGCTCGCCGTCTCCTGCCAGGTCGGCAATAGTGCGCGGCAGGTCTTGGGGCAGTCGTTGGTGTCCAACACCGTGTTGGTCGGCAAACCCGAAAACGAACAGCTCACGCATGCAAAATATGATGTACTGAAGCAAACCGTCAAATTGACCGGCAAGGATTCGTTGATCGTTTCCGACCCGCTCAACGGCTCCATGTACGGTTCGGCGATGTTCGATGCCAATATGCTCTATCCGATTTACAACGCGATGCACGAAAAGAACGGCGCGATCTTCTCGGCTACCGAGGCGTCGTTCGAATCCGGTGATCCCGCGAAACTCACCGCCACCACCTGCCCCGTTGACGGCAAGGTGGCGAAATACTTCCTGGCGATGGGCCCGCAGGCGCCGAGCTTGCAGATGTTCACATTCCGTCAGCAGTACGATACGTTCCATCGGCAGGATCTGATTGACGGCTATGTGAAGGCCGGCACGCTCGTCAAGGTGCGTGATTTCAGCTCTTATGGTCCTTATGCCAAAGGTTGGGCGCTCTACCGCATCAAATGCGGGCAATGAACGCGGATGGAGGCAGGATAATGAATTCTGCCTTCCGATTCGGTTTGGGTTCAGCGCTCTTTTCTATGCAATCTATACAATGAGAATGTTGATATTTGGCAGATATAAGGAGACGGCATTATGACTACATCGGTGAGCGATGCGAAAGTGCTGATTATCGTACGAAACTGGGGGATTGAGGAGACCGAGATGACCCGGCCGCTGCGCGATTTGCGGGCCGCGGGGGCGCAGGTGACATTGGCTGCCTCGGAGCTCGCGCCGATCGAGACCGTGCGGCATGACCGGTATGTCGGCGAAATCGTCGAGCCTGATACCGTCTATTCTTCGGTTTCCGCCGACGATTTTGATATGCTGGTGGTGCCTGGCGGCACCTGCAACGTCGACCGTCTGCGCGTCGATCCGGCGGCGCAAAAGCTTGCGCAGGACTTTGCTGCCGCTGGTAAGCCCGTTGCCTCGATCTGCCACGGCGCGTGGCTTCTGGTTAACTCCAATCTGCTGAAGGGCAAGACACTGACCGCCTGCCGCTATATCGCGGCGGACATCGAGAACGCCGGGGGCAAGTACGTCGACGAAGAGGTCCATGTCGACGATGCCAACGGTTTCAAGCTCATCACATCGCGCAAGCCCGCCGACCTCGACGCGTTCGTTGGCGCGATCAAGGATGCGCTGGGAGACTGAGCGTGAGGCGGTAGGTACGATTCCAAGAATGGTGGAATATCACCATTGCTGGAATGTGACTATTGGCGTGTGGCTATTAGCGTGCTCGACTTGGCAGATGTGATTGCATAATAATGAAATCAGCATTTCTGAAGATTAAACCGCTGGATTGAGCCAGCGCCGGATATAAAACGGCTGTGATGACGGATAGATGACGTCATCACAGCCGTTATCGCTATGTGCTGATTGATTAGGCGCTGGACTTGTGCGTTTAGAACAGCGAGCGGAGGATATCGACGAACTCGATGACGAGGGCGACGAGCAATACTCCGAAGGCCATAACTGCGCCGTTTGCCGTGCCTGCCGCGATGTCGGAGGTGGCGGCCTGACCGGCGGCGAGGATGGCGGCGGCGATGGAGGTGCCGACTGCTCCCGCGAACTGCTGGGCGGTGTTGAAGATGGCGTTGCCCATGCTCTGCTCTTTGCCGCTCAAGTGCGAAAGGCCGGTGGTCATGATGTTGGCCGAGCTGATGCCGATGCCCAACATGTAAAGCAGATAGATGGCGGCCGCGGCCACGCTGGTGAGATTATGGCCGAAGGTGAAGAAGCATGTCATTGCCGCAATGGCCGCTACGCCGCCGAAGATGAGTGTCGGTTTCGCGCCCACGATGTCGAGGATGTGCCCGCCAAGTGGGGCGAAAGCTGCGCCGAGCACCGCGCCGGGAAGCAGGGTGAGACCGGCGACGAGTGCGGAGGAATGGTCGGCCAGCTGCAGGTAGTTCGGCAGAATGAACGAGAGGCCGAGCGAGACGACCTGCTGGAGGAAGAACGCGATGACGAAGCCGGAGAAGCGCAGATTGCGCAGGGTGCGGATATCGATGATCGGGGCCGTAATCTTCAACTGACGGGTGCAGAAGAGCACGAGCGCGACGAGCCCGACGACGATGGCGCCGCCGACCTGGATGCTCAGAATCGGCTTGGTGGTCATGGAGCTGAAGCCATAGATCAGGCCACCGAAGGTCAGCGCGATGAGGACGATGCTCGGAATATCGAAGGAGACCTTGCGGATTTCGCTGATTTGCTGGATGCAGGTGATGCCGAGAATCAGCGAGATGATGACGACGGGCATGAGGCATGCGAAGATGACGCGCCAGCTGGTGTTGGAGACAATGATACCGCCAAAGGTCGGGCCGATGGCCGGGGCGACAGCGGTCAGCAGTGTGCCGAAGCCCATCATCAGGCCGATGCGCTGCGGTGGCACTGTCTCCAGGATGATGTTGAACATCAGTGGCAGTGCGATGCCGGCGCCGATGCCTTGAATGACGCGGCCGGTGACCAAAAGCGCGAAGTTCGGAGTGACGATTTCGAGAATCAGGCCGGCGAGGAACGAAAGGTTTGCGACCAGGAACAGCGACTTGGTGCGGAAGCGCGCCTTGAGCATCGCGCTTAGGGGCACGACGATGGCGATGGTCAGCAGGTTGGCCGTCGTCACCCATTGCACGGTTTCGGTGCTGATGCTGAATTCCTTCATGAGTGTCGGGAACGTGACGTTCATGGCGGTTTCGACGGTCACGCCGCTCAGCGAAAGCAGACCGGCGGCGATGATGGCGCCGAAGACTTTGCCGGGGATTTTTGAGGGCTGCGCCTGCGACCGAGCGGTGTCCGCAGGCGCTGTTGTTGTTGGTGTATGTGATGTCATGGATAGTGGCTTTCTTGAATGTATCGGATATTTGGTGTCTATGCCGCCTAAAGTGCCAATTTCATTGATCTTGGTGCACCAAGATGGCTGTTTTTTGATGATTGGGTCGTTAATTTGCGTTTTTTGGGCTGCTTGGTGCACCAAGATGCCTGTTTTTTGGAGAAATGTGGGTCATTCTTCCAAAATGGGGCTGCTTGGTGCACCAAGATGCCCGAAAATTGAACTTATGACGGATATATATGAAGTTGCATGATTTCGGTTGTATTCGGCAGTGATCATTCTGTTGAATATCGGCAAGCCCATTCGATTAGCGAGGAGGCGCTGATTCGATCTCGTTGTCATCGTTTTGTTGGTGGGCAAAGAAGGCCAGTGCGGCCTTGAAATCCGTGATTTGTGTAGGTGAGAAGCGGCGCTCGAACTCGCGTTGTTCATGGTCGATGTAATTGTGGATGGCCTCGACGTCACGCGTGGCGCGGGCGGTGAGGCGAACGGTTTTGCGCCGTGCGTCATCCGGCGCCTGTTCGCGGGTGAGTAGTCCCCGCACCTCCATACGTTGCAAGGTGGCGGTGACGGTGGAGCGTTGGATGTGGAACTCCTCCTCGATGGCGTGCTGCGCCACTTGACCGTCTGGCTGGGAGCTCATGAAGTTGATGACGGCCATTTGCACTTCCGTAAGCCCGTATCTTGCGGCGAATCTTCCGAGTTCCTGCCCCATACTGCTTGACGCTTGCTGCAGCAGACGTCCATAGTTCTCCGGGCGTCCGTCCGGTGTATCGGTCATTGTGTACTTGCCTTCTCAACGGTCGGACCTTGGAAACGACCCGAAAATTAATTCGTTAGCTAACTAACAAATACTATCGAAGGTAGGGACATTGGTAAGCGGATATTGCGATGGTGGCGCACCCAAAGTGGGGTATTTAAAAAACAATGGCGGAAAATGGCGGTTCCTGTATTAAATACCCCGGTTCGGGTGTGTGAGGTTTACTTCCTCATCCACTTGTTGCCGCGGGCGCGCAGGCCGTTGAAGATGGAACGTCCGCCGATGAAGACGACGTTGAAGACGGCCCAGAGCAGCACCATGCGGATGACGGCACCGGGATTGCAGGTGCTGTCGATGAAATTCAGCACAAGGACGAGCGGCAGGTAAACGATGGTGACGATCGAGCAGGTGACGGCGAGGTACTTGTAGTCGCCGGCCCCGATGAGGATGCCGTCGAGTGCCCACATCCAGCCGGCAAGGGGCAGGAAAATCGCCACGACGATGGTTCCGATGACGATGAGGTGCTGGATGGCGGTGTTGGGGCTGAACATCGGGGCGGCAAGGAAGCCGAAAATGATGAGGACGACTCCGACGCCGATGCCGCCATAGAAACCGGCCTTGGCTGAAATCCGTGTCATCTCGCGGGCGCGGCCGTAACGTTTCGCTCCGATTTCCGTGGCGACCAGCGCCTGTCCGGAGATGCCGATGGCATCGAGGATGTTCAAAACGAAGTTCCAACTGGAGTTGACGGCCTGATAGGCGGCAAGCACCTGCGTGCCCATGTGCGTGGCGAGCACGACGGTGGCCACCAGGCAGATGCGTAGGGCAAGGGTGCGGATGAAAAGCGGCAGTCCGTCGGCTGCTGTGGCGGTGATGCCGGAAATACGCGGCGCGAGCGAGGCTCCCGCGTCGTGCGACCATTTGAGCGAGGGGATAACCAGGTAAATGCCCATGAACCATTGCGCGATCAGCGTCGCCAACCCGGAACCTCGGATGCCCATGCCGAGTCCGAAGACGAACAGAAAATCAAGTGCGGTATTGAGCGCTGCCCCCAGAACGGCGGCGACCAGCGTGATGCGCACTTTTTTGAGCCCTCGGAAGATGCCGTTGGCCGCGTAGACCAGCAGCATGCCGGGGAGCCCGAAAATGACGGCTTGTAGGTAGATGACGGCGTTGCTAAGCACGTCGCCGCTAGCCCCCATCAGCGAGCACAGCGGGCGGGCCGTGGCGAAGAATGCCGTCGAAATGATGACTCCGATGATCAGCGCCAGCCACAGACCGTCGACCCCGGTCTCGAGTCCCTCGCGTTTGCGCCCGGCTCCCATCAGCTGGCCGACGCGCGAAGTGGTGCCGTAGGCGAGGAAATTGCATAGCCCGGCTACGGTCAAGAGCACCGTGGAGCCGATAGAAAGTCCGGCCAGTGCGGTGTCGCCGATGTGGCCCACGATGGCCGTGTCGATCAGGACGAAAAGCGGGTCGGCGATAAGCTGTCCGAACGTCGGAATCGCCAGAGCCAATATCTGCCGATTGACGCGCCTGCGTTCGGCTTGATCGTAGCTTGGCATACTGTCGGACGTCGTGTCGTGCGTTGGTTGGCGGGTCGGTTCGTTCTTGCTTGTCGCTGATGTTTTGGTCACTGTGCTTTGTTCTCTGGATTCTTGGGGTTCGAGCGTTTCGGTTGCCATTGTAACGGTGGGGACGATAGAGCACCAGTATGATAGAGCATTTTCTGCGTCAACTGATGGGGATTGCGCGGTTTCATAACGGTGACGAACCGGGAATTTTTGCGGTCAGCAGGCCGGTCGAAGATTTATCGATTGGCTGGATCGATTGGCTGGATCGATTGACGTGGCGTATTGGTCGAATGCGATGTCTGAAATCGAGAACGCGAGAGGCTGTACGCCAGTAAGTCCGGGTGGCGTCTGTCTTCGTGATGAGGCTTGGAGCTCGGTGCTTAAGGTCGGTGTTCGGCCTTGTACTGTTAACTGGTTTATGTTTAGGCATAAAGAAAGGCCGCACAACGGCAGACGTTGCACGGCCCTTCCCTCGGATTATTGAGTTATGGTGCTATTGGCCGCTCCTTTTCGACTGGGGTTGAAGCACCTGCGTCATCGGTGTCACCATAATCGCAGCGGCACCGAGCGGGCCTTGTGCGCCCTCACGCATTCTCTTCCCTTCCATTCTCGAGTAAATAAGAATGTGGCAATTGATGTACAAATGCCATATTTTCCCCTAAATCGAAAGAATACGTTGTGCATTGGACTGATAAATAAACGATTTGACCAATGGAAGATATCGTTCTGCGCGGGGGTTGATGTACCGCCATCATGGGTTGAATCGACGCTCGGCAAGCATGAAACAGATTCGAGATTCGCATTATACTGCGGTTTCGGATTCCGCCGGCCAGGCGCCGCGTCGCAAACCGTTATTCCTGTGTGGGTACGCTTCGGTATAGCGTGAGAGCGCGGTTGTTCGGTGCGGTATGGTAGTCCTTATTATTATGTTGTGCCACGCGCTACAGTGGTTGTCCGCTGTATGCTGTGGGTAGTATGTCAAACGTAACCTCGAAACGTGAAGGAGCGGTTATGGCGACTGGTAAGAAACTTGTCATCGTGGAATCCCCGACCAAAGCGAAGAAAATCGGCGGATATCTAGGCAAGGACTATACGGTCATGGCTTCCGTCGGCCATATTCGCGATCTGGCGCAACCCAGCCAGGTGCCGGCCAGCAAGAAAGAGAAATTCGGACGTTTCGGCGTGGACGTCGACAACGGTTTCGAGCCGTATTACATTGTGGGGCCAGAAAAAAAGAAAACCGTCGCGCAGCTCAAAAGCGCGCTGAAGGATGCCAATGAACTCTACCTGGCGACTGATGAGGACCGCGAGGGTGAGGCCATCGCTTGGCACCTGGTGCAGACGCTCAAGCCCAAGGTGCCGGTGCATCGCATGGTTTTCCACGAGATCACCCCCACCGCCATCAAGGCAGCCGTGGGCAAGACGCGCGACGTCGATGCGAATATGGTCGACGCCCAGGAGACGCGTCGCGTGCTCGACAGGCTTTACGGCTACGAGCTTTCGCCGGTGCTGTGGCGCAAGGTCGGCCCGGGGCTTTCGGCAGGGCGCGTGCAGTCTGTGGCCACGCGTCTGATCGTCGAGCGCGAACGGGAACGTATGGCGTTCGTGCGCTCGCCGTATTGGGACGTCATCGCTGAGCTTTCCGCTCCTGACGCGCAGGGTGAGTATGTCGATTTCGAATCGCGTATGGTCTCGCTGGGCGGTTCCCGCTTGGCTAATTCCCGCGATTTCACCACTACCGGTGAGCTGACCGCTGCCGCGCAAAAGGATGGTGTCTGCCAGCTTGATGAGACACAGACCAAGGCCATCGCGGCTGCGCTCGAGCATGCGCCGTTCACCGTGGTGTCGATGGAATCCAAGCCGTATCACCGTCGTCCGGTGCCGCCGTTCACCACCTCAACCATGCAGCAGGCCGCCGGCAACCGGCTTTCGATGAGCTCGCGTCAGACCATGAGGGCTGCGCAGGGACTCTACGAAAACGGCTTTATCACTTATATGCGTACCGATTCGGTGACGCTTTCGCAGGAGGCCATCGCCGCCGCCCGCCAGTCGGTCGCCGAGCATTTCGGCTCCGAGTATCTTTCGGACAAACCCAAGCAGTACGCCACCAAGACGGCCGGTGCGCAGGAAGCGCACGAATGCATCCGTCCCGCAGGTTCGACGTTCCATGATCCGTCCGAACTGGCCGCCAAGGTGCCGCCGGACCAGCTGAAGCTTTATACGTTGATCTGGCAGCGCACGCTTGCCTCGCAGATGGCCGATGCCACCGGTTTCACCGCCACCGTGCGGCTTTCCGCACCTGCCGGTGAGCGCGGTGAAGCGATTTTCCAGGCTTCCGGCACCGTCATCGAATTCCCTGGATTCCTTAAGGCCTCCGGCTGGCCGCGTCGTTCTTCGGGATCGTCGTCGACTTCCGCTTCTGGCGCTTCGTCTGCTGCCACGGCGAAAGCCAAGACTTCCAAGGCTTCCGGCAAATCGGACAAGTCCGAAGAGAACGCGGCGCTGCCGCCGATGAAGACCGGTGAGGTGCTCAACGCCACGTCGGTGACCGCCGATGGCCACGAGACTCAGCCCCCTGCCCGCTATACCGAGGCATCGCTGGTCAAGACGCTCGAGGCCAAGGAGATCGGCCGTCCGTCAACGTATGCCAGCATCATCTCTACCATCATCGACCGCGGCTACGTCTACGAGCGCGGCCGCGCGCTGATTCCCTCTTGGCTGGCTTTTGCGGTGACCAAGCTGCTTGAAACGAATTTCCCGAAGTATGTGGACTATCAGTTCACCGCCGATATGGAAAACGGGCTTGACAAGATCGCCCAAGGCAAGGAAACCAGCAAGGAATGGCTTACCCGTTTCTATTTCGGTGACGGCAAGGGTACGGCGAAATCGCAGGACGAGGCGCATGAGGGCCTGCAACAGCAGGTCGCGCAGCTCGGCGACATCGACGCGCGCGCCATCAACACTATCGAGATCGGTGACGGCCTGCAGGTGCGCGTCGGACGTTACGGCCCCTATCTCGAGGATACGAAGAATCTGGACGCTGAGGGCAATTCCAAACGTGCCTCGATTCCGGAAACGATGGCTCCTGACGAGCTGACCGTCGAGTCCGGCCACGAGCTCATCAAGAACAATGCCGGTGGGCCGCGCGTGCTCGGGCGTGACCCCGCGACCGGCGGCACTGTTGAAGTTCGTACCGGTCGGTTCGGACCGTATGTCGCGCTGATTTCGCCGGAGGCCGAGGCGGAGATGAAGGCCGAACACGAGGCCAAGGCTGCTGCGGCGAAGGCTGCAAAGGCCGGGGATGCCGCTGATTCCGCCGATGGCAAGGGTTCCAAGATATCCAAGCCCGCTGCCAAGACCCGCGCCAAGAAGACCGCCAAGTCCGCGGTTGCCAAGCCCAAGATGGCGTCACTATTCAAGACGATGAGCCCTGATACGGTCACGCTCGCCGATGCTTTGAAGCTGTTGAGCCTGCCGCGCGAAGTCGGCACATACGACGAGACCGATGCCAAAACCGGCGAGACCAGCGAGGCCGTGGTCACCGCGTCCAACGGGCGTTACGGCCCGTACCTCACTAAGAAGGGCGCGGACGGCAAATCCGAGACGCGTTCGCTCGGCAGCGAAGAGGAGCTGTTCACCGTCGACCTGGAGAAGGCCAAGGAACTGTTCGCCCAGCCCAAATATGGCCGCGGGCGTGGCAGGGGAGCGGCAAAACCGCCGCTGCGCGAGCTTGGCGCCGACCCGGAAAACGGCAAGAACGTGACCATCAAGGACGGTTTCTACGGCGCCTACATCACCGACGGCGAGACCAATCGCACGCTTCCCAAGCAGTACACCCCGGAGTCCATCGACCCGGCCACTGCCTTCCAGCTGTTGAGCGAGAAGCGCGCGGCCGGTCCGTCCAAGCGCCGTGGTCGTCGCAAGACAGCGACGCGTAAGACGACGAGCAAGGCCAAGGCCAGCGCCAAGAAATCGACCAGGACCACGACGCGTAAAACGACCACGCGCAAGACGAGCGCCAAGAAAACCGCGACCCGTAAAACGCCCGCAAAGAAGTAGCGGCAGGTCTTATTGATTGCTCGAATGTGTCCCGTTTCTGTTTGCTCAGAGCGGGACACATTGCGATATGGCGACGTTGTGAAGAGCCGAGTAGAATCATGGGTTTTATCTTCGTGCGTTATATTTCAAATCGTTTTTCTCCAAGAAGCGGGACAAAGATTACAAATTCGTGCCCACACTTGTCTTGTGCCTTTCCGATTGTGTTCAGGAAAGGCTCTTTGCATGTTGGGATGCATGCTGATTGCAAAGGGCTGTGGGAACTGATGCCCACTATCGGTTATTGAGGATTGTTGCATCCGATATTTGCTAAATGTGGATAATCGATAGCCGTTATTTCAGAAAAGTGGATAACTGTTCGGCATAAACCGCGACACGCCTCAAATGTGGATAACCCCTATCATTCGACCACAGTGCCCTGTTTTGCCGCGGTAATCTTGCGTTTTGTGCTTCTATGGAATCAATGGTGATTTCGAGTGAACGGAAGGAGCGGAATGTGGCAGAGTCAACGGCATCGAATAGCGACAAGCGTAGGTCTACTGGTAAGCGAAGGCTAGTCGGTCAATGCAGACCCGAGAATACAGAGGTTCCCAACCGTCCTGGCCATGTTCGCAGTGCTTCTCGTCCTCCCGCTTTTCCGCTACAATTGGCGGTATTGCAGGAGGAAAGGAGGTGCGAAATGCAATGTGATGATCTTTTTGAGATGGACGGCGTTCGGCTGGGCTATACCGAAGATACCGTTACGATTACCGAAGTCGATTATGGCCGCAAGGCGGTCTTCGACAACAAGGGAAATGTTCTTTCTTCGAATTTTCCCGATGATTTCATGCCTTTTCTCTTGAATTATTACAAGTTGAATTATGACCTGGTGCAAGGCTCCCGCGAAGACGATCGGGAGTTCGGCGATGACTGAAAAATTTATTATTAAAGGTTACGAGATTTCATTCAACGTTCACGATGGAGACCACGGGGTTCATGTGCATGTTTCGCAAGGGTGCGACAGGGATATGGCGAAGTTTGTGCTGGGCGCAGACGGCGATGTGGTGCTGGCGCGCAATAGGGGAAAGATTCCGCCGAAAATCCTGAAGAAGATTCGTAATGATTTGGCCCGAAGGTATGTGTTTATCGTCGGCGCTTGGGACAGAACGTTCGGAGACCATTATTTTGATCGATGATAGAATCCGATGCACACATAAGATAGATATTGAAAGCAGGTTGAACTGGAGATCTGGATTTGTTCGGACTTAAGAATATGGGGTTCTGATGCAACGGATTGAGCGTTTTTACAGATCGTTTTAGGCAGGATTGAGGATTATGAGCGGGGTGTTTATTTCGTTTGAGGGCGTCGACGGGGTGGGTAAAACCACGCAGGTCGAGCGACTGAAGCACTATGTCGAGGAGCTGGGGCGCGAGGTTGTGGTCACCCGTGAGCCGGGAGGTACCGAGTTGGGGGTCGCTTTGCGACAGCTGTTGCTGCATGGCGGCGATATCGCACCGCGTACCGAGGCGCTGCTGTTCGCTGCCGACCGTGCCCAGCATGTGGCCGAAATCATCCGACCGGCACTCGCTCGTGGGGCCGTGGTCATTTCCGACCGCTATATCGATTCGTCGCTGGCCTATCAGGCAGGTGGACGGGAGCTGACGCAAGAGGAAGTGCGCAAGCTGAGTCTGTGGGCGACGAACAACCTGCTGCCGGAACGCACCTATCTGCTGGATATGGATCCTGCGGTTTCGCACGACCGTCTTGAGCACAGCGAAGATCGCATGGAATCGGCCGGCGACGGGTTTCAGCAGCGCACGCGTCAGGCATTCCTTGATCTGGCGGTGGCCGAGCGCTCGCGTTTCAAGGTCATTGACGCGGCAAAGCCGATTGATGAGGTATGGCGGCAGATTCAGGCTGATGCCGATAATCTGCTGACGGATTGGTCGTGTGGCCTATAGGGCAGGTATGCAGGCTTGGCTATTGACGCGGCAATGCTTGATGTGTGGTTTACGCTTTGCAGTTGATTGGCCAAAGCTGAGCCGGTGCGCGGCGATTTGTCGTGTAGCGGCTATCGTGCAGACGATTACGTCGACTCCGAGCCGGACATATGAGAGATTGGCGTCATGCTGTCGTCGTCATCTATCGTTGCCGAGCAATAAGCTGAAGTCAAGAACGCAAGTGGAGGAACAATGAGCGTATGGGACTCGATCGTCGGCCAGGAGCAAGTGGTTGGGCAGCTGCGTGTCGTCGCGTCAGGCGATCCCAGGGCCATCGCCCAGTCGTGGCTGATTTGCGGCCCTCCCGGATCCGGCCGTTCCAACGTGGCGCGTGCGTTTGCGGCTGCTCTAGAAAGCCCAAGCCATGGACTGAGTGACGAACCGGAACGTTCCGACGAGCAGGTGTTGGCCGGAACGCATCCTGACGTAACCATATTGGCAACCAACAAGGTGACCATCGGCATCGACGAGGTCCGCGACCTGATTGAGACCTCCGAACAGACCCCGAGCGTCGCACCTTGGCGGATCATCATCATCGAAGATGTCGATCGCATGCTCGAACGCACCACCAACGTGCTCTTGAAGGAAATCGAGGAGCCGAGCCCCCACACCATCTGGCTGTTGTGCGCACCAAGCGCGGAAGACGTACTGCCGACCATCCGTTCGCGCACGCGCGTCATCAATCTTGCGGTGCCGACGACTGAATCGGTGGCGAAATTCTTGGAAACCGACGCGCATATCGAGCCCAAACTGGCCGCACAATGTGCACGTCTGGCCGAAGGGCATATCGGCGTGGCCAAGCTCTACGCCACCAACGAGCGCGTGCGCAGCGATCGAGCCGAACTGGTTTCCGGCGTGCTCAATATGAGCAAGGCATCGGACGCCGTGCTGCTCGCCGGCCAACTCATCGACAATGCCAAGGCCCAGGCGCAAAACGACGTCGAGGAAAAGGCGGGGGAGCAGGAAGCCGAGTTTCGACGCGTCAATGGCTTGGGCGAGAAGGACCGGATTCCGCCGCAACTTCGCGGTGCCTTCAACCAGATCGGCAAAAAGGCCGACATCAAGCGTCGGGCCACTAGGCGCAGCAGAGACGTACTCGACCGTGACCTCAACACGGTAGCCAGTATTTATCGTGATGTCTCCGTGATCCAAAACAACGCGGTCGAGTCGGCCGGGCTTATCAACAAGGAAAAGCGTTCGTCCCTGGTCAACCTCGCCGAGCGCCTGACACGGCAGGGTGTGGTTGATCGCCTCGAAGCCATATCGGTGGCCCGTCGCCGTCTCAACGGCAACGGCAACCAGACCCTGCTCTTCGAGGCCCTGCTTTGCGCGTTGCTGGCGTGATCTGACTGATTGGTTGTCGGCTTGCTGAGTGTCTGTCGCTACGTTCTGGGTTGTGGATTCATAGGCGATGTTTTCTGTTCGCCCATTGACGCATCCTTCGTCACAAGCCCGAGCGATACTTGAAGCATGAAGATTTCAGCAGATTTTACGACCATTCCCGATGATTTCACCGGGGCGGCGGCGCCGGAAAACAAAGTCGACGGCACGCCGATCGTTTCGTTCCCCTTCTACATCGACGAGTTGCGCGAGGGTATGCAATACCTGCATTGGCAGGTAACCGATCCGGATTCGATTCCGGTCTGCGGTTTCGAATGGATTCACTGGTCGGCGGCCAATGTGCCGGTCGATGCATTGATGTTCGACTTCAATGATTCCCACGCATTGCAGATCCCGCCGGACTTCTCACGCACGCTTCCGGTGATGATTCCGGAGGCAACGCAGGGACGGACCAGCGCGGCCAGCAAATTCGTCGGTTCCGATAATCCTGCGGTCACTATGCGCTACAACGGTCCGACGCCGCCCGACAAGCCTCACGGCTACATTCTGCACGTCTGGGCCACACCTGAACCGTTGCCGGATATGCGGCAGGGCTTCTGGCTCAACGACTTGTACCATAAGATTCTTGATTATGGCGGTCCTATCGATGACGCCGAGATTACGCTTATCGGCAATCCGACGAAATAAAAGCGCCCACGTGGGTTGGAATCCGCTGGCCGTCCTCCGGTTTCACGCCTGCGAATATCAAGGTTCCCGATTCCGAGGTGCCATCCTCCCCAAACCGGTCATTATTGTGATGTTGGTGCCACCAAGTCCCCTGTTTTTCGAAGATTAACCCCGCAATTGCCATTTTTCGGGCATCTTGGTGCACCAAGATGCCCGTTTTTTACGAATATGGCCTCCATTCTGCGTATTTTGGGTATCTTGGTGGCACCAACAGGCGTCCAATATGGGGAATAGGCGGTTGGGGATTACGGATTTGTGCGTGCAGAGGCGCACAGTCGACCCGAACAGAGCAGTGGGGTTGGTTCTGACCCAAGATGATCTTCATGTGCGAGCAGGCATCTATCATGAAAACAGTATTGGCATCCAGTCGTTATGATTAGTAATCAGCACTTGGCCATTTCATTTCATGAGAGGAAACAATTATGGCATGCACCACCATTCTGGTCGGCAAGGATGCGAGCTATGACGGCTCGACCATCATCGCCCGCAACGAGGATTCGGCGAACGGGGAGTTCAACCCCAAGCGTTTCGTCGTCATCAAGCCCGAGGACCAGCCGCGCCATTACCGCAGCGTGCTGAGCCACGTCGAGGTCGAGCTTCCCAGCAACCCGATGCAATATACCTCCATGCCCAACGCCGACACCAAGGACGGCATCTGGGGCGAGGCCGGCGTCAACGAGGCGAATGTGGCCATGAGCGCCACCGAGACGCTGACCACCAACGAACGCGTGCTGGGCGCCGACCCGTTCGTAGAACTTGCCAAAGCCCAAGGCAAGGAGGGCGAAGACGGCTACGTGCCCGAAGTCGCCGGCGGCATCGGCGAAGAGGACTTCCTTACCATCGTCCTGCCCTATATCAAGACCGCCCGCGAAGGCGTCAAACGCTTGGGCTCCCTGCTTGAGCAGTATGGCACTTACGAGATGAACGGCGTCGCCTTCAGCGATTCCAACGAGATTTGGTGGCTTGAGACCGTAGGCGGCCACCATTGGATCGCCAAGCGTGTGCCGGACGAGGCCTACGTCACCATGCCGAACCAGCTGGGCATCGACGAATTCGATCTTGAGGATGCCTTGGGCGAGCAGGAGAACTGCATGTGCTCGGCCGACCTGAACGAGTTCATCGAGGCCAATCATCTTGACCTCGCCGTCGAGGCCACCACGCCGTTCAACCCGCGCGACGCCTTCGGCTCGCACTCCGATTCCGACCACGTCTACAACACCCCGCGCGCCTGGTTCATGCAGCGTTTCCTCAACCCCTACGACGAGGTCTGGGACGGGCCCGAGGCCGACCATACCCCGGAGTCCGATGACATTCCGTGGGCGCGCCAGCCGGAGCGCAAGGTCACTATCGAGGACGTCAAGTACGTGCTGAGTTCGCACTATCAGGGCACGCCTTACGATCCGTATGGCCACCGCGGCGACGAGCACACCCGCCACATGTACCGCACCATCGGCATCAACCGCCAGTCGCAGCTTTCGGTGATCCAGATTCGTCCGTACCGCCCGCAGTCCGACCGCGCCATCCAGTGGATTTCCTACGGTTCCAATCCGTTCAACGCGCTGGTGCCGTTCTATCCGAACGTCGACACCACGCCGGCCTATCTTGAGGCCACCACCACCCGCGTGACCAGTGAGAACTTCTACTGGGCCAACCGCATCATCGCGGCGCTTTGCGATTCCGCGTTCGCCAAGACCGCCAACGCCATCGAGCGCTATCAGGAGCTGACCGGCGGCATGGCGCATCGCATGGTTGCCGCCACCGACGAGCAGGTCGCTAAGCTCGGCGGAGACAAGGAGGCCACTGCCGAATCGATGGCCCAGGCCGAACTCAACGCCGGCAATCCGGACGGTGACGTCGAACCGATGGAGCCCGACCAGGTCATCGCCGCCACCCGCAACGCCGAGGTGCGCGAGATCCTGCGCGCCGCCAACCAGTCGATGGCCGACCAGATTAAGAAGGAGACCGATTCGCTTCTGGATACGGTGCTCTACACGGTCTCGATGGGCATGTCCAACGGCTTCGACCGTTCCGACAACTGAGCAGAGGCTTCTGCAACGATTCATTGGTGCCCCTAACCCATGCAGAACCGAGGGTTCCGTTAGGGTTGGGGGCAAATTGTTGGTTTCTGCCTCTAACCCGTGTGCATCTGTCTTTTATCGTAGGGTTAGGGGCATTGTTGTCGGTTTCTGCCCCCAACCCATGTGCAACTAGTTTTTCCTATTGGGTTAGAGGCAGGAACAGTCGATTCGGGCGCTGGCAGTTGGTGCCGGCAGGTTGGTTCGGACGCCGGCAGTTGGTGCCGGCTATCGGCAGTTGTTCTGGTCGCGCAGCCCTCTGCGGACGCGGTTGCTGATAGGCTTACAGTATTGGCTGCGGGTTTATCGGCACGGTTCATTGGTTGGTATAGCTGAAATAAGTAACGATACAATCTCGTAACTTGAGATAATCTATACGCGCATTGAAAGCAGGTATGGCATGGCATTGATTGATCAATTCACGACCCAGTACGGGCTGGTCCAGAAAATCGACGCGTTCGGGTACCTCGATTATTTGGAAAACCACGCCGACGAACCGCGCAAGCGCGGGCAGGTCATTCTCGTCACTGCCGACACCCCGTTGAAGGCCTCGCGCGGCGAGGGCAAGACCACCACCACCATCGCGTTGATCGATGCGTTGCGTGCCCGTGGCATCGATGCGACCGCCGTGCTGCGCCAGCCGAGCATGGGCATCACCGCGGCCGGTTCCAAAGGTGGGGCCTCAGGCGGCGGCAAGTCCTCGCTTTCGCACCCTGAGCTGATCGACTGGGGGCTGTGCGGGGAGATGGCCGCCATCGAAAACGCGCAGAACCTGCTGGTTTCCTTCGCGGAGAAGGCCGTGGACGAGGGACGCATCGACACGATTCTGGTCCCGCGCGTCTCCGAAGTGCCGTCGCGCTCGCTGCGCCAGATCACCGTCGACCGCAATAAGGGCAACGTACCTGAGCGCGTCGTTTTGACCCCGACCTGCGAGTTGATGCAGATCGTCGTGCTTTCGCATTCCATGGATGAGATCGCCGAACGCGTCTCCAAGATGGTCGCCGGTACCAAGGAAGGCAGCCCCGTTACCTTCGGAGAGTTCATCGATTTGTGGCGCATCACCGGCATCCTTGCCGACGCGGTGAAGCCCGCCAAGACCGAGACGGTCAACGGTTCGCCCGTCTACGTGCACTGCGGTCCGTTCGCCAACGTGTCGCTGGGCATCCCCAGCCTGATTTCCGTTGAGATGGCCTGCGCCCTGCATGACGTGGTGGTGGTTGAGGCCGGGTACGGTGCCGACGCCGGCGCACAAAAATGGCTCGATATCGCTTGTCGCGAGTATGGAGCGCAATGGCCCGCCGCCGCCGTGGTGGTCACCCGCGCCTCGACCTGGCGCGACGACCCGAAGCTCGCCTGGCGCTATCCCTTCCATGTCCATCGCCTTGAAAGCCTTGGCATTCCCACCTTCCCGTTGGTCAACCTCTGGGACGGCGAGGACGATCAGATCGCTTCACTGCGCGATACGGCCAAATCGCTCGACTTCCGTGAGCCCATTATCGGCAATCTCTTCCGCGACGGCGGCGAGGCGCTAGCCCCGCAGCTCGATGCGTTTGTGGGTGCGCTTGATGGCGCGAATGATGCCGCCGACGCGATCAACGCATCTGCCGATGCCAACGATCCTGAAGCGAGCAATAACCGTGCCAGCCACAAGGGCATGGGCCTGGTCGAGGACGTGAAGTGGATTGCCGACAACGCTTACGGCGTGCCGGCTGACCGTGTGTTGTTCAAAGAAGGTTTTGCCGAATCCCTTGCCACCGCGACCGAGCTTTGCAACGGTGTCGGTACGAGCGTTGACGACCTTGCGGTGGTGGCAGTGAAGTCCCCGGCCACGATGACCGACAACGATTCCGCCGCAGCCGACGAGCGCACTGTCACGCTCAAAAAAGTCGAGCCGCATTTCGGCGCCGGCGTGGTGCAGGTCAATCTCACCACCTCGCTCACGACCCCGATGCCCAAGATCGTCTGAGGAAGTATTGTGGCCGAGGATCATGGCGAAAACGGCGATAACCGTGAAAACGGAACGTACGAAGGGCATGACGAGAATGGCGGGCTTACCGATGAAAGATCGTCGAATCACAGATCTGTTGGCGGTAAGCCCGCAAACGGCGGCAGGGCTTTGACCGATAACCCGGTGAACGGCACGTCTGTTAACGGTGGGGCGAGCGAACGCCCATCGCACGGTAAATCCGTCAGCGATCAAGCCGCAGCCTCCCGAATCGCGGACAGCACTCTATTGAGCGCCGATCAACGCGCGGCCGTCTCAGGTCTTGCCAAGGAGAACGTCTACGTCGGCCAGTCCAAATGGACCACGTTTCGCCAGTTGCCCGCTGGGCAGAAAGGGACGTTTTTCGTCCAGCATTTCCTGCTGGGCACGATTGCGGTCATCGTCGCGCTCGTCGTCGTCATTTCGCTGGTGGTCACGTACCTGACCAAGCCGCCCACTCCGGTCTTCACGCTTCAGGCGGTGAATATGCGCCAGTATTCCCGGCAAATCGGCGCGTTGCAAGACGGATTCGTGAAATACGATAACCTCAAGGATGCGCGTCTGGCGGACTTTGGCAGTGACCTGACCTTGGGCAAAAACAGTTATACCGACGATTCGCCGAAAATCATGACCCAGATCTCGGCTGGTCAGCTCAATGGCATCGTCACCGATAAAAAGACGATGATGACGCTCAACAAGCGTGGCTTGGTCAACAAGCCCGCAGAGGTCCTCGCCGCCTCGGAGCTCAAACGCTACTTGGGCATGGGGGTTCTGGTCGATGCGCATGGCGCCCCGGCTACGAATGCGCAAAGCGCTATCGGCTTCGACCTTTCCCGCTCGCAGGTCTGGAAGGCGAAAGGCCTGCCTGATCACACATTCTTCGGGTTTTGCAATGTCCAAAGCGGCAAAGACCATCCCCGCGCGTTCGTGCGCTATCTGCAATTCAAGTAAGTCGGAATTCAGATCAGGAAGTCGTTCCTTCTGAATTGTGACGCGGGAATGGAGACAATGTTGAAGGTATCGATATCGTATTGTTGTACGGAATTTCGTGCGGTATTCCAGAATTTGAAAAGAGCATGATTGTTGGGTTTCGTCGAATCGCGCTCATTGTTTGTATCCGGTGTTTTTAATATGCCCTTGGATTCTCAGATGGATTGATTTAGTTGAATCCGATAATGTTTTCCGCAATATGATAACCCTTGCGGATGATCCAACGACCGAGTGAACCGGGCAGATTGATGGCGCGTGCAGGCAGCTGGCGGCGAACGTCGCGCGAGATTTGCGGCGAAACGGCACGCAGGTTCTCCCAGAGTTCTCGCTTGATCTGGTAGTTCGCGGGGTTGCGGGAGAGGATGAGAAACACGCTCGCGACGACACTCTCGATGGAGAGAAAGTGGATCATATAGCGGTAGAGGCCGTCGGAGACGTTCTTGCGTTCGGGGGTTGCGGCGACCATGGCGCGGTTGACGCGCACCAGCTGGTCCACGCGCCGGATCATCACGTCGGTCTGCACGCTCTGCCCGTCGCGTCCGATGAAATAGTGGTAGAACGGCGTGCTGATGTACATCAGCGATTTGACCCACGGGAACGGCTGGTAGGCGTAGATGAAATCGACATAGAACGTGTGCTCGGGCAGCTGGGTCTGGGCTTTGCGCAGAACATCGGAGCGGAAGATGAGTGCGTGCATGATCATGTATTGTGTGATGCCGAAACGCTTGAGATCGTCCCAGCCCAAACGCTTGTCCGCGTCCATCACGTTGTCGAATTTGACGATGTGCTTGCGTCGCTTGCCGACTTTGTCGTAGACATAATCGGTGACGAACAGATCGATCGGTTCGCTGGCGTTGCGTTGCCGGCGCATGACGTCCATCAGCCGGCCAAGCGAGGCTGCACCCACCCAATCGTCGGCGTCGACGACCTTCAAATACATGCCTTCGGCGTTGGCGATGCCGGTGTTGACCGCGCCGCCATGACCTTTGTTTTTCTGGTGGATGACGTGGATGATTCCGGGTTTTGCTGCGGCGAGGCGATCCGCGAGTTCCGGCGTGCCATCGGACGAGCCGTCATCGACGATCAGCACCTCGATGTCATCGCTGTCGGGGTTTGCGGTTAACGATGAAACACAACGCTCAAGGTAGGTGTCCATATTGAAGGCGGGCACCACGAAGGTGAGCGTTTTCGAACTAGTTTGTGCCATGTTTCCTCGTTAATGGATGTTTGCCACGTTGGTGTGACAAACAAAAGACAATTTACCATGCGAGCCTGAGAATGTGCGTACACGGACATGAATTGCGCCGCATTCACCATAAGCTGTTGGAATTGTTATGAGTCAAACTATGCATATTGTCTGATTTATTCGCACCTTCTGAGACTTGCCTTTCCGGAATTGACACCGGTCCGAATGAACTGATGTTGTCGGTGACAAGCGCTCTCGTGCATCAGACTCTGTAGACCGCAGATGCTGTGTATGGCTTCCTACGAACGATTCTCTGCGAAGCGGTCGTGTTATTGATCGTTGCCGGAATCGTGGTGATTGCCGTCCACGTGCTTTCCCGTGCCAGAGTCTTTTCCGCTGTTGAGATTGGCATCCTTGGCGTCGTTCTTGTTATCAGTTACGGTGTCAGTGTCACCATTGTTTTTGGTGGCATCCTTTTTGTTCTTGTTGTTTTTACCGTCATCCTTGGCATCCAAATCGCTCTCGAACCGCAGTTTCGGTTTGGCCTCGAGGCGCGAAAGGCCGTACCAGGCAAGGTTGACGATATGCGCGGCGAGCTGTTCCTTGTCGATCTTCTTCTGGTTCGCGGCCCAATACTGGCCGGTGAAGACGGTCATCCCCACGAGCATCTGCGCATAATACGGTACGCCTTTGGCCGGCAGCTTATGCTGTTTGAATGCCTTTGTGAGGATTTCCTCGACGCGCAGGCTCACGTCGCCCAACAGCGAGCTGAACGAGCCGGCCGGGTCGGTGGTGGGGGAGTCGCGCACGAGCACGTTGAAACCCTCCGAGTTTTCCTCGATATAGGTGAGCAGAGCCAGGGCCGTGCGCTCCACGATCTGGCGCGGATGGATGTCGCCGGCGGAAAGCGCGTCGATCAGCGTGCTGGTGAGTTTCTGCATTTCACGGTCGACGATGACGGCATAAAGGCCTTCCTTGCCTCCGAAGTGCTCGTAGACGATGGGTTTCGAGACCTTCGCGGCGGCCGCGATTTCCTCGACGCTCACCGCTTCGTAGCCTTTGGCGGCGAAAAGCCCGCGACCGATGGTGATGAGCTGCTCGCGTCGCTGGTACGAGGTCATTCTGGAAGCATTCGACATAGTTACATTGTATGCGGCGTACACCCAAACCGGGGCGTTAAAAATAAGACCGGCCTGGTTAGAGAGGGTGATTTTAAATGCCCCGGTTTGGGTATGCGTCTGTGCCGCGTTTCGCGCTCACTTGTGATGGGCAACAGAGACCGTGCGAATTTCCGTCTTTTTCTCGCCATGGGTCAGCGTAAGCAAACTCATGCCAGACCGGTGATCTCAAGCGAATGAGTATCCATGTCGTTGAGCTATTTCGTTTGCTGTGTCACGAGATTTGCGTCCGATTGCTCAATGTGTATTTGCGATTTGGCGAAAAGTGGTATACGGTGTTTTGGACCGGTCCAAAAAAGGATTTTTGAAACGGCTTTGTACATAGATGTAACGAATTTATATAAGGAGCGAACGTGGAAAGTCCGAAAATCAGGAAAACGCGAATTGGGAAATCGGTCAAAAGAATTCTCGCCGGTGTGGCGTCCGCCGGTGTTCTGCTTGGAGCCGGGGCGTGCGGAAACGCCTCGCAAAGCGCTGATAATAAAGTATTGCAATTCTGGGACCCGTACACGAATCGCAAGGCCGGATCTCCTTGGGACAAACAGGTGACCAAGTGCGCACCCGCAGGTTATCGCATCCAGCGCCGGTCGATGCCGCAGAACGATGTGCTGAACCAGCTCACCACGGCAGTGAAAGCAGATAATGCGCCTGATATCGCGATTATCGACAACCCGTTCGTCGTCGGTGCCCAGGATTCCGGGCTCATCGCCAACCTGAAGGATTCGGGTGTCAAGGTCGACGGCTTCGACTCCAATATCCAAGGACCGGGCAAGATCGATGGGGGACAATACGGCCTCGCTTTCGGTGCCAACGCGTTGGGTCTTTGGTACAACCCCAAGATCATCGAAAAGGCCGGTGTCGATGTATCCGCCATCAAGGATTGGGATTCGCTCAACGCCGCCATCAAAAAGGTCGTCGATTCCGGGGCGAAGGGCATAACCTTCTCGGGAATTACCGGTGAGGAAGGCGTGTTCCAATATCTGCCTTGGTTCCTGAGCGCCGGCGGCGATCTCAAGGACGTGAACAAGGGAACGGCCAAGCAGGACTCCTACGACCTGCTCAGCAGCTGGGTCAAGCAAGGCTGGGCTCCGAAGTCCGCCGCCACCGACAACCAGTCGGCGGCATGGGACGTGTTCCTGACCGGTGAATACGGATTCGCCGAAAATGGCTCGTGGCAGTCCGAGGAGGGCGCGAAGAACGGTTACAAGCTGATTCCGCTTCCCGGCAAGCATGGCGGCATTGCGGCCGGCGTAACGGGCGGCGAGTTCATCACTCTACCCACCCATAAGAAGGCCAATAAGGACCGGGTCAAGCTGGCGGCCGGCATGATCAACTGCCTGACCGGCGACAAGAACCTGCCGCAGGTCGCGGATGCACTGGGGTACTTCGCATCGAAGAAATCCGTTCGTGAGCAGCAGGTTGCGAAGAACCCGATGTGGCAACCGTGGATGCCGATTGCCGACAAGGTCGTCGGTCGTACGGCGAAGGTTGGTTTGCAGTATGAGACGACCTCGGCCGATCTTTCCGAGCAGCTTCAGAAAGCGCTCAATTCCTGAGGTCTCAAAGCCGTTCAATGCGTTCGGCATTTCGATTCGGGCTGTTCAAGCCCTGTTCAACCCTGTTCAAGCCCTGACTGCGTCAGTGAGGTTTGTGAGCACGCATCGTGTCCGTGGTGCGTGTAGCGCGTGTAGCGCATATGGCGCGTATGGTGCGCGTAGCGCATATGGCACGTATGGCTCGTATGGCGCGTATGGCATGCGTGGCTCAGGGATTGTGAACATGAAACCTATGGTTCGGGAAGCGGAATCTCCCTTCCCGAATCCCGGCTTTCGAACATTTTATTTTTACCATTCATATTGATGACAAGGGGTTTATTGTGTCTATGACTGCGGAAGGCGTGAAAGACGCTTCGGCTTCAGTTTTCCACCGCGGCTCTGCAGATAGGTCGTCGAGCCTGCGCGAGCCGCATCGCAAAAGGATAAAAGCCACTACTTGGGCGGCCATTGGGTTCACCGCACCGTTGATAATCTATCTGCTGGTATTTTATTTGATGCCGCTTTTGGAAAACATTTCCATGAGTCTCCACCGTTTCACCAGAAAGACGTTCGTCACCGGCGATGCGCCGTTTGTGGGTTTCGATATTTTCAGGGAGGTGTTGAGCACCTCGGAATTTTGGAAGACCTTGGCCCAGACCTTGATTTTCGTGGTTTTCTCGATTGCCTTCCAGTACGCGATCGGCCTGGCGCTCGCCGTCTTCTTCAATCAGAATTTCAAGCTGTCGGGCTTCCTGCGAGGGGTATTCCTGGTGCCGTGGCTGTTGCCGCCTATGATATCCGGCACGATCTGGCAATGGATGCTCGATGCCGATCACGGTGTGGCCAACGAAATCCTCGGCTTCTTCGGGGTAAGCCCGATATGGTGGCTGCAGGCCGACCATTCGCTCGTCTCCGTGATCATCGCCAATATCTGGCTTGGAATCCCTTTCAACCTCGTCATTCTCTATTCAGGTTTGCAAAACATCAACAAGGACCTGTACGAGGCATCGGCGCTGGACGGCTGCAACGCTTGGCAGCAATTCTGGAAGATCGTCTTCCCGCTACTCAAGCCGGTGACGCTCATCACCCTGCTTCTCGGCTTCGTTTATACCCTCAAAACCGTGGACATCATCTGGATTATGACCCAGGGCAGCGGCACTTCGCAGACGTTGGCGACCTGGTCGTACGCGATGGCCTTCGGCAAAGGGCATTCCGCAGTCATCAAATATTCCGAAGCTTCGGTGCTGGGAACGGTTTTGATAGTGGTCGCCCTATGCTTCGCGTTCATTTACCTATGGGTCCAGCGTCACGATGAGGAGGAGTGAATACGATGAAACATCGTTCTACTTGGTATAAGACGCTGATCGGCATCGTGCTGACCGCCATCATGCTTTTCCCCGTCTACTGGATGGTCAATATTTCCTTCACCCAACGCCGGTCCATACGTTCTGGAAGTTTCTATCCCAAGGATTTCACGCTGGACAACTATGTTTCCGCGTTCCGCGGCGAGATGGGTTATCTGGCAATGTCGCTGTTCATTTCGGTGTGCTGCGTGTTGCTGACGCTGGCCATCGCATTGCCGGCCTCGTATGGCATCGCCTTCTTGCACGCTGCGGGCAACAAGACGATGAATTTCGTGCTGGTTCTGGTGCAGATGATCCCTGCCGTGGTCATGGCGCTCGGTTTCTATCAGATCTACGACAAGATCGGCATTCTCGATACCGTATGGGGCTTGATTCTTGCCGACACGACTGTGGCGGTGCCGTTTGCGGTCATGCTGGAAACCTCGTTCATGGCCGGCATACCGCGTTCGCTGATTGAGGCGGCCAAACTGGACGGCGCCGGCAACTGGCGTATTTTCACTCGTATCGTGCTGCCGCTGTCGCGTAATTCCGTGGTGACCACGTCCCTGTTCTCGTTTTTATGGGCGTGGTCGGACTTCATGTTCGCTTCGACACTGGACTCCGGCGGTGGCCCGAACCGACCCATCACCATGGGGCTTTACGACTATATCGGTGCGCAGAACCAGGAGTGGGGGCCGTTGATGGCCACCGCCACCATTGCGTCGCTGCCCGCCGCGCTGCTGTTGCTTGTCGCGCAGAAATACGTCGCTGCGGGAGTCACGGCGGGTGCGGTCAAGGATTGATGACACGGCAAAGTTTTCGAGTACAACAAATACAGTGAAAGATCAACAAGGAGGTTCAATATCTATGGGTTCTGAAAGTACAGGAAAGGCGCTGACGGCTCAAACGCGATTTGAAACCGATGATTCCGGCCACAGCCTGACGTGGACGTCGGACGGCGAATATCTGCGCATCGAGGCTTGGGGCAGGGACGGTGTGCGCGTGCGTGCATCCTCCATGCACGAGCCTGCAGACGCGGACTGGGCTTTGCAAAAACCCGGCGCTGAGGATTTCGGCGATTGCAAGGTCGAAGCTTCCATCGATCCCGAACGTGGCGAGGCGAGCCTTACGTGCGGGTCGATCGTCGTGAAAGCGCACGAAAGGCATTGGATGTCCGGATCGTGTGGATACGAGGTCTTCCGTTGCGAACTGAGTTTCTGGAAGAGCGACGGCACGCTGCTGTTCCGGGAGTTGCCCGACGGCGGATCGCTGGAACTGAAGGCTCGCGACTACCGGCCGATCATCGGCGGCGACCATGCGGTGACGGCCTCTTTCGTCGCTCCCCAGGATGAGCATCTTTACGGCATGGGCGAGTACCAGCAGTCGGTTATGGATCTCAAGGGGTCCGTGTTCGAGCTGGCACACCGCAATTCCCAGGCTTCGGTGCCGTTTGTCGTGTCTTCGGCAGGGTATGGTTTCCTGTGGAACAATCCGGCGATCGGCTCGGTGACGTTTGCGCGTAACCGGACGGTCTGGCAGGCCCAATCCGCCAGGCAGATCGATTATTGGGTCACCGCCGGCGACACCCCTGCCGCCATCGAGTCGAACTATGCCGATGCCACCGGCCACGCGCCCCAAATGCCGGATTGGGCGCTGGGATTCTGGCAGTGCAAACTGCGCTACTACAATCAGCAGCAGGTGCTCGATGTCGCTCACCGTTTCAAGGAAAAGGACATCCCGCTTGATGTCATCGTCATCGACTTCTTCCATTGGCCGCATATGGGCGACTACCGGTTTGAACGCGAGTTCTGGCCCGACCCCAAGGCGATGTGCGATGAGCTGCATAGCCTCGGAATCAAAGTCATGGTCTCGGTCTGGCCGCAGGTTTCGGTCAAATCCGAGAACTATGCCGATATGAAAAGCCGGAATCTTCTGGTCAAAGCCGAAAGCGGCGAGGACCTCGGCATGATGTTTGTCGAGCCGTGCCAATTCTACGATGCCACGAATCCGCGCGCCCGCGCCTATGTGTGGGATGCATGCAAGCGCAACTATGCCGATCTCGGTGTCGACGCGTTCTGGCTGGACGAGGCCGAACCCGAATACGGGGTCTATGATTTCGCCAATTACCGCTATTATGCGGGCGCGAACCAGCAGGTGGGCAATATCTATCCGCGGGAATATAACCGTGGGTTCTACGAAGGCCAGATCGCCGACGGGCGCAAGGGGCAGATCGTCAACCTGACTCGTTGCGCCTGGGCGGGTTCGCAGAAGTACGGTGCTTTGGTATGGTCCGGTGATGTCGGTTCCACCTTCGAAGACCTGCAGTGCCAGATCACATGTGCGGTCCACATGGGCATGGCGGGCATACCCTGGTTCACCACCGATATGGGCGGGTTCCACGACGGCGATATCGACTCGGACTATTTCCGTGAGCTCTTCCTTCGCTGGGCGCAGTTTTCCTGTTTCAGCCCGATTATGCGCAATCATGGCGATCGCTCGCAGGCGCAGCCGGACGGAAGCATGAAGAAGCCCGTCACTGCGGCGGATGGCTCGCCGCGGCTACCCAGCGGAGCCGACAACGAGCCATGGAGCATGGGTAGGCGGGTCGAGGAGGTGCTGGTCAAGTTCATCGGAGTGCGTGAAACGCTTCGTCCGTATCTGCGTGAGCTGTTCGGGCAGGCTCATGCCGACGGCCAGCCCCTGATGCGAGGCCTGTTCTATGAATTCCCGGAGGATGAGGCCGCCGCCGACATCAATGACGAATACATGTTCGGCGCGGATCTTCTGGTTGCTCCGGTCCTGCGCTTTGGCGCCGTGCAACGGGAAGTCTATCTTCCCGGGGGCGACGAGGTTATCTGGGAGGATCTGCGCGACGGCACGACCTACCTTGGCGGGCAATCCGTCACGGTTGCCGCGCCGGTGGAGAGCATTCCCGTATTCTCCCGTAACGGCAAAGACCATGGGCTTGCAGGCAAGCTCTGATATCTGAATATATCTGAATATATCTGGATAGAGATGGGGTTCGTCCGCTGTGGCGGGTTCGAGATGATTCGAGTTCCGCCACAGGGCCGAACCCCATTGTGTTTTTCTTATTGAATATTATTCATTGAATGTTATTGACTGAACCCGTCAGCGAAAGCGGGTGCATGATAAGCCGTTGACGGGCGGGGGCGTTCGGATGGGCGATGCGATCGATCAGCATGTCGACGGTTTCCTTCGCGACCTCGTCGAGATGGACGATGACCGCATCGTATTGAAGGTGCATTCCTATGCCCATCTGGTCGGGGATGACGGTCACCAGCGAAAGGTCTTTGGGAATGCTGATTTCCAGTCGGTTGAAGATCTGCGGGGAGCCGATGAGCACGGCGTCGTTGTGAATGATGACCGCGGTGCTTTCGGGATGGCTTTTGAGATTCGCGTGTAACTCGTGTGCCATGTTCGCCGTGTCCGATGTGGGGCAAATGACGTGTAGCCGCATGTTTCTGTTCTGCGCTTCCGCCAGTGCAGCGCTTCTGAAGCGGGTGGCATAATTCACTTCACTGTCGTACAACGGTTGCGGCCAGCCGATGAAGAGAACGTCGCGGTGGCCGGCGTTGGCCAGATGGTCCACCAAAACCGCCGCAATCTGGCCGAAATCCGTATCCACGACATCGAGCCCGCACGCATCATGAGGTTTGCCCAACAGCACGGTAGGGATGCCGGAGTGCGCGGCCGCCTTCACCCGCGGGTCGTCGTCGCGAATATCCATGATGATGATGCCGTCCACGCGTTTGCTGTTTGCCGTTCTTTCCAGTGCCTCCACGCCATCGTCGTCGGTGAGCAGCAACGTGTCGAATCCTTGTTCGCGGATATATTGCGACAAACTGTAAAGGTAGGCGCCGAACGAAAGCGAAAAGAAATGTTTATCGTGTTTCGGGGCGAGGATGCCGATCGTATTCGTTTTTGAGGTGGAAAGGGTTTTGGCCGCATAATTTGCGGAATATCCGATTTTTTTCGCCGCTTTGCGAACCCGGTCCGCGGTTTTCTCCTGAATCAGCTTGCTGCCGGAAAGGACATAGGAAACGGTGGATTTGGAGACACCTGCTTCCTTTGCAACATCGTAAATCGTGGCCATGTATATAAGTCTAAATCCGAGGCGGCATTTTGGGGCGGCATTCGGCAGCAAGGGTATTGTCGGCTGGCGATGTGGTCTGTTCTTTTTCGGCAACGGATGAATTCGGCGTGCATCCGCGAAGCCGTTTCGGTTCCCGTTCGGGTGTGCGGATAATCTGGAGTCATGAGTCTTACTATGAATCCGATGCTGATTGTCGCGGCGCTGGTGGTTATCGCCATCGTGCTTATCGCCGTGGCCGTGCTGATTATGCATTCGCACAAGAAAAATGAAGCGAATAGCCAGAGTTCCAACGTTCCCGAAGAGGCGAAGACTGCCGGTTCCGGCTCGCCAAGTGCTGTCGGTGATGATAATGATAAAAAATCACCTGAAGCCGCAAGCCCTGTTGAAAAGGTCAATGCCCAGAGTCCTGACGAATCGAAGAAGCCGGAATCCGGTGTTGCCGGGAATGACGAATCCCAGTCAACGACTTTGGCGGAAGGTACTTCCGAAGAGGCGGCTGCCTCGGATTCGGCCGCTGAAGGTTCTGCCGATAACGTTGCCCCCTCGCTAAGCGTCGAAACGCCGGAGCCCAAGGCCTCGCGCGTTGTTCGGCTCAAGGAGAGGCTCAGCAAGTCATCGAATCCGTTCGGCCGTGCGCTCTTCAACATTCTTGCCAAGGACCAGCTTTCCGAATCCGACTGGGAGGACGTCGAGGACACGTTGTTGCTGGCCGATGTTGGCAGCGTTGCCAGCGAAAAGTTGGTTAGCGAGCTGCGCAACGACGCCCGTATCACCGGCACCTCAGAGACGAAGGCCGTGCGCGAGGCTTTGCGTTCCAAGCTGATCGACCTGGTCGATTCCCAACCCGACCGCGCGCTCGAGGCCGACAAGCCCGACGCCAAGAAGCCGAGTGTCATCATCATGGTCGGCGTCAACGGCACCGGCAAGACCACGACCGCCGGTAAGCTCGCGCGCCTGTTCGTCTCGGAAGGCAAATCCGTCATGCTCGCCGCAGCCGACACCTTCCGCGCCGCCGCCGCCGACCAGCTTGAGACCTGGGGGCAGAAGGTCGGCGTGCCCGTCGTCCGCAGCGCCAAAGAGGGCGGGGATCCGGCCTCGGTCGCGTTCGACGCCTCCAAGCAGGCCAAGGAGAACGGCACCGACGTGCTGATCATCGATACCGCCGGCCGCCTGCAGAACAAGGCCAACCTGATGGACGAGCTCGGCAAGATTCGCCGTGTGACCGAAAAGAACCTGCCGGTGAGCGAAGTGCTGCTCGTGCTCGACGCAGTTACCGGCCAGAACGGCATGGAGCAGGCCAAGGTCTTCGCGCAGGCCATCGGCATCACCGGCGTGGTGCTCTCCAAGCTCGACGGCTCGGCCAAGGGCGGCATCGTCATCTCCGTGCAGCAGGAGCTCAAGGTACCGGTCAAGCTCGTCGGTCTCGGCGAAGGCCCCGACGATCTCGCCCCCTTCGACCCGGAAGGCTTCGTCGACGGCATTCTCGCCTGAGGCAAGTCAGTGTAATTTGTACGAGACGCTAAACTTCAGCCGCGCATCAGCCAGCAAATGGTTGGTGCGCGGTTTCGTATCGTCGGACAGATAGTGTGATTTTCTCTGTACGGAACGGATTGTGCAGGGTTAATCACGGTTTTGGGTGTGGTTGTGTGATTTGTGTTGTGGGTGTGCGGGGTTAATCACGGTTTTGGGTGTGGTTGTGTGATTTGTGTTGTGGGTGTGCTGGGTTAATCACAGTTTCAGGCCTCATTATGTGATTAGCTCTGTATCGGGCATGGATATGCAGAGTTAATCACAGTATTGGGGCTTATTTTGTGATTAGCTCTGTATCCGATGCGAATGTGCGGAGCTAATCACAGTTTGAGGCGTGATTTTGTGATTTTCTCTGCATGGAACCGGCAATCCTGCCTGATACGTAACCATCATGTTTCGGCGATGGTGCGTGCTTTACATCGCCGTAACCTCGTGTCAAACTTCTCCTTACCCTGACCGTGTTGTATGTTCCCATATGATTCGCGCACCAGACCAGGTACGCGTTTGGGGTTGGTGAGGGGACACGACATGGATACAGGAAATGCCGCATGGATGCTGATCGCGGCGTCGCTCGTCTTTCTGATGACGCCTGCAGTGGCGTTCTTCTACGGGGGCATGGTGCGCCGCAAGGCCGTGCTCAACATGCTGATGCTCTCGGCCGGTGCGCTCGCGGTGAGCACCGTGATCTGGGCCCTGTGGGGCTGGTCGATTTCCTGGGGAGGCAAGGACATCGGCGGTATCTTCGGTGAACCGTCCACCGGCTTCCTGCTTGGTGACACGATGAAGGCCGGCAAGGACGGCGTTTTCACCGCCACCGGCCTGACCTCCAACGGCAACAAATATCCGGTGAGCATCGATGTCGCCTTCCAGCTGGCGTTCGCGATGATCACCGTCGCCCTCATTTCCGGGGCGCTCGCGGAACGCATCAAATACAGCACATGGATGATTTTCGTCGCCATCTGGGTCACGCTCGATTACGCACCCATGGCCCACATGGTCTTCAACGGCGGCCTGCTTTCGGCGCACGGCCCGATCTCCAGATTCATCGGCGCGCCCGTCCATGATTTCGCCGGCGGCACCGTCGTTCATATCAATGCGGCCGTGGCGGCGCTGGTCATTGTCCTCTTAATCGGCAAGCGGCGCGACTTCGGCAAAGCCTCGATCCGCCCGCACAACGTTCCCTTCGTCATGCTCGGCGCGTTCCTGCTTTGGTTCGGCTGGTTCGGCTTCAACTCGGGCTCGGCGTTCGCGGCCAACGGTGCCGCCGGCTACGCGTGGGTGAGCACCTCGCTTTGCGCTGCAACGGCGATGCTGAGCTGGGGGTTCACCGAAAAGATTCGCACAGGCCACTACACGGCGGTCGGCGCGGCTTCCGGCATGGTGGCCGGCTTGGTCGGCATCACCCCGGCGGCCGACGTGGTCTCCCCGCTTTGGGCCATGGTCATCGGTGTGATCGTCGGCGTGCTTACCTGCCTGGCATGCGGTCTTAAATTCCGTTTCGGTTACGACGATTCACTGGATGTGGTCGGCGTGCACGGCGTCGGCGGGCTTGCCGGCACCATCCTCGTCGGTTTCTTCGCTCAGGGCGCAGGGTTGTTCGCCGGAGGCAACTGGCGTCAGCTTGCGGTGCAGGTAGTGGTGGCGCTCGCCGCAGTCGTCTATTCCGCCGTGGTCACGTTCGTCATCGCTTTTGCGCTTGAAAAGACCATCGGTTGGAGAGTGAACGAGAATCAGGAATTAACCGGGGTCGATCTTGCCGACCAAGGCGAGAGCGCGTACGATTTTGCGAGTACGAGCAAGGGCGGAGCGCTGATGGACTTGGCGGCTCGTTATTCCGGCTATCCCAGTTATCTCAAGGTGTATGGCAACGCTGGAAGCGCCAAAGCTGCTGCCGCCAAGCCAGTTGCAGAGCCGAAAGCCAAGGAGGCGGAACAATGAAACTCATCGTTGAGAAGTGTCTTGCCTCTTGTTGTCGAACCGAACCAATACCGGTAGCCAAGGAGATGGAACGATGAAACTGATTACCGCGATTATTCAGCCGGCGAAGTTCGAGGAAGTCCGGGACGCCCTCGCGGCTGCGGGCGTCGAGGGCATGACGGTCAGCGAGGTCAACGGTTGCGGCGAGCAGCACGGCTACACCGAGGTCTATCGCGGTGCGAGTTATTCGGTCAACCTCATCCCCAAGATCCGTGTGGAGGTGGCGGTGCGCGACGCTGATGCCGATACGTTGGTCAACATCATCGTGCGTGCCGCTCGGACGGGTACCATCGGCGATGGCAAGGTATGGGTCGTGCCGCTCGATTCGGTCGTCCGCGTGCGCACCGGCGAGCGTGACGCCGACGCCATCTGACAGGTTGTTAGGCAGTCGGGTCTGAGTTGTAAGCGTTCGAGTGTAACGAGTGCGTTGAAAAGCAGATTTATGGGGTTGTTTTTCTGCTTTTCAACGTACGTAATTTCTGTCTTGCGTTGATAAGCAGATTTGCTGCCGACTTTTCTGCTTTTCTACGCATAATCGAATTATTTCGTCTACGACGTATCAGCGTCAATGCTGCTACCCAGTTCGATAAGAATAATTCAGATATACAGAAAACGTTTGACAGTTCAGTTTTTCGATGTGTTTATACTCACATCGACGATATGGGGAATGCCACAGATGTGGGGTATTTGCCACTTATTGCGGATAGGGTTGTGGTATACGCTCCATTTGCGTGGTGATGGTGAGAACGTTGAAATTCCAAGGGTTTCATAAAGCGCAAGAAATTGTTCATTGTGCGAAAATGTTAGTTTATGATCAATATCAATCTATTTAATTAGACATTTAATTACTCTATGTGTGAACCATTTTGTCAGCTTCGTATGGCATCTTTAACTTTCGTTGTCCCAAAACGGGATGTGCTCCCGTTGGAAGGCGACATTGCTCGGTGAAGTCATGTAGACCGTTTGACGTCTCCAGTTGGCGCCGATGCATATCAAAAATTTCATACTGACAGATATCAGAGAACTTAGCAAGAAGTACCAAAACAAGTACAAAGATTTCAATGTCATGCGGACTACCGCACTAGAGGTGATTGTGGTGAAAGGCAACGATGGATACAGAAGGCAAGAGGGCCTCGACGCAGAGCATGCGCAGGGCGTGAAGCGCCACCATGTCGCGAAGGCTGCGACGTGCGTTTTCGCCGGACTGATCGTGTTGGCAACGCTGCTGGCGACCTTTAATGGCTCGGTGTTACAGACTACGGCCAGCGCCGCTTCAACGACGACCACCGATTCCTGCTCTGGCGATCAGTACGCGAAGGTTTGGCGGTCCACCGAGTGCCCGACAGACCCTGACGGAGCTTTCCGCAAACCGGTGCTGTACCGCTTACTTGCGGCCAACAACAAAATCGATACTGCGCGTGACGAGTTGCGTATGGACTTTGTGGTTCGTGTGGCACATGACGAAGTGAATCCGACTGCAGGTTCGTCTCCCGAGTCCATTGGCATGAAGATTCGTTATGACTTTGGTGACAACAAGCAAACGGATAGTAACGGTATTCCCTATCCAGACTATAGCCACGCGATGGGGTATAAGAACACCTATGTCGATTCTTCGACCTCTGATACTACAGCTATCAAAAACGCGAATACATGGGCGGATAATTATGATGAGTACTTCACCATTCCTAAGATCATGCATGCCGGACTCTATGACTATGTGACTGTCTCGGTTCAGGGAGACATGAACATCCAGGATGAGACGAAAGCCTTCTGGACCAATAAGGATGTGAAGGGTAATCCTGGCTACAATGACGGTCGTTCTTGGAGGGAGCGTGTCTGGGTTGAAGTCGGGCCGTTGGCTACCGGCAGCAACAATAGTGTGGATAATGCTTTGTCAAAGAATGGTTGGAGCTGGGGTAACGACAATAACTCGACAACGTACCACGCTACTGATTTGCTTGCGCAGTCGCCGTTGGCCGGAGATGTGTCTGATTCTGAAACCGTGACGGCCTATCCGGGAACCTGCTATCCCAGCGGTGTGGTTTCCGACTTCAAAACGGTTCATGGATGCGACATACCTAACTCATGGGTCGGCTTTGATACTGATTGGCCGACTTTATGGTCAACCAGGCAGGCTAATTGGGGCATGTCGACTGATAGGGGCATTGCCGGTCCAACCACGGTTCGTGGCAACAATAAGCCACCGTTGACGAAGCCTGGCGTGGCCCCGCCGAATTCCTTCTTCGTTGGATGGTATAACCCTGCGCTTGGTGTTGATTCCAGCGACCCTTGTTACCAGGTGACCGGGTTCAAGTATCAGTGGATTGGATTGAAAAATAATAAGTGGGTGCCGGTTGATTCATTGACGCCTGAGGCGCTTACGGTTTCGAATATGCCGGCACTAGGCGCAGGAACAAACCGTACTGGTTTCGAATTGAGGCTTCCTAATGCTCAAGGGCAATTGACCAGCAATATATCGACGGGGGACTTCGATAAGAGCGTGGCTTTCAACAGCACCAAGAACTATGACGGTGTCGCTCCTGCAGGCCAGCTCATCGTGCCTGGCGCTGGCAATGGCAGCAAGGCTCAGTATGCCGATGGCAGCATCGACTTCAAGAAAGCCAAGGAAGATCAGCATCTTGACGGCTATTTCAAGCTCGTGACCTGGCCGGTGGTCAATCAGGCGTGCAAGGCGACCGATCCGTTGCGTAATCCTGACCCGAAAACCGAGGGCATCACCGACGACATGGCCAAAAACAACCCGAGCGAGGTTCAGGCGCAGATCGACAAGGGTTGGACTATCGACACGGCTTACTACGACTTCGATATCGCGCGTCCGGCAGCTCCGGTGGTCAATCCGTTCCCGGGCTATTCCGATCCCAAGACGCGCACGGTGAGTGGAACCGGCACGAAAGGTTATAACGTCACGGTATTCGCTGAGGATCCGAAGAACCCTATTGATCCGGAGGATGTGAACAATATCAAGACCAGAGGTCGTGAGGTTGGCACGGTACCAGTGGGCGATGACGGAACATGGACTATTGACGACCCTCTTGCCATTAATCCGGATCAGCAGGACCAGGTGCGCTATCATGCCTGGCAGGCCGATAACACCCCTGTTCACGTCACGTCGGACTTCTCCAACATCGAGGCGGCGCGTTTCCAGCTCAGCATGAATTCGAACCCATCGGTCAAGGAGGTATATGCTCCTCATAGCTCGGTGGCTGCCAGCGGGGCGAATGCGGGTAAGACAAGCCTGCCTGACGGCGCGAAAGTCATCATTAAGGGTGACATCACCTCCGCGAACCATATGAACGACAAGTTCAGTGTCTTCGCCGTCCCGCAGGACAAGATTATGACCGCTTCGGACACCACTGGCGAGGACGGAAGCACCACCGGCTCTTCCGATGACACCAGCAACCCCGTGATCATCGACGGCAACAACAGCATGGCGCCTAACGGGTTGCATATCCCCAACGCCAAGTACCAGCTCAACTGCGAGAATTTCAACAATTCCGCGGGAAGCAAGGACACGACCGTCGACCAATTGCAGGACGTGAAGCAGATTGACGGCACCGGCACCACTACCAGTGACGGCAAGCCCGACCCCAAGAACCCGGCGCGTTATCAGGCCAATTGGTCATGCATCGTCGATCCGTCGGTCTTCCCGACCAAGGCCAATCCGAAGGGCAACGTGCTGTACAAGGTCTATGCGGTCCTTCAGGACGTCGTGGGCGGTAAGCCTGCCATCGGCCGTGTTGTCAACAGGATCATCGACATGGTACCGCCAATCGTCAAGGTCACTTCGGTCAACCGATCCATCGGTGTCAATGGAACCGTGGAGATGCCCGAGGATGCCACATCGCCGGATATTCCGGATTACGTCAATTCGGGTGGCAAGTCCGGAGCCAAGGTGACGGTGATCTGGCAGGATGGATCCCGTTCTCACGCTGAGAGCGAGAAGGATGGAACTTGGCATGTTGATGTGCCGAAAGGCACATGGCCTGGTGAGTTCCATGTCACAGCGGCCGACCGGGCGGGCCAGCTGCAGAGTACTTATAACACGAATTCGACAGGTGACAAGCTGGATATCAAAAACAACCAGTCCGACTTGGTCAAGGCCGTGCTCAAAGAGCCACTGCCCATCACCCAGCTGCCGTTCACCGGAGGTGCGCGCTGGTTCGGGGCGATGCTGTTGCTTGCCGGGGTGACGGTGTTGCTGATTGCCACCTGCATCTCGTTGGTGTGGTTCCGTTCGCGCGGCCAGAGCGCCCGGCACATGAGGTGAGTCGCGGGCTTGTGCCGATTGCCGTGAGGCTGATATCCTAGACGGCTTGCGTTGCATGTCAACGCAGATGCCAGACGATTTTCGGCTTCACGGCCGGCAAGCGGTGGCGAGGAGACGGCAGAGTCTTCCCGTTGCCTTTCCCGCAATAATAAGACAAATAAATAACGATTACTGCATAAACGAATACATTGCTGAACCATTAACGCAGCGATGCACGAAAGATTTGGTCCATGACCGCCGCCTTGCGGTTTGAGCGTTTGGACCGTTATGGAATGAAAAAGAAACCAATAAGAAAGGGTATCCTTCCATGTTGTTTAATAAGACGATTCGCCGTGCGGCGGGGGTCGCACTTACGGCGGCCACGCTGCTCGCGCTGGCACCGTTCGGCGTCGCTAACGCAGCTGGTCAGGTCGATATCTCGACCAAAGACGATCCACGCATCACTATGCCGACCACGAAGCAGGAGACCATCGCCATCCATGGCGACAGCGCTTCGATGACCGGCCACAGCTTCGCCGCCGTCAAGATCGGCGACTATGCCTACGCCAGCGCCAACGGCGCAAAGCTCAGCGAGATCGGTGTCGAGACCAACGCCGACGTCAAGGACCTTGCGCAGTCTGCTCTGGACAGTGTCATCAAGCCCGCTGAGCAGGACGCCAAGTACAAGGGCAACCCGGTCGGTGAAGTCGCTTCCAAGTGGCTCGGCTACCACTCCAACACCGGCACCGACGAGGACAAGGTTTCCAACAGCGGCGCCAAGGCCGATGCCTGGGGCCGCGACGGCAACCTGCGTAAGTTCGTCACTGCTCTGGCCAAGGCCGAGCATGGCACCACCCACTTCTCCGATTTGGTGAAGAAGGCGGCTGCGACCAAGCCGGAAGACGTGAAGACCGACAGCGATACTTCCAAGTCGACCGTCACCATTTCGGGTCTTGCTCCCGGCCTTTACGTGGTCGAGGACGTGACCGGGGAAGCGACGAGCGCCAGCACCAAGTCCGGCGTCAACTCCAACTCCATCCCGATGCTCGTGGGCACCGGCATCACCATCGATGCAAACACCAAGTACACCCAGATGGCAGACATGAGCGATCCGCTGGGCAGCATCGAGATGAAGAGCTACAACCCGACCATCGACAAGATGATTGTGTCCACCGACGCTTCGATCGGCGGAACCGTCGAGTACCAGCTCACCGGCCAGGTGCCGCTGACCACCGGCTTCGACCACTTCATCTACACGATGGTCGATACCCCTGGCAAGGGCCTGACCTACAAGCAGGGCAGCGAAAAGGTGACCATCAACGACCAGCCGGTGGATGCCAAGAATTACACGGTCAAGACCGGCGCATCCAGCGCCGCTGGCCGCACGGGCGACACCGACTTCATCGACTTCGATCTTTCCTCCATCATCATGAGCAAGGATTATACCTGGCAGGATCCGATCGTGGTCACCTACGAGATGACCGTCAACGACAACGCCGATGAGAACGACGGCCTGTCCAACGGCGTCTCGCTCTCCTATTCCAACGACGTCAACGACCAGACCAAGAATGCGGCCGCCACCGCCGGTGACGGCGGTGCCGTGAACTCCGGTGCCGACAACGGTTCCGTGGCCTCCGTTTCGCCGACCGACGGCGGAACGGGCGCGAAGATCCACTTCCGCCACTTCAGCCTGCTGAACGCCGACAAGCTCAACGGCACCGCACTCACCGGTGCGCAGTTCACGATCAAGTCCGTGTCTCAGGGTGCGTCCACCCAGGACGACAGCGGGAACATCTCCTTCCGCAAGCTCGCCGACGGCTCCTACAAGAAGGTCATCGCCCCGAAGGAGGGTGATAGCACGGTGTCCACGACGCTGGACGCAAGCAGCAAGGGCAAGATCACCGTCACCGGCCTCGGTGAAGGTGTCTATCAGATCGCGCAGACCAAGGAGGCGACGGATTATTCCCACTCCTTCCTGCCGGACTTCCAGGTGAAGCTTTCCGTGGATAAGACCACTCCGCGTCCGTCCGATGCCAAGGTGACCAGCGACGTCCAGTTCCAGGTCAAGGTTACCAAGGGCGATTTCTGGGGCCTGACCAGCAAGGACGCGACGACTCTGTTCACCGACGGCATCCACGATGGTACGACCATTGATTGGGCTCCGGCCGCAACTGTCGTCGAGAGCGCCAACAACACCAACGCCATCGTGGTGCGCAACGTCACCTCGATCTCGCAGCTGCCGATGACCGGTGGCGCGGGCGCGATTCTCGGCCTGCTCGTCGTCGTCGCGCTGATGGTGCTCACCGCGCTGCTCATCACCGCGCGTCGCAAGATTCGCCAGTAGTGCCGGTAGCGACGGATATCACTGGCGTTGTCGCTTCCTCTGACGTTTCAGGGGAGGCGACACCAACGCCATCAATCGGATAGTCCGCTGATTTGTAGGAGACGGGATTCGGTAACGGGTCCGTCTCCTTACTTGTTATGTATTGCCGATTCACGTGTGAATTGGCAGGTGTAAGCCAGGAAAAGAGGTGACGATTGTGTCGATAACCGGCAATTCAGGCCGTGGGCGACATCGGTCTCGTGGACTGCATCGGTCCCGTGGGCGGCATCGGGCCCATGAAAGTGCGCAGGAACGTATGTGGAAGCGTATGCGCGGCAAGAGACGGGTGTCAACGAATCGCACCGCTGCTACCGGCAATCCGGGTGGCGGCATGATGCTGCGTGACGTGGGCGGCAGAGGTAGCCGAAACGCCTTGCCGTTGGGATTGCAGATGTTCGAGACGATTATCGATGGCAGTGCGGCCCGCATCAGCCCATGGCGCCGCAGGCTCGCCATCATCATCGATATGTTGATCGTCTGCTGCCTGGTGGCGCTGGTCGTGGCCATTTCATGGTTCCCGACCATCTGGCTGGTGCACGCCTACCGCGAGAACCAGGAGGTCAACGCCGCCGTCAACCGCATCGCGAAGTGGCCGCAGGGCAAGACCATCGATGAATATCGTCGCGCTCAGTCCTACAACAAGAAGGTCGCGGACTCGGGGCAGGCGACCTTGGGCGAATTCGCCGATCCGTTTGCCGATGCGGCCAGTGCGGGTGTTTCCGGGGCGTCCGGTGGTTCCGGCACGAACGGCAAAAAATCCAAAACCGTCCACAAACCCAAGCCGCAGAGCGAGAAAGACGCGGAATACCAGTCGCTTTTGAACGACGGCACCGGCATCATGGGCACCATTCGTATCCCCAAGGTCTCGGTGAATCTGCCGATCTATCACGGCACTTCCGATGATGTGCTGCTCAAAGGCGTTGGGCATCTGTACGGCACGAGCCTACCGGTGGGTGGCAAATCCACCAACGCCGTCTTAAGCGGCCACCGCGGCCTGAGTACGGCACTGTTGTTCACGCGTATCGACGAGCTGCGCCCCGGCGATGTGTTTTATGTGCAGACCCTCAACCGCACCATGGGCTATCGGGTGGTCGACCGTCACGTCATCGACCCGAGCGATACCCATTTATATAAGGTCGTTCCCGGCCGCGATTTGGTGACGCTGATGACCTGCACGCCCTACGGCGTCAACACCCAGCGTCTCGTCATCACCGGCACCCGCCAACCCATCCCGGACCCGATTCCCGACCCCAATAACGCCAAAGGAGATCCCGTGATCTTGGCGATATTGACCACCATCTCTCTCCTCGTCATCGGCCTCATCGCCGCGGTCTTGAGCCGTGTGCTTCGTCCTACGCGCCGTCCGTTCCCGGTTCGGCACGCGTCGCTTACGGGACTGCCGTCCTACAGACACCGCCGCCGAGAGGCAGCGCTTGCACGTCACGCGATTCTTTCCCAAGAGATTATGTACTGAGCGTTTACCGGCCGTCAGTTTTATGGTTTTATTGATTGTGTGGGTCATTGGCTTCGGTCGGTGACCCACATTTTTGCCAAAGGTATGATTCAGCTATTTCGTGGTAATAACAAGGTAATAATAGAGGATCATTTTCGAGGAACCCCCGAATATGAAGAAACCCCTTGAAAATCAAGGGGTTTCGCGCTGGCGGAGAATACGAGATTCGAACTCGTGAGGCTGTTACACCAACACGCTTTCCAAGCGTGCGCCATAGACCACTAGGCGAATTCTCCAGCATGCATATTGCCAAGCCTGCAAGCAGACTCCACAACACACAACTTAACTAAAATACCATGAGCCCGCGAGGTTTGCAAGCCCCCGGTCGTCGGCGTGGCGGTTCAATGGTTTTTTGTATAAGCCAGCGTCAGAAAAGTGCAAGTTGGGGAACGCAGCCTGCACTTTTCTGACGGTAATGTGTGAAGTGTGCGTGTTGCGGGGCGTAATGTGCGCTTTTCTGACGGTAATGCGCGAAGTGTGCAAGTTGGGGAACGCAATGTGCGCTTTTTTGACGGTAATGTGTGAAGTGTGCGTGTTGCGGGGCGTAATGTGCGCTTTTTTGACGGTAATACGCGAAAAGTGCGTTATGGATGGCGCTAACTGCACGTTTTGGGCAGTGACGTGAAAAAAGTGCAGGTTCGATAGGCTGCGGCCGCTAATTCCGTGCTCTCTTAATTGGTCGAGGCATACAAAATAACGCTATGCTCGCCGAAACCCTCCAATGGAAAAGAGTGCCAGCGAACATAGCGTTATCGCATTTGCAAAGACTAGTTGTTTTCAGTCTTCCTTGAACTTGATGTCGAAGTTGCGCTCATAGTGCAGGAACATCGTGGCGCCGTAACGGTCGACATCGCGGTGGGTGAAGAGCATACGGATCGCAAACGCGGTCTGGGCGTCGTAAGGCAGGGACTTGAAAGCCGCGTGCGCGTCCCAGTTCGGCGGCGCGATGGCCTTGTCGGGGACGTAGGCATAGCCGTAGCCGTCCTCGTCGATATAGCCCATAAACGGCAAATCCCAAGCGTTATGGTCGGTCAGTTCCTTCTTGAAATCTTCGACTTTGGCAAGGGCGTCGTCCCCGATGCCGAATTTGCGGGCTACCTTGTTGGCTTCTGCGGTTTTCTCGGCTGCTGTTTGGCCGTACAGCCCCGGATCGACGACGATGGTTTTGTCATCTGCCATGATGCATTCCTTTCCTATCGACTTAATTGTCAATAGACACAAGTTATTGTGTTTGACGGATGTTATAGTGAACACCGTTTTTATGCGAATAACTCATTCATTTTTTCCGACACTTTGACGTGCCGACTCATTCAGTGTAGCACATGAACGTTGGCTCGGAGTTTTGTGTTCTATAGAATGTGGCAAGATTGCCATTATTTGCCGGAATTCCGACAAAAAAATATGCAGTTGATGAATTGATGGAACAGGAACGCCCAAAAGTTAACATTTAAAATGTTCGATTTAGTATAGAATCGGGTAGCATATATCGGTTTTGAAAAAGATTTCTTTCTTTGGTATACGGTTCCTGCCTTGCCGTTTCGTGGTGTTCGCCGCACCCGATTCCGGCCATGACAGGGTGCTTGAGGGCAAGGCCGCTGATGAGGGGTGAGTGGCGGATGACAACTTCACAGCTGTGTTTTTCGGGACAAGCGCATTTCGACAGGTCGCTAAGCTACCGTTACGAATTCTTAACAGAAATGTGCCTAACTGTTATGATTTCGCTAAAATTCGGCTGCATATGCTTGTGCCTTTTCTCTTGACATTACTATTGCAGGTAATCAGACGAGCCTGCTCCTGGAAAAGAACAGTGCTCGTTTCGTCGGATAGAGATGGAATAAGAGTACAAAGATGGCAGATAGGTCAGAGCGGAAGCCATTGCGCAATGGGGATGCGGCAAACGCAGGCAAGTCGGATTTCCCATTGAGGCGTGCTTGTTCAATGGGTGGCAGGATGAAAGACGGATGCATGAACGCAGCTATCAAGCTTGCGGCTGCACTGGCGGTACCGGTGTTGGGGCTGGCGTTGACCGCCGTGCCGGCTCAGGCTGCGAGCGACACGAACCTGAGCGGTTTGGGCTCGGCTGGTATTGGCTCCGTGGCTTCGGGCGCAGCGCCGGGTGCGCAGGGCAGCAATTCGGGTCTGAAGACCATCGGCAACCAGAAGGTGTCGCCGGCGGCCGATACGTCGAACGATGCCATGCCCGATAATCCAAGCCAGAAGCTGCCGGACAGGGTCAGCGCGGCCGTGCCCGATGACGCGACGGTGGTTTCCAAGGATCTAGCCGTGACCAAGGACGGCCAGATCAAGAATCTAGAAACCGGCAAACCCGTCACCGACCCGAAGTTGGTCGGTACGCCCGACAAGCCCGCCGATCCGCTGGCGAAGACCGACGGCAAGCGGTTCATTCCGGTTGAGGCCAGCGAGGTGAAGCAGGCCGTCCAGCAGAACGGCGGTGATGCCAATGCCGCGGATTCGGCAAACAACGGCAGCAGCACGGGTGCTGGTGCTTCGACTTCGTCTTCACCGTCCGACATTCCCGGCAACGGTAATGCTTCTTCTGAGGCTTCAACGAGCGGTGATTCTTCTTCTGCAACCGAGAATAATGCCTCGGCTGTCTCTCGGCATTCTGAGCCAAAGGCAAATGACACAGCTTATGTTGGCACAGCAAAAGCACCTAACGGCAGCGTCCGCAATGCCGCCCTGCAGAACAATCAGTATGGCGCGTATTGGGGTAGTTATAACAACACCCCATCGTTCTTTGAGCGCGGCGGCAAACTCTTCGCCCAGCAGGCCAAAGGCGTTGTGGATGTATCCGAGCATCAGGGCACCATTGATTGGCAAACCGCTAAGCGTGCCGGAGTTGAAGGAGCCATCATCCGCATCAGTTTTGGCTGGGGCAATAGGCTTGATTATCAGGCACAGCGCAATATCAATGAATGCAAACGACTAGGTATTCCTTTTGGGATTTACATGTATTCATACGCTTACGATTGGAGCTCTGCAAGGCAGGAAGGCCTTGATACGGTAAATAAACTTAAGAACCAACTTCACGTAAATCCTGGAGATTTGAGTTATCCGGTTTATTATGATCTTGAAAACTGGACATGGGAGGGTCATGCTCCGCCTACGAGTCCGGCTGTTTATGACGATATTGTCAACAATTGGTTCATGGCTGTTCAAACGAATGGTTATGGCAACGTCTCTGTATATTCCTACACCTACTATCTCAATACTGCTCTGAATACCGGTAATATCCATTCAAGGACTCGTTGGGTGGCGAGCTATGGCGCCAGAACAGGTTTTAATTATCCGACCAATGACCGTGGCTGGCAATATGCAGATAACAACAATATCCCCGGTATTGGCAACGTTGATGCAAATGCATTTGGCAACTATAACTATGTAAGTACGATCAATCTTCTGTGGCAGGTTCGTCAGGAGGATATCGCTGTAGGCGCCGCCGTTAATGGCCCGGGAAACCTGCAATACAAATGGCAATCATACAATGTGAATACTCATGTCTGGACCACTTTCGCCGATTGGAATGGCGCCAATTGGGCTGGTTGGGCTGCCGAACCCGGTGATTATTGGTTGCACCTTGAGGTTCGTGAGGCGGGAAATCATCATCTCGTTGGTACAAAAACCATCGCATTCCGTTATTCGGCAGGTTATGCCGCGATTACGGGAACGTATGCGGGTTACCGTAGCAACGGTATCCTGCTCGGCATGAGCTCAAATGATCCTCGGGCCAGATATGTGGTGAAGATTTATGACTACAACGCCAAGCGTTGGGTTTCACAGTTCTCTGGTCAGTGGGCTACTTGGCAGCCGCGGCGTGGGGTCTATTGGACACATTACGAGCTCCATACTTCGGATGGCAGGCTTGCCGATACCCGAACATATACATTTGGAGTCTGAAAATCTGTTATAAAGCTTTACTCCATTGTGGCAAATAAATGGGTTGGAATCCGAATCACTGGTTCGGGTCCCAACCCATTTTTATTTTGTGCCTATCTTGCGAACGGCATAATAAAAAAATTTAGATATCCGAGGCGAGAATCTTGTCTTCGGCCACCTGCAGCAGGTGCTGGCCGTAGGGGCTCTTGCCGTACTTGTGCGCGGCTTCGAGCAGCTGGTCTCGGCTGATCCAGTCGTTCTCGTAGGCGATTTCCTCGAGGACGGCAATCGGCAGGCCCTGTGCGCGCTCGACGGTGCGCACGAACTCGCCGGCCTCATAGAGCGAATCCATGGTGCCGGTGTCGAGCCAGGCGTAGCCGCGGCTCAGCGTCAGCACGTTCAACGATCCGTCTTCAAGATACATCTTGTTGAGATCGGTGATTTCCAGCTCGCCACGGGCCGAAGGCTTGACCTGCTTGGCAAAATCGACCACGCGATTGTCGTAGAAGTAGAGGCCGGTCACCGCATAATTCGAGGCCGGATGCTCGGGCTTCTCAACGATGCTGACCGCCTTGTGATCCTTATTGAACTCCACGACGCCATAGCGTTCCGGGTCATCGACGTAGTAGCCGAATACCGATGCGCCGTGTTGCACCTTGGCGGCCTTCTTGAGCACCTGGCTCAGGCCATTGCCGTAGAAGATGTTGTCGCCGAGCACCAGTGCGCAGGAATCGCCGTCGATGAAGTCCTCGCCGATGATGAATGCCTGGGCGAGTCCATCAGGGCTGGGCTGGACCTTATAGGAAAGGTTGAGCCCGAACTGGCTGCCGTCGCCGAGCAGACGTTCGAAATTCGGCAGGTCCTTCGGTGTGGAGATCACCAGGATGTCACGAATCCCGGCGAGCATGAACACGCTCATCGGATAGTAGATCATTGGTTTGTTGTAGACGGGCAGCAGCTGCTTCGAGGTCACTGTCGTCAACGGATAAAGACGTGTGCCTGAACCTCCGGCGAGAATAATGCCTTTCATAACGTCTCCTTAGTCCTGATTGCGTTTGTGATTGGCGAGATAGCTTTCCAAAAGTTGTTCCCAGTCCGTAGGCTCGAAACCTGTCTGGCGAATCTTGGAAAGATTGAGCGCGCAGTGATGCGGGCGCTTGGAGCCGCCGGTCTGGGCGGCGTATGTATCCACGGAATTCGCATCGATATATTTCGTATCGACGCCTTCGAGCTCGAAGATCTTTGCGGCGATATCGTACCAGGAAGCCACGCGGCCGGAACCGGTGAGATTGTAAGTGCCGTAGTCGCAGTCAGTGTCGAGCAGGTGGAAGATGCCCTTGACCAGATCGCTGACGAAGGTCAGGCGGCCGGTTTGATCGTTGGGGGCCTGTGCGGTCTGCTTTTGTGTTTCGGCAGCCTGTTCGGCAAGACCGAGCATGCGGGTGACGAAATTTCTGCCGTCTCCTACGATCCAGCTTGAGCGGACGATGTAGTGGCGGGGGACCGTCGAGACGATGGCGTCGGCGGCGGCCTTGGTCTCGCCGTAGACGCCAAGGGGCGCGAAGCCCTCGTCCTCCGTGTGCTGTTCCGCGGTCCCGTCGAATACGTAGTCGCTGGAAATGTGGACCAACGTGATGCCATGGCGTGTGGCTACCTTGGCCAGGTTGGCGACGCCGTTGACGTTCGTGTTCCATGCCGTCTTGCGTCCGGCCGGGGTCTCGGCCCTGTCGACGGCAGTGAAAGCCGCGGTATTGATGATGGTGCCGTAGAGGTCCCAGTCATAGTTCCCGTAAACGGCCGGATTGGTGATATCGAACGTATCCGAATCGACGAATTCGAAGCTGTCGAGATGATGTTCGTCGACATACTTGCGGATGGCGTGGCCGACCTGTCCGTTGCATCCGGTGACCAGTGTGCGTTTGGGGGCCATGGGTTTGGCGTCTTTGAGCATCGGGTGGTGCAGGTCGGCCTCGCTGCGCTCGCTCTGATCCAGCGGGATCGGCCAGTCGATCCCGAGGTCCGGGTCCGCGAGATTGACGAACGTGTACGTCCTCTTCTGCTCCAAAGACCAGTGCGCGTTGACCAGATACGTGTACACCGTGCCATCCTCGAGCGCCTGGAAGCTGTTGCCCACCCCGCGCGGCACATAGATCGCCCGCGACGGGTCGAGACGGGTCGTGTACACCTGGCCGAAGCTCTCGCCCGGGCGCAGGTCGACCCACGCGCCGAAGATCTCGCCGGCCGCGATCGAGATGTACTTGTCCCACGGCTCGGCGTGGATGCCGCGGGTGACGCCTTTCTTGTCGTTGTAGCTGATGTTGTTCTGCACCGGCCCGAAGTCGGGCAGGCCCAGCGCGGTCATCTTGGCGCGCTGCCAGTTCTCCTTGAACCAGCCGCGGTTGTCGCCGTGCACCGGCAGGTCGAACACCAGCAGCCCCGGGATGTTCGTCTTGGTGACCCTCAGGTCCTTCTCGAAATCAAATGACATATCCAACCTCGTTTACGTATGTATGTTGCCGAACTTTTGATGAAGACAAAACGCGCCACACCTTGCGGGCAGCGCGTGATACGAAATCATTGGCCTTGTTTCTTGTACTTGGCCTCGGTGGCTGCCTTGGCGGGCCTCCACCAGCTCTCGTTGTCGGTGTACCACTGGATGGTCTCTTTGAGGCCTTCGGCGAAGTCGGTGTGCTTCGGCTTCCAACCCAGCTCGGTCATCAGCTTGGTCGGATCGATCGCGTAGCGGCGGTCGTGGCCCGGGCGGTCGCGCACCCAGTCGAACGCGTCCTCGCTCTGGCCCATGACGCGCAGGATGTCGTGCAGCACGTCGAGGTTGTTGCGTTCGCCGTCGGCGCCGATCAGGTAGGTCTCGCCGATCCTGCCCTTGGTCAGGATGGTCCATACGGCGCTGGAATGGTCCTCGGTGTGGATCCAGTCGCGCACGTTGAGGCCGTTGCCGTAGAGCTTCGGACGGATGCCGTCAAGAATGTTGGTGACCTGGCGCGGGATGAACTTCTCGACATGCTGGTACGGGCCGTAGTTGTTGGAGCAGTTCGAGATCGTCGTGCGCAGACCGTAGGTGCGGTGCCAGGCGCGGACCATCATGTCGGCGCTGGCCTTGGAGGAGGAATACGGGCTGGACGGACGGTACGGGGACTCCGGAGTGAAGCGGTGCGGGTCGTCGAGCGCGAGGTCGCCGTAGACCTCGTCGGTGCTGATCTGATGGTAGCGCACGTCGTATTTGCGCGCGGCCTCGAGCAGGCGGTAGGTGCCCACGATGTTGGACTGAATGAACGGCTCAGGGTCGATGATGGAGTTGTCGTTGTGCGACTCGGCCGCATAGTGCACGATGGCGTCGTGGCCGGGAACAATCTTGTCGAGCAGCTCGGCGTCGCACACGTTGCCGTGCACGAACTCGACCTGATCTTCAGGCAGGCCGGCGATGTTCTCGATGTTGCCGGCGTAGGTCAGCGCATCGAGCACGGTGACATGGGTCTCCGGGTGGTTCTTCGCCACGTAATGTACGAAGTTGGAACCGATGAAACCGCAGCCACCGGTGACGATGATGTTCTTAGGTTGAAATTCTTCAGTCATGGCTACCAGTTTAGCCTTAAGAGTGAAGAAACAGAACGACCGATGTATATCTCCAAACAATACCGGCACTTACCGGGTGTCGAGTCATGAAAAGAGAAACGGAAATAGTTTCAAGCAATAAGAATTGAGTGAATTCTAAATTTCTCTATGATGACACTAGAGGTTCTGACGCATCACGTTGAAAGCCTCTTCCGGTTCTCCGTCGAAGATGACGTGGGAGTGGGAGAGGACGATGCAACGCTGGCAAAGCTCCTTGATCTGGCCTTCGCTGTGGGAGACGATGACCATGGTCTGGCCCTGCTTCTGCTGTTCCTTGAGACGTTCGATGCACTTGTGCTGGAAGGCTTCGTCGCCGACGGCGAGGATTTCATCAATCAGGAAGATATCAGGATTGCTGTAGACCGCGACGGCAAAGGCGAGACGCAGGAACATGCCGGAGGAATAGAACTTCACTTCGGTGTCCATGAAAGGCTCGATGCCGCTGAAGGCAACGATATCATCATACCGTTCGTCGATTTGCTTTTCCGAAAGGCCGAGAATCGCACCGTTGAGATAGACGTTCTCGCGTCCGGTAAGTTCCGAGGCGAAGCCTGCGCCAACCTCGATGAGGCCCGCCAGACGGCCGCGAATCAGCACGTCGCCGCTGTCAGGCTGCATCACGCCGGAAATCATCTTGAGCATGGTGGATTTGCCCGAACCGTTGACGCCGATGAGGCCTACGGTTTCGCCTTCGCCGATGGTAAAGGAAATGTCGTCAAGGGCATGGAACAGTTGGTCGTGGTGCCGCTTCTTCTTCGGCGTGAACAGCTTGATGATTGATTCCTTGATGGAGGAATTGGCACGCAGAGAGAAATGCTTTGAGACGTGGCTGACCTGAATAGCCACGCCTTGTGGCAACGTGAGTTTAGGATTTGTTTGTTTCTTCATGTCAGATCTCCTGCGCGAAGCGGCCCTCAAGATGCTTGAAGGTCAGCTCTCCGATGATGAGGAAGAGCAACGAAACGAGGAGGCTTTCTCCGATTCGCATCGGCCAAGCGCCTGCAAATTGGAATGTCCTGTCGGTGGCTCCCCACCAGAAACCACGGTGGAAGGATTCCACGCAGATGGCGATGGGATTGGCATAGTAGAGCTCGAGCACCCACCATGGAACGTGGGCGGCGACCATCTGCCAAGTGTAGAAGCATGGAGCGGCCCAAACGGTGATCATGGCTACCAGATCCGTGATGTTTTCCGCATCACGATAGAAAACGTTGATGGAGCCGAACAGCAGACCCAAGCCAAATGCGAACAGGCAAATCGAAACGAGCCCCGCGAAGGCAATGAGCAGGCCTTTGATGTCCGGGCGCCAACCCATGAGCGCGGCACCGATGATAAGCACCACAAGCTGTGGGAAGAAATGGACGAATGCCACTCTCAGCGAGGCCAGCGGAAACAGCTCACGCGGCAGGTAGATTTTCTGGATAAGTCCGGAATTACCGAGAATCGAACGTGTGCAGTTGCCGAACGCCTCGGTGAAGAAGTTAGTGACGATAACGCCAGCAAACAGATAGACCGGGTAGGTCTGGATATTTCCGGCACGCCCCATGCCCATGAACACATCCATGGCCACGTAGAAGACGATGAACTGGGTAAGCGGCTTGACATAGGTCCACGCCATACCGAGCCAGGAGCCGCGGTAACGAATCCTTACCTCTTTCTTTACCAGCAAATCAAGCAGGTAAAGGTAATGAGGTACGTCCAATAACCCCCTGCTTTTGCCTGGGTGTGAGACGATTTCAGATTCTGCTGTCATCGTGACCTTTCCGATACCTTTGCTGTTTGGTATGAGTAAACATGCGAACAAGTTAATTTTAAGCTCTGGCATAGAACTGTAGCGCATGAGTCATGGTTGATTTGTGAAAAACCGAACTTCTTCTACAAACTTGGGGCATCATGTTACGCCTACGCTGATAGACTAAGAAACTATGTCGAAAAGAATTCTTGTAACCGGAGCCGGTGGCTATATAGGCCGGCATGTAGTAAAGGCGCTGTTGGACGGCGGTCAGGAAGTCATTGCTGCCGACAGACATCCTCGGGATTTGGACCCGCGCGCCAAGCAGGTCGCGATTGATCTTTTTGCTCCTGACGATGACTTGTTCGAAAAGCTCGGAAGCCCGGATGTGTGCCTGCATATGGCTTGGCGCGACGGTTTCAAGCACAATTCCGATGCGCATATGGGGGATTTGTCGGGACATTACCGTTTTATCAGGCAAATGCTTGACAGTGGTTTGAAGCAGATTGCCGTGATGGGCACGATGCATGAAGTCGGCTATTGGGAAGGCGCGATCGACGAGAAGACGCCGTGTGCTCCGGCCTCGATGTACGGCATTGCCAAGAACGCGCTGCGTTCGGCAACTTTGCAGTTGGCTGACGAGCATCACGCCGTGGCCCAGTGGATTCGCGCCTATTACATCGTCGGCGATGATCTGCGTGGAAGCTCGATTTTCTCGAAGCTGCTTCAGGCGGCGCAGGACGGCAAGAAGACGTTCCCGTTCACCATGGGCAAGAACAAGTATGACTTTATTAACGTCGATGTGCTGGCTTCTCAGATCGCGGCCGTCGTCTCGCAGGACAAGGTCAACGGAATCATCAATTGCTGCAGCGGCAAGCCGGTTTCCTTGGCCGAACGCGTCGAAGGCTATATCAAGGAAAACAATCTTGACATCAAGCTGGAATATGGTGCTTTCCCGGACCGTCCGTATGATTCGCCGGCCGTTTGGGGCGATGACACCAAGATTCGTCAGATTATGGCGGAAAAGTAGCGGCAGGTTTTTATAGAACGATTCTGCTGACTTTGAAAGGGCGGTTCGCATTCCCCGCAAGGATTGCGAACCGCCCTTTCGTTGCCCTTATAGATTATGCGCAGGAGCTACCCGCGAGTTGCGTCATCTTTATTGTGTGATCCGTTCACGCCATGGACGAGCGAACATCGCTTTTACGTAAGCAAGTGTCTTTTTATTGAGTACCTGCAGCGCCACACTCAAAGCCATGATGATGACGAAGTCTGCGAAGAAGAGGATATAGGCGCCGATAGGGTTCAAAGTGGCGGGATTGACGGCGGTGAATACCTGGATGATGACTTGGTGATGAACCAGGAAAATAGCGTAGGAATACTTCGAAAGCGAGCCGATGATCTTGCGTATCGGGCGGATATCAAGCCACTGGCTGATCCAAACGAGGAACAGGAAGAAGCAGAGACCCACCAGCGTGACGGCAAGATCGCCTTTGACCGGTTTGAAGATCTGCTGCAGTACCAGCAGCACCACTGAAACGCCGCCAAGCCAATGCGGAACTTTTTTGATGAACCTGACGAAATACATGCCGAACAGCAATTCAGGCAAGCGCGTGGTCAAGAGCAAATCCTGAGGCATATGGTGAACGGGGATATGAAGGAGGAGTGTCAACGCATAAAGAATAAGGCCGATCGCAGCTGTAGCCCATGGGTGATTTTTAACACCGTAACGTAGGATCGGGAAAATGACGTAGAACAGGACGATGAAGCCGAGGAACCATTCGCCGAGCGTATAGAACGTATGGAAACCGGCGTTGGCAAGATAACCGTCCATACCAACCGCGGAAAGAATCAAGGTCCATTTAGGAGCTCGAGCTGCAATGACGCCGGCATGAATCATAAGATAGACATTGGCGATGATGAAGGCAATCCAGAACATCGGGTAGATGGATTTGAAGCGCTTCCAGTAAAAGACCTTCAGATTGAGGTGTTCTTCGTCCTCATAGTTGTACATCAGCGCGGCGCCTGAAATGATGAGGAACTGCGAGACACCGAGGCTGCCGATGTAGATGCCGAATGGCGAATTGACGAAAATCGGCTTATTGGCCAAAAACGGATTGTTGAAATGAGTGACGACGATCAACAGAACGGAAAGCGCCCGCACCCAGTCCAAATAGAAGAGGCGTGGCTTGCGATGACGTTGTAGTGCGGAGTTGCCAGACGAGGCAGCTGGCGCTGTGACCTGTATCGGCTGGTCTGAAGCGTCAGCTGCTTTTGAGGTATTGGTGAATGCTACTGTTTCGGCTTTTGTGTCGCACATCGTAATATCCTCTGCCTAATACTCCTGTGCTCATCTGTTGGCTGATGAGAAATGAACTGTTCTATTTGTTGACTTGCCTTTTGCGTATCTTTACGAGCGCATCGCCGATGATCGGAGTTCGTCTGATGAGATTTTTGATGACACGAAGCAAGGCAAAACGGAAACGTTTCCCGACATAGATGTTTTTTGTCGTCTTTTCAAGAGTCTCACCTATCCACGGATCCGTGATCGCCCTAGTTATTTGACGCAGCTCGAACGACAGATTGGTGATTTCTATCCGGGCAAACCTGTCGGAGAAGATATATGCGGGGAAATAACCGTTCGACTGTGGTACGTAACAATATGAACGTTCGATGAAATGCAAGAGGGTCTTGTCGATTTTGTTTGGTTCAGGTGGGAAATCAGTATATTTCCAGTTGAGATCGAGCAGGCCTCGCATTGCTTCTGGGCGGAACCAGAACATGGTGCCCAAGGGCGCGACGGCTTCTTTTTTCGAATCGAGTGGGACGTGAATATGCAATGAATTCTGAAGGAATTGCTTGGTTCCTTTGAAATTAGGCCCCCAGGTATGGGTGTAGTTGGGGAAATAATCGGCATGGTTTGGGGGAGTAGGCATGGCGATGCCCAGTCGCGGGTTATCCTCAAAAAGTTTGATGACGTTTTCTACGTATTCTTTTGTCGGCAGCATGTTTTCGAAGCATTTGTAGCGGAACCCGTCACCAATGGATTGCGGGGAGAGCTGCGTGACCTTCTTGTCGTGCATGAAGCAGACGTAGTCGTATTTGAAGAGGTCTTTCCCGCCGCCGATGAGGAAAGCGCTCACATCTCGTCCGCGATTTTTGATAACTCGGACATCGACGTTATAGGGCAGATTGTTTTCAGCGCAGTAATCTCGAACGATTTTTGCGTTCTTTTCGCTGCCGACAGTGAGAATGAGGTCGCTTCCTTCGGGCATCGAACGCGCATACTGCATGGTCTGGTCGAGCAAATCCATGTAATAAAGATGCATGATCAGTGCGATTTTTTTATCTGCCGGAAGTTGGGTACCTTGATTTTGAGGCAACACGAAATCGAGGTGCAGGTTTTTCATCAAATCCGCAAGATTCATAGTGCGCAATGCATTTTGCCAGATGAGATCGGTGTCATAATCGGTATGATCACGCAGATATTCGAAGAGGTCAAAGGCGGCGTTACCTACAGATTGATCCATGGTGTCACTGTAATCATGGAAGAATGAACGCCTCTTGAAAATCGGGCAACGTTTCTCTTCCACTAACTGCTTCGCCGCGAAAGTGATGGGGCCGTATGAGAAGCCTTCAAGGTCGTCGGTATTGACGTAAACATCCCATTTGAAGCCTTTGTCCGCGAAACGTTTGGTGAACAGTGATTCATGCAGGCCCACGGAATCGAAATAGCTTTTGATTTCCGGCAGATTGTCCCAATAATCGCGGAATGCCTTGCTGGTGTGCAGGCTCTTGCGGTACGCATGGAAATGCGATTGGATATGTTCAGGGAGATAGCCATATGGGCTTCTGCCGAAAGGATCGCCATCCACTTTATGGAATTTGGTGATGCCCCAGAAATCAAGGTCGCGCCGGTCCATGGCCTCGAACATTTCCGAGAACGGGTAGACCGGGCCCATGATTGTGGCGTTGAAGAGGCAGATTTCGTCGAATTTCGCGAGTTTGTCCCAGCCGTAGGAATCCATCGCGGTTTTGTAGGCCCAGGCATCGAAGCCTTTGTTGGCACGTACGATGAGCTTGGTGCTGTCTACGAATTTCAGCAGTTTCACACGACTCTCATTGGTGAGCTTGCCGTTGACCACAATAGTGAATTCGGAGAAGAACGGCTTGAATCCATCGAGTAGGGTGAGCACGTAGTCATCCACGATTCCGTCTGCGTCGTAGAAGAAGAAAATTCCGAGGCGATTGACGTTAGATTCCGACAATAACATAAGGCACTGGTTCTTCCTAAAAATATTTCAATAATGATAATGGCTCTACTACTTTACACGTAACCTAAAGAAAACGATATGAGCATCGTTAATCGTTCGTTTATAGCGGCCAGGCAAGTACATCGTAGATGGACGCTGCATGTGCCGGTAGTGTATCAAGGTATAGGACGCGTTTATTTCCATCTCGTCGCCGGGCTCCATTGCGCGAATCTGCCTTGCCACGTGAGGAAACCGAAAATAGACACGATATCGGCAATGATGATTCATCTCACTGAGGTTTGAATGTCGGCTAGTGGGCAGATAGACTGATGGCATACTTTGATTGCTACTGTTGCGGGGGAGGACACAGGTGCGTGCAGGAATGATTGCTGGCCAAGGCGTTTCGCAGGATACAGAGGATGCCGATGACGTTGACGGGCGTGTTTCCCATCGCTGGCAAAATGCACAGTCATTTGAGGCCGGGAGTGCTCAAGAATACGGGATATCCGATTTTCTCGTGTTTCTTAGGCGTTTCCCTGGTGAGACTCTTATCTCTATGCTGTTCCTTTTGCTTGCATTCGGTCAGAAGCTCTTCACCAACAGGTTCTCGATCGATACCCAATCCATGATTCAAAGATCTGATTACCTGTACGAATCGTGGTTCAAGCTTGAACGCTTCGGCTTGGTCTGGATGAAGCGGTTGATCGGCGTTAGTTGGTACAACAATGCTCTGGCTTCGTTCCTTATGGTGGTTCTCTTGGGCGTGGCTGCTGTGGTCTGGGCCTATCTTTTTTATGGGGTCAGCGCGGACAAGCAGACGTTTCATCCGGCATTTTTCATGATTCCTTTCGTGGCCTCGCCGGTTATGGCGGAGCAGCTAGGTTTTCTGCTGCAGGGTCCCGAAATCGACATCTCCATGATGCTTGTTGCCGTTTCCCTGATGTTCCTGGTCAACGGTATGCGTAAAAAATCGTGGTGGCGTTGCGCTCTTTCCATATTCTTCGCGGCTTTCGCGTTCTCTGCCTATGCCGCTATGATCACCATGTTCGTACCTGCGGTCGCCATGATGGTTCTGTTCCAATGCCGTCACCAGAAGAACATGGGCCGTAAGCCATGGGTGTTTATCGGGGTTTCCGCAGTGGTGTGCCTGTTGGCGTACGTAATGTATTTCGGCGTCAATAAAATCGTGATGAAAGCGATGGGTGTCAATGCCAACGCTTACATATCGGATCAATCCAGATGGGGCACCGATTCGTTGCGCACGATAATGAATGCCATTGAGCAACATTTTGCGCAGATGTACAAAGGCCAGGGGATTTACTATTCGTTGTTATTCGCGATTTTGGCCGCGGTGTTTGTCGCTTATGTACTGGTGCTTGCTTTGTGCAGGAAAGTGAGCCCGTTCTATCTGATTATTGCGTTTTTGGTTTATTTATCTCCGATGCTAATGACAGTGATTCTGGGGTCCGGAGCTTTAGTGAGAACTGAAATCTCATACCCATTGGCATTTGCATTTGTGATGCTCTTTATTGGTGACGAGTTGTGTGGTCTAAGGGTGAAAGTCGGCAGCGTGTTCGCTTGCTTATTGGTTTTGGTTGTGGGATTGAACCAAGGGTTTATCACCAACCGTATCTTTTATACCGAGTCGGTGGTCTACGATCAGGATGTTCTGTTGTCTCGTTCGATAGCGGACAGAATCGGCGAATTGGGCGATGGGGAGATACCTCGTGAGCCTGTGGTCTTTGAAGGAAGTCACGCTTCCTCTTGTAATAAGGATTGTTTCAGTACAGATCAGATTGATCTTGTCGGGCGTTCGCTTTTCGACATCACGTTTTCAACCCAGCACGGTACTTGGGTGAAGGACCAGTTCATGGGTGCGCAAGGTTTCCAATACAGCTTTCCGACAGCGAAACAGATCGAAAACGCTGATGCCAAGGCCGAGCATTTGCCGCTCTGGCCCGCCAAAGGCAGCGTTGCGAAAGAGGAAGGCTATATCATCGTCAATTTCTGAGGCAACCCGAACGTTTCCTCTTCCTCCGGACTCAGGGAGTTCAGGCGGGGACTGATGGCGACTTATGGGAGCTTCGACCCGAATAATCAGTCTTTAAGGAAATCGGTATCTTTCAGATACCCCTTTCCGGCAGTCATATCGTACTGTATCAGTTGATAGTCGTGGAGCAGTTTCGCCGAGGATGCATTGAGCGAATCAGGAGCCATCACCGCCCCGTTTGCATCCAGATAGACAGGTTGGTCGTCGTTATTTCCTCCTGATGCTGCCGGGCCGGTCGCCGCGATGCTCTGGTGCATCAGCGTCAGGAATGCCAGATAGGGGCTGACTTTCGCATTCAAGTGCTCGGCGAGTTGGGCCGGGAAATAGTTCGGGGAAGTGATTTTGGCGTCGGTGTCCGGCAGTTTGGTGTTGGCGCTCGCGGAAGCGGCGTTCGACCAGATGAAATAGTCCGTCTGATGCAGGGCCAGCGTGTTTGCGGGGTCGGCATAGGCCGTGTCATAGATGCCGGGCAGGTGGTCTCCATACCACAACACGGTGATGGGTTTGTCGATTGCATTGAGGGAATCCAAGAAGCTCTGCGTTGCCGAATCGGTGTAGTCGACACCTTTGACGTAGGTATCGATGGAGCTTTTTTCGTCCTGATCAAGATTGGCGGTGCTGGTGTTCTCGTTGGCGAATTGGTTGTCTGCATACCAATTGCTATACGGGGAATGGTTCTGGATGGTGACCACTTGCAGGAACTGTTGGGAATCAGGACTGATTCTTTTCAGGGTCTCATCGTATAACGATTCGTCGGAAGCGTATGGGGCGCTGTCTATGGCTTTGACGTCTTTGAGCGTGTTCGGTCCGTCGGCGGCATAGAATTTCGAGAACTTGTATTTCTTCGGATAAATGGTGTTTCTGAAGTACATTTCTCCCGAATAGCCATGCAAGGCTATGGAACTCTTCGGCCCGTGGGCTTGGTTCCAGAGCTGATTGAGGCTTGGGGTCCAGCGTTGTCTGGGAACCAGCTGCTGGTAAGCGCTCGAGAATGAGGGATCGAAATTCGCCATACTCAAACCGGTGAACGCCTGGTACTCCATATTGGCGGTTCCTCCGCCGTAACCTGCGGAAAGCATCAGGCCGGAAGTGGTCGTGCTTTCCAGTTGGCGGATATTGGGCATCGGATCTTCGCTATACGAAATTCCGGGAACACGTAACGGATCCGAGAACGACTCCGAAAGGACCATGATGACGGTGTTGTCGGTAAGGTTTTGAGAGCGTTGTGTATTGATTTGCTGGGCCTGATCGCTGTATCTCTTCACCAGATCGGTCATGGTCGCCTTGCTGTAACCGCGGGGTCGCTCCATGACTTTCGTGTGCAGTAAACGCAGGAAGGTGATGGCTGGCCCATTAGTGTACGCATCGGTTATCTCGCCGCTGGGAACAGGGAAATCCGACAGGCGGTGCGCGAACCGTTGCGGCAGTGAGCCTTCGGTGCCGAGGCCGAAGGAAAAACCGAGCAGCAGGCACAATGAAATCAGAACGGAGACGAGGCGAGCCAGATTATGCCTGATGACGTTCTTCGAGGCAGTAGGGTGCCTCCACGAAGTTTCGATAATTCCTTTTCGCTTGTCTGCAAACTGCACAAGCACGCATACGGCAATGAGCAGTACGAGCCATAAGACCCCTTTGACCACCAGCGGCTTTTGATTTTCTGGAACAAAAGAAAGCAGTTTTCCGCCGGTGCCGCCCGCGATAAAATGTAGATCCGAGGGGACGACGGATTCATTGCGTAGGGGGACCTTGATTTTGTTTGCGACGCTGAATACGAGTGCGGTGACCGTGAATATCGCGCTCGCGATCCAGAACCTGTTGATCAGCAGGATCAGAACAAGGTAGGCGAGCCCGAGAACCAGAATGTTGAGGATGAACTGGTATTTGCCGAACAGCCACATTTTTGTCACAAAGAACGTCAGCTGGCCTTTGACGCTTTGATAGCCTGCGAGCGTTTGGTCCTGATTCGGTACTTTAGGCTCGACAAGTACGCTCCACTCAAGCATGAGGGTCGTGAATATGGTGATGGCGATGAAAACCAGTATGTAGACGATCGGATGGAATTTGATGCGTTTGTCCCATAGCCGTTTCGCCGCATCGGGGAGGTGAAATTTTGGAGTGCGCTCCACGGGGACGCTGCTCTTTTTATGTGCGGGAAAGTGGTGAATGGCAGACGTTACATGGTCCGGCTCGTCCTCTGTGTGCGGACGAGGAGGAATCACGTTCGGTGTGGCATTCTTCATAGCGTTCATGATATCAGTCAGCGAAAACGATACTATCTGTTTTGTTGGATACCGATAGAACGGTTTGCCTAACGTTGGTGGTGCTTCGTCCGGGATGGGGAAAGCGTGCTTGTAAGACCTAGCCCGGCCGATCCGAGCCGGGCTGGCTTCGGTGCTGTGGTTTTCAATGGAAAACGTTGCTGCCGCGCGAGATGAAAATTCACCGGTTGCAAGGCGTTTCCGCTATTGTTCCCGTTCGTCCGTCTTGTCGTCGGGACGGATGAGTTCCTCTTCGATCAGATAGTTCGGGCGGTTTTTCGTCTGGGTGAATATTCTTCCCAGATATTCCCCGATAATACCCAAGCTCAGCAGTTGGATGCCGCCCAATATGAGTACGACGATAAGGGTTGAGGCGTAACCCGGGACGTCTATGCCGGTCGAAAGCGTGCGTATGAATACGACAATCGCATAGATGATGGCGAGAAGCGAGGTGATGCAGCCGCACCATGTCGCGATTTTCAGAGGGGCCGTTGTGAAACTGGTAATCCCGTCCATAGCCAAATGCACGAGCTGGAAATAGTTCCATTTCGTCTTGCCCTGCTTGCGTTCGTCGCGGTCGTAAAGGAATTCTATTTTCTTGAACCCGATCCAGCTGAACAGCGCCTTGGAATTGCGTTCGGATTCGTCAAGCTGCTGCAGCGCATGGATGCACTTGCGGTCCAGCAGGCGAAAATCGCCGGTATCTTTCTGAATGGTTACACGGGAAACTTTTTGCAGGATTTGATAATAAAGGTGGCTGGTGGCTTTCTTCAGCCAGCTTTCGCCCTTTCTGCTTCTGCGGCGTGCGTAGACGTCCTCGTATCCCTGCCGCCATAGATCCACCATTTCGGGAATCAGCTCCGGGGGGTCCTGCAGGTCGGCGTCGATGATCACAAGTCCGTCGGTGTGGACGTTCATGATACCTGCGAACATCGCTTTTTCCTTACCGAAATTGCGGGAAAGGAAAATGTATTCGACGTATCGGTGGGTGGACGCGTATTCTTTGATGAGTTTTCGGGTTCCGTCGCTTGACCCGTCATCGACAAAGAGAAGAGTGTACGAAACCGGCTTATCGGGATTGGTGATAAGGGCTTCGGTTCGTTTGAAAAGGGTCGGAAGCGATTCTTCCTCGTTAAAGCAGGGCACGAGAATCGTAAGCGTCTTTTTGGCGTTGCCGGTCGTTCCTGCGGCGTTGCGTCGCGCCGTCCCCTTGCTGTCAGAGTGTTGCATGTCGACTAACCCTTTCGGTGATTTCTTCTACAATAGTAGTGTAGTCATAAGAACGGTGCCGTGGTGGTCAATACGAATATATTGTCTTTAATGGGGCATTGCTCGGGTCCCGAAACGGATATGGCATGAATTGCGGTTCTGGCCTCTATAAAAGGGGCCGTATGGTGTGCTATTTTGTCAATACGGTATCGGCGTATCGGTAATCGTTGAAATCTGAGTTTGAAAGATCGATTCCTTGGTGTGGACGAGTGCGAAAGGCGGTTGGGCAATGCGTATAGCGGCGGGAATGGTGACGTTTAACCCCGCTCTGGACGATTTGCGGGCCAGCGTGCCTGCGTTGCTGAAGCAGGTCGAGGCGCTGGTTGTCGTCGACAACGGGTCGGGCAACGTGGGCGACATCGCGAGTTTCGTGGAGGACTATCCGCAAGTCATCTTGCTGCGTAACGGCAAGAATCTTGGCGTTGCGACGGCGCTGAACCGTATTTTCGAATGGGCGCAAAAGGCCGGTTTTGATTGGGTGCTCACGCTGGACGATGATTCCGAGATTCCCGACGGCATGATCGACGGGTACCGGCGTTGCTTGAAGGACCGGGACGATGCAGCGGCTGCCAATCTCGGATTGTTGAATGATTCCGGTGGTGTCTCGGCTTCCGGGAATAGCGGCGACGGATCTAAGCGGGCGAATGGTTTCAAAGGTTCGGCTAGGGTCGGCATTGTCTGCCCGTTGCTCGTCAACCGCAGGGACGGCACCGTTTTTCACAGCAAACGAAACGAAAGCGAATGCATCACGTCCGGCAGTTTGACCAGCGTTTCTGCATGGCGGGCGATCGGCGGGTTTGACGATTGGCTGTTTATCGACGGGGTGGATTTCGATTTCTCGCGTCGGCTGGTGGCTGCGGGATATCCGATTGTCGAATGCAAGGCGGTGCTCATGCCGCATCAGATCGGCGAAAGCCGGACGATCAACCTCGGCTTCAAGCATCCGATCGCGTGGAATCACGCGCCGTTCCGCTGGTATTATATCGAACGCAACCAGCTGTATATCGACAAAAAACTCGGGGTATATTCCTGGCCTCGCTCGCTCGCGCGCATTGCCCAAGACATGCTTATCGTTTTGCTGTTCGAACGTAACAAAGGCAAGAAAATCGGCGCGATGCTGCGCGGCTGGCGTGCCGGCAAGCGTAAGATTCGCGGGATGAAAGTCAAAACGAAATAGGAAAAACAGCTGAGTCAATCTGACATATTTCTGCTGCGTGAATCTTTGAGTGTGTTCACTGATATCTATCTAATGCGAAAGGCGTTCCCGCTTTCTGCTTCACATGCGGATTTGTCGATTCATTGAAGATGCAGAACATATCAGCCAAATGATATTGCAATTGCGTGGAGATATCCTTTGGCTGAACTGGAGTCAAGAATATCGTGCGCATCACTTCATATTCTTGATTTCGCGGTCGTAGACGAATTTTTCGGCCAGGCGGATCAGGCGGAGGGTGGCGCATTCAGCGCGTTGGGCCAAGCTGAGATTACCCAATGCTTTGGCAGTCTGTCGATTGTCGTTGTTGGCGGTCTCAAGAGTCCGCGAGATATCGTTTTGTGATTCTGGCGTGACGTTTTTGATCTCTTTGTTCTCTTTGCCTTCGCGAGACTCCAGTTTCGCGGCCTGCTGCTCGTACTTGTTGTTGCTTACCAGCGTGTAGTAGCTGCGGGCGGGAAGCACACCGTTTTCGCGGCAGATGTCCATGTTTTTGAGCGATGCGGCGACATGGTCGTGATAGAACGAGGCGCTGCGCATGTTGTGGGTCACCGAATCCGGTCGTTGCAGCCAATTGTAGAGATTGACGTCAATGTCGGCGACAGTGCCCATTCGCGCATAGAGCTTGCACGCGGTGGCGGTGTCCTGGGCGTAGACGCCTTCGGGGAAACGGATACCATCCCAGAGTTCGCGGCGGTAAAGACGGCACCAGTTGGCTTCGTTGAAATATTTCGTTTCGGTTTTGCGGCCGAGCGCGTCGCCGAGGATGCGCAGTGATTTGCAGAATACCGTCTGATAAGCGTGGAGTGGATGAGAGAAAACCGTTGTCTTTTGGGGATTCGGCGCGCCTTGCTGCGCAACGGCTGCGACTTCGCTGAGCTGCGAGACGCCGAATTGACGCCAACGTGCCTTGCTCATGTCCGCGTCCGTCGAGACGAGGGCGTGCAGCAGCAGCTCGATGTTGCGCCGGTCGAGGATGTCGTCGTTGTCTGAGAATGCGATGTATTCGCCGTGGGCCGCGTCAAGTCCGGCGTTCTGGGCCCTGCCGATACCCCCGTTGACTTGGTGAATCACCTTGACCCGTTGGTCGGCGGCCGCGTATTGATCGCATAGTTCCGCCGACTTGTCCGTTGAACCGTCATCGATAAGGATGATTTCGAGGTTCCGATAGCTCTGCCCCACAATCGAATCCATGCAATAGTGCAGGTAATCGGCTGCGTTGTAAACGGGGACGATGATGGAAACGAGTGGCTCCGCGGTATTGGTCATATCCATAAGTGTAGAGAGTGGTGGCGAATGTTGAGGCAGACGAGACGGTGAAGAAAAGGTGAATGCGCCAAATGAAAGTTCACACAAACCAATATCGCCTTCTCATTATCTTCACGTTCGTTCGCGCACAGTTCACAAATCGATTTCTAGACTCGGAAACCGGTAGGCAATCAATGCCGATACCGGTGACGTGAGAAGCCACGATAGATGTTGGCAAGCAATATCGAAGCATGCTGTGTCGGTCTTAATCGCAAAGTCGGTTTCGAGCTGGGAATGGCGATGTATGGTCGCAAGGGTGTTGAGGTATTGATCGCCGTTGTAGACGCGTGAAAGGTGATGGCTCAAGATGGTGCACATGGGGTATGGCGAGACCTGGGCGAAGGTCATTCTCATGGGCGAGCATTCCGTGGTGTACGGCTATCCGGCTGTTGCCGCGCCGCTGCTTTCGCTGAAGATGCGGGCCTGGGTCACGCCGGTGGCGTCGATGCAAAACAATGCTGAGACTTTTAGTGCCGCGGATTACGCTGCCTCAAATCACACTGCCTCAGATTACGATACTTTGAAAACTCCGAATCGCTATGCCGCAGGCTCGCGGTCTTCGCGCACGGTCATCAGCGATTTTCGTCATTGTGCATCTGTGTCTTTGGATTCTGGTTCCGATTTTGATTCCGATTCGCAAAAGCCTTGTGGCACCCTCAAAGCCTTGAATTATCAGGGTTCGCTTTCTGATGCCGGAAGCCGTTTCGGAGGTCTTGAACGTGCGGTCAAGGTCGCTACGGAATTCGCCGGTTATCCTGGTCTCGCTTTCGATGTGGTCACCGATAGTTCGTTCCCTGCAGGCCGTGGCATGGGTTCTTCGGCCGCCAGCGCTGGAGCTGTGATTCGCGCGATCCTTGACGCCTGCGATGTCAAGACGAGCGAGCAGCAGATTCTGAAGCTGACCAACGAGGCTGAAATCATCACGCACGGCAACCCGTCCGGGCTCGACGCCGCGACGACCTGCTCGCGTGATCTGGTCGCCTTCGAATCCGGGGATATCGAGAAAATGCACGTCGACATGCCGGCTTACCTGGTGATTGCGGATTCAGGTATCGCCGGGAGTACGCGTGAGGCCGTGGGCAACGTTCATCAAGAGGACGAGCGGGATCATGCGCATATCAAGTCCGTCATGGACGAACTCGGCGAGCTGGCCCGCGCTTCGGAAACCGACCTCGAACTGGGGACGGTGGCGATGCTCGGCGAGCGCATGAACCGTGCGCACGGATTGCTCAATGAGCTCAACGTCAGCCATCCTCTGGTCAATCACCTGGTCGACGCGGCCCGCACGGCTGGGGCCAGCGGCGCGAAAATGACCGGCGGAGGTCTCGGCGGTTGCCTGATCGCTTTGGCCGCTGACGAGCAAAGTGCCAAGAACGTCAAGCGGACATTGCTGCATGAAGGCGCTCACGAGGTTTGGATTCATTCGCTGGCGGCCGCGCAGGCGGATGATGAGGCAGATGCCGAGTCAACTGCACGGCCCGCTGTCGTATCGCTTGCCTAGTTGCGGGTGGTGCAGAAGTTTCTGCCAAGAGGCGGACGGCAACGATATTCCGATCTTGGCTCGGTAAGCAAAGACATTTGTAATTACGTCGGAATCTCATCAATACGAAGAAAATCACACTTTGCGACGATTTTTTGTGATTATCGGTGTACTTTTTGCCATCATGCAGAGAAAATCACGTTTTTGGGTCGGTTTCTGTGATTTCTTCGGCGGGCATGCAGAGAAGATCACGTTTTAGAGTCGGTTTCTGCGATTTCCGTTGTATTTCCGACGGTCATGCAGAGAAAATCACATTTTTGGAATGTGCAGGTGATGTTCTGATGGGCTTGGATTTCGTGCAACGCGCTTGCGGTGTTCACGATGTGGCAGACGGATTAGGCAGAAGTCAGTGGAAGGCTCTGTGTCCTGTTCGCCGCAGACGACGCGAATTCTGCGGGTTTGGTAGATAGTGCCGCATTTGTATACCTTGATTGGCTGCGGCGGGATAGACTTTGAGATTGTGAAGATCGGTGTAACGGATATGGCGAAAACGCGGGAACTGCAGGAGCAGGAGTCGGAGCGTTCCGTTTCGCATAGGCAAGTGCCGGTGAGTCAAGCCGCGTCGAAAAAGGCCACTGCCGTCGCCAACGCCAATATCGCGCTGATCAAATATTGGGGTAAGGCCGACGAACGTCTGATTATTCCCCGTGCCTCGAGTCTTTCGCTGACCCTTGAGGGCCTGTCCACGCGGACTACGGTCGAGTTTGTGGAACCGGAATCGGCGTCACGGCTTTCCGCAAAGTCCGGATCGTCGACTTTACGGGATGATGCTTCGCAAGTTCCTGATACGGTATCCTCTCAATTCGTATGCTCAGGATTGTCCTCAGAGAGAGCATCGGCTTCGAATGCCGGTTCCGTGGTTCCTGATGGTTCGCAATTCTACGATTCCTTGACCATCGATGGCAAAACGCAGCAAGGCTCATCGCTGGCCCGTGTCTCGAAATTCCTTGATATCGTGCGCGACAAAGCCGGTATTGCATTGCCCGCTTGCGTGACTTCGTCAAATACCGTCCCGTTCGGAGCCGGGTTGGCCAGCTCGGCGTCGGCGTTTGCGGCGCTCGCAGCGGCAGCTTCGAAGGCTGCCGGGCTTGAGCTGAGCCCGCGCGACCTGTCCCGCTTGGCCCGCCGCGGTTCGGGATCGGCCTGTCGTTCGGTTTTCGGCGGATTGGTGAAATGGAATGCGGGACACGATGACGAAAGCTCGTATGCCGAACCGGTTGATGCCGGTGATATGGATCTGGCCATTATCGTCGTGCTGATAACCAGTGCCAAGAAGCCGATTTCCAGCCGTGAGGCCATGCGGCGCACCATCGCCACCTCGCCGCTTTACGACGCGTGGATCGATTCATGTGGCACGGATATGGATGACGCGCTGGCGGCGATTCGTTCGGGCGATGTGCAGCGTTTGGGCGAGATCACTGAAGCCAACGCGCTTGGTATGCACGCGGCGATGATGGCAAGCCGGCCCGCCGTGTTCTATTGGTTGCCGCAGACTGTCGCCGCGCTGAAGGCTGTTGCCTCGATTCGCGCTGATGACGGCTTGGGCGCATGGTCGACGATGGATGCCGGTCCGAACGTCAAGGTGCTTGCCGACGGCCGCGACGCTGAACGTGTCGCTGACGAGCTGCGCAACCGTCTGCCCGGCTGCGAGATTGCGGTCCATCGGCCGGGTGCCGGCGTGCGTTTCCTGGATTGAGCCATCGCTCGATTCGCTGAATCGTTGCTTGGCGTCATCATTTGCGCAATATTCTTAGAATAATGACGTTTGGCCGTTCTTACTGTTCATGGTTTGGGAATATTCTCAGATAATTGACGTTTTGCCGTTCTTATTGTCACTATTCTTGGATTATTCTCGGGCAATTGACGTTTGCTTGTTCTTACTGTTCATGGTTTGGGATTATTCTCGGGAAAGTGACACTTGGCCGTTGTTACTGTTCATAGTTTGGGAATATTCCTGAAGTAGTGACATTAGGGTGCGGATCCTGCCGTCACCTTGTCATAGTGAATATGTCTTCCATGCGATGAATCAGTGGTAATTATACATTCTCGCCGGTGTTTGGCAGGCGTAGGTAGTTAAATGGTTGCTTGTGAAAAAGCTTATTGAACAACTGGTGAAATTCGGTTTGGTCGGCGTCATCGCTTTCGTCATCGACGAAGGTATCATGAACATCCTGATCGTCGCGCACGTCAACAACGTGGTGGCGAGCACCATTTCGTTCCTGATTTCATTGGTGTTCAACTACTGGGCCAGCATGAAGTACGTCTTCAAACACCGCGACGATATGGCCCGCTGGATGGAAGCGCTGATTTTCCTAGTCTCGTCCGTCATCGGTCTGGGAATCAACGAATGGATTATCTGGATGAGCACGCTCGGGATGCCTGCCAATGCCATCGTCGCTCAGCACGGCATGTATATCCTGCGTTCCAACATCGGCAAGATCGTCGCCACCGTGGTGGTCGCCATCTGGAACTTTGTCATTCGTAAGTGGCTGCTTGACGATCATTCCGGGCAGAACGATCAAGCCGCGAATCAAGCCGAATCGGTCGATTCGCGGGCTACGATGAACGCTTCGGCGGCTTCTGCATCCGCGGCAGTGCCCGCTTCAGCCAGTAACGCTTCAGCTTCTGCGGCTCGGCGCAAGACTTTCGCCCAAAAGCTGGGCGAGTGGTCCATCGCTCATACCCCCAAGGGTTGGCAGTGATTTTTATTTCCGTTTCCATATGATTTTTTCATTGCAGGCATTAACAATCCTCTGAAATCTCCTGAATTCGCGATGTTGGTGCCACCAAGATACCCAAAAATTGAAGATTGAACCAACAATCTTCGATTTTTAATGGTCTTGGTGCCACCAAGATGGCCAAAATAGTGAGAATGGTTCTCATATCTTGCGATTAAGCCTATCTTGGTGGCACCAACATGGGGGAAACGGGAGATTTTTCTAGATAAATGTGGCAGCAGACAACGAATGAGAGTCATTAGGCGTGTATTTGCATGTAACGCGGCTAGATTGTCGATATTCGTTGACTGGGTTTGTGCCGAAAAAAACGCATGTCACGCAAGACTTCGCACAATGACGAGTCACTGATTCTTAGTAGTGGTTTCTACGGATTCGAAAAAAATACGCCGATATCCGCTACATGTCTATTAGCTATTCGTCAAGCATCAATCAAACATTTATCTCGGTGAGCATCGGCGTTTCGGTGCTCTGCTTGATCTGGCGGAAACCAGTGAAGGAGAGCAGCAGCGAGGCGATGGCCAACACGCCGACGACCAGGAATCCGCCGTGCGAGCCCATGTGATCGATGAAGATGCCTGCGATGGCCGAACCAGCCGAGCCGCCGATGGAGTTCATCGCGCCAGTCCACGCCATACCTTCGGTGAAGCGGGTGGGCGGCACCAAGTGGAGCATGAGCTGGTTGCCGTTGATCCACGTGGGCGACTGGCACACGCCGATGATCAAATAGATGACCATGATGATCCATAGTTTGCCCGCGAACATGAACAGGCAGGTCCCGAGGTCCACCACAATCAGGCAGAAGTAGAAGCGTTTCCACAGCGGAATTGTCCAGTTCTTCGCACCGTAGAAGATCGCGCCGATCATCGAGGAGAATGAGAAGCAGGCGGAGACGAAGCCCACCCATTGGCGCATGTTCTGCTCGGTGGCCATGGCGACGATGGAGATGCCGGCGGCCGACTGGAAGGCGCCGATGCCGAACCAGGTGACGCACATCGCGATGAGGCCCGGCCCCCAGATAGATTGTCCGGATTTCAGCAGGCCGGCTTTCTCCTCCGCGGCTTCCGCACGTCCACGCAACTTGGCGGCTTTCAGCGCCTCACGCCGACGGTATTCCTTTCGTGAGATGCCGGCTTTGCGGGCGAGATCGGTCTGCGATGGCGGTTCCGTGGAAAGTTCTGTCAGGAACATCAGCGCGCCGACGATGACGCACATGCCGGTCACGGAGAAAGCGAGCACACCGGAAATCACGGCCAGGGTCGAGGCCAGAGGATTGCCGATGACCCACATCGCCTCGTCGAAGACGCCGGAAAGTGATAGCGCCCGGTCGGTGCGCACGCGGTCTCCGTGCAGCAGTGTCGTCCAACGCTTGCGCGACATTGCGCCCCACGGTGGTATGGCCGACATGAACGGCACGATGACGAACAGTATCCAAGAGGGTACGCGAGCGGTGATGCACGAAACCATCGCCGTCGCTGCCACAATCCAGACGATGATGGTGGGAATGGAAACCTGACGCTGCCCGAACTTGTCGACCAGCTTACCGAGTACGGGGCTCATAATTGCCAACGCGATGGCCTGGACGGCGCTCAGTGCTCCGGCGAGCGTGTAGTTGCCGTAATAATGCTGTACAGAAATGGTGATGGTCATGCCGACCATCGGGAAAGGCATGCACGCGATGACCGAACCGATGGCGAAGCGTGCGGTGTGCGGCATGCGCAATAGTTCGGCATAGCCTCCAAATAGGCGGTGGGAGGCGTCTTTGAGGCCAGAGACGGGTATAAAGCGCATGGCTTTAGGAATTCCTTTCAAAATGCGTTGGGAAGTCTTGCGGTTGGTGGCAGCGGAGAAACCGGTTGGGCTATGAACGGCTCGTGTGTTGTGCTCGCGCGAGTCGATCGATGATTTAGGCTGATAAAAAATAACCTTTTTCTCTGCTTTCAGGCTCGATACTTTACCGGTCATGTACTACGACACGCGGTGAATTGCGCGGTAAACGAAGAATAAAACGTAAATCTTTTGCGAACGTACGTAGAACGCGGTTTGGGTGTGCGAAACCAGACGCTGAGGGTGTCGTGAATTGTGAATATTGCCGATTTTCAGGTATCTTGGTGCACCAAGTTGCCCGATAACAGTCAATTGGACCTCCATTCTTCATTATTGAGGTATCTTGGTGCACCAAGTACCTGAAAAATGGATGATTTCACTTGAATTCTTCAAATTTTGGCGGACTTGGTGCCACCAAGACGGCGAAAAGATGCAGCATCGGCCTCGTTCTGATTCAGGGATGTGCCAGAAATGTGTTGGATGCGGTGGGAGGATGGGGTGGATTGACCTCGTTGCGTGATGCGTGCAGATACGCTGGTATTTTAAAAGTAAGCAAGCAACCGGAGCCAATGAAAGGCCATCTATGTCGTCATCATCGTCGTCAATCGAGAAGCGGACCACGTTGCATTTCGTCCGTCACGGCAAGGTCGAGAATCCCGATCACCTGCTCTACGAACGGCTTCCCGGTTTTCATCTTTCGGCATTGGGATTGCGCATGGCCCAGGTCAGCGGGCGTTACATTGCGGCGGACGCGCAGATGAACCAAGCAGTGGCGCTCTATTCCTCGCCGTTGGATCGCACACGTGAAACAGCACAGGCAATTTTGGCGGAACTCAACCCGGTACGCGCCTCACGCGGGGAGGCTGAGCTTTCCATCGAAACCGACCCGCGACTCATCGAGGCGGGCAACGAGTTTCGTGGTCTGCGCATCGGCTACGGCAAGGCCGCTCTATGGCGACCGCGGAGCCTCAGACTCGTGCGCAACCTTTGGCGGCCCAGCTGGGGGGAGAGCTATCGGCACATCGCGGACCGGGTCGGCGATTTCGCGCAGGAGATGGTGCGCCGCCACCCCGGGCAGCAGGTGATCGTCGTGAGCCACGAATCGCCGATCTGGAGCTATCGGCACATGCTGGAAACCGGCCATCCGGAACACAATATGTTGCTGCGGCACACCGCGCTCGCCTCGATCACCTCGATCACCTACGACAGCAAAACCGGCGAAGTGCTCGACATCGCCTACGTCGACCCGGCCAAGGACGTGGAATAGGATTGGCGTTTGCTCGTGCATAGAGATAATGGCGGAATAATGGCGGTTTTGTGACGCTGGGAGTTTGGTTTGCGTCGTGATTCTTCCAACAACGTTGCGTGTTGGCGGTTTTGTGACGTTGGGAGTCTGGTTTGTGTCGTGATTTCTCCATTATCGTTGTTTGTTGGCGGTTTTGTGACGTTGGGAGTCTGGTTTGTGTCGTGATTTCTCCGCTATCGTTGTTTACTGGCAGTTTTGTGACGCTAGGAGCGCGGCAAAGTGCCGTTGGTGTTTCGCCTGGTCCGCCGCGGTTGCTAGGGCCGCTGGCTGGCTTGACGCGGAATCGGATGCGTCGGCGTTGTCATAGCCGCGGATGGATTACGATAGAGTGAGAACAAGAACCGGCAATTGGCAGTAGAGGCAAAGGAGCGAATATGGCGGTTGACATTGAGGGTGGCATCATCAAGGATGGGGAATTGGCTCGTTTGGCTTTGATGCCCGGTGTGCGGGATGCGGCGCAGGCAGGCGTCGATCTCATTGCGCTTTGGCCGTTGGATACGGCGCAGAAATTGAGCAATGACGCGAAATATGCCGAAGACCTGCAGGTTTTGGTCTGCCGGGCCGTCGCCGAGGTCATTACCGGCGAGGAAATTCCCATGGCGGACGCGGAATTCGTTTATGAAGGTGCGGTGAGTATACCGGGACGCCCTCAGTCGATGGTCGACGCGTTGATTGACGTCAATGATGCGTATGAGCAGATGGAGGACTATTCCCGTTCTGGCGACACTTCGTTGGTGATGGCCGGTGCCGGCGAGCTCAATGTCGGTTGGGACGAGAAAACGGTGAAGGCCGTCGCCGCCGCGCTTGAGGAGATCGAGCAGGCCGCCGGTGCCAGCGCTGTATCGGGCGAAGACGGGCAGGGCGACGATTGGGAAGACGATTCCACCCCGCACGGTCCTGACGTCGAGTCTGTGGCCCAGCGTTTTGCGGTGGTACTGGCCGCGATCAGCGGGCTGTTCGGTCTGGTCGAAAGCGATGATGGCGCCTCTGCGGATGCCGCCGTCCGAAACGCGACTCCGATCATGCTTTATATCAACGAATTGTGCGAGCGCATGGCGATTCCGCGCATGTACCTGACCAGCGGGCAGTTCAAGGATTTGGTAGCTAAGTACCGTGCGGTGGCAGGTTCCGGCAATGGAGATGGTTCACTCGCCGCAGTGGCCGAGTTTGTGGCGCCGCTCGCCAAGGCCGAGTGGGAGAAGCACCATAACGACGTCATCTACGATCCGGTGGCGGTGGCCAAGGCCGAGAAGGAGAAGGAAGAGAAGATCAAGAAGGCCAAGTTGGCCGAGAAATTCAAGGATATCCCCGAAGACAAGAACAAGCCGCCCGTGGAGCTGTAGGCTTTACAACGGTGAGCCGATCCGGGTGAACCCCGGTTTCGGCTTTGCCTGAAACGGTACATATACGAAACGTGCGCTACCTACAACATCGTGGTAGCGCACGTTTCGTATGAAAGCCGGTTTTTACTTGGTCGCTTTCCGATGCCTCTTAAGGGGGTTCATATCGGTGTGGCCCATATAGCCCCGGGCCGGTTCCCCGCCCGAACCGGGCAGTTCCGTCTTGCCGTCATGGCCGCCGCCGGGCCTTGTATTGGCGTCAAACGGCGGTTCCTTGAGGTCTGCGTTCTTCGGATTCTTGGTTGAGTCAGCTGAATTCATCATGTTCATTCCCTTCCGAACAACCACACACGTCGTGATATGTCGGTTTTCCCAACAAGCGTTGGATATGTATATGTACCTTTATTAATCCATTGTAACGGATTTTTGTAAAAATTGCAGATTTTGGCTTGTATCTGATTATTGATTAACTGAGATGATTGGTTGCTGGTTGCTGGTTGCTGGTTGCTGGTTGCTGGTTGCTGGTTGCTGGTTGCTGGTTGCTGGTTGGTACAGGTACAGGTACAGGTACAGGTACGAGTAGGGGCGTAGCAGCCGAACACACGTTTGCCGGATTATATACGATTATTGACTTGACTATACAATCGGCCCTTTGGATTCATCTTGCAGACGCATCCAAAGGGCCGACAGCGGTTTGATCATCGCTTACTGTGCGGAACCATTGTCGTTCCCGACGCCGTTTTCCGTGCCGAATCCGTTATCGGGTTGCTGGCCCTGCTGATTCTGCTGCCCAATCCATCCGAAAGAATCCTGGTTTTGGCTTGAGGGCTGGCCGAACTGGCTGCCCGCGGTCTCCTGCGGATTCGCCGGCTGCTGGTACTGCTCGTCGGCGTTGGCAACGTTTTGGCGGTTCGTCTCTTGCAGATACGGGCTGTTGGCAGGATTCACAGAGTTTCCATACTGCGGATTCTGCGCGTTGAACGGGTGTTGCTGCACCGGCTGCTGGGCAAACTGCTGGCCGTACTGGTTGCCGGCCGCGGCTTCCTGGTTCATCGGCTGCGTGAATTGGCCACTTGCCGGTGCGGCTTGCGCAATGGGCTCATCGAAACGTGCGCCTTCGGGCTTGGGACCTTGCACCATGAAAATGAGGCCGATAATGAATCCCGCCAACAAGCACAACAGGAAGATGATGGCTCCAAGGACAACGCCACCTGCGGCACCGGCACTAACCGCGCCCATGGCATTCATGCTTGAGCCCATTACCGAGCTGACGCCCAATCCTGCGGTGATGGCGATGAAAGCGAAAACGATGAACCCGGCGACGGTCAGTCCTCCTGGCAGCAGTATCCACCAGCCGGACTTGCCTGAATCATGCAAACGACGGATGCTGATGGCGATCCAAGGCACCAGTACTGCGAGCGCCCAAATGCTGTCGAGGAAGCTATTGGTTTCGTGCAGGACGCCTCGGTCGATAATCATGATGACGATATTGACCACGACATAGAACAGATAGGACCACCAGAACTCGCTGCGGCTGGCACGGCCAGAGAACCTGACGTAATTGAGGAAGAAGCGCTTGACGGCTTCGATTGGCGGGCACCCATAGTAAGGCCTGTTCAGCGGGACGGCTGCCGCAGGGGCGGAATTGTTGGGATTCGGGGCTCCATAAGGGGGCTGCCCGGGGTTTCCGGCTGGGAATGCCGGAGCGCCGCCCTGGGCCGAGGGCTGGCTGGTTGTGGGCTGGCTGGTTGTGGGCTGGCTGGCTGCGTATTGAGGCGGGACGTTGCTTTGCTCCGGCTGTGGGGCGCTGTACTGGAATTGTGGTACCGAACCGCTCTGGGAAGCTCCCGAGCCGGGTAGTGGAGGCAGACTGCTTACGGAATTCTGGGTTTCTCCCGGCTGTTGCGGCGTCGGCTGAGCGCGATTCTCGCTTGACGGCGTGCCTGCCTGATATTGGTACTGCGGCACCGATGAAGGCGTGGCAGGGTTGTAGGAGGTGTTGGAAGAATTGTTTTCGCCGTAGTACGGATTTTGATCCGCCGAAGCATTGCCTCCGTTTTGTTCAGCGCTTGTGTCGTTCATCGATTTCCTTTCGTTGAACTGCTCCTCGTTATATGCATATTGCGATAATCGTCGAATATCCACATCGTCCGGACACAGCATGAAGATACGAGCCCGCATCTTGCTTTCAGTTTAACGGATAATGTTGAAAGCCTGCAACTGTGGATAGGTTATTGTTCGCGCGCTTGGGAATATCGGCACGTTGCGCAAGGTCGGTTATCGGCTATTACAGTTCGCTGTCGTCCAGCGATATCGCGTCATCCTCGCCTGCCGGGCCCAGCAGTACGCGCTCGACAAGCGAGACCAGACCGAGCAGAATGCCGGTCATCGCCACAACGACGATGGCGGCTGAGAAGATCATTGCCGTCTGGAACGAGTTGAACGCGCCTTGCAGCCATACACCGAGGCCGTTGGTCGCCCCGAGGTATTCGGCGGTAACGGCCGTGCCGAAAACATAGGCGGCGCTGATGCGGATACCGGAGAAAATCTGGCGGGCGGCGACGCGCAGTTTCACGTGGAACATTGTCCAGAGTTTCGTCGCCCCGCAGGTCAGCGCCACATCCTGATAGAACTTGGGCACGGCGACGAGGCCTCTTGAAGTGTCGACCGCGACGGAGAAAAGACCGAAGACGGCCACAAGCGTGATTTTGCCGGCCGGGTTGAAGCCGAACCAGATCATGAACAGCGGCGCGATGGTGATGATGGGGATGGTCTGTGCCGCCACGAGCAGCGGGTAGAAGGCGCGATTGGCGGTTTTCGAAGCATAGAGGCCGATGCCGACGGCAATGCCGACGATGACCGCGATGATGAACCCTGCCAAGGCCTCTGCGGTGGTTACGGCCGTTGCTGCCATCAGATCGGGCCATGTGGCGATCATCGATGAGACGATGGCGGTCGGGGAGGCCAGCGTTGTCTCGCTGACGAGATGGGCGTTCGCCGCGATCTGCCAGAGCGCCAGTACCGCGCCAATGGTGATGGTCGGCGGCAGGACTGTGCGCCACCAGTGTTGCGCGGCATGGTGTTGGTGCTGTGCCACAGAGTCCATGATCATATCTCCTTCATTTGTCTTCATAGTATCTTGGTGCCACCAAGATGGCTGTTTTCCGTCAATTGGGGGTTAATTCTTCGATATTTGGGGGTCTTGGTGCACCAAGTACCCCATTTTTGAGCGAATTACTCTGATTTCTTCGATAATCGGGGTACTTGGTGGCACCAACACCGTTGAATTCAGAGAATTCGAGGCACAATCTATGGAATAGGGGGTGCTTGGTGGCACCAACATCGTTATTCGGGCGCGCAAATTTTGTATCGTCGCTTGCAATGAGCTGTGAGCATACACTATGAGCAGTTTCTGGGTTGTGCAGGAAGGAACTTGCTCGATGGCGTGAGCTTTTTGGGTATCGGCTCCTTCATCCCACGCACTTGCTGGTTGCGAGCCCAGTGCTCCCGAAGTTTTGCAGAGGCTATCTCATTGCACATATTCATTGGTCGAAAGCTCGGCGGCCTGAGGGGCATGGGGCAGCTTCTTCTTATGAGAATCGGTGTAGGTGCCAGCGTTGTATTGGAAGTCGAGGTATTTCTGGCCGTCCTCGGTGTTGACGGTTGCGGTGAGCTTCTGGCCGGGCTCGCCGTTGGCGGTCTCGTCGCTCATGCCGTTGCCGCTCCAGTAGCCTTCATGCACCACTTTTTCCATCGAGGCGCGGGCCAGTTTCGGGTCGAGGTGCGAGGTCTTGGTTTGGCTGACCAGAATGTCGGCGGCCTTGTCGGGATTGGCCAGTGCATAGTCGTATCCGCGTCGCGCGGCCTTGAGGAACTTCTTCAGGTTGGCGACGTTCTGCGAATTTTTAAGCCAGGAGTTCTTCACCGCAAAGCCGAGCTGGTCGGGATTGCCGGGCACGCCCCACTTATCGGCAGCAAAGCAGTTCAGGGCCGGGCCGTTGAGCTGCGATTCCACTTCCTCCCAGTTGGCGTAGAAGCCGGCGAAATCGCCCTTGCCGCTGGTGAGCGTGCGGAAGGTATTGGTGCCGGCCGTCGCGGTTTTGAAATCACTGGAGCCGCCGGCGTATCGGATCATCTGACGTACCGAGGCGCTTTGTTCGGCCGAGCCGAAGGTGACAAAAGTCTTGCCTGCGAAGTCCTTGGGGGTCTTGATGTCGGTTCGGCTCTTTAGGCTGCACCAACGGGCGATTGGCTTCTGCGTGAGGTCGAAGACGAGCTTCAGGTCGGCGCCATGCGCGTCGGCATTGGCCAGATCGGTCAGTTTGGAGAAGCCGATGTCGGCCACGCCGTTCTGCACGCTGGTCTCCGCGCCGGCCTGTGCGGTCGGCAGGATCTTCACATTGACTCCCGCATCCGCAAAATAGCCGAGCTGCTGAGCGACGTAGAGACCGACATGATTGGTGTTCGGCGTCCAGTCGAGCATGAAGGTCAGGGTGGATTTGCCGTCGGCTCCGGCCTCGTTTCCGCCGCCAACGCCGTTGCCGCAAGCCGCCAGTGAAAGTCCGATTGCACTTGCCTCGATGAGTGCCGCGATTTTCCTTAGCATCATGGCCGCCCGCTTATTTTTGTGGCAAGTCGGTTTTGGTAGTTTCTTGGCGTGGCGAACTGGTACAAATGCGTCATTACCGGTATTTTGTGGTCGTTTTCCGATGCCTAAATGACCACTATGTAGCAGTATTGACCACTTCGTGCCAGTACGGGGGCGCATTGAAGCCGTAGCGTGTGAGCTGTGGTCGGGAATTGTGGGGATGTCGGGTTGGGGCTCCATGCCCCTCAGGGCGTTGCCGATATATGGAAGTCTATTGATGCTCACTGTGAATCACCTTGCCTTGTTTTGCGGGCTGAGGCGACGCATGCGGAAAGGTGAGGAGTCCGCGCGACGAATCAGACCGAGGTTAGGGGGCGGAACGGAGCCGGGCAACAATTGCCGTCAAAATGTCGGTAACCGAAAGTCAAAAGTCCGAAATCCGGAACCTGTGACCTTGCCGATACCGTATCCGTATCCTTGCGTTTACTGGGTTATCTGTCGTCTTGGCGCAGCTGCTGCCACCAACCGCGCGAACATTGGATAGTATAGCGGCAAGGGTTCGCATTTGTTCTGATTGGTTTGTTTTGACGGAAGTCGGAATGTATTTGACTAAAGGACGGGCGGCAATGGAATATGCCGCACATTTGCTGTAATGGTCTAGTCGATTGATAGGAACCGGAAATACGCCGTCTCGTCCAAAAACTACCCGGCTTCCGGAATGTATGACGCTTCCGCTGGTCTGGCGATTGGCGATGGGCTGCGGAATGGGCTCAAGGACGGTGACCGGCTGCTTGTTAAGTTCGGCTCTCCCGAGAAGGACAATGGCGGCTGGTGGAACGGAATCTCCGGAATTATTTCGCGGGGCTGCAGCGCGTTCGTTGTGCTGGTTGCCGATGTCAGTGCTGGCCTGGCGCTGGTCCGTCGACGTGCGTGAATGCCGCTGATCTGCGGAATGGCCAAGATGATTTTTCGTTTCGCTTATTGATGATTTGCCTGCTGATTCCGGTCTCGGCCGATGCGGTCGGGCGCCGGGAGCTTATATGGCTTGGGTGAGTGGCTGTGTGGCTTGGGTGAGCGGCTGTGCGGCTTGGGTGAGCGGCTGTGCGGCTTGGGTGAGCGGCTGTGCGGCTTGGGTGAGCGGCTGTGCGGCTTGGGTGAGCGGCTGTGCGGCTTGGGTGAGCGGCTGTGCGGCTTGGGTGAGCGGCTGTGCGGCTTGGGTGAGCGGCTGTGCGGCTTGGGTGAGCGGCTGTGCGGCTTGGGTGAGCGGCTGTGCGGCTCCGAGACCGTTGCTGACGGCCAGGCGAAACGATGTGATGAAAGTTTCGGGCGTTGTCGTTTGGTTTCCGTGCCATTGGGCCGGTGCCGGTATTGTTTCGAACGTTCGTGTTGCTGTTGTTCTGGCACGGTAGTCTGCTGGCTGGGAACGGTCAACGCTTCAAGCGGGTTCGCCGAGCGGGTCGAATTGGCGTCTGACTATCGTGGTGAAGGGCGATGGTGTCTGTTGGTCGTAGGAAGGGAATGCTGTGTTACATTTGCCCTAAATGTATGGCAAAATCATGGTATTGGAGTTGTTGATGGCATTGCTGGGCCTTTCGCTGCTGGCGCTCGCCGTCGCGCATGTGTTGCGTGACCATCTCATTCAAGCTCGTTGATTTCGCGCAGGTTTCGGTTGGTTTTGGATGTTTTATACATTCGGGCTTTCTTGGTTTTACCGCTGATCGTCTTGTGTTTCAGCGGTTTAGGGCGTTCCTGATAGCTGTCCGCTGATTACCAGGCGTCTTGACCGCTGGCATGTTTTCATATGCGTTTGGCTGTTTGCAAGCGTATCAAGATCGTGGCTTGGCCCCGTCCTTTCGGTTGTTTGGCTTGCTGTGGTTGTTTGGCTTACCGCGATTGACGGGGCAAGCCGATTTTCTCGATATGACGAATTTTGCAAGTCAGAGATTCGGGCACATTCTGCCTGACGCCGATGTCCTGGTCGATAATCGGCGTCAGGGTTGATGGCGATGTGGGAAAGTCATGGATTGGCGAGGTCGGCAGACAGTTAGCAGGCGGTTATGAGCGGGTTTCGCCAGTTCGGATTATGCGATTGCTTCCGTGGTCGGGCTGGTTGCGATAATCTAGAGGTATGAGTGAAAACAACAGCAACGAACTTCGCATCGCCGTCGTCGGCGCCGGCCCTGCGGGAGTCTATTCATCCGATATCTTCCTGCGGGAACTGAAGAAGAAGGCCGCCGACCTGGGGCTGCCCGACCATGCGCGTATCGATCTGTTCGAGAAGCTGCCGGTGCCGTTCGGCCTGGTGCGCTACGGCGTAGCTCCCGATCACCCGGCCATTAAATACATCGCCGACGCGTTGGAGAAGACGCTCGACAACCCCGATATCCACCTCTATTGTGACGTGGAATTTGGCCGCGACTTGAAGCTTGACGATTTGATGCCGCGTTACGACGCGGTGCTTTTCGCCACCGGCGCAGTGGCCGATCGTCCGCTGACCATTCCCGGAGCCGATCTTGACGGTGTGCACGGTGCCGCTCGGTTCGTGGAATGGTACGACGGCTATCCCACCGGTGCCCGCACCTGGCCGCTGGATGCCGAGAAGGTGGCCGTCATCGGCGGCGGTAACGTGGCGATGGACGTCTCACGCGAGCTGATGCGCAATGCCGACGATTTGAAGGCGCGCACCGACATCCCAGACAATGTCTACGAGGGCATTGAGGGCAATAAGGCCCGCGAGCTGCACCTGTTCATCCGCCGTGGCGTGGCCCAGGCCAAGTTCAGCGTGCAGGAGCTGCGCGAGCTCGAGAAGTTGCCGGGCGTTCAGATCGTCATCAATGAGGACGATTTCGACCTTGACGACGAGACCATCGAGCAGGCGGGCAAAGACAAGCTCACCCGCCAGATGGTCGAGGAGCTTTACGCTGTCCGCGATATGGCCGAGGACATGGAAGACGGCGGCGGTGTTGATTTTGAAGGTAATCCTGCCACCAAGAAGTATTATATTCACTTTAATTCCGCGCCTACCGAGGTTTTGGGCGAGGGTGGCAAGGTCACTGGCCTGCACGTTGAACGCACCGAGACCGGCGCGGACGGCGTGATGCGCCACACCGGTGAATTCACCGATTATCCGGTCGAGGCCGTCTACCATGCCATCGGTTACAAGCCGGCGAGCGTGCCGGGCGTGGCCTACGATGAGCAGCGTAGCGTGCTGGCCAACGAAGACGGACGCATTCTCGCCGAACCTGCGTTCACCGCCGAAACCGGCAAGAGCACCGTTCGCCCGCGTCTCTACGCCACGGGTTGGGCCAAACGCGGACCGGTGGGCTTGATCGGCTCCACCAAGTCCGATGCGCTGCTGATTGTCGGCAACATGCTCGAAGACCTTTCCAAGAGTGACGGCATTGACGGGGGTGCCGGTGCGTCCGTTGCGGGTGCTGCCGGTTCCGATACCGTGACCACTGCCAAGGGTTGCATCGCCGCCGACCGCGATCCCGAGTCCATCGACCGCCTGCTCGCCTCTCGCGGGGTCAAACCCATCGATTTCGTCGGCTGGAAGAAGGTCGACGCTTACGAGCGTGCCGAGGGTGCGAAGGAAGGTCGCGAGCATAAGAAGGTCATCGACCCCGACCAGCTACGTGCGCTCGCTTTGGGCTGAGCATAGCGATTCATTTCGATGATGTTGTGGTGTCAGGCTTTCTCCATCGGAAGCCCGGCACTTTGTGTATATGCGGTTGATTGCCAAGATTGCGTATTGTGTCCGTTGTTGAGGATGCGATGATACTCACTGTTTTGCTGCTATTTTCCTGAGTTTGCTCGCATATTCGATTGGGCATGCGATGAAAATCAGCGTTGTGGAGCCATTTCCCTGATTTTCATCGCATCATCGAAGTTGTGGACGTCGAATGTGTCGGATTGTAGCGGTTCAAGACAGCTCTCGCGTGTGGATGAATGTTATAAGACGGGCATGCTGCTTTTTAACGCAGGTTTGTCGCTGGTTGCGTTCGAAAGCAGGTTTTTGCCCTCGTTTTTCTGCTTTTTGACGCAGGTTTGTCGCTCGTTGCGTTCGAAAGCAGGTTTTCGCCCTCATTTGTCTGCTTTTTGACGCATCTTGGGAAAACGGCAGCACAGCTGATATTCAGCAAAATTACAGACTGATTCGTTAGGCTACTGAATATGGACGGCAAGATCAAAGTGCATGGCCATCTTAACGGCCTCAAAACCACACTCCTCTTCGGGCTGATGTGGGCCATCATCATGCTGATTTGGTGGCTTACCGGAGCCAGCCGTGACACGCTTGTCTACTATATTTTCATCGGCCTGGCCTCGACTTTCATTTCCTACTGGTTTTCCGACCGCATATCCATCGCTTCGATGGGCGCACAGCAGGTCTCGGAGCAGCAGGCGCCCGAGCTTTACCGCATCGTGCGCGAACTTTCCGCACGCGCTGGCAAGCCGATGCCGCGCATCTACATCGCTCCGACCATGAGTCCGAACGCGTTCGCCACCGGCCGCAATGAGCGCCATGCCGCCGTATGCTGCACGCAGGGCATCCTGCAGATCCTGAACGAGCGCGAGTTGCGCGGCGTGCTCGGCCATGAGCTGATGCATGTCTATAACCATGACATCCTCACCTCGGCAGTGGCCAGCGCGATGGCTACGGTGATCACCTATCTTGGATATATGCTGATGTTCTTCGGCGGCGGACGGGACAACGATGACCGCGATTCCGGGATTTTCGGCCTGCTCGGCGTGGCCTTGAGCTCGATTCTTGCACCGATCGGCGCCTCGCTGATCCAGCTGGCTATTTCCCGAACTCGCGAATACGATGCAGACGAGGATGGCAGCAAACTCACCGGTGACCCGGCGGCGCTCGCCTCAGCACTCAGCAAAATTACATCCGGCGCGGCCATCAACTCGATGCCGCAGACCGCCGGTACCCAGTCCGCAGCTGCGATGATGATCGCCAACCCCTTCTCTGATGAGGGTTTCAGCCGCCTTTTCTCCACGCATCCGCCGACCCGGGAACGCATCAATAGGCTGATGCGGATGGCACAGGAGATGCAGGGTGTGGGTGCCGGTGCAGGCAGAGAATCGCTCGGCAATCGTTCGCGTTGCGATGGCCCGGCGCAGGTGGCGTACTGAGTGAGGTTCACACTTTTCCGGCTCTCTGGAAAAGTGCGAGTTGTCATACGGTTTTGTGCTAGCGGAAATCGTTGGAATTCTGTAGATTTTGGTTCACAGAGGATGTTTTGTTCTGTTCGTTTAGCTCACACTTTTTGAGTTCGTCGAAAAGTGTGAGGCTCGGTCTGGACTGACATGGGAAACGCATTGTTCGTCGTTGCTGTCTGACGCTCGAAAGCGATGACAAGTGTCGGGTGGCGTGCTTTCGCGGCTGTGTGCTAAACTTTTCTTTTGTATGCGCTTGTGAACGCAAGTGCACTACTGCGGATGTAGTTCATCGGTAGAATGGAAGCTTCCCAAGCTTCAGAGGCGGGTTCGACTCCCGTCATCCGCTCTTTTCGGTGCCGGTAAAATTCGCTAGAATCCTTTATTCTCCAACATTTTTACCATTCAACCCAATCATACGAATCACCGTGGCTCTCATAAATTGTTGCGAAACAGTTACCGGTTTACGATTACCCTTGAGTTTGCTTTGAGGAGTATGGTGCCTGAACGGCTATCGCTGTTCTGGTGATGTGTTCGCGGACTCGTTGCTCGATAAACGGAATAGACAATGACGTCGATTCAACCATATAAAAGAATGTATTGATATCCGTTTTAGGCACATGACGCGAATGGAGTGGAGGAGGCAGGAGTCGAACCATGCGTTTCCGCCTTGCGACGGGCTCTACCGTTGAGTTAATCCCCCAAATCGCACGTCATCGGAGTCCGTTTTGCTGAGCCCGACGCTGAATGCGTGATTACTATATCATACATTTTTGATTCCGTCGCATGCATGAAAATCATGTAAACGTGCCAATGGCGAGGCTCGCGTCAATAATGGAAGCATGACCATGGCAACCCCGGAACGATATCGTGAAATGCTGGAATCCGCGCGGCATAACGGCTACGCGTATCCTGCGATCAACGCGACCAGCACCCAGACCCTGAACGCCGCGCTGCAGGGGTTCGCCGAGGCGCAATCTGACGGCATCATCCAGGTTTCGGTGGGCGGAGCATCCTATTTTTCCGGGCAGAGTGTGAACGATCGTGTCACCGGTTCGCTTGCTTTTGCGGCGTTCGCGCGTGAGGTGGCCGCAAAGTACCCGGATATTTCCATCGCCTTGCACACCGATCATTGCGCCAAGCCGTATCTCGACGGTTGGGTGCGGCCATTGCTCGCCCGTGAAGCAGACGAGGTGGCGCACGGCCATGAGCCGATGTTCCAGTCCCATATGTGGGACGGTTCGACGGTACCGTTGGCCGAAAATCTTGACGTCGCCGAAGACCTGCTGGATCTGTCGGCTAAAGCGCACACGGTTTTGGAAATCGAAATCGGTGCGGTCGGCGGCGAAGAGGACGGTCATCGTGCGGATATCGACGAAAAGCTCTATTCCACACCTGCTGAAGGTATCGAGGTGGCCCGCCGGCTCGGATTGGGGGAGCGCGGCGCGTACATGGCCGCGTTCACGTTCGGCAACGTCCATGGCGCCTACAAGCCGGGCGTGGTGAAGCTGCGCCCGGAACTGCTCGGCGAGATCCAGCGTGAGGTCGCGTTGGCTGCGAAGGACGGCAGGCTGGGAGCCGATGGCGAAGCAGGGGAAGTCTCGGCTCGCTCGTCGGCGGATGCGTCCGTCGACTCGACGTCTCGCAGGTGGGCCTATACCGATGCCGATTTGCATGACAATAAGCCGTTTATGCTCGTCTTCCATGGCGGCTCCGGCTCATCGAAGGGCGACATCACGGCTGCGGTCCATTACGGTGTGGTGAAGATGAACATCGACACCGACACGCAGTACGCCTTCACCCGCGCGGTCGCCGGTCACATGTTCGAGCACTATGATTCCGTGCTCAAGGTCGACGGCGAGGTGGGCGAGAAACGTTACTACGACCCGCGTTCGTGGGGCCGCACGGCCGAGGACGCGATGGCCAGGCGCGTGGTCGAGGCCTGCGTCGAGCTTGGTTCGGCAGGCAGGGCGCTCAAATAGAGACAGCGCTGACCGTGCTGCGTGCTGCCGGATGGTGGGATTTCGGCTGTGCAATAAGGCAGGACCGTGCATTTCTGCCTCTAAAGCAACAGCAACTCACAGTTCGAGAAGTTTTAGGGGCAGAGTTAAAACTTTGTGCCTCTGATACAGGCAGAACCAAGCTCATTGCCATAATGGTAGAGAGCAGACGCGAAAGTGGGAATCTTGTCCGGCATCCATCCGGGTTCGGCCTCGAAATTACGGACAGGGACGATTGTTCTCTTTCTTCTCTTCCAATTAGTTGTGTAGTTCCGCCAGCTGAACTGTCTGCGTCTCGCCGCGATAATCGATGCGCAATTCATTGCCGATCAGCGCGGCGGTTGGCATGGCTATCGAGCCGTCATCGTTCACGCTTTCCAGTTCGCGGTCGCCGAGATAGGCGGAGGCGAACACATAGTGACCGGGTTCGATGGAGCGCATCTGCATGGGGATGCGCGTTTTGGGGTAGAGCAGGTTGGTGTTCGGCTCGGGAGCGGACAGTTCCAGCGAGAAGCCTTGTGCCCCGATCAGCCCGGTGAGCCCGACTTCGGTGCGATAGAACAGGGATTGTTGCGGCGTTGACAGCGTTGCCAGTGGTGTCGCTGATTCCGTGGCAGTTTTTCCGATGATCCGGATATTGCTATCGGTATTCGCAAGCTTGTCGCCATTGATGGTTTCGTTTTCATGGGTTGCGGTTTCATCTGCTGCGGTTTCGACGATGCCGTTTTCTCGCGTTGCATGTAAGTCTTGGATCGGATAAGAATGATTCTCGCTGCTACCGTTATCGTCCCAGCCGGAAGCGAATGAGCCGTTGGCTGCGTGCTGGCTTGATGTTCCTGCAAGTCCGGCGACCGCGTTGACGTTCGGCCCCGCCAGTTCCTGGCCGAAGTCGGGCATCGAGAACCCGCCTTCCGCCAGATGCAGCGCGCGCGCCGAATCGATGACGTGAACGCGAACGTGCCACGGCATCAGCGGCACGATGAAATTGCGGATCGCAACGTCGTTCCACGGCTCCCAACGCGAGTAGACGTAGTCGCCGTGCTGCGCGTAATCGGCGTAACCAAAGGCTGTGCGCCAATGGTAAACGGACTCGGAAACCGCCAAGGTGTTGTCGCAGGCGAGTTGCTTCAACACGGTCGTGGCTTTCGGCGTCGAGAAGCCGAAGGTGGTGGAGTAGACGTATTTCTCGTATTTGGCATCGGTGTGGTTGTGTTCCGGCGCGTGCTGACCGGCGGTGAATGCCTGCACCTCCAGTCCGGTGCGGCTGTGTGCCACCAGCATGCGTGGCTCGGGTTGCAGCAGCAGCGGCTTGAATTTGAAATCGTCGCTTTCCCGTATGGTCCAGAACGCGTTGGATTCGGGGATACACAGGAAGATAAAGGTTTTCAGCGCCCAATAGGCGGAGGCCGGGCCGTTGTAGCCCTCGGCCATGTTCATGTTCGGATAGGCGTAGCCGATGGGAATCAGCCCGTCGGACTGGAAAATGTTCTGACGGAACCACCAACGCAGATTGCCCAGCAACAGATGTTTCACGTCGCCGAGCGTCCATTCGCCCGGCAGATCGATACCGGCAAAGGCCGCCGCACCCCAGAACGCTGCTTGCGCGAAGCGGTAGTCGAGGCTGCGTCCGAACGGCAGGCAGGCACCGTCGGCGGCGAACCAGTTGGCGTAGCTTGGCACGAAGGCGGTGGCCCGTTGCTTGAGCAAGGCGTAACGTTGCGTTTCTGCGGCTCCGGGGCCGCAATGATTGTGATAACGGTAATCCCGCTCGGCGAGCCCTGCGTTCATCAGCGTGAAGAACTGGTAGGCGAAGGGAATGTAGTTGTCGATCTGGTCAACGTACCCGTCAAACGACCATCCGTGATCGAGATAGTGCGAGGCGGTGATGTCGAAATCGGCCGCTACCTTCGCGTCGTATTCGGCGTGCCCCGTGTGTACGAACCATGTGTTGACCATCTGCCGGAACCAGAGCCAGTTGGTTTTCGGCAGCTCGTGATGGTTGATCTGATCGAGCCAGGTGAGGATGTTGGCTTGTTGCGCGGCACTCAGATGGTCCCAGAAATCCTGTCGCGTCTCGAAGAGGAAGGCCGTGATCGCACCCATTTCCACGAAAAGCTGGTCGTAATCGTCCAGCGGATTGCCCCAGAAATCGGGGTCGTCGGGGGTGGTGCCATGAACGATGCCGGCGCACGAAAGCTGCCACCAGCGCGGGAATCGAGCGATGTTGCTGCGGTTGGCGAACAGCGGTCCGAGTCCCCAGAGCAACCGGCAGAAGCCTTCGATGGAGGTGCGGTCCTGGCTGTAGACAGCCCCGCTGTCGCTCATGCGGAATCGCCCGTATCTGCCGCCGCTTTCCACCAGTCGCATGGCCGGCGCGAGGATATCGACCAGCGCTTCAACGCAATCCGCTTTGGTGCGCAGTGGGTTTGTGGCAACATCTTCATTGAATGGCTTCGTTTTCATGGTGCTTCTTTCCGCAGTATGCCTACCATGGTCTGTCGTTCGTCGGGCATCGCGCAAGCCGGTGGCGTGCGCTGCGGGATTTTATCGAGGACGAGCCAATGATTTGAACGCCGTTTTATTTTCAGAAAGCATGGCAAATTCTGGCAACAATGCGCCTTGGTGCCGTCGTCGAGCCGCGGCTATAAGCCTGACGATTTCCCGATATCCGGGTGCTTGCCATCTCGTCATTCAAGTGTTCAAGCACCATTACTCGTGCGCGATCGAAGCCAGCGAAGGGTTGACTTTGCCGGTGCTGGCGCGTACGACATACGAGGATTCCAGCATGATCGGCCTGCGGTCGTTGGTCTGCTTGACGTGGTGGATCAGGCTCAGCACCTCCGTGACCGCTTTCGTGCCCAGTTCCTTTCGAGGCAGACGGACTGTCGAAAGCGCGGGGGAGACCAGCGAGCTGAATTGCACGTCGTCGATGCCGACCACCGAAACTTGGCCGGGAACGTCGATGTTGCGCGAATGCAGGGCCGCGATGAATCCGATGGCCATGATGTCGTTATAGGCGATGACGGTGTCGGTCGGGTTGTTCAAAAACACTTCTCCCGTGCGGAATCCGCCGCTGAAAGTCGGCGCGTTCGAAGGGATGCGGCGCAGTTTCAGATGGTGGCGCGAGCAGATCGACGAAAGCGTGCGCCAACGTACTCCGTCCTGCCACGAGGATTCCGGGCCGCTCAGGTACGTGAAATTGCGGTGGCCCAGGGTTGCGAGGTGCTCGACGGCTTGCCCCAGTCCGGTCTGCACGTCGCCGATCACCGATTGGATGCCGCGGATGGAGCGGTTCAGCGTCACCAGCGGTTTGGTCTGGGCGAGTTTGCGTATGCCGGCGTCGGAGAGGCGGGACGAGGCCAAGATCAGCCCGTCGATATGTTGGATGGCGGTATGGATGGAAGTGCGCTCGATGACCGCGTTTTCCTCGGAATCCAGCACCAAAAGCCCAAAGCCGTTGGAAAGGCATTCGTGTTGGGCCGCACGTGTGTATTCGGCGAAAACCGGGTTGCTCAGGTCGGCCACCACGATGCCGAGCATGCCGTTCAGGTGGTCGTCGTTGGTATGCGCCCTGATGGCCGTGGCCCGATAGCCGATGCGATCGGCGATGTCGTAGATTCGCTGGGCCGTGGCCTCGTTGACCCGTCCTGGACGTGCGAAAGCCCTGGAAACCGTCGAAGGGGCGACACCGGCGGCCTTGGCCACATCGCGGATGGTGATGTTCGGTTTTGGTGCGTTTGGCTTATCGGGATTGCCGCTTTCCTGCCGTTGGCTGTTATCGGTTATGTTCATTGTGCTCCTTTGCTCGGTCAAGTATAACCCGCGTTTGGCAAGTAATGGCAACAGAGCGCACCGCCAATACGTCTCCCGTAGACTGAGGAGTCGATAAAAGGGTGTTCAGCATCGTGGCGGACTTCTGGTTTGCAGCGGATTAAAGGATGGTGCCTATGGTTGGCCAAACAGATACATCAGAAACGGTTCTGTCTCCGGATCGTTTGTTGCCGGCGGAAGGCTTGCCGCTGCGCGTTGCCCGCGAACTGTACGAATCCGTGGAGGATCTGCCCATCATTTCCCCGCATGGCCATATTCCGATCGAATGGTTCGCCGAGGACAAGCACTTCGCCAATCCCACCGACCTGTTCATCACCCCGGACCACTACGTGACGCGGGTCTTGCACGGTCAGGGTGTGCCTTTGAGCCGGTTGGGCGTGGGCCAGTCCGAGTTCACCGATCGTCAGGCACGCGACGCCTTTCTCACCTTTGGCAAGTATTGGGACGCCTTTGCCGGCACCCCTATGCGCTATTGGTTCGAGGATTCGTTGGCGAGGGTGTTCGGCATAGATAAGAAGTTCGGCAGCGAGACCGCCGGGGCGATTTACGACGAGCTTGACGAAATGCTCAAGGCCCCGGAATTCAGCACGCGCTCGCTCGCCAATCGTTTCAATATGGACTTTGTTTCCACCACCGATGACCCGGTGAGAGATTTGGGGCTTCATGATAAGGTCAACGCTGACCCCGATTTCAAGCCGTTTGTCTCGCCTGCGTTCCGTCCGGACAAGTACCTTGAGCCGTCGCGTTGCGATTGGCCGCAATTGGTGGATGCTTTGGGGCGCAGTGCCGATATCGACGCTTCGACCTACGAAGGTTTCACCGAAGCGATGCGTCGCAGAAGGCGGTATTTCAAGGATCACGGTGGGGTCTTAAGCGACCATTCCCATGCCGACCTGAACTCGAAACGGCTTGCGGGCGACGAGGTGCGCAAATTGTTTAACGAGGCCTATGCAGGACATATCGAGGCCGGAGACGCCGCCCGTCTGCGCTCGCATCTATTCAACGATCAGGCCATGCTCGCCCAAGAGGACGGCTTGGTGATGACCGTGCATCCCTCCATCGCCCGCAACTACGATGCCAAGGCTTTCGCCAGTTACGGCGCGGACGTCGGCGGTGACATCCCGGCGCGGGCCGAGTTCGTCGAAGCGTTGCGCCCGCTGTTGAACGAGTACGGCAACAATGCCGATTTCCATTTCGTCGCCTTCACCGATGACGAGACTGTCTATTCCCGTGAATTGGCGCCGCTTGCAGGCTTCTACCCGTCGTTCTATATCGGGGCGCCGTGGTGGTTCATCGACGCGCCGGATTCGATTTCGCGCTATTTCCACGCCGTCGTTCCGTATGCCGGATTTACGAAGCTTTCCGGGTTCATCGACGACACCCGCGCGATCTGCTCGATTCCTTCTCGCCACGACATGAACCGCAGGGTCACCGCAAGTTTTGTTTCCTCTCTGGTCTGCGACCGCCGCATCTCCATGGACGAAGGGCTTGCGATCATGCACGATCAAGTATCCACCCAGCCAAAGCGAGTGTTCAAGATCGGGAGCTGAGCAGTAAGTCGAGCAACACGAAACAGCGTAATGCGTGACTGCGCATCAAGAAAAGGGGCAGTAATGAAAGCAGATAGCGTTTCCATTCCTCAAATCAGCCGTGAACAGGACGGTCGTCCGGCCGCGCCGGAAAAGATCATCCATCTGGGAATCGGCAATTTCACTCGTGCTCACCAAGCCTGGTACACCGAGCATGCGTCCGATGCCGCGCAATGGGGCATCGCCGGTTTCACCGGTCGCGGGCCGCGGATGTCCGACTTGCTTGAGGCGCAGGAGTGCGTATACACCTTGATTACTTCCGGAAGGCAAGGCGACCAATTCGAGGTCATCTCCTCGATTTCCTCCATGCACAGCGGCTCGGACACGGCGGCGTTGCGCGCCCGGTTCACCGATCCGGATATTGCCATCGTCACTTCCACGGTCACCGAGGCGGGGTATAAACGTACCCACACTGGCGATTTGGATATCGCTGATCCCGATGTCGCGGCGGATCTGCGGGCGTTGAAAGCTGACCCGCTGGCGGACGGGCTCAAAACCGTGCCGGTGCGCATGGTCGCAGGCTTCCTGGCTCGCAGGTGTGCGGCGGCCGGCCCGATCACGGTATTGCCTTGCGATAACCTGGCAGGCAATGGTGCCGCGTTCCGCAAAGTCGTCGAACAGGCCATTGCGGAGGTCGATCCGTCATTGCTTGACTGGACGCGTTTGAACGTCTCATGGGCGACCTCGATGGTCGACCGCATCACTCCTGCCACCACGCCGGGTGATATCGAGCAGGTTGAATGTGTGAAGGGCTGGCATGATGCGTCACCGGTACGTACCGAGCCGTTCCGCGAATGGGTGATTGCCGGGGACTTCCCGGCCGGACGCCCTGCCTGGGACGAGGCGGGCGCCGTCATCACCGGTGACGTCACGCCGTATGAGGAACGCAAGCTGTGGATGCTCAACGGATCCCACTCGACCCTGGCCTATTGCGGCTCGCTCTTTGGCTATAAGACCGTTGCCGATGCCGTCGCCGATCCGACCTTGCGCCGGTGGGTCAATGAATGGTGGGATTTGGCCGGACGTTACATCAGCGTTCCCACCGACGAATACCGCAAGCAGCTGCTTGAACGTTTCGAAAACCCGAATATTCGCCATTTGCTGATGCAGATCGCCTCCGACGGAAGCGAAAAGCTGCCGGTTCGCATCGTTCCTGCCGCACGAAAAGCGCTGAAAGACGGGGCGCCCATCGTTCCCGCCGCCCGCGCCATTGCGGCGTGGATATTGTTCCTCACGCGTTTCAGCGACCAGCTGGCCGATGTCAATAAAAGCAAGGTCGTCGCGTGCGCGAAAGCCTGCATAGCCGCGGATGGCAGTGTCGACAAAGGAGGCGTGAAATATGTGGTCACCTATCTTGACCGTTCCCTCGGCGGCTCCCCGTTGTTTGTCGATGAGGTGGTCAAGCAGCTGGACGAGGTGAGCAGGGCCGCGGCAAATCGATGAACAGGATGGCTGGTTTGCGAGAGCGCCGACGCGCCATCCGCGTGCTAGATGGATCTGTTTCGGGACTATTGCACAAATATGGTCATTTACATCGCCTTGGTGTACATATTTTTAGAATGTTCTGTGATTGTGTACATTTAGGTCCGCTAACTGTCAACATCTCAGCACTATTGCTCAACGGGGTACAGATACACGGTCGGTTTCCGGCGAGGAGGTGGGCTGGTGTATCAAGCCTGCGAACTGCGTCAATGAAACCGGTTGCATCAAACATCGAAGCATTTGAATAATAACGAAAGGAATCGATATGGCTATTGAAAAGGCCGAGGTATTCGTGACGAGCCCGGGACGTAATTTCGTCGTCCTCAAACTCACCACGACCGACGGAATTGTAGGTCTCGGCGATGCGACGCTCAACGGGCGCGAACTCGTTGCCGCGGAGTACCTGAAGACCATCGCTCCTGCCCTGATCGGCAAGAACGAGGACAACATCGAGGACATGTGGCAGTACCTTTACAAGGGTGCCTATTGGAAGCGCGGACCGGTGACCATGGCCGCCATCTCCGCCGTCGACGTGGCACTGTGGGATATCAAGGGCAAGAAGCTGGGTGTTCCGGTCTACGACCTGTTGGGCGGCGCCTCGCGCAAGGGCATCCTCACCTATGCGCACGCCTCCGGCACTGACCTGCCGAGCCTCTACGACTCCATCGACATGTACCGCGATATGGGCTTCAAGGCCACGCGTATTCAGTACGCGCTGCCCGGCATCCCCTCGACCTACGGCGTCGCGGCTTCGGCCAACGCCCAGGCCGGTGAAGGCGAGAAGGGCGTGCGTTACGACTACGAGCCCGCCCGCCGCACCAGCGTTCCGGTCGAAGAGGTGTGGGATGCCCGCACGTACCTCAACACCATCCCCGGCGTCTTCGAGGCGGTGCGCAACAAGTACGGCAAGGACCTGATCCTGCTGCACGATTCGCACCACCGTCTGCGCCCGATCGAGGCCGCCCGCTTCGGCAAGCTCCTCGAGCCCTACGACCTCTTCTGGATGGAAGACACCACGCCGGCCGAGGAGAACCAGCAGTTCCTGCGCATCGTGCGCGAGCACACCACCACCCCGATCGCCATCGGCGAGATCATCAACTCCTGGACCGATTACATCACCCTGATCGAGGAACAGTTGATCGACTACGTGCGTTCGGCCGTCACCCACACCGGCGGACTGACCCACATGAAGAAGCTCATGGCCTTCGCCGAGCTCTTCGGTGTCAAGTCCGGCTTCCATGGGCCCACCGATGTCTCGCCGGTTGGCATGGCCGCGAACCTGCACCTCGACCTTGCTATCCCGAACTTCGGCATCCAGGAGTACATGAAGCACAGCGACGAGACTCTCGAGGTCTTCCACACCTCCTACACCTTCAAGGACGGCTACCTGCACCCGGGCAACAAGCCGGGCCTGGGCGTCGACTTCGACGAGAAGCTCGCTGCCAAGTACCCCTACCAGCCGGCTCCGCTGCCGGTTGACCGCTTGCTTGACGGCACCATGCACGAGTGGTGATTTCTGCGCGTACCAAATAAAGAGGGCCTGCCGAAACCTGAGTGTTTCGGCAGGCCTCTTTCACTTGCCAATAATGTCTAAATTACTCCCAATATTGCCGTCAGCGCTTCGAGCACGGCAGCTTTTGCGTCTGTGAAGTCAATACGCTCGTCAAGCGGAATCTGGTCTTTGCTCATATTGTCATATTCTTCGTTGTATTGGCTGTTGTAGCCATCAAGATCCTGTTTTAGCGCAAGGAAGTCTGTCTTGGTGACATCGATATCTTTCATCATCGTTTTCAGAAAGACGATTTGATCGGCTTGGATTATCTTGGTTTTGGTCTCAGGCCGTGTTTTAAGAATCGATGACATGTCGAAGAGATCTTTGGCCCTCAGCCCTTTCCCAGTGCTGACTTCGCGAGAATTCGTTTCCAGATAACTTGGGGTGTGCTGACACAAAGACAGCATTTTTTCGTAAATGATTCTGACCAGAGACGAAACCGCTATCTCAACGCCATCAGAGTTGATTTTATCTAGACAAAATAATCGGTTGTTCAAGGAAATCTCTATTTTGAGACTTTTCGTGTCTCCGAAACGGCGAATGGGTGTTTGTCGATTTTTGTTAGCCGATCGGTTTCTGTCGGCAACTCTGACAACTATCCTTGCGAGTTTCTTTTGTTCTGTTTTGATAGGAAGATAATCGAGTTTGGTGCTTCTGACCTCCATGCTGGAATCATTGAATTGTTCCTTCAAAGCATCGTCGATGAGGGCTCGTTCCGTTTCCGTAATTGAATTTTCTTCTACGTAAAGGTCGATGTCCTGAGACGCACGGTGGCTGACGTTATAGGCGATCAGTGCTTGGCCGCCGTGCAAGGCGATCCTGCCTGCGAACTCGTCTATCGAGAACAAGGCGGACAGGGCTTTGTCGATGATTTCTTGATTGGTCAGCGCTGCAGCAGTCATGAGACACTTAATCCTTTCGGATAGTAGATTCCGATATCGGGGTCGAATACCTTGTCGCGCATGTTCTTTTGCAGATACATGTTGAATTTTTGTTTTTCGGGATCCAGTCTTGAGACGACGAGTTTTTTTTGTTGCTCGGAGTAGCCGGCGCAATCCATATAAAACAGGATGTTCTTGCCATATGGGAACAGGTATTCGCTATTGGTCAGCAATTGCGTCATCCTGAGTACCTTCAGCTTATCTTTTGCTCGCGCGAACGCATCCAGTACCTCTTGCGCTCCACCTGCATAGTCAGGTTTTACGGTGCACTCGATGAGTGTTTTTTCGATGCTGCTTATTGATATTCCTGACGGTGCGTACGGCATTTGTATTTCTGTAATACCTTTGTCTATAGTTGCGGATTGCTCTAACAAGTAGATTTCATACGGTTTGCCGTCATATTCGAATGTGTATGTGTTATTGGTTATTTTTGCTGGAGCTGAAAAGGCCCGGTCGATTTGAGCTTGGGACAGCTGTTCGCTGCGCTTCCACGTCTTAGCCTTTGTTCTTTTCTTTTTGACATATATGGGTTTGGGAACATTCAAGGTCAGATCATTGAGATACAAAGCGGAATAATGGGAGATGTATGTGCGTCCGGAAAGCGAGAGGGCGATGGTGTATGGAGAAACCGATTCGTTTCTGGGAATCAGTCTGACAAGATCTGTCTCCTTATTTTTTTGGGTTATTCGTAATTCCTTAAACAGATTCGCTTCGGGAGAGACCAGATACTCTCTAAAATTTCCAAAAGATACTTTTTGCAAGAGAAATCCGCGTTTTTGAAGGTTATTATAAATTGCCCTAACTGCAGACGCACTCAATACATTATTGAAAACGGCGCTTTCTTCTCTCACCGTATCGGATATTTCCTTGTGGCTTTTCCTTCTATAGAAAACGTATTGAGCAACCATTCTTTAATATTATCTCACACGCCGTAATTTGACAAATTATTATTTGATTGATAAAGTATTAATACTTTATCAATCAAATACATAATATAAATAGAGTGTGTTTTCATTGAAAACACACCGATGACTTGACAAATGATAATATTATATATAAAGTATAAATACTTTATATATCGCAACAATAATCAAAATATGAATAACTGAGACTTCATACGACGAAGCGCCGGCCCTGAATTGGGGGAGGCGGCGCTTCGTGCTGTCAGCGGGTGAAACTAGAAAATGCGCTCGTCGTGGTCGTCGGCGGGGTGCGGAGTGTAGATGATCTTGAAATCATCGTCCGCGGGGGTCTCGCTCACATTGATCGGCGAGTCTGACAAATGGAACGTCACGGTGCCGTAGGCCGGAACGGTGACATGACGCCAGGCCGCGCCTTCCCCGGCGAAGGTGAGTGCCGCTTCGATCGGTTCGCCGGTCGGGTTGTAGAGGAACCCGGCGAAGCCGCGACCGTCCGGCTCGATGAACGCGACGGAACCCAGCCCGCCGTGCCGTCCGTCGCCGGTGTAGCTGGTCGACGCCACACGCCGCGAACCTGGGCGCACGTCCTGCCCGAAATTGCGCAGCATGAAGTACTCGAGGTTGCGCTTGACTTTGCCGGTGGCCGAATCGATGGTGATGACCCCGCGACGGCCGCGCGTCTTGGCGTAGCTCGGGAATCCCTGCTCGTCCAGCGCGATGTTCCACAGGTTGATCAGCCCGACATTGTTGCGCACCAGGCCGGTGCCGATCTCGCCGAACATCACGTGGCTGGCCTCGTCCACCGTTTCGTCGAGCATGCAGCGGCGCTCGCTCATGCAGGCCTTCCAGCCCGGGAACTGGCGGGTGCCGTTGAGCACCCACTTGGGTAGGCCGGAGTAGGTGTGGAAGGCGACGCCGGCGAAGCATTGGGCCTGGGCCGGGGTCATATAGTCGCTCACCGGGCGCTGGAAGAAGCGCAGCCCGTCGTCACCGAAATAGATCTCGACGTCGGGGAACGTCTCGTCAAGGCAAGGCCGCAGATATTCGCTGCCCCACTTTGTCAGTTCCTCGGGAGTCCAGATGGCCATGGGCCACTGGGGGGAGTTGCCCGGCTCGTTCTGCATGGTCACCGAGGCGATGGGAATGCCGTAGCTGGCGTAGGCGGCGATGAACTTGACGAAATACTGCGCGTAGACGTAGTCGATGGTGTCTTGACGGCGGTAGCCGTTGCCGCAGAACTCCCCGAGGCGCAGCCTGCCGTCGCCTTCGAACTTGCGGTTGGTCTTCATCCATGCCGGCGGGCTCCACGGCGAGGCCATCACTTTGACGGCCGGGTTGATGGCCATGATCTCCTGTAGCACCGGGATGACGTTTTTCAGGTCCTTGGTGGCGTCCGGAGCGCCGGGTTCGCCGGTGCCGATGGAGAAGTAGTCGAGGTTGCCGTCGGTGCCGACGCCTTCCGGCAGATCGTCGTAGCTGTAATACTTCTGGCTTGAGAAATCACAGGAGCCGATGGAGATGCGCACGCTGGAGAAGCCGCCCTGTGTCGGGCTAAACATCTCCTCGAGGATGGTGTGGCGCTGTTCGGCGTTCGTACTGTGCATCAGCAGCGAGGCGCTGGAATCGGTGATCGCCGCTCCCGCGCCTTCCCACATCTGGTATTGGCGCGTCGGGTCGATGACCACTTTGACTGCGGCACCGGGTTCGGCATTCGGCGCAGGTGGTTCAAGGCGCTGGCGTCGTTGGATCAGATCGCCGCTGGTCACTGTCCATAACTGATGCGTCGCTTGGCTTGTGTAGGAAGTGGAACCTTGTGGGTCCTGCGGTGCTGATTGATGGTGTTTCGTTGATGGTGTCATGGACTGATACTCCTTTGCTACCTGTCCGTAGCTTCATTCTTCTCGGTAAGGGGAAGATCACCGGTCTGGGTCAACTCGATGTTGCTTCTTCGAGGCTTGAATCTTGTTGCCATCCCATGTCTTTGAGCCTAGCAGCGCACGGTGCTTGCCCGGGTGAAAAGAGCAGCTTGCTGAGAGATGAAAAATCGGTAATCTGCGGATTCCCGGTCTTTTCCGGTTAAACTGCTCATGATAATGTTGAATCTTATTTGACAAATAATGGCAACAAGGGCTTTCCGTGTTGCCATTTGTGTACGCTCAAAATTGAAGGACGGCTGCGGGCTACACCAATGTAGAACGTCAGTCCTTGCAATAGGCGAAGAAGCCTTGAAGAAAGGATTTGAATATGAAAGTCTCACGTCCAGTAGGCGCCTTGGCGGCGGTCTCTGCACTTGCGATGCTGCTTTCGGGTTGCGGCGGTGGCAACGGCAACAGCAGCGCTTCCGGCAGCAATGAATTTGATAAGAACGCAAAAACCGAAATCACCATGGCCGGGTGGTCGCTGAAGATGACCCCTGAGTTCAAGCAGCTGACGGATGCCTTTATGAAGGCCTATCCGAATGTCACGGTGAAACTCAAGGAATACAGCGCCGACGACTACGACAAGCAGCTTACCGCCGATATCTCGGCAGGTGCCCAGCCCGATGTCTTCCCGCTGAAGAACATGCAGAAGTACACTACTTATGCCAGCTCAAAGGGCCTGGCCGATTTGAGCGACGTCGCCAAGAAGTACGCGGGCAACAAGAAGATCGATATGTCGATGTACAAGACCAGCGATGGCAAATACTACGGTCTGCCGTATCGCGCCGACCACTGGGTGATGTTCTACAACAAGGATATGTTCAAGAAGACGGGCATCAAGGAGCCCGACGGCACCTGGACCTGGGATGACTACACCAAGGTGGGCGAAGAGCTCAAGAAGAAGCTTCCGGCCGCCGGCTATGACGCCAACAGCGTCTACCCGATGTACCAGCACAACTGGCGCTCCGTGGTCGTCTCGATGGCGCTCGCACAGAACGGCCAGCCCGCCTCGAAGACCTATTTGAAGGACAACTTCAACTACACGCTTCCTTATTACAAGCGCGCGCTGAAATGGCAGGACGACAAGCTGACCATTAACTGGAACACCTCCTTCACCAACAAGGTGCAGTATCAGGCCCAGTTCGGCACGCAAAAGGCCGCTATGATGCCGATGGGCACCTGGTATGCCGCAGCGTTCCTGAACCAGCAGAAGACGGGCGACGCCCAGAAGTTCGATTGGGGCATGGCTCCGGTTCCTCAGAACCCAAGCAAGAAGATGCCGAGCACGCCGGTCACCTTCGGCAGCCCGACCGGTCTCGCCGTTTCCGCCAAAGACACCGGCCAGAAGGCCGCCGCGGCCAAGAAGTTCGTCGAATGGGCCATTGGCGAGGGCGGTGCCGATACGCTGGCCAAGCTCACGACAACGCCGGCCTATATCAACGACAAGGTCACCAAGGACTTCTTCGCCGCTGATGGCATGGCCAACGACCAGCTGTCCAAGGACGCATGGTCCAAGTTCGATATGAAGCTCGAGCAGCCGGTGAGCAGCGCCACGGACACGATCGAGGACCTGCTCGACAAGGGTCATTCCGCGATTATGACCGAGACCCAGAAGCCCGATGCGGGCATCAAGGAAGTCGAGGACAACGTCAAGAACCAGGGTGTTCTCGACAACTGATTGACCTGAAAACTGTCGGTAAGACCTGTCCGAGCCATGGAAATCGGTTCGGGCAGGCTCGTTTTCAGACGGCGGGCCGGTAGGTCTTCGTGTCGTCAAATAACTTATGATATGGCAATAAAGGTCAGCAAAGAGGTTGACATCTGGTCGCAGCGATGCGGCGATGGTTCTCGATGATGATCGCTTTCAAGGAGGAGGCAGCGATGTCGGATGCTTCAATGTCGAATATCGCGGCGATGGGTGCAGATATGGCCGCGGCCGGTGAAGCGGGTGCACAGGCCCGCAAGAGACCGCCGAAATCTAAAGGGAACGGCGGCAGGGTCGACGAGAAGGCGATTTCGCATCGTAACCTTCGCAACGGTCTGATTTTCATCTCGCCGAATTTTATCGGCTTTATTCTGCTGACCCTGTTCCCGGTGCTTTCGCTGTTCTACATCGCATTCACCAAGTGGTCCGCGTTCGGCATGCCGATTTTCAACGGCATCAAGAACTGGACGCGCTTGTGGGGCGACAAGATCTTCTGGCAGTCCACCTGGCACACGTTCTACTATTCGATCGTCCACATTCCGCTGACGCTCGCGATTGCGTTCGGTCTTGCGGTTCTGCTGAATTCCAAGCTCAAGGGGCGCGGCTTCTTCCGCACGGTCGCCTTCCTGCCCTATGTCACCTCGATGGTGGCCGCGGCGCAGGTCTGGGCGATGCTCTTCGACCCGAAGTCCGGACCGATCAACCAGTTCCTGAAGCTCTTCGTGGGTGCGGGCAATGTGCCCGGATGGCTCGGTTCGACCAAGTGGGCTATGCCTGCGGTCATCATCGTCGGCACTTGGCGTGAAGTCGGTTACTATATGATTCTTCTGCTGGCCGGTCTGCAGACGATTCCCACGGAGCTTTACGAGGCGGCCGAGCTGGACGGCGCGAATGGCTGGAAGAGTTTCTGGCATGTCACCGTACCTTCGATGCGCCCGACGCTGTTCTTCGTGATGGTCACCCTGACCATAGGCTCGTTCAAGATCCTTGATCTGACGTTGATTATGACCAACGGCGGGCCTGGCACGACCACGATGGTGCTGGCGCAGTACGTCTACAGCGTGGCGTTCGACCGTGGTGATTACGGCTATGCGTCGGCGGTTTCGCTGGTGCTGCTGTTCATCTGCATGGTCGTCACCCTGATCCAGTTCTGGTACAACAATTCGAAGGAGGACTGAGATGTCCACACAAGCAGTTGCTCCTCAGATCAGTGAGGTTTCTCCTGATATCCCGTTCAACAAGAAGCGCAAGTCCCCGCTGAAGATCGTCGGCACCGTCATCGGCTATGCCGCGATGCTCGCGGTGGCCGCGTTCACCTTGCTGCCCTTCGTCTGGATGTTCCTCTCGTCGGTCAAGCCGAACAACGAGGTCTACGCGATTCCGATCAAGTGGTTCCCCTCGGTCTGGCAATGGCAGAACTACCTGAATATCTGGACCAAGTCCGATATGAAGGTATGGATTCTGAACACCATCTTCTTCGCCGTCATCGTCACGGCCCTGCAGGTGTTCACCGGTTCGTTCGCCGCCTATGGCTTCTCTAAGATTCCGTTCCGCGGGCGCACCACCCTCTTCCTCATCTACATCGCCACCATGGCCGTGCCGTGGCAGGCCTACATGATTCCGCAGTTCAAGATGATCTCCGCCGTCGGCCTTTCCGACACCCGCTGGTCCATCATCCTGCTGCAGGCCTTCGGCGCGTTCGGCGTGTTCATGATGAAGCAGTTCTACGACACGATTCCCGAGGACCTCTCGGAGGCTGCAAGGCTTGACGGCCTGAGCGAGTTCGGCATCTACTGGAAGATCGTCCTGCCGCTTTCCGGCCCCTCGATCGCGGCGCTGGCCATCATCACCTTCACCAACACCTGGAACGACTACATGGGTCCGTTGATCTACTTGCGCAGCCAGAGCCTCTACACCATCCAGCTTGGCCTGAAGCTCTTCATCTCGCAGTACAACGCGGATTACGCGATGATCATGACCGGTTCCGTCATCTCGGTGCTCCCGATCATCATCGTCTTCCTCATCGGCCAGAAGCAGTTCATCCAGGGCATTGCGACCTCCGGTATGAAGGGCTGATACCGCAGTAGTTGCCAAATGTTGCCGTGGGCTGTCTACGGCACTGAACAACACCACAACAGTGAGAATCCGGTGCGTGCTTGTTGCAGTGATTTCATTGCGGCGCGCATCGGATTCTTTTTTCTTGTCTCTATATTGATAGGCAACTGCATAAGGCGATAGGCTTTACGATGGCGGGTTTCGGAACGATCCAAGGGCCGACGCGGAAGGGAAGTGCATGATGGCAGCTTCTTCAAATGGCAAGAACCAGAACCTTGGTCACGCTTTCGGGCTGATTGCGGGCGGCGTCTACGTTTTGCTCATGGCGGGATGGTGCATATTCGTCGGCATCATTCCCCTGATTGCCATCTGGGTGGTGGTGCAGGATGTGGATTATTACCCGGCTCTCACGCTTGCCCTTGTCCTGAGCTCTCCCGGCATCGCCGCGGGATTCGCGCTTTTCCGCGACCAACCGACGTTGTTCGGCCGTGCCAGCAAACGCCGGGTCCGTATGTTCGATGAAGGCTATCGGCCTCCCGACTGGATTGCCGGTCCCTACGTCCCGCCCGACGACAGCGCGGCCTGCATCCGCCCGTATTTCCGCGCGTTCATCCGCTTGCTTCCCCGGGCGATCGCGCAAGGGGCGATTTACGGGTTCTTTATCTTCACCTTCTCCTATTCCATGCAGATCATGGTCAAACTCGGCTTTGGCGCGTTGATGGTGCCGATGCTCTGCGTCTGCATTGTGTTCCTCATCCAATCGTTGCTGGTCTCGTTGGTGCTCGTGGTGGAATATCCGCACGCCAAGTGGTACGCCATCGTCAAAAACGGCGTGCTGCTTTCGGCACGAAGGATCTATATGATCGTCATCAGCGGCATCGCGGTGGTCGGGTATTTCTGGGGGATGGCGAGTTCGCCGATTGTCACCGGCCTGCTGTTTACCGGCGTCATCTGGTATGTCGTCTGGGCTTCGGCCCGTTGGCAGGCGGACGTGCTTTTCGAGGCGTTGGCCCGCGAATCCGATGACAAGAAACTTATCGAGCTTTATACCGGCGATAGCGAGAAGCCTGCCGGCAATGGCGGTGGCGGCATGTCCGGCCTCTTCTCGGCGATGAGCGATTACCGGCAGTGAGGCTGTCGGGGTTAAGGTGCCATGAAGCGTTCGGCGGTGGCGGTGCGGCCGGTGAGGCCGTATATCCAACGGTCAGACGCTGGGCAGGAACGTTATAAAAAGACCAAAATAGGGGAATGCAAATGAACGACAAAGCGGTTGCGATGGGTTCCGGCAACAACGATGAGATGGAGGCGGCAAGGTACGTCGACAGCAACGATACCAGCGGAATCGGCCATGCCGATACTATCAACGGCATCGGCGATACTATCAACGGCATCGATGGTGCGGCGAAAGAATCCCGGCCTTACGGGCTGATGACGGCACTGCGTGACGATGCGCTGGGCATAGTGCAGACCAAGCCGCGGCTGTGGTGGCAGGTCCCCGTCGTTCCGGGCGTCGGCGGTCTGCAGCTGGCTTACCAGATTCAGCTCACTTCGAGCGAGGACGGGTTTGGCTCGCCGGCCGTGCGTTCCACCGATGAGATCGGCTCGGCGCAAAGCACCGCGGTGCCGTGGCCGTTCGAGCCGCTGAAAGCGCGCAGCGTGAGCTTCTGGCGGGTGCGGGTCAGAATTGGCAGTTCGGCTACAGGCGGGTCTGTGCTCTCTGATTGGTCTGAGCCGAAAAAGGTGGTCGTGGGGCCGCTGGAAGCGAAGGATTGGGATGGGGCCGCGGCCATTTGGACGCGCGGCGGCTCGCTCATCCAGTCGCCGACTCCCGGTCCGACGCTTGCCGCGGATGCCGTGTTGTCGTTGCGTCTCAAGGTGTTGGGTTCCTCGGCCGGCATTTTGGTGCGTTCGGCCGTGGATTGTAACGATGGGTTCCTGTGGCGTCTCGATGCTGCAGACCATGCGTTGCATAAAATGCATATCCACAACGGCCATGAACGCGCTATCGGTGTTGCCGCCGTGCCCGATGGCATCGACCTGCATGATGAGTTCGATTTGCGGGTTGCCGCTCAAGGCGAATGCGTGCGCACCTTCATCAACGGCGTCGAAATCGATGTGGCCGAGGGCATCACCAAGGATGGTGCGGCCTACGGTTTCAAGATGGGGCAAGGAGAATCGGTGGCCGTCAGCAGCGCCTCGATCGCCCTTATGCCGCAAGCGCAGAATCCATCCGAAGCGTCTGATGGAAAGGCGATTTCGGCCGCCGCCGGCCATGAACCGCCGCGAACCATGGATGCGCATGGTGCCGGTGAGCAGCTGTTCGCTGTGCAATATCACGAGGGCTGCGAGGTGCCGCCTTACGCCAAACTCGTCGACGGTGCGATGGTCGTGCCGGAAGGTTCATTCGGGTTGCTGGGAGACGCGCTGCCGGGAGATTACTGGGCCTTTCTTCGCCATGAGTTTGACGTGCCACAGGGCACAATCACGGGAGCCTATCTCTACGTCGCCGGCCTGTCGCCGTTGGGCGCTCGACAGCATGTGTACCGCGCGTGGGTCAACGGCGGTTTTGTAGGTGTCGGCTCGAGCCGACAGGCCGAGGGACCGGCCTACGAGACCTATGATGTCACTCGTCTCATCAAGCCGGGCGATGCCAATGCCATCGCTTTGCAGGCTTGGGCCCAGGCGGGTGGTCGCGTGCAGGCGTTGCTTGATGTGCGCTACGACGATGGCCGGGTAGCCACCTTCGTCACCGGCCCGGATTGGCAGGGCAGGCCAGGGCTCGACTGGATGCCCTGGCATGGCGATATGAACGAGACCGTCAACTATTTCGTGGCTCCCCGCGAGGACATCGACGCGCGTCGCGAGCCGTTCGGGTGGAAGGCTGCGGGCTATAGAGGAGAGGACTTCCGTCCGGTTCAGACATTTGCCGGTATTGAAGGGCTGCGCGCCGACGAGTCCCTCGCTGTCCGGGGAGTTGAAATACCGACGATCAAACCCACCATGCTTTCACCCGGCCGCTGGCTGTTCGACACCGGCATGGAACGCAGCTATTCGGTGCGTTGCCATATCGACGTCCCATCCGATTTGGCGGGCACGAAGCTCACCTTGCGCATGGGTGAGGAGCTCAACGGCGACGGTTCCGCGCGATTCCACTTGCGTGGCGGCATCCGTTACGAAGACACGTGGATCTTGCGCGCCGGCGAGCAGGATATCGAACACTGGGGTTATCGCTGTTTCCGATACCTTGAAATCGACGCCGACGAGCGTCTCGACCTCGGCAATGCCATCACGTTCGTCGATTTGGTGGCGCCTGAGCCGGAACAGGTCGCCTCGTTCGCATCCAGCGACAACACGCTTGATGAGGTGTGGCATCTGTGCGCCAACACGTTAAGCGAAAGCCGCGCGGACCTCTATATCGATACCCCGACCCGGGAGCGTATGCCGTATGAGGCCGACCTGCTGACGCACGGCCGCGGCGAGATGGTCTACGCGCGTTCCTATGACTTGGTGCGCAAAACCAGCCGGTACTTGGCGCGCAATCCCGGCAAGTTCACCGAATACAAGTTCATGACCATCCAGATGGCCTATCAGGAATATATGGAGACCGGCGATCCCGACGAGCTTGCGCGCGATTTCGGGCTGTATGAACGTGAGCAGGGGCTGCGCTGGCTCAACGACGACGTCCTGATCGAGAAGGACCGCAAGACGCCCGAGAACGATGATATCGTCGACTGGCCGCAGCCTTCAGAGATTGACGGTTTCGACTTTACCCGCGTCAACACGGTGGTCAACGCTTGGCAATACGGGGCGTTGCGTGCGCTCGCCGCTGCCGCCGGGGCGGTGGGGCGAAGCGATGACGCCCGGCGGTATGGCGTTTTGGCCGATCGCATGCGTGAGGCGATGAACCGGGAACTTTTCGACGCATCAGCGGGCGCTTACCGCGATGGGCGGGACACGAGCCATACTGCCATCCATTCGAGTATGTATGCCGCCGCTTTCAGCGTCCCCGCCGGGCGTGATGACGCGCGCCGCGTGGGTGAATGGCTGATGGCCGGCGGCCGTTTGGACGATACCGTGCCGGTCAGCTGCAACGCGGTCGGCTGGCTGGTCGAGGCGCTCTACCGCACCGGCCAGGACCAGGCAGCGCTGGATGTCATGCGTTCGCACAGCGCGACTTCGTGGTGGTCGATGATGCATCGTTGGGGTGCCACGCAGACGATGGAGGCATGGAACCCCGAAATCAAGCCCAACACCTCATTCGCGCATCCCTGGGGAGTGACGCCGATTGTGGAGATTGCACGGTGGGTGCTTGGTGTCAATGTGACGGCTGCGGGCGGCTCCTGGATTGTCGTTGCGCCCCATCCTGCCGATCTGGACGAAGTGCGGGGCGATGTAATGACGATGCACGGGCCGGTTTCCGTCGAAATTAAGCAACGGGAAGCCGCGATGATCACGGTCAAGGTTCCCGGCAATACGAAGGGTATGTTGCGTTGGCCGCTTCAGGGCCACACGTTGCAGGATGTTGCCGTCACATATCCTGATGGCCATGAGGCCGATAAAACGGCAAGCGCGGACGGCGAGACCCTCGTGGTGCCACTGAGTCCCGGTACCACCACGGTGGCGGTCGGCTGAAAAGACGGACGGATGGCGGACGGTGCTGTGGCATTTTGTGCCGGGCCTGCCGGTCTCATCAGTCGAGATGAACAAGCGGGTCATACGCCGAGTGCGGCGGTGGCCCGTTTGTCGTATTCTTTTCTGCCTCTCACGTCAATCACGCGCGGCATAATGGAGATATGACTGAAAACTCAACTGATTCACGACCTGAACTGCCCAAAGATGTCCGTGTCCGCTTCTGCCCGTCGCCCACCGGCACCCCGCATGTCGGCATGGTGCGCACCGCCCTCTTCAACTGGGCCGAGGCGCGGCATACGCATGGCACCTTCGTCTTCCGCATTGAGGATACGGACAACGAGCGCGATTCCGAGGAAAGCTACAACCAAATCATTGAGGCTCTGAACTGGCTGAACATCGACTGGGACGAGGGCATCAACGTCGGTGGCCCCGACGGCCCGTACCGCCAGTCCGAGCGTGGCGACATCTATCGCGATGTCGCCCAGAAACTGCTTGACGCCGGATTCGCCTACGAGTCCTACTCCACTTCCGAAGAGATCGAGGCGCGCAATGTCGCCGCAGGCCGGCCGAAGGCCTTTGGCTACGACGGCTATGACCGCAACCTGACCGAGGAGCAGAAGGCCGCTTTCCGCGCCGAGGGCCGCAAGCCCGCGCTGCGCGTGAAGATGCCCGACGAGGACATCGCCTTCGACGATCTGATTCGCGGCCACATCGAGTTCAAGGCCGGCTCTGTGCCCGATTACGTCATCGTGCGTCCCAACGGCGATCCGCTTTACACGCTGACCAACCCGGTTGACGACGCGCTGATGCGCATCAACGTGGTGCTGCGTGGTGAGGACCTCCTGAGCTCCACCCCGCGTCAGGTCGTGCTCTATCGCTACCTGATGAAGATCGGCGTGGCGAAAGAAATGCCGCTGTTCGGCCACATGCCCTACGTCATGGGCAAGGGCAAAAAGAAGCTTTCCAAGCGCGACCCGGAATCCAACCTCTTCCTGCACCGCGACAACGGCTTCATCCCCGAAGGGCTGCTCAATTATCTGGCCCTGCTCGGCTGGTCGATCGCGCCCGACCGCGACGTGTTCAGCATGGACGAGATGGTCGAGAAGTTCGACATCCGCGACGTGAAGGCCAACCCGGCTCATTTCGACATCGACAAGGCCATCTCCATCAACGCCGAGCATATCCGCATGCTTGAACCGCAGGACTTCCTCAACCGTTCCGTGCCGTACCTGCACCGCGACGGCGTGGTTTCCGCTGATTCGTGGGATAAACTGACCGATCGCGAACGTACGATCTTGACCGCTTCTGCACCGCTGGTCCAGCCGCGCGTGCGCTTGCTCGGCGAGGTCGCCGGCATGGCCGGAAGCCTCCTGAGCGAAGCCGAATACATCGAGCCTGCCGATGACGCCCGCAAGACGCTCAAGGATTCCGCTTCTGAGGTGCTCGACAAGGCCATCGCCGCGCTCGCCGAGGTTGCCGACGCCGATTGGAAGACCGATAACCTGCACGAGACGCTTAACAAGGCGCTGGTCGAGGACGGCGGTTTCAAGCCGCGTCTGGCGTTCGGCCCGGTGCGCGTCGCCATGTCCGGTCGCCGTGTCTCGCCCCCGCTTTTCGAATCCATGGAGATCGTCGGCAAGCCGCTGACCCTTGCCCGTCTGAAAGGTCTGCGCGAGCATCTGTAAGCTCGTATGGCCTGTGACTTCCCGCTAGGAAGCCATTCGTACAAGAGTCCGTTTACTGGCATGAAATTCCCAATTGCTGCTGGTAAGCGGACTTTTAGCATGGCTGTGGTGCTGTTTACCAGCATTAGTTTGTATCGTGCGCACGTTGCTGCTGGTGAACGGACTTTTAGCACGGCTGTGGTGCCGTTTTCCAGCATTAGTTTGTAGTGTGCGCACGTTGCTGCTGGTAAACGGACTTTTAGCACGGCTGTGGTGCCGTTTTCCAGCATTAGTTTGTAGTGTGTGTGCGTTGCTGCTGGTAAACGGACTCTTGTGTGTAGTCATGTGCGGTTTTCCAGCACGAAACTATGAGTATTGCATTCGTTGGTTGCTGTGCGGCTGATCTATGGCGGAAATACGGGGTTGGTCGGCAGAGGTCAGCGGCATTTGGCATAGTGCAACACGCCGGGTTGCGCATGGCCGGGGTTTTCGCTAGACTATTTGTTTGTTGCCTTGGGAAGGGCAGCGAATAAGTTAGCCTCCATCGTCTAGCGGTCTAGGACTACGCCCTCTCACGGCGCCAACACCGGTTCAAATCCGGTTGGAGGTACGAAGTGCTATAGTTGCTAATCGGCTACAGCACCAAGCCAATTGGGGTATGGTGTAATTGGCAACACGGCTGATTCTGGTTCAGTTGTTCTTGGTTCGAGTCCAGGTACCCCAGCAAAGATGCAAAAGCCTCGCAGCTTTTAAGTTGCGGGGCTTTTTACTATTGTAAGATAGTAATTCCGGTAATGATACTGGTGATAGTGGTGGGATTGTCAACGACACGAAGGTGGAATCATGACTGATCAGACACACGGAACGCATGATCTTTCGTCAAAGCCGAGAATTCAGCCGGTTCAGGAGGGTGACACCCGGCCTGTTTCGGTTTCGGTGCGCCTTGGTCGCCTGCAGTTTCACGATTCCGGCAAATTCCGCGTTTTGGTGTTGGCGGATATCCAGGACGGGCCGAAGGTGAACAAAGACACCATCAAGCTCATCAAGGCCGCACTCGACAACTCTCGTCCAGATATCGTTATTTTTTCCGGCAACCAAATTGCCGGTTATGACCAGGCCTATGCGAAAACGTTCCGCAAGCGCACGTGGACGCCGCAGAAATGGCCAATGGGAGCGGAGGCGACCAACCAGCGCGACACGGAGCTTGAACATACCCGCGAGCTGGTGCGACAGGAGATTTCTCAGTTCCTTTCCCCTCTGATCGAGCGTCACGTTCCATGGGCCGTCACTTACGGCAACCACGATTTTCAGTGCGGGCTTTCCAATGCCGAACTTGATGAGATTTATCGTGAATTTCCCGGGTGCCTGAACCCGGAACCTCCCATCAAGCGTTCGGATCGCCCTCGCAAGCAGCCCGGCAGCGGCTTGCCTGAGCAGTATATCTATCCTTGTGAGCCGGGCACGTTCGTTCTGCCGGTCAGCGAGGACCACAAAAGTGACAACGTGCTTGGTCTGGTGATGTTCAATTCAGGCGATTACGGCAAACTAGGTGGTTACGGAGCACCGAGCCAGCGGGCGCTTGATTTTCTCAAGGTCGCACCGGGGCTTGTGGGAGCCAAATCGATAGTCTTCCAGCACATCCCGGTACCGCAGTATTACGATTTGCTCAAAGAAGTTCCGGCCACCGCCGCGCACGCCGTAGAAGGCTACCGTACATTCGCCGGCCACAATTACGTCATTGACGAGACCAAGACGCTGCCCGGCAGTTTCTTGGGGGAGGGTATCAGTTGCCCGGACGTCGATACCGGCGAATTCGATATCCTCAAGTCGACCGGCGGCTATTTCGCGCTGCTGGCCGGTCATGACCACCGCAACCGTTTTGTCGGTTCCATCGGCGGCCTGACGCTTGTGGCCACACCGACCTGCGGCTTCGGCTCCTACGGTCCGGCCCCGGCCCAGCGTGCCGCGCGTCTTCTCGAATTCGATATCCGTCACCCGTACGAGCCGCGCACCCAACTGCTTGAGTTCGGCGATCTGGTCGGCAAAGCGAGTTCCGGCAAGGCCTATACGTACGCACTCAACGGCACTCCCGACGCCGCGAAAGAAGGCACGAACCTTCTGCGTCGTCCTCGCCTTCTAGCCCAGATTCTGCGCAAAATGCATCTGAAGAAGTAGCAACTTTTATGACGCTAGCGTGCGATTAGTGCGTTTTGGAGCCGCTAGGCTGTACTTTTTTGACGGTGGTGTCGAAAACATGCGTTTTGGAGCTGCTGGGCTGCATGTTTTTGACGGTGGCGTCGAAAACATGCGTTTTGGAGCCGCTAGGCTGCACATTTATGACGGTGGTGTCTGAATGGTGCGTTTTGGGGCCACTGACTTGCTCATTGAAGATGCCGACATTGTAGGCGCCGATACTTTTCGCTTGGCGATTTTGGCGTGCGAGTCAGCGCAGTTGCACTTCAGAGATAAAAAATAAACCCCATAGCTGGTGTTGCAGACCATGGGGTTCCTGATTTATTCACCGATGTAATGCATATATGCGCGATATTCTACCGCCCGGCGCTGGCCTTCATCAGTGCGTTGGTCAGGTATTTGCCGCCGGCCATGACGTACGGGGCGTAGCGGCGGCCCGGCGAGGGGCCCATGCGGCCGGAGGGACCGGAAATGGAGATGGCCGCGATGACCTGGCCGGAAGAGTTGCGGATCGGCGCGGAAACCGAGCAGACGCCCTCTTCGCGCTCGTTGACCGAATCGGCCCAGCCGCGGCGGCGTACGGTCGCCAACGTGGAAGTCGTGAATTTGGCGTGGCGCAGGCCCTGATGCAGTCGCTCGGAATCCTCCCAGGCGACGAGGATCTGCGCGGCGCTGCCGGCCTGCATCGAAAGCATGGCACCCACGGGGATGGAATCATGCAGTCCGCTCGCCCGCTCGACGGCGGCGATACACACACGCTGGTCGCCTTGGCGGCGGTAGATCTGTGCGGATTCTCCGGTGCGGTCCAGAAGCGTCTGGAGGATTGGCCCGGCAGCCGTCAGCAGGCGGTCTTCGCCGGCGGCAGTGGCCAATTCGGCGAAGCGCGACCCCAGGATGAAACGACCGTGCTGGTCGCGCAGAACGAAACGATGACGCTCCAGCGCAATCGCCAGTCGGTGTGCGGTAGGCCTCGCAAGTCCGGTCGCGGCAACGAGTTGTCCTAATGTGGAAGGCCCGCTTTCCAGGGCTTCAAGAATTTTGACCGTCTTATCGAGGACCCCGACCCCGGAATGAATCTCGTCATGAATCGAAGCATGATTCGAGTTTTGGGCGGCATTGCCGGTTGGTTTGGGCGCGCGTATGGTCCGCGCCTCTTGGGGATCCTGTGATAATGAGTCCATACATGAATATTATACAGTGGGGTCTATCACTTTATCCATCTCAAAATATGAAACAACAATGTCCATATTGTTGACAAACGCCGATACTCGGAATTACATACAGCCGCAAAAATCCGCGCGGCGGAAGTATCGACGGGGTCGCGGCCCCAAAAGCGACGATAGGAGGTCGTATGGCAAGCACATTGGCACAAAAAGTCTGGGCTGATCACCTGGTGTACCAGGGCAAAGACGGTGCCCCGGACCTGCTCTACATCGACCTCATGCTCATGCACGAGGTCACCAGTCCGCAAGCATTCGAGGGCCTGCGACTGGCCGGGCGCAAGCCGCGTCACACCGACCTGCTGATCGCCACCGAAGACCACAACACGCCCACGGTCGACATCGACAAGCCCAATCCCGACGAGACCTCCGCCAAGCAGCTGACGACGCTGGAACGCAACTGCAAGGAATTCGGCGTGTTGCTGCATCCGTTGGGCGACGCCGACCAAGGCATCGTCCACGCGTTCGCACCTAATCTGGGGCTCACCCAGCCGGGCATGACTATCGTTTGCGGCGATTCGCACACCTCCACGCACGGCGCGTTCGGGGCGCTCGCCTTCGGCATCGGTACCTCGGAGGTCGAGCATGTCATGGCCACGCAGACTTTGTCGTTGAAGCCGTTCAAGACCATGGCCATCAACGTCGAAGGCACGCTGCCCAAGGGCGTCACCGCCAAAGACATCATCCTTGCCATCATTGCCAAGATCGGCATCGGCGGCGGGCAGGGCCATGTTATCGAATACCGCGGCGAGGCCATCCGTTCGCTTTCCATGGAAGCACGCATGACCATCTGCAACATGTCCATCGAAGCAGGTGCGCGTGCGGGCATGATCGCCCCCGATGAGACCACCTTCGAATACCTGAAAGGCCGCCCGTACGCGCCGACCGGCGAGATGTGGGACAAGGCCGTGGCCTATTGGAAGACGCTGCGCACGGATGATGACGCCACCTTCGATAAGGAAGTCACCATCAACGCTTCCGACCTCGCGCCTTACGTCACTTGGGGCACCAACCCCGGCCAGGGTGCGCCGATTACCGCCGACGTGCCGGATCCGGCCGCGATTGCCGATGCCGATCAACGTCAAGCCACGCAATCCGCGCTGGAATATATGGGCTTGAAGCCCGGCATGCCGATCAAGTCGATTCCGGTGGATACCGTCTTCATCGGTTCCTGCACCAACGGCCGCATCGAGGACCTGCGCGCCGCTGCGTCGGTGATGAAAGGTCATCACAAGGCCGATTCCATCCATCGTGTGTTGGTCGTGCCGGCCTCGTCGCGTGCCCGCCTGCAGGCCGAGGACGAAGGACTTGACAAGATTTTCAAGGACTTCGGTGCGGAATGGCGCAACGCCGGCTGCTCGATGTGCCTGGGGATGAACCCGGACAAGCTCGTGCCCGGCGAACGCTCGATCTCGACCTCGAACCGCAACTTCGAAGGCCGTCAGGGCAAGGGCGGGCGCACGCACTTGGCTTCGCCATTGGTCGCCGCCGCCACCGCCATCCGCGGCACGATCTCGAGCCCCGCCGACCTCTGAGCGTCGATTCTCGAGGCGCTGATGGCAGCCGCCCACTCTCCGACTACTGGAGGTTTTGCGACGCTTTGGAGCCAAGAGGCGTCGCAAATCCTCCGGTTCGATCTGTTGTTGGCGGTTTTGCGACGCGAAGGTAGCCTTGAGCGTCACGAATCCTCTGGTAAAGCTTTCTACTGGCAGGTTTACGACGCAAAAGTGGCTTATAGCGTCACAAATCCTCCAATAAGCAAGGTGCGAAACGTCGGAGCAAGGCGATGAAATCGCTTGGTCGGCGGTCATTCTCAAATTATCTAGTTATATAGGCATTGACAGTAAAGGAAGCAACATCATGGAGAAACTTACACAGGTCACCGGCGTCGGCGTCCCGCTTCGGCGCTCGAACGTCGACACCGACCAGATCATCCCGGCGGTCTTTTTGAAGCGTGTCACCAAGACGGGCTTCGAGGATGCGCTGTTTTATGCGTGGCGTCGTGATCCGGAATTCATTTTGAACAAGCCGGAATACCGCAACAAGGGCAAGATTCTGGTTGCCGGCCCCGATTTCGGCATCGGCTCGTCACGTGAGCACGCCGTGTGGGCACTGCGCGACTACGGGTTCCGTGTCATCATCAGCCCGCGGTTCGCGGATATCTTCTATGGCAATACGGCCAAGAACGGCGTGCTCGCGGCCATCATGCCGCAGGAGAACGTCGAGCTGCTCTGGAAGTTGCTGGAGGAGGATCCCGGCCGTGAGATGACCGTCGATCTGGGGGAGCGCACCGTGACTTGCGGCGACGTCACCTTGCCGTTTGATGTCAACGATTACACGCGCTGGCGCCTGATGAACGGCTACGATGACATCGACCTCACCTTGCAGCACGAGGACGCCATCGCCGACTACGAGAAGATGCGCGCCCAGCGCTTCCCCTTCAAGCCCAAGACATTGCCCGCGCGCCATGATCCGGAGCAGCCGGTCAAATCCGCTCGTCCCGTGGATGATTCTAATTGGGCAGGACCGTTAGGCGCGTAGCCCTGTGGGCTGCGTGCAGGTCCTGCGTGGTCTCGCGATTCTCGAGCGGAGCCACAAGGTATTGAGCCTATTCCCGTTAGGGAATAGTCGATAATTGCGGGAACTGGACCGTTAGGTGCGTAGCCCTGTGGGCTGCGTGTAGGTCCTGCGTGGTCTCGCGATTCTCGAGCGGAGCCACAAAGGATTGAGTCCGCTTTGAAAAAGCGGTCCAAAATTGCCGTTCCGGGATGTTAAGCGCGTAGTTCTGTAGGACAACACCTAGGTCCTGCGGGGTTTCGTGATTCTCAATCGAAAGCTGCAGAGGATTGATCCTATTCCCGTTAGGGGATAGTCGATAATTGCGGGAAACGGGGCCGTCAGACGCATGGTTCGACAGTTTTGTGAGTTTGACATACAACCGTAGGCGCGGAATTGAGTAGGATCTGTGAAATTCGTTCTGAGAAGCCATCTTGGTGCACCAAGATCCTAAAAAATGAGTGATTTGCGCCTAAATTCTCCTTTAACAGGGTACTTGGTGCACCAAGACTGTCGATATTCGTTAATATATGTGAAATTTGAGTTTTAAAGGGCTGCTTGGTGGCACCAACATGACTGAAAAATGGAGATTTATGTAGTAATTGGGTTGTATGGGGCTGCTTGGTGGCACCAACAGTAGTAGAGGATTTGCGAAAGAGTGGGGCGACGAAATCGACCGGAGCGAATAATTGGCGGGTATGCAGCAACTCCGTTTCATCTGCGGCACAATGAGCGAGCGGCAAGAGCCGGGGAATCGACAGAGCGCATTGTTGCGAGTGTCGTGTGCGGTGAAGGGGTATTTCTGTTCGGCCTCGGGCGCATTTTCGGGGGAGCTTTACGTGACCACCACAACCTCTGTGGCACACTGGGTATGAATGAGTAATTAGCGTGCTCCGCGTAGCATAAACAGTGATGACGAAAGAGGCTGATTGTGGCAGATACTACTGAGGATGTCCTGCACGTCGAAGGCGGCAAACCGCTGGGCGGCACCATTAAGGTGCGCGGCGCCAAGAATTTCGTGAGCAAGGCGATGGTGGCCGCCTTGCTTGCGCCCGGGGTATCCATGCTCAAAAACGTTCCCGAGATCCGCGATGTCCACGTCGTCTCCGATTTGTTGCGTCTGCACGGCGCGACCGTTGACTGGGATGACGCCAAGGGCACGTTGAAGATCGACGCGACCAACGTCCGTCTTGCCGACGTGGCAGATGTGGACACGCTCTCCGGTTCCTCGCGCATCCCGATCCTCTTCTCCGGTCCGCTGCTGCACCGCCTGGGTGAGGCGTTCATTCCACAGCTTGGCGGATGCAATATCGGCGGCCGCCCCATTGACTTCCACTTGGAGACCCTGCGCAGGCTTGGCGCCAACGTCGACAAGGAACACTCCGACGGCATCCACATCACCGCGCCCGACGGCCTGCACGGCGCGAAGATCCATCTGCCGTACCCGTCCGTGGGCGCCACCGAGCAGACGCTGCTCGCCGCAGTCCAGGCCGAAGGCAAGACCGAGCTTTCCGGTGCCGCCACCGAGCCCGAGATCATGGATCTGGTCGCTGTTCTGCAGAAGATGGGCGCCATCATCTCCGTCGACGTCGATCGCACGTTCCGTATCGAAGGCGTGAAGACCCTCAAAGGCTTCACTCATACCGCGCTGACCGACCGTATCGAAGCCGCGTCTTGGGCCTCCGCCGCGCTTGCGACCCACGGCGATATTTTCGTCAAGGGCGCCACGCAGCCCGAGATGATGACCTTCCTCAACGTCTACCGCAAGATCGGCGGCGAGTTCGACGTCACCGACGAAGGCATTCGTTTTTGGCATCCAGGCGGCGACTTGAAGCCCGTGGCCATCGAGACGGATGTGCATCCCGGCTTCATGACCGACTGGCAACAGCCGCTTGTTGTCGCGCTCACGCAGGCCAAGGGTCTGTCGATTGTGCATGAAACCGTCTACGAGAACCGTTTCGGTTTCACCAAGCCGCTGGTCAAGATGGGGGCGACCATCCAGCTCTACCGTGAGTGCCTGGGCAGCTTGCCGTGCCGCTTCCAGCAGCGCAACTACAAGCATTCCGCCGTCATTTTCGGACCCACGCCGCTCGAGGGGCGCGACATCGATGTGCCGGACCTGCGCGGCGGCTTCAGCCACCTCATCGCGGCGCTTGCAGCCAAGGGGCCGTCGAACGTGCAGGGCATCAGCCTTATCGATCGTGGTTATGCGGATTTCCGCGGCAAACTCGCTGCGCTTGGTGCTGATTTCGACTGAAACGCACGTTTTCTGTTTATCTGCGATCTCCCCGCTGGGCCTGCTGGCGGGGAGATTCTGTATTTTCGTACGATGCGAGGCGAAAACATCAAATTGTTCGCCGGATTCGCCTGGTTTGCCTGCCTTACCGCTTTGGTGAATCGAGCAGAGTATGGCGACGAGATTCGACAGTGTGGTTGAGGTCTTGCGTGGAACCTTTGCGTCGGTGGTCAAATATTCTGTCTGGTAACAGCCAGTCTCGCTGCCAAGAATTTTTGAGACATAATAAAGTTATTTTGTCGCTAAAGATGGCATGTGGACAAGTTCGAGAATCGTTTTCTCGAAAACCGAACCGGCTATCACAAGATAAGATATAATGCAAATCGCAGATCGTAGGAGGGTTCTCTATCCCCACGTTGTACACAGAGTTATCCCCATGGTGTGGATAACTTTGTGCATTATCCCCAGTGACACGCCCAAAATGTGGATAACTCTTTTTTCTTGTCCACATGGAAAAGTCCGTGCGTGTCAGTACGGGAACCCACAAAATCGAGATTTTTCGCTCAGCCAGATAGCGCGAATTGCGAAATGCGAATCACGAATCACGAATTGCGAATTACGAATCACGAATTGCGAATTGCGAATTACGAATCACGAATTGCGAATTGCGAATTGCGGATTGCGAATTGCGAATTGCGGATCACGAATTGCGAATTGCGAATTGCGGATCACGAATTGCGAATTGCGGATTGCGAATTGCGAATTGCGGATCACGAATTGCGAATTGCGAATTGCGGATCACGAATTGCGAATTGCGGATTGCGAATTGCGAATTGCGAATTGCGGATTGCGAATCGCGAATTGCGGATCACGAATTACGAATCACGAATCGCGGATCACGGTCGATGTAAAGTCTGCGCCTTTCCTGGCATTTCCACACATAAGCGCGACGGAAGAAATATTGAGTATCCCGAAAATGTGTTTTTTCTTAGCGTCAATGTGCTGAACCGCGAAGAAAGGCGAATTGATCGACGTGGGCATGTTCGCGCTTCGACAGCGTGTTGTAGAGCTTTCGGAGGAAGGGCGCTCGAAACGCTGATTTTTTATGGCAGACTGGTTATGCTTGACGGCATGGCTGACGGAAAATCCTGGGATTCGACGCGCTCGAACCGCGACTTCAACACACGTAAAGATAGCTTTAACGGCGACACTTCCGCAAACAACGCGACGCTGTTCGACCGTATCCCGCCGCATGATGACGACGCGGAAATGGCCGTGTTGGGCGGAATGCTGATGAGCAAGGATGCCATCGGCGAAGTCTCGCAGATGATCGACGTCACCGATTTCTACCAGCCCAAGCACCAGACCATCTACGAAGCAATCATCACGCTGTTTTCGGCCTCGGAGCCCGTCGACGCGGTGCTGGTCGCCAACACGCTCTTAAAAGACGGCAATCTCGAAAAGGTGGGCGGCGCTGATTACCTGCACAGCCTGGTGGCCGCCGTACCGACCGCGGCCAATGCTACGTATTACGCCGAAATCGTCCACCAACGCGCCATCCTGCGCAATGTCATCGCCGCCGGCACGAAAATCGCCCAGCTCGGCTATTCCGCGGAAGGCTCGCAGGCCGAAGACGTGGTGAACCTCGCCCAGTCCGAGGTCTACGAGATGAGCGTCGGCAAGGTGCGGCAGGATTACGAGGCCATCGGCCCGGTGGTCCACGACGCGCTCGACCAGCTCGACGCCCTGCAGAACGGCACCATCGAGAAGGGCGTACCCACCGGCTTCAAGGGCATCGACGACGAGACGCAGGGCCTGCAGCCCGGCCAGATGATCGTGGTCGCCGGCAGACCTGCAATGGGCAAGTCGACGCTGGGCGTGGACTTCGCGCGTTCGGCCGCGCTGCACAATAACCTGACCACCGTCATCTTCTCGCTCGAGATGAGCAAAACCGAGCTGGCCCAGCGTATCATCTCCGCCGAAACCGGCATCCCGCTGGTCGCTCTGCGCCGTGCGGACAACGACAGCCTGACCCCGGAGCGCTGGAACACGCTGAACGATTTCTGGACCGCGATGCAGAACGCGCCGCTGTTCCTCGATGACAGCCCGAACATGAGCCTGATGGAGATTCGCGCGAAATGCCGCCGCCTGAAGCAGACCAACGACTTGAAACTCGTGGTCATCGATTACCTGCAGCTGATGAGCTCGGGCAAGCAGGAGGAGAGCCGCCAGCAGGAGGTCTCCGGCTTCTCGCGTGCGCTGAAGCTGCTCGCCAAGGAGCTTGAGGTGCCGGTGGTCGCGCTTTCTCAGCTCAACCGCGGCCCCGAGATGCGTAACGACAAGAAGCCGCAGCTCGCCGATCTGCGTGAGTCCGGCTCCATCGAGCAGGACGCTGACGTGGTCTTCCTGGTCCACCGTCCCGACTTCTACAACGAGGAAGATAGGCCTGGCGAGGCTGACATCATCCTGGCCAAGCACCGTAACGGCAAAACCGGCACGTTCCCGCTCGCCTTCCAAGGCGAATACTCCCGCTTCCACGATATGCCGCAGGATTTCAACCAGGGGATCTGATGGTCGCTATACCACACAAAGCCCTTCGGCCAATCGTCGGTTCAGCGGGTACGGTTATAGAAGGTCGATGAATCATGAATATTCGTGACAATAATGCAGACATTTCTGCCGGCGATAAGGAACACGACGACATGCAGAACAAAACCTCAACGCCGCGCAAGCCGTTCAACGCGTTCGCCACACCCACTATCGGCAAGGCTGTTCGTGGGCTTTCGCGCCTGCTCCACCACGGCGGCAGTGCGCTACCTGGAGAGGTGATCGAGAAAATCGACCCGACTTTTTTGGCGCGCACGCTAGGTCAGTTACCTTACGGCGTCGTTCTGGTTTCGGGAACCAATGGCAAGACCACGACCACCCGCATGATCGCCTCGATCTTGAAGGACCTCAATCTCAAGGTGTTCACCAACCCCACCGGCTCCAACTTCACCCGTGGCGTCGTTTCGGCGCTCTTGACCGAAGTTTCGGCTGGGGGCAAGCTGGATGCCGACATCGCAGTGTTGGAGCTCGATGAAGCGTATGCGGTGCATTTCGTGCACCAAGTCAAGCCGCGGTATTCCTTGCTTCTGAATGTCATGCGCGATCAGCTCGACCGCTTCGGCGAGATCGACAATACGGCGCGGTTGCTGAGCCACGTCGCTGCCAACACGACCGGAACCGTGGTCTTGAACCGTGAGGACCGACGGATCGCGGCGCTCGCCCACGTGGTGCCACAGGGCACGCAGGTCCGTTATTTCGGGCTTTCCGACGAGCTGCGCAAACTGTTCCCCTCCGACGATGACATGCATGCCGGGGATTTGTCCGCGGCGCAGAAAGCCGCGGCGAATGTGCAGGGTGTCAACACGGCCTTGGCCAGTGCCGTCGCCACTGCTGGCACAAGTACCAGCGCACATGTCGAAAATGACGTAGTCGAGGAATCTTCCGGTCGTGGGGCTGATTGTGCAAGTCAAGACGGGGCGTCCGCAGTAAGGACGGCAGTGGCTTCTGACGAGCCAGCCGGTCAGCGGGACGATGGCTCAACCTCACACGATATCTTCGATTCGTCAGGTAACCGGATTATCCCCAAGCTCGACGCGCGGGAGACGGTTTCCGCTTCCTCGGCTTTGGCGGATTCGTTGGCTTCCCAGCGTCTCGCGGATGTGGTGCTCAGCCGTGTGGGCGACCACGAGGCGGAATTCGTGATGGACGACGCCGAGTTCGAGACCACGGTCCAGCTCGAGGGCGTCTACAACCTCTTCAACGCGGCTGCGGCGCTCGCGGTGGTGCGCGCGGTCACCGAGCAGATCAAGAACGCGGACACCACCTTGCCCAGGGCGCGCGACGAACGCCTGATGCGCGCCCTTTCACGCGTCACTCCGGCCTTTGGCCGCGGAGAGGTCATCAAGGTCGATGGAGCACCGGTCGAGCTGCTGCTGGTCAAGAACCCGATGGGCTTCAGGATGTCGCTTTCCAGTTTTGCCCCCGAGGGCCACGACACGATGATCGTCATCAATGACGAATATGCCGACGGCCGCGATATGAGTTGGCTCTGGGATGTCGATTTCACCTCGTTGCGCGACACCGGCGTGAAGATGGTTTCGGGCGTGCGCGCGTGGGATATGGCGTTGCGGCTGGAATATGAAGGTGTCACGGTCGGGCAGACCGATACGAACGTCGAGGAGGCGGTTCGTGCGTTCGTCACGGCCGATCCCGGCACGCCGAAACATATCTATTGCACGTATACCGCGATGCTCAAGGTGCGCTCGGAGCTCGGCAAATACGCCGAAGTCGCCGACGCCGGGGTGGGGAAGTGAGAGCGATGACCGAAACACAGAACGAAAATTCGCAAGAGCCGCAGGCTGCCCGTCCGATCGACGTGATGTCCATCTATCCCAAGGATATGAATATCTACGGCGACTGGGGCAATGTGCTCACCATCAAGCGCCGGCTTGCGCTGTATGGCTACGAGCCGGTCATCCACGCCTATAACCAAGGTGACCCGTGGCCGGAGCATGTCGACATGATCCTCGGCGGCGGCGGGCAGGACAGCGGGCAGGAAAAGATTTCCGATGACTTCTTCAAACGGGCGGACACCTTGCGTGCCTTGGTGCAAAATGACGTGCCGATGCTGATGATCTGCGGCATGTATCAGCTGTTCGGTGAGTATTTCGAGACCATCGACGGCACCAGACTCGATGGCATCGGCATCTTCGGGGTCTATACCGAAGGCCGCGAGAAGCGTATGATCGGCAATCTGCTGGAGCATTCCGACCGGTTCGGCGATGTCATCGGCTACGAGAACCATTCCGGCCAGACGTTCCTGCGTGACGGCGTGACACCGTTCGGCCATGTCGACCACGAGGGTTGCGGCAACAATGGTGAGGATCATAGTGAAGGCGCCCGTGTCCATAACGTCATCGGCACCTATATGCACGGCCCGTTGTTGCCCAAGAACCCCAAGGTTTCCGACTTCCTCATCCGCGCCGCCGCGACACATCGCTACGGCCAATTCCAGCCGCAGCAGACGCAGGAGCAGCAAGCCGAACTCGCTCATATCGACGCCCTGGCTGCCAGCGCCCGTCGCGTTGCCGCAACGCGCCCGCGATAGCAAAGAATCGCACAGCCGCAGCGACGAGGCGGTATCAGGGTTCGAGAATCGTGATGGATTCGGCGATGTCCATGAATTGGTCGGAACGGACGAAGGCGTTGTCGTAGGTACAGGTCATGTAGAGGATTGCGGTGTGGTTTTCGATGGGAAAGACGAATAGGTTGGCGAACCAGTTCTTGTCGGGAGTGGTGTAGGTGAATTGAAGCAGCGCCAGGGTGCTGCCGTCATGTGGGTTGGGCCGTGTGGCCATGGCGACATTGTCGAAGGAAGGGAGGCTGCGCGAGAGGGTATCGGCGTAGCGGTTGAGCAGTTCCTCCAGTTTTTCCTCGTCCCAAGATTGTGGCGAGATTCCGCCCACGATGCTGGTATCCGGATCATCTTGATAGTCGAACAGTCGTTTGGCCTTGCCTGGACTGAGCACATCTGTTTTACTTGAAGGATTTTCCTGCCCTGTCGTAGATTCATCTGGTTGATTGTCTGATGGCTGTGGTTGGTTTTCCTTCGATTCGTGTCTCACGAATCCTTCGGGCAGGCTTATGGTGACGTGTCCGTTGAAGATTGTGGCATTGGTACTCATCTGGTTCGTCTTTCTTCAGATAGTTTGCGAGTTAACGGTGGGCAAGGTTTTAGTCTCCGAATTGGTCGATGGTGTAGTTGCTGCCTTGGCTCCATTGGTATTGGTAGACGGTTTGCCCGGTGTGGCAGTTGTGGAAGGTGATGGTCATGTCCCAGTCGCCTTTGCCGCCTTTGAGGTAGTAGTTGGTCGCATAGTCCTGGGGGAGGTCGAGGGTCATGCCGGCTTCGCCCATGGGCGGGACGTGTTTGTCGAGCCAGAGGTCCATGGTGCGTCCGTCTTTGCCGATCTGGTAGCGGTAGTCCTCGCCCTTGCCCAGGAAGTCCTTCTCCGATGCCTTGATGTCATCATCGTTCTCTTTGATGAGCTTATGCAATTGCTTTTTGGTGACCACGATGGTAATGTCGCCGTTTTTGTGAGCATAGACGTCTGTGTAATATTCCGGGACGATATCTTTCATTCCTTGAACGTAGTCTTGGGCCGTAGGCTCGTCTTTGCTGAAAAAGTGTTTGATGAAGTTTGCCGGGTAGGTGATTTCCTGTGTCGCCGGTTTGGGTACAGGCTTGGAGGATTGCTGATCGGCTCTGCATCCTGTTAACGTAAGGAAAGACGAGAGCACTACCAATATGACGAGGACGGCGCGTGACCGTAATTCAATGTGCTGTGTTTGCATGGTCATGCCGCTTCTGTGAGCAATAATCTCAGGAGTTCAACTTCGCTCGGTACCGCTATCCCCGCATCCATCCCATCGCTGAGCACTATGGCCACCACTGTCATGCCGACGGTGGTGATGATGAGTGTCTTTTTCCAGACCGGTAATTGTCTCCAGGCGTGGCGTATGACAGCGAATGGAGGTTTCACCGGTTTGACCGGATGATAGTTAAGTGGATGCCAGTCTGTTTTGTCGTGGATGTCAAGTCCGACATGGGTTGATGCGGTACCTTTATCGGTTTCAGTCCCGGTCTCGTAGTTGACATCAATTTTCTTTTGAACCGTGTCTTTTGTCACCAGGATTTTGTCGTTTTTGTCGCCGTTCTTTTTGGCCCAGCTGTATTCGGTTTCAGTTCCATGGATTTCGGCTTTGTATTCCCATCCGTCCTTTTCCAGCTTGATGGAAGCCATGCGTTCGAGCTCGACAGCGTTGCCTTTGATGGTCGAAGTCAGGTCAAGGCTGATTGGTCCTTTCCCTCCTCCTTCAATACTGTTGCCGACTTCGATATTGAGGTTTTTGCCGACGGGTATCAGCAGTTTCTGGCCGACGGCCAAGCTGGGGGCGATTTTGGAGTATACCCGAACAAGCCCGCCGAACCATCGGGCGATTTCCTCCGGTTTCTTTGATTTCAAATCGTTTAAGGTGAGCCCTTTTTCAACGAGTTTCTTGAACATTGCCGATTCGTTGGTGTAATCGCTGATGTCGCCTTTGAGTGTGGAGTTGATGTACGGAGTGTTGAATTCGCCGGTCGTAGGATTGATAGTGTCGGTGAGGTTTCTCACCTGTTGGGTCAGATCCTCCAACGAGGCAACCATTGCGGCAAGACGCGAGGCGTGCTGGGTGTTGATTTCATCGACATTGGTCCAGATCTGGTTGATTTTCTGAGCCGACATGTTGTTCAGGTCGATTACTTTTCGGTAATACGTATTTTCGCTCTCGAGGGTGGTGCCCATGTCGAAGCCATTGAGGTAGTGTTCCAAGCCATACCATTGGTCGGCAACCCAGTCCCCGAACTGTCCTCCGGGGTAGTCATCTTGCCCCGCAACCTCGTTGGCTATTCCCAGCAGCCTTTGTTTGGTAGCATCCCTGAAATCTCGTTTTGTCATGGTTTTCGTTACCTTGCTCTAGAAATTCATTTGTTTTGTTGAGGTGTCGGAACGGGTGAGCGGTCCAGTGAGTTCTCAATGGATTTGGCGTTATCCTCGTCCGCTTTCTCGTAGTCGTTAAGTGCTTGTTGGAAAAATGTAATCGCTTCCCCTACAAGGTTGTCGAAGACGCCTTGCAACATTTGAAAATCGCGGTCTATCAGTGCGATGGCCTCGATGCTGCTGCCGTCGCCCACCTGATCCGTATCGTCGCTACGTTCGACGTTGATTGTCTGAAGTGTTTTGATTTGTTTGCTGAGCACATCGGTGTGAATGGTGATTTCCATGGTTCCCCAAACTGTATATGTTTAACGGTCGTAAAGTTTGTCGTCGGCTTGATCGACCGAAGCGATAAGGCTTTTGCATATATCGTCCGCCTCAGTGCCAAGGGCTTTAAACTGACCCTTCAACCCTGCTGCTACTGATCTATAAGCGACGGTGGCTTCATGCAACGAACCGCTTACGACGCCTGTCTGCGCAATGTCATCGAGGGTTTTCAGAAACGTATCAAATTGTTCTTCCAGTTCCTCGCCTCTGTCTGAAAAAGCCTTGCCTCTGCCCAGTACATAATCATCGTCGATAACCAGATCGCCTTCTATCTGTGCCATCACCATTCTCCTCTCGCGCGCATTGCTGCTTTTTTGGCCTCTTGTTGGGCTTCCCACTGCTCTTCTGCCACGACTCGTTGCAGATGGTTGACCTGATCGGCCCGATAGTCTTTGGCGCTGGCGATGCTTCGTTGAAGATCGCCGATTTCCTCTTCTGCTTTTTGAATGCCTCGATTCACGCTCTGTATGCCTTCGGAATATGCTCCTGCCACATTGTTGGGAGCATTGCCGAACAAGATATCGCCCATGACATTGCTGTAGCCGACCGCGCAATGGCAGTTGGCGCAATCCTGCCAGATTTTGTTGAAGCTGCTTTGACGTCGCCCCTGTTCGTCCAGAAAGCTGTTTTGCTTTTGGCAGACGTAAGAGAGCAGTTCGCGAAGACGGTTGAGGTTCTGCTTGGTGACGTTGAGTTGATCCGACAAGTCGGAGATATGTCGATCCGTGCGTGCGATATCGGCACGCAGATTGTCCGAATACGGCATCATAGCCTCCCGGGATAACCATCGGTATTGATGATATTGGTATTTTATAGAACGCTATGGCCAGTATTGCCGTATTTGTTTTTAGTGATATTGGATCAATATCATGGAATCATGGATATGGCATCGATCTGAAAGGCTGTGCTTGCGCGTTTGAGATATTCCGCCGAAGCTACCGGGCCGCCGATATTGAACGTCCCGTCTTCGTAACGTCATGCGTTGGTATAAAGGATGGTCTTATTTCCACTGCTGGGATATTCTTTGCAAATAGGCTAGATTAGTAGTACGGGTGTCACTACTAGTGAAAGAGGAATCATGGCTGATTACAAACTGGGTGATGGGCTGCGTACCATAGTTCTTGCAGGCATCGGGGCAATGGCGACCACCGCTGAAAAGGGGCAGGAAATCGTCGACGCGCTGGTCAAGAAGGGCGAACTGACGGTCGAGCAGGGCAAAGCTCTGAACACCGAGCTCAAGCACAAGGCGCAGGAAGTCAAAGACGATATGAAGGCCGAGAACGCCGAGGATAAGGGCAGCACTTCGGCTGCCGACAAGTCCGCTGAAAGCGACGAAAAAGCCGAGTAAAGCTCTATAGCTGTTGACTTTGATTTCAGGTGACGATGGACAACAAGGTTTCCAATGCCGCGCTGAAGGGCGACTATGCCCAAAACGGCCCCGAAGAGGCGACCGATACCGGTAGCCTCGACGCAGCCGAAGATGTTGCCGGAACGGAAGAATCTCAGCTCAGCAGGTCTAAGCCCAAAGAGACTCAACTGGAAAGGTCTAAGCCCAAGGAAAGCCAACCGGAAAGGTCTGAATCGAAAGAGTTCCGGCAGAAGGGATCGAAGCTCAAAGATTCTCGGTCTGAAGAGTCCCATCCGCAAGAGTACAATCCTGAAGAATCCTCTCAAAAAGTGTCTGTGCCGCAGACCAGTTCAACCAGCGACGATGCAGTCAGCCTTTTCGGGCGCCGTGAGTCGTTTACGCAACGCTATCACCTGACCCGTCGCGGCAAGGCCAAACGTCTCGGCCAGATCGTCAAGATCATGGGGCAGTTCGACATCGCCAAGGGACTGACGCCTCGCAAGTTGCGGCTGATGCTGGAAGCGCTCGGTCCCACCTTCGTCAAGGTCGGTCAGATGCTTTCGATGCGTTCGGAGATTCTGCCGCAGCAATATTGCGATGAGTTGGCGAAGCTGCGCGCCGATGCCGATCCGATGCCCTATCAGACCGTCGTGGAGACGCTGGAGCGGGAATATGGGTGCCCGGTGGACGAAATCTTCGCGGATATCGATCCCAAGCCGCTGGGTTCCGCCTCTCTGGCCCAGGTTCACCGCGCCACCTTGGTCACCGGCGAAGATGTCGCGGTGAAGGTGCAGCGGCCGGGCGTGCGACAGACGATGGCGCAGGACGTCTCCATCATGCGTTCGGTGGCCAAGGCAGCCACGAAATTCATGGGCTCCACTGTGCAGGTGATCGACCTTTCAGGCGTGGTCGAGGAACTTTGGGACACCTTCGAGGATGAAACGGACTTCTTGATAGAAGCCCGGCATCTGGCCGAATTCAAGCGTTTTTGCAAACCATACCGCTATATGGATTGCCCGAAGCCGTATATGGACCTGTGCACCCAGCACGTTGTGGTGATGGATTATATTGACGGCATTTCACTCAACCATACCGGCAGGCTTATCGAGGAAGGCTACGATCTTAAGGAAATCGGGACCAAGCTGGTCGACAATTATGCGGCGCAGATTCTCGACAACGGTTTCTTCCATGCCGATCCGCACCCGGGCAACGTCATCATTTCCGGCGGCAAGATCGTGCTGATTGATTTGGGTATGGTCGGTCGTCTCGACCGCAAGACCCGCCGGTTGCTGCGGCAGATGATATTCGCCGTGGGCAAGCAGGATTCGCCGGCGCTCGCCGATGGCCTGCTGCGGTTCGCGGACGCCGAGCCCGATTCCGAAGACTATCCACAGCTTCTCCGTGACCTCGATGTGATTGTGGAGGAATACGGGAAAGTCGACCTTGCTGACCTCAATATCGCGCAGTTTGCGATGGCGCTGACCAATCTTGCGCAGCGCCACGGCATCGAGGTTCCTTCGACCGTCACCACGATGAGCCGTGCGCTGGTCACGCTCGAAGGACTGCTTGACGAATTCATTCCCGACGTCAACATGATTCAGATCATCACCGACCATGCCACTACCAGCAAACGTCTGGACGAGGTCGCCGCCGGCGAGATCAAGTCGCTTGGCATCGAAGGCAACAAGGCGCTGCACGGCTCGCTCGATGCGCTTGCGGAAAGCAAGGTCGCCATGCGTATGCTCACCCGTGGCCAGTTGCGGATGAATATGGAGGTCATCGGCAGCGAGGAGCCGCTGAAGCAGATTTCCGACATGGTCAACAGGCTTACGATGGCGCTGATCGTGGTTGGTCTGTTCGTCGGTTCGTCCATCGTCTATTACGCCGGTATGAAACCCATCGTTTTCGGCATCCCCGTGGTCGGCTTCATGGGTTATGTCGTCGCGTTCATCCTTGGTGCCTGGATCGTTTTCGACATCTATTTCAAAGGCCGCAAAGCGAAGAAAGCCGCCAAAGGCAAATAATTCAATGGGGATAATGAGTTCGCCAATCAGAGTCTCTATGTCATTACAGATTCTTTGGCATTCTTGTGTTTTTGTGTAAGAGCCAGGAAAGCGTAGTTATTGAACAGTAATGCCCGGGCAACGGAAGTGTTTTCGTTGCCCGGGCATTACTTGGCATGAACGGTTTTTATTGCTTACGGTTTCATGCATGCTTTCTGGCGAAGGTAATCGCCGTGCCGAGAACAAACAGGGTTAGGGTCAACAATTCTAGGGAAAGGACTGTTGAACCGGTTGCGCTGAGTTGCTTGTGGCCATCGGTGTTTTGCTGCTTCTGTGATCTATGCGGTTTGTTCGATAGTCCAGGCTGTCCAGGCAAGTTGGGCTGATTGGGTCGAACAGGCTGGTTCGGCCGGTTCGGCTGGTTGGGATTCGTCCCTGAACTCACGGGTACCAGATTCTTCACCGCTGTCTGCAAACCATTCAAAGCAGCGGTTGCTTCCTCTTCAGTCGAATTGTTGTTCGAAAGAACCTGCTTTGCCTTTGTAAGGGCTTCGCTTACAGCGGCCCAAGAGTCAGGTGTGTAGGAGCTTTGCTTGAGTTTCTCCGCATTCGCTACGGCAGATTCCAGCACGTCTTTTTGCGTATTGGAAACCGTAATCTCCAATTGGGCAAGTACCTCATCTTCGCCTTGAACAGCTATCGACGTATTCGGGTTGTTGTTCGCCTTTGCCGTAATGGTTGCCTTTCCGGCTTTGAGAGCAGTGGCTTTGCCGTTTGCGTCTATGGACACTACCGAGTTATCTGAAGAAGACCATGTCACGGATTTATCTGTGGCATCTTCAGGCGTAACCGTAGCGGTCAATTGCATAGCGCCGCCGCGTTTCATGGCTAATTTGCCATCGACGGCTCCCGGTGCAGAGATCGTGATGCCGGTGGCAGATACAACTGTAGGGGTTTGTGCCTTGCCGAGGTTTTCAGATTTGTAGGCCTCCGCATGGCCTGCGGCATCCTGAGCGTAGTAGTGGACATAGGTATCGGCGTTCGATGCGAGTTGAACATGGATCTTGTCGTTATCCGTATACGTGCCCCACATCGTGTTCTCGTTGCTCTTCGGGTTCGAGGACGGACCGGTGGAGTAAAGGACACGGGTGACGCCGGATCCCTTGTCTCCATCCGAGGACTGAAGAGCGATTGTCATGTCTTTGCCATTGTTCGCCAAGGTCTTCTTGGTTATGGTCGTCGTGGGCGCTTGCGTGTCGATTTTGATGCTCTGCTTTTGCGTTTGCGTCTTGTTGTTGGCGTCGGTGGCTCTGCCTTCGACGGTGACTGATCCCTGCAAATCGATGGCGGTTGCACCATGGTAGGTTTGCCAGGCACCATTGTCGATTCGATAATCAAGGGCCGTGATCGGGACGTTGGAAACACCTCTTTGGGCGGTGAGGGTAAACATTGGCTTTGAGGTATACCATCCGGTCGCGCCGAGAGCGTCTTGGTCGAAGTCCAGGGAAACTACAGGAGGGGCATCTGTCGGCGAGGGCTCGACGACGATAAATGTGGCAGAGGATTGAATGCTCGTGCCCGCAACGGTGCCGTCGACCGTTCCCATGTCATCGACTGCGTCATAATCGGCGGCAGTGAGAGCTGATGTGTCCCAGGTCACTGCGACGCCGGACTGTTTGGAGCCATCCGCATATTGTACATATACGGTATTCGGGAAGACCGGCGCGATGCCCGCAGTGGTGAGCGTGGAGACATATTCCACATCGGTTATCGTTGTGTCAAGCGTTGCGAACGTCGACAATGATGCCTCAACTGCCGTGGCCGGTATGGTTTTGCCTCCATATGTGCCGGCCGTGGTCGTACCGTGTACCGTCTTCGTGGTGCCGGCCGTGCCATAGTCTTCTGCGGGAATGGAATTCCACGTTACCGGAAGTTTAACGGTCGGCCCGTTCTCCGGTGTCGCCCATATGTGTGTGGGCAATTGGGAGGTGGGGTTTACGCCAATGGTTGTGCGCAGGTAGATTTCCTGTGTCCAAAGGAACTCGTCAGGTGCGCCCGGGTCGACTGGTTCCTCTTGGCTGGTTCCGAACACCTGCCATTCTCCGAGTGTTATGCCTCTGTTGTCATTCGCTCGTTTCATGACCGTCAGGCGTAGCGCCTTGGTGGTTACTTCATCGAACGTGTACGTAAAGGGTCCGTAATTGCTTTTGGTCGGTGTCTCGGGGAAGTCCTGATCGGTGACCAAATTACTGATTTCCTCGAAGTCTCCGGTTGACGAGTTGAGATACTCGATTTTGACGTTCGAGGGGAGCAGCACGCCGCCGTCTCCTCCGACGACATTGTTGTAATACCAAATCTTCGAAGAGGAGATGGTAACGGGGCGCTTCCATGTGTATGTCGCGTTTTCACTGGGACTTACGTTGCCCCATGTGCCCCATCCCTTATAGTCGCTGGCATCGGGAGAGCCGTCGTTGAGTGCATTCGGGCCTCCCTGCCAACCGGTTGAATAGCTGGCGACGACATCCGGCGCATTGCCATTGCCGGATGCTGCGTTTGCGGCGACGTTTTCGTCTGCTTGCGGCCTGGGCCCGGCGTTCGCTGTCTGAGCGATGGCAGTGCCGGTGAGCAATGTCGCTACTGCTACGGAAATAGCCATAATGCGGGCCAGCCACGGCTTCGTGTTGTGTCTGGTAATCATATACATAGATAAAATCCTTTATATTTTTTCTGTGAATGCTTGTTGTCTGGTTCGAAAGTGATGGATGCGTGGTTCAAGGCTTATGACATCTTTGCCCTGCTGGCAGCCAGCAGTATGACTTGCCGGTCGCGGCTGGACAACAGCCCATCACGCTGGTATTGAGTGCTTTGCTCGGTGACTCGTCTCAGGAAAGCCGCCCTGTTCGCAAACGGGGCACCCTTCCAGATGTCGTCCATCAGGGTTGAGGCGGGTGTTTGCTCTGTCGCGGGACGCTTCGGGTTGCGCACTGAAGTCATTTTTCCTGCGAAACCGATCAGGTCATCCTTGCGCTGGAAATACATGTGGTATGGAGAGTTGTTCCCGTTGTAGGCGGGTTCGAACTCATCGCCGTCGATGATGAAACAATTCGGTTTATCGGCAGGCTCCTTGGTGATTCCGAGCTTGATGGTGCCGTCCAGTCCCATTAGTGCATAGAAACTGCGACCGATGAATTTCGTCGCGGGATTCAAGGCGTTGAGCACGGTCGGTCCATAGAACAAGGCTTGTATCTCCTTGCGATCGTATGTGCTTTCCGTACGGAATTTCATCGGAAGCGTAACGGTGATGGCATCGTTCTGGTTCCAAGGCTGGGATAATGTCGCGTACGTGCCCGGCTTTATCCCTGAGATCACAGTGCCGTTGACGGCGATTTTGGCATTGTCGGCCCATGCGGGAATCCTGATTTTGATTTTTAGGTTCTTCGCCTTGTTGCCGACTTGTTCAAGGGTGATCGTGGACGTCTCGGCTTCCGGATAGTTGGTCTCCTGCTTGAGCTTCAGACCAGTGTCCTGCCAATCAAGTGTCGATGGCATGAAGAGATTGACATAGAGCTCGGTGCTGTCGGAGGAATGGAAGTAGATCGAATCCTGATACTTCGAGTGGCTCTCCAGGGCGCTTCCGCCGCAGCAGGTTCCGACGTTGCCGTCACCGTATTCCTTGATGGTTCCCGGATTGACCGGATACATGTAGCAGTTGCCGGGGGTGAGGTCGGCGACTGAATCGATGTCACGTGACTTGCCGCCGAGGATATGGTTGAGCAATGTGCGCTCGTAATAATCCATGTACTCGGGCTTCTGGTCGATGAAGAAGAGGCATCGCGTGATTTTGAGCATGTTGTAGGCTGCGCATGATTCGCAGTTGCGGGTTCCGATGTCTCCGGCCACCGTATGCGCCGGTCCCCACAGCTCGCCTTCGCCGGTACCTCCATGGGCATACATACGACCCGGAACCACCATATTCCACAGTCCCTCGGTTGCCTTGAGGTATTTGTCCCCTTCGCCGATGGCGGCGTCTTTGGCATAGCCCACGAATTGAGGAAGATGCTGATTGGCGTGCATTCCGTCCAAGACGTCGACGCCGTCGCCGCAGTTGTCGATAAGCTTATCGGTGTCAAAGCAATGAGAGGCTTTCAGGAACTCGTCACGCTTCGGGTCGTTACTTGATTCCTCGTACAGATCGATGAGCGCGTCGTTCATGCCGCCGTATTCTCCACCGATGTAAATGCCCCACATCTTTTGCAGTTGGGGCTTTGTGCATTTGCTCAGTCTGGAATAAGTCCAATGGCCGATACCTTGGGCGAGATCCAGGGCTTTGGCATTGCCGGTCTGCTGGTAGCAGGCAACGAGTCCGGCAAGAATCTTGTGCTCCGTGTACCAAGGAGCCCAAATTTCGCCGTAAGGAGCATATTCCTCTATGGCTTTGAACTGCCATTCCCCGTATGCTGCGAGGAATCCGGGATGCGAATACCTGGGCTTGCCTTGATAGGTTTGGGCGGCCAGCGCTTCTCTGCATTCATACAATCCGTCGATGAGATCGTTGATCTTCTTCAGGATCGCCGCGTCTCCGCTTTCTGCGTAGGCCTGCGCCAACATGGACATGAAATGACCGGTGTAATGGCCTCTCAACAAACCATCGGAGCCGTTCTTGTTCTGTCCGCGTTGATATTCGAAAGGCCCCCATGATTGCTCTTTGGCGATGGCTTTGTCATCCTTCGGATAGTTCTCCCATCCGCCTGCGGGTTCCACGCCTTTGTCGTCAAGACCTGCGTTGGTTCTAAAGCACGCGAGCAGACGGTCGATTGGATAGGCTTGGGCCAAAGCCAGGATGCTCTGCTGGGCTCGGCTGAACACCCCGCCGTTCAATTTCACGTCGGTAAGAGCGAAGGGCTGAACCTTCCAGCCCTTGAGTTGAGCGGGCTTGGGACGATTTTGAGTTGATTGACGAACCTTGGCGGCTGCCTGGGTTACTTGGGCGGTGGGCGTCTTTGCCGTCGGCTTTGTCTGTGCCATTGCCGGCACGGGATTGGCTGCAAAAGCCCCGGAAACGGCGAGAGTTCCTCCTATCGCCGCTGCTCCGAGAAGGACTGAACGACGAGAGATCTCGTGGTCGTGCCTTTCTTTCAGATCTTTGCTAGAACTCATGTTGGTTCCTTTCTTGCGTCATTGCGCGAAACCATTGCTTTTATTTTTGAAATACGTTGATGCAGAGAATGGTTCATATGGTGTCTGAACGCTGGAAGATTATGTAATGCTCTGCATCAATGCATCACAAATGCGATGCCTGTAAAAGCATCACGCGTTTTTAAAATAACATAATCCGATAATGATTATCGTAAAATCATTTAAAAGTTATGGAATTGTTATTTTTGGATTATTGTTATCGAAGTTAGTTTTTATGCTATATTGTTGTGTGTTCGTTATGGCGAAATGGTGTCCGGCATGACGGTCTGGAAGAGCTGAACATAGGAGTTATTATGGCTAATCTCAGACCCACTGAGCTCATTCTTATCCTCGCCATCGTTTTGTTGCTGTTTGGAGCAAAGAAGCTTCCCGATCTCGCTCGAAGCATCGGCGAATCCCTCAAGGTTTTCCGTAAGGAAACCTCGGATGACGCTCCTGGGGCAAGTGAGGCAAAGTCGGGCCAGATGGCTGACGAGGCATCTCAAGATACGGGCAAAGCCGCCGATTCAAAGGGTAAATGATATTTTTCTCGGTTGAGAATAGATAGTTTTCGTATTGTCTGATATGGCGATTCGATGTTGTGATGTCGCTATGCTGCCTTGTCGCTACGGCATATGGCAATACATATGAACTTTGGGATTCGGGGTCGATGATGATGGATAACGATGAGGTCTTCCAACGAACTGTGGCCATTCCGCCGCAGCTGGTTCCGGATGATTCGACGAAGTTGAGTCTTGACGATCTCATGGCCGACGATTCTGTACGGGCGGAACCGTCAAAGGGCTCTCATGCCTCAAAGCGCAAGGTGAAAAGGCATGGGAATCCTGAGGCGATGATGAGCTTGGGGGAGCACCTTGCCGAATTTCGCAAGCGCCTTGTACTGTCGTTGGCGGCCATTTCGGTAATGACCGTTTTTGGCTGGTATCTCAGCGATCCGATATTCGCGATTCTGCAAGGACCGTTTTTAAGTGCCTCGAAAAGTCATAATGGACCGATGTCGATCACGTTTAACGGCGTGGCCTCGGCGTTCAATATGCGTTTGCAGATTGGCATCTTTGTCGGTGTCGTGGCGTCTTCGCCGTGGTGGGTCTATCAGCTCTGGGCATTCATCAATCCTGGTCTGAAGCGAAAGGAGCGATGGACGGCCGTGGCGTTCATCGCGGCTTCGATCCCGCTGTTCCTGACCGGGGCTTGGCTGGCATGGGCGTTCTTGCCTCAGGCCGTCGCTATCCTCGCGGATTTTGCACCCGCCAATACGGCCACATTGCTGAGTGCCGATGTCTATTTTACGTTTATTATCCATATGACGGTTGCTTTCGGTTTGGCGTTTTTATTGCCGGTGGTCATGGTGGCATTGACCATGATGGACGTGGTGTCGTGGAAAACCTGGCTGCATGGATGGAGAATGGCCATCGTGGCCGCGTTTGTTTTTGCCGCTGTGGCCACTCCGACAGGTGATATCGGTACGCTGTGTGCGCTTGGATTGCCCATTTGTGGCATTTACGGCTTGGCGGTATTTGCCTGTTGGCTGTGTGGCAGGATTCAGGTGCTGAAACTCAAGCTTCTGCTTGTTTGGTGGAAGGTTCGAGATTTCTTCTCGAAACGCAAGGCAGCGATACGGCGTCACCGAATGAGGACGAGCGATATGACGACAGTTGAATAAGGTCTGGTTTCTCTGCGTTGAAGCTGCTATTTGGTTGTTATGCCGCGCAATGAGCGTATCGATGACGGCAATGGTCGGCGATGATCGAACGGCACGGCAGGTTTTGCCTATGATCAAGATGCTTTGTACTGATGTCTGGAGGTAAAGATGTTTGGTGTTTCGGGCACTGAATTAACCGTGATTCTGATTTTGGCGCTGGTTCTCGTAGGTCCGGAAAAGTTGCCGGAATACGCACGTCGGTTCGGCGCTTTTCTCAAGCGTGCGAAAAAGACCTTGTCGGTTTTGCAGGCTCAGGTCAAAAGCGAAACCGATAAAACCATGAAGGAAAGCGGTCTTGAGGAGGTTCGTCAGCAGCTTGCGGATACCCGTGATGCCGTTGAGAGCATCGGTCATGAGGTTGGCAATGAGGTGAATTCGAGCCTTGACAAGAATGGGTAAAAGCTGTGTTCTGGCGTAGTTGATATAGATAGAGTGCCGAGCCTGGCGGAGCAGCGCGTCGCCGCATCGGCAGAAAGGATGCAGCGACGCGCAACCGTCGATGGCGTCCGCTTTCCAGGTTTTCCGTAAAGCTTCTAGTCCAACGGCAACGTCGATTCGCGCTGGATGAGGCGGCACGGCACATAATCGACACCATGGTGCACATTGCCGTTGATGGCATCCATCAGATAGCGTGCGGCACGACCGCCGATGGCCTCGGTCTCGTTGCTGATGCTGGTCAGCGAGGGACGGGAGCCTTTCGTAAGCACCTCCCAATTGTCGTGCCCGATAACCGCCACGTCTTCGGGGATGCTCAGGCCCTGCTGTTTGAGCGCGTCAATGCAGCCGCGGGCCAGCTGGTCGTTCTGGCAGATGACCGCGTCGAAATCCACATTTTGGTCGAGTAGCAGCCTCGTGGCTGCACGGCCCCAGCTTTCGTCCCAACTGCCATATCGCAGTGGTCCTGCTGGTTCCAGCCCGAATTCCGACAGCGCCTCCAACGAGCCTTTCGCTCGGTCGGTGGCTGCCGTGAACGTCTCGTCGCCGCCGATAATGGCGATTTTGTGCTTGCCGCAGGAGATGAGGTGGTTGACCGCCGTTCGTCCGGCGTCGACGTTGTCGCATGTCACCGAGCAGTCCTCCGGATCCGTTGAGGGGCCGTAGACGTACACCAGTGGCACGCCATAATCATGCCCCAGGCTGGGACGTGGGTTGGTCTCGCGTTGCACGATGAGCAGGCCGTCCACTTTCAGTGACAGCAGCTTCTCCACGTGCTGCCTTTCCAGTGCCGCATCTCCGCGGGCGTTGGCCAGCAACACGGAAGTGGATTGAGCGCGCAGTTCGTTTTCTGCCCCGATGAGAATCGGTGTGGAAAACCTGCCTTGCAGATCGCTGGTGACCAATCCGATGGTTCCGGACATGCCTTTGGCAAGGGACTGCGCGAGTTTGTTCGGACTGTAATTGAGCTGATCGGCGACGGCCAGTATGCGTTGGCGCGTTTCGGGGTTTACCCGTGGTTTGCCATGTAGGGCTTTGGAAGCTGTAGAGAGGGAGACGTGGGCTTCTTTCGCCACGTCTTCGAGCCGTGTTGTTTTCGCCATGCCTGTATTGTCTTTCCGGTATCAATCATTGCGCCTTATGCGCTTACCATGGTATAGCATTCTGCGAAATTTTTCGCAAAATGTTCTGATAGATAGATGCGAAAGTTTTCTCATATAAGAAAACCCTCGTTTACTATATTAGCGGTATTGATGCCAAGATTCTTAAAAGTAAGACAATTATCCTTGTTTTTAAACACTTTTAAAAATTTTTGATGACGATTTTGCATTTTGGAAAAAATATAATATGATGAGAAAGGGCTTTCGCTTTAGTGTTACTCAAAGGAGATATTTACAGTTTTTGCGAAAGTTTGAAAGCGGACAATCCGTAAATTGTTTCAAAGTTGAAGGATAAGAGAAAGAAGCCAATATGAAGTCTTTTAAACAGGCAGGCAGGATTCTTGCGGGAGTCGTTGCGGCAGCAATGCTGATTCCCATGGCAGCATGCGGCGGAGGCAGCTCCGATCAGGCGGCCAAGAAAGTCACGGGAGCCGGCGCCGATGACGGTACCACCATCACGTTGTGGACCCGTGCCCCGCTGGAACGTCAGGCAAAGAATGTCGTTTCCGCGTACAATTCATCGCACAAAAACAAGGTAAAGCTCGAGATCATCCCCAATGACGACATGGAAGGCAAGGTCGGCGGCGCCTCGCAGACGGACTCGCTGCCCGATATCCTGGCCGGCGATGTGGTCCGTATTCCGTATTGGGCTTCGGAGGGCATATTTACCGATATCACCAAGCAGATCAGCGCCTTGAAGAACAAGGACGATCTGCAGCAGGGCCATATCGAGGCCGGCACGGTGGACGGCAAGGAATATACGCTGCCCTTCATCACCGATGTCTCCATCATGGTCTGGAACAAGGATCTCTACAAGCAAGCCGGTCTCGATCCTGAAAAGGGACCGAGCAGCATCAAGGACTTCACCGAGCAGGCCAAGGCCGTTGCAGGTCTCAACAAGAGCGGTGTCGCTGGCTCTTACGTGGCCGGTCAGTCCGGTGGCGCGTTGGTGTTCGACCTGTTCCCGAGCGTCTGGGCCGATGGCGAATCCGTCATGAACAAGGAAGGTACGCAAGCCAAGCTCGACAATCCTTCGATGAAGGCCGAGCTGGAAGCGTACAAGACGCTTGCCAACACGCCCAACGGTCTCGGCTCCGGTTCCAAGGAGGAAACCGGCGCCACCTGGACCGCTCCGTTTGCCAACGGCAAGATCGGTGTGATGCCCTATCCGAATACGTCGGTCACGGCCATCATGGAAGCCGAGAAGAAGGGCGGCTTCCACGTCGGTGTCGCTCCGATTCCGGGCACCAAGGAAGGCAAGACCTCCACGTTCCTAGGTGGCGATGCCATGGGTATCTCCAAGGATTCGAAGCACGTCGCGCAGGCATGGAACTTCCTTTCCTGGCTGATGCAGGACAAGACGCAGGCCAAGGTGTTCGCCGCCAAGGGCGATACCGCTTCCAACGTCAAGACCCTGAAGACCGCTTACACCAACGCCGACAAGCGCGTACAGACCATCAACTCCGTCATCATCGACGGCAACGGCCAGACGCCGAAGTCCCCGAAGTTCAATGAGGCGTTCAACGCCGCCGGTTCTCCGTTCCAGCTGCTCATCCAGAATGCCATCTGGGGCAACGGCGATCTTTCCGCCGACAACAAGGCCGTGACCAAGGCGCTCGGCGACAACTGATGGCCCCAAGGCTGATGGGGCATTCGGATGTCTCGATGCTGTTGAGATTCATCATCCGATTGGTTCCTTCAGCCTTTGAATGAGGTTTGTTGGGGATGCTGATGTTGCCGCGGGTCATGCGATTCGCGTCGGCATCAGCATTCACGACGGATTTCATTCTCCAAGAGATCGATTCCTAGTATTTTGCCAATTAAGGAGAGAGAAGCATGTCAAGTGTTTCCAAAGGCGCTGTGACGTCCTCACGGTCCACAATGAAAAGGGAGCAGACCCGTCGTGGGCTGTTGTATGCGTTGCCGGACTGGCTGTTCATCATCATTCTGTTCTTCGTCCCCATCCTCCTGCTGATAGTGATGGCCGGGTCGCGCTGGTCGCTGATGGGCGGCAATCGCGGATGGAATTTCCCGGAGAACTTCATCAAGGTGTTCCAAAGCGATCTGCTCGTTCAGTCGATATGGTTCACCGTGGAATACACGGTTATTGTCACCATTATTCTGCTCGCGCTGGGCTTGGGGCTGGCGTTGATCGTGCAGGAGTCGAGCAGGTGGAACACCGTTCTGCGCACCTGCTTCCTGCTGCCGAGCGCCACCGGTCTGGCCTCCGCGTCGCTGCTGTTCTACGCGATGTATTCCCCGCAGGTCGGCCCGGTCACCAAGATCCTGCATTTCTTCGGGCTTATCGGCGAAGGCGGTTCGGTGCTGGCCACCGGTCAGTCAGCATTGTGGGCCACGGTCATCGTCATCGTCTGGCGCTTCTCCGGCTACTACATGCTGCTGATGATGATCGGCTTGCAGTCCATTCCGGGCGATCTTTATGAGGCGGCGCGTATGGATGGTGCAAACTCGTGGCGCATCTTCCGTTCCATCACCCTGCCGCTGATGAAGCCGACAGTGGTGATGTGCCTGGTCTATTGCGTCACCGGCTCGATCCTGGCGTTCGACCAGTTTTTCATCCTCACCAAGGGTGGTCCGAACAACTCCACGATGACCGTGGTGCAGCTGATCTACAACTTCGCGTTCGATTCCAAGAAGGATCTGGGCATGGCGGCGGCGCTTTCGCTGCTCGTGCTCGTCGCGCTGGTCATCATCAATTCGATCCAGATGCGCGGTATGCGCGACAACACGAAGTAGGGAAGGGAAGAAACATGTCTACAGCATTGTGGAAGCGCGTCGTCGCTCGTATTTTGGAAGCGCTGCTTGCGCTCATCTTCATCATCCCGCTTGCCTGGGTCGTGGTCAGCTCCTTCAGCCCGCAGGCCGGTTCCGCCCAATCGCAGGGTTGGGGCGTCGCCAACTATCTGACGTTGTTCGGCTATCAGGATGGGTTGCCGACCTACCTGGTCAATTCGATTATCGTCACCGTGATTGCCGTCTTTTTCTCCGTTCTGGTATGCACGCTTGCAGGATATTCGTTCTCAAGGTTCAATTACCCGGGACGCAACCTCGGTTTCATGGTCACCCTTTCGATTCTTATGGTGCCTTACGCTTCGTTGCTGATTCCGCTGATGGTCTGGTTCAAGGATATCGGCCTCAACAATTCGCTGCTGGGTGTTGCGTTGGTCATCACGCTTTTCCAGCTGCCGATGAGCACGTTCATCATGCGCATCGCCTTTGACGCCATCCCGAAGGATATGGAGGAAGCGGCGATGGTCGACGGGTGCAACAGCTTCCAGGCATTGATGAAGATTCTGGTGCCTGTGGTCAAGCCGTCGATGGTCACCGTAGGTCTGCTGGCGTTCCTCGAAGCCTGGAACAACTTCATGATTCCGCTGTATCTGGTTGGCTCGGGCAAGGCGACGTTGCCGCTTGCGTTGGTCAACATGCGTCAGCAGACGATGGGCGTCATCGATTACGGCGCCACCGAAGCGGGTGTTGTCATTCTGCTTATTCCGGCGGCGATTCTCTTCCTGGCCTTGCAGAAGTACTATGTCAAGGGCTTCATGGCCGGTGCGGTGAAGGGATGATTGAATTGCTGTTCAACGTATTCAAGGGGAGGTCGAACCATGGCTGATATCTCTATAGTGCAATCCGAAGTTTCAGAGCCCCGTGTCGTCATCACCTCACCATTCTGGGTTCGCCGGCGTGAGCAGATTGCGAAAAGCGTCATCCCTTATCAATGGAAGGTAATGAACGACGAAATCGAGACGAAAGTGCCTGACGATCCGGCGGGGAACCAGTCGCAAAACGACCGGAGCCACGCCATCGGCAACCTTGAGGCTGCCGCAGGGCGCTCGGACGATGAGTTCTCCGGCATGGTGTTTCAGGATTCTGATGTCTACAAATGGCTTGAGGAAGCGGCTTACTCGCTTTCCTACCATCCTGATGATCGACTGCGCAGGCTCTGCGACTGGACGGTTGACCTGATCGCCGAGGCGCAGCAGAGCGACGGATACCTCGATACCCCCTTCCAGATACGATCGGGCGTCTGGGCCGGCCGGTCCCGTTTCTCCCAGCTGCAGCAGTCGCATGAGATGTATGTGATGGGCCATTATATGGAGGCCGGCGTTGCCTACCATGCCGTTACCGGAAACAAGAAGGCGTTGGACATAGCCTGCAGGATGGCCGATTGTCTGGATGCCAATTTCGGGCCGGAAGAAGGCAAGATCCACGGCGCCGATGGCCATCCCGAAGTCGAGCTCGCCTTGGCCAAGCTTTACGAGGCCACCGGGGAGAGCCGCTATCTGAAACTGGCCAAATACCTGATCGAGATACGTGGCCAGGATCCCGATTTCTATGCACGTCAGCAGGCCCGGCAGCACGGCGACAGCATCATGCCGGATATGCTGCGTTTGCCGCTTTCGTATTTCCAGGCCGACAAACCGGTTTGCGAGCAGCATGAAGCCAATGGCCATGCGGTTCGCGTGGGATATCTGTGCACGGGCATCGCCAGTGTCGCTCGCCTGACCGGTGACAAGCAGCTCTTGGATGCTGCCAAGCGGCTATGGTCCAATATCGTCAACAAGCGCATGTATGTCACCGGTGCCATCGGATCCACCCACGTCGGTGAATCGTTCACCTACGACTACGATTTGCCCAACGACACGATGTACGGAGAGACCTGCGCGTCGGTGGCGATGAGCAAATTCGCCAGCCAGATGCTGCTCGTCGAACCTAACGGCGAGTATGCGGATGTGTTGGAACGCGAGTTGTTCAATGGGGCCTTGGCCGGAATCGGCTTGGATGGCAAACAATATTATTACGTCAATCCCTTGGAGTCCGATCCGGCTGGATTGGCCAACCCTGACCGTCATCACGTGCTTTCGCATCGTGTCGATTGGTTCGGTTGCGCCTGCTGCCCCGCGAATATCGCACGGTTGATTGCGTCGGTGGACCAATATATCTATACCGAACTCGATGGCGGGAAGATCGTATTGAGCCATCAGTTCATCGCGAATAACGCTCGGTTCGGCAACGGTCTGAGCGTGGTCCAGAAATCTGATTTCCCATGGGAAGGGCATATCCATTACGAGCTGGCCTTGCCTGGTCAAGCTGCAAAACCTGTTCGCTTCGGTATCAGGATTCCGGCGTGGTCGCTTAGCGCTTATTCGCTCAGTGTCAACGGCGAGGCCCGGCGTCCACAAGTCGATCAGGGGTTTGTCTACTTCGATGTGGCTCCTGGCGAGGTGGTGAATATCGACCTTGACCTCGATATGTCGGTCCAGTTCGTTCGGGCCAATACCCGCGTGCGCAACGATGCCGGAAGTTTGGCGGTCCAGCGTGGCCCGCTGATCTATTGTGCTGAAGAAGCCGATAATCCAGGACCTCTATGGTCTTACGCCATTGAAACCGATGATACGGATAAGGCTGTTACGGCCTTTGATGCGCATCTGCTTTCAGGGGTCGAGACGGTTTCGGTTCCGGCACGACGCGAAGCGTCCGATGACGAAGATGCGCCGTTGTATATGCGTTGGCGCGGCAAATCGGACGGGGAGAAGACGATGCTCAACATGATTCCGTATTATGCGTGGGCGAATCGGGAAATTGGCGGTATGCGCGTGTTCTTCCGAAGAGCTTGAGCGTATCTCGAGTAAGGCCATGGCAGATTCTGCCGGGCTGGAATGATACTTGCCGTTTGATTGAGCAGTTCAATTGAATAGCAAGCGTGCCTTGTTGCGGAGTGGAGTCTTTGACGAGGCGCGCATGGAATGGGAGGGATGGCCCGCCGATCACGGTGGGCCATCTTCCTGTATTGCAATGCTATTCTAGCCATACGACATGCAGTGGTGCGAAAATAAGAGAAAATCAAAAAACTTTGCCGCTAAATATCAAGTAATATGAAAGGTATCGCTTGCGAAAGCGTATGTAGTGTATTATAATAGATCTGATCGTAAAATACTCCACATTTTCATTTTTACGGTTCCCATTCCATGAATGCATACATTGAAGTCTGTGGCATGGAGCAGTTCGGACACCAACAGGTTCTACCTGTGTCACGGCCTTGTGGAGAGGTACGAAGATGCAAGTTCACTTAAGGAAGTGTTTCGCCGTAACGGTCGGGGCGTTGGTCGCCGTCGCCACCATGGCAACCGGCGGCGTTTCTTCCGCAAATGCTTCAGAAGATATCGCCAATCCGAATTCGGCGATTGGATATCCGTCGTTTCATGGCGACCAGAACCCCATTCCCGATTCCGGGGTGCAATATGACGCCGCGAACAGTTATCTGGGCAAGGTGTTCGACCGCGATGTAAGTCAGGGAGCCGGAACGGATACCGCCGACAACCACGATTTCTGGGTTGATCGCATGCTGGTCCGTAAGGGAGACCAGCCGACCGGAACCGGAACGACCGACAAAGGCACCTATCATTATGAGGGTGCGGACGGCAATCAATACATGTTTTCGCGTGGACGCGCCGCCTATATGCGCACCCACGAGCCCGGAACCCTCGGTTTCGGCGGGCAGTTGGCCTATAAGGACACCATCAGCGACAAAGGCGGTTTTTCGGTCAGTCTTTCCGAAGGCGGCACGAAACTGACGCTCAAGGAGGACGGCTCCCAACGCAAGCAGACGCCGAGCTATTGGCAAAGCGTGTTCACCACTTCCGATTCCTCGCTGAAACTTACCGAAATCAAATACATCACCAACGAAAACGTGCTGGTGATGGGCTATAACCTGCAAAGCAGCGTCGCCAAAACAGTAACGGTGGACGTCGGTTCGCCCATCGCCACCAACGCTGACGGCGACGAGCTGACCGGGGTGGTCAACCTCAATCGTCAGCTGACCACGGTGTATCCCCGTCTGTCCGGCGACGGCATGAAGCCGGTCAAGGGCAAACTGCACGGCGATGTCGCGCTGACGGCGAACCAGCCGGTATACAACAAGATTCAGATGGGGCTGCTGGCAGACGAATTGCCAAGCGCGAAAACCGAGTACGATCGGGTGCGCGGCCAGTCGGCCGCACAGGCTTACAAAGACCATGTGACGACCTACAACAAATGGTGGGTCGACAACATCCCGTATATCCAGACTCCCGAGCAGAACATCGACAAGACCGTCTTCTATCGTTGGTGGCTGACCAGGTTCAATTTCATCGATGCCAATATGCCGGGCAACACCTATCAGTTCCCCGCGGCCATCGAAGGTGTGCTGGGCTACAACAACTCCATCGTGCTGACCACCTGCATGTTCCTCAACGATCTGAAGTATCTGCGTGACCCGTCATATTCCTACGGTACGTGGGTGGCTGCCGGCGAGACGGCAAAGAGCAAGCAGTATGTCGACAACCCCGGCGGGACGAGCTGGAACAACAGCTATACGCAATACATCACCGATTCCGCCTGGCAGTCCTATATGGTTCATGGCGGTCCGAAGGCTATTGCGGAAAGCATCGGCACTTACGGACGTAACGATGTCAATGGACTCGTCGGTTCTCAAAACAAATCCTTCAACCGCAACGGCAACAAGCTCATCGATTGGGATTGGGCCTCGATGACCGGCAACGACGCCGATGCGGTGTCGTTCGACGAGCATCCCGGAGAAGCGATGGATCGTCCCGAAAGCGCTTGGGTCTGGGCCAACGCCCGTTCGGCCGCTGACGCCTTCAAAGAAGCCGGAGACGCTTCGGGAGCCGCGGAAATGAAAAAGACCGCGGATGACATTCGTTCGCAGATCATCAGCGAGCTGTGGAACAAGGACACGAACCTGGTACAGTCCAAGTGGATCGGAGCGCATAACGGCCAATTCGCCAAGTGGAAGGAAATCAACAACTTCTACCCCTACGCCGCCGAACTGATGCCGACCGATGGCACATACGACAAGGGTCTGCGCCTGTTCGCCGATGCCGATCAATACCCGATCTTCCCCTTCTTCACCGCCAATCAGGCCGATAAGGCCGAGATGATCAAGGAGACGGGCAACGAAGGCTCCAACAATTTCTCCATCATCAATTCCACGCCGTTGTTCCGTATCTATGCCTCCGGCCTACGTTCATACAACTCCGAAAAGAACGGGTACATCACCCCGGAAAGCTTCAAGAAGCTTCTGTATTGGAACGCTTTCGCCCACTACCAGGGCGGCGACAACCGCTATCCCGATCAGAATGAGTTCTGGAATACGGCCACCGACAAGAACGGCGGCGAAATCGATTACCGTTCCTGGATCCACCACACCCAATTGGGAACCACCAATTGGACGATGGTCGAGGATGTCGCCGGTTTGCGTCCACGCAGCGACGGCAAGATCGAACTCGACCCGATCGCCATCCCGGGCTGGAATTACTTCACCGTCAACAACCTGAGCTATCACGGTCAGGATGTCTCGATCGTCTGGAACGCCAAGGGCAAGGACGGCAAGCTGCATTATACGAACCTGCCTGAAGGCTACTCGCTGTATGTCAGCGGCAAACGTGTCTTCACTTCAGACAAACTGACCCATATCATTTACGATTCCGCCACCGGCCAGGCATCGGTCAGCGGCGCCAACGGCGACCAGAGTGCAACCATCGTTTCCGGAGAGACTCAGTCGTTGCGCAACGCGGACGCCGTGCAGTATGGGTCGGATTCCCGCATCACCGATATCTTCGCCAAGGCAGGCAAAAACATTGACCCGGCCTCCAAGAGCCAGGTCGATGTGGCCAAGGGCGCATCGGTGAGTGCCAGTTATGAGGCCGACGGCAGGCCGGCCACCGCGGCGGTTGACGGTTCGAGCGTCAACGAGCCCTTCTGGGGTACCGACGGATCGAAGAGCGCCAAAGATTCCTTGACGATCGACTTCGGCGCCGCCAAGACCATCGACGACATTCGTCTGTATTTCTACAAGACCGCGGCCAGTTTCACGGTCCAGGGCTATAGCGAGCCGTCGCTGTATCAGCTGGAATACTGGGACGGCGGTGCATGGAAGCGCATTCCCGCCCAGTCTCGCACGCCGGGCATTCCCAAGGCGAACTACAACAATGTCCAATTCCCGGAAATAACGACGAACAAGATCCGTGCCGTGTTCACCCATGCACCGGGTTATAAGACCGGTGTCAAGGAGATCGAGGCCTACGATACGGGCATCGCGGCTCCTGCGGCGAGCAATAAGGCCCCGGTGGTCGATGCGTATGTCGCCAAGAACAGCGCGGAAGGCGCACAGCTTGCCGGAACGGTACGTGACGACGGATTGCCCGACGGCGAGCTTAACGCCAAGTGGGAGATGGTTTCCGGTCCGAAAGGCGGGAAGGTCGTTTTCGCCGATGCCACGAGTGCCAGCACCGTGGCCACATTCAATATCGAAGGTGACTATGTGCTGAAACTGACAGGTTCGGATGGCGAGCTGTCCGCCGAAAAGACGGTGACGGTCCATGGCATCCCGTCGGATGGCACGGTCAATATCGCCTCCCAGGCCAAGCCGACCGTCAGCTCCATCAACGCCACATTGCCGAAGGACAATGCGAAAGTCATCAATGACGGTCAGAGCGACCCTGCAGGATCCTCGGCCAAGATGAGCTGGAACAATTGGGGCCAAAACGACCCCGCACCTTGGGCGCAGTACGAATGGTCCGGCAAGGTTCCGCTCGCGAAGGCGAACGTGTACTTCTGGACGGACGGCGGTGGCGTGCCATTGCCGAAAGCATGGAAGCTGCAATATTGGGATGACTTGTCGAACGGATGGAAAGACGTGTCCTTGAAGTCCGGCTCATCCTATGACATCGCCAAGGGGCAGGGCGAGACGGTATCGTTCAAGACCGTCTGGACTTCCAAGCTCCGTGTGGCGATGACACCTGACGGCGATAGCGCGGTCGGGCTGAGCGAAGTCGAAGCCTATGCCAAAGAACCGCAAAGTGTTGATGCTGTCGCCAGAATGGTGGCAACAGGCAGCAAGGCCAAGGATCTGAAACTGCCCTCGAGCGTGAGTGCCTCGTATGCCGATGGGTCCAGAGCCGATCTGGCTGTGACGTGGCCGGAGGTGAGCGACGCTCAGTTGGCTTCTGACGGAAGCTTCACGCTCAAGGGTGTGGTGGCTGGTGCGCCTGCGGGCGTAACGGCGGTCGTGAATGTGAAAAGCGACGCAAACAGCGCTCTGGCCAACGGTGTCAGCTCCATCGATGACAGCGAGCAGACCGTCTACCAAGGTTCCACCGGTCTCACCCCGCCGGCCACCGTCACCGGACGGTATATGAACGGCGGCAGCGACAGCAGTCTCAAAGTGACGTGGGACGCCGCCCAGCTCAAAGCGGTTAAGCTCGATACCATCGGCGACTACCAGGTGACGGGATCCGTCGCAGGCACGTCCAAGACGGCCAAGCTCGTCGTCCACGTCATCGCCAACCCCAACGCTGCCGATACCACGCCGCTGACCGGGTGGATTCAACCGAAGGCCAAGACCTCGGTGAGTGCCGAGGCCTCGTGGTCCAAGGCCGAAAACAAGCTCAACGATGGGGTGCTCGTCGATGACACCTGGCCCACACAGGACGATCAGGATGTCAACGCCAAGGTCTGGGGCACTTGGGGAGTCGCCACCGACGGTATCTACGCCCAATACACATGGGACAAGGATGCCGTCATCGACAAGGCCCAAGTGCAGTTCTGGGCGAACTTCAGCACGCGAAACGAGGCAAAGGGAGGTCTTGAGATTCCCGATGGCTGGGAAATCCAGTATTGGGACAACGCTTCCAGCGCTTGGAAACAGGTCAGCAGCGGAAAATACACGACTGTACGTAATGACCCGACTCATCACGCCACCGAAAACGGCGGATGGAGCGTGGCCACATTCTCGCCGGTCACCACCAGCAAGCTGCGCCTTGTGCTGCACCCCAACCTGACCCGTAGTGCCACGTTCGGCACTGCCGTGGCCGAATGGCAGGTGCACGCGCAGGACGGAACGCCGGTGGCTGTGAATACCGCTGCCCTGCAATCGGCGGTCAACGCTGCCGAATCGCTGCAGAAGGACAGGTACACCAGCCAAAGCTGGACGCCGTTCGAACAGGCCTTGAACGAGGCCAAGGCATTGTTGGCCAATAGCGCTGCCACCCAGCAGCAGGTCGATCAGGCCCTTCAGAAACTGCATGATGCGCAGTTGGCGTTGGTCCCGGTCACCCCGATGCCGAGTGCGGACCTCACCGAGCTCAATACACTCATCGCTGCTGTCAGCGGTTTACAGGAAGACGCGTATACGAAGGACAGCTGGAAGGTGTTCGCACAGGCTCTGCAACGAGCCAAGAGTGTGGTCGCCGACAGCAATGCCACCCAGCAGGAAGTCGATGCGGCCTTGCGTGATTTGCGCAACGCCAGGAACGGCCTTAAGGCCGCGCCGTCTCTTCCCGGCAAAACCGATACCAGCAAGCTGTCGGAAACGGTGAATAAGGCGAGCGGGCTCAGGCAAGCTGATTACACCGCCGCCTCCTGGAGCCGCTTTGCAAGTGCTCTCGCCCAAGCGCAGAGTGTGCTGACGGATTCGGCTTCCACCCAGCAGCAGATTGATGCCGCCCTGCGTCAATTGAATGATGCGATGAATGCTCTGAAGCCTGTCAACGGGGTGGTTCCCGGTAACGGCGGAACCGCTCTTGGTGGCGGCGATGCAGCAAATTCCACTCATCACAAGCAGGCAGGCAAAGCCGGTGCTCTGAGCAACACGGGTACTTATGGAACGGTCGCGTTGACCGTGCTGACGGTTGCGTTGGCGGCGCTCGGCACTGTGCTCGAGCTGAGCCGTCGCCGTAGGCGTCATGGTGTCCGCTGATTGCTGCTGACATAAGAATGGGAATCGGCCGACCGTAGCGTTTGATCAAGGTCGGCCGATTTCTTATTTATACACACGTAATGAATTATTCGTATGCGATGAAGGATTCGAATGATGGATAAATTTTTGAGTTTTCACAAGAAGCGCATGACGGTATTGGCAGCGGGAGCCGTTGCGGTCTCCATGGCCGCCGGTTTTGCCGTGACCTGCGATGCCGCTGCGGCACAGCCCGTCTCGCAAGAGCAGACGCCGCCCAGCGTGGCCGGCTATGCCTATAACGCATTGCCGTACAACAATCCCGATATCAAGGTCACCCAGATTGACAACAGCGATATGCCTGCCTATCTGCGCAATCCCATAGGGCAGAAGGAGGGGATCGGCACTCCGGATGACCTGTCCGATAACTATTATTCCGCCGACGCGGCCCCGATGGCATATGACGGCAAGCTGTTTGTCTATACGGGCCACGATGAGGCCAGCCCCACCGACGGAACGTTTGTGATGAAGGATTGGGGCGTCTACGTCACCGATAACCCCGAATCCGGAAAATGGACGCATTATAAGAATGTGGCCAAGGCCGATCTTTTCGACTGGGCCACCGGCGATGGGGCCTATGCCGGTCAGGTCGTCGCCGATGACGGAGGAACCCCCGAAGACCCTTCCGATGATTGCTTCTACTATTACATTCCGGTCAAAGACCGCAACGCCAAACCGGGAGCCGATCCGTTTTCCATAGGCGTAGCGACTTCACGCAGTCCTTTGGGCCCTTGGAAGGACGCCATCGGCCATCCGTTGCTGACAACCGCGCAGACGCAGATCGAGACCATCGATCCGGCGTTCTTCGTCGACAACGACGGCAGCGCATACATGCATTTCGGCACGTTCAATTCCCAGCTGGCTGTGAAGATGGCCAAGGACCAACGTACGGGCCGTACCTCGTTCACGCAGCTCGAAAGCGTTGAGGGCGCTTCCGGACCGGAACCGAAGATATACCAGATGCGCGATGAGGATGCGCTTTCTCAGGTTAGCAATTACGACCCCAAGCAGGACATTCTCGGCAGCGATTATGCGCGCAACGTGGACGCTCATCTGTCGTTGGGCAATAACGGCGGCGCGTACGCCAACGGTCCCAAAGGGTTCTTCGAAGCATCATGGGTGTTCCATAAAGGAGACACCTATTACAACGTCTATGACGGAGGGAAGCCCGGTTCCGGCCATGCGACCTGCGTCGAGTCGAACTACCAGGCCTGCATCGAATATTCGAGCGCGTCGAGTCCGCTGGGTCCGTGGAAATATCAAGGCAAGATCCTTGACCATGGCAGCGCCACGACCATGCATCCGTCGGTGGTTCAATTCGGCGGCAAATGGTGGGTCACCTACCATACCGCCGACAAAAAGGGCGGCACCGATTTCAGACGCGCGCTGTGCATCGATACCGTGGATTGGAACGACGGACGGATGACGAGCGTTGCGCATCCGACGAAGGCGGAAAAGATACAGCCGTCGCGTAATGTGGCTCCGTACGCCATCCCCAGCGCTACCTTCACCGAGACCGCGTCGTTTGTCGGATCGCTCAACGATGGGCGAGTGCTGCAAACCGCCGTCGTGCCAGCCGACCATTGGACCAATTACCGGTCCATACCTCAGCCGCAATCTTCGGATTCACTGATCTACCAATGGGACGGGCAGGTGCGCATCGACAGTTCCAAGGTGTTCTTTGATGTTGACAGCAACGCGCTGCGTGCGCCGCAGACGTGGAAACTGCAATATCTCACCGATGATGGGGCATGGAAGGATGTCGGCAATCCCAGCGCTTACACCGTGCAGACCGGTAAAGGCAACCCCAACGTCGTGACGTTTGACGCCGTGACCACCAGCGCTCTCAAACTCGACCTTGTCGCCCAGCCGGTAGATGGCGGATATGCCTCGGTGGGGGTTCCCGAATGGGAGGTGTACGGCCAGGAAGGCGGAACCGCCATGTCGGTTCCCGCACTTACCACGGCAACCGGATCGGCTCCGCAGTTGCCTGCAAGGGTACCGGTCTCCTATGGTTCTTTGCGCGTGCAGGCTCCGGTGATCTGGCGGCCGGTTGACGCCGGCAGCTATGCGCAGGCAGGCTCGTTCACCGTGCCTGGCGTTGTCGCCGGGCTGTCGGATTCCGGCATCTCCAGCTCGCAGGATGAAACCCCGACAGGCAATGTGCAGGTCAGGGTCAACGTCGTCGACCATTATGCGCCCGCTGCGGATGTCACCGCTCCTGTGGCCAAGGTCGCGCTCGCCGGAACGCAAGGCAGGAACGGCTGGGTGATCAACCATCCTGTGGCTCTGGTGTCTGCCGTCGACGACAGCGCCGCCCCCGCCTCGCGGCTTGAGCTGAAAATAGGGGATCAGGATTGGCGAACCATCGCTACCGGGGCCAATACCGCTTTTGCCGGTGTCGACGGGGAAGGCCGGATCGAAGTCCAGGCGCGTGCGGTCGATGCCGCCTCCAACAGCTCGTCTGTCGTCTCGCAGAGCGTCGATGTCGATTCTCGGGCACCGACGGTCACGGCCAATCTTGATAGCGCGAACCGTGCGATCACGTTGAACGTCGACGATCAGGGCGGTTCGGGTGTCGACACGGTGGAGTTCCGCCGCGATAAAGGCGCCTGGGAGCGTTATGCCGACGGACAGACGATCAAGGCAACCGGTACCGGAAGGGAGACCGTCTCGTTCCGTGCCGCCGACAAGGCCGGGAACATGAGTATCGTCGCCAGCAAGGACATTCCCTCGGATCGTTCCGTGCCGTTGACCGGATATATCGAAAAGGACGCCGTACCATCCGATCCTGAGAACAAAGCTTCGGGTTGGACCAAAGGCGTAGCCGCCCTCAACGACGGGGTGACGATTCCCGACGGCTGCCAGAGCCAAAACGAATGCATCTGGGGATCGTGGCCGAATACGGGCACCATCGCTTTGGAATATGCGTGGGATCGTGAAGTCACCATCGATTCCAGCCGTGTGCAATTCACCTCGGATGGTGGGGGATTGGCCATACCCCAATCGTGGAAGTTGCAATATTGGGATGCCGCCGCATCCGCTTATGTCGACATTGCCCAGGCACGGTATTCGACGGTCTCGAATGTCCCTGATCATTATGGCGATGACCATGGAGGCTGGAGTGAGGGGACGTGGAAAACTCCTGTAAAAACCACGAAACTGCGTCTCGTGATGGAATCGGGTTCGGGTTCGCCGGCGCTCGCCGAATGGCAGGTGCATGCCCCGGAGTCCGTCAATCCGCCGCAGCCTGCGCCGAATCCTGTTGTTCCGCCGTCGCCGTCGCCGCCGGTTGCCGCTGACAAAACATCGTTGAATGCGTGGTTGGCGACCGTGAAGCCGGTAACCTCTCAGGAAGGGCGCTATACCCAAGAATCGTGGGAAGCGTTCATGCGGGCATGGCGTGACGCCCAGGCCGTGGCTGCCGATGGCAAGGCTTCTCAAAGCCGTGTCGATGCCGCGCTACGGCAGCTGAAGCAGGCCTATAACGCTCTGGTGGTTGTGCATGGCGGGGATTCCACAACGAATGACGGCAACACGAATGCCGGCAATCATCATTCGGACCATCATTCCGCTGCCGCCGATACCTCGGGTAAGAACACGGCGAAAGCGGGCGAAAACACGACCATCGCCGCCACGGGGGCCGCTGTATCCGCCATTGCAGGTACATGTGCCCTGATGCTGCTTGCCGGCGGTGCGCTGTTGTGGTGTAAGACCCGGCGGCATGGCCAAAATCGATAAGCGACAGCAACGGTATGAAGCCGTGTTCCGGCGAGAACGGAGAGAAGCGTTCCCGACGAAACACGGCTTCGCTTTTGCCAATGGTTTAACCGGCAAACAACGATGATCAGAGAAGGTTCTGTGTCGAAATACAGCGGAACTTGACTTGCGAAAGGGATATGCCGCGATATAATAGGCAATATCGCATTCATTACTCCACGTTTTTACTTTGCGATTTCCCATTCCATGAAATGCACACATCGAAGTCTGTGACATGGGACGGTTCGAGCATTGCGGCAATCCTATGCCATGGTTTTGTGAAGAGGCGCGAAGATGCAAGTTCATTTAAGAAAGTATTTGGGGGTGACACTCGGGGCGTTGGTAGCAGTCGCCACTTTGTTTACCGGTGGCATTTGCCCAGCCAGTGCTTCGGAAAGAATCGCCAATCCGAATTCGGCAATCGGATACCCGACATTCAAAGGAGACAAGAACCCCATTCCGGAAAATGGTGTCGCTTACGATCCGGCCACCAGTTATTTGGGCAAGGTGTTCGACAAGGATGTCGCCAATGGCGCCGGCAGCGATACCGAAGACAAGCATGATTTTTGGATCGACAAAATGCTGACCCGCAAGGGCGATGATCCGAAGCCTGTCGATGGGGCAAAGCCGGTGCAAGGCCCCTACGGAGAGGAATCGGTCGTTTCGCAAGGCAAGGACGGAGCGGGGAACACATACAGCTACAACGATCCCGATGGCAATGTCTATCTGTTTTCACGAGGTCGTGCCGCATATATGTATACCCATGATCCTGCCGTACTCGGGTTTGGCGGTAACCTCGCGTATTGGGACATCACCGATAATGAGGGTTACGATATCACCGTTTCCGTGGCGGGCAACAAGCAAAACCTCACGGAAGATGCCGGCCTGCGCAAACAGACCCCAAGTTATTGGAAGAGCGTGTTTTTCAATGCCGACAAGAGCTTGAAAGTCATCGAAGTCAAATACATTACCAACAACAACGTCCTGGTCACCGATCTGCATTTGAGCTCGGACAAGCAGCAGGATGTGACGCTCTCGGCGTCCTCTCCCTTGGCTGCCGTGGCAGAAGGCAATGAGCTGACGGGGCGATTCGCCGCGAAAAACAATGTGACCACGGTCTATCCTCGCTTTTCGGGAAACGGATTCACGCCGAACAATGGATCATTGGTGTCCAGCATGACTGTTCCGGCTTCAGGAGAGGTGACCGCCAAGCTTCAGTTGGGTTTGGTCACTCGGGAAATCCCTGAATCCCGCAGCGAATATGATGCGATTTATCGTGGCGATCTGAAAGATCCCAGCGTTTCGTACAAGCGCCATGTCACCGACTACAACCGTTGGTGGGTTGACAACATCCCCTACATCCAGACCCCTGAGCAGAACATCGACAAAACTGTGTTCTATCGTTGGTGGTTGTCCAGATTCAACTATCTGGATGCCAATATGCCAGGTGGCGTACTCCAATTCCCGACCTCCATCGAAGGGGTTTTGGGATATAACAATGCCATTGATCTGACCATCGGCATGTTCATGGATGATCTCAAATGGATGCGCAATCCTGAATATTCTTATGGCCCTTGGCTCTCCGCCGGAGAAACGGCCGGGCAGTACGGCCAGTTCCGCGATAACCCCGCGGCTCCGGATAACTGGGGTGCCAGCCATACTCAATGGATCAGTGAGGCCGCATGGGATTCCTATATGATTCACGGCGGTCCCAAGAATGTCGCGGAACTGTTGGCGGGTTACGCTGCCAATGATGCGAAGGGTCAGCTCAAGGTGCCGGGGCGTGATGTCGACAACGACATGGTGCTCGATACGAATTGGAACGCATGGACCGGCAATGATGCCGATGCCGTGTCGTTCGACGAGTATCCCGGCTATGCGCTCGACCGCGCGGAAAGCGCTACCATATGGGCCGGCGCGGTGGCATCGGCGAAAGCCTATCGTGCGGCAGGCGATGACGTCAATGCTCAAAAGATGGAAGACTACGCCGCCAAGATGAAGAAGTCGTATATCTCGTCGCTGTGGGATGGCAAGGATAAGCTGATTCGTCATAAATGGGTGACGGGTCCGGGCAAAGGCCAGCTGGCGAAATACAAGGAAATCAACAACTACACGCCTTATTCGGTCGGTTTGATGCCTGCCGAAGGTGACAGCGATTACAAGGATGATTACGAGAACGCATTGCGTCTGTTGGCGGACGCGGATGAGCATCCCATCTTCCCGTTTGCCACGGCGAACCAGGCCGATGACAAAGAGGTGCGGAAACTCGGCAAGAATCCGACCAACAACTTCTCCATCATCAACTCGGATTTGTATTTCCGCACGTATCAGGCGGCCATCCGAAAGTATCATGCAGCGGATGCCGACAGGCAGTATGTGACACCTGAAATGTACAAGAAGCTGCTGTATTGGAATGCCTTTGCCCATTATCAGGGTGGCGATAACCGCTATGCCGATCAGAATGAATTCTGGAACGTCGCCGATCCCAAGGATGGCGGCAAAGTCCAGTATCGTTCCTGGATCCATCACACCCAGCTCGGTTCGACGAACTGGACGATGATTGAAGACGTGGCGGGAATGACCAGCAGAGCGGACAACAAGATTGAGCTTAACCCGATTGCGTTGCCGGGCTGGAAGCATTTCACGGTGAACAACCTCAACTATCATGGTCGTGATGTCTCCGTTGTCTGGAATGCCGATGGCACCTACCAGGCACCAGTGGGATATACGGTATATATCGGCGGCAAGGCGGCGTTCACCGTCGATAAATTGGCCCACGTGATTTATGACCCGGCTACCGGTGAGGTCCAGATCAAGGATGATTCCGGAGCGAGCGTGCTCGCCAGCGCGACAGCCGACATGCCCGCAGCTACGGGCGTCAAGTACGGCACCAACAATCGCGTGACCGATTTGTTTGCCAAGGCCGGTACCAATGTCAATGCGGATGCGGTTTCGCAAACCAATTTGGCGCTCAACAAGGATGTTCAGGCTACGTTTGAGGCCAATGACAGCGACAGGGCCGCAAAGAATGCCGTCGATGGTTCCACCGTCAACCAGAATTTCTGGTCGACCAAGGGAACGCCCAATGCCAAGGACAGTCTGACTGTTGATTTCGGCACGTCGGAGAAGGTCGATGATATTCGTCTGTACTTCTATCAGACATCCACGTCGGCGACGATATCGGGATATGCCGAGCCAAGCATGTATGGACTGGAATATTTCGATGGTGCGCAGTGGAAGCCGATTCCTTCCCAGGCCCGCACGCCGAATGCGCCGGACGCCAACTTTAACGAGGTCCGGTTCCCGGCGATCACTGCCCAAAAAATCCGTGTAACGGTCACTCCCCAGTCCGATATGTCGGTTGGTTTGAAGGAAATCGAAGCGTACGACACCGGCTTCACCGCCCCTGCCTCGACGAACACGGCTCCGGTCGTGGATGCTTTTGTCAAGGATCAGAGGACCGGATTGGTGACCTTGGGTGGCTCGGTCAAGGATGACGGCATGCCTTCGGGCACGCTTCAGACGACTTGGATGGTCAAATCGGCGCCCAAGGGCGGTGAGGTGAAATTCACCGATAGCTCGTCCGTGGTGACCAATGCGCGCTTCTCCAAGAAAGGCGAATACGTGTTGACCCTTACCGCCAGCGACGGAAGTCTGCAAAGTTCCGCCGATGTGAGCGTGCAGGGAACGGTGAGCGACGGAACGGTGAATGTGGCTCCTGATGCCAAGGCGAGCGCAAGCTACACGTCACAGTATTACCGTCTCAGCGCAATCAACGACCGACATATCGTCTATAACGTCAATCAGGAGGATTCCACCCATGCATGGGGCAATTGGCGGCAAGACAACCCTTCGTCAGAATGGTTGCAATATGACTGGTCCAAACCTATGCGTCTGACTCGAGCGTCCATTGCATTCTGGTGGGATAACGGCAATCAGCTGCCTCAAAGTTGGAAACTGCAGTATAAGGACAGTGACAACGAATGGACTGATGTTCAGCTGAAAGACGGATCGTCGTATACGACGAAACGCAACCGAATGAATGACGTCCAATTTGCGAAAGCCATTACGACAACCCAGTTGCGTGCGGTCTTCCAAGCGACACCGGACGGCAATAATTATTACAGCTTCGGTGTCGGTGAATTCGAAGCCTATGCCGAGGACCCGCTTTCGGTCGATAGAACCGCGATCAGCACGTTGACGGGAGAGGTTCCGGAACTGCCCAAGACGGTAAACGTCGCTTACGGAGACGGCACCCGTGCCGATCTGCCGGTGACATGGCCTGCAATCAAGGCTTCGCAATTGACTGACGGCTCCCAGCTTTCGGTTGAGGGGTCGGTGGTCGGTTCCACGCTGCCCGCTGAATTGACGATCTATGCCAACAACCGTTTGGGTGATACGCCTACCAACATGGAGTCCGAGATCCCCGAACAGTTCGTCTATCGCGATTCGGATGTCTCGAAACTGCAATTGCCCAAGACCGTGATCGTCGGTTATAACAATGGACAGCGTCGCAATCTTGCAGTGACATGGAACTCAAATGAGATCGCCAAGCTTGATTTCAGCAAGCTGGGTACCACGCAGGTGCACGGCACCGTCAAGGGCGCCGAAAGTCTCAATCCGGTAGTGAAGATTACGGTCATCGAGAAGAAGAACGATGACCAGCAGCCGGTTACGGCAGACAAGGCGGCGTTGAAGGCCAAAATCGATGAAATCGACGCTGAGAACAACGAGGAATCGCAATATACTCCAGAGACCTGGAAGGCGTTTGCAGACGCTCTGAGTTCCGCAAAGGAGGTGTACGACGATTCGTCGGCCAGCCAGCAGGAGGTGGATAGCGCGCTTCAGAGTCTTATCGACGCTCATGCCGCTTTACGCAAGGCGGTGAATCGTTCCGTTTTGAAGCAGGATGTCGACGAGGCGTCATCAGTGAACCACTCGTTGTACCGTGAAGACACCCGAGACGTACTCGATGGCGCTCTGGCTCAGGGCCAACGAATGCTGGCCGATAAGGACGCCAAGCAGGCTGACGTTGATGCTGCCGCCAAAGCCATCGACCAGGCGATGAACGGATTGGTCAAGCTGGACAAGCCTGCACCCAATATAGCCGGCAATGCGACTGCAAAAGCGTCCTATACCACGGCGTGGAATCGTCTGGCTTCCATCAATGACGGCAAGGTGTTCTTCACCTCTACCGGTGACAGCACTGCCGACAACTCGTCGACATGGGGTACTTGGTCCGCCAGCAATCCCAAGCAGCAATGGCTGGAATACGATTGGGTGAAACCGGTGACTGTAGACCATGCGACCATGTATTTCTGGTACGACAATGCTGCCGACAACACCGCCGACAATGTGCCTATGCCGATCGGCTGGCATCTGCAATATCTCAACGACAAGAATGAATGGAAAGATGTGGCGTCCGCGTCCTCGTTGGCAAGAAAAGCCATCGCCAGGGATAAGGGCAGCACCATTTCGTTCGCTCCGGTGACCACGGCCAAGCTTCGCGCCGTCATTGACGCCAATACGGATGGTTCGCGCTACGCAGCAGTGGCAGCCAGCGAATTCGAGGTCTATGCCGTGCGGACCGTTGTGGATAAGTCGTCTCTCGACAAGGCAATCGCAGATGCGGGTTCGCTGCATGAACAAGACTATGCCAGCGGCTGGCAGCAGCTTCAACAAGCGGTTGCGGACGGCAAGGCCCTTCAATCTGATGATGAGGCAACGCAGGATGCTGTTGATGCGGCGGCGAAAGCCATTCGGACGGCTATCGCTGCTTTGGTCAAGAAGCCGGTTGCGGTTACTGGTATCGTCATTTCCGCGGATGGGATCATTGACGGCAGACTACCTCTGCAACAAGGCAACAGCATCAAATTGAAAGCGACGGTTTCGCCGAACAATGCCACTGATTGCGGTGTGGTCTGGTCTTCGGCCAACTCGCAGATCGCCACTGTCGGCGCTGAGGGAACAGTGACGGCGGTTGCTCCCGGAGTTGTCGGGATCACTGCGGCCTCTCATTCGAACCCGAGCGTGAAGCAGACGATATCGGTGGTCGTCAGCGCGAAGGCCCCGGTTGCGCCGCCGGTCGATCGCTCCGCGTTGCGTGCCAAGCTCGAGCAAATCGAAAGCGAACATTTGCAGCAGTCGCAATACACTCCGCAGTCGTGGAAGAGGTTCGCGCAGAAACTTGCGGCGGCGAAGTCGGTCTTGGCTGATTCCGGTGCAACCCAGGCGCAGATTGATTCCGCGTTGCAGGATCTCTCGCAGGCTCGCAGCGCGCTCACCGACAGGAATGACGGACAGCCCAACCGACCGGCGAACAAGAGCGAGCTGCAGCAGGCTGTCGCCAATGCCGGTTCTTTGCGTCAGCAGGATTACACTCCTGAGTCTTGGTCGTCATTCGCCAAGGCATTGGGTCGCGCGCAGGCCTTGCTCGCCGATCCGTCAGCTGGCCAAGGTGATGTCGATGCGGCATTGGTGGCATTGCGGTCTGCACAGGGCGGCTTGCGAATGGTCCCAAGCAATGCAGGTCATCAACATGCGAAGCGGATTGGCCTGAGCTCGACAGGCAGCGATATCGGGATCATCGGTTTGCTCGCCTGTGTGTTGATTGTCGTTGCGGCGGGCATCATGTTGCGCCGACGTCAACGATAATGCCTTCGACAAGCTGATGGCTTAATCGAAAATGGCGTTTTAGCAGAATATGCATTCCGCTAAAACGCCATTTTCATATGTTTGTTTCGTTGGTGCACAACTCAAGTTGTGACTTACCGATGAGGCAAACTTAAGGGTGGTTGGTTCAGTCGATCAGGCCATAGAGACGGTCGCCGGCGTCACCGAGGCCGGGGACGATGTAGCCGTGCTCGTTGAGCTTCTTGTCGACGCCGCACACCACGACCTTGAAGTCGATGGACGGGTCGAGCGTCTCTTCGACGTGCTTCAAGCCAGGGGTGGCCGCGAGGATGTTGATCGAGGTGATGTCCTTGGCGCCGCGCTCGGCCAGATAGTGCGTGGCCGCGACGGTGGTGCCGCCGGTGGCGAGCATCGGGTCCAGGAGGAAGCACTGGCGGCCGGTGAGGTCGTCGGGCAGGCGGTTGGCATAGGTGATGATGTCGAGCGTCTCTTCGTCGCGCTTCATCCCGAGGAATCCGACTTCGGCGGTGGGCAGCAGACGGGTCATGCCATCGAGCATTCCCAGGCCGGCGCGCAGAATCGGGACGACCATGGGGCGCGGGCTGGCGAGATGCTTGCCGGTCATCTTGGCGATCGGCGTCTCGATATCGCGGTCGACCACGTCAAGGTCGCGCGTGGCTTCGTAGGCTTCGAGCGTCACCAGTTCGCTGATGAGCTCGCGGAAGATGTTGGAGGGTGTGTTCTTATCCCGCAGAACGGTGAGTTTATGCTCGACTAGCGGGTGATCCAAAACATGTACTTGCATACTTCCAAGGATATGCCTAGCCGTGTCTTTTTTAAAATCGAAAACTGAATATTATCCATAACGGCATAATTTGATGGTTAACAGAAAAAGTAAAACGCTGAACCGCGAAAGCGCCTGTCGGCGCGAACGCCGCTCGCAGCGGCAAAAAATGAAGCCCGGGGCTTAAGCACGGTCCAGCGCGTCTCCAAGTATAACGGGTCAACCTACGTTTACACGCCGAGCGCGTAAAGTGCTGGCTCCGAGTGCTGTAGTGTGACGGCTTACTCGAGTTTTCCTTGACGCCAGAGGCTGGCTCCGTGGCGGAAATCCGCGGAAGTCGTCATCAGATTGCTGCCGGTGTGCAAGAGACGCGCGGCGACGGTGCGCGGGTCGTTGGAGGCCGGGCCGGCCGAGCTCGCGGGGCCCTTGCCTTCTCGATAGCGCCTGTCGGCGTCATTGAGGGCCGAGTGGTATCGATTGGCTGTGGAGCTGTTGCGGCCGCGTTCGCCGTAAGCAGTGTGATTATCATCATGGTTCGTGCCGGTGTCGTTGCCGATGCCATGGGAATCGTTGGCGTTCTCGGCTGCCAAGCGCGGACTGGTCGGGTTTTCGCTGTCGTTGCTGTCGTTGCCATCGGCGGCTTCATCGGCCACCTGTTGGGCTGCTTGCTGGGTGGACTGTGCCGCTTCTGCGGTCTCGACCTCGCGCTGCAGCTCACGCATATGTGCCTCGCGGCGGGCCGTTTGCTCGGCCTCCATCTTCCGTGCTCGGCCGGTCAGCATTTTCGCGCGGATCGCAAGACCTTTGGCGATGACGTCGATAAAGGCTGAAGCACGCTGAAGTGCGACCGAAAAATCACCGGTGAACGCCCCGGAAAGAATGGAATCCGCGGTGTGCACGATGTCTTCGGCGCTGGGTGGCGTGTCGACACCGGCGATGGCCGAGGCCGCGGTGTCCTCGGGTTCGGCGATACGGTAGAGGCTTGCAAGCGATCGTTGGTTCCTGCGCATCCAGGTGCGCAGCAGGTATAGCCGCCAAAGGATGCCAGGCAGCGAATCCGGCTCAGACCTGCTCCAGAGTTCCGCGATGATGTCGACGCCCTCGCGGTCGACCAGGGTCAACACGCGCTGCACGATTTGTGGGTCCTGGGTATGGTGCACGCGATCGAGCATGGCCTGCGCCGAAGCGTGGCTCATCTCATTGATTTCCTCCGGGTCCATGCCGCCGGCCATCTTCTCGGTCAACGCCGGGTCGAGCTGGGCGGGGCGGGCCGGACGCGACGATCCGGTACGGGCGGGCGCAAAGCCTGGATGTGCGGAATTGACGGAACCGGAACTGTAATGCACTGGGTTAGTAGACAACTGGAGCCATTCTTTGGATATCGATGATACGCGGGCCTTCCGCGTCTTTCACGATGAACAATGCTACCGCATTGCCTGTCGGCATGTAAGGCGATTTGGCGATAAGCTGTTTGCCCAGCGATTTCGAGGCGCACATGGGGCGCAAGTGCTCGAAAATACCGCCGATGACGGGTCGATGCATGCAGATCGCGGTGGCTTGACTGTATTGTTTTGGTGCCTTTGCGGGCTCGGGAGCCGATTGTCGTCCCGTTTTTGAGGCAGCTGCGGCATGGTCAGTTTCTGTGTTTCGATCGGGCGATTGAGTGCTTTTTGTTGGCGGTTGAGTGCCCGCGCTGCCCATGCCTGAACCGGATATCGCATTGGGGGAGCCCCCGGTCCTGTCATCGTTTGTTGCTTCGTCGGCGAGCTCGCTGGCAGCATCGTCTTGGGGGATGTCGGTTGATCGAGGATCCGAATCTTGGGGATTCGAATCGTCGATATCGTTGATTTTGACCACGGCTTTGGTGCCTACTCGCACAGCGCATTTCGCAGCCGAGACGTCATCGGCTTCGGCGAACAGCTGATCGATGACCTCTCGGACACATTGCCAGGTTGCTTGCGGGTCGGCCGCGAAGGCATCTTCGGTCAGTGCCGGAAGCGGCGTGATTTCAAGTCCCGTATGCCATGCGTATGGTTCCAGCGTTTCCATGCAACGCAGCCAGGGGGACGAAGCGAGTTTTTGCGGAGCGTAACAGCCCAGCTCCTGGTCGAGCGCAAAACTTGCGGCGGCACCGCGGGGGATGATGGGTCGGTCGGCGTCGGTGCCGTTCCACTTCTTTCGGGCCACGGCCTTGCTGTGACGCACGATAATCAGTTTCTGCGCTTTGAGCGCGCCTTCCTGGATGCGGTCGACGAATTGGTCGAGGATATCACGGTCAAGCGGGTGTGAGAGCAGCTTTCGGGCCTGAGGGATGGCCAGCCATCTCACCTCGTCGATTTCGCTGGTTTTCGCATGTTTGATGGTACCGACGGCCCGTTGCCGGCTTTTCGCGGTTTCCGGCGCAATCGGATGGGCCATCCAATAGACGACATGTTTGGTGTAGATCGCTCCGGTCTTGGATCCGGTTTTGGCGTGCTTTGATTTTTTGCCCTCGGCATTGAGCGGATACTCGACTTCTCCGATGCTCGGCCCCAAGGCCACCGGCACGCCGGTTTCCTCTTCCATCTCGCGTATCGCCGCGTGGCGGCTGGATTCATGCTCTTCGAGTTTGCCTTTCGGCCAGCTCCAATCGTCGTATTTCGGACGATGCACCAGGCAGACTTCCAGTTGCGTGATGATGGCACGAAAGTGGATTTCCGCTTCGCTCAGAGGCGGCTTGCGCCTTTGCCGCTTGCGTTTGCTGGTGCTGCGGGAGGCACGGGCCTCGGCGAATTCGCCTGCTTTTTCGGCTCGTTCGTCGAGGCTTCTGGCCTTGCCGGCGGCAACCCAACGGTAGGGTATGCCCCCCGCCGATTCAACGACGTGCGATGGTTTGAGCTCGGAGGTCATTTACCGCCTACTTCTTGATCTTACTTGCGGCCACGTTGATGGGTCTTGATCAGCAGCTCCTGGCAATCGACCAGAGGCTTGCCGTCCAAATCGTGCGAATGGCGGATATAGGTGCCGTCCGGTTGCATGTGCCATGACGAGGTGGTATCGGCCATCTGCAGGTCGACATAGTCGATGAGCGAGGCCACCTCCTCGGGGTCGGTGACGCGCACCAAGGCCTCTACTCGACGGTCAAGGTTGCGGTGCATCAGGTCGGCCGAACCGATCCAGACTTCCGGACCGGCCGTCGGTCCCTCGCCGATTTGCGGGCCTGCGGAATTGGCGAAGGCGTAGATACGGCTGTGCTCGAGGAAACGACCGAGGATGGAATGCACCCGGATGTTCTCGCTCAGGCCCGGGGCTCCCGGTTTGAGCGCGCAGATGCCGCGTACGACGATGTCGATCTTTACCCCGGCCTGGCTGGCACGATAGAGCGCATCGATGGTCTTTTCGTCGACGATGGAGTTGACCTTGATCTTGATCCAGGCTTCATGACCGGCCCGTGCCGCGTCCTCCTCGCGGCGGATACGCTGGATGAGGCCGCTGCGGCACGTGCGCGGGGCGACCAGCAGGCGATGGAAGCTGGAGCGCGGCGCGTAACCGGAAAGCTGGTTGAACAGGCGGGTCAAGTCCTGCCCGACCACTGGATCGCAGGTCAGCAGGCCGAGATCGGTATACTGGCGGGCGGTTTTCGGGTTGTAGTTGCCCGTGCCGACGTGGCAGTAGCGACGCAGACCGTCCGCTTCCTGACGCACGACCAGCGAAAGCTTGCAGTGGGTCTTCAGACCCACGATGCCATAGACGACGTGGACGCCGGCGCGTTCGAGCTTGCGGGCCCACGCGATGTTCGCGTCTTCATCGAAGCGTGCCTTGATCTCGACCAGTGCCAGGACCTGTTTGCCGGCCTGCGCGGCATCGACCAGTGCGTCGATGATCGGCGAATTGCTGGAAGTCCGGTAGAGCGTCTGTTTGATGGCCAGCACCCTCGGATCGGCCGCGGCCTGGGCCAGGAAGGCCTGCACCGAAGTGGAGAACGAATCATAAGGGTGGTGCAGAAGGATGTCGCGCTCGCGAATGGCGGCGAAGATATCCTGCGCACGGCTCGACTCGACGGTGGCGATCTGACGGTTGGTGGTGGGGATGAACGGCTTGTTCTTGAGGTCCGGCCGGTCGATGTCCTGCAGCTCGAACATGAGCTTCATGTCCAACGGCGCGGGAAGACGGAAGATCTCCTCCTCGTTGACGCGCAGACGGCGTGCCAGAAGCTGGGAGAGGAACGGGCTGGTGGCGTCGCTGATCTCGAGGCGGATCGGTGGCCCGAAGCGGCGGCGAAGCAGTTCCTTCTCCATGGCGTTCAGGAGGTTTTCGGCGTCATCCTCCTCCACGTCGATATCCTCGTTGCGGGTGACGCGGAAGGAACGCGCCTCCTTGATGATCATGCCGGGGAAGAGCGATTCGAGGTGGGCGATGATGAGGTTCTCCATGGTGATGAAGCCATAGCGTTCCTCGCGGCTCTCCTCGTCGGTCAGGTCGTCGACGGGCACCAGACGGTTCAGGTTGTCGGGCACCTTGACGCGCGCGAAATGCGTCTTGCCGCTGTTCGGGTTCTCCACCAATACGGCGAGGTTCAGCGATCCGCCGGAAATGTAGGGGAACGGATGCGCGGGGTCGAAGGCGAGCGGTGTCAGGACCGGGAAGACCTGCTGGCGGTAATAGCGTGAAAGCCGTTCCTGCTCGGCGCTGGTGAGCCGGTCCCAACTGAGCAGAACGATGTGTTCGCGGGCCAGTTCAGGCAGGATGTGCTTGATGGCCTCGTTGGCGTGCTCGGTCTGCAGCTCGTGTGCGGTTTCGCTGATGGAGCGCAACTGCTGGCGCGGGCTCAGGCCTGAGGCGCTCGTCACGGCGATGCCGGTATCGATGCGGCGTTTGAGTCCGGCGACGCGCACCATGAAGTACTCGTCGAGGTTCGAGGCGAAAATGCCGGCAAAGTTGGCGCGTTCCAGGAGCGGGACTTCGGGGTCCTCCGCCATCTCGAGGACGCGCTTGTTGAATTTGAGCCAGCTCAGCTCGCGGTCGAAATAACGGTCCGGCGGCAGGGGCTGTTCTTCCGGCAGCGCCTTGCGCTTGTCGGACTTCTCGGTTTCGGCGATGTGCTCGGCAATCTGGCTGCGGAGCAATGCCTTCGAAGGTGCGTCAAAAATCTGTGCCATATCCTTACTCTAAGCATTACCGTAGAGCTATGGAAGCCTGTAACCGCAAAATTCACCATATGTGGATAACTCATTGCTCATCCACCGCCATTTGCCCGGAATGTGCATCAATGGCACGCATTATTTCGGCATTTGGCCCAGCGATTTCCGATAGTTATGCTATGAGAATAGCAAACAGACAGAAACTCACAATAGGCTCTTCTAAGAGGACAAACAGTGACATTATGTGTGCATTGCAGGCTGGAAGGGGACGTTAGCTACCATTAACGCACAAACGGTGGTTTTGGCTTGTGTATGGCAGCTGGATGGTACATAATATGAACTACAAGTACAACTGAACAGGGCAGATCCACAAAAAGACAAGGTCTCGATGACTATTACGTTGAACGGGCCGATGATAAAGCTTACCGTTACGACGATGGAGTTGTGAAGTTATCTGCTGTTCGGATTGGACTTGCAGGAGACCCGTTTCGGCGGGTCTCCTTTTACGTTCGGCGCGGTTTGGTCTACGCGGCTCATGTATCAACGGTGTTTGACGTGTCGCGTCCCAGAACTGCCTGATGTGCCGTATGCCGGGATTTGAACTCGATGTTGCCGGTATGGTTTATCTGCTCGGCGCAAATCGATGGCACGGGCAGGCGAACGACTTGTGGATATTCCGGCTTGAGATGCGGGGGGAGGTGCGCTCGTAGTCTGCGCCATCTACACTGAAAGCCATGACTGACGATTCCATTGGGCAGGCCGCAACGGCCGGCAACTCTCAAGAACCTTCGCCGCGTAATCAGACCGGAATCAGGATTCCTGCTCCTCCTCGGCTGCGGGTTGATGCGCCGGTTTCGCCGGGTTCGCAGGTTGATGCGCCGGCGCGGGATCAAAGTGCCGTGCCGGCGTTTGACGAAGCGCAAACGGAGTCGTCCGCAGAAGGGCGATCGCCTGATCATCCGGCAGGTGCCGCCCAAGCGGGAACGTCTCATGGCGCTTTGGACGAGGCCCGACACGCGGATGAACCGTTTGCTGCATCGCCAGCCGAGAGTTCGGCTTCAGCTTCGACTTCGAGCCCGGCTGCGGCTCCGGCCGCTCCTTCGGCATCGATTCCGGTCTCAGCTCAATCTTCGTCTCAGTCTCAGTCCGAGTCTCAGTCCCAGCCTCAGCCCGAGCGTGAGCCCGTGAACTTCGTTGCGTTCGGCAGCGAGAATGCCGTGTTTGATGATGGTGGCAGCACTTCGACGAGCAGTTCCTCCGCCGTCGGCGCAAGTGCGAGTAAGTCCAATGCCGAGTTTTCCTCTGCGATCTCGAACGACGGCGCATCCAAAGAAGAGGATGAGATCGAAAAGGGGCTCGCCCGGATCGATCCGTTGACCGTCCACCCGCGTGTGTCCAGCTGCGTGCTCGCCGTGGTGCTTGCCCTGCTCTGCTTCGCCTCTGCGGCCGCGATCTATTGGTTCGGTGTGCACACCATGGAAGGCCAGAGTTTTGACGAAATCGTATGGCAAAGTTTCAATACGAGCGCTCCCGGCTGGATTATCGCGACGGCGCATGTGCTCAACCGTAGCGTGGTGATCGTGGCCATCAGCCTGGCCATTGCCGTGCTCGCGTTCATCGTCGCGGCGGTTCGCAAGCGCTGGTGGCTGATCGGCCAGATGGCCGTGTTCGGTGTAGTCGCGTATGGTGCCGCTTGGCTCAAACGGCTGTTGCCGCGGCCGATGATCATCCGCGTTCTTTCCACTCATGAAAACAGCGCTCCATCGGGGCATACGCTGCTTGCCGTGGGGGCGGTGCTGGTGCTGCTCGTCGCGGTTCCTCGCGTCTGGCGTGCGCTGGTCGCGTTGCTTGGGGGAGCATACGGCGTCATTGTCGCCGCGTCGCTGATCGTCGGTCGCTGGCACCGCCCCTCCGACGTGCTGATGTCGCTGTTGATTGGTGGTGGGCTGATGATGCTGGCGCTCGCGTTCACGCGCAAATCCGGGATGGACAGCCCCGGCAGCCGCATGTCGTCGGCCAGCATCCAGATTGTCGGCAGTATCATGATCACCTTCGGCCTCGTCTCGTGCGCTTATGCCGGCTACATGCTTTGGCAGATCTATCCGGGGCTCGACATGATGGCGATGTGGGCCAAGAACGGTGCGTGCGCGCTGACCATGGCCGCCATTCTCGGTGTGGGTTGCCTGATGTTCGGCCTTACGCTCGCCATTCGCCAGCTGACCGCCTCCCCACTGACCCGGCTCGGCCTAGTCGGTGCGCCTCCCGCTCCGCCGCAGAAGTAATCGCGCTGTTCGCCAGTGGTTCCTGTCTGTGACGAGAGTGAAAAATCGGTTGATGGGTGTCCTTCGTTCTCGGTCGGTTTTTATTGGTGCCTTTTGCTTGCTTACTTGCTTGAGCTGAGGAAGTAAAAGACACGAATAGACCGTCTCAATGTTGCTTTTACGTAGGTATACCGAGCAAGCAGATGAAAAGACGAATTGAGACAGTCTCCTAGACGGTCGCCACGTTGAGCAGGCAAAGAATTGTGCCGGTTGGATTATTGCTGGGCGGATTCTTCGCGCCCAAATCTTCTGCACATTGGCGTAAGAATGAACGCGCCAATCGCTAGGCATATGCCGGTGCCGGCCGTGATCGGCGCGATCGCCGCGCGGTCGAACAGCAGCCCATACGTCATCTGGCCCAGCGGCGCCGCGCATATGCAGACAGCGTTGACGAGCGCCATGATCTTGCCCATCAGTTCGTCGGGAATCAGCGTTATCAGGGTCGGGCTGACAATGATGTTGGTGAAGTCGATGGCCAGGGTGAGCAGGCAGAACGAAGCGATGAACGTGACCAGTTTTGCGGGCCTCCCTATCGGCAGCGTGAAGACCACGGCGATAGGCGCGAAACAGAGGGCGGAGGCAGCGATGGTCGCTGGCACGTGTCGCATCAAAAGCTTGGCGGCCAGTGCCGTGGTCAGCAGGGTGTCGAGCAGCGAGACGATGCTCATGATCCCGTCGCAATAACCGTAGACGTCCGCGCCGAAACGCAGCGCGGTGCGGATGATATACGGTGAGCCGACGGAGGAGACGCCGCTCAAGAAGAAATTCAGGGCGGCGATGACGGCGCAGAGTTCCAGCAGGGTCGGGTTGGCCTTGAGAAACGTAGCGGCATCACGGGTATCAGCAAGGAAGACCGCGAGGATATGCCGGCAGGCAGGTGGATTATCGTAGGCCGATTGTAATGGTGGCGCTGCTAATGGCGCTGCTGATGCCGAACCATCTGTTCTCGTAGTGTCGAGAGACGTTTCGGAAGTTCGGACGAGACATCCGTTTTCTATGGCAGTTGTGCGAGTCCCGGTTCTGTTCGCTTTTCTGTAGTTCAATGTGGATTGGTCTTGATGCGTTGCGGCTCTATCGGCGCGGCGTACCGGATTCAGTTTGATGAAACATTCCAGGCCGGCGGTCAGAAAGAAGCAGATGGTGGTCGCGGCCATCATGGTGCGGATGCCGATCAGCGCGTACAGCGCACCGCCGGCGAAGGTCGGGATGATCTGCATGATGGCGTTGACCTGGCTGGAAATCGCTTGGGCGCGACGCAACAGCACGGCGTTGCTTCTGCCGAGCATCTGGGGGATGGCGGCGCTGACGGTGGGGGATTCGAGCGCATCGAGGACGGAAAGCGTGATGAGCAGCACCGCGATCGAGACGATGGTGTGGACTTGCATGAAGCCGAACGCAAGGGTTGCGGCGAGCACCACGCAGCCGCTGACGGCGTCGAGCACGACCATCATGGTGCGGCGGTTGACGCGGTCGGCGATGACGCCGCCGAACGGCATCAAGGCAATGGTCGGAATAATGGAGATGGAAAGCAACGTCGCAAAAACGGTGGCTGAGCCGGTTTCGTCGAGCACCCACATCGACATCGCGAAGCGCAGCATGGTGTTGCCGAACAGCGAGAGCCCCTGTCCGGCGATGAGCAGGACGAAGTTGCCGGAGCGCAGCGGTGAGGGTGCCGATGGTTGGCAGTTCTGTTCAGATTCGTTGCCATCCGTTTCGTCTTCTCGCCCCGGTTTTGCCACTATGGGGGTTTCAAAGGAGGTCGAGTCTTCCGGTGCTGTTTTGTTTGCGGAGTGGCGGGTATTGCTATTGGCCGTGTCGAGGAGGGTCTGATTCTCAAATGCTTGGTTTTTGAGGGCCGGTTTGTTTGCGGAGTGGCGGGTATTGGTATTGGCGCTGTCTTTCATATTGCTTCCTAACAACATTTTCTTCAATACATACCGACCGACGGTATGTAAATGAATGATAATTTTTTTATATAGGTTGCTGCCTCCGGGCGGACGTATATAGCTGGCAGATGGGTGCGGGACTTGCGGGGAACTGAAGAGTGAGGAGCTTGCGGGGGCTGGCTGGTGAGGGGCTTGCGAAACGTTCTGGTTACTGGGTGAGGCTGTTGAATGGCTTTGTCCTCGCGGCTCTTTGCTGTCGGTGTTTCGTGCGCTCCTCAGCTTTCAGGGTTTCTGTGCATCGTCGGTGCCGTTGTTGTCATCGATGGCACCGATTTCGGTTGCGTTATCGGCATCGCGGTTGTCAACCGCTGCATTGCCGGTTTCCGAACCTTGAATCTGCGCATAGAAATCGGCGAACTGCTCGGTCATGTCACGGGTGATTACCGGCACACCGAGCGAAACACAGATGGTGGCCAGGCATTGCGAGCGGTGCCGTAAAACGCTGCGGGTACCGGGGTAGAAATTCGGCAGGAACCATAGATTCATCAGCAAGGTGATGAGTTCGGCGGCCTCCTGCGGGTAATCCGTGATGATCGAGCCGTCCTCAATGCCGCAATCGATGAGCGTGCGCATGTCTTTTGGCAGGATGCGCGTCCAGGCGTGGAGGCTTGCGGACATTTCCTGCGGATCCTCGATGGTACAGAGCGTGCCCCTCAGCCGTTCGATGTGTTCGGGGTCGGTGATGTTGGAAAGAATGAGCTCGCGGATTTTCTGTAGGCCGTTCAAGTCCTTGCGTTTCAGGACGGCGGCGTAGCGGTCGAGAGCTTTTTGGTTGTCCGCGGCGCTGACGGCTTCGAGGATGTCCAGTTTGGACTTGAAATGGTGGTATATCGCGCCTTTTGAGAGGTCTCCGAGTTCGTCGATGATGTCTTGGACCGAGGTGTTTTCGTAGCCTTTGGCGGCGAACAGTTTTTGTGCCGCATCCAGTATGCGGCGTCTGGTCACTTCCGGATGTGCGTTGCGTGCCATGCGGTGCCTCCTTGTGGCTTCGGCGGATTGTCGACGGTCGACACGGCAGTGGGACCATAGGCTGGGCCTTGCTGTGTGTTGTAGCCATGAGATAAGCCGTTATTGTCATTATACATACCGACGGTCGGTATTGAGTGGGTGTGTTGTGGCAAGAATGGAAATTTGTGCGGTTGACTTGCTCGGCGACGCAGATTCGGCTTGTGCGATTAATGCCTGACGCGAATGCCTTCAGCGTCTGATGTCGTTCGTGGCTAGCGTGGTTTGCCTTCCTCAAATGGTCAACCTGCAACGCGAGTTCGCCGCCCCGAGGCACAATGGAGACATGACTTCCAAAGGAAAACCTTCCCCGCGTTCGAGTGTCAAACCGTTGAGCGATGCGCAAGTAGAACTTCTGGGGCGTCGCCATCACTTGGTCGATCCGACGCAGTATTTCCCGACCGGCCCGCGCAAAGCGAACACCGCCGAGATCGAGGCGCAGAATCCCAAGGGTACCAAGCGCTTGCTCGACGCCGTCTCCGCAGTGTTGCGCGCGCACAGCAAGGTCTACGCGTGGGGGCTCGAGCGCGTGCCCGAAACCGGGACGTTCATCACTGCCGCCACGCATGTGACGATGTATGACGTTTTTGTTCCCATGGATGCATTGTTCCACATGGGCCGTCGTCCGCGTTACATGGCGAAGGCGGAGATGGCGCATTGGCCGATTATCGGTAAGTGGTTCCAGCTGGTGGGCATGCAACCGGTGCCGCGGCGTAGCGGTAAAGCCTTGGAAATCGAAAAGGAATCCATCGATATCATCACTTCCGGCCGTCCGCTGACTGTATGGCCGGAAGGCACGCTTTCGCGCGACCCGCTCAAATGGCCGATGAGTCTCAAGGATGGCGTCGGCATCATCGCGCTCGAGTCCTCGCGTCGGCTTGGCTTCCAGGTGCCGCTCTATTGCGCGGTGACGTGGGGGGCGGCGAGCATCAACCATTGGTGGCCGTGGCCGCGCAAGAACGTGGTGATGTGCTACGACGACGTGCTCGACTACGGTGACCTGCTCAAAGACAGCGATTCCTGGGGTGCCGAGCCGCCGATGGAGCTGGTTACGGAACTGACGACACGTATCCGTGAACGGATGGAGACCATTATGGCCGAGATTCGCGGCGAGGAGCCTCCCGCCGAGGGCTATTGGGATTTCCGGACGATGAGCCGCAAACCACGTCGCTGATTTCGCAGATCGTGGTGCTGGCGTATCGCTTCGCGTGCAGGTGCTGCCATGGAATCGCCCGATATGACCGTGATGGCATCAACGTGGTGTATCGGTCGGGCGTAGATGTTGCCGGTGGTTTATGAACGTGGTGTATCGGTCGGGCGTAGACGTTGCCGGTGGTTTATGAACGTGGTGTATCGGTTCTGTTGCCAATGATGGTGAACCTGTGATGCAGGCGGGCTATTCCTGGCGTAATCAGATTGCCAGCATTGTGTCTCAATCGTCTCACTCGCCTCAATCGTCTTCATCTCTCCGATATCAGCCATCTTGGTGCCGCCAACCCCTGCCTTTTTTGATGAATTGCCGTCGATTTGCCCTAAAAAGGCCTTCTTGGTGCACCAAGAAGGCGAATTTCGATGAATATTTGTGAATTTTGCTTGAAAATGGGTATCTTGGTGCCACCAACATCCCCACTGAATGAGGAATGAGGGTTGCGCGAAACGGGGAAGGGGCGGTTGCGTGCATATGAAGGAGGAAATGTGGGGTCTGTGGGCCGCGCGAGGTACGGATTGATGAAATTACATGGGTTGCGGCACAATGGTTAGGTTCTTGAAGGCGGTGGCATCCGAAGGATTGGCATGGCCCTTGATAGGTGATTGACGCTATTATGGGTTGCATCGTGGATGCGAAGGAGCAGATTATGAAGACGACAGTACTTGGGGCAGGCGCTTGGGGGACGGCGTTCGGCCAGGTGCTCGCGGATGCGGGCAATGACGTGATGATGTGGGCGCGTGAGCCGGAAATCGTGAAAGGCATACGCGACAACCACTGCAACGAAATGCGCCTTCCCAGCGTCAAGCGACTTCCGGATAGCATGACCGCCACCGGCGATCGGGCGGAAGCAGTGAAGGACGCCCAGATTGTGGTGGTCGCCATCGCGGCCCAGCACGCGCGTGAGGCACTGGAGCTTTTCGCGCCGCTCATCGACTCCAAGGCCATCGTGGTTTCACTGATGAAGGGGATCGAGCGAACCACCGGCAAGCGTATGGACGAAGTGGTGTGTGAGGCGTTGGGCGACCTGCCGGCTGAGCGTTTCGTCGCGATTTCCGGGCCGAACCTGAGCAAAGAGGTAGCCGACCGCGAGCCCGGTGCCACAGTGGTGGCCTGCGAGAGCATCGACAATGCCAAGATCGTGGCGCAGGCCTGCCAGACCCCCTATTTCAAGGCGTTTGTCACCACGGACGTCATCGGTGTGGAAATGTGCGGATCGCTCAAGAACGTCGTGGCGCTCGCGGTGGGTATGGCCCGCGGCGCAGGATACGGCGAGAACACGGCCGCGATGATCGAGACGCGCGGGCTTGCTGAACTCGCGGCGCTTGGCAGGGCTTCGCACGCCGAAGACAAGACGTTCCTGGGCCTTGCCGGCGTGGGGGACCTCGTTGCCACTTGCGGTTCGCCGTTGAGCCGTAACTATACATTCGGGGCGAACCTTGGCCGCGGCATGAGCGTCGAGGAGGCCACGAAGGTCAGCAACGGTGTGGCCGAAGGTGTGCCCACGACGCAGGCCGTGGTGCGCATGGGCGAACAGCTTGGCGTGCCGACGCCGCTTGCCAGTGCGATGAACGATGTGCTCAATCGTGGCATATCCTGCGAGCAGATGCTGCATGAGCTCCTCAAGGGCGACATCACGGAAGAATGATTGAAGTCTAAGAGCTGGTTAGGGGCGATCAAGGCGCGGGCCCAAAGGTGCTGTATTGGTCGCTTTTACCTGCTCGCTTGCGTAAGGCATATAAAAGCGGCAAATGAACTGTTCAAATGTCGCGTTTTATTTGGGTGAGTCCAGCAGGGGCGTAAAAGCGGCAAATGCCGTCATACGGTATGGGTGCGCAAAGTCGTGGATTGACGAGGTGTGCGCATTCGTCTGTATTGGTTTTTCTGTATCGGTTTTTCTGCATCGGCTTTGTGAATGAGCGTGGAGGACGTCGGAGTGTCGTTCTGACGCCGTGTAGGCTTGGGATTCAGATTCGATTCCTTAAGAAAAGCGAGGGAACATGCGTAAGCAGCGCGTGGTGGTTTTGTATGGTGGCAGGGCGGACGAGCATTCGATTTCCTGCATTTCCGCTTCCGGGGTCCTGAAGGCCATGGATACCGAGCGTTTCGAGCCCATACCCATCGGCATCACCAAGGCCGGGGAATGGGTGATGGGCGGCACCGATCCCCGTGATTTCGATTGTTCCGATGGTGCGATGCCCACCGTCGATGAGGCCGATGTCAATGCAACCGTCAAACCGGTGGTTCTCGATATGTCCCGCGGCAACAACGGTTTCTACGTTCGTGAACAGAATGGCGCCCTGACCTCGTTGGGCTATGTGGATGCGGTGTTTCCCGTCCTGCACGGCCCGTACGGCGAGGACGGCACCGTGCAGGGCCTGTTCGAGATGATGGGCGTGCCCTACGTCGGCTGTGGCGTCTTCGCTTCGGCCGCCTGCATGGACAAGGCATTCACGAAGATTATTCTTAGCGAAGCCGGCATCCCCGTCGCTCCGGGGGTGACCTTCGATACCCGTGCTTTCGATGCGTCCGACCGATTCAGCAGCGATGCCGCCGAGGCGATGAAAAGCATCAAGTCGGCCAGACTGCGTTACCCGTTGTTCGTCAAACCGTCGCGGGCCGGTTCGAGTTTCGGCGTGACCAAGCTGGAGCACAAGGGCGATGAGGAGGAACTCGCCGCCGCGCTTTTCGAGGCGTCGCACCACGACTGGAAGGTATTGGTGGAGCAGGGCATCGATGGACGCGAAATCGAGTGCGCCGTGCTCGCACCGGTGGCGGGTCAGGAGCCGAAGTCGGCATTGCCCGGCGAAATCGTGCTCGACCATCGTGCTGCCGGCGACGACCAATTCTATGATTTCGATAGCAAATACACCGATTCCGCGGCTTCACACGTCGAGGTTCCGGCGAGTCTGCCGGAGACTACGTTGCAACGTGCGCAGGAGATTGCGGTCCGTGCGTTCAAGGCTGTCGACGGTGCAGGGCTTTCGCGTGTGGATACGTTCGTCACCGAACGCGGTGAAGTGATGGTCAACGAAATCAACACCATGCCCGGCTTTACCCCGATTTCGATGTATCCGAAAGCCTGGGGGGCGAGCGGAGTGGGCTACACCGAACTGATCACCCGTCTCATCGAAGGCGTGCTGAGGTAATCCTGTGTGTTATGGATTGATGGATCTGATTGAATGCTGATAGCCTCATTTTCAGGATCCCTCAAGATCCCGGTTCATATAATGAGGGGGTATAGGCGGATCGGTCGGTAATCCGAGAAGGTGTGTGGCGCAATATGAACGATGACAACCGTCCTGAAGAAGAGACTTCACCATCGGGGACGCACGAAGAATCCGGTTCGTCGCAGCCTTCGCGCTATCAGCCGGAATCGGCCTATCGGGCGTTGAATTCGCAGCCCCAGCCGCAGATACAGCCTTCGCAGACCCAGCCGCAGTATCAACCCCGACATCACTATCCGCAGCCTCAGGCGTTCCAGACGCAGCCATACACGCCGCAATATCAGGGTCAGACCCAAGCCCAGCCGTATCAGCAGCCGCAGCTACGGGAATACCAGCCGTATCAGGCGCAGGCCGAGGACCAACAATCCCGGCGTCAGACATACCAAGGCCAGTCTCAGCGCCAGTTCGGTCAGCAATACCAAGACCAGCAAAGTCAGCCTCAGCGCCAACCTGAGTATCGGCAAGGTCGGCAGTGCCAGATGCCCCAAGGTCAGTCGCGGCCTCAGAGCCAGCCAAGTCGGTTCTATCAGCAGCACGTCCAGTATCCGCCACAGCAATACCGGACTTATGGATGTCCTTCGTATCCATCGCAGCAGCTTGGAGCGCAGCCCCAAGGCCAGCCTCAGCCTCAGCCTCAATCCCAATTCCAGTACCAGCCTCAGTATCCGCCGCAGCAATTCCAACCTGGCATGGGCTACCAATACCCAACGCAGCTTCAATACAGACAGCAATCGCCCGCACGTACGGGCTTCGGTGGCTACGGGAATCAGCCCAATCCGACATGGCAGGCGGCGATGTATGGATGGCTTGGCGAAGTACGCAAGCGGTTCTCGAACATCGGGTATGCCCTGGATCTGGTTGTTCTGGTGTGGTACGCATTGGTGTCGGTCATCGGGGAGGTGACGAGGCAGTTCGTCGACCCTGCAAAGCTGCCCATGTGGGCCGAGTTCCTGCTGAGCAACGGGCCGCTTTACGCCATCGCGATTCCGCTTTCCCTGTTGGTTTTCCGCACGATACCCAAGGTAAAACGCAAAACGAGCAATATGGGTGTGGGGATGTTCCTCGCGTTGATGGCGATTTCGTTCCCGCTGGCGGATATCGGCAATATCATCGGCAACATCCTTTCAGGCCTGCTTTCCAACAATCAGGCGCAAAGCAGCATCAACGAACTCATCGAAAACCTCGATCCGATAAGCCTTCTGCTGTTCACTGTGATCATCGGCCCGATTTTCGAGGAATGGCTGTTCCGCAGACTGTTGATCGACCGCATGCAGCAATATGGCGAGAAAATGGCGATTCTGGTCTCCGCCTTCGCCTTCGGCCTGTTCCACGGCAACCTCTTCCAGTTCTTCTACGCTTTCGGTTTCGGCCTGTTGCTGGCTTATGCCTACGTGCGCACCGGCAAGTTGCGCTACACCATCGCCATGCATATGACGTTCAATTTCTTCGGTGGATTCCTGCCGCAAGTGCTGCTTCTGCCGATGAGCAAATCGGTGAGAAGCGCCGTTGATGCCGATATCGTCAGCGGAATGAAGCACGCGTTCGCTGTGGGCCATGGCGGCGAAGTCACGCCATTCCTAGCCTATCTGGTATTTGACGGTGTGATGTTCGTCCTTGGCATCGTCATCGCGATCGTCGAACGCAAGAAACTCGTGTTTTACCGGGCGCCCGAGGAATTGCCCAGAGGTACCCGTGCCAAAACGGTGCTTGCCAATCCGGGAGTCATTATTTTCATCATCATGTCCGTGCTGCTGATGATTGCGGCGCTGTTCAACGCGTAATCGCAGATTGTGCCCGCGAGTGTGATTACGCGTTGCGCCTGGTGTGGATATGCAGAGATAATCACGAAATTACGGCGAAAAGTGTGATTACCGCTGCGCTTGTTTCGGATATGCAGAGGTAATCACACAATTGCGCCCAAAAGTGTGATTACCTCTGCATCGGGCTGAGGCTTCAGATGATGAAATCTTCCTTGGCCAACGCCCGAACGGCGCAATCGCGAACCCGTTCCTGATTGATCCCGGCATTGGCGAACAGCAAGGCCTTGCCCTGCACCCCGTCGACGCTGAAACCAGTGAAGTTGATTTGCGGCGGATTGTTGCGATTGGTGATGTCCGCCGTTGCGCTCCGCAGAACATTGGCGATGCGTTTGGACGCCGTTTTGATATCGGTGCCGGGCTTCACGGTGAAATCGACGCTTACGCAAGCTTCGCCTTCGGGCGTCAGCCGTTCAAGCGACGAGGTGTTGAGTACCGAATTGGGGATGATGAGCTGGTTGCCGTTGCGTTCGCGCACCATGGTCTGCCGCCAGGTGATGTCCTCGACGGTTCCCGTGATGCCCTGGATGCGCACCTGATCGCCGGGATGGATGACATGACCGATCATCAGCCCGAAACCGGAGATGATGTTGGCGATGGTGTCTTTCAAGCCCAGCGAGATGGCCAGGCCTCCAATGCCGAGTGCGGTGACGATGGTGGTCGGGTTGATACCGAAAACCGGCTGCAGAACCATGGCCACGGCAATGATCCAGATCGACACCAGTGCGAGATTGACGAAAATCGACGCGTTCGGGATGCCGGAATGATTGAGCAGTTTCTTAAGCCAGCGGGAAACCACCTTTGCGGCTACGAAGGCCACAACAAAGACAATAACCAAAAATACGATGCGGCTATCGTGCATCTTAAGCCAGCCCAGCAATTGTTCCATAACGCTTTAGCTTACCTTGTCGAGCTCAAGTCTGTTGGATTGGCGAAAACGTCGATCAGGCGGTGTGGTTGATGCCGCCCATGAGTGTGGCGCTCGGCCTGAAACCGTCGGCATGTTGATGCTGCATGTTTTGAAGATCCTCAAGCAGGGCATCGACCTCGCGCTTGAAATCCTTGTCTTTGCTTTCGGTTTCGGCGATGGACTTCAGCAGGGAGCCGTCGCCCTTCTCCAACGCGCTGCGGAACATCTGCACCCAGAATCCGGGCATGCTGTTGCCGGAGATCGCCAAATAGAGCGTTCGCGCGACCACGGCTGCGTCAAGGTTGCTCCACTGTTCGACGGTCGTCTCCTTGGCGAGCTTGGACCACATCGCGGATATCGAGAGCAGGCCGCCCACCGAGAATTCCAGCAGGACGTCCTGGTTGATCGTCATATCCCGGTCGAGATGCTGCCATTCGATGAAACTGTCGCGAATCGCGTCGTGCACGGTGAACAGCAGGAACGGGGAGGTGTGACTGCCTACGGTCAACGCAATACGGTCGAGATAGATACGGTTGGCCTGCACGCCGATGAGTTGCATAACGACGCCGTTCCACGCCTTGGACGGGTCATCGGTGAATTCGGGTATTGCTCGTCTCACGCCCTCGACCGCGTGCTGAACGGCGGTTTCGGCGAGATTGTTGAGTTTGCAATAGTGATAATAGAAAGAGTTACGGTTGACGCCTGCCATATTGACGATGTCGGTGACGGTGATTTTCGGATAATCGCGCTCCTCAAGCAACTTCCAGAACGCATTCTCCATACGTGTCGTAGCCGGCAATTGATTTGAGTCTTGTCGGGGTCTAGACATTCTGAGCCTCCTGATGATTGAGAAAATTCTATGTGAAGAATTTCTGTATTGATTCTAAAGGATAATGGTTGACGATTTTTGTTAAACGATGATTGTCGCGTAGGGGAGGCTTTCGCAGCGTTCGGCATACGTATGCGTATGTATATTAAACGGGATAAAATTATTTATAGAGCATAATTCTTTATACGTATTATTGCATTGCTGCAATTTAAAATGTGATGTAAGTCACATTAATTAAAAATACGCTATCAGTGTTGGGTTGAAGGTTCAAGGCGCGATAGATTGAAAATATGAAAATTCAGGCGTATCGGTTATTGGTTGGCGGATTCGGTGCTATCCATCATGAAAAGAGCAAAGGCGTCGAGCGCTATGTATTGGCGTTGCCTGTTTGTTCGGGTGCACAAACGTTCGACGTCAATACGGCCTCGAATGCGTCGATGGGTGTCAAAAGGGAACGAAAAATATTTCAAACCGATATAACGGATATCTCTGTTTTGTCGCCAACAATCACACCTGCTGGCGTCGCCTCCGAGGTGCCGTCTCCCTCCTGGCTTCTGCGGCAAGGCGGTACGGTTTTTGCGGTCCTTGAAGACACGGACGAAGTGGCTGCGTTGCGAATCGTATATAAGGATGCCAAGCCGGGCGATGCGTCGGGCAACGCGTCGAGCGGTGATCTCGGCGAAAGCGGAGAAGTGACGCTCGAAGAGATTTCACGGGTGAAATTGCCTGCCGGGTCCGGCCCTACCCATGCGGCTATTGCCGTTGATCCCCAACTTGGCCGTCACCTGATTACCGCCGATTATGTGGACGGCACGGTTTGCGTTCTGCCTATCGGCGAGGGTGATGTGCTGGGGCCGGTGGCGCAGGTGCTGCATGGCGACCCTGATCGTCATGGGCCGTTGCCGGCGCAAGAGGGGCCGCATGCGCATTGGATTCTTCCCCTGCCTGACGGGCGTGTGCTCACTACTGATTTGGGTGCCGACCGTATTCATATTCATCACTGGGCCGGTTCGCGTCTGGTTCGTACGGGATTCGTCTGTCTTGCCCCCGGCACCGGTCCGCGGGACATGCACGTTTTGCCGGGGCCGTCCGCTGAGCTCAAAGAAGACGATGATTGGAGCGTCGCCGTCGTCGATGAGTGGGGCTGCACGGTCACCGTGCTTAAGCCGAACGGAGGCGACGAGGCGAGGCAAGGCGGGAGCGGCCATGGGCAGACCGGGGAATTCCGGGTGGCTCAAACCGTCAGTCTCGGCGGCGACAAAGGGGAACGGCCCGATCAGGCCGCTTCCTTGGCTTTCGTCCCTGTTGCCGTTCATCCTGGCGTTTCTGAAGGGGACGGTGGGGTTTCGCCGTCCTCGCGCGGTTATGTTTACGTAGGGCTGCGGGGCTCCGACCGTATCGTGACGTTGTATTGGGACGGCGACAGGTTGGGCCGTCTGGCCGAAGAGGGCGATCCGAGCTGGAAGGGTCGCGGCGTCTCGAGTGGCGGCAAGCGTCCTCGGCACATCCTGGCCGTCGGCGACATGCTTGTCGTGGCCAACGAGGTCAGCGACAATCTGAGTCTTTTCCGCTCGGCCGCCGACGGTGAGCCCGTGCATATCGGTGATTGTCCTGCCGGATCGCCGACGGTCGTGCTGGCGTTGACCGGAATCGAGAATAGGTCGTCCTGATGATGGCATCGTGAAGAACGTAGTCGGCGAATAATAAACGGATTGTTATTGGTTTCGCTTGCCGATGTATCGGTCAAGCACGTTGCTTCAATGCTCGATTCAGAATGTGAATCATTCCAATACGTCAAAGTGACATGATGATGGGCGGGTTTGCCTTGACATGCGGCGAGATTCGTTGTTGACGTCGTTGTGTTCGACACCATAGGATTGTGGTCGTGGGGTCGGGGAAGGGCGCGGTGAGCGGTCAGGAGCCTGTTGGGATTTAAGGACGGTATGGCATGTGTTGTGCGCCACATGTCCCGACCGTAACGTTCTGGTTTTCGGTTGTAGCATTTGAAAAGTTGATTGCATATTTAAAGAATGCAACAGAATTTATGCATCGGATAAAATCGTATGACGGTATATTATCGAGGTCGATTTTTCTGAAAAGCAGATGAATAATCGTGAAAAAAGATACTTGAAAAATATTCTGGGAGCATAATTTTGAGTCGGCACGGCTGGCGGCTGACGGAAGTTCCGGACTTTGGCCATGGCGTTGCCGGGTGCGGCGACATGAAAGATGCATGATTCGTATTGTATCGGCTTTGGCCGGTTCCGGCGGCCGGATCGGAGATCGTTCGAGTATTCGGCGGTAGGGGCCATGCGCGACGTATCGTCGCCTTCGCAGCCAGGCTCCTGATGATCAATGGGCCGGTGGTGACCCGAGTTTTTCCGTATATCCGTAAACTTTATGTCTCTCAATCCGCGTCTCAATTCATGGTTGATCCACGTCCGAGCTGCGGCTACGCTATGTTCAAACCGTTTCGTAAAGGTTGGAAAATCAAGGATGCAACCGTGAGTTGACACGCTTTTCGGTTGCGTTTCGACGGTGCAACCGGAAGCTGGCAGCGCGGCATGCTGTTTCGGTGCATACTGGTGAGGAAACCAACGAGAAAGGGTTCTGATGAGTTTTCGGAACAATCTTCAATATCTGCGATCCAGACGCAATATGACCCAGGAGCAGTTGGCCATGCTGCTCGGCGTCACCCGTCAGGCGATTTCCAAATGGGAGTCCGAAAAGGCGTATCCCGAGATGGACAAGCTGCTGATGATCTGCGATCTGTTCGGCTGCACGCTCGATGATCTGGTCTTGGGCGATGTGCAAAAGCCTGGCGAGGCGACAGCCGGCGGTGGTCATGCCGATCGCGTAAGTGGTGCGGTTTTGCTGGATTCAGGGAAATCGGCACCTGCCGTTCAGGGAAAACCGGACATGGGGGATTCCGGTGGCGCGTCTCGTTCGATGGATGACGTGCGTCGGCCGGGTCGTGATGCCGGTTCCGTTGATTTCGAGCATGATGCATCTCGGCGGTACATCAATGGTGGTGTGCAGGCCGATGCTCCCGCTCCCGCCTTCGTCGGCGATGGTTCTGTGAAGGACGCCACCGGCTACGACGCGCAGATGAAGGGCTTCGCATGGAAGCTGGCGGCAGGTGTCGGGGCGATGGCGGTAGGCGTGGCTTTCTCTGCCGGGTTTGGGGACTGCGATACTCCGCTGACGGATATGCTTTCGTTCGCGTTTGTCGCCCTTGGCGCAGTGGTTGGATTGGCGCTTATCCTGTTTGCCTCCACTTCTCGCCGCGATTTCATGCGCAGGCACCCGTATGTGGAGGACTTCTACACCGATCGCGATCGTACGCGCGCCAATGCCGTCTTCGTTGTTTCGCTTGTCGGAGGTGTTGCCGAGGCGTGTCTGGGCATCGTCATCAACCAGCTTGGATATGCCGTCTTTGCTATCGGCGGCGATGACGGTGGTTGGCCGATGGTTGTGATGATGCTGCTGTTCGCCCTCGCTGTGGCAAGTTTCATCTACGGCTCATTGCAACGTTCGCGGATCAAGATCGATCGCTACAACAGGCGTTGCGAACGACACGAGGACTGGCTCAACGCGGCAAACGGCGGCTCCCGGGGTTTATACGATGGACGTGGAGGTCGGGACGGTGGCGCAACGGTCGACCGGTTTGGCCATCCCAAACGGTTCTATACGCGTCTGAGCGGCGCCATCGACACCTTCATCATGTTGGTGGCCACATTGCTGGGCTTGCTGATGCTGTTCTTGGGGCATGAAACAGGCATGGGCCCGGGGTTCCTGGGCTTCCCGTTCTGGCTGACGTGGCCGGTGGGCGGCATCATCTGCGCCGTGGCCGATGCCGTCATCCAGGTGGTGCGTGCGGGTAACGCATGAAAACGGCGGGGCTCCGGCGGAATCGGTGAATGATCGTATCATGTTGTCGCGCACCCTGATTCATGGTTGCCCAGTACAGGAATACGTACGGTATCTTTTGGCGACCATGGGGGTTTATGGTGCGTCGATTGCCCATCATTTTGCCCTTGGTCGGCCCCGGTTGTATACTTGGTAAGTTGTGTGTCGCTGTTGTGCGCCAAAACGCAGGATAACGGCATCAAGACTTGCAAGTCAAAACAGTATAGGGAGTCCATTATGGCAGCTCGTTGCGCAGTGTGCGGCAAGGGACCGCAGACCGGTTACAGCGTTTCGCATTCACATATCCGCAATAAGCGCACCTTCAACCCGAACCTTCAGTCGGTTCACACCACTATCGACGGACAGAACGTCCGCGTTCGCGTGTGCGCCAAGTGCCTCAAGGCAGGCAAGGTTCAGCGCGTGGTTGCGTGAAAACGCGGAAAGCAATTTTGAAAACCTCCGTACGTTTCGGCGTCGGAGGTTTTTTCATGCCTTGGCACAGCGCCGTTCGGCGTTGGCGGCGTTCGCGCCGCGTCGTAGTGCCGGCCGGCGATGTGGGCTTGGGGTATTTGTCGCTTTTTACATGCTTGCTTGGCGGATATGTGCAAAAGGTGACAAATAGACAGGCTAATTGTCACCTTTTACACGGCTGACCTCATATCGCGCGCAAGAAGTGACTATTGGCGGGAGCGAGATCAAAAAATCGGGGTTGGATTTAGATAAGTGTTTTCAACCTTGCTTTAATTACGAACGTAAGTTATATTAGTTTTGAACGTAATTTTAGATATGAATTACGCTACTTCACATCGTTCGAAAGAGGCAATGTTGGAATCAGCGATTGTTTTCAATGTTCAGAAATTCAGTCTTAACGACGGACCGGGCATACGAACCGTGGTCTTTCTCAAAGGCTGCCCATTGCGGTGCGGCTGGTGCTCCAATCCGGAGAGTCAGAAGAAGACTCCTGAGATTGAGTGGGATGAGCGTTCTTGCGATGGCTGTGACGCTTCCGATGCTCTCGCCCGTAAAGTCGGTTTCATTAAAACCGGTGCGCGGCGAGGGCCGGACGTGACTCGCCTGCAAATAGGCGACGCGCAGGTCGATGAAGCATTGAAGGATTGCCCCGGTCTCTCTGTTGTCGGAGTGAGGCGCACGAGTGATGACGTGCTTGAGGAATGTCTGCAGGATGAGCCGTTTTACGAGGAAGGTGGGGGAGGTGTCACGCTTTCCGGCGGTGAGCCGTTGGTTTGGGGACATTTCTGTGTCGAGCTGCTCGATAAGCTCAACGCTCGTGGCGTCGACACCAGTATCGAGACGACCGGTCATGTGCCCGAAAAGGTTTTCAGGGCAGCAATCGGGCATCTCGATCATATTTTCATGGATATGAAGCAATATGACACGGACCTTCACAAGCGGGGCACCGGTGTCGGCAACGAGCTGATTCTTAGGAACATGGCCTATGCGGCGTCAACGGGCAAAGACCTTTTGATTCGTACTCCCGTCATTCCCGGTTTCAATGACTCGCTTGAGGATGCAAGGGGCATGGCTCGTAAGCTCAAGGCAATAGGCGTCGATAAAGTGCAGCTGCTGCCGTTCCATAATTTCGGCGAATCAAAGTACGAGTTGCTGGGTCGCGAAGACTACGCGTTCAAGGGTGTACCCAACACGCATCCCGAAGATATCGAGGATTTCAGGCAGGTGTATCTTGATGAGGGCGTGGAGGCTTTCTTGTAGGTTTCTTCTTTCGAATACTTTCTTCCAGCAGTTTCGTGATTACTGTTTTGATAGGGTCAACGAAAATAGTGGCTTTGGCTGAGTAAGCGAAAAGCTTTTGTTCGAAAGTCGATCTGTTTGTTATTCCTTGGTATTGGGTGTTAGGCTGGCAGGGTAGACGAAGCGTGAACCTGATTACGGAAGGCGGGTCAATGGAAACGAGGACGAACCGGATTCTCGAGCTGCTCACCGAGCACAAACGTATCGAGGTCGCCGCGCTTGCCGAAGAACTCGGGGTTTCCGAAGTCACCATGCGCAAGGATCTGAGTGGACTCGAAAAGCGCGGCATCATCGATCGTGAGCACGGATTCGCCGTGCTGAAAAGCGCTGACAACATGGAGAGTCGGCTTGCCTACCATTACGAAGAAAAGCTGAAAATCGCCAAGCGTGCAGCGCAGTGTGTCCATGATGGCGATACGGTGATGATCGAGAACGGCAGCACCTGTGCTTTGCTGGCCGCTGAACTGGTTTCGACCAAAAACGATCTCACCATCATCACCAACAGCGCGTTTGTCGCCGGATATGTGCGTGGCAAATCCCAAAGCCAAATCATCCTTTTGGGTGGAATATACCAGCAGACGGCGCAGGTCATGGTCGGACCGATGGTTGAGCGTTGTCTGAAGGGCATGTACGTCGATATTCTGTTCGCCGGCACCGACGGTTACAGCGAGGAGACAGGATTTGCAAACCGTGATTCCCTGCGGGCCGAGACCGTGTGCGATATGGCGCAACATGCAGGCCGTGTGGTTGTGGTCACCGAAAGCAGCAAGTTCTCGAGACGGGGTACCGTGCCTCTTGAATTCGGAGACAAAGATGTCGCCACATTCACCGATGCCGGACTTTCGGATGCAGCCAGGGACATGCTGGACCGGCACGGTGTCGACATCGTCACGGTCTGATATTTCGCTGTAGGGGAAATATTTTATTCTGATTGAGCTTTTCTGCCCATATGTGTTCTTTGTCTGCCTTATCCCGGGTTTGCGCTGCGGATGGTTATCTGCAATTTCTGATGGCGGAGTAATAGATAATCTTTTATTTTTAAAGCTTTAATAAGTGTTGCCTCCATGCTTTCTCTTTGATTTCGGCATTGAGGAATATGCAAAATATTTCTCGAAGAGATCTAATCGAAAGTTTTTTATTTACGAACAAAAGATAAATCGCTTACGAAATTGACAAAAAAACTTTCTTTCGTTATTCTGAAGCTACGTAAGTGATGTAGCTTACATTTATGAAAGGAAAGTACGATGAGTGATTCACATTTTGGAAAGCTCACTGACAGGATGAACTCTTTCCGCGATCAGCTGTTGGATGCAGTGCCGCAGATCGATGTCGATCGGGCGATGATCACGACCAAGGTCTATCAGGAGCAGCAGGATCAGCCTTTGGCCATCAAACGTGCCATTATGCTCAAGGAGATTCTTGAACAGATGCCGATTTTCATTGAGCCCGAGACGGTTATCGCCGGCAACCAGGCTTCGAAGAACAGGTCGGCGCCGATTTTCCCGGAATATGCGATGGACTGGGTGATCGATGAACTCGACCAGTTTGAAAAGCGCGATGGCGATGTGTTCACCATCACGGAGGAAAACAAGGAAAAGCTGCGTTCCATCTATCCGTTCTGGAAGCACAACACGCTTCAGGACCGCGGATTGGCGGCCTTCCCTCCCCATTCCAAGCTGTTCTACGACCTCGGCATCATCAAGTCCGAAGGCAACATCACCTCGGGCGACGCCCATTGCGCCGTCAATTATGAGGGATTGCTGAAGCTGGGACTGAAGGATTATGCGCGTCGCGCCCAGGAAAAGCTTGACGCTCTCGATCTGACGGATTACCGCAACATTCATAAGAGCTACTTCTATCGGGCCATTCTCATCGTGGTCGATGCCGTCAAGGAATTCGCCGGTCGATATGCCTCGTTGGCTCGCCAGCAAGCCACGGAATGCTCGCAGAGGGGCGACGAACGTCGTGCTTCGGAACTGTGTGGGATGGCCGAGGCACTGGATCATGTGCCGTATGAGCCGGCACATACCTTGCGCGAAGCGGTGCAATCGGTCTGGCTGATCCACCTCACGCTGCAGCTCGAGTCCAACGGCCATTCACTTTCGTATGGTCGTATGGATCAATATCTGTGGCCGTACTATGAAAACGATCTGAAGACCGGTCGGATCACGGCGGACGAGGCCGATGAGCTGATGTGCAATCTGTGGCTCAAGACCTTCACCATCAACAAGGTCCGCCCGTGGAGCCACACCCAGTTCTCCGCAGGTTCACCGCTCTACCAGAATGTCACCGTGGGTGGCCAGAAGCTGGTGGACGGCGAAGCGCGCGATGCCACCAACCCCATGAGCTGGCTGATCCTGAAGTCTGTGGCCCAGTGCCATCTCACCCAGCCGAACCTCACCGTCCGTTATCATGAGAACCTTCCGGACGATTTCATGAACGAGTGCATCGAAGTCGTCCGTTGCGGTTTCGGCATGCCCGCCTTCAACGACGACGAGGTCATCATTCCCAGCTTCATCGAAAAAGGTGTGACCCGCGAGGACGCCTACAATTATTCCGCTATCGGCTGCGTGGAAACGGCAGTGCCGGGCAAATGGGGCTATCGTTGCACCGGCATGAGCTTCCTCAATTTCCCGAAGGCGTTGCTGATTGCCATGAACAACGGCGTCGACCCTCAAAGCGGCAAGAAGCTCGTTGAAGGCACTGGGCATTTCAAGGACTTCACAAGTTTCGATCAGGTCATGCAGTGCTGGGATAAGGTCATTCGTGAGATGTGCCGGCAGTGTGTCATCATCGACGCGACCTGCGATATGGTACTTGAACACGACACGGCGGATATCCTCTGCTCCTGCCTGACCGACGATTGCATCGAACGCGGCCTGAACATGAAGGAAGGCGGAGCCGTCTACGACTTCATCTCCGATCTGCAGGTGGGCATCGCCAATCTCGCCGATTCTCTCGCGGCCATGAAGAAAGTGGTCTTCGAAGAGAAGAAGGTGACGCCTGAAGAGCTCTGGGATGCCATGCAGGACAATTGGCAGGGCGAAAAGAACGAACATATCCGTGAGCTGATGAAGGCCGCGCCGAAGTACGGCAACGACGATGATTATGTTGATTCGCTGATTCGTCAGGCCTATGACATCTATATCGACGAAATGAAGAAGTACCACAACACCAGGTATGGTCGCGGCCCGATCGGTGGCATCTACTATGCCGGTACCAGCTCGATTTCGGCGAATGTTCCCCAGGGCGCCGGGACACTGGCCACTCCCGACGGCCGTGCCGCGGGTGAGCCCCTCGCCGAAGGTTGCAGCCCTTCGCATTCCGCCGATCAGCACGGCCCGACCGCCGTGTTCAAGTCGGTCTCCAAGCTACCCACCGATGACATCACCGGAGGCGTGCTGCTCAACCAGAAGATGACTCCGCAGGTGCTTTCGAAGATGGAGAACAGGCAGAAACTCGCTTTGCTGACCCGTGCGTTCTTCGACAAGCTTCACGGCTACCACGTGCAATACAACGTCGTCTCCCGCGAAACGTTGCTTGATGCGCAGGTCCATCCTGAAAAGCATCGTGATCTGATCGTTCGCGTCGCCGGTTACAGCGCGTTCTTCGTGGTGCTGTCCAAGGCGACCCAGGACGACATCATCGAGCGGACGGAACAGACGCTGTAATCCGCGATCCGCGATTGGTCGCTGAACTGTTGGCAATGAAAGGAAATAACCATGAAACTCATCATTGATGATGCGGATACCGAGGCCATCAAACGCTTGGTCGAGTATTATCCGATCGATGGTGTGACCACCAACCCCTCGATTCTGGCGAAGGCCGGACGCCCGCCTTTCGAGGTGCTGCACGAGATTCGCTCGATTATCGGGCCGGATCGCGAGCTGCACGCGCAGGTGGTCGCCAGAGACGCCAAAGGCATGGTCGCCGATGCCCATCGGATCGTCAAGGAGCTGGGAGACAACACGTTCCCCAAGGTTCCGAGCGTTCCGGAAGGGTTCAAGGCCATCAAGCAGTTGTCGGGCGAAGGCATCAACGTGACTGCGACCGCGATCTATACGCCTTTGCAGGCGTTCATAGCGGCGAAGGCCGGAGCGGTATATGCCGCCCCGTACATCAACCGCATCGACAATATGGGTTACGACGGAGTCGGCGTCGCGTGCAAGATCCACGACATCTTCAAAGCCAACAACCTGCATTGCGAAGTCCTCGCGGCGAGCTTCAAGAACTCGCAGCAGGTGCTTGACCTGGCAGTTCATGGTGTGGGCGCTGCGACGATAGCGTCTTCGGTCATCGACTCGCTGACCAAGAACGCTGCAATCGATGCGGCAGTAGATGATTTCGTGGCCGATTTCGAAGGTCTTGTCGGCTCCGGAAAGACTATGGCCACTCTGTAGGCGATAGCCGGCTCGATGGTATGAGAATGTCTCTCTCACGCCGTCGAAGTTATTAAGATCGTTGGTTTCGATGGTGATTTTAGCCAATGAGACCACCGTCGAAACCAACGACAACAAAACGGGACGAACATTTCAAGGCGCAATGTGCGATCGGCGTCGATTCGGCATTGTGGCTTCAAAATCAATTTTTTACGAAATTCCGGGATATGCTATGCACCGAAACTTCGAATAACAGGTATGGATAACGCAAGGATGCATCATGAAAATTCTGGCCATTGATATCGGCGGAACCAATATCAAATATGCGTATATGTTGGAGAACAGCTCGATTACCTCCCGTGGGTCGATTCCCACCCCGCAGGAAGGTCGTGATGAATTGATTGCGGCGTTGACTCAGCTTTTCAAGCAGGAGCCCGGGGTACAGGGCATTGCCATCTCGATGCCGGGCATCATTGATTCGGACGAGGGATATTGCGCGATGGGCGGAGCGTTGCGCTACAACGACGATTTTTATCTTCGTCATGAGCTGTTCAGCCATTGCCCGGTGCGTATCGTGATGGACAACGACGCGAAGTGCGCGGCCACCGCGGAGGCGACCGTCGGTGCGCTGAAGGATGTGAGCGATGGCTTTGTCCTGCTGTTCGGAACCATGATCGGCGGCGGCATCATCAAGAACCATGTGCTTCATCGCGGCCCGCACTTCTCGGCCGGCGAAGTGAGCTACATCATCACTTCGCACGATGAAGGGCCGACCCGTGAAGGGGTTTGGGGCAACCAATGTGGAACGCCTGCCCTGTGCGCGAATTATGCGAACATCAAGGGCGTGGATCCGGATTCCATCAATGGTGTGAAATTCTTTGAAGCGGTGAACGCGGGGGAGCCCGACGCGTTGGATTGCCTGGATCATTATGCCCACGACATCGCGGTGCAGATATTCAATATTCAGAACATCGTCGATCCGGAACGGTTTGCCATCGGTGGCGGCATCTCGGCTCAGCCTGCGTTCATCGAAGCCATACGCGCCAATCTGCAGAAGCTGTACGCGACTTGCCCGTACTTTGTCTCCCAGGCAGATGTGGTCAGCTGCAAATTCCGGAATGACGCCAACTTGGTGGGTGCTTTGCAATGTTACCTGCGTGGCGTCGACGAACGTGAATACTTCGTCAACAAGGAGGATGTGGACGGATCGATCGAAAAGTCGAAACAACAGTCCGACGGTGAAGAGGAAAAGGTACCTGAAGGCAAGGTGCTGGTCAACAACTTTCAAAGTGAGTGAATGACATGGCCAAGAAAAAGAGTTTGCTGAACGTCGTCATCGATGGTATTTCCGGGATTTTCCTGCCGATTGTGAACCTGCTTTCCGCGGCGGGCATCATGAAGGGTGTGCTGATCATCCTCACCAGTTGCAAGGTGCTGGATGCGTCCGGCAATACGTATCTAGTGCTTGACGCGATGGCATCGTGTGTGTTCACCTTCCTGCCCGTCATGCTTGCGTATACGTCCGCCAAGCAATTCAAGACCAATCCGTATATCGCGGTTGTCATCGCCTGCCTGATGCTGTATCCGGCGCTGGTGAAAGTGCAGGAAAAGGGCACCACTCTGTCCTTCTTTGGCATACCGATGTTGGGTGTCAAATATGCTTCAAGCGTGCTGCCCATCATTCTGGCGATTGGTTTGCTGCGCTTCGTGCAGCAGTGGCTTGACAAGGTCCTTCCAGAAGTGATTCGCGGATTCCTCACGCCGCTGATCTGCGTTCTGTTCGTCGGCTCGGTGACGTTGCTGCTCTTTGGGCCGTTCGGCAAAGTGGTCGGTGACGGACTCGCCGCCGGATACGAATGGGTATATGCGCTTTCGCCGATCGTCGCAGGCCTGTTGCTGGGCGCTGCCGTGCAACCGATGGTCATTTTCGGTTTCCACTGGAGCCTGATCCTTATCGGCATGAACAATCTGGCGGTTTCCGGGCGCGATACGGTACTCGCTCTGATGGGACCTCCCGTCTTTGCGCAGGCAGGGGCCGCGCTGGCCGTTATGCTCAAAAGCCATGACGCGCCGTTCAAGACGACCTGTATTTCCGCCAGTATCTCGGCTTTGTTCGGCATCACGGAACCGGCCATGTTCGGCGTGAACCTCCCTCGTAAGATGCCTCTTGCCGCTGTGTGCATCGGTGGCGGTGTGGGCGGTGCCATTGCCGGATATTCCGGAGTCCAAGCCCATGCTTTCGCGCTTCCCAGCATCGCCACGTTGCCCGTTTTCTTCGGCCACGGTTTTGTGACCTACGTTATCTCCTGCGTGGTTGCCATGGTGGTCGCCTTCCTGCTGACCCTCGTCTTCAAGTTCCCTGTGGACAACTTGGACGATGAAAATGACGAGGTTCGCTCCGAGGAAGACCGTGAGATGCTCGAAGAAAACTCACAGGCCGAAGGTGAAACCTCTGCGAATTCCGAAGTGGGTATCGCCGCTGACGTAATCGCAACGGCCAAGCCGTAAACGGGGCTTAACCGCGTGAAAACGCGAATAGCAGTTTTCTAAACCTCTGATGTCATTCGACGTCGGAGGTTTTTCATGCCTGGCTCCATATCGTACGTAGCGGGTAACGGATGGCGGAATTCGGCGGCGTGGCGATGCTCACGTTATGCCGATTGCTGATACGGTTGTCCACCGGCACGCTAATAATCAAAGTTTGCTTTTGGAATTGAGGGGTTCCTGCCAATATAAAGTGGACGCGGTTTGCGTCACCCTTGTAAATGGAAGCGCGCTTCAAGGCGTGATACACGAATGGCCCGTGCAACCGTAAACGGTGATAAGACGCGGGTATGAAATGGAGAAGAACAAACATGGGTTCTACCATGTCGCAGACAGTTGCGCCCGAAAACGGGAAAACGCAGCATGACGAACAGTCGCAGACACCGAAAGGCGCGATGAAGGCACGCGTGGACGTCAAGCATCCGAACCTGACGATGCTCGGCCTTTATCTCGGGGCTTTTCTGGGCATGCTCAGCGAAACCGCGATGAACATCGCATTGCCGGCCCTGAGCAAAAGTTTCGGCATCGGCCAGGGTACCGCGCAGTGGATGGTGGTGGGCTACATGCTCGTCATCGGTATCGTGCTGCCGTTCACCAGCTTGCTGTTGAAGTGGGTGCCCTCCAAGCCGCTGCTGCTTTTCGCGCTGGCCATGTTCTTCATCGGCTCGTTGATCTCGGGCCTCGCGCCGACGTCTATGTTCGGCGTGCTGCTGGCAGGTCGTATGATTCAAGGCATCTCGACCGGCTTGGCTCTGCCGATGATGTTCTCCGTGATCCTTGAGGTCTTCCCCCTGAACAAGATCGGCGCGGCGATGGGCATGGCCGGTCTCGTGGTCATGTTCGCCCCGGCCATCGGCCCCACCCTTTCCGGTGCGTTGATCGGTGCGTTCTCGTGGCGTGCGATTTTCTTCTTCTTCGCGGTGATTGCAGCCGTCGCTTTCGTCTGCGCCTGCATCTGGATGGTCAACGCCTATAAGCTGACCCGTCCGAAAATCGACATCATCTCCTGCATCGCCTCGATTCTCGGCTTCGGCGGCCTGGTGTTCGGCGTAAGCCTGATCAGCGATATCGGCTTCACCTGGCAGGTCATCCTGATTCTCGTCATCGGCATCGCTGCGGTCGCCTTCTACAGCTACCGCCAGATGCATATGGCGAACCCCATCATCAATCTTCGTGCCTTCGGCATCCGCCAGTTCACCACCTGCGCCCTGATTGTGATGATGAACTTCGGCATCACCTTGGCCACCATGTACCTGATGCCGCAGGAACTGCAGAACGGCATGGGCGTGGCCGTGGCCATGACCGGCCTGGTGATGCTGCCCGGCGGTGTGGTCAACGCGCTGGTCTCCATGCTCTCCGGCCGCCTCTTCGACATCGTCGGCCCGAAGTGGCTTGTGCGTGGTGGCCTGGTGCTCTCCATGATCGGCGTTGTCCTGCTGATGCTGGCAGGCCCGACCGCTCCTGTGGCATACATCATCTTCGCGCATGTCATCCTGATGATCGGCGTCCCGATGGCGATGAACCCGGCCCAGTCCTCGGCGCTCGCCTCGCTGCCGCAGCACCTGTCGACCGATGGCTCCACCATCTTGAACACCATGCAGCAGGTCTTGGGCGCGGTCATCACCGCCGTGGCCACCATTCTGCTGGCTGCCGGCCAAGCCTCCTCGCACACCGGCGGCAAGGCGATGGCCTTCGTTACCGGCTCGCGCTGGGGCTTCGCCTTCGCGCTGGCGCTGGCCATCGTCGCGTTCGTCATCTCCTTCGGCATGGCCAAGCAAACCAAGTCGGATGACGCCTCCAAGCGCTGAACCATTCGCTAAAAAGGTACCTTGTGCCGCGGCTCGTCTCAACGGCGTCGGTACAAGGCATGGCTTCGGCCAGAGCCTACAAGGCTTCCGATACGTTGCCAGTGCGCAGCCGGTTAGGGCTGTGGCAGGATATCGGCGATGAAGCCGTCGGTCCCGGTGCCCGCAATGGGTATCGGGACCGAGGTGTATCTGCTGGCGTTGCGGTTTGCGCAGGCCTTTGTCGTTATTCGCTTTCTTTCGCTTACCTCTTATAGAATGAAGATATGAGCAATACCGTCACCCTCACCACTCCGATTTCCTCGCTGATCGCCAACAAACGGCGGGTCAGCGCGCTCAAAGGACTTGGCGTGGTGAGCGTCGGCGACGCCCTGACCTATTATCCGTTCCGTGTCACCGAGCCGGTGCCGCTGCGTCCCATCCGCGAAGCGAGGGTCGGCATGCCGATGGCGTTCGCGGCGGTGGTGCGCTTTTCTCGGATTATTCCCATGGGCGGCCGTCGTGGTTTTCGCCTTGAGGCCGTCGTTGACGACGGTGCGTTCGCCGCAAGTCGGCAGGTGGCCGGTTTCAGTTGCAGGCTGGTCTTTTTCTCGCACAAAAAGCAATATATGGACTGGATGGGCGGACGCCTGCGTTCGGGCGCGGACGTCGTGCTTGCCGGCACGCCCACCGAGTTCAACGGCCAGCTGCAGTTCACCCACCCCGAAGTGCTCACGGTGATGCCGCAAGGCGCGAACGTTTTCGTTGACCCGGTCGCAGCGTCCGGTTCCGCAAGTGCCGGCGAACTTTCTTTTGATGACATTTCCAACGGGGCCGATGCACAGCCTCCAACGCAAAGTGGCGCATTGGCTACTGCCGGTGTTCCCGCTTCGCATTCCCAGCAAGCTCAAGCCCTCAATGCCCTGAAATTCGACGCGTCAACCGCCTACGAGGCGCTGCGGCATGTCTGTCGGCCGCGGCCGGTCTACCACGCCAATTCGCGCATCTCCACCGAACACATCCACGAATCCATCGTCGCGATGCTCGATGCGCTGAAAGCGAGCGGGGAGGCGGGGCCTAAGAAAGCCGGCGATGCCGATGACGGTTCCGCAGTGCCGAAGAATCAGGCGGCAATCGATGAGAACGATACTGATAATGCCGGCGATCACAAGAAGGGAATACTCGCCTTACGCTCTGCAATCCCTGACGTGCTGCCCCAAGAAGTGATTGAATCCAAGCATCTCATGCATCGCGCGGACGCGTTCGCCGCCATCCACGACCCGCAGTCCACCAAAGCGTTCCACGAGGCTTTGGCGACGCTGCGCTATGAGGAGGCGTTCGTCTCCCAGATTTCCGTGCTGCAAAACCGCGAGGACGCGCGCAAGGCCGAAACGTTCGAATGCAAGGATTCCGGGCTGCGCAGCCGGTTCGTCGACTCGCTGCCGTTCACGCTTACTCAAGGCCAGGAAGACGTCATCGACACCATATGCGAGGACATGAGGCGAAGCTATCCGATGCAACGACTGCTGCAGGGCGAGGTCGGCAGCGGCAAGACCGTGGTGGCGCTCGCGGCGATGCTGCAGGCGGTGGGTTCCGGCAACCAGGCCGTGCTCGTGGCACCCACGCAGGTGCTCGCCGAGCAGCATTTTCAGACCATCAGCGGCATGGCCGCCAAGCTCTCTGGCGAAGAGAGCGGCGAAACGACGGACCGTGATGCCGAAGACCAGGATGGCGCCGACAACGATCAAGGCGGAGCCAGGCAGAAATCCGAAAGCAAGTCTTCGAGCATTCCGGTGACGCTGCTGACCGGCGGCATGAAGCTTGCGGCCCGGCGAAAGGCGCTCGCGACGGCGGCCAGCGGAGAACCCGGCATCATCATCGCCACGCACGCGGCGTTTTCCAAGGTGTTCCAGGCGCCGAACCTGGCACTGGTGGTCATCGACGAGCAGCATCGCTTCGGCGTCGAACAGCGCGAGATTCTGCGCGAAAAAGGCGAGAAGACGCCGCACTTGCTGGTCATGACCGCGACTCCGATTCCGCGCACTGCCGCGATGACGTGGTTCGGCGACCTTGATATTTCCTGGCTCACCGAATTGCCCGGCGGGCGCAAGCCGATCCGTACGTTCATCGTGCCCGAAGCCGACGGCAATATGATGGCGCAGATGTTCGTCCACATCCGCCGACGCATCGATGCGGGGGAGCGGGCGTACGTGGTCTGCCCGCGTATTGATGCCGATGAGGCCTCGAGCGAGGCAGCGATGGACGGTCCTGCGAAGCGAGCAAAGTCTGGTCGCGCGGGAGAAGAAAACGACAACGACGATTTCGTTGAGATTGACGATTACGGCGATGAGAACGCGGACGGTACGCCTCGCGAACCTAAGCCGCCGCTGCACGCCGTCGATGAGATTGCGCAAAGGCTTTCGTCGTTGCCGCAGTTCGCCGGTATCGAATTCGCTACGTTGACCGGTCGGGATGACGACGAAACCAGGCGAGCGGTGATGGCCGATTTCGAATCTGGCAAGACGCCGATTTTGGTGGCGACCACGGTTATCGAGGTCGGGGTCGATGTACCGCAGGCAAGTTGTATTACGATATTCGACGCCGATCGTTATGGGCTTTCCCAGCTGCACCAGTTGCGTGGCCGTGTCGGCCGTGGCGGCACCGACTCCTGGGCGTTCCTCGTTTCGCGCGCCGAACCCGGCAGCATCGCCGAGCAACGGCTGAAGGTCATCGAAGGCTCGCTCGACGGGGCCGAGATCGCGCAGGCCGACCTCGAACTGCGCGGCGCCGGCGACGTATTGGGCGACGCCCAGTCCGGCGGCAAGTCCGGCCTGAAGCTCCTGCGCGTGGTCAAAGACGCCAAGATCATCGCCGATGCCCGTGAGGCTGCCGAAGTGCTGCTCAAGCGTGACCCGACGCTGGGCGACCAACCTCAACTTGCCGGTGCCGTCCTCGACTTCACGCGCGGTGGCGAGTCCGAGATTCTGAGCAACTGAGTGTTGAAACCGGACGATTGTCATCGTCTCCTGCCTGTTTCGAAAGTGCCGCGGGAATGCTCGTGGCATTTGTGTGTTCACGGTTTGCGCTTCCCGTGACTGGGGCAGGGAGGTGAAGTGATAGCTCAATTGCAACCCGGTTGGTGGGTGCGCAAACTTTCGATTTGCTCCATTCTTCCGGGTGCCGGGGAATCGGCGTCAACCGTTTTGCCCCTCTCGTCGTCGGGCCTTTCGTCGGTGTCTTCCAGGTTTGGGCGTAGAGGTGACCGGAAATGTGAAAAATATGTTTTTCTTATTAATGATAATGATATTTACATAAATGTGTTTGACCGTATTTTCATGGCGTTATCATTATGTTTTTGATATGGAAACGCTGGATATTGTATGATTTTTCTTTTTAGGAAACTTAGTGTACATTGAAAGTGCGTGCAGAGATACACGAAGATTTTATTCAAAGGTGAAAGCCCGTAAGGGTTGTTCCCTATTCAGGTTCGAGGAGGTATTCAAGTTCAGAAATTCAGCGCTGTCGGGAAACGGACGTGAACACGTGCGCTATTGAAGACCAAGTGGCGAAGTCGCAATGCTATCAGGTCTCGATGTCTGACGATTTTGACGTCGAAAATCGCAAAATCTCGGCTTTTGGTTTGAAATCGTTGCAGCGTACACTTTCGTTTTGGATGTATAAATGAAAAGATTATCGTTTTATCAAGTAATGGTCTTCACGGTGTCGTGATGGCCATATTGCTCGAAGAGGAGTGGAAATGGTAGGTAAAAAGAGGATTTTGGCTTCGGTCGCTGCAATTTCGGCCTTGGCCATGGGCTTGGCGGGCTGTGGAGCCGGCAATGGGAACAGCGATGCGTCAACGCCGAACAAGGGAGAAAAGGTCACGTTGACCTATATGCACCGTCTGCCGGATTCCAAGGGGATGACGCTGGTCAACGACATCGTCAAGAAGTGGAACGACAAGAACCCGAATATTCAGGTGAAGGCCACGAAGTTCGATGGCAAGTCCGCCGAGATGATCAAGAAGCTTGAAACCGACGTCAAGGCCGACAACGGGCCTGATCTGGCTCAGCTCGGTTACGCCGAGGTGCCTGAGGTATTCACCAAGGGCATGCTGCAGGACGTGACGAGCGAGGCCAAGAAGTATGAGGGCAATTTTGCCAAGGGGCCGTTCAATCTGATGCAGGTAGACGGCAAGTACTATGGCCTTCCTCAGGACACCGGCCCGATGCTGTATTTCTATAACAAGGCCGAGTTGGACAAGCTGGGGATCACCGAGCTGCCCAAGACCGCCGATGAGATGATTGCGGATGCCCAGAAGACGGCGGCCGCAGGCAAGTACATGATGACCCTTCAGGCCGACGGCAACTGGCTGTCCGGCATGGCCGGCGCTTCAGGCCCGTGGTACAAGGTCCAGGGCGGCAAATGGGCCGTCAACACCAACACCGAGGGTTCCAAGGCCACGGCGGACACCTTCCAGAAGCTGGTTGACGCCAAGGCCGCGCTTTACATCGATCGCTGGTCGCCGACGTTCGATTCCGATATCCAGAACAACACCATCATCGGTACCGTGGGTGGCGCCTGGGAGGCTCCGTTGATCATGGGCTCCGCCGGTGAACACGGGGTAGGCGATTGGCGTATGGCGCAGCTCGGCGACTGGTTCGGCAACGGCACGAAGACGGGCCCCAACGGTGGTTCCGGTGTTGCGGTCCTCAAGGGCAGCAAGCATCCGGCCGAGGCCATGAAGTTCCTCAATTGGTTCAACACTCAGGTCGCCGACCTGACCAGCCAGGGCCTGATCGTGGCGGCCACCACCGAAAAGGCGAAGACCCCCGAAGCCTGGGCCAAGTTCTATGGCGGCGAGGATCTCATGAAGGAATTCGCCACGGCGAACGACAACATGAGCAGCTTCACTTACATCCCCGGTTTCTCTGCTGTCAATTCCGACATTGTCGAGAAGACGGCCAAGGTGGCTGACGGTTCTGTGAAGATGAAGGATGTCTTCGATTCCGCGCAGAAGACCTCCGTCGACACCTTGAAGAACTACAACCTCCCGGTCAAGGAGTAAGTGGTTCCGGTTCGAAAATGGTGTAGTGGTTTTGGCTGGTCGGTGCGTCCGCGTGGCGCCTCCCGGCCAGCCATTTCCGCCATATGACGGAATCCGGATATCCGTAAACGCAAAAGTCCGGTTTCAAAAAGAAAATCGAAGAGGAAAGGTTGATGCAATATGGCTGCAATAACCACGGCGACGACGGCGCCGCCGGCCAAAGAAGGGGAGACGGACGGCAAGAAGAAAACAAGACGTTCATCCGCTGCGAAGCGTGAGAACCGACGGGCATGGGTGTTTATGCTGCCCTTTGCCATTCTCTTCTCGCTGGTGTTCATCCTTCCGATTATCTGGGCGATCTATTCGAGTTTCTTCCGTCAAGTCTCGACGGGCGGCGGTGCGTACGGCGGCGGCACGCTGGTTAACAAATTCGTGGGACTGACGAACTTCCAATATGTCTTTACGTCCAGAAACTTCTGGCTCGGATGTGGCAGGGTTCTGATCTATACCGTCATCCAGGTGCCGGTGATGATGGGCATCGCGCTCGCGTTGGCGATGATTCTTGACTCGTTCATCGTCAAGCACGTCGTAGGATTCCGCCTGAGCTACTTCCTGCCCTATGCGATTCCCGGGGCTGTGGCCTCCATCATCTGGGTGTTCCTCTACAACGACCAGATTTCCCCGATCGTCAAAGGACTGAAGGCTATCGGCATACCGGTCAACTTCTTCGCTCCCGGCATGCGTATCGTTTCCATGGCCAACATCACCACATGGACGTTCACCGGCTATAATATGCTCATCTTCCTGGCGGCTCTGCAGGCGATTCCGCATGACCTGTATGAGGCCGCGCGCATTGATGGCGCCAACAATTTCCAGATAGCCATGAAAATCAAGTTGCCCAATGTCCGAGGAGCGGCCCTGCTTGCCGTGCTTCTCTCCATCGTCGGCAGCATCCAGCTGTTCAACGAACCCCAGATCATGCAGACCATGGATCAGGGAATTTCCAAGTCGTATACGCCGATGATGATGGCCCTGAATACTTCGCAGGGTTCGTTGACACCGGGTGGTGACGGGCCGGCATCGGCCATAGCGATTGTAATGGCATTGATTGCCGGCGTGCTCGCCATAGGCTATGCCTTTGCCGAAAGCAAGGTGAATGAGCAATGAGTTCCCAAGATATTCGAGCAAGCCGCGCACGTCGTAAAGCCGATAAACTCCGTGACAAGGCGGCCAACGACCTGCCTCGCTCCATGCGTCCTTCGCCGCAGGTGAAAATCATCACCGTTCTGGTGCTGGTGGTGGCGCTGATTTACTTCCTGTTCCCGATTTACTGGGCCGCCATCGCCTCCAGCAAGACACCCGCTCAGATGAGCGGCAGCAACGGCCTGTGGTTCTCCGTGCCGCTGAACAAGCTGCCGGCGGCCATAGCCGCCAACTACAGCCTGCTGCTGGGATGGACCCGCAGCTACTTCTGGCGTTGGGTCTTCAACTCGCTGCTGTATTCCGCGGTGTCGGCCGCCATCGGCACCATCATCTCCGTGATGGCGGGATACGCCACGGCGAAGTTCAGTTTCCGTGGCAAAGGCCTGATTATGGGGGTGGTGATGGCATGCATGCTGATGCCCGCCACGCTCCTGACCATTCCGCTCTACTCCATCTTCCATGCGCTGCATCTGACCAACACGATGCTTTCCATCATCATCCCCTGCTGCGTGTCCCCGTTCGGTTTCTTCCTCGGCCGTGTGTACGCGCAAAGCTCCGTGCCTGACGAGTTGCTTGAGGCGGCACGCATCGACGGGGCAGGAGAGGCAAGGATCTTCTTCACCATCGTGCTTCGCCTTCTGGCGCCGGCCATGGTCACGATCTTCCTCTTCCTGTTCGTCTCGACGTGGAACAACTTCATGTTGCCGTTGATGATGGTCTCCAGCGACAACCTGAAGCCCGTCACGCTCGGCCTGTACGGATTGGTCTCCCTGCCGGTGTTCACCGACCGTGGGGCGTTGATGATGGGTGCGCTGCTCGGCGTGCTGCCGGTCATCGTGCTCTTCCTGGCCCTGCAACGCTACTGGCAGGCCGGTCTTGCGGCAGGTTCGGTCAAGGGCTAGCGACATTCATATGATCGGCGATTGGGTTCTGAAGCCCGATGTTCGGCTTCAGAACCCAACTCTGTCGATACGCAATCGGCCAGCGCGCTGTTGGCCCGCATCACGTTGCAGATGGCAACACAGATAATCACGTTCCGGGGCACAACCGTCCTCGGGCAGTCACAATATAGAAATTTTGGAAGGTTGATATGGCATCGACAGGGCGATTCACGATTCCCAGCGAGGAACATTTCGCACGCAAAACCGTGGAGCTGGCAAATCTTTGGGGGGCGGACGCCATTCGCAACTCGGACGGCACCCATCTGGACGATGAGGTCCTCGCTTTGGGCAAGAAGGTCTATAGCGCGTATTTCCCCTGTCGCGCTCATAATGAATGGATTACCTTGCATATGGACGAGACCCCGCAGGTCTATCTGTTGAGCCAGCGTGTGCTCGCCACTTCCGGCACCGTGTGCATCCCCTTCATGGACACCTTCTTTTCCGAACAACTGAAGCCGAATTACGACGCTGACCCCGCCCGGTATTGGGAGGTCATCGATCGCACCACCGGCACCGTGGTGCCTACCAAGGATTGGAGCCTCAAGCCGGAAGAGAACGTTGCGGTGATCCACCATGCGGTGCCGATGCACGAATACACCGTCTCGTTTTTGGCCTATATCATCTGGGATCCGGTGGAGATGTACAACCACCTGACCAACGATTGGGGCGACAAGGAACACGAGATCCCCTTCGATATTTACCATCCCGCGACGAGAAAGTTCGTTTTCGACACCTTCGGGCAGTGGCTGAAGGACAATCCCGAAGTCGACGTCGTGCGTTTCACCACCTTCTTCTACCAGTTCACACTCCTGTTCGACCAACACCATCGTGAGAAAGTCGTCGACTGGTTCGGCTGCGCCTGCACCGTCTCGCCGCAGGCGCTGGAGGATTTCGCCGCCCGGTTCGGCTATCGGCTTCGTCCAGAGGATTTCGTGGACGAGGGCTGCTACAACTCGTTGTTCCGTGTTCCTCGCCAGGCGCAACGTGATTGGATACGCTTCCTTTCCGATTTCGTGCGGGGCAATGTCAGGAAACTTGTCTCCATGACCCATGAGGCAGGCAAGGAAGCCATGATGTTCCTGGGCGACCAATGGATCGGTACGGAGCCGTATATGGACGGTTTCGGCGATCTGGGGCTGGATGCCGTGGTCGGCTCCGTTGGTGACGGCACCACCACCCGTATGATCTCGGACATCAAAGGCGTGAAATACACCGAAGGCCGCTTCCTGCCGTACTTCTTCCCCGATACGTTCTATGAGGGCAATGACCCGAGCATCGAGGCGTGGAGCAATTGGCGCAAGGCGCGCCGGGCCATCCTGCGCAGCCCGCTCGACCGCATGGGTTATGGCGGCTATCTCTCGTTGGCCGCGAAATTCCCGAAGTTCGTCGACGCGGTGACCCATATCGCCGACCAGTTCCGGCTTCTGAGCGACAAGACCCAAGGTCGGCCGGCCGTGGGCGACCTCAATGTCGCCGTTCTCAATTCCTGGGGCAAGATGCGTTCGTGGATGGCCTACACCGTCGCGCACTCGCTGCCCATCAAGCAGACGTATTCGTTCTACGGCATTCTTGAGGCGCTTTCCGGCATGCGCGTCAATGTGCGTTTCATCAGTTTCGATGATGTGCTGGCTTGCGGCATCGATCCGGATATCGACGTGATCATCAATGCGGGTTCGGTCAATACCTCCTTCACGGGAGGGGACGTGTGGAAAGACGGTCGTCTGGTCGAAATCATGCGTTCCTGGGTGCGCCAAGGCGGTGCGTTCGTCGGTGTGGGCGAGCCCTCAAGTCTGGCGTGGCAAGGCCGGTTCTTCCAATTGGCCGATGTGCTCGGCGTCGACGAGGAACGCTTCCAGACCCTTTCGGTCGACAAGTACTTCCCGGAGGTGACGGCCCGCCACTTCATCACCGAAGACGTGCCGAGCGGCGAGTCCATCGATTTCGGCGAACCGATCGCCAATACCTACCCGATCAATGAACAGGTGACGTTGCTCAAGGCGGAAGGCGGTCAGGTTCAGCTTGCTGCCAACGAGTATGGCAGGGGGCGTGGCGTCTATATTTCCGGGCTCCCTTATTCGGCCGTCAATGCTCGCCTTTTGGAGCGTGCCCTGTTCTGGGGCAGCCATAAGGAGGGCGCTTACCTCGCTTACAGTTCGTCCAACCCGCAGTGCGAACTCGCCCGTTTCCCGGAAAGCGGCTGGTACTGTGTGGTCAACAATACCGACGAACCGCAGTCAACGGAGGTCCGGTTGCCTCAGGGAGACTCGGTGCACTTTGATATCGAGGCGAACGGCATCGTATGGAATCGATTGTGAATCTCGCGTCTATCGGTTTGTAGGCGATGCTTGAAGCCGGCCGGGTCATGGTTGCGCGTGGCGACGGCCGGTTTCTTTTTGTGCGAGCCGGGGTATGGGTTGTTGCCGAAAGCCGTATGGTGAGGTCTGGAGGCCGTTGGCGCTCAATGGGTTCGCGGTTTGCCGATTTCCTGCGTCGTTGCGTCGTTCTGTGGTTTCAGCGATTGACGAAGTCGCGCACCATCGTGATCGCGGCGCCGCGTATGGTGGCATTCGGTCCGCATTCGCAGCGCCGGATGGTGGCGTGCTTGCGGAACATCGAAGTGGTGGTGCGGTCAAGCTGCTGTTGGGCGGCGTTGAGAAACGCGGCGTTGATGATATCGGCAACCCCGTAGATGCAGATGTCGTCCATATCCAGCAGCCCTATGGGCATGGCCAAGGCCGTTGCGACCCGTTGTCCGGCTTCCTGCAGGATTTTTACCTGGTCTTCGTCCGATGCGCCGTACATGCGTTGGCGCAGCAGGGGCGCAGAAACGAACATTTCCAGGCATCCCTGTTTGCCGCATGGGCATTTCGGGCCATCCGGCTCAATGGAGATATGGCCGATTTCTCCGCCCGCATGGTTTTCGCCGACGATGACCGTATCGTTGATCAGCGTTGCTGCGCCGATACCGCGGTCGAGCTTGACGAAGAGCATGTTGGAACCTGCGGCACCGAAAAAGCGCTCGGTAAGCATGGAGCAGACCACATCGTTGGCGATGATGACCGGCAGTCCGAATCGCTTCTCGATCGGCGTCTTCAGGTCGAAATCATGCCAGTCGAATTCCGTGGATTGACGGATGACGCCATCCTGCACCACACCCGTGGCCGCGATGCCGATGCCGATGATGTGATCGACTCCGGTGATCAGCTTGTCGATGAGCCCGATGATGGTATGCTCATCGACATGATCTGCGGCGCTGAGGGCGATTTCGCTGTGATTCAATGAGTTGCCGAGCAGGTCGGTCACCGCGCCTTCGATAAGGTGGTTTTGCGAAAGATCGACGGTGACGATTCTCAGCCGTGTGGGGTCGATGCCCAGCAGAGTGCCTCGTTTGCCTTTCCCGCTGGCTTTTGTTTCATAGCCGCACTCGTAGATGAGTCCTTCGTCGAGCATATCGCTCACCACGTCGGAAACGGCCACGCGAGAAAGGCCGGTTATGCGGCCGAGCTCGGCGCGCGAATATTGCGCATCGGGAAACAGCAGCCCGAAAATCAAGGATCGGTTGTTCCTGCGGACGTCCGATGGGCTCGCCTTGGTGCTTGTTCCTGGGGTGTTGAGCACCAGGGAATTCGCATATTGCTGTGGGGACATCGTCACGCTGTCTTTCTGTGATTGGTATCACCAATATATCGTATCTGGTAGAAATACGTGGATATAGTCTTTACTTATTTATGCCTATATGGGCAATGAAGTCGATAAAACGCGAGAATTGCATAATTCTAATTATGTATCTAATATTAACAATTAGCGGTTTTGCTTATGTTTTTCCGCTGATTGGTTCCATTTACGTAATGAGGCGACTTTGAAAGAGGATACCTATGTCAAGTGTTGATACCGCGCTCGCGCTGGTTGCTTCCCGCTTTCGGTTGGAGGGAGAGGTACAAAGCATAACCCCCTATGGTGATGGACATATCAACGTCACCTACCTGATTTCCACGACGAAACGCAGGTACATTCTCCAGCGGATGAATACCGACGTGTTCCCCGACACCAAAAGCCTGATGCGCAATATCGAGTTGGTGACCGCTTTTCTCAAAGCTCGGGGCAAAGAGACGCTCGATATCATTCGCAGCGATGATGGTGGCACGTATATCGACAACGAGACCGGAGCCTGGAGGGTGTATGCGTTCATCGAGCATACGATTTCCTACAATCTTGTTCCCAACGCTTCCGTTTTCCGCGATGCGGGCGCGGCTTTCGGGGATTTCCAGAATGAACTGGCACTCTTCGACGCCTCGCAGCTGACCGAAACCATCGCCCATTTCCACGATACCCCGCATCGGTTCCTCGATTTCAAAGCCGCCGTGGAAAAGGACGAACTCGGCCGGGCGGCTTCCTGCAGATCCGAAATCGACTTTTATGATGCGCATGCCGACGTCTATCCGGTGATTATGGACGGGCTCAAGGATGGATCGCTGCCGCTGCGCGTGACCCATAACGATACGAAGCTGAACAATATTTTGATGGATGCCACCACGCACAAGGCCCGCGCCGTCATCGATCTCGACACTATCATGCCCGGCTCCATGCTGTTTGATTTTGGCGATTCCATACGTTTCGGCGCATCCACGGCCCTGGAGGACGAACGTGACCTTGACAAGGTGCATTTCAGCACCGAACTGTTCCGGGCCTATGCCGAAGGGTTCGTCGGCCAGCTTCGCCAAAGCATCACCGAACGGGAAGCGCAGCTGTTGCCATTGAGTGCAAGGATGATGACGCTGGAATGCGGTATGCGTTTCCTGGCCGATTATCTTTCCGGCGACACCTATTTCGCCACCGATTATCCCGAGCACAATCTGGTGCGTTGCCGTACGCAGATCAAACTGGTCCAGGAGATGGAGGCGAGCGAGGCGCCGATGAACGCGATTGTCGAGGCCGTGATGGCATCCGGCCCCACCTCGACTGCAGAACACGGCGAAGGCGGTGCGCGGTGAGTGCGGTGAAAGGTAACGAGACGGCCGGAGAAGGGCCCGCTGTCGGCAAGGGGAGTGCCGGCAAGCTTGATGCCGTCTATGCCGCTTTGGACGATCTGACCCAATACGCGCTGGCCTATCTTGGTCTTGACCGACGTGATCTCGATTGGGCGCGTAACGCGGTTCTCGCGCTTTTTTCGCTTGATTCGTATCATGCCGTGTCGTCTTCAGGTGTTGGTGACGGTTCGGGTGCGGCTGCGACTCATCGTGGTTCGTCGCAGGGACGCAGTCGTGTCGGTGACGGCGAGGATGCTGATGCTGATGCCAATGCAGATCAAGGGGCCTGTCACGGCGATGGTGCGGCGAACCCCGATGCCGTGCTCAAGCCTTTCGATGAGGCCTTGCTGGCGGCTCGGTTGTGCGACACCGACGATATCCCCGGTATCGAAGACACGGTGATGGGCCTGCTCTCGCAGCGTCCGTCCGTGCTGCAAGACCGTTTCGCCGCGATTGAGCACCGTGATGGCGGCATGCAGGCCATGCGATGGTTTTATGATTATTGCTCCGACAATACCTATGTCAAACGCGCCATATTGGCCAAGAATCCTCGTTTCGAGTCTCACGGGCTGATCGTGACCATCAACCTCGCCAAACCGGAATTTAAGAATATGAAAAAGGCGGCTTCCGGCAATGCCACGGCCGGAGGCTACCCGAAATGCACGATCTGCCACGAGAACGAAGGATTCGCCGGGCGTGACAAACGGACCTTGCGTACGGTTCCCCTCACCTTGGGAGGGCAGGAGTTCTTCTGGCAGTTCTCACCGTACGGCTATTTCAAGCAGCATGGCATCTGCGTCAATGCCGAGCACACTGCGATGCACGTCGACTGCGATACGTTCGTCAATCTGCTGGATTTCGTCGACGTTTTCCCGGGCTATTTCATCGGATGCAACGCGGCCCTGCCACGTATCGGCGGCTCGGTGCTGGCGCACGACCACTATCAGGGCGGCGGCGAACTCATGCCGATGCACAAGGCCAAGCCGTGGGCGCGGCTGGGGCTTGCCGGTGTCGATGATGCCGTCATCGAGATCCTTGATTGGCCGGGTACCGCGGTGCGGGTGGTCTCCCGTTCGCGCCAACGCATCGTGGAGATCTCCGACCGTATTCGCCTGGGCTGGATCCGCTATACCAATCCCGATCTGAACATCGTGGCTGTCGGCGAGGACGGGCGGCGTTCCGCCCTTTCGCCCAGTGCCGTGATCACTGAACGCGGGTACGAAATGAATCTCATCCTGCGTAACAACGGGGTGAACGAGCAGTTTCCCGAGGGCATCTTCCATGCGCATCCGGAATTCTGGGCGATCAAGCAGGAACCGATCGGCCTGATCGAGGCTCAGGGGCTTTTCGTGTTGCCGGGGCGTCTGGTCGGTCAGCTTGCACAAATCGAGGATGCGTTGGCACGGGGTTCTTCGCTGCCTGAAGCGGAACGCGCCTTTAAGCCACAGTGGAATGAGCTTTGCGCTTCCCTTGACGGCAACCGGGATCGCGGCGCCATCAAGGCCGCCTTGCGTGACGAGCTGGGCAGCGTGTGCGAACGGATTCTCGGCAATACCGCCGTGTTCAAGCGTAAGGAACAGACCCGGGGGTTCCTGGAATCCTTGGGATTCGAGGTTTTGTGAGTACGAGGCCATTGCTTGTTGCATGCAGCGTCCATATTGCTCGCTTTGCATGTTTGCCGGGATAAGGCATATAAGAGGTGCTATCGAGCTTTTCTGTTTGTCGCTTGGCAAGCGGAAATGTTGAGAGGCGTGGACCAAGCACGTTGGCCTCATTTTTCCTTTTGTTGCGCAGAGCATGGACACTCGCGGCAAATCATGGTTTCGGGCAGACGCTACGATGACGAATATGCGTGTGATTGCGGGACGATTCAAGGGATTCGAGCTGGCGAAGGCCAAGCCGGGCACCAGACCGACGACGGACCGGACCAAAGAGGCCATTTTTTCCAAGCTTGAGGCATGGGGCATGTTGGATGAGGCCCGCGTGCTCGATCTGTTCGCGGGAACCGGTGCGCTGGGCATCGAGGCGTTGTCGCGCGGCGCCGATGAGCTGGTCGCCGTCGAATCGGCTGGTCCGGCTTCCGCTCTGATTGACAAGGAACTGGTTGGTCTGAAACGCAACCGTTCGTGGGATGCCCGTACAATGAAGGCCCGCGTGATGCGCAAACGCGCCGAGCGCATCGCTTCCGGCTACGATGGTCCGGCGTTCGATGTCATCTTCGCCGACCCGCCGTATGCCCTGACCACGGAGGAATGCAACCGACTTATCGCCGATCTGGGCGCATCACCGATCGCGGACGAGCACACGGTGATGGTTTTTGAACGCTCGACGCGTTCCGAGCAACTGACCATGCCGGACGGTTGGCGGGTTTCCGATCAACGTCACTACGGTGAAACCGAGGTCTACTACATAGACCACGAGTGACGAGATGACGCTGATGGGTGTCAGCGGGTAAGAAGGCGCCACATGCATACTTCGTGTCGGAAGTTTTTTTTAGGTTGGGTGCTGTGTATCGGTGCTGAGTATAGGAGTGGAACGAACACGCCGGTACATGTTCGGATTTGCGGTGCTCGCGTCTGATGCCTGCGTCTGGTGCAACCGCAAAGAACAAGGTTGTTGATCGATCACATCTCGGTTGTGGATGTGGCTCTATGGTCTTAGACCGAACAGACGGTTGTACATCGGTCGGTTGATGTGCGGGCATATATCCCCCACCTATCAATCATGCAACTTGCGCGGATGACTGCCGGAGACTTCCCAGCCCAGTGCCATCAGCGTCTTGCGGTCGGCTTTGTTTAGGGCTTTGCAGTCGAGCTGCTCGATGAGGTCGGGGCGCAGTTGGTCGGTGTGGGCGATGGCCTCATCGCGGCGGAATCGGTCGACCTTGCCGTGATCGCCGCTGGTCAGCACCTCGGGGACACCCATGCCGCGCCAGACGGCCGGTTTGGTGTACTGGTAATGCTCCAGCAGCGCGTTCTGCCCGGTGTAGGATTCTTCCACTATGGAGTCGGGGTTGCCCATGAAGCCGGGCATCAGGCGGGTGATGGCTTCAAGCATCACCGAGACGGCCACTTCCCCTCCGTTCAGGACGTAATCGCCGATGGAATACTCTCGTACGTCAACGCCCTGGGCCCGGTAATAGCGGGGGATTCGTGCGTCATAACCCTCGTAGCGTCCGCAACCGAAGAGCAGGTGCCCGGCCCGCGAAAGCTCGGTCGCGTCGTGCTGTGTGAACAGCGGCGCCGAGGGATTCGGGAAAATGAGAATCGGTTTGCTGTGTTCTTGCTGTGTCGTGCTCGGAGCCGGCGAGCCGTCTTCCGGATTGTTCTTAAACGTGGCGGCAGAGGTTCCGGTGTCCGGCGACGATGTCGCGGTGTTGTCTACGATTGTTCCCGTTGTTTCGTCGTTTGTGGTCAAATTCAACCCGCTGGAGGGTTCGAGCCCGTCGCTAGCGGTCGAGTGGGATTGGTTTATTGCCTTGTCGATATCGTCCGAGCTCTTCGATGTTGACGATACTTTTCCGCGACCATCATCTTTGGCTGTGATGGTGGTGGATGGTCCTGCCGCAGTGTCATTATCCGCGATATCAACTGGTTCCAGCCCCAGCAGATCATCCAGGCATTCGGCCCAGACCTCTGGCTTCATCACCATGCCGGCGCCGCCGCCGACCGGGGTGTCATCGACGGAATGGTGCACATCGTGGGTCCAGTCGCGCAGATCGTGCGTCTTCACGTCAAGTAGTCCGCGCTCGATGGCTTTGCCAAACAGGCCGACGTTGAGGGCTTCGAAATATTCGGGAAACACGGACACGATATCGATTTTCATGTCTTCAACCATATCGCATGCCCATCCGTCGGCGAGCAGGAGAAGATCAGAGCTCGGATGAGCGGTACATGATGTTTCATGCCGGTCTTATGTTTGCGCCACACGTCATTTATTGTGTGAAAATACTCATTTAGAGGGGTCTTGGTGCACCAAGTACCCCAAAAAAATGAGATTGAGACTTCATTCTTGTGATTGAGGGGGTACTTGGTGCACCAAGACCCCTCTAAATCGCAGAAATGTGCATGATTTTAGAGAAAAACCGTTGCTTGGTGGCACCAAGAGAGGATAAAATGACGAATTCAAGACTGATGGCGGAGATTGGACGCGATTGACGGCGCTCAAAGCAGGGGAATCAGACCGATTGGCGGATCGATGGTGATGCGGTTGCTATGAAGATCGATGTCCGGCACGAGTTCATCGACGAATGGGACCAAAGCGGTTTTGATGATTTTCTCGTTGTCTTTTTCGTCGGTTTCGGGGGCTGATGCGGCACTAAAACTTCCGTCTTTCTGCTCGATGACGGGGTTCGTCAAGCGTATTTTCAGCAGCGATTGCGCAGGGCCATCGATGACGTCCACGACCTTGCCGATAATCTGTCCGGCCTTTGCCGCACTGATTCCGTTGGTCGGATTGTCCGCGACGCGTGCCTCGAGTCCGATAAGATCCTTGGGATACCAAGCATCCTCTTCGGCCATTTCTTCGGGGTCGTCGGCTTCGACATAGAGTTCCAGGCCGTTCAAGGTCTCGGAGGCGTCACGATCATCGATACCCTCGAGATGAAGAATCCAACGATCCTTGAACGTGCGGGAATGCGCGATGGAGTAGGTGTGCTCGCCATCTTTGGTATACAGCACCGAACCGGTGGCAAACCGGCGTTCCGGTTCGTCGGTGAATGCGCGGACATTGACTTCGCCTTTGAGCCCTTGGGCACGGCCGATACGGCAGACCCTCAACAGTTCACGCTGCTGAGGGTCTGCCTGCTGCGAAATGGTTTCGTCGCGATTCACTTGCGAACATCCATGATGTCGACGCGCACCTTGTGGTCGGACAAGGCCTGCACCACGGTACGGATGGCATTGGCGGTGCGGCCGGAGCGGCCGATCACGCGCCCGATGTCTTCAGGGTTCACACGCACCCGCAACAATTCGCCGCGGGCGTTCTCGTGGGACTTCACCGACACATCATCGGGGAAGTCGACGATATTGGAAATGAGGTGTTCCACAGCTTGCGCGAGCATGATTACTCAGCCTTCTCGGTCTCTTCGGCCTTGGCTTCTTCAGCGCCGGCTTCGTCAGCCTTTGCTTCGTCGGCCTTGGCGGCTTCCGCTGCCTTCTCGGCCTCGGCCTTCGCCTTGGCTTCGGACTGCTTGGCCTTGCGCTTCTGAGCGTCGGCCTCAGCGGCCTCGACGCGAGCGGCGGCATCCGGGCCGGCTTCGGCGGTCTTCAGCGTGCCTTCAGCACCAGGCAGACCCTTGAACTTCTGCCAGTCGCCGGTGATCTTCAAGAGGTTCAGCACCGGTTCGCTCGGCTGTGCGCCGACGCCGAGCCAATACTGAGCGCGCTCGGAATCGATCTTGATCAGCGAAGGCTGCTGGTTCGGATCGTACTGTCCAATCTCCTCGATCGACTTGCCATCGCGCTTTTTGCGCGAATCCATGATGACGATGCGGTAGACGGCATGGAACTTCTTACCCATGCGCTTCAGACGAATCTTGGTAGCCATTGTGGCTCTCCTTGTAGGTATCATTGCGGTTTCTTGCCCGTATGTGGGGCATACTTGCTCGAATCCGCGTTGTCCCTCACGGCCTGCGGGAATGAGAGGGCCCCGCACCCGTGAATAACTTATCAACTATAGCTCGCCGGCTGGATAGACGATCGGTGCTTGCCTTGATGAGGACGAGATCTTTGGCTTGAGAGAAGACGGCATATAATCAATGCGACTCAATATAGTGTCGCTTATAGGAAAATCGGAGAGGATGCCATGGAAATCGGTTCGGATATCTGGCGAGATCATGCACTGGGTGCGTTGCGGGGGCTTTCCTTGGGCGACGCGCTCGGCATGCCGACCCAGAGCATGAGCAAGGAGCGGATTGAGTCGACTTACGGAAAAGTGACGGGACTGGTGGATGCGGCAGCCGACCAGCCGATTGCGCCCGGTATGCCCGCAGGCTCGGTGACCGACGATACCGAGCAGGCTCTGCTGGTCGCTCGCCTCATCGATGAAGGTGACGGGCATATCGATCCAAGGCGTCTGGCCTCTGAGCTGTTGGCTTGGGAGGACGATATGAAACGTCGCGGTTCCCTTGATCTGCTCGGGCCTTCCACCAAGCTTGCGCTTCAGCAGGTCAGGAATGGTGCCGATATCACCAAGACCGGGCGTACGGGAACGACGAACGGATCGGCGATGCGCGTGGCACCTGTCGGCATCGCCCATGATGCGTTTCACGCGTCGTTCGCCGATTACGTCTATGAATCCTGCCGTGTGACCCATAACACCGTTCCGGGTTTTCAAAGCGCATTGCTGGTTGCCGCCGCCGTCAGCTTCGGCGTTGCGGGGCAATCTCTGCGTCCGTCCCTGCAACAGGCTCTGGAACTGGCTGAAAACACTTCGTATAAGAGGGCTTCCTGGAGCTCCAAGGCGAGCGTCGTCGCACGTGTCGGTTTGGCCGTCAAAGCCGCGCAGACCACTGCCGATGAGGATGAGTTCATCGAGCGGTTGCGGCGGGCGTTCGGCACCTCGGTCGAATCCAACGAGTCGGTTGCCGTGGCGTTCGCATTGGCGTACCGATATGCCGATGAACCGTTGAAGGCGTTGCTGGACTCGGCCAATATCGGCGGCGATACCGATACGATCGGTGCGATTTGCGGGGCGATGTTGGGGGCGGCGTCGGGTGCAGACGCGTTTCCGGGTGCACTGACCTCAAAGGTCGCCGTTGTCTCTCATCTCAACCTTTCGCAATCGGTGGAACCGTTGCTTGAAATCCGCGCGAGGGAAGCGAAAGAGGGCGAATCCGCCGATGCGTGAACCTGAATTGATTCATCTGGCTCAGGTATGTGTTGATCTGACGCTCTCGATCGACCACCTGCCCGATCGTGGAGGGGATATCTTCGCCAGCAATCAGGCGATGAGTGCCGGAGGCGGTTTTAATGTCCTCTACGCCGCGCGTCAGATGGGGGCGCGCGCGACATATCGGGGTGCCGTTGGCACCGGCCCGATGGCCGACGTGGCTCGCGAGGCTTTGTCCTCGATCGGCGTCGCCATGGAAGGGGCCGTCCTGCCTGACCTCGATACCGGTTACAGCATTGCGATGACGGAACCGGACGGCGAGCGTACCTTCGTCTCGACCAGAGGCGCGGAAACGCAAGTGCCGGAGGATTCCTACGAGAATATCGAGCTTGTCGACGGCGATGTGGTCTATATCTGCGGCTATTCGTTTTCGCACCAGAAGAATGCGGAGGCGATACGCCGATTCGCCGCGAAAAATGCCGGCTGGAACAAGGGCCACGTCGTTGTTGACACCAGCCCCATGATTGCCGACATCGGTGATGAAAGCCTCAAAAGCCTGCGGACGCTGCACCCGATATGGACGATGAACGAGCGCGAGGCCGCCATTCTTTGCTCGCGTTTCGCGCTTGACGCCGGACCTGAGGATTACGCGGAGCAATGCCGCCTGCTTGCAAGGTATTTCGACGATCCGGTGATCGTGCGTGTCGGCGCTTTGGGCGCTTGGTATGGTGACGGGCGCAGGAGCTCGCAGCGAACCGTCACGCATATTCCGGCCCTCAACGTCACGGCCGTGGACACGAACGGTGCGGGGGACACCCACGCAGGTGTGTTGTGCGCGGCTTTGCTGGAATCGGACGATATCCTTCGGGCGCTGAGGTTCGCCAACTGCGCTGCGGGACTGTCGACATGTCATTGCGGTCCTGCCACATGCCCTTCGAGAGTCGAGATCGAGTCGGCGTTGAAACATCTGCGTTAAGCGGGACGAACGGAACGACAATCGGGAAGAAAAGCGCCAAAAAGGATTCAACAAGGTGATTTTCTGCGTAGCAACAGTGCCGAAAAGGCATTTCACCGATAACCCGATTTGCTAAATATGAATATGAATATGAATATAAATAGGGTGACATCTCGATGAAAAAGATGTCACCCTGAACAATTCAAACAGTTTCAACGGTTCTCTAAGACCGTCTGTAGCTCACCCGTCAGTGGGAGCTTGTCTCTATCAGACGCTTGCCGGTGCGTCGAAGGTTGCGAGAATCTTGTCGAATTCCTCGTTAACCTCCTGAAGCGTCACCTCCTGCTCCACGCCTTCGCCCGCGGCTTCGATCAGCTTTTCGGCCGCCCAATCTTGTACCGGCCTTTCCTCAAGTGCTGCAGCTCGTTTCATAAGTGCGAGCTGGTCTTTGCTGAGGGTGATATTGAATTGAATGTCTGCATTTTGTGTGTCGTTCATAATATATCCTTCTTTGCATTCGACATTGAATTCATACTTTTAGTATCGGTTCAAGTCGACTACATAGCAACCAAATGGACAGCATATGGACACTCTTGCAGAAAGTCAATAGGCAGATACGTTATGTCTGGTTTCAGGCGTTTCAAGCGGGTGTCGGAGCGTGTCGGTGAAGCAGGGAAAAGCCGTGAATCGCTTGGTTCGGGCAAGGAATTCATGGCTTGAAAATTACCGAAATGGTTTTCGGTCGATTTTTGTATTTCGCTGTGAGCCAACCAACACTGGCCGGGATATGACAGAGCCGAGAATCATTGATGACGCAACTGGGCGAGCAACGCGAGATGGTCGCTGCCAGGGATGGCGAGGGTGCGTACGTTGGAGACGGCGATGCCGGAGGTCACGAGGATATGGTCGAGTTCCAGACGCGGCCAAACGAGCCACTGCGGGAAACTTGCCGCAGCGGCGTGCGAGGTGTCAAGCCCTGCATCTGCGAATCCTGCGTCGAGCAGTTTTCGGAAACTGGGGTGATCGAGATTGGAGTTGAGGTCGCCCATGATGATGGCTTCGGTGGTTGAGGCAGCCTCCGGAAGTCGGTTATTGTCTGCAGTGCACCTGCCAAGCGTTGCAAGGCTGATGATGCCGTGGGACCATTCCCTGCATCCGCGCATGGGGGATTTGGGATGTGCGCTGTATACGGCCACACCGTTGATTTCGCAATATGGCACGTCCGCTGCGGCGACGTCGATGGTGCGTTCGGTGTGCACGTCTGGCCGGATTGCCGAAAAGATGCCGTTGAATCCGCCGTTGTCGTTCTCCTGCGCCTTGCCGAGCTGGCGGTAGGGGAGCAGCTTGGTGATGCCCGCTTGGTCGAGCGCGAAGACGAGATTTTGCGTGAGTTCCTGCAAGGCCAATATGGATACTTCGTTGCTGCGCACGGCGTCGATAATGGACTGCGGGTCGGCTAATCCATACCGGCAATTCAATGTCATGACAGAATAATGATTATCGGTATGTTGGATTTCTCTGTCTGGTGATCGTTGCTGCCGGGTCTGGTCTTGTCGCGCCGGGGCGTGACGGGTTTTCCTGTACCAAGGGGCAGCGAACGAACCGGTGAGTATGGCCAATATCGCGGCGAGAGCGGCGATAATCCAGTGATGGAAAATAAGCGCAGTTGCCGAGAGGATGATTGACGGTATCCACAAAAAGCGGACGAATGCGATGAGATACGGCAAGGGGCCGTGCCCATCCGCACCAGCCGGAAGGAAACGCAGCGCCCACCAGAGGGCGGTGGCACCCAGCAGTATGCTCAGCGCGATGCTCATGGGATTCGCCCCTTTCTTGGTACAAAGACGCATTTGGTGGCTGGTCTGTTTTCGAGACTCTTCTGTGACCGGCGTCTTGAAGGCAGAACTTTGGATTGTTGCCTCTAAGCCAATAGATAGCCGCCGTTGTTATTGGCTTAGAGGCACTGGCGGGAGCGTTCTGCCTCTAAGCCAATAACAATCGCTCACAGATGTTGGGTTAGAGGTAGAAACTAGCGGAAACTGCCTCTAACCCAACAGAATCGCTGCCAAGGTGACATGGACGGGGCAGATGTGCAGATGTACCGATATGCAAATCGGCGGGAGTGCAGATGTGCAGGAGGTTGCGGTTCAGCCGAGCAGTCCGGCAAGGCCTCCGCCGAAGTTCGGCGGAAGGTTCGGGGTGCCGTTCTCGTCGGTGCCGGCGGCATTTATGGCTTCCTGCAAACCTGCCGGAAGGGCGGGGTTCTGCGGTTTCTTGGCAAAAGCGGAACCGCCGGAGTGCTTCTTGCCGGCAAGCTTCTGACGCAACGCCTTTTCCTCGGCTTCGCGCTTCATCGGGTTGCCTGACTTGGACTTGCCCTTCTTCTTGCCTTTCTTGCCTTTCTTGCCCTTCTTGCCGCCGTAGCCGCCGCCCATCGCGGGGCCGCCGAAGCCGGGGATGCCGCCGCCGACCTTGTTGGTCATGCGTTTCATCATCTTGGCCGCCTGTTCGAAGCGTTGCAGCAGGCCGTTGACTGAGGAGACCGTGTTGCCTGAGCCGTAGGCGATGCGGGCACGGCGGGAACCGTCGATGATGGAGGGGTCGCGCCGTTCTTCCGGGGTCATCGAGTGGATGATGGCTTCGGTGCGATCGATCTCGTGTTCGTCAAGGGCTTCGAGTTCCTTGCGGTGTGCGGCCATGCCGGGAATCATCCCCAGCAGGCTTTTCATCGAACCGAGCTTGCGCACCTGTTCGAGTTGTTCCATGAAATCATCCAGGCCATAGGTGCCTTGCGCCATCTTCTTGGCGGATTCCATGGCTTCCTGCTCATCGAACTCCTTCTGCGCCTGCTCTATGAGGGTGAGGATATCGCCCATATCGAGGATGCGGGAGGCCATGCGGTCGGGGTGGAAGACCTCGAAATCCTTAAGCCCTTCGCCGTTGGAGACGAAGAGGATCGGCTTGCCGGTCACGCTCGCGACGGAAAGTGCCGCGCCACCTCGTGCGTCGCCATCGAGCTTGGAAAGCACCACGCCCGTGAAATCCACACCCTTGTTGAACGCCTCGGCGGTCTGCACCGCATCCTGACCGATCATCGCGTCGATGACGAAGAGGATCTCGTTGGGATTGACGGCATCGCGGATGTCGCGGGCCTGCTTCATCAGCTCCTCGTCAACGCCCAGACGGCCTGCGGTATCGATGATGACCGTGTCGTAAAGCTTGTCTTTGGCGTATTGAATTGAGTCGCGGGCCACCTTTACCGGGTCTCCGGAGGTCTGGCCGGGAGCGGCGACGGCCTCGCCGCCGTCGGACTGCACGCCCTTCTCGGGAGCATAAACCGGTACGTCGGCGCGCTGGCCGACCACTTGCAGCTGCGTGACTGCGTTCGGACGCTGCAGATCGGCCGCGACCAGCAACGGGGTATGGCCCGAGTCCTTGAGCCAGTAGCCGAGCTTGCCTGCCAGCGTGGTTTTGCCGGCGCCCTGCAGGCCCGCGAGCATGATGATGGTCGGTGGGTTCTTGGCGAAGTTCAGTGGGCGGTCGACGCCTGCACCGAGAATCTGCGTCAACTCTTCGTTGACGATTTTCACCACCTGCTGTGCCGGGTTGAGCGCCTGCGAGACCTCTTCGCCGAGCGCGCGTTCGCGGATGTGGGAGGTGAAGGTTCGCACCACGTCAAGTGCCACATCGGCGTCCAAGAGAGCGCGACGAATCTCACGGATGGTGCCGTCGATATCCGCTTCGGTGAGTTTGCCTTTGCTCCGCAGGTGTTTGAACGCGCCCGAGAGCCTATCTGTCAAAGAACTGAATGCTGCCATAATGCGTTCTATTCTACCGGTTCGTAGGGAGAAAACGGATTGCCGTTAGACGAGTGGGTTGTGCTTTTTGGGAATAAGAGCATCGGTTGATTCCGCGTTAAGCAAGGCATGGCTCGATACATATCGGTGGTTTTGTACGAATGCTGTTGAATGACGATGGGGTATATCATTTTGAAGAACAAAGTGTTTTCCTGATTCCGTCGTCTCGCTGTGCTGGCGTGACTCGGTAAGCAGAAACACCTTGTATCCTTGCTGGCTGTCCTTCCAACCGTGTGCGGTTTTTATGCCTTCCGGGGTTAAGGCCCAGTGTATGGCCTTGCCTAAGATTTGATCGGACTTATCCTCTGAAGACAGTAGCCGTTTGGCGTTTTCTTCGTTCCATTCGACCTTTTCATAAATTTTACGAATATGCGGTATCTGTTGCCGAATGGTTTTGGATTCATAAAATCCCAGATATTGTGAATCCCTGAAGAAACGACCGATATGGCAGACGTAGATGGGTTGCTTCTGGTAAATGTCCCATGCCACCCGTCCGGGAACGATTACTGTATCCAAAGCTATTTCGGGGCAAGAGTTATATATTTGTTCCCAGCGGCTATGGGATTTCATCCAAGCGCAATATTCGGGCGAAATCAGCTCTGCCAGATTGAAGACGTCATTCATGGCTTTCCGGACATCAAAATCTCTCATATAATTCTGATGGGCGGCATGGTTTCTGGTAACTCGTATGCTCTCAACTAATCTGGAGACTTCACTGCGCTTGACTTTCGGATTGGTTCCGCGAGAAAAAATATGATGCAGGATTGGCTTCCACAAATTATTGTCATATTCTTTTCTAAACAGGCTGGACCAAAATCCGAAGGTCAATGAGGCTATGATCCTATCGCGTGCATCCGGTTTTCGGTTATTACGTAGCTGTTCTCGGACATGATTGATAATGTCTTGGTTCCGGTCGCCTAGAGGTGAGGAAATTTGCAGGAACCAGGGTATTCCGCATTCCTCCTCGTGATAATACCTTTTCAGCTCGTTGTCGATGGCGTTGCGCAAGAGGATCTCAAGATGTCCGATGATTCTGAAACATTCTGACGACATCCGGCTGCTCCATTCATATAGTTCAAGCGCCCGTTGCTCATCTCCATCGGTGTCCTCCAGGTATTGTGTTAGACGTGCGTCGCTAATGCCTCGTGCTATGAATTCCTCAACACCATTGTCTGCATCCATGTACTATACTCCTTTGTATACGCCCCAAGAGAGCATCTGGTCTTCGGATTTGTGCGCTTGGGGCTTTGCTTATTCTTTAATCGCAATCGTCACGACTTGAGTTTCCAAATAGAACCGGACGGCTTGTCTTCGATTGTTACGCCCATGGAGCTTAGGCTGTCGCGTATCTTGTCGGCCACCTCGAAGTCCTTGGCCTTTCGCGCCATGTCGCGGGCGTCGAGCTGATGCCGAATCATCTGATCAAGCAGATGATGCTCGGCAAGTGCCTCGGTCTTGCCGGATGCGCCTTGCGAACCGGCGCTGTTTGCGCCACTACCTGCAGACCACGGTTTGGCGAGTGGGTCCAAACCAAGCGTTTCCAGCATCGCACGTACGGCAAGCAATGTCTTTTGCAATCCGATCAGGGCTGTGAGCGCGTCGATGGCGTCGGAACTGAGATCGCCGTGGCCCAATGCGAACCGCGCTTTGGCGTCCTGTTCGATGGCTTCGGCGGGCATGTCGCCGTATTTCGCGCTGACTTCATCCAATGTGCGACGGTACTCATCGATGAGCGCCGCAAAGGTTTCGGCGTCGAGACCGGCAAGTGCCTGCTGATTGTTTTCCGATTGACCGATCAGCGTGTTGCCGTGGCGGATTGCCGTAAAGATCGCCGCACTCGCCCCGGCGACGTTGATGTCGTCGTTCATCGCCTTGACGAAATCCTCCGGCAGCTGGTCGGCGGTGACGGCGATGACGGAATCCCTGCTGGGCTGGCCGTTGCCAAGCCAGACGGTGCCGTTGAAACCTGTGGTTTCGTCGGCGTGGGACATATCGCTCCGGTGAGCATCGCCGAAGCAGGGCATCAATGTTTTCCCGGCACGAGCGATGAAGTTCATGATGCGCTCATATGCGGCATTGGCTTCGGCAAGTGTCTGGTCGCTCCATTCGAGCATCGAACGGTATTGTACGTTGCCCAGAGCATAACGCACCACCCAGGCCGAATTGTGCGCCAACACGCTCGGCACGGAAAGCCCGTTGCCCAGTGACTTCGACATTTTCTCGCCCTTGGCGGTGACCCAGGCCGAGTGCATCCAGACGTTTGCGGATTCGTAGCCCGCCGCGCGGGTCTGCGCCATCTCGTTTTCGTGGTGGGGGAAGCGCAGGTCGAGGCCGCCGCCGTGGATGTCGAACATCCCGTCGAGGTAGCGGTGGCTCATCGCCGAGCATTCGATATGCCAGCCGGGGCGGCCGGTGCCGAACGGTGTCTTCCAGCGTGCGGTTTCCGGATCGCTTTCCTTTGAAGCTTTCCACAGCGCAAAATCGCGGGGATCGTGTTTGGCTGGGTCGTAATCGGCCGGATCGACGGGATTGTATTTGTCGTCGCCGGACCGGTCGACGCTGGGACCCATGTCGTCGCTGACAACGCTTGCGGCATCGCGGGTTTCGCCGATACTCTGCTTTTGGTGGGTCAGTTCGCCATAATGCGGCCAGCTGGCCACGTCGAAGAACACGTTGCCGGTCGGCTTACCGCTCTCGTCGGTGATGACGTAGGCGTGGCCGCGGTCGATCAGACGTTGGATCAGGTCGACCATATCGCCGATATGGCCGGTGGCGCGGGGTTCGTAAGTCGGAGGCAACACGCCGAGCGTGTCGTAGGCGCGGGTGAATTCGCGTTCGTAATAATAGGCCCTTGCCCACCATTGCTGGCCGGCCGCTGCGGCCTTGTCCAAAATCTTGTCGTCGATATCGGTGACGTTGCGGATGAATGTGACCTCAAACCCAAGTTTTTGAAGCCAACGCCGTACGATGTCGAAGGCGACCGCTGCGCGGATGTGACCGATATGCGGAGAACTTTGCACCGTCGCGCCACAGACGTAGATGCCAACCTTGCCGGGCACAATCGCGCTGAACGCGGACACTTCGTGCGTGGCCGTGTTATACAGTTTCAGGTCGGCTGCGGCCTGCGACAGGGCTTTCGGATGCTCAGAATCAAAAAGGTTGGAATTCTGCGGTTTTGTGGCGTTTTCCATACTTACCAAGAATATTGGCTTTTGCCGACAAAATATACAATCCCCGTTCGCCCGAAATCGGTCGTTGCGGATTTGGGAGGACGAAATGACACAATGGAATTATGACTATGCCGAAAGTGTTTATTCTGCAACATGTTCCTTGTGAAAAGCCGGGAAGGATTCTTGACAATCTCGACGACCTCGGTATGGCCAGTCAGACATTGAGCATTGCCGGCGAGTCCGATCCCGATGTGCCCAAAAACGAGGAGATCGCGGGACTCGTCGTCATGGGCGGGCCGATGGGGGCGCAGGATTATAAGGAATACCCGGGGCTTAAAGCCGAAGCGAAACTGGTACGCAAGGCCGTGAAGGCGGGCAAGCCGGTATTGGGCATCTGCCTGGGCCACCAGATCATCGCCACAGCGCTCGGTGCCAAGCTGCAAAGCGGCAAGTGTTCGGAAATCGGATTCGCGCCGATCAGACGGGCCGTCAAAAACGATTGGTTCCCCATGTGGACCGATGAGATCAACGTACTCAACTGGCACAACGATGTCGTTTCCGTACCCGTCGGCGGGCAGCTTCTGGCATCTTCCAAGTATACCGAAAACCAGGCGTTCTGCTACAAAAGCGCACTCGGACTGCAATTCCATCTTGAAGTCACGCCGACGCTGCTGGACGAATGGCTTAGCGAGCCGAGCATGATCGAGGGCATGAAGAAAAGCCAGATTTCGAAGATCCGTGAGGATTTCAAACGCTACGATGTCGAGTTGCAGCCTTTGGCCGAGCAGGTCTTTTCCGCCTTCGCCGTGCGTTGTGCCACAAGCGCCCGCGCGCTGAATGCGTGATTTGTCGTTTTCGTAAGTCCGGGTGCGGCCCGGTAAATGGAATAGGTGTCTTCGTGCGCTTCGATGAGTGAATCGGTCGGCGTGAAAGTGCTGTGAGGCACACGGATTGGCGCTAAAGCCGACGCGAAAACATCGGAAGCGTGCACATGTGCGTCGTAGGGCCTGCGGGCTGGCGACTTCTATTTTGTTCTTTTCCTTGCGATGGTGGGGCGGTGCGGCCTCGTGCTCAATCGTTTTCGCGCAATGTCGTGGCGGTTGAGGAATCTGAAAAACTTACGTTATATCCAGCGGTGTATATGTATTCCATCAAATAATTGATAATGTGATAATTATTACATAAAATTATCGGATTGTGATAATATTTAAAGGACCTATTTCCTCAATTCTATGAAAGGGATCGCTATGAAAAAACTGTTTCATGTAGTTTGTTTTCTCATTGCAATCAGTGCGGCGGCGTTATTGCTGACGCTTAAATACATCGATTACTTCCATGATGACAGCAAGGATTTTCTGCAGTTTGAATCGCATCGTGGCTCGGAAGGGAGGGACTGACCGTGATTAAGCACAAAGCGATAATGATCGGCGCCGGTCTGGCGAATATGGCATCCGCCGTTTACCTGATTCAAGAGGGAAAATGGAACGGGTCGGCAATCACCTTCTATGCCGTGGACGACCATGGCGCCAATGATGGCAGCGCCGCCACCGAACAGGCGGCGGATTATTGGAACAGGGAGCATCCTCTGGAGAACACGCAGGGTTTCCTCGCCCGTGGCGGAAGGATGCTGAACTATCGCACCTATGTTGATTTGCTGGATGTCATGAGCCGAGTTCCTTCGGCGACCGAGCCGGGGATGAACGCGGCCGAGGACACCAAGGATTTCGACAGCAAGCATCCCACATTCGATAAGGCGCGTCTGCTGCGTCGTGGCGAGGGCATTGTCGATGGGCACAAGCTGGGGATGAACAACCTGGATCGTCTGATGCTGACGAAACTGGTGCTGATGCCCGAAAAGGACGAAGAAAAACTCGACAATGTCACGATTGCCGATTATTTCAAAGACGATCCGCACATGTTCACGACCAACTTCTGGTATATGTGGGAGACCACGTTCGCGTTCCGCGTCGAGAGCTCCGTGCAGGAACTGCGTCGGTACATGCACATGATGCTCTTCGAATTCACGGAGATCGAGCATCTTGTCGGCGTCAACCGCACCCGCTACAACCAGTATGAGAGCCTGATGCTTCCTTTGGAGAACTACCTGAAGGGTCAGGGCGTCAATTTCGTGCTTGGCAAAATCGTCTCGGACTGGGAGTTCAAGGATTCTCGCATGACCGATGAGATTACCGTCACCGGCCTGGAAGTCACCGACATCGATAGCGGTAAGGTCGATCATGTCGAGGTGGATGACGACACTGCCGTTATTTTCACCAATGGTTCGAACATCGATTCGACGACCATCGGCGATTACACCACTCCCGCTCGTGAAGATATGGACTATGGCCCTGCCGCGAATCTGTGGAAGAAAGCCACACAGCGTTTCTACAACCTCGGCAACCCGGACAAGTTCTTCGGTGACCGCAATGCCTCCGAATGGTCGTCGTTCACCTTGACCACCAAAGACCATGTCCTGCTCAACGAGATCACTCGCATCACCACGCAGGTTCCGGGCAACGCCCTCAACAGCTTCCTGTCGACGGCACCGGTAACGGCGCTTGGGCAGCCGGATGTCAACATGTCGATCGTGGTTCATCATCAGCCGCATTTCACGACGCAGAAGCCCAACGAAAGCGTGATCTGGGGTTACTTCCTCTATCCGCGCCGCTACGGCGAGTTCGTGCAGAAGCCGTATATCGAAATGACCGGCGAGGAGATGCTCAAGGAGCTGATCGGCCAGCTGTCGATGGTCGATCCCGGCCCCATCAACATCAAGGAGCATGAGCAGGAGATCATGGATTCGGTCATCAACTGCATTCCTGTCTACATGCCTTATGCTTCCGCTCTGTTCAACAACCGTGCAAAGAATGACCGTCCGCTGGTCATTCCGGAGCATTCGACGAATCTGGCGTTCACCGGCGAATTCGTCGAGCAGCCGTTCCAGATGGTGTTCACCGAACAGAGCGCAGTGCGCTCCGGCGAGATCGCCGCCTATCATTTCGCGGGCGTTCCGATGAGCCATCTGGTCAAGGTGCCGCGTTACGACAAGGACATACCGACGTTGCTGCGTTCGGCGATAAGGATGTTCAGCTGATTTCGGCGTGTTGACGGCGTAGGCCGTCTTGAACAGGATTGAGCCGGGCGGTCGATTGGTATCGGGCGTCCGGCTTTTCTTTTGAAGCGGTTGGCTCCCATGGTGTTGATGGTCGGCGGTACCATCGAATCACTATGCCGACTTATGACTTGGGACTTGAACACGTTTCGCTTGATTTTGCGACCAAAACTATTTTCACCGATGTGACGCTCGGTGTCTTCGAAGGCGACCGCATCGGCATCGTCGGCAAGAACGGCGATGGAAAATCCACGCTTCTGCATCTGTTGGCGGGTACGCGGCAACCGGATTCCGGGCGTGTGACCACCCGCAACGGCCTGACCTTCGGCATGCTCGATCAGCGCGATCCCCTGGATGACAACGCCACGTTGCGTCAGGCCGCGCTCGAGGGGCGTGAGGATTATCAGTGGGCTTCCGACACCCGTTCACGCGAAATCGTGGAGGCGTTGCTTGGGGGTTTGAGCCTCGACGCCAAAATCGGCTCGCTTTCCGGCGGGCAGCGTCGCCGTGCCGACCTGACCCGGCTTTTGCTGAAGGATTGGGATATTCTCGCGCTCGACGAGCCTACGAATCATTTGGATATCGTCACGATTCACTGGCTGGCCGAACATCTGAAGAACCGTTGGGCATCCGGGCAAGGCGCACTGCTGCTGGTCACCCACGACCGTTGGTTCCTGGACGAGGTGTGCGAGTCGATGTGGGAAGTCCACGACGGGGTGATCGACCCGTTCGAAGGCGGTTACAGCGCCTACATGCTCCAGCGCGTCGAACGTGACCGTCAGGCCGACATCCGCGAGGAACGCCGGCGCAATCTGGCGCGCAAGGAGCTCGCGTGGCTTACCCGCGGCGCTCGCGCCCGTGCCACCAAGCAGAAGTTCCATGTCAAGCAGGCGCATGAATTGATCGACGACGTACCGCCGTTGCGCAATACGTTGCAGCTCAAGCAGATGGCCACATCAAGGCTCGGCAAACAGGTTGTCGACCTGAATGATGTCACTCAGATTTTCGAGCATCCCCAAGGTGAATCACCTACCGACTCGAGCGACGTTGCCGGCGGTGACTCCGCTTCCCGCGTCGATATCGTTCCGGCGTTGTACGAGGAGCCGAAAATCATGGGTTCCGTTGAGTTGGCCGTTGACGGCTTGGACGATGACCGGTTGGTGGATGCCAAGGCGGCGAATGATGCAGGTAAGCAAGCCCAGAGTTCCGAGGAAACGAACGAAATCGGGGTACCTGCCGATCGGGAAAGCGGAACAGTCGATGCCGGGAAATCGGACGAGGAGCCGGACGCTGAAGCCGTGCCTGCGGTCACTTCGTCGGCTCGACGGGTGACGGTCAACGGCCGTAAGATTCTCGATGACGTGACTTGGCTGATCGGTCCTGGCGACCGGTTCGGCATCGTGGGAGCGAACGGTGCCGGCAAGTCGACCTTGTTGAAGATCATCGACGGTACGTTGACGCCGACCAAAGGGCATGTGAAAATCGGCAAAACCGTGAAGTTCGCGGTGCTTTCGCAGCGGCTCGATGAGCTTGAGAAGCTTGGCAAATACAAGATCAAGGAAGTGCTGAGCCGCTACAAGCCCACCTATGAGGTCGACGGCAAAGAGGTTTCGACCAGCCAATTGATGGAGCGTCTTGGGTTTTCGGCCGCACAGCTGATGACACCGATAGCCGACCTTTCCGGTGGTCAGAAACGTCGTATGCAGCTGCTGCTGATTCTGCTGGACGAGCCTAACGTGCTCATCCTTGACGAGCCGGGCAACGATCTTGATACCGATATGCTGGCCGTGATGGAGGATCTGCTTGATTCCTGGCCGGGCACGTTGATCGTGGTTTCCCACGATCGCTACCTTTTGGAACGCGTCACCGACGAGCAGTTCGCGCTGATCGGCGGCAAGGTCCGCCATCTCCCCGGCGGTGTGGACGATTACCTTGAGATGGTGCACAAACTGGAGAACGGTGCAACGCTTGATGAGATTGTCGGCGACAAGCGTGGTGGGAAATCAACAGGCAAAGGCTCCTCTTCGCATGGTGAAGTATCTGGATCCCGCTCGTCGAACGGCAATGGAAACGACGCCGGTGGCGACGGGAATGCCGATTCGCAATCCGGCGAGGCAAAGCTGACCGGCAAGGCCTTCCACGATGCCACCCGCCGTCTGTCGGCCATCGAACGCAAACTGGCCAAGCTGGAGGGCGAAAAGGCGAAAATCGAGCAGCAGATGGCCGCTCACGACCCTGCCGATTACGTAGGCTTGGGCAAACTCAACGAGCAGCTTACCGCCAATTCCGACGAAAAAGACGCTCTGGAAGCCGAGTGGATGGATCTCTCCGAGCAGGTGGAGTGAATCGCCTCGTCATACCTCATGCCCTCGAAGAGCAATGATTTCTATTCCTGAATCTTGAGACTCTTCGGCGTCCGTTGTGGCAATTGCATACGTGCCGGCTGTCGGCTGCCGGGATCGCGGCAAGTCAAGCATCGAATGTGCCGCTATCGCCGGCATTGCCGCATAAACAAACGGGTGGATATGGCCAGCAACCATATCCACCGTAAAATTGACCGGGTTTCCGCTCGGTTACCGTCCTCGGATTTCGCTGCCGACCACCTTTTCGCTCAAGGCATGCGGGCCGCGGGTCACGGCGACGGCGCCGGAACGCACCAGTTCGATGACGCCATAGTTCTTCAAAAGACCGAGCAGCGCGTCGATCTTGCCTTCGGCGCCGGTGGCCTCGATGGTAAGGGACTCGGGGTGCACGTCGACCACGCGCACGCGGAAGAGGCGCACGATTTCCAGTACGTCGGAACGGTTCGTCTCGTCGGCGGCGACTTTGATCAGCACCAGTTCGCGCTCGACGGCGTCCGTGTTGTCAAGGTCGACGATTTTCAGGACGTGCAGCAGTTTGTTGAGCTGTTTGATGATCTGTTCCAGCGGCACCTGCTCGACGTCGGCGGTCACGGTGACGCGTGAGATGTCGGGACGTTCGGTGGGGGAGACGGAAAGCGAGTTGATGTTGAAGGCGCGGCGGGCGAAGAGGCCTGCGATACGCGCCAGCACGCCGGGGCGGTTCTCGACCAGGACGGACAGGGTGTGACGCTCGCTATGCGGAGTGGATGCGGGATAGATTGCCATGATATTCCTTTCGCCTTGCCCTTATTCTTCTGATTTTCCTGTGGCCGCAGTGTCGCTGGCTACAGGAGTGCTGGCGGTATCGTCCTGAGATCCGTTGGCGGACGAATCCGTGGTGTCGTGGTGCAGCAGCGGTTGCACGCCCGGCTTGTAGGTCACGGTGTCGTTGGATTGCCCGGCGGCCACCATCGGCCAGACCATGGCGTCCTTGTAGACGCGGAAGTCGATCAATACCGGTCTGTCGTTGATTTCATTGGCGCGTTTGATAGCGGCCTTTGCCTCGTCTTGTGTCGTTGCGCGGATGCCGACGCAGCTATATGCCTCGGCAAGTTTGACAAAATCGGGGACGTTGATGATGTCTTCGGTGTTCTCACCGTCGCGGATGCTGGTCTGTGAATAATGCTTGTCGTAGAAAAGCGTCTGCCATTGGCGGACCATGCCGTAGACGGAATTGTTCAGAATCGCGATTTTCACCGGCGCATTGTCGATGAACGCGGCCGCGAGCTCTTCGCTTGTCATCTGGAAGCTGCCGTCGCCGTCGATCAGCCAGACCGGCTTCTTACCGCCGAAATCACGGGACGAACCGACGCGTGCACCAATGGCCGCAGGCAGGCCGAAGCCCATCGTTCCCAAACCGCCCGAGGAAATCCAGGAATGCGGATTCTCGAAATCGACGAGCTGCGAAGCCCACATCTGGTGTTGACCCACACCGGAGACCCAGATGGTGGAAAGCGCGGCCTGACGGGAGAGCTCCTCGACGACCCACTGCGGTGAGAGGGTGCCGTCGGGGGTCTTTTCGTCATATTCCATCGGGTACTTTTGGCGCCAGGCGTTGATGAGTTTCCACCACGGTTCCAGATTCGGCTTGCCGTGTATGGCCTGCCCGCGCTTGATTTCGGCGTTGAGCGCGTTGAGTACTTCCGTGACGTCGCCGACGATTGGTACATCTGGCTGGCGTCGTTTGCCGATTTCGGCCGGGTCGATATCGATGTGAATGACGCGGGCGGCGGGGGCGAAAGCCTCCATCTTGCCGGTTACGCGGTCATCGAAGCGTGCGCCGATGGCCACCAGCAAGTCGCATTTCTGCGTTGCGGCTGTTGCGGCCAACGTGCCGTGCATGCCGAGCATGCCGAGCATCTTCGGGTCGGAATCCGGCACGATGCCGCGTGCGGGAAGCGTGGTGACGATAGGGGCGTCGGTCAGATCGGCCAATTCCTTGACTTGCGCGCTGGCGTTGGAACGCATCGCCCCGCCGCCGACGTAGAGCACCGGACGATAGGACTGCTCAACGAGTTTCACCGCTTCGCGCAGGACGTGGCCATGCGGTTTGGTCGTGGGATTGTAGCCGGGAAGTATCATTTTCTGCGGCCAGGAATAATACATCTCGCCGACCTGCGCGGTTTTCGAAACGTCCACGACAACGGGGCCGGGGCGACCGGAACGTGCGATATAGTGCGCTTCGGCGAGCACACGAGGAATGTCCTGCGCGTCGGTGACCAGGTAGGAATGCTTGACCACCGGATAGGTGATGCCCACGGTGTCGGCCTCCTGGAAGGCGTCGGTTCCGATGGAGTCCACGCCGACCTGCCCGGAAATGACGACGAGCGGCACCGAATCCATATTCGCGTCGGCGATCGGGGTGACCATATTCGTGGCCCCCGGGCCGGAAGTCACGATGCACACGCCTACGCGCCCGGTGGCGACGGCGTATCCTTCGGCCGCATGCCCTGCGCCCTGTTCATGGCGCATCAGCACGAAGCGGAATTTGGTATCGTCGTGAATCTGGTGGTACACCGGCAGGATGGCGCCGCCAGGAATACCGAAAACGTCCTGTACGCCCAGATCTTCCAGCGTGCGGATCAGTGCCTGCGCGCCGGTCATCTTCTCGCCGTCGACGAGAGTCTGTTTGCTTGTCTTCGTTGGTGCTTTCTGCACCCCGCTGAATGCCTGTAAAGGCGTTGGTGACACCATCATTCCTCTTATCTCTTCGGGTTTGTAGGAATTGTCTTCTGACCTGCTGCGTATGGTGTACGTCTGCATGGTAATGACGTTCGGTGTTCGCTCCGCCCGTTTGTGGCAGGCTGTGACGCTATGCCGATGTGCTCAATATCATAGCGCCTTGCGTGCATGGGAAACACTTATTGCCCAAATATTGACGGGATGTCGCAAGCGTGCGGGCATTCGGCAATTGTGAGAATTCGCCTACTGTCGTTGTGATTTTTCAGCGTGGTGATGGTGCTTTTTGGCCTGGTGTTTGCTTGGATTCGTGTCCAACTCCGTCCACGCGGCTTTTGCCGCGGCAAGCTGGGCCTTGCGTTTGCTGGAACCGGTGCCAACGCCGAGCACTTCGTTATCCTCGCCGACCACGGCACGGGCGGTGAAAACCTGCGCGTATTCCGGCCCGCTGACGGCCATGCGGTAGCGCGGATCCTCGAGTCCCATACCGTGCGCCTTGACGGTCAGCGAGGTCTTCCAATCGAGCGCCGGCCCCTCCGTGGCCACTTTTTTGAGCTCGTCATCGACAAGATGATGCACGACTTTGCGGGCCTCGTCGATGCCGTGCTCCACAAATGTCGCGCCGATCAGCGATTCGACGATGTCGCAGAGGATCGAGCTCTTCTCGGCGCCTCCGGATTCTGCCTCGCCGTGGCCGAGCAGGATGTATGGCCCCACCTGAAGCTTCTCGCGCGCGATCTGCGAAAGTGCTTTTTCCGAGACGGCCATGGCCCGCATTTTGGCGAGCTGGCCTTCGTTCATGTCCGGATGGACACGATAGAGCGTCTCTGTCGAGACGAATTCGAGTACCGCGTCACCCAGGAATTCCAAGCGTTCGTAATTCGGCGCGCCCTCGTGCTCGTGCGAGAAAGAGCGGTGGGTGAGTGCCATCACCAGCATATCCGGTGAAAGCGTGGTCCCCAGCCGTTTGAGCAGCTCCTGCTGCGGGGAGCCGGGTCTGGCGGTTTCGGTTTGGGGCGCTCCAGCGGGTTCTTTGCCGGAAGCGGAAGTTGCGGATTCGGCTGCACCGGTGTGCGAAGCTGCAGTGGGTTTTTGGTTTGCGGCGATAGTTGCAGGTTTGGCTGCACCGGTGTGCAAGGCTGCTGTAGTTTGGTGCAAGCCCGAATCGGGAATGGTGTTTTCGGTGTTGTGTGAATCGGTCATGATGGTCCTTTTACATGGATATGACCCCGACGAACATATTGCGGGCACCAAGCCGTTTGATGACGAATGCCGGGGCGTGAAACGATGTTCCGACACAACGAAACCGAACTGAATTGGTTCCTGCAACACATCTGCGTGGCAATGTGTGATAATAACTGAAATTATTGTCGATAAATAGAAAACGTTGAGCAGAGATGCAAAAGCCCCGCCACCCGTCGATGGCAGGGCTTTTATCTGCTAGCGTTTCACTTGCTCAGCGACTTGCTGATAGCCTCACGATAGACGCGGCCGCGGAATGATCCGCAGCTCGGGCAAGCCATATGCGGCAGGGTCGGCGCACCACAATTGGGGCAGGCGACGGTCTTGGCCGCGCTGGCCTTCCAGTTGGAGCGGCGCGAATGCGTGTTGGCTCGCGAAGTCTTGTACTTTGGCAGTGCCATGGTATTCCTCTATTTCGTTCGAACAAATTGAGCTTAAGCATAGATAAGTGTAACGCCATCTCAGTACAAGCTGTCGGAGCTGTTGCTATTGGTGTCAAGGAGCTGGACGACTGGAGATTTTGTGACGCTAATGGCTCGGTAGGCGTCGTGTTTGCTCTGGTAGGGGTGGTTGCTGGAGGTTTTGTGACGCGGGTAGTGGTTTTGGCGTCGTGTTTGCTCCGGTAGGGGTGGTTGCTGGAGGTTTTGTGACGCGGGTAGTGGTTTTGGCGTCGTGTTTGCTCCGGTAAGGGCGGCTGCTGGAGGTTTTGTGACGCTAACGACTCGGTAGGCGTCGTGAATCCTCCGGTAAGGGCGGCTGCTGGAGGTCTTGTGACGCTAACGACTCGGTAGGCGTCGTGAATCCTCCGGTAGTGGGTTGTGCTGGAGGTCTTGTGACGCTAATGGCTCGATAAATGTCGTGAATCCTCCAGCAATGAAAGTCTGTTGGAGGATTCACGACGCACGAATATTGAGCTGGTAATGGAATCAGCCGCGGTTGCTTTCAGCCGCGCCTTCTTCCTTCTCCAACTTGGTCTTAAGACTGGCCAAAGCGGAAAAACGGTTGTCGACCACGTCGTGATGGTGATCGGGATTGTCGTTCAGGTTGATGCCGCACTGTGAGCACAGACCTTTGCAATCCGGCCTGCACAGGGGCTGCAAAGGCAGCTGCTCGACCAGCGTGTCGCGCAGCAGGGTCTCGAGATCGGCGAAATTGCAATCCGGGCTCAGCGGGTAAGTGTCCTCCGACTCGTCCTCGCCGGCGATGATATCGATATCTTCGTCGTGCTTGCCACGCCCGCTATCGGCGTTGACGCTCGCTTTGGCGGAATCATAAGGGAAGAACGCGGTGACGGCCATGCTCCAGCTACGCTTGATCGGCGTCAGGCAACGGACACATTCGGCGTGAACCGGTGCGTCGAAGTGGCCGTTGAAAATCAGCCCATCGACGATGGAATCAAAGGAGCCGGATACCTTTACCGGTGCCCCTTCCTTGACTCCGATGATGTTGTCGCCAATGCCGCTCGGAGCCGGGAAATCGGCGTCGACGGTTTTGCTCTGGCCGGGACGCGAGACGATCTGCCCCACGGAGACGGCCCATTGCGAATCTTCAGGTCTGCTCATATATGCTTATCGTTCTTTCGGATATTGGTGTCTTGTTTGTTTTCGTTATTCGGTTTTCGTAGCCGTTGCTTGGCTTTGGGCGAGTGCATCGGCTTCGGTGGCCTCCAGCTGTTGCGCGGCCTCGTGTTGGCGTTTGTCGATGACATCGATGCCGTTGCGAATGTCGCGGTCGTAGGTGGAGACCTGCTCTTTCAAGGCTTTCATCACATCGGCGCAATAGGCGTTGGCACCCTGCACCAGCTTGGTCGACCTGGTCCGGGCGTCATCGACGATCATGCGCGCCTTGCGTTGCGCCAAATCCACGACGCGCTCCTGGCCGGCGAGAATCTGCGCCTGTTCCTCGGCGTTCTGCTTGATTTGCGCGGCTTGGCTCTGTGCCTTGGCCACGATGGCCTGTGCTTCGGATTGCGCGTTCTGCAAGCGTCGCTCGGCTTCACGCATGAGCGAGGACGCGCGTTCAAGCTGAACGGGCAGCATGGATTTGAGCTGGCCAAGCTGGTCGAGGAACTCGTCGCGGTCGAGGCGCACCATGCCGGGCGCGAAAATGCTCGACTTGGTCTCCTCGATAGAGGAACTCATCTGATCGATGATGTCATAAACCGTGGTGAACTCGTCGCGGCTTTTGCTTTCGGCGTTAATGCTGTCTTCGGTATCGGGGGCGGTGACGCCTGCAGGTGTGTCGTCATGACGTTCCCTCAAATCGGGAAGGTCGTTCGGTGAGGCGAAAAGCGGCCTGGCGGTTTGCAAAGCATCCGACTCGTCGCTTTCTGCCGCGTCGTCGTAGGCCTCGTTATCGCTATCGTCAGCGGAATCTCTGGTGACGTTGGCCTCCCGGCTGTGGTTCGGCGAAAGGTCGTCAATCGGAATGACCTTGGAAAGGGTGTCGTCATCCTCGTCGTTGAGGTTTGCTTCGTTCGCCATCATTGACTCTTTTCTCTCTGAAGTTGTTCGGCGAGCATGCCGACCACGCAATCGGGCACCATGCCGGTGACATCGCCGCCGTGGCGCGCCACATCCTTGACGATGGTGCTGGAAATATGCTCGAGTATCGGGTTTGCGGGCAGGAACATGGTCTCGACGCCGGAAAGCTTGCGGTTGACCAGCGCCATCCCCAGCTCGGCCTCGTAATCGCCGTTCTGCCGCAACCCCTTGACGATAACCGACGCCCCGACCTTGGTGCAATAGTCGGTGATCAGCCCGTCGGTCGAAGCGACTATCACGTGAGGATAGCCGTCTTTGACCAGCGCCCGCTTGATGACGTCCACACGAGTGTTTTCGGAGAACATCGGGGTTTTCGCGGAGTTGACAGCCACCACGACGTGTACCGTCTCGAAGATGCGCGCGCTGCGTTCGATAACGTCCAAATGCCCTGCCGTGACTGGATCATATGAGCCTGGGCACACTGCAATAGTCATATCACCAACAATAACGCCTGACGCTGATTTCCGCTGTGCCAAGCGAGGCGCAGAGTATGCGGCAATGAGATATCAGGTACGATGAAAAGGAGGAAACATGCCGACTGCGGCACAAAACGTTGGTCTTTGGTTGCGTGTCCAAGCTTGTGTCGTGGTCGGTAAAAAGGATTTCGGTAGGGCAGATACGGCAAGAAGGTCGGTGAATGCGCAGAAGCAATAGACGGTTGGCCGGTCGCGGTGCGGCGTTCGTGATGACGTTGCTCGTCATGCTGACGGCGGTGGCGGGTTGCGGTGTGCTGAAACAGAGCGCTCCCACGCATAACGTAAAGTATCGGATCGGTGTCAACGAAACCGGCACAACAACGGTCAGGGATGTCATGTTTCCCCCGGAACTGGTCGCCAGGCTTTCCGAGGACGGCAAAGGTGTCAGCTCCCAGGAGATAGAGTCTCGGATTCGTGCGGCCGGCGACGATTACAGCTCGCTGTGCTATGTTGATGACCAAGGTTACCTTATATTGCGCGTCGACGATGACCAGAACGACAAGGCCGTCAAATGGATCGAGCGTCGCATCGATGTCGAAGCCGAGGCGTTTTTGGAGAAAAGCCCGTATTATCACTATCGGATCTGGCACAAGGACGAGGCGGATGACGCCACCGGCAAGCCGCCTTTGATGCGCGTGTGGACCGACAAAGACCTGCCGCGTTCCATGATACCGAGCATTTTCGGCATGATTCCGGCGCTGATCGGTTTTGAGTATTACATGAAGGACAAAAGCCATACCCGATACGATATGAGCATCCTCCTTTATGACGGTCTGGCGAACAAACAGGTCGATCGGCACGAGTTTATGGGCGATAGGATGTGGGACTTCCCGTACAGGAAATTCGGTGGGAAATGATGACGGGGAACGCAAAAGGAACTGCGGCAGACGCCGCAAAACCATGGCTTGGGTTGCGCAGAATCATGGCGTTGCTCGTCGTCGTGGTGTTTGCGCTCGTCGCGTTGCCGGGCTGTTCCGGGCTTAAACCGATCAAAACCGCAGCCAAGACGAATCCTGACAAAATGGAGACAATCGTCATGCCGTGCGCGGATAAGGACAAGAAAAAGGCGGCGAAAGAATTCAAAAGCAGCGGGGACTTCACCGACGTCACCGTCAACAAGAAGGGTGAGCTGGTCTTCAAGGTCACCGAGCGGCAGCGGCGCAGGGAGATCATCGATCGGGAGCACGAGATCAACTATTACGCCGCAGGGTTTCTGTCTCGCAAACCCGAATACCATTACACGGTCAGCAAGGATCTTTCTCGTTTTTCGGTTTGGCTGGACAAGGATTCGGCCCCTTGGTTCTGGGGCACGTTCCCGTACGATACCATGGTGCTGCATTATTTCAGACGCCAGCCCGGAACGTTCAAGATGCACGTGACCATGTTCAATTGTCATACAGGTAAGGAGGTCGATGACTACGACGCTCTCGATCCCGGCGGCCATCGGTGGACGCAGGATCAATTCGGCGATTGAGATGATACCGGCAGGATGATGACTGATTGGCCGTGGCGCGGTAAATGCCCGACGTTATGATGGAGGCAAGTATTGTGATGAGGGGTGTACGGCCGGATAAGCGGACAATCGGGTAGTCAAATAAGGAGACGTTATGACTGGCTTTTTCGAACTGTTGAATATTGACGGGCGGCCGAGTGATTGGCGTGATATGGCGGGATTCGAGAATCCTTCCGAGGATCCGGATTCCGGTGCGGGAACGGCGGTTCTGGAACGACCGGAAACCAAAGAGGAAAATAAACTTGACGACAACGGTGATGCGGATCGTTTTGCGCATTATGTTTCGCGCGACCGTATGCGTGAATCGCAGCTTACCGGGCGGCCCGTGGTGGCGTTGTGCGGCAAGATCTGGGTGCCGAAGCATGATCCTTCAAGGTATCCGGTTTGCCCCGATTGCAAGCGTATCTACGAGGAAATGATGGGCTGAGTGCTCGGTATCGGCTTTCTGCCGGTTAGGGGTTCGGGGCGCGTCGACAATTGATGCACTCCGAACCCCTGATGAATTTTTATGCTAAGGCAATTCGTTGAGACTGTTCGTTGAGACTGTTTGTCGAGACTGTTCGTTGAAAACTGTGATGAAATTGTGAATTCGCGTGATTTGGACGTTCTTGGTGCATCCAACATGGTCTAAATCCATGAAATCAAGGTCATATCGTGTGTTTTTGGGGGACTTGGTGCACCAAGTCCCCCAAAAATGACTAAAAATGGAGGGAATCGCATGAAAAATGCGCACTTGGTGGCACCAAGATTGCCGATGAGTTGAAATGTGTTGATGAACGACAAAAATATGGGTCTTGACTCTCTTGTGAAAGTCAAGACCCATATGGGTTTCGGTATTCAGAGTACGTCGATTTGTGTCGGGATTGACGGATCGCCCTTCATCAACGACTGCGCGGTGATCGGCAGTTCGGCCAGGGCCTTTGCATGGTAGTCGTGCGCGGTGGTGATGGCGTCGTGGCCCTGATACTGCTTGTTGGCCTCTCCATGGTCCATGTAGGTGACCATGAGGTCCTTCCAGCCGTCTTCGGGCTGGAATTTGGCGAGTTTCTCCTCGGACCCGGAGATGACGTGCTCGCCGTTGGCAAGCCCATATTCGTAGGAGCGGAAGGCCAGCTTGCGGCCCGGCACTGTGGCCTTGTGTTCGGATTTCTTGGCGACGGGCACCATCTCGCCGTCCTCGCCTTCGCGTTCGGTGAGTTTGTAGACCATTGCGCAGGTGGGCGCGCCGGAACCGGTCACCAGCATCGTGCCCACCCCGTAGGAATCGACAGGCGCGGACTGCAGGGCGGCCAGCGCATATTCGTCGAGGTCGTTGGTCACGGTGATCTTCGTGTTCTTCGCGCCCAGGGCGTCGAGCTGGTTGCGGGTCTGCTGGGCCAGCGCGGCGAGATCGCCTGAATCGATGCGTACGCATCCCAACTCGGGGCCGGCCACCTCGACGGCGGTCTTGATGGCTTGTTTGATGTCGAAAGTGTCGACCAGAAGGGTCGTGTTGGCGCCCATGGCGTTGATCTGTGAAGTAAAGGCATCGCGTTCGGAATCATGGACGAGGGTGAAGCAGTGGGCCGAGGTGCCGATGGCCTTCAGGCCGTAAAGTTGGGCGGCCAGCAGGTTGGCGGTGCCTTGGAATCCGCCAACTACGGCGGCGCGAGCGGCGGCTACGGCGGCCCATTCGTTGGCGCGGCGCCCGCCCATGTCCATGCAAGGGCGCTTGCCCGCTGCGCTTGACATGCGCGAGGCGGCGGCGGCCACGGCGGAATCATAATTCAGAATTGAAAGCAGCAGCGTCTCGAGCAGGGTGCATTCGCCGAATGTGCCTTCGACCTCGAGGATGGGGGAGTCCGGGAAGTACATCTCGCCTTCGCGGTAGCCCTTGATCGAGCCGGTGAATTTGAAGTTGCGGAGCCATTCGATGGTCTCGGGGCTCACGATTTTGCGGTCGGAGAGGAACTTGAGGTCGTCGTCGTTCAAGTGAAAACGCTCGAGTGCGTCGAGGATGCGCCCCGTGCCGGCGACGACACCGTAGCGGCGGCCTTCGGGCAGGTGACGGGTGAACACCTCGAAAACGCATTTGCGGTTTGCGGTTCCGTCCCTGAGCGCTGCGTCCAGCATCGTGTATTCGTACATATCGGTCATTAAAGCCGGTGAATAATCCAGCATCACATGCTCCCTTAAGGTTGTGCTCCGTGCCCTTGGTGTCGTCGATGTGGCCGGCTCGGACATGGGATTTGCGTTGTCGGTTGCGCCCGGCCGCGGTGTTTTTTTCATCTTGATTCTAACCCGATACAGCGATTAATGGTAATTATGACTATAAGTAGACATTTCGGTGGTGTGTTTCGTTTCGTCCCTTGTCGGTTTCCCGATACGTATGTGGTTGGGCGCTGAGCGTTGGCGATTTGGCTTGCTGAGTGCTGGAGGGAAAGACGGCTTCTTGTTCCGGACATCCGGCCTGAGTTGACGGTTGCGTTTCTGGGGATGGATGAAACCCCGACGGTTGCTGCTGGCCGTGCCGGAAATCTCGAGCCCTGCATGGTTGAGACGAATGTCAGGCGCATGGCTGTAAAGGTTACGAAGGCCCTCGGCCCGTCATACGGTACACGTAGGTGGGGGTGATTGCTTGGAAGGCTGGAATAATTTCGGGTTTCGTATTTTCGTGAGTTATCCATAAACTGGCTTGCATGAAATATTTTGTCGGAATATATCGTCTCGTCATCGCGTTTCTCTGCCTGGCCTGGACGAGCGTGGCCTGGGGCGAGCCCAGCTATTGGGTCTACTTTACGTACGAAACCAATTTTCTTTTGGGTCTGGTGATGCTTTGGGCCGGTGTCGCATGCCTCATCGACGGCAAGCAGCCGCCCGCTTGGCTCAAAGGCATCCTGACGCTGTATATCGTGATTACCGGCGTCGTGGCGGCCACGCTGCTGCCGCCGGCCAATCCCGCCACCGCGAAATACGTGTTCGGCGTCATGACCAATGTCATCCTGCACAGGGTAGCGCCGATCATGGCGGTTATCGATTTCATTCTTTTCGATGCCCATCGCCGCTTCAAATGGCACTACACGCTTACCTGGCTCATCTATTTCCCGTTCTATCTGGCCTTCGTCCTGATTCGTGCGCAACTTTGGCCGCATTCCGGGCCTGAGGCCGGCGGCAATCCGTATCCGTACGGTTTCATCGATGTCAACGCAATCGGCTGGAACCAGATGTGGATCAATATCGCGATGTGCATCGTCGCCTTTGCCATCATGGGGCTGGTCATTTTCCTGATCGACAAGGTGCTGCCGAAGAAACCGTTGATTGGCAGCGTACGCAACTGAGCGATATGGCAGTACGGTAAAGAATGCGCCTTTTCTAGCAGTCCTACGGTTTGATGCTAGGAAAGGCGCATTTGGCGTTTGAGGGTATGCCATATTGGGGGAGTGTGGCTCTGCCCGAAAGCAGGCGGATGATATTGCGCGCGGTGTGGGATTCGCTGAAGCAGCAGGCTCTGTAATCTGACGTGACCGGCTGATGGTAGGTTGGCGGTATGGCTGAAATCAAAGATTTACTGGATAAAAGTACTGTGGTGCGCCCCGATGGACGTGCCGTCGACGAGCTGAGGCCCGTCAAAATCACGCGTCATTTCACCGATGCCCCGGAAGGTTCCGTGCTCATCGAATGTGGCAACACCCGTGTGATGTGCACCGCGACGTTCACACCGGGGGTTCCGCGTTGGCGCAAGGATTCCGGGCTTGGTTGGGTTACTGCGGAGTATGCGATGCTGCCGCGCGCCACTTCCGAACGCACACCGCGAGAATCGGTCAAGGGCAAAGTCGGCGGACGTACACAGGAAATCAGCCGTTTGGTCGGTCGCTGCCTGCGCGGTGTCATCGATATGAAGGCGCTGGGCGAGAACCAGGTGCAGCTGGATTGCGATGTGCTGCAGGCCGACGGAGGCACCCGCACGGCTTCGGTGACCGGTGCTTATGTCGCGCTGGTCGATGCGTTGCACTGGGCCGAACAGCACAAGCGCATCCGTTCGGCGCAGAAGGCGATCAAGGACCAGATTTCCGCCGTTTCGGTGGGCATCATCAACGGCACTCCGATGCTTGATTTGCCGTATATCGAGGATAGCCAGGCCATGACCGACATGAACGTTGCCATGACCGGTTCCGGCAAGTTCATCGAGATCCAGGGCACCGCAGAGCATCGCCCCTTTACCCGTGACGAGCTCAATGTGCTGCTTGAGCTGGCCGAAAAGGGCAACAAGGAGCTCCAGCGCGCGCAGAACGAGGCGCTCGCCAAGGACTAGCGGCGGCTGCGAGATTTTGCGTCGCAAATGCGCCATCATCTGAGACTGCTGGAGGTTTTGTGTCGCCAATGGTGCGTTTGGCGTCATGAAAGTGCCGCTAGTTGAGGTTGGTGGAGGTTTTGCGACGCGGACTATGTCAATAAACGAATGTGCAGGCATACAACAGTAAGGAAACGCTATGAAAATCGTCGTCGCCACGCATAATGAAGGCAAGCTACCGGAGATTCGCAATATCATCGAAGCTGAGTTGGGCCAGGCCGCGCAACATATCGAGCTGGTGTCCGCTGGTTCGATGAATCTGCCGGACCCCGTTGAAACGGGTGTGACCTTTGAAGAGAATGCGCTGCTCAAGGCGAGGGACGTGGCCAGGCGGACCGGATTGCCGGCGCTCGCCGATGACAGCGGGCTGATCGTCGATGTGCTTGGCGCGGCCCCAGGCATTCTTTCGGCGCGCTGGTCGGGCGTGCACGGCGATGACGAGGCCAACATCGATCTGTTGCTCGCGCAGATCGCCGACATTCCAGACAACAAGCGCGGTGCCAGATTCTGTTGTGATGCGGCGCTGGTGGTGCCGCAGGACTGCCGTGAACAGCGCGATGACGGTTCGGTGCCGCAGGCGCAGGAAGTGGCCAGGCTCGGCGAAATGAAGGGGACGATCATCCGTCAGCGCCGTGGCGACAACGGTTTCGGCTACGATCCGATTTTTGTGCCGGACAATCAGCCCGGCCGCCGCAACGCCAACGGCGAAAAACTGACCAGTGCCGAGATGACCGCCGAAGAGAAGAACGCGATTTCCCATCGCCACAAGGCTTTCGTCGCCTTGGCCCCTGAAATCAAGGAACTCATCGGCTGAGCCGCGGACTTGGGCTTATAGACCACAAAATGGTATTTAGGATGGGGTCAGGCTCGCGGGGGAGGGGGCAGCTGTTTCGCGTTACTGTTTTTAAGCAGGGAACCGGCGGAAGACGAGCTTCTTCGTAAGAATCCGAAACAAGCATATAAGCTGAGCGCAAATGAGCTTTATCGATGAACCCGAGCAAATTGCAATGCAGTGAGAAATGGTATTTTAGGTCCGTTTCGATGCTTTTCTTCCTGATTCATCCGTGCCGCTGTACAAGCGAGCGCATCCGCTACATGTGAATCAGCAGGTGTGCCACGCTCATCATGATCGTGCCGACCACCGCGGTCAGGCAGAGGATGAAGCCGGCGAGCTTGGCGTTGCCGAGTACCTTGTCGGTGAACATCGTCGAGAAAATGGCCGTCGGTGCGAGGCAGCACATGGCGGCGGTCTCGCGGATCAGCGGGCTGAACGGCAGGATATACCAGGCCAGCAACGCGAAAATAATGGCACACGGCAGGCGCCAGGCCATGACCTCGCCGACGGATTTGAGGTCGCGCTTCGAGGCGGGCAGATCGGTGAGCATACCGACCATCACCATCGAACAGAACGCGTTGGCCGCTGAAAACGGTTGCGAAACCTGGGCGATCCACGTCGGGAAATGGAAGTCGAAAAGCATCAGGATCAGCATCAGAATATAGGTGTCGAACGCCGGAGAGGAGACGAAACCTTTGATGACGTTGCGAATCAGCGCACGGCGCTGCAATCTGCGGGCATCGCGGTCGGTGGCTTTGATGCGCGGCAGTACGGGTGCGTCGCCGGCGTTCTGTTCGGCCAGCGTCTTGCCGGGGGCGATGTGCAGCAGGTTCTGCGTCATCACGTTCGTGCCGGCGGCGACCATGATGTCATTGCCGATGTCGAACATCGCGGCGGGTATCAGCGCGCCCGGGCCAAGAAACGCCTGAACCATCGGGAAGCAGAAGCAGCCGACGTTGAATCCGCCGCCGTTGAGCATCAGAAACGCGCGGTCGGACACCGGACGATGGCGGGTGGTGAGGAAAATCAGCAGTGGTGGAATCGTCGCGGCGCAAAACGAGAAGCCGGAAAGCAGCAGAAGGTTGAGTTTGTGCGGATTGGTGGCAAAGGAGTAGATGATGACACCTGGCAGAACGATATCGAATTCGAGCACCTGCACCACGCGATAGTCTTTCGCCCCTAAGATGCCGCTTCGTTTGAAGAGGTATCCAAGCGCGATGATGAGCAACAGTGTCGCCGGTTGAATGAGTGCTGACATGGGCTTGGTTTCTCTCTTTTCCTGCGTGACGGTATGGCCAATGATTCGTTGTACTTTGACATATCATAGACTTCGGCGTTGCCTAGACCGGGCGGAATTCCCATACAATGTCATCAATATCAAAATAGGGGATGTCTGGTGTCGTGATGTCATCTCGCTTGTCCGGATATGGGAGGGGCCGAAAGCGCTGGATCCCTCGCGTTTGTTGTGTCGGTTGGCATTGCAGGATGGTGCGAGCTGAAAAGGTGGCCGGGACCGTAGAATATCGAGAAGAGTACAAGGGGTGATGGTCTGATGGCAAGTTCGACGAATTCAGTGGATTCAGGTTCGCGGGTTTCGAGCCTTATCAGGCGGTGCGGCGTCGACGATGCCGGGATGCTGCACCGGCTGAGCGTTGAAACGTACGTCGATACCTTCGACGGGACGAGTTCGGACGCCGATATGCGAAAATTCCTCGAAGAGTCATACGCCGAGCCGATCCTGCGTGATGAATTGGCCAATCCCGATTCGATGTTTTTCGTCATGGTGGTGCCTTCTTGCGCACAAGTCGGGACGAAAGCGCGGGTTGGGCCGGGTACGCGCAATACGGACGATTCCGTTGTTCTCACTGATTTCGTCGATGCCTGCAAGGGCGATGATTCCGAGGTTTCCGGTTCCGGCAAAGCCGACGATGGCGGTGCTCGGACCGGAATTCCCGCAGGCTATATGAAGCTCAATTTCGGCTTGGCACAGATCGAGGATATGGGGCCTGGCGCGATGGAAATCCAGCGTCTTTACATTCAGAAGGCGTTCAAAGGGCATGGGTTTGGCACCCGGCTGATGAATCTGGCGTTGAAAACGGCCCGCGAACGCGACCTGCACAAGGTGTGGCTTGGCGTGTGGGAGCACAACGAGCCCGCGAAACGCTTCTACTCCGGCAAAGGTTTCGTGCGTGTCGGCCAGCATGCGTTCTGGCAGGGAGATGACAAGCAGACCGACTATCTGATGGCGCGTGAGGTGTGATGGGGTTTGCTGCAGCATGATCGGCAAAAGCGAGGTTTTGTGCAAGTTGTCGCGTGCGGCTTGGCTTCTGGCGCGGCGGTGCAGAGATAATCACACTTATCGTCTGTTTTTTGTGATTTTCTCTGTAATTGATTGGGAAACGCAGAAGTAATCACAGAAATCGCCGTATTTTTGTGATTACTTCTGCAACTTGTGGACTATGACAAGGCGAGTGCGATGGTACCCGCATCTTGTCGGCGGTGATCGGCGGTGGCCGCGCATTGTGCGGGACGTCTGGTAAATTGAATGGTGTTACGCGCGCATGGCGGAATTGGTAGACGCGCAGGATTTAGGTTCCTGTGACTTTGTTCGTGAGGGTTCGAGTCCCTTTGCGCGCACTTGGTTTTAGGTTCTGAATGCAAGCCGGCAGCGGCGTCGGGCAAGCTTTCGATTGATGTTTCAGGCGTTCGGGGCCGTTGTGCCATTGCCGTACACCGCAGCGGTGCCAAAGTTGGAACGGCTAGGAAATGCTCGAATTGCCCTGTACGGCAAGCAGCATAGAACCATTGGGAAGCGTGGGGTGTCGGGCTTTTAGAGCAGCTCTGCGTCAGAGCGCGATTGGCGTAATCGTGTAGCCAAGCAGCTCGCAGAATTTTTGCAGATCCGTATAGCTGACAACCAAGGTCTCGGTATTTTTTCCGGCGTGGAAACCAAGCGCTGGCTGATGGCACAGTTGCGTGTCGACCAGCAATCGCAGATTGGCGACATGGCTTTCTGGTACGGCCAGCGGAGAGACTAACCCGCTGACGGTGTGCAATACGGCGGCAAGCTCGTCGGCGCTTGCGAAATTCAGGCTGCTGCGGCTGGTTTTCAGGGTTTGCGCGAGTTTTTTGAAATCGATTCGCGCCGTGGGCGAGGTCATCAGCAAGAAATAGGTGTCGTCTCTTTTGTTGCGGACAAGCATGTTCTTGGCGATGAGGCAGTCGAATTCGAGGCTGCGTTCCATGGTGGTCACCGGGTCGTGGCGAATGGTCCGATAGGCGATGCCCAGTCGTTCGAGCCGGTGTTGGTAAAACGTGTTGTTGCCGTCGTCCAGTTGCGTCATCGTCACCTCGTTATGTTGTGTTGAAGCCATTATATGGTGTGCTCGCGAAGCGGCGTTGCAGCGCGGTTCGCTTGTCTCGAATTCGATAAGAAACGATAAAGCTTGTGAGATATGTCACTTTTGTATGGGTTTGGCTTACACTGTGTTTTGGTGTCATTGAGTTCGGATCCTCAATGATTATCGGGAGAAAGGGAGCTTCATGGCCGACAAAGTATTGGTAACGTATTGTTCTGTTTCGGGAAACACGCGCGCTGTGGCGCAGAAGTTGGCGAAGGTCGCCAAGGCCGATATTGAGGAGATCCGGCCGTCGATGCCCTATATCGCCTCCGACCTCAACGCGGATGACGACAAAAGCCGGGCGAGCGTCGAGCATGCCGTCGATGCCCGCCCCAAGATGGCTGCTTCCATCGATGTCAGCGGCTATGACGTGGTGTTCGTCGGTTATCCGATCTGGTATGGTGTCGCGCCGCAGATTGTGCGCACGTTCCTGGAAAGCCAGGATTTCTCGGGCAAGACCGTCGTCACGTTCGCCACTTCCGGCGGGAGTCTTGACGGTGCAAACGGAGAGCATCTGCATGGTTGCGCGCCCAAGGCGACGTGGAAGACCGGTCGTCGCTTCACTGCGGATGTAAGCGAGGAGACGTTGTCCGGGTGGGTCAAGGAACTTGGCATATAAGTCGGCGCTATGGGATTGTGCGTGCGCTATGGGATTGTGTGGTGCCTTGGGATTGTGCGTGCGCAACGGGTTGCCGCTTCGTGCTTGGCGTTGTCCCAGATTGTTCGGACGCAATGGTTTCGGATTAATGCACTTGATGCTTGACTTGGCTGCCGGATAGGTGACCATAGCTGCGGAAAGTGGCGCGATAACGATCCGCGATCCCGTTTTTAAGCGGTGGCTTTATAGGAAACGGGTTGTTGCCGCGCTTTCGGCGATGGCATCGGTGTCGGTTTCGGTGTCTCATAAAACTCCGGCATCGGTCGTGGTATGTATGAAAAGGGCCGCTGCCCGAAGGCAACGACCCGTTTTGTTGGCAATGTGGTCTCGGCTATAAGGCCGAGAAGTCTGATGTTCTTTAGAGTTCTACGAGGATCTTGACGTGATGCTCGCCGTCATTGCGCAGTTTCTCAAAGCCGTCCTTGACGATGTCCTCGGCCTTGATCTTGTCGGTGATGAACGGCGAGAGATCGACGCCCTTCTCGCGCACCATCTTGATGACCTTTTCGTGATCATTGGCGTAACCCAGTGAAGCCTGGATGTCGCGCTCGGCAAAGGTCAATTCGTTGGTGACGTTGATCTCGAGCGGCTTGACATGGACCGCGACGATTTCCAGTTTGCCTTCCTGCTTGAGGCAGGAAAGCAGCTGATGGACCACAACGCCGACGCCGGCGCAATCGAAGGCGACATCGGCACCCTTGCCGTTCGTCTCCTTGCGTACGCGTTCGTTGAGGTCTTCCTTGCTCGGATCCACGACGATATCGGCGGCTCCGGATTCCAAGGCCTTGTTCTTGCGGACCTCGGAAAGCTCGGAAATAATGACTTTGGCGCCCTTGGCCTTGAGCACGGTGCCGACAAGCAGCCCGATCGGTCCGGCACCGCCGACCACCACGGTGTCGCCTGCTTTGACGTCGGTACGGCGAACGGCGTGATAGGCCACGGAAAGCGGTTCGATGAGCGCGGCCTGGTCGAGCGGCATGTCGCCGACGGGGAAGACGCGCTTGGCTTCGACGACGATATGCTCGCTCATGCCGCCGCCGCCTCCGTTGATGCCGATGAAGCCCAGCTTCTCGCAGACGTTGTAGTTTCCGGACTTGCAGGCATCGCATTCGCCGCAGACCATGACCGGCTCCACCACCACGCGGTCGCCGACCTTGAGGTCGGTGTCGACATCGTCGGCGATGGCTTCGACGGTGCCGGAGAATTCGTGTCCGAACACGACCGGAAGCGTCTCGCCGGAGAGCGGGTGCGGTTCGGTGGCTGAGTTGCCGCCGTTCTGCTCCCCGTCGTAATAGAGATGCAGGTCGGATCCGCAGATTCCGGTGAAAGCGGGATGAATCTTTATTGTCCCGGGTTTGAGCGTCGGTTCTGGGATATCGTCGATCTGAACGTGTTCCTTACCGTAATAACGAACAGCTTTCATGTTTTGCCTCCTTGCAAATATAAATTGTTCTTTTATTGTACGTGGAGATTATCGATAAATATCGAAAAAGAGTAACTAAAAATGATTGATTCCTCACATAAGAATGATTGCCATCTTCTAAAATAGTTGTCTGAAATCATTCTGACTAAATAAAGTCGTATCGAACCGGAAAGCAAGAGCGGCGCTGCAAAACAATTGCGGGCGGGGCCTGGTCTGGCAGGTTTTGGATTTGCTGCTTTCCGATTGACTCGGTTTACCGGTGGGGGAGTCTGCGGCGCTGATCGGTGATTTTTCGTTCGGATGGGGCAGCGGGCCGATTCTTGATGCTGGCCGTTATCATAGTGTCTATGAGTCCGTACACTAGTGGCTATCAGCAACCGTCTTATCCGCAGCCGCCAAGGTACCCTCAGCCTCCGGTCTCCCCGTATCTGCCGCCCCAAAAGCCGAAAAAGCACGTCTCCAAAATCGTGATCATCGTAAGCGTCATAGCGGCGATCGCGTTGTTGATCGTGTTCGCCCCTTATCTCATCTTGTTCAGCTTTCCTCTGATGGCCGGTTTGGACGACATGCAGAGGCGGGCCGACATCCCCGCTCTCGCGCGGTCTCAGGAGGCCAAGGCGCTGTATTCGGATTGCGTGCGAACGTGGGTGGAACCCGGCGCGTTAACCGATAAGGCCGTGGACGGGCACGGCAAGCCGGTCATCACGTCGTATAGCATCGACACCTCTCGCAAAAGCGTCAGCACCACGCCGGTCAGTGTCGGCTTTCGTTTCACCGTCAACAACAATCCGGACACATTTCTGTCCATCTCGCTGTCTGGCGGGGAAGCGGGTGGCGGCGATGAAAAATTGAGTTGCGAAGCCGATGCGGAGGATTCGCCAATGCTCATGAAGGCGCTCCAAAAGCATTATGGCGGATGCTTTGATGGCGATGACCCGACCCCGCATGACGGGGAGCCGCTGTGCGTCGAGGGCAACGGCGAGGGGCAGCTTATCGAATACATGCGCGTGTGTGACGGCGAGCCTGACGGCAGTATCCATGCATGTCCGCCGCCGAAGAGCGATGATGACGACGATGACAACGATAACGGCGCTGGCGGGTTGCCGGGGATGCCCGAAATACCGGATGGAAATTAATCAATGGCGTTCGGTGTGGCAATGTTCCAGCGTCGGTTGTCGGCGTTGGTCGTCCCCGAGCGCAAGTCGGCCGATGGAATGCCAAGTCTGGGTGTTCATGCCCTCACGCTGTTGGCTTCAAGCATTTGAAGTCAAAACAGCAGATTGAACGATACCTTTTGTTTGCAATAAGTCGGGCGCGGGAATTAGTGTAGCAAGCTATGGGTATGGACGAGACGAAGTTCAACACGGCCGGAGCTGATAGTTTGGGGCCGCTGATCAAGGTGGCGAATACCTTGATCGAGAAGGAGCTTAACAACCGCGTCGCTTCGATGTTCGAAGGCTATAGCCTCACCGGGCCGCAGATTACGTTGATGGTTTATCTGCACGACGCGCACGGGCACGCCGTCACCCAGCGCGAGATTGCCGACCGGTTCGTGTTGAGCCATCCCACGATTCGGGGCATTGTCAAGCGGCTCGAAAGCGCTGGTCTTATCAAGACTTCGCAGCTGGAAAGCGACCGGCGGCAGATTCTGCTCGAGCTCAGCGACGCGGGGCAGCGGCTGATGGACCGGCGTGCCGATGATATCCATGCCGTGATGGGGCAGATTAACGCACGCATTACCGATGGCTTGAAAGGCTCCGAGCAGAAGATGTTGGTCAGCACGCTCAAGCGAATCATTGCGAACTTTTCGGCAGGGGCAGCGCAATGAACGCGACGGTTGATGACGATTGCGTTGCAGGGAACACCGATATGGGGTTGATTGGCACTTGCGTGCTGCGGCCGGTGATAAGCCGATTGTTTGGAACGGTGGAATTCCGCGGTATTGGTGAAAAGACAATTGGTATATCGGGTATTTTCTTGGCACTGAAGCCGTCGATGGGCATGAACGTGATTTCATTGCTGTGGTTGGCCGAGGCTGGAGGGGACCGGCGCGTAATTTCACGTCGATAAGGCGATCTTTTTTATCCAAACTGTAGCTTGCTATAAATTTAGGAAAGGCTGGCAATGACAAATCAACAATCGCAAAAGCGGAAAGACGGGCAGCGCAACGTTTCGGGTGCGCGGTCGGTAACCGTACAATCCACACCATCCGAATCGGGGAGTAATAAGATGCAATCTGCAAAGCAGAAAGATGCGCGGCAAAAAGCTGCGGTTTCGCAATCCGTATCCGGGCAGGGAAGCGGGGTATCGGTTTCGTCGATTACTTCGCGTCAGCGCGGGCTGATGATGGCGGTGCTGCTGCTCGGTTCGTTCACGGCGCTGATGGCCGAGACGTTCCTGAACAACGCGCTGCCGACGATCATGGGGGCGTTTTCGGTCAGTCAGGCTACGGCACAATGGCTGACAACCGCCTACCTGCTGGTGGTCGGGCTGATGATTCCGATGTCGGCGTGGGTGTTCGAGTCCTTCAATCTGCGCACCACGTTCGTGACCTTGATGTCCGTTTTCTTTGTCGGTTCGCTCGTCTGTATTTTCGCGCCGAATTTCTGGGTGCTGCTCGCGGGCCGCATCATCGAGGCGATTGCCGCTGGCGGACTCATGCCGTTCATCCAGAACGTCATCCTCATGATGTTTCCGCCGCAAAAGCGCGGCATGGCCATGGGCATTACCGGCTTGGTCATCGGTTTCGGACCCGCGGTCGGCCCCACCATTTCTGGCCTGATCCTCAAGGTCTCGGGTTTCAAAACGCTGTTCATCATCCTCGCGCTCGCCAGCGCCGTCACCGCGATTCTCGCCGTCCCGCTGGTACGTAACATCACCTCGCCGCGTCCCTGCACCACTGATGTCATCTCCTTCGCCGAGTCCATCTTCGGCTTCGGCCTCATCCTTTATGCGCTGTCCGAGGTCGGCAACACCGGGCGCATCACGTTGCTGCTTGCGGTGCTGTTCGTCGTCGGCGTGGTCATTATGGCGCTGTTCTGCATCCGCCAGTTCAAGCTTTCCAAGCCGTTGCTTGACCTTCACGTTTTCGGCAACGCCCGCTTCAACCTGTGCACGCTGTTAAGCACCATCGCGAACATCGCCATGGTCGGCATCGAACTGGTGCTGCCGCTCTACCTGCAGACCACACGCGGCGAATCGGCGTTGGTCAGCGGCTTGGTGATGATGCCCGGCGCCTTGGTGATGGTGGTCTGCAACCCGATTTCCGGCACACTGTACGACAAGCTCGGCATCAAGAAGCTCTCGCTCTTCGGCTTCCTGATGCTCTTACTTGGTTCGGTGCCGATGCTCTGGTTCAGCGCGAAAACCAGCCTGTGGCTCATCGGCCTATGCTACGCGCTGCGCATGGTCGGCATATCCTTCACGATGATGACCACGTTCACCGCCGGTATCAACTTGAGTGCCGCCCGCCTTACCGCCCATGCCAACGCCGCTTCGTCCACAGTTCGTCAGGTCGGCGGCTCGTTGGGTACGGCGCTTGCGATGCTGGTCATCTCGCTTGCCGCCACCTCCCAGGCCTCTACCGGTAAGGCCGCCGCGCAAGCCATCGGCTACAACTGGGGCTTCATCCTCATGGTCGTTTTCGCCGTTATCGGTCTCGTCGCCTCGTTCTTCCTGCCAAACGCCGACACCGAGCATAAGGCCATCGCCACCGAGAGCGAGTAAGCACAGAACCGCGGAATATGGTCTTGCTGCGTCGAAAAGCACCTTTTCGGGGCTGATTTGCTGCTTTTCGACGCTGGTCTTGAAATGACTGCGTCGAAAAGCATGATTTGAGGCTGTTTTTCGTGCTTTTCGACGCAGATTCGCGATTGTGCACTAATTGTTAAGGGAGTGAATCAAAAGAGCCGCTTGACAGAATCGAACTGTCGACCTTCTCATTACGAGTGAGACGCTCTACCAACTGAGCTAAAGCGGCAATTGCCCGAGCGGTATGCACCACTCGCGCACAAAACAATAATAATACCGGGTACTGTGTATTTTGTCCACAAGCGTCGCGTTCGGCCGTGTCTTGGGTTCAGCGTGATTCGCTTTATCGGTCATGTTTCGGCAGATAAACCGTGAAATCACAGAGGTTGAATCGCCGCGTCGTTGAAAGGCGTGAACGCAGTGTGTAATGACAACGGGCCGCGCGACAATAGACCAAGAGATGTAAGGAGCAGTCAGGCTGGAAACGCGCGAAAGGGGATGGCAATTTGGAAAAAACAATGTCGGACATGCCAAGCAGGGGTTTCGAGGACTTTTATGCCATCATTCCCGCCGGCGGCACCGGCTCAAGGCTCTGGCCGCTCAGTCGCGGGGCGAAGCCTAAGTTCCTGTACGATTTGATGGGCAGCGGACGCACGCTGATCCAGTCCACGTTCGATCGGCTTGCGCGGCTCGCCGGCTCCGAACGCATCGTGGTCAGCACAGGTTGGCGGCATGTCGCTGCGGTCGAGGCGCAACTGCCGGAGCTCAAGGAATCCAACATTTTCGCCGAGCCTGTGCCGCGCGACTCGACGGCGGCCATTGCGTTGGCCACGGCGATTTTGGCGCGGCGACACGGCGAGCATATCGTCGTAGGGTCGTTCGCAGCGGATCACGTTATTCGAGGCGATGAGTCTTTCGCCGAGGCGGTGCGTCAGGCGGTGGCGGCGGCGCGTGCCGGATACGTGACCACGATCGGCATTGCCGCCTCGCGGCCGTCCACGGCTTTCGGCTATATCCATCAAGGCCGTTCGTTGGCTGCCGAAATCCCGGATGCGCCAAGCGCGCGTCTGGTGGAGCGTTTCGTTGAAAAACCCGATTCAGCCACGGCCCAGGCCTACCTTTCCACCGGTGAATACCGTTGGAACGCCGGCATGTTCGTGATGCGCGCCGACGTGTTGCTCGACCATCTGCGCGAATACAAGCCAGACATGTATGATGCGATTTCGCATATCGCCGATGCTTATATGGCCGTCGATAGCGATGCTGATAGTGACGAGGCCGCCTCCGAGGCCGAAATCGCGGCAGCGAAGCATGCGGCGACCAAGGCGGGGAACGGCGAAGACGGAGAGCATGCGGATGTGATTGGTGCTATTGGCGGTGATAGCAACAATAGCGGTGATGGCGATAGTCCCGCTGACTCCGACGGCGGTAACGACGCTGGTGCTGGTAATGAGGCCACTGTCGACAACGAGGCGATCGATGAGGCGATGGCGACCTACTGGCCGGGCATCGAGAAGATCGCGTTCGATTACGCGGTGGCCGAGCCGTTGAGCGTGGCCGGAGGCGTGGCGATGGTTCCCGGAGATTTCGGCTGGGACGATATCGGCGACTTCAATTCCGTGGCAGCGCTCCTGCCCAGCACCGGAAGCCGCAACATCAAGATCCTGGGCGACAGCGACAAGGTCGTCAGCCTCGACAGCGCCGGCGACGTGGTGATGCCGCTGACCGAACGCACCATCGCGCTGCTCGGCGTCAACGACATGGTCGTCGCCGACACCCCCGATGCGCTGCTCGTCGCGCCGCGCGCCCGCAGCCAGGAGGTCAAGGATCTGGTCGCCTACCTCGAGCGGGTCGGCTACGACGATATCCTCTGAATTGATCTGATCGGTCGCTGGATCGGGGCGCTGAGTCTGAATCGATGGGTTTGGGGCCCGAGCGGTCAGGGCCGATGGGATGAACCGTTAAAGGCTGAATGTTTGGTGGCCGATGCCGGAAATCCAAGCTCTGCGGCTAAGGGAAGCCTGCCTGCGAATCTGGCGATAAGGGTATGGTGGACGGCATGTCCGAACAGTCCATAAGCCTCGCCTCCGGTACGTTGAACGCGTCGGAGGCGGGAGCCGATAATCCTGGCGATTCCTCTCAGGGTCGGGGGCGTGTTCTCGGCAAGCGTCATTCGCGTATTTTCGCCGTCGAATTGTTGCGGTTGCTGGCGATTGTCGGCATAGCGGTATTCCATACGTTCCTGCTCGTCTTCGAGCAGATCGCCGTCAACGGCCCGCACGCGCTGTCGTCGGCTGTGCAAGCCGGCACGGCTCCATCGTTCGTCGCCATTGTCTCTTCGACTCCGCTGGCGGTGTGGCTGGTTGCCATGCTCATGTTCCTGGGGGCGTGGGGCAATCACATCTTTTTCATGATTTCGGCGTTCTTTCTGGTCCCGCGCATGGCCGAGCGTTCGCGGCACCGGGGATTCGTGCGCGATGAGTGGAAACCGTCTGTGCTTCGTATCGCGAAAGTGCTTGCCGCGGTCGTGTTCTATGTAGCGGTGCTGGCCGTGATCGACCGCTGGGTGGTGCCGATTCAGATGGTCGGTGGTGTGCGTGAAGTGATATTCAGCCTTGAATTCGTGTGGCTTTATGCCCTATTTATATTGCTCGCACCGTTCATCGGCTGGTGCATCGAACGGTGCCGCAAGAAATGGTGCGGGGCATTGTGGGTGGTTGCGCTCGTTGTGATCTATGGGCTCAACGTCTATGTCGCAATCAGCGGTCGCAACTTCTTCGATTCCCTGAGCGTTCTGGACTGGCGCAAGCAGATGAGTGCCGTCACCTATTTCGCCTCCTATCTTTGTGCCGGGGCTTTGGGTTGTGCTTGGCGGCGTTGGTACGCGAGAGGTTCTTCGAAGCTCGGTGCCGCGCCTCGTTGGCTGACCCGCCGCTTCTGGGCGATTGCCTTGGTCGGGCTGATCGTTGTCGCGAGCGGCATCGTCGCCTTGGCGGCGTTCGGGGGTCATTACGGGCTGCTGATGGTGCTTTCGTTCAAATCGACTTCCGTCATCTCGTTCCTGCTCGCGGTGTGCTCGCTGATGTGTGCCGCGTGCCCGGGCGCGCAAGCCGAACGATCCGGCTCGTTAGATGCGCAACGTGGTGCGAAATCGTCATTGGAAAGCGATGCTGAGCCTGATCATACGCCGCGCGACGAGAAAACGGAGAAGCGGTTCTGGGCAAGCATGAAAGCCTTCGCTCGTCGCGCTGTTACGGCGCTTGCTTCTGGGATTCTGGGCTTCTATGTCGTGCAGGCGCTCACGTATTATTCCTGGATCGGCGTGCAGAGCCGTTTCGCCGATCCCGTTGCGGCCCGTGTTGCCAGTGCCTTCGCGGTTGGAGGGACGCAGGCCTGCGTGGGTTGGCTTGCCGATTGGTTCCTGGTCGAGGTCGTTTTTTCGCTGGTGTTTGTGCTTCTGGTCTGTCTTGTCGACCGTTTCGTCCGTCAACCGCTGTTGCGTTTGATCAAGTTGGCATAGAGAAATCTAGCGTCAAGTCAAAAGCCGTTGCCGTGTATTGATTGGATTGGATAAGTTTAGACATGATGTGAGCGTTCTCTATTTGTTTTGTCTCGGCTCGTGTGTGTCTGGAAACGTTCTGATTCTGCCGCTTTGCTGGCAAATATCGGGTTTTGCCAAGGCTGGTCGGCACGACGCTTTTTGTGCTGTTGTGTCCGCTTTTGTGAGTAAATTGGTGATTGTAGCAAGCGGTGGGGAACGGCATTTTCGGATATGACTGACAAAACCACGAAACCCCGCGGCACATGATGAAAGGACCTAAATAATTATGGCCATCAATCCTCCTATCGACGCCACCAAGACACCGGAATGGGCGGCGCTGCAAAAGCATTTTGACGAACTGAATAGCGAAGGCATCGACCTCAAGAAGTGGTTCGCCGAAGAACCCAACCGCGTGGAGGCGCTGAGCTTCGAGGCCGGCGACCTGCACTTCGACCTCTCCAAGGACCTCATCAAGCCCGAGACCCTGCAGCTCTTTGCGGATCTCGCCAAGGCCGTGCACCTTGAGGACCGCCGTAAGGCCATGTACTCCGGCGTGCATATCAACAACACCGAGGACCGCGCCGTGCTGCACACTGCGCTGCGTCGTCCGGCAAGCGACGAGGGCAAGTATATCGTCGACGGCCAAGATGTTGTCAAGGACGTGCATGAGGTGCTCGACAAGATCTACGCGTTCGCCGACAAGGTGCGTGGGGGCGTTTGGCGCGGCGTGACCGGCAAGAAGATCGAGACGGTAGTCAACATCGGCATCGGCGGCTCCGACCTCGGCCCGGTCATGGTTTACGAGGCGTTGAAGCCTTACGCAGACGCCGGCATTTCCGCCCGCTACGTCTCCAACATCGACCCCAACGACATCACCGAAAAGACGAAGGACCTCGACCCCGAGACCACGATGTTCATCGTCGTCTCCAAGACCTTCACCACCCTCGAGACGCTCACCAACGCCCGCGAGGCCCGCACCTGGCTCTTGAACGGACTCAAGGCCTCCGGCGCCATCGACGGATCGGACGCCAAGCGCGCCGAAGCTATCCGCAAGCACTTCATCGCCGTCTCCACCAACCTGAAGGGCGTGGAGGAATTCGGCATCGACCCGACCAACGCCTTCGGCTTCTGGAACTGGGTCGGCGGCCGCTATTCCGTGGATTCCGCGGTCGGCACCTCCATCGCCATCGTCTGCGGCCCGAAGCGCTTCGAGCAGTTCCTCGCCGGCTTCCACGAGATGGACGAGTACTTCGCCAACACCCCGATCGAGAAGAACGTCATCGCGCTGATGGGCATGTTGAACGTCTGGTACCGCAACTTCTTCCACGCGGCCACCCACGCCGTGCTGCCGTACGACCAGTACCTGCACCGCTTCCCGGCCTATCTGCAGCAGCTGACGATGGAATCCAACGGCAAGTCCGTGCGCTGGGACGGCAGCCCGGTGACCTGCGACACCGGTGAGGTCTTCTGGGGCGAGCCCGGCACCAACGGCCAGCACGCCTTCTACCAGCTGATCCACCAGGGCACACAGCTGATCCCCGCCGACTTCATCGCCTTCGCCAACACCCCGAACCCGGCCAAGGACGGCGATCAGGACGTGCACGAGCTCTTCCTGGGCAACTACCTGGCGCAGACCAAGGCGCTCGCGTTCGGCAAGACCGCCGACGAGGTGCGCGCCGAGGGTACGCCCGAGTCCATCGTGCCGGCCCGCGTTTTCAGCGGCAACCGCCCGACCACCTCGATCTTCGGCGACGCGCTGACCCCGTTCTCGCTGGGCGAGCTGATCGCGCTCTACGAGCACATCACCTTCACCGAGGGCACGGTCTGGGGCATCGACTCCTTCGACCAGTGGGGCGTCGAGCTCGGCAAGCAGCTCGCCCGCCAGATCACCCCGGCGATCTCGCAGGATGACGAAGCGCTGGCGGCTCAGGACGCCTCCACGCAAAGCCTCATCCGCTTCTACCGCGCGCATCGCAAGTAGTCAAAAGCGTTGAGGCATTGTGCCTTCTTCCGACTTGATGCTTGGATGAGGGTAGCAATGCGGGCAAAGTGCTCAGTCACCATACTCGGGTGACTGAGCACTTTTGCATTTCTGAGCGTATGATGCGTTGAAAAGCAGAAAAGTGAGGCCAATAATCAGCTTTTGAACGCGGTGCCAAACTTTGACGCGTTGAAAAGCAGAAAAATGGGGCCAATAATCTGCTTTTCAACGCAGTAGCTAGCGTCGATGCGTTCAAAAGCACGAAAAGCCCCCGAAAACGTGCTTTTCATCGAAACCTACTGGGTGTGCTACCGACTAGCGATGCAAAACGTACGTCGCAACCTATTTGATGGTGTATATCAGCGTGTAAAGACTCTTCATTTCCTCGCTCGGCTTCGCGTCATCCAATTCCTTGTAGACAGGGTTGCTGTCCCCGTATTCTTTGGTCTCGTAGAGGTAAGTCCTGATTTTGTCTTCTATGGCCCAGTATTTCTGTGCTTTGTCGAGATCGTTCAGGATCTCGTCCCGTGAGCCGAGAGACTTGACCCTTTCCAGTTGCTTTTGCGCCTTGCCCATGCGTTTGAGGCACGCGTTCGCGTAGGCTTTGATGAACAGGTCTTTGGACTGGGTGACGCCCTGCGCGGAGGCTTCGCAGTTGGTGATGATCGTCTGTATGGTATTGACGGAATCGGGGTCATCGCTGAGATTTGTGTATTTTTGCGCGTCCTCTTGGCAGGTTTTGATGGTGGCAGTGTAGCCGACCACCGAATCGCTGAAGTTGTTGAGAACCTTGACGTACTTCTTGTTTTTGGCTTGATATGCCTGGTAAGCCTTGCGGATATTGCCGTAATCGCTATAGGCTTGCGTTTTGGCGAACTTGTCTCCAGAATTGGCCACCGTAGCCGTGGCGACCTTGAGGTCGTCGAGATCGTCCTGCTCGATGGTGTCGGCTGGACCGTTCATGCCGCTGCTTTGGGTGATGATATACAGCGCATGGCTGAGCTGGTCGTGCGGCTTCTGGATATCTGCGGTGAACGTGTCGTTGGCCTTGTTGAGGATATGGGATTTTCTCACGCTCTCTTCGAATGCCTCTTCGTTTGAAGACGAAGACGTGGAATGGCTGCCGAAATGCGGAAGGACGAACGGTGCGGCAATAATCGCTATGACAAAGATGAAGGCGCAAGCGCTCGCGATTTTCGACTTGGGTTTATTGCTGTTTCTTTCGCTGTCGTCGTCATCCGTGTCGTCTTCATCGTCGTCCTCATCTTCTTCTCCGTCTTCGTCTTCGTCACTGTCTTCTTCATCGTTGTTATTGTCCGTGTCATCGCTGTCGTCGTCTGAGATATCGTCTTCATTGCTGTTGGCGACGTTATATCTGCTATCGTCTTCCTGATTGTCTTCGTTGCCGTCACTATCGCTGTTTTCGTCCGTGTTTCCGGCGTCTTCGTCAATCTTGTTATTGCTGATTTTGCCGTGTCTGTTGTCATTTTGGTCCAACCACGGCTTGCTTTCGCGCTCGACGCGGTTGTCTTCGGCTTCGTCTTCGTCGTTGTTGGCGATGGATATTTGGCTGGAGTGAGTCGAATCGAGTTTGGATGAGGTCTCGTCGATGGATAGATTCTCATCCGATACCGGTATCTGTGTGTCTGCTGACTTCTTCTTCCACCGATGCAATGTTGGCCGTCTCTTTCATGCCCTCAAGATGATAGGACTGTAATCTGCTCTCGTTGAGCATTGTATCAGTGCGTTTGGCAAGGTGCTGAGCCTTCCTGCCGTTTCACGAGTCCGGGTCCTTGTATCATGGTTGAGAGAAGCGTGCGGTTGAAGTCGAATGTAGAGAATGAAGCGACGTCGGCTTGAACATGTTCGTCAGAGAATGGAGAAGACATGAGCGCAGGGATAATTGCATTGCTGGTCGTGTTGGCCATCGTCATCATCATTCTGGTGTGGGGTATCGTGGCCTATAATCATCTGGTCGCGCTGCGCAACCGGGTGCAGAACGGGTTCTCACAGATCGACGTGCAGCTCAAGCGGCGCACCGATCTGGTGCCGAATCTGGTCGAGACCGTCAAGGGGTATGCGACCCACGAATCGCAGGTTTTCCAGAAGGTGACCGAGGCCCGCGCCGAAGCGGTCAAGGCGGCCAGCAGCAATGGGTCGACCACCGCCGACCGTGCCCAGGCCGAGTCGGCTTTGAGCAACGCATTGATGGCCTTGCAGGCCACCGCCGAGGCGTACCCCGACCTCAAGGCCAACCAGAATTTCCTGCAGTTGCAGGACCAACTCAGCGACCTTGAACAGAAGATCGCCTACGCCCGCCAGTTCTACAACGATGTGGTGCAGAAGCTCAACACGGCCGTCCAGACGTTCCCCTCCAACGTGATCGCCGGCATGTTCCACTTCAGCCAGGCCCAGTATTTCCAAGTCGCCGAGTCCGACAAGTCGGTGCCGCAGGTCAAGTTCTGAGCTTGCAAGCAAAGTCGCGGCGCAGCGTGACGGCGGCGGTATCGCGATTGCAATGACGGCAATGTCGAGATTGCGGTGACGGTGATATCGTGACTGCCGCGGGATGACGATGTCGAGATTGCAGTGATGATGACGGCACGATTGCCACGAGTCGGTGGCGTTACGGTTGCAACGAGATGGTGACGGCGATTGCATCGGGACGATGATGCAGTGGCTTGGTACGTAATATAAAATCGTAGGAAAGTGCGTGATGATGGGCAAGGTTTACAACCTCAAACGGCTGGGCAAAGCGGCTTTGACGGCTTTGGTGGCGGTTGTGGTCGTCGTCGGCTTCTACGGGTTTTGCGCCTGGCAGGGCAGCGGCAGCGGCAATCAGATGAGCTACAATTCGCTCGATGACGATGCTGTGGTGATGCCGAACGGCGATCTGCAGATCACCCAGCATATCGACGTCAAGCTGGGCAAGCGCAAGGGGGATGACAACGGTGCCAAACCGTGGCGTGAACTGTTCCAGCGTTACCGATTGGCCGACGCCCCGGGAAAAGCGGCGGATGAGATCGAAGACGATGAGGACACGCTCAGCGCCATCACCGACGTTTCGGTCAAAAACATGACCACGGGCCAGACCTATCGCCATGGTGACGAGGATTCCCCCAATGCGCTGCACAGCTCACGCTGGGACACGACGCATGCCGGGACTTGGTATGCGCGCAATCTGGGGCCTGATGCGAATGTGGATGACGACAAGACCGGCGTGGACTACCGGCCCGCGGCCATGAGCTCGGCCAAATACGACGCCAAGAAGCAGCAGGACGACATGGCGAAGAGGCAGCAAAGGCAGCAGGTCCTGCAAGGACAGGCGCAGGGCCAGCAGCAGACGCAGGCCGGCGGCGACAAGAACGCGGATGTAGATTCAGATACCACGGATTCAGGCACCGCGGATTCTGGCGCGGATTCCGATACCGAATATTCCTCGCACGACTGGTATCCCGGCACAAAACCTTCGGAAATGGGTGCGGCGCACGACGTCATCGAAATCGGCTGGAACATTCCGACCACCACCTCGGCCGAAAGCATGAAATTCGACGTGACGATGACCTTCAAGGACGTCGTCAAGGTCTACAACGACGTGGCCTATATGAAGTGGGAGCCGGTCGCCGACGACAACGGCGTCCCCATCGGGCGTTTCCGTGCCTTGGTTTCTCTGCCGCAGGGCACGAAAGCCGGCACGATGCGTCAGTGGATGGACTATCCCGGCAACGGCACCATCAGGCGGACGGGGCAGCGCAGCATCGAGATGAATGCCGAGCATGTTCCCGCCAAAAACCATATCGACCTGATTTCCATGTTCGGCCATCACGGCATGGGCCAGGTCCGCTACCGCGTCCACAGGGCCGCGAAGGAGGATGTGGTCTCGTGGATGGAATATGAGCGGATGAACTCCGTCAAAAACAGCGGCGACACTCGCTTTGTGCTGATCAAGTACATCGCGCTTCCGGTGATTCTCGCTCTCGCCGTGGGCATCGCCGCGGTCATCGCCAGCAACAGGAAGGCTTGGATTCGCGGAGACGTGGATTATGTGCGTGACATCCCACGTATCACGCCTGGCGCCGCGGCCGATCTGATGGATGACCTTATGCCTGATGACGTCGGTGACGCCAGCCTGGCATCGCGGCAGACGGCGTCCACGCTGCTGGAACTGGCAAGTAAGAAATGTATTGCGGTGTACCCGGGGAAGGCAGGCTGGTACTCGGGGCTTGACCTCGACGCTTCGGCCGCCGACGTCAGCAAACAAGCCGGCACCTGCCTTGACAGAGCGCTGGGCAAGGGCGAAAAAGCGGATACCGTCACCATCGCGATACTGCCGAAATCGTCCAGAGCTGCCAGCAAGGGGCGGAAACTGGCAAAGTCGGAGAAAAGCCTGTTGACCATGCTCATGGACATTTCCGCCAAGCTTGGTTCCCCGACCTTCGACTTGAGTCAGGTCAACGATCGGCTTGGCGATTGGGAAAAGGGTGCGAAGGCGCAGGAAAGGTTCTACACCAGCGTCGACACCGAATACGCGAAGGGTGAGTATTCCAAGCGTTTCGTGTTCTCCTATATCGCAGCTGCGGTGCTGGTCGTCGTCGGGGCTCTGGAATCCATGATCATCGACGGCCTCGCTTTCAGCGAATTGGGTTCTGGAACGGACGATTACGGGGCCGTCTGCGATCAGTTCCATGGTCAGTGGGGGCTGTCGCTTATCCTCGGCGTGCCGGTGATTTTCGTGTTCGTTTTCCTCTTCAGGCTTTTGGCGTTCAAGGCTCTGACGCCGGCGGGCAGGCAGACAGGCACGCAATTGCTTGGCCTGCGCCGGTATATGGAGGATTTCAGCGACTTTTCCGAGCGCGACGTGCCCGACCTGGCGCTTTGGGACCAATACCTCGTCTACGCCACGGCTTTCGGGATCAGCGGAAAAGTCACCAAGCGAATGGCGCAGGTGTTCCCGAATCTCACCGACTCGTCTTGGCTGGACGGGAATGCCGGCGATTCGTTGCTCTACTGGTCGTACTATCCGTCGATCGGCGGTATGGGCAGTGGCATAGGTGCCGACACCGGTCAGTCGCTTTCCGGCTTCGATGGGGTAGACGGTTTGGGTGATTTCGGCTCGCAGATTGCCTCCGGCTTCGACACCCTCCAGTCGACGTTCGCCGATTCTTTCAGCGGTTCCGATGGCGGCTCCGGCGGTGGTTTCGGCGGTGGCGGCAGCTTCGGTGGTTCCGGCGGCGGCTCGGGCGGCGGCAGCTTCGGAGGCCGCTGAGACGGCTTGATATCTTGAAACGCAGACGGAAGAAGAGGCTATGAAGGGGGACAAAGACTGGTCGGTGAGGCTGCGGGCCATCGTCTCGTCGTTGATTCTCGCGGCGGTGGTCACGGCTTTGGTGGCTTTGATACTGGCGCCTTCCGGCGACGGTACCATGAGCTACCGGTCGCTCGATTACGACATGACGGTGCGCCCCAATGGCGATCTGCGTGTGGTCGAGCACGTGGATGTGAAATTAGGCAAACGGCGTGACAGTGACGGTGACAAGGCCCCGTGGCATCAGCTCTTCCAGCGTTACAAACTCGATTCCAAGCAATTGAGCGCCATCACCGATGTGTCGGTGAAGGACGCCAGAACCGGCGAGGAATATGGGACCGGCGATTTGGCCGACGACTCCGATCTCAAATACATGCCTGATGACGGGTGGGACAGCGAATTCGCCCAGACTTGGTACGCGGTCAACGTCTCGTGCGGCTCCTCCGTGCGCTACAAGCCCGCCGGGGCCGCCGAGCCTAGCAAGAAAACGGATGGCGACCGTCCGATTGACAATGGCATGTTCGATGGTTCCTATGGAGGCGCGGGCATTTCCAAGCCGAATTCCAATGATTCGAGTATTTCTGGGCAAGGTATAGACGGTTCGGGAGGTTCTGGCCAAACCGGTAATCTCAACAATCCCGCGAGATACATTCAGCCGACGGATTACGGGATACGGTCACGTCAGCCGCTGGTCCATGCCGCTGCCGATACGCGCGACGACGATGGGACCTGCGCTACCGGCGAGTCAGGCGACACCATCGAGATCGGCTGGAACATCCCGGCGACTTATACCGCCAAAAGCATGAAATTCGACATCGCCATGACGTTCAAGGATGTGGTGACGCGCTACGACGATGTGGCCTACGTCAAGTGGGAGCCGGTGGGTGACGACAACAGCGTGCCGATTGACAACCTGCATGCGCGGGTCACGCTGCCCAAGGGCCGGGCCAAGTCCGACGATTCCAAGTCCGGCAAGGTGGACATATCGTCGGTAAACCTGCCTCAGCAGTGGCTGCATTTTGCAGGCAACGGCGATATATCGGCTCACGGTCGCACCATCGAGTTCAACGCTCGGCACGTCGGGGCCCGCCGGCACGTCGATCTGGTGTCGATATCGCCAGCTTCGTCGATGGGCAAGGTGCGGCACACGCAATCCGGCGATCATGCGCAGGTGGTCGTAAGCCACGAGAAGACCGAACGATTGAAGGCGGCGGTGGTCAGTGCCGCCAATCTTATCTGGCTGGTGGTCTCCGTTGTGGTGGCGCTGATTGCGCTGGGCTATCTTATAGGTAAATTCATTCGCATCGCACCCAAGACATCCTACCGGGGTGAGGTGGATTATTACCGTGACATTCCGGAAGTCACGCCGGTGGCCGCCGCCCATCTGATGGATATTCTGGAGGGTTCGCCGTCTTCCATGTTCGGCAGCCGCGTCGTCGGTACGAAGTACGTCCGGCGACTGGCTTCCCGTCAGATGGCGGCCGCAATGCTTTCCCTGACGCGCAAGAAACTCATCGCCATCTACCCGGGCAAGGCCGAGTGGTACGAAGGGCTCGACCTTGCACAAGCCGACTCCGCCCAGGTCGCCGAGCGGGTGCGGGACAACGCTTCGTCGCTCGGTGCCAAGACCAACACCATCGTGATTTTGCCGCTGTCCTATCAGATTAACGACGATACCTTGCCTGATTCCCAGCGTCACGACAAACTGGATCTGACTTTTTCTGAACAAGCGCTGCTCAAGCTGCTCAAATCCTTCGCCGATCATATCGATTCGCACGTCTTCGATCTGAAGCAACTGCGCAAAAAGAGTCGTAAGTGGACTGCAGGTGGCGATCTCTACCAGGCATTCAGAACCGAGGCGGACGAGGAATTCAAGCACTTCACGCTTGCACATTCGCAGGGCGAGACGATATTCAAGGTTTGCGCGCTGCTCGTGGTGGCCGCGCTGATTGCGGGCCTTTACCTTTGGCATCTCTACCGGGTGGGCCTGCCCGACTTGGCGCTCATTGCTGCGTCGGCGGCAACGTTCATCGCCATCCTGTTCCTGTCGCTGATGCCCAATGAAACGTTGAGTGCTGACGGGCACAAGGCGGCGGGACGGGTGCTTGGGCTGCGCCAATACATGGAGGATTTCAGCGACTTCTCCTCTCGCGGCCCGCAGGACTTGGCGCTCTGGGATCAATATCTGATCTACGCCACCGCGCTGGGCATCAGCGGAGAACTGGTGCGCAAGATGGCCGAGGCGCAGCCGGCGCTCGCCGATGCGGCCTGGCTCGACGAGAACGCACAGGGCTCGCTGCTCTACTGGACGTATTGCGGTTCGGCATGGACCGGCGTCTCGCCCTCCGCCGCTTCGGGCCTTGGTTTCAGCGGCGGTTTCGCCGATCTCGGCGCGCAGCTGAGCTCCGGTTTCAGCAGCCTGGGCGCGTCGCTCGGCGGCGGTGGCGGCTTCGGCGGTTCCGGTGGCGGTGCCGGCGGCGGCAGCTTCGGTGGGCGGTAGGAAGCAATATTGAAGGAATCGAATTGAGAGAAAAGAGCCAAGACATATGAGCGGGAAAAGCCTGAATCTCAAGCGAATTGCCAAAGTATTGCTTGCAGCATTGATATTGACGGCGATGATCGGCCTCGGAGTGGTGGCATGCGGTTCGCGCGTTCGGCCCTATAATCCTTACGAGTCAGATTTGAAAAAAATGAATGCCGACCTGGTCTATAACTCGCTCGAAGACGACGTGAAGGTGCTGCCAAACGGAGACTTGCACCTTACTGAGCACATCGATATGGAGCTTCAGACACGTGAAGACAAGGATGGTAAGGCCAAGCCGTGGCGTCAGCTCTACCAACGTTATACGCTCAACCGCACCGATAAGGCGAAGGGTCCTTTAAGCGACATCGTCGACGTGTCCGTGAAAAACACAAGTAACGGGCAGGAGTATGCGCACGGCACCAGCGGCGACATCACCGATCCCAATTGGGATACGAACTATGCCAATCAGTGGTACGCCGAAGACGTGGGCGGCAAGAACGGCACCGGGCACACGCCTTACCTTCCGGCCACAATGAAGGCTGACCAGTATGATCAATCGTCTGGCGCGGCTGGGTCTTCGGCCGCAACGACGGGTGCTCAGCCTGGTGCGGCAACGAACGTGCAGGCAGGCGGCGACGATACCATCGAAATTGGCTGGAATATACCATCTACCGATTACGCAAGTTCGCTGAAATTCGATGTTGATATGACGTTCAAGGACGCGGTGCAGGTCTACGACGACGTGGCTTATCTTAAGTGGGAACCTATGGGCGATACCAACGGAACGCCGGTATACGATTTCAACGCCACTCTCGCCTTTCCCGATGGAGTCAAGCAAAACGACACCAATGAATGGATGCATTACGTTGGTAGAGGTTCGGTATATCCGAATCCCGACGGCACTCTTTCGGCGCATGCCTTTGAGGTTGTGCCGGGCAGACATGTCGATTTGGTGACGATGTTCCCGTCTTCGGTCATGGGCCAGGTGCGGCACCGTATCGCAGGCAAACACAAGCAAAAGGTGATCGATCAGGAGCGTGACGAGCAAAAGTCTTCGAACCCCAACCTTCAACGGCCCGCCCGTCGGCATTGGAATATCTATCTGCCGTTCGTCATCTTGGAACTCGTCGCGATGGCTATCGGCGCGGTGTTCGTGGCGTATACCAACCGCAAGGGTAGCTACCGCGGGCCAGTCGAGTATTATCGTGATATTCCGAAAATCAGCGCGAGCGCGGCTGCTCAATTCCTTGACGAGATGCAAGGGGCTCAAGGTGATTCGAAGCTCGACTCGCGTCAGCTTGCCGCCGCCATGCTCTCGTTGCAAAGCAAAAAGGCCGTCGGCATCTATCCAGGCGAATCCCAGTGGTACGCCGGAATCGACTGGGCACACGTCACTGACAAAGAAATCGGCGATTGCATGAAACGTGGCGCAGCCGGTGAATTCGACGGGCAATCGTCTGGCGCGGCCGCCAAGCCTTACGGCCGGCACAGCAATGCCCCGAGTGTCAAAGAACCGTTGTATGAAAGAATCGGCAAGGAAAAGGGCGGTTTGGTCGACACCGTCGCAAAGACCACTGGTTTTGGCGGACGCAAGACGACTACCATCGTGTTGTTGACAAAGGTTCCGAAAGCCACCAAAGGTGCTCAACTTCCAGAAGATCCGATTGTGAGCACGCTCACCGGGCCGGAGATTGCGCTGATGGAGCTCTTGCAGGCGATGGGTGAACGGCTCGGTTCCGACGTCTTCGATTTCAAGGATGTCCACGACAGGCTCTCGAATTGGTCGGAAGGCGCCAGCCGCGAGTCGAACTTCGTGCTCAAGGTGGAGGCCGAATACCATGCCATGAAGCTGACCAAGGCATCGACGGTGTATACGGTATTTGAGGGCATCCTGCTGGTGGCCGGTGTGCTTGGCTTTGGCTACCTCTACATGATGTTTATGAGCAATCCTCTTACTGCGGCCAAACTGTTTGGAGCAGAAGCGCTGTATCTGCACGGCGATATTGCCAGGATGCTCAAGATCTTCCTGCCCGTGGTGTTCATGTTGATTGTCGAAATATCACTGTTGCAGAAAGTCATGCTCAGCAAGAAAGGCAATCTGCTCGCCGGCCAGTTGTTGGGGTTGCGTAAATATCTCCTTGATTTCGGTGATTTCAAGGAGAGCGAGCCACAGGACCTGGCGCTTTGGGATCAATACCTTATCTACGCCACTGCTTTTGGCATCAGCGACAAACTGGCCAAGGGCATGACCAAAGTCTGGCCACAGATGACCGATGACAATTGGCTTGATACCAACGCTTCAGGCAGTCTGCTTTACTGGCCGCTCTACTCTGCGAGCCACGACGTGCAGGGCTATTCGTCTGCAAACTTCGACCTCGGCAATTTTGCCGACCTTGGCGGCCAGTTAAGTTCTGGCTTTGCCAGTATGAGTAGTTTCAGCGGAGGGGGCGGCTTCGGTGGTGGAGGCGGTGGTAGCTTCGGTGGTTCCGGAGGTGGCTCGGGCGGCGGCAGCTTCGGTGGAAGGTGATGGCTGTGGGTCATAGTCTCAATCTCAGACGCATTATTCGGCAGATTCCCTTCTGCCTGGTTTGCACGCTGGTGGTCGCGCTGTGCATGATCATTCCGTATTCCGACAGCGTGGCCGACGCTGAAAGTAAGGCGGAGGAGTCCTTCCACAAGACCACATGGGTGGAGAAGAACCCCGGCTGCGCTGCCCGTCCCGACAGCTCGTTCGGCAACAGCGCAATGGTGATCGACCAATCGTACGATTTCGACGCCAAGCCCAGGATTTCCTATAATTCCGTGGATTATGACATGGCGGTGCAACCCAATGGCGACGTGCGCTTGAATGAGCATTTCGATGTGAAGCTCGCCGGGCAGTGGGCCAATAATCGGGAACTTGAGTGGGATGATCTCCTCACGCGGATCGATCTGACTGACGAGCCGATGTTCTATCGGTTCCCCGGGGCTCAACTGGGCGCGGTGACCGACGTGAGCGTCCGCGATGCCGCAACCGGACAGGTCTATCGCCACGTGCCGCAGGATTGGCAATACTATGGGTCCTCCGGCACAATCAGGTTCCAGCCCGGTATGTGGACGGCGGATACCATGGTGGGCAAAGACGTCAAGGATTATGCCCCCGCCACGAGTTCCGGCGCTGCCCCGTTGACGGCAACGGATGCAAAGAACGCGCGGAAGATGGATATGGTCACCTTGACTTGGGCGATCCCACCGGTGAAATCGGCCGAAAGCGTCAAATACGACGTTTCCATGACGCTGAAGGATGTCGTCACCCGTTGCGGTAACCATGCGTACTTCCGCTACGACACGTATGGCAACACGGATACCGGCCCGGCTAGGCACATGCACATGCGGCTGACGCTTCCCAAAGGTACCAAGGGCACGCCGAAAGGCTTTGTGGGCTTTCCCGGGCGGAAATCGGTGAAACGCCGCGGTGCGCGACAGTTCGATTTTGATGCGTATGACGTCTCCGCGGCTTCGTCGACGGAATTCGCTGCCATATTCGACGCTTCCGGTATGGGGCAGGTCGCGCACGACGCCGTATGGGATGGGACCAAAGGCAAATTCCGGGACAAGGGCAGTGCCGAAGACACGGATCGGAATGACGTTTCCGAGACCGATGACGATAATGAGGACGAAGCCGATGCCGGGAAGGCAGACCAGGATTCGGTTTCCGATTGGCATTCACAGGCATTTGCGTTTGTGGCGGTATTGCTGGCGTTCCTCGTCTTTGGCGGCATCATGATTGTTATCACCAACCGACGGACCAGTGTCCGTGGTGACATTCCCTATTGCCAGGACATCCCGTCAATGAGTCCGGCCTGCGCCGCGCGGTTTATCGACGAAGTCCAGCCGCCAGGCTCCTCGATGGTCGTCGCTTCGAGCCGTGAAACGCGGGCAATGCTCTCCACCCTGCTGTCGTTGGCCGACAAGAAAGTGGTTGCGCTCTACCAGGGTGCGGCTTCGTGGTACGACGGCATCGATCTGCAGACCGCCGACGTCGAGCGGATACAGGCCTGTGCCGACGCGGGCCGGAAGAGTGAAGACCGGCAAAGCCGTGAAGACGGGAACGACCACGGCCCGTCCCCGCACGGGATCGCGCCGACGAGCCGTGTTGGTATATGGCTCAGCCATCTGCTGTGGCGCACCGCTCTCGGCAGGTATATTCGCCGGCATCCGCGTCTGGCCGTCATCTTCGGCGGCATCGCCAAGCCCGCAGACGGCCGGACGGTCACGGTACGGCTTTTGGCGGCGGCGCAAGGTTCGCAACATACGAAGGACGGACAGAGCTCACCGGCGTCGCGGAGTATGCAAGGCTCGCAGGGCGGGCAGGATTCGCAAAACGACGGCGAAGCTTCTGCTGCCGACCAGCGGCTGTGCGTATCCGAACGGGCGCTGCTCAACTATCTGCAGGCGTTCGTCGCGTGGCAAGGCTCGCCTACTTTCGACTTGAACCAGTTGCGCAACTCCACCCAAAGCTGGAACCGGGCGGTGGCCAGTGGTCCGCGGCACGATCAGCATAATACCGATTCAGCCGAGACCGAGACAATCAATCGGTTCAATGAAGCCCAACAGGTGTGGGACGAAGGCCCGGAGCTCCAATCGGATTTCATGGATGCGGCCAATAAGGAATATATGGCGTTGAAGCTGACCCAGTTCTCACGTGTCGCCGTGGGGGTGCTGGTGGCAATCGGCTGTTTCGTAGGTCTCGGCTACTGTATTCTGCTGCAAATCTGGGATATGGGGCATCAGAAGGTCGCGCTCGCGCTGGGATTGCCTGCGGTGTTTCTGGCGTTCATGGTGGTGACGCTGATGCGCTATGTCGAGCTGAGCCCAAATGGTCGGTTTGCCGCGATCCGGTTGGTAGGATTCATGGAATACATGAACGACTTCAGTGACTTTTCGGCGCGAGGTGTTGAGGATCTCTCGATGTGGGGCCAGTACCTGATCTATACCGCTGCGTTGGGAGTGGACAACAAGATTCTGCGTCAGCTGGCGTTCCGTGTGCCGGACAATGCGTTCATGAATGATTGGCAATGATGCGGATTACGGCTGGTACGTGCGGACGGGAACACGTTCAAATGTGCGGATTGTGGCTGGCCGCCGGCTCGTCGGTGTGCGCGATGCTGTCGATGCGATGAAAATCACGGAAATGGGCCCGAAATGCTGATTTTCATCGCAAGTTCAACTGAACATGCGAGCGAAATCAGCAAAACGTGCCGATAATGCTGATTTTCATCGCATCTTTGGCTGGGTTTCGAGCAAAATCACGAAATGGTCGCGAAAGTCTGCTTTCTGACGCATGTGTAGTTGGGGTTGCGTTGAAAAGCAGATAATGCGGGCCAAGAATCTGCTTTTCAACGCATGTACGGTGGAAAGTGCGTTGAAAAGCAGATAATGCGGGTCAAAAGTCTGCTTTTCAACGCAATGAATCGGCTCGACCTACCTGTTGGCGTCGTCGAGGGTGAGCTGGTCGTCGTCGGCATCGTAGTCGAAAAGTTCGCCGTAACGCCCCCAGGTCACCGCGATATCGAACTGCTGTTGCGCTTCCTCGTCGGTGTGTTGGCTGCGCAACAGGTCGAGGATGAGCTCGCCGCGCAGGCCCTTGTCGGGGTGGTTTCTGAGCGCCCGGTCGATGGTGCGTACCAGCGGCGCATGGTCCATGATCAGCTGGGCGAAGAGCTTCTTGGCCTCGAGTACGTCGGCATGGCACCAACGATCACCGTCGCGGGTGACAGTGCAATGGCCGCGGCTGACGGTCAGCAGGCCGAGCATCGTGCCAGCGTCGATGAGCGGGAAGAGGTCATCCACCTCGAAGGAGAGGTCGGCCGCGAGATCCGCCAAATCCACGCCGCCCTCGTAGTTCGAGACCACGTCGAGCAGGCCGGCAAGACCGCCGGGGGTGGCATTGGGCAGCAGCTCGGTTCGTGCGTTGGCCTCTTTTGCCTTGACGACATTTTCGTGAGCTGTCAGTTTTGCGTTGGCTTTCGCTTGCGCGTTGTCGGCATCATTGGAATCGTCGTGTCGGTTACGGTCTGTGCGGCTGTCGCTGCTCATGCTCCCGCTGTCGTCGGTGCCATTGGCATTGGCATTGCCGTTCTCGCCGTTGCCGCTGCCGGTATCATGCTGCGATAGGCCTCCGGCGTGGTCGTGCTTGTTGGCCTGTCCGTGTGAGCCGTCTACGTCCGGTGCCGGCGCGATGGTGTCATAACCGTTGGTAGCGTTGTCGCCGTCGCGTTTTGTCGTGGTGCTATGGCGGCCCAGTGCGCTGGTCTGGACGTCTGTATCGTTCGCACCTCCGGTTTGGGCGGTGCCGTCGCCTTGTGTGAGGTTGTCTGAACGTTTTGCTTCTTGTGAACCTTTGACATGGCCGGAATCGGTGGTGTCGTAGCCGTAGCCGTCTGACGAGGATTTCTCCGTGGTACCAGATTTGACCGCCGTACCCGCCTCAGCGTTTTCGGCGTTTGCAGTCGACATATTGCCGTGGCTGCTTTGCGATTCCTGGCCGGTCAGGATGGTGTAGAGTTTGTCGACCATCGCCTCGAACTCGGGGGTGTGCTTGTCGCGCGGACGCGGCAGATCGACCGGGACCTGCGCGATCAGGTGGCCCGGATGCGAACCCAGCACCACCACACGGTCGGCCATCTGCACCGCCTCCTCGATGTTGTGCGTGACAATCAAAATGGACTTGATGCCGCTTTGGTTGTTGTTCCAAAGCTTCAGCACTTCCTGACGCAGGTTTTCGGCGGTGAGCACGTCCAGCGCACTGAACGGTTCGTCCATGAAGAGGGCATCCGGACGCAGTACGAGCGCACGGGCGATGCCGATGCGCTGTTTCATGCCGCCCGAAAGTTCCTTCGGATAAGCAGATTCGAAGCCGTCAAGGCCGATGGCGTCGATGGCGGCCAGCGCACGCTTATGGCGTTCTTCGCGCGGCACCCCGCGCGCCTCGAGTCCGAGTTCGACGTTGGCCTGCACTGTCAGCCACGGCATGAGCGCGAAGGTCTGGAAGACGAGTGCGACCCCGGGATTTGGCCCGTCAAGCGCCTTGCCACGGTAGGAGACCTGCCCGCTGGTCGGCCGGATGAGTCCGGCCAGAATGCGCAGGAAGGTCGATTTGCCGGCGCCGCTGCGTCCGAGGATGGCGACGATTTCGCCTTCGTGCAGGTTGAAGGAGATGTCGTCGAGGACGGTGGTCTCGCCTCCTTTTTCGGAGGTGAAGCTTTGGTTGATATGGCTGGCCTCGATGACGGTGTGGGTGCCGTTGGCGTCGAGGTCGGCGTATTGCGGATTGTGGCGTCCGCGGGTGGCGGTGCCGGTTTGCGTGCCGCTGGCGACGGTCTTATAGAGTTTGTTGAAGTTCATCGTGACTTCCTTTGATCAGTTATTGAAGTATGTTGATATCGATTGGATGCTCGTCATGGTTTTGTAGCTTTTGGTGGCTTGTTGGCTACAAACCCATGATGAAGAGCTTGCTTATTCTGGTTTTGTAGCTTCGGCGATTGGATTGGCTACAAACCCATGATGAAGGGACGTAGGTTGCTTCTTTGAAGGATGGAATAGCGGTATCGGACTAGCTCATCCGACCACAAAACGACGGTCGGCGAGGCGTTGCAGCGGGTTCCAGAACAGCCGGTTGACGGCGACGACGAAAATGGCCATGACGGCCACGCCGATCAGTGTTTTCATACCCTCGGCGTGCGCGGTGGCCTCGGCGATATAGGAACCGAGGCCGCGGGCGACAAGCGTGTGGCGTCCGTAGCTGACGATTTCCGAGACGATTGAGGCGTTCCATGCGCCGCCGGCCGCGGTGATGCCGCCGGTGACCCATGAGCCGAAAACCGCCGGCAGGATGAGCGTCTTCCATTTCATCCATCCGGTGATGCCGAAGTTCCTGCTCATCTCGATGAGGTCGTCGGGAATGGCTGACGCACCGGCGATAACGTTGAAGAGAATGTACCATTGCGTGCCCAGTGCCATCAAGAGGATTGACCCCCAGTTGATATCGACGCCGCAGGCCACGAACACCATGACCACAAATGGGAAGATGAAGTTGGCGGGGAAGCTCGCCAGCACTTGTACCAGAGGCTGTACCAACCGCGAGATCTTCGGGTTCATGCCGATGATGGCCCCGAGCGGCACCCAGATCACCGAGCAGACCACGGTCAACAGCGCCACGCGCAGGAAGGTGAAGCCGCCGAGCCCGAAAGCTCGTCCGAGTTCACCCAGGCCGGTGGTCTTGGCGATGGCGACCATCAGCTCCGCGACTCCGGCGATGACCAGCACGCCTACGATGAGGTCGAAGACGATATCACCAGCTCGGCGTCGGCCAGGCTTGGCACCCCACTTCGAACCGGTGCGGCCGAGTGGGCGGGTGACCCAGCTGAGCAATTCGCCAACGGGACGGAAGATGCGGGCGATGAAGTCGTCGATATGCGACTGACGGATCAGCGTCAGAATGGCGCTGCGCTTGGGTTCGCTCGACTCGCTTTGCGTGATGCGGAACTTTTCGGCCCAGGCGGTGAGCGGCTTCCAGACGAGCACATCGATCAGCAGCACGACGATGACCATGGTGAGAATCGCCCAGCCGATCTTTCCGGGATTCTCCTCGGCGGCCGCAGCCTCGACGTAGCTGCCGATGCCAGGAAGTGCGTAAGTCCGGTTGTTGACCGAGATCATTTCCGAGGCAGTGAGGAAGAACCAGCCGCCGCCGACGCTCATCATCATGTTCCAGAGCAACGGAATCATGGAATTGGGCACGTCGAGCACCCAGAAGCGCTGCCAGCGGGTCAGTCGCAGGTTGCGCGCCGCCTCGTCGAGTTCCTTGGGCTCGCTTTTGAGCGACCGATAGAACGAGAAGGTCATGTTCCAGGCCTGCGAGGTGAAGATGGCGAAAATCGATGCGGCTTCCACGCCCATCATCGAGCCGGGGAAGAGGGCGAGCCAGATGGTCACCGTAGCCGAAAGGAAGCCCAGAATCGGCACGGACTGCAAAATGTCGAGCAGAGGAATGAGCACCTTGCCGAGTCGACGTGAGCGGGCCGCGGCCAGGCCGTAGACGAAGGTGAACACCAGCGAGAAGAACAGGGCGATGGCCATGCGGAAGACGGAACGCAGCGCATAATACGGTAGGTTGCGCGGGTCGGTCGAGACGGTGGAGGGGATGCCTTTCGGCCCCACCGGTGCGTTGATGGCGGGCAGGATCCACGCGATCAGCCCGAAGAGGGCGAGGATGCCGGCGGCCACCACGCAGTCCGAGACCACACGCTTGGTAAATGTCGTGCTCCGGCCGGTTTCGGGAATGGCCGGCGTGGCTCGGTTGAAATTGAAGGAGAAATTGGTCATGATGATTCCTCATGAACGGCGTATCGTGGCGTCGAAGCAGCACGGAACATACGGTTGGCGATGCCTGGCAACCCCAACAAACCAGGCGTCGGGAATATACGATTCCTGCAATGCCGGTCTTCAATCCTGGCGTCGCCAGGTGCAGGCTACGGGCTGCGAATCGTAAACCCTTGATGGGGCTATTTGCCGGTATATCCGTGAAATTTTCGGCGTAACAGATACGTTGAATGAACTTGAAAGGAATCTCGAAGACGGAATCGTGTGCGTGCCGGAGGAATCGTTTCGCTGTCTTACGCTCGTAGCGTGATGGACAAACCGGAGGAGCCTACATCTGGCGCAGGCCGTCGTATCGAGATGGGGTTGTGCTTTGGCCGCACAAATGATGCAGATCGTTGATACTATTAGGCAGATCGCTTGTCATGATCCCCACCTCCTTCGATTCGGTGCGCAGGGCGCAGGAACAATTACCGCCACCAAAATAAGGGTATCCGTCACATTTGTCAACTTGGCCGTCTTGATTGTTCACTTGTGGTGTAGTCGATCTGATACTCAGCGTTGCGCATGTGACGAAATATTGCATTGGTGATGCTGGTTGCCGGTTTTGCGTCGTGTTCGCAATGAATGGCGATGAATGAACGGTTGCATTGGTGACGCTGGCAGGTTGATTAGCATCGAAAAGGCGACGAACCCCAATCAAGCTTGATGATCGCTTGGCGAGAACGATGCGTTGACGGTGTGTGTAATCAGGTATGCGGTGAAAAGCGGAAAAGTTTGCATAATGATGTTTTTGACGCGTTGCAGGTTATATCATGATCGAGGATCGACGCGTGGCGCGCGCTGCCAATGGTCGGACCATGGTTGGGCCATTTGATGGTTGGGTGATGGCTGATGTCGCGCAATGGTGTCGAAACGGCAACGGCCAATGGTGCCGAAAGCGTCGATAGCGCCGGGCGAGGAACGTGAAAGAGAGCGACGAATGAACGAACGATTGAGCCTTGGCCGTGTGCTGCGGTCCATTCCGACGGCCTTGGTGTTCAGTGTGATATCCGCCCTTTGCATGTACGCCTTTTACTGGTTCGGCACCACGATCGGCGGCGAGGAAAGCACATTCAGGCCTGAGGAATATCAACACGATTGCAAGGTGTTCGTCCTGCTGCTTATCGGCTACGTCGTGGTCTCCGTCTACGTGATTATCATCGGCAATGTCCATTCGAAATTCAACGCCGATGTCGCGTATTGCCGTGACATCCCGGCGATGAGTCCCGGCTGCGCGGCCTTGTTCGGCGATCTTGTCGATCCTCCTGCGGCGACGTTCTCGCGGATCTTGAATGTCGGCTCGGCCGCCGTTGCCGCCACGATGCTGGATCTGCAACGGCTCGGGGCGATTGCCGTCTACCCGGGCGAGGCGAGCGATTATGACCGATTCGATCTGGATAAAACCGACGACACCGCGCTGCAAAGCCGCGCAAGGCAGATCGGCGAGCAGCAGTGGGCGGACACTTTGAACGCGCAAGCGCAAGTGCAATCGCCTGCGCAAGCGCTGGCGCAAAGCGACGCGGCCGGTTCACGTCGAGGCCGGCATGCCCGCAAACGGGCACGTCTTCTCTCGCATCATCTTCCCGGGTCCGGCGGCTGGTTCAGCCGTCTGCTGTGGAAGACCTCGCTGGGCTCCAAGCTGCGTTCGAATATCTATGGCCAGTTGTGGACCGGTGATGTCGCGCAGCCGCAAAGTCTGGTGAGCACCGTGGTGGTATCACCCGCGGCGTTCAACGACCCTGAATCGGTTCAGAAACTTTCCGGTCCGACACGCGAGCTGTTGCGTTTCCTTGTGGATTTCGCGCAATGGAAAGGCAATCGGACCTTCGATCTCAATGAACTTCGTTCCGCCTGCTCGGGCGAACGCGACGGTGCGGGAGAACTTGACAACGACCGGAACCGCCGCGGCTCCGAGAACGTTTGGCAAGGTGGCGCTCGCAGCCAGAGCCGGTTCTTCATCGCCGTGCGCCACGAGTTCAGGTCTTTGCATCTCACGAGCTACGATATGCCGTCGATGTATTTGTGGCTGGCCGCGGCCTCAATCGCGTTTCTCGGCGGGCTCCATCCCCTAGGCCAGCTGTGGGACATGGGTTGCGGCGCCACCGCGATTGTGCTGGGTGCTGTTGGGATATTTCTGGCTGTTATGACGATGTCATTGATGCAGCCATACCGATTGAACGAACAGGGCAAACGCATAGCTGCGCAACTGGTCGGACTCAAGCGCTACCTGCGCGATTACAGCGATTTCTCCGGGCGCGGCATATCGGATCTGCCGGTCTGGGGGCAATATCTCATTTATGCCACGGCTCTGGGCCTGAGCGACCGGACGGTGCGGCAGCTGGGCGTCTACCTTTACCCGATGGATGTGGCGGAGATATACAACTATTACGGTTACGACTATGGCAACGGATCCGACGCGAGTCGAGCAAGCGGAGCTCAAGATGAAGCTGAAAATGCTGGGGTCGACGCCGATACAAGGGAATCCGGAACGGACGCTTATCCTTTCGGTGCGTAGCCAATCGCAGGAGACTCGTGCATAATTGTCGCCTCTTCAAAGGGCGTTTGTCGCATGTATCGGGTCGGTCGTTGCGAATCGCGCGATGTCTGCTGGAGGTTTTGTGACGTGAAGAGGCCGGTTTGTGTCGTGTTTGCTCCGGTGTCTTGTGTTGTTGGAGGTTTTGTGACGTGAGAAGGCCGGTTTGTGTCGTGTTTGCTCCGGTGTCTTGCGCTACTGGAGGTTTTGTGACGTGAAGAGGCCGGTTTGTGTCGTGTTTGCTCCGATATCTTGCGCTACTGGAGGATTTGTGACGCTTAACGACCTTATAGCGTCGCAAATCCTCCAGCAACTGGCTCGCGTGCCGCTTCAACAGTTGAGAATCTCGCCAAGCGCGGCGACGGATATCGTCTTCGCAACCGTGGATATGAGCGGGTGTGTCCGAATGAGCCGGTAGAATTATGCTACGTTATGCCAAGAGGCGGGCTGCCGCATGGGTTCGCTTCTTCATTTGGGTTCAGCCCTGCAGGTCTATCCGTCGGTTCGGATGCGTCTGCAGCGGCGAATCGGCAACATTCCGTCGGGTTCCGGCGGAATACGATAGTGGGCGCGTTCGGCTCCATCAGCCGCTTGGCACGAAAGTGCGGCGCCGCCCCTGACATGTACGCTGATATGCGGCAGCGACAGGTGAAACAATGGTTAACGCTATTGAGGCATTTGATGCCAAGCACATGAAGCCCTCGGACTCGATTCCGCAGTTCCGTCCCGGCGATACCGTCGAGGTCAACGTCAAGATTCAGGAAGGTAATAACTCCCGTCTTCAGGCGTTCACCGGCATCGTGATCGCACGTTCGGGCGCCGGCCTGCGCGAGACGTTCATCGTCCGCAAGGTCAGCTTCGGCTGCGGCGTGGAGCGTCGCTTCCCGCTGCACTCCCCGGTGATCGATTCCATCAAGGTGCTGCGTCACGGCCGCGTTCGTCGCGCCAAGCTCTATTACCTGCGTGCCCTGCGTGGCAAGGCCGCTCGTATCACCGAGCGTCAGGACAACAGCGCCAAGGCGTGAATACAGGCCTGAATGGCTATGTGCAAACGGCAGTCGGACACTATGTTCCGGCCGCCGTTTTTGCTTTATGACGATCGTGCTTCGTGTTGTCACGTATGACATCTCTGTACGGTATACTATGATGGCTTTCGGTTATCTCTAGGCTGCGGTTTGAGGCAGTATAGGTGTAAAATACATACAGCGGGAGGCGCGGATGGCAGAGGATGATACGCGCAGCGATGAGCGGCGTGAGGCGGATTCGCATATCATCGAGGTCGCGGATTATGGCATAATCCCGGAGCCCAGGCCGCGCAACCTTGTCAGCAATCCGGAACATGCCGACCCGGATTCTGCCGGGTATACGTTCAGCGATTTGCTGAGCTTCGTGGTGACGTTTGGCGTGTTCGTGGTGGTTCTGGCGCTGTTGCGGATATTCGTCATCGGCGTTTACGAGATTCCCTCCGGCTCGATGGAAGACACCATTCAGGTCGGCGACCGGCTGGTCACCAATCGTCTCGCACGACCGATGAACAAGCTCAGGCGCGGTGACGTCATCGTTTTCAAGGATCCTGCGCATTGGCTCGCCGGCACGGACAATCACGGCTCCAGTGACTTGATCAAACGGCTGATCGGTATGCCCGGCGACGTGGTGGCATGCAAGGGCCACGGCGCCCCGATTACGGTCAACGGCGTGGCGATCGATGAGGTCGCTTATATCAAGCCCGGCACTGAACCCAGCAATTTCTCATTCAAAACCAAAGTGAGCGCCGGCAATGTTTTCGTGATGGGTGACAACCGCGGCAATTCCTCGGATTCGCGCTACCATGCCGACGATGGCAATGGCGGGCTGGTGCCGATAGCCAATATCAGCGGGGTGGCGATGCTGACCTTCTGGCCATTCAGCCATTTCCAGGTGATCAAGTCGCATCGTGAGGTGTTCGCCGCCGTCCCGGGTGTGCCGAAATCGTAGCGGGACATTGGTCGGCATCGTACTAGTTGCAAGGCATGACTGCCGGGGCGGTGCGGCAACGTCGTGGTTATCGATGGGTTTGGTCGGTCGGCGGCGTAGAAAGCGCCAGACGATAAACGGGTGAGGCAGGATCAGCCTACTTGCAATATAGTATTACGCATTGGCAGTCAAAGACGAGCTGATCCTAAGCACCCTCGTCGCTGGTAATGGCACATTGCTGAAAGGCAAGAACATGGACGTCAAAGAGACTTCGGATTCCAAGGACGCAATGGCCCGTAAACGTCGCGGTGCCGCACAACACGTTGCTGCCCCGACTCTGGATATGGAGCGTGAACTGGCCGGCCGCGGTTTCGACCTGATCGTCGGTTTCGACGAAGTGGGGCGAGGCGCGCTCGCCGGACCGGTGATGGTCGGCGCGGCGGCGGTATGGGCCCGCGATTTAGTAAAAGGCGGTCTTGACGTGCCTGACGGCGTCGCCGATTCCAAACTGCTGAGCGAGCACAAGCGCGAGGCGATGTTCGAAGACCTGCGTTCGTGGTGCGCGGCCAGTGCGGTTGGGCAGGCCAGCAATAAGGAAATCGACGAGTGGGGGATAACCTACGCTTTGGGCATCGCGGCCCTGCGCGCGGTGGGCATGGTGGAACGGAAGCTGAAAATCGTTGGAACCTCCGGCATTGAAAACCTTGGTGGATTATCCGATGCCCCTGACGCCGTGCCGTGCAATGGCATTTTCCCCGATGATTCCGATCGGTCTTCCATGGTTTCCCCGTCTGGTGTCCCGCTTCGTGTCGGCGCCATTCTGGATGGTCCGAATGATTATATTTCGAAGGCCGCGGGGACGTTTGACGCTCCGGTCGTTCCGGTGTTGCCGAAGGTGAGCACCAAGGTGAAGGCCGACCAAAGCTGCGCGCTTGTTTCCGCCGCTTCCGTCATCGCCAAGGTGACACGAGACCGGCTTATGGTCGCCTTGGCGCAGGGCAATCCGAATTATGCGCCCTACCAATGGCAGCACAACAAGGGATATGGGACCGAGGCTCACCGTGCTGCCATCGCCGAATATGGCCCGACTCCGCTGCATCGCCTCAGTTGGCATTTGACCTGAACGGATGCAGCGGGGCTTTGTGCCAATGGCCCATGTCTTGAATGGGCGGACTGCCTCTCCTGTCGGGTGGAGCCGGTTTGCTGCCCTTAAACTGCGTAGGCGCTGTTGTCGTGTTGTTGCCCGTTCCTCATCGCAGTAAACCGCTCCGCTGTTGGGTTAGAGGCGGTTTGGTTGGGTTCTGCCTTTTTCCCTTGAAAAATGTGGCGCTGGTGTTGGCTTAGGGGCAGGTTGGTGGTTCTGATGCCTCTAAACCGGCAGAAGGGCGGTGTGTTGCCGGTGTAAAGGAAGCGACCGCACAAAGACGAAGTGCGTGGCGGAACAGTCCTGATAGACGATGCCGAGTAAACTTGTGAGCGTTCACTTAAGGTTGTCGTACGCAGCACACGCCAGAAAAGCGAGGGGGAGGCAGAGATGAGCGTTCAACGCAATCCGGGCAAGCGGCCGTCGATGTTCGAAGTGGCCAAAATGGCGGGGGTCAGCCATCAGACGGTTTCACGCGTCATCAATCACTCCTCCGAGGTCTCTGACGCGACCCGCACCAAAGTCCAGCATGCCATCGACGTGCTTGGTTACCGGCCCAGCAATTCCGCACGAACGTTGGCTTCGCACCGTTCCCGCACCATCGGTCTCATTGCCGGAGGCCTCAGTTTTCTCGGGCCGATTTCCGCGATTTCCGCTATCGAGACCATCGTGCGTCGCCATGGCCTCTTTCTCATGGTCTCCATGGTGCACGAGGCGCGCTGCACGCAAAGCGAATTCGAGAATCTGTGCCGTACCTTCGAAGAGCAGAATGTTGATGCGTTCATCTTCCTGACCCCTACGGATATCATGTTTTCGGCGGCTTGCAGCACCAGGCTTTCCGAACCGCGCGTCCTGATCACCTCAACCCACGGCAATATCTCGATGAGCCGGGCAGGCGGTCTGATGGATGCCGAGGGGCGCGGCCGCACGGCTTTGGTCGGTATCGACCAGTGGGGGGCGATGCACGAGGTGGCGCGTCTCGTTGCCCGATTCGGTCACCGTTCCGCGCTCTATTTCGCAGGCCCGGTGCAATGGCGCGATGCAGTGACGCGGTTGCTTGGCTGGCGCAAGGCCTCCGCTCATTTCCGTATCGAATCGCGTGAGATACAGTGCAATTCGTGGGATTCCTCCGAGGCTTACGCGCGGATGAACCATGAGCTGGAGAACCTTGGTTCCGCCGGTGCCGAGAAACCCACCGTCATCGTTACCGCCAACGACGCACAGGCGATTGGCGTGACCCGCGCCTTGCACGAGCACGGCTTGCGCATTCCGCAGGATATCAGTGTCATCGGTTTTGACGATATGACCGGAGTCAACGATATGTGGCCGCCGCTGACCACCGTTCATTCCGATTTCGACGCGCTTGGCACGGCCGCGATGCGGGAGACCCTGCGGCTGCTGGGCGAGGGCGGGGAACCCACGTTCGTCTCCAACGCCCACGGGGTTGGTCTCATCCCCGCCGAGATGATCCAGCGGCACTCGCTGGGGCCGGTGCCGCGGCATTAGGCATCCGGATCATAGGTCGCTTTCGTATTGGTCGCTTTTTGCTTGGTTGACTGGTTATCGCATGCGAAAAGCGAAAATCATCGGGGCTTGCGGCGGCAACGATAATTCAAGACGATTGATTGCGTGCCGGATTCGCAATCCAAATGGATTCGCCAATGGCTCGACGGATTCGATGTCAGTCGTTGACTCCGCTTTCGGCATCTCGGATGGCGCCGATGGTGATGGCGGTGCGCAGCACGTAGGCGTCGCGCGGGTCGTTGGCATCCCATCCGGTGGCGTCGGCGGCGCGTTTGATGCGGTAGCGTACGGTGTTCGGGTGGACGTTCAAGGCCTTGCCCGTGGCTTCGAGCGATCCGCCGGAGGAAAGGAAAGCCGATACCGTAGGCAGGGTTGGATCGTTTTCGTTCTCGCTTTTGAGACTTTGATACACGGTCTGGTACAGTTCGTCGACGGCGTCGATATCGCCGACGAGTGCGCGTTCCGGCAGCATGTCGGAGGCCCTGGCCGGTCTCGGCAGCGGATGTATCGCCGGCATGATGTGGAATGCGGAAAGTACGGCACCCAATGACCGTGCGGCTCCGGCGGCGTTGCGGCGTGTAGGCCCGAGACATACCGGCTGTTGCTTGTCGAACGCTTTCATCATCGCCGTGCAGGTCACTTCAGGGGTGGCCGCGCTTTGAATCACGACCAGTCCGATCGTCAATCCGTGGCTGCGTCCGACCAGGCAATATTGGCTTCCAAGGTCGTGGGCGCTGTTGACGATGACGGATTTGGCGGTTTCGTAGGTGATCGCGGCTACACCTGCAACGGTGAAGCAGCTGAAGGTTTCCGGCCATCCCAGCACATGCAGCAGGGAAACGACCCGTTCGTCATGAATACCGTTGGCCAGGCACTCGAAGGCTATGGTCTCCAGGTTTTCGCGGTTGCCTAGTTTTTCGAAGGTCTTTTTTTGCGCGGCCTCTTTTTCGTTGTCATGGCTATCGGCGATGACGGTGATCTGCGATGTCTGGTTTTCATCGTCGGAAAGGCTGCCTCCAGGCATTTCCCCATGGCGCGCGACATCGGCCGAGCCTTCGGCAAGACTCAGAAAATCGAAGGATTTCTTCGGTTCCCTGTCGTTGTGGTCACTATCGCGCATACTCATACTTTACGATTCTAGTCCGTTGACGTTGCTGGTTTGCTGACGGCTGCCTCTGGTGCGTCGGCATTACCGCAGCCACGTGTCTATCGGTGTTGTCGGTGGGTGTCATTCGTGCCGTTGCGAATCGTCGCCGATGCCTTCGGCCTCTGGTGCGCGGCTCTGCCCGCGTCGTGCCCGCGAGTCCTGCCAGAAGGTCAGGAACACAAATCCCAAGACAAAGACCAGCGGGAGCATATGACGCTCGAAATTATTGGCGGGAGCCGTGACCATGACCCCCATCAGCAACAGCAGCGGAAGGTGGGTGGCCAGCGTTTTCCAACGGCGCAGGATGACTTCGGCAGCTCCCAAAAGCAAGGTGACAATGACGTAGGTATTGCCGTGGATGAACAGGGAGAGCACGGGTTTCGAGCTCCAGCTTTCCGTGAAACCGGTGACGCTCCTTCGCCAGCCTGCGCACCAGTTTCCGATCCAGTCGGTGAAGTTGGCGGTGCTTGGGTAGCCGACGTAATAGGCCATGCCGATATACGGCGGATCCGTGATGTCGAAATACCCGTAGCTTTTGGCCATCAACGCATCCAAAGCGATGCCTGGATTGGCCTTGACTATCTCAAGCCAGGCGGAATTGAAATTTTTCAGAGCCGCTTTGTCGACGGTTCGCCAACGGTAACTGACGCGTTTTGTCTCGATCCCCGACGATTTCACCGGGTCGGCGTCTTGCGGGGAGTAGGCTTCGGCCATCTGGTCGAGGTTGAAGATCGGGGCCAGTTTGTTTCTGGCGTCCTGCGGGATGCCGTTGGGGTTGATCACCGCGACGCGTGCGATCTGCTGAAGTTGGATGCCGTGGCTCTCGATGGGATCGCCATTGATGATGGCGCCGTTGTGTGTGGCTAGTCCGAGTGCGCTTTGAAAGACGATGACCGGCAGCAGCATGCCGATGATGTAGGTTTTCCAGCGTTTGTGGTCTGCGAGCAGGGCTATCACCAGCTCGAAAAGGATGATGTAGGGCGCGTATTTCGCCGAAATCAGCATGACCAATGTGGACAGGAAAAGTGCAATGAAGGTGCGTTTGCGCAGATGAAGGACGATGCTGTCGTAGGAGGGGACGCAGGCGCGAGCTGAAGCTATGTCCTCGCTTGGTTCAGAGGTTGAGATGTCGCCGCTGTCGCTGTTGTCTGATTTTCGTCGATCTGACGGCGCCGCCGATTGCTTGCCTGATGAGCGTTGCCGTAATTTCGCGGTGCACAGCACTTCGTAGCCCACGCCGAACCACCAGACGAACGCGAAGGCGAACAGCGGCGATTTGGTCAGGCTGATTGTCGAGAACAGCACCAAGGGGCAGGCCAGGAAGAACAGAAGGATGAAGAAGCGGGGTAGAGGACCGACGAGCTCTGACGACTCGGCTTGTTCGGCGGCCAGGTCAGGCTGGTCGGTTTTGGCTGGCGTTGCCGACAGGAACTCGACGAGCCTTCTACGGGGCCGGAGCCAGGGGAGGTTGAAGAAGCGGTTCGCGCTTGCGGCCAGGCAGAACGCGCCGAACAGCAGTTGGGCCGAGGCCAGAAGTGCAATGCCCCAGTCGTTGGAGCCGGTGAAATAGCGTGAAATCGTTCCCGCACCGCCGTATATCAGCGTGAGCACGATGTTGTGCTGGTCGGTCAGGTACGTGGGTTTGGCCGGCCACAGATAGTGGGCGGTAGGGTAGATGTCCATCGGCACAAAGGAGAAGAAGCCGATATAGGGTTGTTTCAAGCCCGTCCATTGGTTCCAGGCCCAGCTGAATTCGCGGAATTGGCTGTGGATGTCCGCGCCGAACGCCGCCACCAGCGTGATGGGGATCCAGAGCCAGCCGATAATGAGGATAAGCGCGATTTTCCACCATTTGTCGGTGGTGGCCATCATGCAGCGGTGTGCTTTGCGGCGGATGGCCGAAGCCGAGCAGCGGATGCGTTGACGAATTCTGGTCCGCAGCCAATGCCGGTTGCCGAATGCTGCGCCTTGTTGACCGTCCATTCGGCCACGTGATGGGCTTATCGATGTGGTGTCTGGTTTTGGGCTATCGTTGCGTGTGGCTCGGGTTCGGCGACGTTCGCGCCGCGCCCTGTATTTCGTGCGAAGGCCGAAATCATAGGGAATCAGCAACTGTCCGCGGCCGAAACGGACAAGTTCGGCGATGATGGCCATACAGATGGCGAAAGCGCACACGAAAATGGCCGCGTTGCCCCACGAGAAGGCTCGTATGGTGGCGTTGACGGGATTGGTCTCGTACTGCCGGTACAACGGCCCGAGCGAGGTGCACAACGCGATCCACAGGCTTGCCGCCACCGCCAGCGCCCAGCGCAGGAATGCGAGGAATCTGCCGGAATGCGTCTGTATCGCGGCTTTTGCGGGGATATCGGTATTCGTCACCGCGGCGCTATTGCCGGTTGCCGAATGTTCAGAGCCTTGGATGCGGCTCGTGGCTGACGGTGTGTGTTCGGGGTTTTTCCGCGAATCTGTTCTTTCGCCGGTTCCGGCGTCACCGTCTTTCGTCGTGGCGCTGGCGAATCCGGCCGAAGATACGTGAACAGCAGGTTGGCCGACGTTTCCAATCCGCTGCGGATACGCTTCGTCGTCATCTTGACGGCTGGTTTCGCCTGCGGTGCTGGGAGTGTCCATAAGCGGTATTCTATCGTCTGACATCAACCTCGATCGGATCGTGTGCCGCTTGATTTGTATGGAATGACAATGTCTTTTGCGCCTTATCGGAATACACTGGCCGGTATGAACGATGAGATCAATTCCTCCGCGGCAAGGTGGGCCAAGCAAATCGAAGCGCAATATGCCTCTTTTGCACGTCAGGCCGGGGCGAGTAAACCGCAGATGCCGGAAACCGCCGGAGCCGTGGACGGGCTGCTGGCGCTCGCGGCGATTGACTCCACCAATATTCTGGCGCGCAAGATGATGTCGAACGGAGAGCTGAGCGTCATCGATGAGCAGGGCTTGCCGCGAATGATCGCGATCTGTGCCGACGTGCAGAGTGCCGGCCACGGGCGTCTTGGCCGGCAATGGAGCGACAAGGCCGGTGGCGCATCGTTGTTGGTCACCTATTGCACCGCGTTGCCGCAAGCGTTGGTAACCGATTCGCATTACAATGGTTGGTTCACGATCATCGCCGGTCTCGCCGCGCTTGATGCCTTGAACAGTGCGATGGCTGAGTGCAGCGCAAAGCCTCTTGATCCTGCCCATACCCTTGAGCTCAAATGGCCCAATGACGTGTTCTATGACGGACACAAGCTCGGCGGCATCTTAGCGGAGATGGTAGCGCTGCCAAAAGGGATGAATCTTCTGGCTGAGAGCGCATCGGACGCCGTCGGCGTGATATTCGGCATCGGCATCAATCTCGACCTCGCCGCTCCAAGCCTGCCGACCCCGATTTCCACCTCCTTGCAGTTGCTCTATGCCCCGCTGCCTGAACCGTCGACGATGCGCGACATGGTCGCCGCGCGCTTGGCGATGGCTTTGAAGCGGCGTTTGGCTGCATTCGTCGCCGAGCCGCAAGACACACTGCTGAAACTGCGTGAGGAGACGCAACGCGCATGCTGGACTCTGGGGCGCGAGGTCGAGGCGAAATTCACCGATGGCTCCAGGCTCACCGGCAAGGCGATTGCGCTCAATGCCGATGCCTCTCTGACGATACAGGACGCGCTCGGCACCCTTCATGTGGTCAAAACCGGCGACGTGGGTGTGCTGGCCTGAAGGTTGGTGACGTGGGTGGACAACGCCGTCCATAACGCCTCGCATTGTGCGGTATATGTCCTGCATATCTTGATTTTGCAACGGGTGGCAACAAGATAGAGGATTGATTGCTTTTCTTTCTACACTCCTGACTGTAAGAAGATGATTCATGTTCATCGTCCGAAGACGGACCAGCGGGGAGCCCTGAAGGCCTTTGTCTTTGGGCATGCAGTTTGGAAGGAAGGGCTTTAGATGGACGATGCGCAAAGGATGAATTCATCTGATGCAGGCCCGGAGTCATCGTTTGCGGTTGACGGGCTGAATCAAGGCAAGGTCCTTCTTGTAGGCGAAAGCATGGGGCTGTTCGCCGCCGATATGGAAGGCCCGTGCAGCAGGGTCAATGAGTTCAATGCCTCTGTCGCGGGAGCGGAGGTCAACGTCGCGTTGGGCTTGCTGCGCATGGGCCAGCAGCCTGTCTATGTCACTCGCGTCGGCGACGACCCGATCGGCGAGCGCATCCGCATCTTCCTGGAGGAAAACGGATTGACCGATTCGCGCGTGACCGTCGACGAAACTCGACGTACCGGTTTCATGATGAAGACCAAGGTCTGTAAGGGCGATCCCGCCACGTATTATTTCCGCAAGAATTCGGCCGCTGCGGCCATCAGCCCGCAGGACGTCTTCGACATCGATCTGACCGGCATCTCGTTGCTGCACCTTACCGGGATACTTCCCCCGCTTTCCCGTTCGGCTTTGGATGCCTCGGATGCCCTCGTCGCGCGTGCGCGCTTCAACAATCTGTTCATTTCCTTTGATCCCAACCTGCGCCCTGCGTTGTGGGAGACCCCTCATCTGATGCATGCCACGTTGAAGCGTCTCGCCTCCCAGGCCGATCTGGTGATGCCGGGACGCAGCGAAGGGGAGGAGCTGTTCGGCGTCTCCACGGTTGAGGATGTCGGCAAGGCCTTCATCGACAACGGCGCCAAGTACGTGGTCGTCAAAGATGGTGCGCGCGGAGCGTGGGCTACGGACGGCGACAACGGTGTCTATATCCCCGGCTTCGTCGTCGATCACGTCGTCGACAGCGTGGGCGCGGGAGACGGTTTCGCCGCCGGTCTGCTTTCGGGTCTGCTCGAAGGCTTGCCGATAGAAGCCGCGGCCGAGCGCGGATGCGCCATCGGGGCCATCCAGACGCAATTCATTTCCGACAACGAGGGCCTGCCGGATAAATCGCGGCTCGCGCAATTCATGAGTACGCACGAGCGCGCGAAACGTCGACTGGCCCAGACGGTCTGAAACCTTTTCCAATAGCTATCAACAATGGTCTGTTTAACGAAGGAGTTCTTCATGATGTTCACTACAACGTATCCGACACGCGAAACGCACGAGCGGCTGAGCAACGAGGAGCTGACCGAGTATTTCTCCTCGATCGGCATTGTCCCGCTGGTCACGCTGAATTCGCCCGATGAGGCCGTGCCGCTGGCGCGTGCTCTGGCGCTCGGCGGTGTGCCGGTGGCCGAAGTGACGTTCAGGTCGGCGGCCGCGCTGGAAGGTATGCGCAGGATTCGCGCCGAGGTCCCCGAGGTCACCCTGATCGCCGGAACGGTGCATACCGTCGGTCAGGCACGTCAGGCTTTGGAAGCCGGATGCTCGGGCATCGTCACGCCTTCCTTCGATAAGCAGGTCGTGGATTGGTGCCTCGGCGGCGACATCCTCGTCGTTCCGGGTACGGCTGTGCCCAGCGATGTCGAGAAGGCTTGGGACAGGGGCCTGCGTTTCGCAAAGTTCTTCCCGGCCGAGGCCTATGGCGGCGTGAAGACGCTCAAGGCGTTGAACGGCCCGTTCTCCGATATGAAGTTCCTGCCGACCGGTGGCGTGAACCTGAAGAATCTCAAGGACTATATCAGCCTTCCCAACGTTTTCGCCGTCGGCGGCAGCTTCGCCGTTCCGTCCGAGGCGCAGAAGAACAAGGACTGGGATGCCATCACTGCGACCTGCAAGCAGGCCCGGGAAATGGTCAAGCCGATTATCGACGAGAAAAACGCCTGAAATCCGTTGATGACGTCGCACAGGCGTGTCGCAAGTAAAGGAAACAAAGAAAGCTTAAAGGAAAATGGATACTCTGAACAGAAAAATGGCCATTGAGCGTGGTCTGACCAGCGAAAAAGCACAGTCCCGCCCCATCAAGGTCATCCAATTCGGCGAAGGTGGTTTTCTGCGCGCTTTTGTCGACTGGACGTTCCAGCAGCTGAACAACAACGGTCTTTTCAACGGCAACGTAGCCATCGTCCAGCCGATGCCCAGCGGCCGGGTCGACAACCTTCGCCGGCAGGACAACCTGTATACCGTCGTGCTGCAAGGCATTCTGGACGGCAAGAAGGTGCTGAGCAACACCCTGATCGATTCCATCGGCGCCACCGTCAAGGTCAACGACGAATGGCAGAGCTATCTGGAGCTTGCCGACAATCCGGAAGCCAAGATCATCATCTCCAACACCACCGAGGCCGGCATCGCCGTCACCGAGAACGACACGGCCGATATGACGCCTCCGCAGGGCTATCCCGCCAAGCTGGCGCTGCTGTTGAAGCGCCGCTATGATGACGGGTTGCCCGGCTTCCTGCTCATCCCCTGCGAGCTCATCGCCGACAACGGCAAGGCGTTGCGCGAGGCCGTCGTCACCATGTCGCGCCAATTCGGTTTCGGTGCCGATTTCATCAAGTGGGTCGAGCAGGAGAACACGTTCGTCTCCACCCTGGTCGACAGGATCGTCCCGGGCTATCCTGCGGCGCAGGCCGAGTCCCTGTTCGAACAGATCGGCTACCGCGACGATATGCTCGACAAGGCCGAGCCGTTCTATTCGTGGGTCATCGCCGGAGATGAGAAGGCGCGGAAGATGGTCGATGAACTGATTCCGGCCCGCAAGCTCGGCATCAACCTCATCCTCACCGATGACGTCCAACCCTACCGTGAGCGTAAGGTCTACCTGCTCAACGGCCCGCACACCACGCTGGCCCAGGTGGCCCGTCTGGAAGGCATGAGCACCGTCGGCGAGACCATGGACGACGAAACGATGCATTCGTTCGTCCTCAAGGAGATGAACGAGGAGATCATCCCCGTGCTTTCGCTGCCGAAGAACGAGCTCGAGACGTTCGCCTCCCAGGTCCTTGAGCGTTTCTCCAACCCGTACAACGAACACAAGCTGGACTCCATCGGCCTCAATTCGGTGTCGAAATACGCCGTGAGGCTGCTGCCGTTGGTCACCGCCAATGCCGAGAAAACCGGGCGGCTGCCGCAGCGCATCGTGCTCGCGCTCGCCGCTTTGCTCTACACCTATGGCGGGTTCGCGCAGGGCAAGGTCGCCATCAAGGATGACGCCGATGTGACGGACACACTCGTGGCCCTGGCCAAGAACAGCACGTATATCCATGATGCATTGGCTCAAAGCAAGCTGTGGGGGCAGGATCTGACCCGTATCAAGGGCTTGGAAGAGCTGGTCGAGAAGGATTTTGAAGGCATTCGTGCCAGCGGCATCGAGGCGTTGGTGGCGAAGCTGGCTTGAGCTCTGGCCCGCAATCGGGAGCAAGACGATAGGTGAAGCGCAATATGGTCGGAAGGAATGATATGGATACCATTAAGCTTGATGCCGCTGATAAGGTCGTGGTGGCCAGCCGGGATTTTCATAAGGGTGACAAGGTAAGCGTGGAGGGTCTCGAAGCCCCCATTGCCTTGCTCGAGGATGTTCCGCGCGGCCATAAGATAGCGATCCAAGACATCGCCGCCGGTGAGCAGATCATCAAATACGGCTATTCGATCGGGCACGCCAAAGAGGCCATCCCGGCCGGTTCCTGGGTTCATACCCACAATTGCAAATCGAACCTCGGGCCGGATCTGGCCTATGAGTATCATCCCGTCCCCGGCGTGGTGAAACCCGGAATCGATGCCGTTGACGGCATTTCCGAGAAAACCTTCAAGGGATACCGCCGTTCGACCGGGCGCATCGGCATCAGGAACGATCTCTACATCGTCCCGACCGTAGGCTGTATCAACTCGCTGTGCGACAATATCGCGGCCGATTTCAAGTCGCGCCACCCCGGCAACGGTTCGTTCGATTCCGTCGTCATCGCACACCATCCCTACGGCTGCTCGCAGCTGGGTGGTGACCATGAGATGACCAAGCGCCTGCTGCAGGATATCGCCGCGCACCCCAATGCCGGCGGCGTCCTGGTGGTCGGTCTGGGTTGCGAGAACAACCAGATCGACGAGTTCCAGGCAGGGCTGAGCTGCTGCGGCACCGATTCGGGCAATCCGCAGGAAGCCATCGACGACATCCGCGAGGGGCTGGTCTACGACCCGAAGCGCGTGAAATTCATGGTCTGCCAGACCGTCGATGACGAGTATGAGGCCGCCCGCGGTCTTCTGGATGAGCTCAACGAGGCCGCCAAGGACGATCGCCGCGAGGACATCCCGCTCAACGAACTCACCGTGGGCGTCAAATGCGGCGGGTCCGACGGGCTTTCCGGTGTTACGGCCAATCCTCTGGTGGGCCGCTTCGCCGAGTTCCTGGTTCGTCAGGGCGGCAAGGTGGTGCTCACCGAGGTCCCCGAGATGTTCGGCGCCGAGCAGGTGCTGATGAGCCATGCCAAGGACGAGGCGACGTTCGACGACGTCGTAGCCCTCATCAAGAACTTCAAGGATTATTTCCGCCGTTACCATCAGCCCATCGGCGAGAACCCCTCTCCCGGCAACAAGAAGGGCGGCATCACCACCCTCGAGGACAAATCGCTGGGTTGCATCCGCAAGGGCGGCAAATGCCAGGTCGTGGATGTCATCGACTACGGCAGGTTGGCGACAAAGCCTGGATTGACGTTGCTGCGCTCTCCCGGCAATGATCTGGTCTCTTCCTCGGCGCTGGCGTCTGCCGGTTGCAACATCGTGCTGTTCACCACCGGTCGCGGCAACCCGTTCGGCACCTATGTGCCGACCTTCAAAGTGGCGACCAACGATCCGCTCGCCGAAAAGCATGGCCGTTGGATCGACTTCAACGCCGGACGGCTCTTGAGCGAGCCGATGGATGACGTGTTGCCTGATTTCATCGATGCCGTGCTGAAGGCGGTCAATGGCGAGCAGACACGTAACGAACAGTACGGAATGCATGAAATTGCGATCTTCAAGGATGGTATTACCGAGTAAATAGACTATTGTGAAACTTACGTTTAATGATTGCGGGGTTGTCGTCGTGGATGACTGATGGCTTCGGATTATTGAGATCGCTAAGTCAAATGGGGGACTTATGGACAGTTCGAAGAAGAAAGTCACTATTCGTGATGTTGCACAGTTGGCCGACGTCTCGCCGTCTACGGTCTCCCGGGCGTTTGCTCGTCCCGATCGGGTGAGCGCCGAGACCACCAAAAAAATTTTCGCCGCTGCCGACAAGCTGGGCTATCATGAGGAAGCCGTCCAAACGCGGCCTTCCCGTCATCGGCATGATCTGATCGCCATCAGCGTGCCCGATATCGCCAATCAGTTCTTTTCGGATATCATCCGCAGCGTCCAGCATGAATGCTTCAACCGTGGTGTCGGACTGATCGTTTCCGAAACGCGCGAAAGCGCTTCCTGGGAACGCATGGCATTCGACAAGGTGGTCAAAAACGCCGACGGCATCATTCTGGTGTCTTCGCGAATGCCCGATTCCATGATTCGCAAGTGTGCGCAAGCCAGGCCGCTGGTGGTGGTCAACCGTGAGGTCCGAGGCGTCTCCAGCATCGTCGTCGATGTGCGGCAGGGGGTCCATCAGGCCGTCGAACAATTGCAGATAGGCAATTGCCATGACATTACCTATCTTGACGGACCGGCCAACTCATGGTCGGTGGGCATGCGTTGGAAGGCCATACGCGGCGAATGCCATAGCCGCAACATCGACGTGCACCGCATGTGGCCCGGAGTCCCCACGTTCGAGGGCGGCTATGCCTGTGTGGAGCAGTATCTGCAGCATCCCACCGGCGCCGTGATCGCGCATAACGATCTGATGGCGATAGGGTTCATCGCCGGCATGCGCAAACGCGGCTACGAATGCCCCCGCGATTTCTCGATCATCGGTTTCGATGACGACACGGTCGGACGGATGAGCGACCCCTCGATTTCCAGTATCCATATGTCGTTGCCCAAGGTCGGCAATTATGCCGAACACCTGTTGGCCGCCAGCGTCGAGGGCACGGTCAAGCCAGGGCAGCTGGCACGTATTCCTTCTTCGCTGATCGTGCGCGAAAGCACGAGAACGCGAGGCATCGCACCGAAGTCCCTTGCCTGCGCAAACCGTGGCAACAATTAGCGGTTACGAATTTGGGCAACCATATGATGAAGCCGTCTAGTCTAATACCCATTCGGCCGGCAATGTGGCCAATGCTTGTTTGCGAAGGAAAGAAAGAATATGGAATTTCTCGATGATGATTATCTATTGACCACTGATCTGGCGCAGGAGCTGTTTCACGGCTGTGCGCAGGATCTGCCGGTGGTCGATTACCATTGCCATCTTCATCCTCAGGAGATTTATCAGGACACCAACTTCAAGGATATCGTCGATGCCTGGCTGACCGACGGCAAGAATTACGGTGACCATTACAAGTGGCGTCTGATGCGTGCCAACGGTGTGCCCGAAAGGCTCATCACCGGAGATGCCACACCTTGGCAGAAGTTCCAGGCTTTTGCCTCGACAATGGAAAAGGCCGTCGGAAGCCCCGTGTTCCTTTGGGCGCATATGGAGTTGCGCCGGTATTTCGGCATCTCGACCGTGCTGAGCACCAGGACCGCGCGCGACATCTTCGAGCAGACCAACGAAATGCTCAGGCAGCCTGATTTCTCGCGCCGTTCCCTGCTCCGCCGGATGGGTGTGGATACGGTCTGCACCACCGATGATCCGGTTGAAGACCTTCAATACCATAAGCTTTTCGCCAAGCAAGACGAGACATTCAAGATGATTCCGGCCTTCCGCCCCGATCCGGCGCTCAAGCCCGATCAGCCCGGTTTCGGCGCATGGGTCGAGCAGTTGGAGCAGGCCAGCGGCGTCTCCATCCGTTCCTTCGACGATTTGGTTTCCGCTTTGTCCAAGCGCGTCGATTACTTCCATGACCTCGGCTGCCGTCTTTCCGACCATGCCGCGGGCATCATGACCTATGACGTGGCTACGAGCTCGCAGCTCGACGCGATTCTCGACAAGGCCAGGGCCGGCAAGGGCGTCACGGCGCTCGAATACTCGCAGTATCGCACCGCCCTTTTCATCGCCTTGATGAGCATGTACAACGCCAAGGGCTGGACCATGCAGCTGCATCTGCATTCCTTCCTCAACCTCAACAAGCGCGGCTTCGCCGATCACGGCCCGGACACCGGCTTCGACGCCATGAACGACCGTTCCATCGCCGAGCCTCTCGCGGCCCTGCTCAACGCGGCTTCGGAGCAAGGCGGCATCCCCAGGCTTCTGATCTATTCGCTCAACCCCAACGACTACATGGTCATCTCCACGGTCGCCGGATGCTTCCAAGGCGGCATGAAGCAGCGTCTGGCACTGGGCAATGCGTGGTGGTTCAACGACACGCGCAACGGCATACGTCGTCAGCTCGAAGTGATGGCCGAGACGTCTTTGCTGGGCAATTTCGTGGGTATGACCACCGATTCCCGCAGCTTCCTTTCGTTCTCACGTCATGAGTATTTCCGCCGGATTCTCTGCGAGATGCTCGGCGAGTGGGCCAATCGCGGCGAGATTCCTGCCGATCCGGAGTTCCTGGAGCCCATTGTGCGTGATATTTCGTTCAACAACGCCAAGGAATTGTTCACCGACCAAAAGAACGACTGATACAAGCGACCGATAAGAGCGATAAGGAAATTCAGTAATGCGTAATCCTGTGCTGCGCGGGTTCAACCCGGATCCTGTCATCTTCAGTGATGGACAACGGTACTATATTGTGGTTTCCACCTTTGAATGGCTGCCGGGATTACGCGTCTATGCTTCCGATGACCTGTGCGATTGGCGCTACGAGACCTCCATCCTGAGCCGTGACACCGGTGTCGATCTGCGTGGCAACCCGAGGGGCTGCTCCATCTGGGCCCCGTATGCCGGCTATCACGATGGCGTCTATTACGTCCTTTACACCAACGTGCGGCAGACCAAAGTGCCGTACAAGGACGTCGATAACTACCTCATCATGTCCAAGGACATCCATGGTCCATGGAGCGAGCCGGTGTATATCAACAGTTCCGGATTCGACCCGTCCCTGTTCTTCGATGACGACGGCACCTGTTATTTCATCAATGAAATCTGGGATTACCGCAGGCGTGAGCACAACAAGTCCGCAGGTATCGTGATGCAGCGTCTCGATGTGGATACGCTCGATTTGTGCGATGAACCGATACGTATTTTCGAGGGGACCGAAGCGCAAAAAACGGAAGCGCCGCAGATGTACAAGCATGATGGCTACTACTATCTGCTCACAGCGGAAGGCGGGACCGAGGCCGGTCACCGAGAGACGGTCGCCCGCAGCCGCAAGATATGGGGGCCCTATAAGCCCGATCCGCAGGGACCGCTGGTGACGTCTTACGATGATCCGCAGTGGCCGTTGCAGTGTGCCGGGCATGCGAGTCTGGTGATGAGCGGAGACGGGCAATGGTGTATGGCACATCTGTGCGCGCGTCCGTTCGGCCCTGACGGCGCCTCGATACTGGGGCGTGAAACGGCTTTGCAACAGGTGGTCTTCAGTGATGAAGGTTGGATTCGCTTGGCACAGGGCGGCCATAAGCCGGCAGTCGTTGTGTGCCCACAGGTCGGGAGCAAACCCAATGCCGCCTCGTTCCATGACGATTTGAAGCAAGGACTGCCCGATGACGAGCATTGGAACACGCTGAGGGAGTTTTCCGAGGATTCGTGGTTGAAGCCCACCCCCGAAGGGTTGCGCATCGCCGGAGGCGCATCGCCGCAGTCGACGTTCGGGCAGCACCTGATCGGCACCCGGCAGACCGAGTTCGATTGCCGGGCCTCGGTCCATATGTTCTATGCTCCGAAGAGCTATCTGCAGCTCGCCGGATTGTCGCTGTACCTCGATATCGACAACTATATGCTGTGCATGGTCACCGCTGATGATTGCGGGGAACCTGTCGCCGTGCTCCAGCAGTGCGTGGCCGGAGATTTCAGCGAGATATGCCGGATACCTGTTTCCGGCCGTTGCTTTGATATCAGCGTGAACCTGTCGGGTCATGACTGCGTTTTCAGCATGACCGACGTGTCCGGCATGGTCTGCGATTTCGAAGGCCCCCACGACGTCACCTTCCTCGCCGGCGGGTTCACCGGCGATTTCATTGCCTTGGATGCCATCGATATGTATCGTCATAATTCATCTGCTGCGCTATTCAGCGATTTCCGTTATGAAGTCCTTTCGAACTGAGTCTTTTTAAGTTAATCGAATATACTAAGCAAACGCTGGCAACAGATGTCAGTGTAATCAAAATCACATTCGATACTGTACATGAAGGGAATTTGCATACAGGTTTCTTTGAATTGAACAGTGCGGGCCCGATCAACGTTGTATGTCCGTGCTTTCGGTTCTGAGAAGACGGGATTATGGAGTGTCGTTGCTGACACTCAATGATTTGCAATGGTGTTGCGAATTCCGCTCTTCAGAAGAAAGGTGCAACTCATCATGAAGTTTTCCAAATCGATTATCGCAGCGGTGGCATCGGTCGCCATGCTGGCTTCTTTGGGTGCCTGCGGTTCCGGCTCCCAATCTTCTTCCTCGTCATCCAAGAAGGACGGGGCAAGCATTTCCATGAATGATGTCAATGCCGCGCTGAAAAGCGACAAGGACGTGAAACTCAATTTCTGGACCTGGCGTGATGATATCGAGGGGCCAAGCATCGCTGCGTTTGAAGCGAAGTACCCGCATATCAAGATCAACGTGGTCAAGACCGGCGCTGCCGCCGATCACTATACGAAGTTCCAGAATGTGCTGAAGTCCAAGAAGGACATTCCGGATATCGTTCAGCTCGAATATGATTACCTGCCCCAGTATGCCGTCAGCGGCTCGCTGCTCAATTTCTCTTCGCCCAGCATCGAATCCTCGATGGGCAAGCTGTACAACGACGCCTCGTGGCGTAACGTCCATGTGGCCGACGGGCTGTACGGTGTTCCGCTGGATCAGGGGCCCGAGGCCTTCTTCTGGCGTCACGACGTGCTTGACCAGTACGGTATCCAGATTCCCAAGACCTGGAAGGAGTTCGAGGAGTCCGGCATCAAGCTGCACAAGGCGAACCCCAATAAGTACATGGGCTTCATCGATACGACCGATGTGCGCTATATGGCTTCGATCATCCGTCAGTCCGGTGCCATTCCCTGGCAGGTCGACGGCGTGCAGAACGTCAAGCTGAGCATGACCGACGCCAAAGTGAAGGAAGCGGTCAACTTCATTCAGCGGCTTATCGACGAGGACGTTTTGGAGCCGGTCGCCAACAAGAGCGATGAATACAACCGTGGATTCGCCGAAGGCCGTTGGGCCGTGCAGTTCGACGGATGCTGGAAGGGCACTTCGTTCACTCAGCAGCAGCCTTCGCTCAAAGGCAAGATGGAGGTCGCGCTTCCTCCGGCCTGGGGCGATGACGCCAGCAACCTGAAGACCGGCGAGGTCGGTGGCTCGTTGATTTCCGTGACTTCCGCCACCGCTCAGGAGAAGCGTGCCGCCGCCATCGCGTTCTGCAACTGGATGAGCTCCAGCAAGGAATCCATCAATGAATTCCAGAAGACCGGAAGCTTCTTCAACGCCGCCAAGTCCTTCCAGGAGGATCCGAAGCAGGCTTCGGTCAAGAACGATTACTTCGGCGGCCAGCAGGTCAACAAGGTCTACTTCGAGTCCGCGAAGAAGCTGAGCTCCGGCTGGACGGTGCTGCCTTTCAACTCGCAGTATGCCACGAGCTTCAAGGACATCGTGGTTCCCGCGTTGAAGAAGAACGGCAACCTCTTCGGCAAGTTCGCTCCTTGGCAGGCAAACCTCAAGCAGTACGCCGAGGACCAGGGCTTCAAGATTACGGAATCCAAGTAATCAAGCCGGTTATGTCGAGTGTGCCGGACAGCTGTTCCGGCACACTCGGTGCAAATGTGTTGATGTGAAATAAAGGAGAGTCCAATGATGAATACTGCTGCAGTGCCCGCATCAGTACCGGGTGGCAAAACCCGACCCGGGAAAGCGGAGCAAGGCTTGAGAAAGGAGAAACGGCATTATATCGGCATGTTGTATTGCTTGCCGTATGTCGTGGTGTTCCTGGCGGGTACCATCCTGCCGATGTTTTATGCCCTCTATCTTGGCTTTTTCAAGACGCAGCTAATCGGAGGTGAGACGTTCGCCGGTTTCTCCCAATACATCAAGGCGTTCAAGGACCCTCTGTTGTGGAACGGCTTCGGGCGTGTGACACTCTACGCGGTGATTCAGGTTCCCATCATGCTGATACTGTCGCTGATGGAAGCGCTGATGCTGGATTCGCAGCGTATCACCCATGTTGCGGTGCCACGAATTCTGCTGTTCCTGCCGTATGCCGTCCCCGGTGTCATCGCCTCACTGATGTGGGGCTATATCTACGGCGGCGATTATGGCCTGTTCGGCCAGGTCTTCAAGGCATTCGGGGCCACGCCTCCGGATATGTTCTCGCAAAAGCTGATGCTGATCGCGATGATGAACATCGGTACATGGATCTACATGGGCTACAACATGTTGATCTTCTATTCGGCACTTCGTGCGTTGCCTGAGGAATTGTATGAATCCGGCAGGGTAGACGGGGCTTCGGAGTTCAGGATCGCATGGTCCATCAAAATCCCGCAGATCAAGGGTTCTGTCATCATGACGCTGTTGTTCTCCGTCATCGGTTCGTATCAGCTGTTCAATGAGCCGAGCATGTTGCAGGTGCTCGCCCCGCAGACCGTCACCAGTTACTACACCCCCAATCTTTACACCTACAGCCTGGCGTTCAACGGACAAGACGTGAATTACGCCGCTGCGGTGTCGTTGGTTGTAGGCCTGTTCACCATGATTATCGTCACGATTGTGAAACTGCTCGGCAATCGCTGGGAGGAGAAGTAAATATGAGTATGGCACAAGCTTCCGGCCGCGTTGCTGCCCGCAAGGAGAAAAAGAAGGAATCGCTTGCGAAGAAGGATTGGAAGGTCCGTCAGAGCAAGCAGCACAACAAAGGCGTCAAGGTCACCTTGACCGGCAAGCAGAAGGTCTTGAACATCCTGCTTCATCTGGTCATGCTGATCATGGTGCTCTACTGCGTCATTCCGTTGATCTGGTTGCTGCTCTCCGCCACCAAGACCAATGAGGGGCTTTATAACTCGCCCGGCCTGTGGTTCGCCAAGGACAACGTGTTCTTCCAGAACATCAAGGATACCTTCCAGTTCCAGGACGGCATCTACCCGCGCTGGCTGTTCAACACGCTGTTCTACGCCATCGTCGCCGGTGTCGGCTCCTCCATCTTTGCGACCTTCGCCGGATACGCGATCGCCACGATGAAGTTCCCCGGCCGCGGGGCGTTGCTGTGGATCACCTTGATCTTCATGTCGATCCCGACCACCGTCATCACCGTCCCGCTCTTCCTGATGTATTCGAAGATAGGGTTCATCAACAACCCTTGGTCGGTTATCGTGCCGCAGCTTTCCAGTCCGTTCGGTCTCTATCTGATGATCATCTACTGTCAGAGCTCCATACCGATATCGTTGGTCGAGGCGGCGAAACTCGATGGGGCGAATACCTGGAGGATCTTCTGGAAGATCGCGTTCCCGCTGGTGTCTCCCGGATTCGTCACCGTGCTGCTCTTCGCGCTCGTCGGCGTCTGGAACAATTACTTCCTCCCGCTGATTATGTTGCAGGACACCAGGGATTACCCGCTGACGGTCGGCCTCAATGTCTGGATGAAGATGGGAGGCGACGCAACGTTGCATTCGGTGCCCAACAACCTGATTCTTACCGGGTCGTTCATAGCCATTATCCCGTTGATCATCGCGTTCCTCTTCCTGCAGAAATATTGGCAGTCTGGCCTCACCGCCGGTTCTGTCAAGCAATAACAAATCCGCTGCACCGCGAGGTGATGTCGAAGATGGACTCTCCTGACATCACCTCGGGGTGCAGTTTCCACTATTAAGCATGGTGTAATGCAATGTGTGGTATCGGCATTAACCAGGAAGGAGCATGTTCGGCGCTGCGGCGCCTCCATTGAATTCTGATATACGGCGATCGGGCGATACCACTGTGGGTGTTGACCGATACGGCTGTTGACAGTTACAAAGAGAAAGTATATGGAAAGTGAATTCTAGAATATCTTCTGTTTTGGCTGTTTGTGCTTCTGCGGCAACGGTGCTGACAATGGCGCTTACCGTTCCTTCTTCTGCGCAGGCATCCGATTTCAATATTGCGGCACCCTCGGGGCTGGCGATGGCACCGGCATCCAATACCGATACCTCCGTCGTGCTCACATGGGAAAAGCCGGAGCATTATTCGAATATCTCCGGTTACAATGTCTATCTCGGCGATGCATTGGTAGCAACGACGAGTATGACCTATTACAAGATCACGGGGCTGAGCCCATCGGCGACCTATGATTTCACGGTTAAGGCGGTAGGCGACGACGGAGGGGTTCTCTCCGCGGCAAGCAACCGTCTTGAAGTGACGACGACGTCTACACCCAAGCGCTATAACGTCAGGGATTACGGGGCTGTGGGCGACGGTACGACCAAGGATACCGTCGCGTTGCAGAAGACCATTGACGCCTGCAAGGAAAAGAACTGCGAGGTCTATCTGCCCGCCGGTGTCTATCTCAGCGGCGCGCTTAACCTGCATAGCGACATGACCTTCTATGTCGATACCAATGCGCAGCTGAAACCAAGCAGCGAGCTCAAAGACTATCCGTTTACCAGCGCCCGTCACGATATCGAAGACATCTACGGCAAGAACCCGGCGTATTCGAGCTTGCTCAATGCCGGCACGATGGACAAGTCCAAAGGCGTGACCACCAAGAACATCAAGATCATGGGCCCTGGCACCATTGGCGACAGCGACAACGGATTGCTGCTGCGCAAGGCATACGATGATTTCACCAATGAGGGCAATGGTGGCAATCTCGATATTCCGGGCGACATCTACCAACCCAACCAGCACGTCGGCGGCGGCAGCCTGATCAGCCTGAAGAATTGCGGCAGTGTGTATATGGATTCGTCGCATATCCGCAATGGCATGATGTGGACCATCGTCCCTGTCTACAGCAAGGACATCACGGTCTACGGGCTTGACATCGTCACTTCGGTACACAACGGCGACGGTTTCGACCCGAATTCCTCGTCGAACGTATGGACGCTGGCCACGCAGTTCTCCACCGGTGACGACAACAGCGCCATCAAGTCCGGCAAGGACGCCGAGGGCATCGCCATCAACCGTCCTTCCGACCATCTCTATTACCGCGGTGACGTGTTCAATTCCGGCCACGGCGGGGTGACGCTGGGCAGCGAGATGTCCGGTGGCATCAGCGACGTGTTCGTCGAGGATTCCACATTGGTCCCGGTCGATCTGACCAGCGGGGCTGTGAACCCCGGCATCCGCGTGAAAGTCAGCCCCAAGCGCAGCGCCTACATCCGCAATATCCAGGTGCGTGACTCCGTGGTCAACAAGATCAGCGTGATCACCAATTACGACAGGACCCCTGCCGCTTCGCTCGATCCCGGCTTGGTGCTTCCCGACATCGAGAACTTCAGGTTCTCGAACCTCACTGCGCCCAATTGGGACAACAACAACGGCAAAGGCAACACGATTGACATCAGCGGCTCGAATTTCGGTAGCGGACTGGTGAAGTACCTCAAGAACTTCCAGTTCGACAACTGCAAGTTCCACGCGGCCTTGCTCGACACCACGCAGAACATCGCCTTCCGCAACACCAAGCTGACCGATGGGCTTTCCGCCACCCGTTCGATTAACGTCACTCAGGACGGTGTGATCGAAAAGGACCATTCCTTCCCGGTCAACGACGATTTCGAGAATACCGAGGTCGGAAAGCTGCCGAAGTATTGGAGCATGCAGAAGTCCGATACCGGTGGCGGTGCAAGTGTCAAAGAGGAACCCGGCAACAAATACCTTGAGCTCAAGGACAACGGGCCAGGCTACGAAACCGTAGATAGAACGTTCACCGAGCAGAAGGAGAAGGTGCACGCCGAGTTCACCTTCAGACTTCCGGAAATCAGTCGTATGAACAACAGCGCTCTCATCGATTGGCGAAGTGCCAGCGATGGCAAGAACGTGGCTCGCTTCACCACTTCGGGCGTTGGCGACCAGCTTCTTTTCGGCAGCCAACCGATACTTACCGGTATTCAGGCCAATCAGTGGCATACGGTCGCGCTCGATGCCAACATTGCCGATAAGAAGATGGATATCACGGTCGACGGCAGCAAGGTTCTTACCGATCAGGCGTTCAGCCAGTCCAAGGCTTCCGGCATCGGACTGCTTGAGACTCGTATGGCCAACAACAATGCGTCCCTTGCTTCAATGGATTTCGACAATGTGAAGGTCACTGCCCAAGTCAGTGCTTCCAAGAAACAGGTCACTTCCGTGATACCCAGTGCACCTGCCAATTCCATCACCACCAAGGGTGGCACATTGCAGTTGAGCGCCGCTGTGGAGGCCAATGATCCTTCTGTCGACAAGTCCGTTGAGTGGACGGTCACCCGTCCCGATATGGGTTCGACCGACATTGCGACCATCGACCAGAACGGGTTGCTTACCGCCAAGGCCAATGGCACGGTTCTCGCCGTCGCCACTGCCAAGGACGGTTCCGGCACGCTTGGCGTGTTCCCGGTGGTCATCACCGGTCAGCAGAGCGTTTCCGGCTTGGTCCCGGTCAGCGTCACCACAACGGTCGGCACCGCTCCCGTGCTTCCCGGCTACGTCTATGAGCGCAACAGCGATGGCACCGTCATGCCGGTGGCTGTCTCCTGGGGCAGCGTCAAACAGTCCGATTATGCCAAGGTCGGGCAGTTCACGGTCAAGGGCACGGTCAAGGACGTCGGTTCCGTGGACGCGACCGTGACGGTCACCGAGGTCGGGGTCAAGTCCCTCGACACGGCAATCGTCAAGACCACCCCCGGCAAGCTGAAGATGCCGTTGAGCGTCGTGGCCGAGTTCAACGATGGTTCGCGCCAGCGTGTGAGCGTCAAGTGGGACAAGGTTGACGCTTCGAGCTATGCCAAGAAGAACCTCAACGGATTTACCGTTTCCGGTACGGTCGATGGACTTTCCCAGAAGGCCAAGGCCGTGGTGATGGTGATCCCTGAAGTCGTCGCCGGAGTGACGCCGATCGTCGTCTCTGCAGACGGCAACGGCGATTTCCGCACCATGGGTGAGGCGATCGCCTCCATCCCGCAGAACAACAAGCAACGTCGTGTGATCTTCGTCAAGCGCGGCACCTACAAGGAGAAGCTGTCGATCGATCGTCCCTACCTGACGGTTGTCGGCGAAAGCCCCGACAGCACGCGCCTGACCTACGACGCCAAGCCCAGTGACATAGGCAAGGACGGACAGCCGCTCGGCACCTATCACGATTATTCGGTGAAGATCACAGGCAATGACTTCTCGGCCAAGGACATCACCTTCGAGACGACCGCGGGCTCTACCGTGGGCCAGGCTGTGGCGCTTGATGTGCGCGCCGATCACGCCTCGTTCGACAACTGCCATATCCTGGGCTACCAGGACACCTTGCTGCTACGCAACAAGACCGATGCCAGCGCGACCGACAACGTGCCGGATCAGCCCACGGTGCAGACCTATCGTTCCTACTTCAAGAACTGCTACATCTCCGGTTCCGTGGATTGGGTGTTCGGTGCGGCTGAGGCGGTGTTCGACAAGTGCACGATGCATGCCATGCTCAACGGTTATGCGACTGCGGCCAGCACGCCGCAGGAGCAGAAGTACGGCTTCGTGTTCAAGGACAGCGTCGTCACCGGTGAGAATCCCTATAGCGGATCGTTGAACACCTATCTTGGCCGTCCGTGGCGTCCGTATGCCGCTGTGGCGTACGTCAACACCAAGATGGACAGGAATGTTCCGGCCATCGGTTGGAACAACTGGGGCAAGCCGGCCAACGAATCCACAGCGCGTTACTATGAGTGCGGCAGTACGGGCGAAGGCTCCAATCCCGCCGGACGTGCTTCGTGGGCCAAGACCTGCAACGCGAGCGATTTCACCGTGGAGAAGGTCTTTGCCAAGACCAGCGGCATCAATGCCGCCGACGACTGGGACCCGACCCAACTGGTCAATCCTCCTGCCGAAGACGCCGTCCCCGAGGCCGTAGATGCCGCTGCCGAAACGATGCAGGGCATCGCCTATACCGGCGACCTCTCCGCGTATGCGCAGGCCGACGGAGTCGATTCCCTGAAGTTCGCCGTGGCGAGCAGGCCGGCGCACGGTGTGCTGACCTTGCAGGAGAACGGTGCATACAGCTATCTGCCGGATCCGAATTTCGCCGGTACCGACACGTTCACCTTCAAGGCTCTTAACGGCTCTGCCGCCTCCAACGAGGCCAAGGTCTCCATCACCGTTCATGCGGCCACGCTCGATCTGAATGCGGACCCGGTGAAGACCGTTGAAGGAAGCAAGCAGGGCGATACCATCTCCGCCACGCTGACACAGGCCGACCTTTCCGGTGTTCGCGACAGCGACGGCAACATCCTCTTCGATCTGGGCGGCATGAAGGTCAAGATTCCGTTCGTGTTCGCCCGCATGCTTGCCGGTTATGGCAACAGCCTTAAGGTCTCGTCGCTTTCGGTTTCCGACGCCGACCGCAAGGCCGTCGATAACGCGCTTGGCAAGGGTGCGAAGGTGCTGGCCGAACGCGATCTGAAGGTCGAGATCGTCGATTCCGAAGGTCAAGGCGCTCCGGTGAGCGTGTTGCCTGGGATGGTTTCCGTCTCGCTGGACTTCCTTACCTCCCGTGATGCGGGTAAGGCCGGACAGGATACGGCGGTCTACCGGTTTGCCAACGGTATGCTTGCCCGACTTGAAGGTGCCGTCGATATGGCCTCTGGCCGTGCGAACATGCTGACCGATAGGACCGGTATCCTCGTCGCCGATCAATCGCCCAGCGAAAGCGGCACGCCGGCAAGCAAGCCGGCTGCCGTGTCCAACGCTTCGGCCAATCGCAAACCTCGCACCGGTGCCCGGCTCAGTGCCACCGGCAGCGCGGTGGTTGGCGTCGTCGTCCTTGCGGTTCTGCTTTCGGCAGCAGGCGTGGCGATGATGGTTGCGACGAGGAGGCGCAATGGCGCGGATCGGTGATAACCGATAGATAGGCTGATTCAGAAATTGGCCTCTTGAAAGTCGGCCGGCGGAAACCGTCGGGATGCTCATTGGCAGCGTTCCCCCTTCCCGCCGGTCGGCTTCCCGTCTGTGCTTGGTTGCCGCAACGGGGCTCGAGCGCCGATGAAGACGGGGAGGGCGTAGCTGCTGCGCACAGCCGGGAAACTCGGCATTCGTGATAGGACGGGCTTTTGCGCAAGCGGAAAACGAAATCTTTTTTTTGGATTCGGTGTGGTTGCCATGTTGCAACTGTTGGCATCAAAATATGTGTTGAATATCACAAAAATTATTTTTTAATTAGATGCGAACGCATCATGTATTGACTGTTCGACAGGAGGTGTTGATGGATGTCTAGAATCCGAGAACAACAGGAAGCCAGTTCTTGTTGATGCTGTCGTATACATAGCATCTGAGGTCTCGTTCGAGCAGGCCGTGGTTGGCGCTCGAGTGGCATATTGCAGTGCCTGGGGAAGGGTGCTGTGGCTGCGTTGCTGCAGGATTGGACCGGAAGCTGTGCGCGATGGCTCGGAGGCACGTCATTGACGATGTGCATAGGAATAAGCGATGTTGCCTTTACCGTGCGGTGTTTGACGGTGGTGTCATTCGTTTGTAAAGCAAAAAGATAAGAAGAATTCCATGGAAAACAATCAAGGTAGTATTCCCATTAATCAAAGAAAGCATGCCTCTACAGGGTATGTCATCGCAGTGTGCGTTGCAGCCGCCCTTGGCGGTACGCTGTTCGGCTATGATCAGGGCGTTATTTCCGGCGCGCTGAATTTCTTTAAGATTCATTTCAATATGTCCAGCGCGGAAGTCGGACTGGTATCCGGCATCCTGGCGATCGGCGCCATGGTCGGCTGTCTGGTGGCAGGCTGGGCCAGCGATGCGATCGGCCGTAAGAAAGTGATGATTGTCTCGGGTGCGATGTTCGTCATTTCCAGCCTCATCCTGGCTGTTTCCCCGACGGTTCCGATTCTCATCATCGGCCGTATCCTCTCCGGTTTCGCCATCGGCATGGCGGCGACCGTGGTGCCGTTGTATATCTCCGAGGTGGCGCCGGCCCGTATTCGCGGCACTTTGGTGACCTTCAACCAGTTCGCTTTCGCCATCGGCATGACCACGGTCTATATCATCAATGCCTTGATCGCCAATCTCAACAGCAAGGAATTCAACGTGAGTATGGGATGGCGTTGGATGTTCGCTTCCGGTATCGTGCCGGCGGTCATCTTCTTCGCTTTGGGTTATTTCGTTCCTGAAAGCCCTCGATTCCTCTATCAGAAGGGTCTCAACGACAAGGCGTTGGCCATTCTTACCCGTCTCAACGGCAAGGACGAGGCCCTGAGCCAGCAAAAGGCCATTACTTCTTCGCTGAGCACCGCCAAGCAGGAGGGTCATGTCGGACTGCGCCAGCTTTTCGCCCCGGGTGTGCGTTTCGCTCTGGTCATCGCTCTGGTGGCGGCTGCCTGCCAGCAGTTGACCGGCACCATCGCTGTCGGCTACTACGCTCCTATTATCTTCCAGAAGACCGGCGTGAGCACGAATGCCTCCTTGGTCGAGACCATCGGCATCGGCATCGTCAAGATCATCTTCGTCGGCATCTTCATGGTCTACGTCGATCGACTCGGCAGGAAGAGGCTGCTGACCTGGGGCGGCTATGCCATGGCGGTTTCCCTGGTGTTCCTGGCGGTGCTTTTCTCCACCGGCAAGTCCGATATGCTGATCAACATCCTGATTCTGGTCGGTGTGTTGCTGCACACCGCGTTCTATGAACTGTCTTGGGGCGGCGGCACCTGGGTTGTCGTCTCGGAGATCTTCCCGACCGAGATTCGCGGCCGTGCCATGTCGCTGTCTTCCACGATGGTCTTCCTGTCCTCCTACTTCGTCTCCCAGCTCTTCCCGATGATGCTTTCGGGGCTTGGCGGGGTATGGACCTTCCTTATTTTCGCCGTGTTCTGCGTCGCCATGGCGTTGTTCGCTCACTATGCGCTTCCGGAAACCACTGGCAAGTCGCTTGAGCAGATCGAGCAGGAGATCACTCGCCGTAAGAAGTGAGCGACGTTTCTGATGGTTCGCTGATTGCGGGAGCGGTTTATGACTCCGAAGGTCAAGCGGTGTCTGCTGCATCGGAGCCGCTCCCGCAATCGGTTTGATGACAAGAAAGAGGCAAGGAAAGCCTATGCATAGTTGTATAGATTGGCCAAAGCGTTATAAAGATCGGCCGTTCGCGGATTACGTTCTTAATTGTTTCGGCGATTCGACGACTTGGGGGGATAACGGGGTCGATGGTGGCTCTATGCAAACCTCCTGGCCGAGTTTCCTGGAGAAGAACGGTCTGTTCAAGACCGTCAGGAATTATGGGGTGTGCGGCTCAAGGGTGGCGTTGACCGACGATCGGGACGACAGTTTCTTCGAGCGGTATCGCGCCATGAAGGACGATGATGTCGATGTCATCACCCTGATGGGCGGTGTCAACGATTTTCAGCATGATGTCCCGCTCGGCATTCTTGGCGTCCGTGATGAGAGAACATTCTATGGCGCGTTCGACATCGTGCTTTCCGGGATTATCGAGCAGGCACCGGAGGCTTCGGTCGTGGTGTTCACCCCTACGGCGAATATGTTCCACAATCCTGCCAAGAATTATCCGACGTCCCTGCAGCCGAATGCGCGCGGGCTGCACCAGAAGGATTATGTAGAGGCCGTCAAGAAGGTATCGGAGCACTATGCGGTCCCTGTGGTCGATCTCTATGCTTCGAGCGGCATGTGTCCTTTCGTCGAGCAGCAGCAGGTGAAGAACATGCCTGACGGATTGCATTATAGCGTGGAAGGCTATGCACGGCTTGCTCGTCGTATCTACGAGGAGCTTCTGCATCTGGCCTGAATCGCGTAGCGGCCCGCGCACGTCGTCTCGTCAAGAGTGGCGGCGAGCGCGGGGTGGTATTGAGGCGTGAGCGCTGACCGATGAGGTCATGCGTTTGCGCCTTATTGTTTGGCGGCTCTGGTGCGGCCAGCGCAGTCCATAGAGGCCGCTGTCGTATGGGAAACGTTCGGGGGTCCGCGTTTTTGTGTCGAGACCTGCCCGGCTCGGGGCTGTCTTTGAGCTGACGGCATGCCTGGCGTCTTGGCCGTACAAGACGGTTGAATCGGTTTTCTTGCGAGCGTCTGTGGGCATGGCCGTCATCCGGTCTGTGAATACGTCGGTTGAAAACCGATCGATAAGGTAAGGGGAATTCCATGGAACAATTGCACAATGATCATTTTCTGGTCGTCATTGATCGTCATGGCGCTCAGATCAATCACATCTATAATCGCAAATACCATTTTGACTATATTTGGAACAACGATATCTGGCCGAAGCATGCGCCGGTGCTGTTCCCGGCAATCGGCAGATCGAATGAGGACGCCTATCTCTACGAAGGCCGCCGCTATAACATGCCCCAACATGGTTTCGCCAGCGATTACGACTTCGATATCATCGAATCCAACGACACCAAGCTGGTGCTGAGCCTCAAGGCCAATGAGGCGACAAAGAAGATCTATCCGTTCGACTTTGTGCTGACCGTCACCTTCACGCTTGGCGACGATGGCCTGACACTGCGTTTCGTGGTCGCCAATCGGGGCGAGAAAACGCTTTCGTACTCTCTTGGTTCGCATCCGGCGTTCAATGTGCCGATTGACGGCGAGGGTGCCTTCGACGATTACACATTGCGGTTTACGCCGCAACAGCGTGAACTCAAGCAGTTTGGAATCGTGAAGACCCCGAATCCTTACCGTGACGGCAAGATCAAGGATGTCGTAGGATTCGATGGCGAGTTGCCGCTGGACTACCGTCATTTCGATGACGGATTGATCATCATTGAAAACGAGGGTATCGCCGAGGTCGAGCTGTCGTCTCCGAAAACGTCCCATTCAATCGCACTGACGCTTTCGGATTTCCGGTATCTGACCTTGTGGACCAAAGAGGGCTCGGATGCGCCGTTCCTGTGCCTGGAGCCTTTCAACGGCCTGCCCGATGTGGTCGGCGAACCGTTAGACATCATGAAAAAGGAGGGGAATATGCTGCTCGAACCGGGTGAATTGAAGGCCTCTTCCTACAGCATCCGGCTTTCGTAAATGACCTCGTATCGTAGGATCGTGCGGCACGACGGTGGCGTACGCGATGGTCTTGTCTGATCGGTGATCATAGCGCGACGGGTGCTCGTGGTTCTCCACGCTGGTTGAAGCCGGAGCCGATGTCGTTTCGCTGCCGGCCGGGATTTCCGGGTTCATGGGTTTGCGTGTTGCTCTGGTTGTCGTTGTTCTTGTGGTCGGTACGACGAATTGTGCAAACCTACAAAAGCGCTCGGGCGATTTTGTCGATTCGTGAGGTGTTTCTGGTGGGGGATAGGCGATAGGTTGGAATCTATGGTCAATAATGTCAATAAACTGCTGGTAGCAAACCGCGGTGAAATCGCCTTGCGGGTCATTCGAACGGCTCATGAGATGGGGATACCGACCGTAGCGATCTACGCTGAGCAGGACAGAGATGCACAATATGTAGAGATGGCCGACGAAGCCTATCTGCTGCATGGGGATTCCTATCGTTCCTATATGGACGAGGATCTGATTATCGACGTACTGCACCGTTCCGGCGCCGACGCCGTCCACCCGGGCTACGGCTATCTTTCCGAAATCGCCTCGTTCGCCGACAAAGTCATCAAGGCGGGTGCCACATGGATCGGCCCGAGCCCGACGGCCCTGACCGATCTCGGCGACAAGATCACCGCCCGACGCGTGGCCAAGCGTGCCCACGTTCCTCCGGTGCCCGGCCTTTCCGAACCGGTGAGCAACATGCGCGAGCTGCTGACCTTCGCGCAGATCAACGGCTATCCGGTGATGATGAAGCGCACCGACGGCGGTGGCGGCAAGGGCATCACCCTCGTGCACAACGACGACGAGCTGCGCAGCTTCTATATGAACCACGACGCGCTCGAGGGCGGCGATCTCAATGAATACTTCGTCGAGCTGTTCATCGACAAGGCACGCCACGTCGAGACGCAGTCCGGCCGCGATTCCCACGGCAACTTCACCGTCTACTCCACGCGTGACTGCTCCGTGCAGCGCCGCAACCAGAAGCTCATCGAGGAGGCACCTGCCCCCTTCCTCACCGACGACGAGCAGGAACAGCTCGAACGTTACTCCCGCAGTCTCTTCAGCGCCGTCGACTACGTGGGCCTGGGCACCTGCGAGTTCATGGTCACCCCGCAGCACAAGGTCTACTTCCTCGAGGTCAACCCGCGCCTGCAGGTCGAGCACACCGTCTCCGAGCAGGTCAGCGGCCTTGACCTGGTGCGCGAGCAGATCAACATCGCCAACGGCGGCGAGCTCACCCGCGCCCCGCAAAGTCACGGCCATGCCTTCGAGCTGCGTATCACCAGCGAGGATCCGGACAAGAACCTGACTCCTTCCGGCGGCACATTGACCCGCCTTGACTGGCCCAGCGGCCCCGGCATCCGCATCGATTCCGGCGTGAAGGTCGGCGACGTGGTCTCCCCGAAGTTCGATTCGATGATGGGCAAGCTCGTCGTCACCGCCCAGGACCGCCCCACGGCCGTCGCCCGCGTGCGCCGCGCTTTGAAGGAGTTCAGGCTGGAAGGCGTGCCCACGCCGAAGTCGCTGTTCGAAACGATCTTCAACGATCCGGAGTTCACCGCCGAAGACCACGGGTTCACGGTCACCACCAAATGGCTTGAGCGCAAGTACCTCAACCACAAGCCCAATACGGCAAGTACCGGTCAGCCCGCTTCGATGAGCGGCTCGCAGGAGCAGCCCAAGAAGCAGGAGACCGATTCCTTCGTCATCGAGGTCGACAACAAGCGCGTCAAGCTCACCGTTCCGCGCGATATCGTCGACAATCTCACCGGCTCGGCACGTGCACGCGGCTCGCGTCGCCCGACCCAGCCGCTGCGTGGCTCCTCATCAGGTGCCGTCGAAGAACGCGCAAAGGTCAACGACGGCAAGTCCGGCGTCATCGATTCTCCGATGCAGGCCATCGTCACCCGCGTCAACGTCGCCGAAGGTCAAGAGGTCAACAAAGGCGATCTGCTGGCCGTGCTCGAAAGCATGAAGATGGAGAACTACGTCTACGCGCCCGTCAACGGCACCGTGCACAAGATCTTCGTCGGTCCGTCCGATTCCGTCGACGCCGGCACCACGCTGATGAAGCTCGATGTGACGGCGGCCGCCGACCGTGAGAAATCCGGTGCAAGCGACAAGGCCGAAAAGTCTGACGATGCCTCCACCGACGAGAAAGCCTCGAGCGAGGAGGCGAAGAACTGATGACCGACATCATGACCACATCGGCCGTCGAAAAGGCCATTCAAAGCGACAAGCCGATCGAGCAACAGCCGATTCGCGCCGCCGTCGCCCGCGCCGCCGAGCTGGCGCGTGACGCCGAGAACCACGCCCACGAGCGCCAGAGCGCCAAAGGCAAGTTCACCGCTCGCGAGCGCCTCGACCTGCTCTTCGACACCGGTACGTTCCAGGAGATCGGCCGATTCTCGGGCGGCGACATCAACAAGGGCGTCGCCGGCTCGGCCGTCATCACAGGCTTCGGCGATGTCTACGGCCGCAAGGTCGCCGTATACGCACAGGATTTCTCCGTGCGCGGCGGCACGCTCGGCCACGCCGAGGGCGAGAAGATCTGCCACTTGATGGATATGGCGCTTGATTTGAAGATTCCGGTCGTCGCGCTGATCGATTCCGGCGGCGCACGTATCCAGGAAGGTGTCGAATCGCTGACCCAGTACGGCCACATCTTCCGCAAGACCTGCGAGGCAAGCGGCTACATCCCGCAGCTTTCCCTGATTCTCGGCCCCTGCGCGGGCGGCGCTGTCTATTGCCCGGCCCTGACCGACTTCATCATCATGACCCGTCAGAATTCCAACATGTTCGTCACCGGCCCAGACGTGGTCAAGTCGGTGACCGGCGAGACGATTTCCATGGAGGATCTCGGCGGCGGCAAGGTGCACAACGCCGTCTCCGGTGTCGCGCACTATTTGGGCGAGGACGAGGCCGATGCCATCGATTACGCGCGTACGGTGCTCGCTTACCTGCCTTCAAGTTCCGAGGACAAACCGCCGGTGTACGCTTACGCGGCCACCCGTTCGGACCGTGCCACGGCCGAGCGTCTGAGCGCCATAGTCCCGGACAACGACCGCCAGCCTTACGACATCTGCGAGGTCATTCGCTGCATCGTCGACTACGGCGAATTCGTTCAGGTGCAGGAGCTCTATGCCAAGTGCGCGGTGGTCGGTTTCGCCTGCATCGAAGGCCATCCGGTCGGTGTTGTCGCCAACCAGCCCAACGAGCAGGCCGGCATCCTCGATGTCAATTCCAGTGAGAAGATCGCCCGTTTCGTCCGTCTGTGCGACGCCTTCAACCTGCCGGTGGTCACGTTGGTGGATACCCCAGGCTACAAGCCCGGCAGCGATCAGGAGCACGCGGGCATCATCCGCCGTGGCGCCAAGGTCATCTACGCCTACGCCAACGCCCAGGTGCCGATGGTCTCGGTCGTGCTGCGCAAGGCCTTCGGCGGTGCCTACATCGTCATGGGTTCCAAGGCGATCGGGGCGGATGTCAACTACGCCTGGCCATCCAGCCAGATCGCGGTGCTGGGCGCCGCGGGTGCGGTCAACATCATCCACCGCAAGGACTTGCACAAGGCCGCCGAGCGCGGTCAGGACGTCGAGGCGCTGCGAAAGCAGTACATCGACGAGTACGAGAGCGAGACCCTGAACGCCAACCTTTCGTTGGAGACCGGCCAGATCGACGCGATGATCGACCCCGAGCAGACGCGAGAGGCCATCGCCGAGTCCCTGCGGTTGCTGCGTGGCAAGAAGCGCACGCGCCGCACCGCCAAGCATCACGGCAACCAGCCGATGTAGCCTGACCGTCACTGGGCGAACGCGGGAATCCTGCCGATAGACGCATAAGCGAGATCGGCGGCCCTGCCGGTTCCCGGCGTTCGCCCAACGTCACCATCCAGATTTGTCACATACGTTTTTTATAGCGGTAATACGAATAACAACATCAATATATAAGGAAGATAATGACTGAAAACACCTTCTTCTTGAATCGTCTGAGCTCTGAGCCGCACGCGCTCATCTTCGGCGGTCAATCCACGCCTTGGGTCTCCTCCCTGGCCGATGAGTGCACCGACCCGACGCTCGCCGAGAAGCTCAAGGCGCACGCCGATGCATCGTCCCGCCTGCTTTCGGCGGTCACCCCGGACCTGCTCGCCACCATGGGCGGCATGGTCGATCTCTTCGGTTTCAAGGCGAACCCCGCAAAGCTCGGCCCCGCGGCCGACGCCGCAGCCAGCGTGCCCGGTATCGCCTTGGCACAGCTGGGTGCGCTGATCGATGCCGAGGGACTGGGCTACAGCGTGGCCCAGGCCAAGCCGTTGGCGGCTCTCGGCCATTCGCAGGGCATCATCGCCGAGCATATGGTCGATGCCATCAAGGAAGCCGGGTCCGTTGAGGCGGCCGGTGACGCCATTGACGAGATCCTCGCCATCGCACGTCTGATCGGCGCAGCCGGCACCCGCCAGTCCCGTCTGCTTCCCGTCTCCACCCGCTTCGGCGAGGCCACCCCGATGCTTTCGGTGCGTGGCGCGACCAAGCGCCAGATCGAGGTGCTGGTTTCGCGAGTGGTCAAGCCGCGCGGGCCGATTGCCTTCGCGGTGACCAACGCGACCGACAATTACGTGCTTTCCGGTCATCCCGAGGATCTTGCGGCCTTCGTCGTCGAGGTCGGCAAGGAGCATGCCCGCCAGGCCAAGCTGCGCGCCGACAAGGTGCGTGGCGGCGAGGTCTTCGACCCGATCTGCGAATACCTCGAGGTCACCGTTCCCTTCCATTCCCCGCTGATGGCCGAGGCCGTCGAATCCACCGTCAACTGGGCCAAGGCCTGCGGCCTGGACGCCGATCGCGCCCGTACGCTGGCCAGCGAGGTGCTGATCAACCACGTCGATTGGGCCGCGCGCACCGACGCGCTCTTGAAGAGCACCGATCCCACCAAGTTGTGGATCGTGGACATGGGCCCGGGCAACACCGTCGGCAAGCTCGTGGGCGCCTTGGTGCAGGGCACCGGCGTCGGCGTGGTCGAGGCCGACAGCGAAGAGGCCCGTGCCGCGCTTTCCACCAGGGAAGACGATCCGGTTCGTACGCAGGATTGGCGCAAGTTCGCCCCGCGTGTCATTTCCACTCCCGCGGGCGACAAGATTCGTACCAAGTTCAGCGATCTGACCGGCAAGCCGCCGGTGCTGCTGGCCGGCATGACCCCGACCACCGTCAACGCCGACATCGTCGCTGCTGCCGCGAACGCCGGCTACTGGAGCGAGATGGCCGGCGGTGGCCAGGTCACCGCCTCCGTCTTCGACCGCAACGTCGCCTCGCTTGGTCGTCAGCTCGAAGAGGGCCGCACCATCGAGTTCAACGCGATGTTCATGGACCGTTACCTGTGGAACCTGCAGTTCGGCCCCGCCGGCATCGTCGCCAAGAAGCGTGCCTCCGGCACCCCGATCGACGGCGTAATCATCTCCGCCGGCATCCCGGAGCTCGACGAGGCCAAGCAGCTGGTGGCCAACCTGCGTGAGCAGGGCTTCCCGTATGTCGCCTTCAAGCCCGGCACCGTCGACCAGATCCGTCAGGTCGTGCGTATCGCCAAGGCCGTCGCCCCGGTATCCATCATTATGGAGGTCGAAGGCGGGGCCGCCGGCGGCCACCATTCTTGGGAATCCCTCGATGTGCTCTTGATGGACACCTACGCCGACGTGCGTGCCTGCTCCAACCTCGTGTTGGTCGCCGGCGGCGGCATCGGCACCCCCGACCGCGCCGCAGACTACATCTCCGGCACCTGGTCGCGCGCCTATGGCAAGCCCGACATGCCCGTCGACGGCGTGTTGATCGGCACCGCCGCGATGACCGCCAAGGAAGCCCACACCAATCCTGACGTCAAGCGCATGCTCGTCGCCACGCCCGGCATCTCGCCGAAACCCGACGATTCCGATCCCTTCGCGCCTTTGGGCGAGAACTGGGTCGCCGCCGGACAGGTGGCGAAGGGCGGCGTCGCCAGCGGCCTGAGCCACCTGCACGCCGACATCTACGAGCTTGAGAATGCCTCGGCCCGTTGCGGCCGTCTTCTGGTGCGCGTGATGAAGCACCCGGAGGAGCTGGAAAGCCGCCGTGACGAGATCATCGAGGCTTTGAACAAGACCTCGCGCCCGTACTTCGGCGACCTCGACAAGATGACCTACGTCGAATGGGCCCAGCGTTTCGCCGACCTTTCCTATCCGTGGGCCGACCCGACCTACGCCGACCGCTTCCTGCACCTGCTGCAGCGCGCCGAAGCTCGTGCCTGCGACCAGGAGAGCGGCGAGTTCGCCTCGCTGTTCAATGGGCGCGCTGATGTCGAAGACGATCCGCAGGCCGCCATCGACAAGTTGAAGGCCGCCTATCCGCGCGCCGCCGAGGTCACCGTGACCCCGAGTGACGTGGCATGGTTCCCGACCCTGATCCACGAGTACCACAAGCCGATGCCCTTCGTGCCGCAGATCGACAACGACCTGCTGCGCTGGTGGGGTCAGGACCAGCTCTGGCAGTCCGAGGATCCGCGCTATTCCGCCGATTCCGTGCGTGCCATCCCTGGCCCGATTTCCGTGGCCGGCATCACCACCGTCGACGAGCCCGTCGGCTCCATCCTCGGCCGCTTCGAGGCCGCCGCGCTCGAGCGTACCCGTGAAATCAGCGGTGGGGCCGAGCCCCAGCAGGCCTTCGCGGAGCTCAGCGCCGCAAGCGACGCCGAGGAGTTCATCCGCAAGTCCCCGAACATCTCCTGGGTCGGCCATCTGATGGCCAACCCCGCCTTCGGCACGCCGATGGGCGACAAATACTATGAGATTCGCCCGGTGGGCGACGAGGACGGCACCCAGCTCTACGACCTCGACATCCATCTGGACACCTTCTGGGACAACGATCCCGACGGCGGCACCTCCAAGCACGCCGTGCGCGACATCGTCATCCCGCTCAATGTCAAGCCCACCGAATCCGGTCTCTTCCCGGTGGTCGACCGTGAGCGTCTGCCCAAGCACGTCTACGCCATGCTCGCCGACACCGCCGGCATCGGCAACACCGCCATCACCGGCGACAAGCTCACGGCGATGCCCGAAATCGAGGAGATGAGCGACAAGAAGGCCTTCCCCTATGGGCGGGCGCACTCCAGCTACACCTTCTCCGCCAACCTCGGCTACGACCACGAGGCCGCCACGGCCGGCAACATGCCCGGCTCCTTGAACGCCTCGCGCATCGCGCCCGACGCTCTGGTCGGCCCGGCCTGGCCCGCAATCTACACGGCGCTCGGCTCGGTCTATGTCCACGGCTATCCGGTTATCGAAGGCCTCTTGAACGCGGTCCACCTCGACCATCAGATGGAGCTTGAGGTCACCGAGGACGAGCTGCTGGGCCACGTCGGCGAGAAAGTCGACCTGACCAGCTGGGCCGACGCCTACGCCGAGTCCGCCTCCGGGCGCATCGTCACCATCCACGTCACCCATACCGCCATCGACGGCACCGTCCTGGCCCATGAGGTCGAGCGTTTCGCCGTGCGTGGACGCTCCTACTCCGAGGAACTGCCGGCTGACGTACCCGATTACGGCGATTATCTGACCTATCGCAAGCGCCACACCGGCGAAGGCACACCCTTCGACGAGCACAGTGACGGCGGCCTGGATCAGGTCGTGGCCACCCCGCGTCGCATGCTGCGTCGCGTCACGCTGACCGCGCCGAGCGAGATGACCGCCTTCGCGCGCACCTCCGGCGACTTCAACCCGATCCACACCTCGCATCGCGGCGCCGCCGTCTCGGGCCTCAAGGCTCCGCTGGTGCACGGCATGTGGCTTTCCGCCGCCGCCCAGCACGTCGTGCAGGCGCGCGACGACAAGGGCGCGCACTACGAGATCGCCGGTTGGACCTACAACATGTACGGCATGGTGCAGCTCGGCGACAAGGTCGAGATCTCGGTCGAGCGCATCGGCAAGCTGCGTCACGGCGGCATGACCCTTGAGGTCACCTGCCGCATCGACGGCAACATCGTCTCCCGTGGCACCGCCGCCGTCCGCGCCCGCCGCTCCGCCTACGTCTATCCGGGCCAGGGCATCCAGCAGCAGGGCATGGTCCTCGACGAGCGCGCCAAGTCGGCCGCCGCGCGCGAGACCTGGGAGCGGGCCGACAAGCTCACCCGCGAAAAGCTCGGCTTCTCGATCCTGGCCATCGTGCGTGACAACCCGAAGACGCTGACCGCCAACGGCGTGACCTACTACCACCCGGACGGCCTGCTCAACCTTACGCAGTTCACCCAGGTGGCGCTCGCCACCGTCGCCTACGCCCAGACCTCACGTCTGCGCGAGGCCGGCAGCGATGTCTGGCCCGCTTACTTCGCCGGCCATTCGCTGGGCGAGTACAACGCGCTGAGCTCCTTCGCCGGCATCATCCCCTTCGAGACGGTGCTTGAGCTGGTCTTCCAGCGCGGTTCGGCGATGAACAATCTCATCGATCGTGACGAGCACGGTCGTTCCAACTACCGCATGGCCGCTCTGCGCCCGAACCAGTTCGGCGTGGGTGACGACGGCGTTGACGATTACGTGAAGTCGGTGAGCGAGGCGAGCGGCGAGTTCCTGCAGATTGTCAACTACAACCTCGCAGGCCAGCAGTATGTCATCGCCGGAACGCTCAAGGGCCTCGAGGCCCTGAAGGCCGATTCACTGCGTCGTGTCAAGGAATACGGTGGCAAGCCCGCGCTCATGTACGTGCCCGGCATCGACGTGCCGTTCCACTCCATGCTGCTGCGCAAGGGCGTGCCTGACTTCCGCAACAAGCTCGACACCCTGCTGCCGGCGCATATCGACTACTCGCGCCTGGTCGGCCGTTACATCCCGAACCTCGTGGCGACGCCGTTTGAGATGACGAAGGAATTCGCTAAGAAGATCGTCGACGTGGTGCCGTCCACCCGTATTCAGGAAGCGCTTGACGACCCGAAGGTGTGGGATTCCTACGCCGCCGACGAGCAGAAGCTCGGCCGCCTGCTCTTCACCGAGCTGCTGGCTTGGCAGTTCGCCTCCCCGGTGCGCTGGATCGAGACGCAGGCCATCATGTTCGGCGACCCGGCCCAGGGCGGCCTCGGCGTGGAGAACTACGTCGAAGTCGGTCTTGGCAACCAGCCGACCCTGGCCAATCTCGCCACCAAGACCCTGCGTCTGCCCGACTTCTCGGGCGCCGAGGTCTCGGTCTACAATCTCGGCCGCGACGAGCAGCGCGTGTATATGACGGATTCGGACAGTCTGGTTCCCGAAGAAGATAATGACGATGCTGATTTGTCTGCTGAAACTGCTGCTCCCGCCGCAGCCCAGCCAGCACCTGAGTCGTCTCCGGCTGCCGTCGCTTCTGCTGCTGTTGCATCCGCACCAGTTGCCGCTGCTCCGGCTCCGGCCGCTGGTTCCGGCGAGCGTCCCGCGGACCTGCCCTTCGCCGCTTCCGACGGCATCGGCATGCTTTTGGCCTATGCTGCCAAGGTGCGTCCCGACCAGATCGGTGAAACCGACACTACCGACACCCTGACCAACGGTGTCTCCTCGCGTCGTAACCAGCTCTTGATGGACATCAGCTCCGAACTGGGAGTGGCAAGCGTGGACGGTGCCGCCGAGGCTTCGATCACCGATCTTTTCGCTCTGGTCAACAAGGTCGCCCCGCACTACAAGCCCTTCGGCCCGGTGCTCTCCGACATCGTGCGCGACCGCATCAAGAGCCTCTTCGGCGCCGCTGGCGTGAAGCTGGCGCAGGTCGAGAAGCGCGTCACCGACACCTGGCAGCTCGGCCAGGGTTGGGCCTACGCGGTGCTTGCCACATTGGTGCTCGAGACCCGTGAGGGCTCCTCGTCGCGTGGCGGCGATCTGGCCAGCCTGACCTGCGAGCAGGCGTCCAACGCAACTGCGGCCAACGCCCTGATCGATGCCGCGGTGCAGAAGGTGGCCGCCGATCACAATGTGACCGTCGCCCTGCCGAGCGCCGGTGGAGCCGGTGGTTCCGTGGTCGATTCCGCGGCCCTCGATGCGTTTGCGGAGAAGGTCACCGGTGCCGATGGTGTGCTCGCCAAGACCGCGCGCTTCGTGCTCGATGAACTCGATGTCAAGGCTCCGGTGCCCGATGCCGATGAGGATGATGACGCCGCTGTGGTCGAAGCCGTCGAGGCCGAGCTGGGCAGCGACTGGCCCGAGCAGGTCGCCCCGCGCTTCGACGAGCGCAAGGCCCTGCTGCTCGATGACCGTTGGGCCACCGCGCGTGAAGATCTCGCACGTCTCTACTACAACCACGACCAGAAGGTCTCGTCGCTGAGCTTCATCGGCGCCGGCCCCGAGGTCGCCGCACAGGCTCAGTGGTTCGCTTCCAAGGCCGAGAGCGATGGCGACACCATTCTCGCCTCCACCTTCAACCGCATCGCGGTCGAGGCCAGCTCCAGCGCCAAGAACGACCCGAAGGCATCCCGCTTCGCGGGCGATATCGCCGTGGTCACCGGTGTGGCCGCCAACTCCATCGCCGGCCAGGTCGTCGAAGGCCTGCTGGCCGGGGGAGCGACGGTTATCGCCACGTCCCACAGCTTCAAGCAGTCGGTGAAGGCATGGGCCGAGCAGATCTACCGCGAACACGCGGTGGGCGACGCCAAGCTCTGGCTGGTTCCGGCCAATCTCTCGAGCTATCGTGACGTCGATGCGCTCGTGCAGTGGGTCGGCGGCGTCTCCAAGAAGACCACCGGCGCCACCACCACGATCTTGAAGCCGGCCTACGAGCCGAGCCTCTTCTTCCCGTTCGCCGCACCTCCGGTCCACGGCACGATGGCCGATTCCGGTCAGCTCTTCGAGTCGCAGGCCCGCCTGATGCTCTGGGGCGTCGAGCGCGCGATCACCGGCTTCGCGGCCATCGGTGGCGACACCGATGTGCAGCACAAGCTCCACGTCGTGCTGCCAGGTTCGCCGAACCGCGGCGTCTTCGGCGGCGACGGCGCGTACGGCGAGGTCAAGTCCTCGTTCGACGCCATCGTCACCCGCGCCCATGCCGAGAAGGATTGGTCCGGTCGTGTCACCTTTGCCCACCCGCTGATCGGCTGGGTACGCGGTACCGGCCTGATGGGCGGCAACGACCCGCTGGTCGATGTGGTCGAACGCCACGGCATCCACACCTATTCCACCGCCGAGGTCGCAGCCTCGCTGCTTGACCTCGCCGACGCGGATGCGCGTGCGAAGGCCGTCGAGGCTCCGCTGCACGCCGACTTGACCGGAGGCTTGGGCAATGAGCCCATCAACATCACGGCGTTGCGTGCCGAGGCCGAGGCCGACCAGGCCAATTCCGCTACGGCCAGCGCCGATGACGATACCGAAGCGAGAAAGAACGATGGCAAGGCGACGCTGATCAAGGCGCTGCCCACCCCGGATCCTCCTCGTCAGGCCAAGGTGAACCTCGCCGATTGGCGCAATGTCACCGCCAAGCCGGAAGACCAGATCGTCATCGTCTCCATCGGCGAGCTGGGCCCCTGGGGCTCCGGCCGTACCCGTAGTGAGGCCGAGCTGGGAATCCACCACGACGGCAGCGTTGATCTGTCTGCCGGTGCGGTGCTCGAACTGGCTTGGAACATGGGTCTGCTGACCTGGCAGGACAGCCCGAAGGCCGGTTGGTACGACACCGACGGCAATCTCGTGCCCGAGGCGGACATCGCCGAGCGTTACCACGACGAGGTCGTGGCCCGTTCCGGTCTGCGCCCGTTCGACAACGGCATGGGCGGCGACTACAAGGACGATACGGCCAGCGGCGAGGTGGAGATCTACCTCGACCACGAGGTCACCTTCTCCGTGCCCGACGAGGAAGCCGCTCAACAATACGTCATCATGGACGCCGAGCACACCTCGATCGCCCGTGACGAGGAGTCCGGCGAGTTCAGCGTCACCCGCAAGCCCGGTTCGATGATCCGCGTGCCCAAGCGTTTCGCGATGACCCGTACCGTCGGCGGCCAGTTCCCGAAGGGCTTCGACCCGGTGCGTTGGGGCATTCCTGCCTCCATGGTAGGCGAGGTCGACCAGATCGCGCTCTGGAACATCGTCACCACGGTCGACGCCTACCTTTCCGCAGGCTTCACCCCCTCAGAGGTCTTGCAGACGATTCATCCTTCGATGGTCGCCAGCACGCAAGGCACCGGTTTCGGTGGCATGGCCAGCATGCGCAAGCTCTATCTCGACCGCTTCCTCGGCCATGAGATTCCGACCGACATCCTGCAGGAGGCCCTGCCGAACGTCGTCGCCGCGCACGTCATGCAGTCCTACATCGGCGGTTATGGCAACATGATCCAGCCGGTCTCGGCCTGCGCCACCGCCGCGGTCTCGCTGGAGGAGGGCGTCGACAAGATCGCCCTTGGCAAGGCGGACTTCGTGGTCACCGGCGCCATCGACGACATCGGCGTGGACTCGGTGATTGGCTTCGGCAGCATGGGTGCGACCGCCGACGCCAATGTGATGTACGGCAAGGGCATCTCCGACCGCTTCTTCTCGCGGGCGAACGACCGTCGTCGTGACGGCTTCGTCGAGAGCGAAGGCGGCGGCACGATGCTCGTCACCCGTGGTGACATCGCCTTGAAGATGGGTCTGCCGGTGGCGGCCGTGGTCGGCTACGTTCACAGCTTCGCCGACGGTGCGCACACCTCGATCCCGGCTCCGGGCCTTGGCGCCCTCGCCGCGGCCCAAGGTGGCAAGGACTCCCAGCTGGTTCGCCAGCTCGCCAAGCTCGGCGTCACCCCCGACGACATCGCGGTGGTCTCCAAGCACGACACCTCCACCAACGCCAACGACTCCAACGAGTCCGAGCTGCACAACTCCGTGGCGCACGCCATCGGCCGCGCCGACGGCAACCCGCTCTTCGCCATCTCGCAGAAGACGCTGACCGGGCACGCGATGGGCGGTGCCGCGATCTTCCAGATCGACGGGCTGACCCAGCTCTTCCGCTCCGGCGTCATCCCGGCGAACGTTGCGCTCGATTGCGTTGATCCGAAGATGCGCAAGGACGACCACATGGTCTGGCTGCGCAAGCCCTTGAAGATCGGCTCCATCAAGGCCGGCCTGGCCACCTCGCTCGGCTTCGGACACGTCTCCGGTTTCGTCGCCTTGGTGCACCCCGGTGCCTTCGAGGCCGCGGTCGCCAATGAGTACGGCGAGGATGCGCTAGAGAAGTGGCGCAAGCGCGCCAACGAGCGTCTGGCCCGCGGCGAGCGTCGCCGTCTGCTCGGCATGATGGGGCAGGCCCCGCTCTACGAGGAAATCGACAACCGTCGTTTCCATCAGGATTCCAAGACCTACGATTCCCATGAGATCGAGAAGGCGATGCTTCTGAACCCCGACGCCCGTCTCGGTGCCGATGGTTACTTCGAGTGATCGCAACAGACAAGGAATTTCATCTTCGCCGTTGAACGGTTGACGATGAGAATGCCCGCCGCTGGTATGTGCTTCAGCGGCGGGCATTCCTGTATTCCAGCCGGTTTCGTGGTCTCGATGGTGCGGATGCCCGGGTCGGGGCGATATGCCGGTTGCCGCAGGAAGGAGAGAGGGCGAAGAGGAACGATGGAATCTTGTGCGCATACGAAGGCAGGTGTGGGTGCCGATGGGCCGGCATACGCAGCGGGCGGGTCGGCATCCGCAACGCTCGCCAATCTCATGTCGGGCAGGTAGCATGAAACCGTGATTGGCGTAGAGAAAGACGGCGGTATGCGACCGTATGGTTCTGCCGTGCTCGGGATGGGGCACGATGTTGTCGATATTGCGGCGTTCGCCGAGCAGTTGGATCAGCCGGGCTCGCAGGGCAGGCGGCTGTTCTCCGCGCGCGAGCTAAGGCAGTCCGCCTTACGCGCCAAGGTCAAACACGATGGCGAGGCCGCGCATCTGGCCGTTCGCTGGGCAGGCAAGGAAGCCGTGCTCAAGGCCTGGTGCGAGGCTCTGGGTGGCCGGCCGAATCCATACACGCTTGACGATTTTCCGTGGGGATTGATCGAGATTCTCGATGATTCGCGTTCGCGGCCGCATGTCGTTTTGGCTCCCGCGTGCGACGCGCAGTTGCAGGAGTCGTTGGGGATGGGGGATTCGTTGCGTTGGCATGTGTCCTTAAGCCACGATGGGCCGATTGCGTCGGCCGTTGCGCTGTTGGTGCGCGATGCCGGGATCGGGCATGAATCGCGATAGAGGGAACCGTATCGCGTCATCGTGATGGGATCGGCGAAAGCCAGGGGTCTGCGATTACTGAAAGGCCATTGCCGACACGGATATCTACCGGGATGGACGCGAATGTATCGCTTTGGCAGATCGCGTTCCTTCCTGGTGGCAGCACTTCCCGGCGGTGTGCGATGAAGAGCGTTTTGTATGGTATCGAGGATGACTGATTGTGTTAACATGTAGCTACCTACCGGTCGGTAACTCAGCGGTTGTCCTGAAACTCAGGAATGGCCGATCGGCGATAACTGAAAGAACATAGGCGTGGTGCTTGCCTCAGTGATGAGACAAGCGACGATAAAGAAAGGTTGCGCAATGACCAATCAGACAACACCGGTAACGAGTGCCGGGGACTTGAGCGTAGAAGAGCAGGCGGCGCTGACCAGTGGCACCAACCCGTGGAGCATCGGTTCGGTGCCCGAGAAGGGACTGCCCAACTACACGATCACCGACGGGCCTCACGGACTGCGCAAGGCACAGAATCTCGAGGGCATGGACGTCGACAAGGCCGTCCCCGCGACCTGCTTCCCGCCTGCAGCGGGCATGTCGTCGAGCTGGAACCCGGACCTGGTGCGCGAAACCGGAGAAGCCATGGGCGAGGAGTGCATTCAGGAGCAGGTCGCCGTCATCCTTGGACCCGGCATCAATATCAAGCGCAACCCTTTGGGCGGCCGTTGCTTCGAATTCTGGAGCGAAGACCCGTACTTGGCAGGCCATGAAGCCGTAGGCGAGGTCGAAGGCATCCAGTCCAAGGGTATCGGCACGTCGCTCAAGCACTTCGCGGCCAACAACCAGGAGACCGACCGCCTGCGTGTGAGCGCGAACATGTCGGACCGCACGCTGCGAGAGATTTACCTGCCGGCGTTCGAGCACATCATCAAAACCGCCCAGCCGTGGACGGTGATGTGCTCCTACAACAAGATCAACAACGTCTATTCCTCCGAGAACCACTGGCTCTTGACCGATTTGCTGCGCGGGGAGTGGGGCTTCAAAGGCATCGTGATGTCCGATTGGGGCGCCGACCACGACCGTGTGGCCGCACTCAACGCCGGTCTGAACCTCGAGATGCCGCCGACCGGCACCGACGAGCAGATCGTGCATGCGGTGCGCGACGGTGAGATCAAGCCCGAGCAGCTCGAGGCCATGGCGCAAGGCATGATCGACCTCGTCTCAAAGACCCGTCCCGCTATGGAAAAGGGCAAGGCCGGCTATCGCTATGATGTCGACGCGCATGATGATGTCGCCCGTCGCGCCGCCCGCGAGGCCATGGTCCTGTTGAAGAACGAGGATGGCCTGCTGCCGGTAGCCCCCGGCACCAAGCTGGCGGTGGTCGGCGAGTTCGCCCGCACCCCGCGTTATCAGGGTGCCGGTTCGTCGCTGATCAACCCGAACAAGCTCACCAGTTTCCTCGACGCATTGAAGGATCGCGGCGTCGACGCGGCCTTCGCGCCCGGCTTCACGCTCGATGACGATGAGCAGGACCCGGCGTTGACCGATGAGGCCGTCAATGCTGCCAAGGGTGCCGATACCGTGCTGCTCTTCCTCGGGCTTCCCGCCTCCTACGAATCCGAGGGCTTCGACCGCACCTCGCTCGATATTCCTGCCAAGCAGGTCGAGCTGCTGAAGGCCGTTGCCGCGGCAAACAAGAACGTCGTGGTCATCCTTTCCAACGGATCCTCGGTCTCCATGCCGTGGGCCGATGATGCCAAGTCCATTCTCGAGGCATGGCTGCTGGGCCAGGCCGGCGGCGCCGCCACCGCCGACATCGTCTTCGGCGACGCGAACCCGTCCGGCAAGCTCGCCCAGACCATCATCAACGATCTGGACGACGATCCGACCATGATGAACTGGCCGGGCGAGGAAGGCCATGTCGACTACGGCGAAGGCGTTTTCGTCGGCTACCGTTACTACGACACCTTCCACAAGCCGGTCGCCTATCCGTTCGGCTACGGCCTGAGCTACACCACGTTCGAGGTCTCGCACGCCACGGCGGAGAAGACTGGCCCGCAGTCCGCTCGCGTCACCGCCACGGTGAAGAACACGGGCTCGATGGCCGGTGCCGAGGTCGTGCAGTTCTACGTCGTCCCGCCCGCCGAGTCCGTCGCACGCCCGGTCCACGAACTCAAGGGCTTCAAGAAGGTCTATCTGAAGCCCGGCGAGTCCGCCGAGGTCAGTGTGGATCTGGATTCGCGCGCGTTCGCCTACTGGTCCGAGCGTTTCAGCGACTGGAAGGTCGAGGAAGGCGAATACAAGATCGAGGTCGCCACCTCCTCGCGCGACATCGCCGACACCGTGTCCGTCGACCTTGACGATGACGGCAAGACCGCCCAGCTTACCGAGTGGTCCACGTTCAAGGAATGGAAGGAAGACCCGGTCGGAGGCCCCATTGTCGATCGTGTCGTGGAGAAGCTCAGCCAGCAGTTCGGCCACGCCATCATCCCCGACAGCCAGCTGATCGTGATGTTCCTCGACAGCAGCCCGGTCGGCGGCATGTCGATGCTGCTCGGTGCCGATGTGGCCGAGGCTCTCGCCAAGGAGCTCAAGGCCGAATATGCCAGTGCCACGAAATAACGCCGGCATCGCGCTCTGGCAATCGCTGAGTGCATGAATCAGGGCGTGTCATCTGCTGTTGGTCGCGGATGGCACGCCTGTTGTGTAATGGTTGCTTGTTATCGCTGGGACGGCGCTCCGGAATTCGAAGTTAGGAAGAACGTGGATTGGGCGCGGAACGGGTGGTGTCGCCAATTCCATGCCTCGTGTATACTGAAAGTCGTTGTTTTGCGAGACTCCGGGTCTCGTGTCAACGGCACGCGGATGTAGCTCAATGGTAGAGCCTCAGTCTTCCAAACTGATTACGCGGGTTCGATTCCCGTCATCCGCTCTCTCGGCAAAGTCGCCAAAACGTTGAGATTCCAGTTTTTTAAAGCCCATAAAACGGTCGTTTTCGCTCCCGGTATTTCGTCTCGGTGTTCTTGTGTGTGTCATCTTGTGAAGGCAAATGCTGTTGGCTGGTTTCGAAGAGCCGAGCCGCCGCGTGCGAAGTGTTTCGAGATGGCAAGGAGAGTATTGACGGGCATCGCTACGTTCGATGTCGGTGACAGGTCTGTCGGCCAGAACGGGTGGCGAGGTGAATGGTGTCGTCATCTCGGCGCTCGTCGTTTTGCCGGACGTCCCGGCGCCGGCACTTCTGCGTTGCCGTAGGGCATGTTCGAAGGTGGCGGTCGATGGCGTGGTTCCGTCCGGTTGCCGCCGGCGTGACGTCCATCGTCTTGTGTCCGCGGTGTGTTTTGGTTGGCTTTCTGCATTTCTCATCCGGGAGGTATAGTGTTTTCACGTATGTAATTTGGGTGGATACGGGCATGTCCGGATATGCCCGGACGAACCAGTGAGGCGTGGCAGATGGGCAAGGAAACCAAGGAACTCAAGGGCAACGAGGCTGTCGAAATTGTCGGAGGCAAGGTCGAGAAGGTCAGCGTTTCCAAACATCCCGAAGCCTCCATACCGCAGACCGACCTCTCCTTGGCCGACATCAAACGCAGCCAGTTCCGCCCCATGCGTTGGGTGGTCTATCTGGTTATTCTGCTGGTCGCTCTCATTGCTCCGTATTGGTTCGGGCGTGTACTCGCGGTGCGTCACACTGCCCAGGTAGTTGGGCTTCTGAGCCCGTTCGCGCCGCAGGGCGTCGCGCTGGTCTCGTGGGCGGTCACCGTCTTCGCCCTCGCCACGTTTGCGCTTTCCTTTGTTGAGGCACATTCCTGGCTGTGGCGTGTTCTTTTCCTGCTTCTGCTGGCTTTCGAGCAGCTGATTGCAGGTGTCTCGCTTTTGAAATTCCAATTCTGGTACTCCACCTACGTCATGTACGGTTCCTCGGCCACGCTGCCGAACGCGGCGAACCTCGGCATCATCGCGGCGTTGGTTGCGGCGGGCGTCTATGCGATTCTTTTCGTGGGCCTGCTGGTCTGCATCAAGAAGGACTCGCCGCTCAACGTCCTGACGCGTAGCTGGGCTTCGTTCCTCCTGTACTTTGTCATCGAAGGCATCGCCCTCTTGATCGTCCTCTTCAGCGGCCTGCTCGCTGCCGTGTGACGCATATCGATTTCGATCTTGCGATGAAAATCAGCATTTTCGCCCCAGATTCTTGATTTTCATCGCAAGTCCAAATGAAGATGCGATGAAAATCAGGATTTATTGGTGTTTTTGCTGATTTTCCTCGCAGGTTCAGTCGGTGATGCGAGCATTCTCATGATTCGGAGGCTGGTTCGTTGATTTTCATCGCATCGTTCCGGTTCGCGACAGCTCGACAGATAGTCAGATATCGGGGTGATGACTGTTGATGAAAACATGAATGTCTATTCATCCCTACCTATTCCTATACTAGAAACTTGGCGTGTACTCGCCCGCGGATAGAGAGCGCTTCGGCATAACGCCGATGGCACCGCGCAGCAACTATAAGGAGGATGCCGTGGCACTTACGGCTGAAGAAAAGCATGAGATCGTAACCAAGTATGCGACGCACGAAGGCGACACGGGGTCTCCCGAGGTTCAGGTTGCGCTGCTGAGCAAGCGTATCTCCGATCTGACCGAGCACCTGAAGACCCACCAGCACGATAACCACTCTCGTCGTGGCCTGCTGTTGATGGTCGGCGATCGTCGTCGTCTTCTCAACTATCTGAAGAAGGTCGATATCAATCGCTATCGCTCCTTGGTCGAGCGTCTTGGTCTTCGTCGATAGCTGTTGTATGCCCGGGCCCCGTGCTCGGGCTTTTTCAGAGGTCTGATTGGACAGGACGGGGCAGCCCGTCTCACGATGTTCGCTGGTGTTGAAAACCGACGGCCCTAAGGTGAGGGTCGATAATTGAAAGAACTGGATATGTGTTCCGGCATGATTGCCGGCAATGCTGCTTCAGACTGAGAAGTGAAAGTCAATGTGCCGTCGCCAACGTTGGTAGAGGCCAGGTAAGCCTTACACAAAAAGACAGGGGTCGGATGTTGACAAAAGCATTTTGCAGTATGTTGGATAGTAGAAATTAAACAAAGGAGGAACCCTTGGAGGGTCCCGAAATCAAGGCCGTAGAGGCCGTTATTGACAATGGAACATTTGGCAAGCGCACCTTGCGCTTCGAAACGGGCCGTCTGGCCCAGCAGGCGGACGGCGCCGTAGCCGCCTACCTCGATGATGATTCGATGGTCCTTTCGACCACCACCGCCGGAAGCAGCCCGAAGGAAAACTATGATTTCTTCCCGCTGACCGTCGATGTGGAAGAGAAGATGTACGCCGCCGGCAAGATCCCGGGCTCGTTCTTCCGTCGTGAAGGCCGCCCGTCGAACGACGCCATCCTGGCCTGCCGTATCATCGACCGTCCGCTGCGTCCGCTCTTCCCGCACACGCTGCGCAACGAGGTACAGGTCGTCGAGACCGTGCTTGCCTGCAACCCGGACGATGCCTACGACATGATCGCTTTGAACGCCGCATCCGCATCCACCATGATCTCCGGCCTGCCCTTCGAGGGCCCGGTTTCCGGTGTGCGTCTGGCGTTGGTCGACGGCCAGTGGGTCGCCTTCCCGCGTTGGAGCGAGCGTGAGCGCGCCGTCTTCGAGATCGTCGTGGCCGGCCGTGTCGTTGAAAACGGCGACGTCGCCATCGCCATGATCGAGGCCGGCGCCGGCAAGAACGCCTGGAACCTCATCTATGACGAGGGTCAGATCAAGCCGGATGAGGAAGTCGTGGCCGGTGGCCTTGAAGCCGCCAAGCCGTTCATCAAGGTCATCTGCGAGGCTCAGAACGAGCTCAAGGAGAAGGCCGGTAAGCAGAACGACAAGGAATTCCAGCTCTTCCCGGAATATACGGACGAACTGTACAAGCGCATCGATGAAATCGCCCATGCCGACCTCAACGATGCCCTGTCCATCGCGGCCAAGCTGCCGCGCCAGGAGCGCATCCACGAGATCAAGGAAGACGTTCGCGCTAAGCTCGCCGACGAATTCACCGATATGGACGACGCCGAGAAGGAAAAGGAACTCGGCAACGCCTTCAAGGAACTGCAGCGCCAGATCGTGCGCCGTCGCGTTCTGACGGAGGACTTCCGCATCGATGGCCGTGGCCTGCGCGATATCCGCACGCTTTCCGCCGAGGTCGGCATCGTGCCGCGCGTGCACGGTTCCGCGCTCTTCCAGCGCGGCGAGACCCAGATCCTGGGCGTCACCACGCTGAACATGCTGAAGATGGAGCAGACGCTTGATGCCATCTCCGGACCGTCCACCAAGCGTTACATGCACAATTACGAGATGCCGCCGTATTCGACCGGTGAGACCGGCCGCGTGGGCTCCCCGAAGCGCCGCGAGGTCGGCCATGGTGCGCTTGCCGAAAAGGCGCTCGTGCCGGTGCTGCCCAGCAAGGAAGACTTCCCGTACGCCATCCGTCAGGTCTCCGAGGCCATTGGCTCCAACGGCTCGACCTCCATGGGTTCCGTCTGCGCCTCCACGCTTTCGCTGCTCGACGCGGGTGTTCCGCTGAAGGCTCCGGTCGCGGGCATCGCGATGGGCCTCATCTCCGGTGACGTCGACGGCAAGCACATCTACAAGACCCTGACCGACATCCTGGGTGCCGAGGACGCGTTCGGCGACATGGACTTCAAGGTCGCCGGCACCTCCGAATTCATCACCGCGCTTCAGCTCGACACCAAGCTCGACGGCATCCCCGCCGACGTTCTGGCGGCCGCACTGCAGCAGGCGAAGGAAGCCCGCACCACGATCCTCGAGGTCATCAACGAGTGCATCGACGCCCCGGCCGAGATGAGCCCGTACGCCCCGCGCATCATCACCACCACCGTCCCGGTCGACAAGATCGGCGAGATCATCGGGCCCAAGGGCAAGATGATCAACCAGATTCAGGAAGAGACCGGCGCTGACGTCTCTGTTGAGGACGACGGCACCATCTACATCGCCTCCGAGGGCGGCGACGGGGCCGAGAAGGCCAAGGCGACCATCGACGCCATCGCGCATCCGCATGTTCCCGCCGTCGGTGAGAACTTCAACGGCAAGGTTGTCAAGACCACGAGCTTCGGCGCGTTTGTCAACCTCACGCCCGGCACCGACGGTCTGCTGCACATCTCACAGATCCGCAACTTGACCAACGGCGAGCGCATCGACGCCGTCGAAGACGTGCTGAAGGAAGGCGATACCGTTGAGGTGACCGTCCAGGGCGTCGACGACCGCGGCAAGATCTCGCTGGCCATCCCCGGTTTCGAAGATCAGGAATCCTCGCCGCGCGGCGGTGGCCGTGGCTCGCGTCGTGACCACGACGATCGCGGCGGACGCGGCTATCGCGGCCATCGTGACCATGACCGCGACCATGAGGACCGCGAGGAGCGTCGCCATCATGATGATCGTGACGATCGAAGGGACCGTCGTTCCGGCCGTGGCCGTGAGGACCGCGAGGATCGCGACGATGTTGATTTCGATGATCGTCCGCGTCGCCGTCGTTCTGAGCGTGAGGACCGTGACGACCGTCGTCGTTCCGATCGTGATGACCGTCGCGGCCATGATCGCGACGATCGTGATGTGCGTGATGACGATGTTGATTTCGATGATCGTCCGCGTCGCCGTCGTTCTGAGCGTGAGGACCGCGATGATTACCGTCGATCCAATCGTCGTGAGGGGCACCGTGGTGGCGCTCGCCGCAACGATCGCAACCCTCGGTATGCGACCGACGATCATTATGACGAGTATCGTGAGGACCGCGAAGAACGCAGCGAGCGTCCGCGCCGCCGTGTTCGCCGTGATTTCGATCCGTTCGATGACTGATTGACGGTTTGGCGTTTGGCTGATTCAATCCGATGATCGCTCAAACGCTCGATAGCTGATAACTGGCCTGCAACCTGCTTGATTGGGTTGCAGGCCAGTTCGTTTATGAGGGAGGTCTACGGAGGTGATTTGATGATTTGCCGGATCGCCGATCGCCGATGGTGGTGTGCTAATGGTGGTGTCGTGCAGCTTTAATCTCGTTATCGTGCTTCTGCTTTGCCGCTAGGGCCATGTATCGCGTGTCGCATTGATCAAAATATAAGAACTTTTGATGTTTTATGATGATTTGATTTGTTTGGTGTGGATGAATGTGCACTGTTGGACGGTTCATCCCGCGACACGCCTCAAATGTGGATAACCCCTATCATTCGACCACAGTACCCGTTTCAGCTTGCATTACCGGCCTGCAAGTGGATTGAATAGGTATATGAACAATACGCTATTGATTGCAAGGCCAAACCGAGTGAATGCACCCTTCGCCCGGCATAAAAGAATATTGTTGCCGGCAGAGGTGAGGGGAAGGCCTATCGAGAGATTACGGCTGCCGACGCCTCCGACGGCGAGTTGCGAGATTCCGCCCCCGGCAAGGTCGCCGGAATGTGCGAAACCTCGGCCGTGTCGCTTGCGTCGCCCGAGACCAGTGCTTGAATTGCCGCGTTCGCCTCAGGCTTTGAACGCACCTGATTTGCCGTTGAAAGCCTCTGTGGCGCCACTGCGGAGTCCCGTAGCGATTGGCGAAGGTTTGCCTAGACAAGCAAGGCCGGGCGGGGCCGGGGAATTCAATCTGTCGGCTTTGCCCATGGCTGCCCCGATGCCCCGTCCTGCCTCGGCCCGGGGCATCATGACCCCTTGCCCTCAGGCCGTTGCACAAACGGCATCGAGGTTTACACAACCTGCGCTGCTGCGAGTGAAGAAGACGGACGAGGCATCTACCGGGCACAATGGTCTCAAGGAAGAGCGGGATCCCGGCTCACCCAAAGATTCGCTGAAGACCCGGGCCGATACCGACCATGCATTCGCTAAGCGGACGGTGGTTTTCCTTTCGGCGAGCGGGGGAGTGGGGCTGAGCGCGCTCTGCTCGTTGACTGCATTGCAGTTCAAGGACAGAGGCAGAAGCGCCGCATTGGTGGATGCGGATTTTGGCGCAGGCGGTCTCGATATTCTGCTGGGCCTTGAGAACGATAAAGGCCTGCGATTCGGCACCCTGAATGCGCCGTTGGGCAAGATCGATGGCGAAGTGCTGAGCAGGCGGCTTCCGCATTGGGAGGGCATTCCCGTTCTGGCTTACGATTCGTGGAATAGCGAAATCCCGGAATGGTGGGAGGTCGAGGCTGCAATGGCGGCTTTGGGACGGAGTGTGGATCTGGTGTTCGTCGACGGTGCGCGGGGCATCGGCATTGGTGTGGTTCCCGGCATTGAGCGCGCGTCCTTCGTCATCGTGGCCGAACTGTCCGTGCTTGGTCTGGCCCGCGCCAAAGCCTTGCTCAGCAGGGTGGTTTCGGGTCATATGGGCTTGCCTGGCCGAGATGACGTGTGTTGTGCTGATGGCGGTGATGATTCCTGTGAGTCCTCGAATCGGTCGTTGCCGCAAGCGCATAAGGCTTGTGCCGTTCAAGAGGGTGAGGGTCGGAATTCTCTGGGAGGTGAAGCCCCGCATCTGGCGGCGATCGTAGGCGTCGAGCCGAGAGGAACGTCACGGCGACGTGGTGTGGTCGGTGTCGGTGAGGCCAGTGAGTATTTGGGGCATCGGGTCCTTGGGCCTTTACGTCCCAACAGTGCGAGAATTAGCGATGCGCTGGAAGGTTTCGGGCTGAGAACCACGAAAGCCGATCGAGCGGTGATGAACGAGTTGGCCCGTGCCATCGGCGACGCAGTCGATGGAGGTGAGCGGTGATGATGTTCGGGCCTCTCGAAGAATTGTCGCATGAACGCGCGCTGACCGATATCGCCGTGACCTGTGAGGGCCGGGTGTGGGTCGACCGGGGTGGCACCATGAGCGAGTATCACCCTGCGGTGCCGTTTCGTTCGCCCCAGGTCGTTCGCGAATACGCGACCCAGCTCTGCGCCCAACTGGGTAAACGGCTTGACGATGCCTGCCCGATCGCCGACGCTTCCAGCGTCGAGGGCATTCGTATCCATGCCGTCATCGCGCCGATTGTGCCGGTGGGTGCGAGTATCTCGATACGCTTCCCGAGCCGAACGGTTCCGCAACTAAGCGGTCTCGGGGCACGGGGCTTGTTTCCTTCTTCGTGGTTTCCTCTGCTTTGCGGGCTGGTCAGCAAACGCGCGACGATACTGATCACCGGAGGGACGGGAGCTGGCAAGACCACATTGCTGAAAGCCCTGCTCGCCCAAGCTGATCCTGCCGAACGCGTGGTCAGCGTCGAGGAAGTCCGCGAATTGGGTACGCTCGGCCGAGGCAATCACGTTTCCTTGGTTGCCCGCGAGGCCAATGTGGAAGGCGCGGGGGCGATAGGTTTGCCGGAATTGGTGAAGGCCACGTTGCGCATGCGTCCGGACCGCATCATTCTGGGGGAATGTCGAGGCGAGGAGATCGCCGATCTTCTGCGAGCCTTCAATTCGGGACATCATGGAGGCATGGTCACCTTGCACGCCGACAGCGTCGACCGTGTGCCCTCCCGGTTGGTGTCATTGGGTCTTTTGGCCGGGCTCAGCCAGCCGGCTCTGACGATGCTTGCCGCCGGGGCTTTTGATGTCGTCCTGCATCTTGAACGTTGCAACGGCAGGCGGCGAATCGCTCAGATTGGTCGGCTGTCCAAGGACTCCGAGCGTTTTGTCGGCGAGGCAATGGCGACTTGGGATGGCTCGGGAATACCGGTTCCCGGCCCTGGATGGGGTGCTTTCGCCAGGCATTGGTCGGGGTGATTCCATGGACTTCTATGCATTGATGACGGGACTGTTGCTGATGTGTGCTGTGCTTTGCATTGGCTGGCCTCGTAAGGCTGGCAAGCACCGGGCGCTTGGGTCGGCTTCCGTTGTGGCTGAGCAAACGCATAAGGCCGGCGTCCTCTCGTGCGTCGATGCGCTGAGGGCGTCGGTCAAAGCAGGCGGTTCGCTTGAGGAGGCGTTCGCCGAAACGGGGGGCAAGCCGCTGTGCGAAACCGCTACCATGCCGGATCTGGAGCAATTGCAGAGCATCCTATATGCGCAATTGGGGCCGAAGGAGACAATGGCACAGGCGGATCAGGTGGCGATTGAACTGGATCTGGCCTGCAGGCTCAGCAAAACCCTCGGATGTGAGGCTTCGCATTGTCTCGATGCGGTGGCTTCGTCCTATAAGCGCAACCGGATGATGAAGAACCTGAAAGACAATGCCTTTACTGTGCCGCGCTCCACCGTGAAGCTGCTCTCCCTATTGCCGCTGGCCACGCTTGTTCTGGCTCAATTGATGGGTGCCGCACCGATTGCGTTTCTTTTCGGCAACGCCGCAGGACGGGTCTGTCTGCTGTTGGGGACGGGGACGTATGTGTTGGGAATGCTGTGGATGAAAGCGTTGATGGATGGTGTGGATGAAGTCGAAAACGAAGTGGAAGCATGAAAGGGAATCAAGAGCACGGACGTGGCCGGATTCCTTTCGATTGGCGTAAACGTAGCGAAATGTTGGAGGGAAGTCGCTCTATAGGCGGCGTTCGCGGCGTAGGTAAACAAGTTTCTAGTGGAAAGGTGCTGCGAGTTCCGCATCTGCAGGTGTTGCAGATTCGTAGGTGCAGACGTTGCGGAAATCGCAGGGAGAACTGTGGGCGTCTCGCCGTGGCTGCTGCGGAGGTCTCGTTCGTAAGCCTTGTAAGTCCATGATGGAAGGCCGCGTGGTTCGCGGGCGGATGTCGGATGAAATCCGGGGGAACACAGCGGTGAAAACCGTGATATGAAATGTATCGCAACAGTAAAGGTGGGCGAGGATGAACGCACTGGTTTCAGGATGTCTGGCGGCTGCGGCGTGGATCTTATGGCGCTCGCCTGCGCGCATGCTTTCGAAACAATTGAAGGCTTTGGATGGCGGTTTTACGGCCAGCCCGTCGCTTGGGGTTATTTTGGAGATGATGGCGGTGGCCATGCGCGAAGGCTCGTCGATTCCCCACGCCCTCGAGGTCATCGGCTCGATTGTCGGCGGGACGCTGGGAGACGGACTCTGCCGGGCTTCGCGCTCATTGATGCTTGGGTTCAGCTGGGAGGATGCATGGTTCGCCGCTTCCCTGTCCTGCCGAAAGGCGGGAGATGATGGCAGGCGGCGGTCTGTTCCGGCAGGCAGACATGCCCGAAAACGGCAGGATGGCGACGATGATTCACTTTCGGAGGATGTCGTTGCCGCTCTCGTGGCGTTGAATGTCATTGACAATGCTTTGAAAAGCACATGGGTCCGCGGTGTATCGCCCGTCGGACCGTTGGAAAGCGCGGTCGAACAATTGGATGCCAGGGCTCGTGCCTCCATCGAGCAATCCGCCCAGAGGCTTTCGGTCAGGCTTCTTTTGCCCACGGGTCTTTGTTTTCTGCCGTCATTCATGCTCATCGGCATCGTCCCGGCCATAGGTTCCTTCATCGGCCATTGATTTGATACCGATGGACGGTGTTTGCCCTTGCCTTGAACTCGGGTTCGGTTGCACGAGGCGAACTTGGATACCGCTTTTCGGGACTCGGGGCTCGGACCTCTGCGCCTGGCAGGCCGCATGGTCGAATCGGATGAATGCATTGCTCAACAATCATGCGTGAACCATGGTGATGCCCAACGGTCCTTATTGCAACCAGTCCCTTTTCGTTCGTTTTGCGATGTTGATATCTTTGCCGGGTTCCACATCCGATGCACATTTTCGGTGGATGAAAAGTGCGACACGCCCGGAATGTGCATAACCGCTATCATCCGACCACAGTACCCGAAATCCTCACGGTAAACGAGACATTTCTGTCAGACTGAGGATATCGCAACCGCAACGGCTGCGATGACAAATTTCCGAAAAATCAAAGGAGCAATCATGGCTAAAGAATTGATGACTATCAACCAAAACAACACCGGTGCCGTCACGGGTTTTGCCTCTCGTCTCTCCGAGCGCTCAAGGCAGGTCAAAGGGCAGCTATGCCTGCTCGATGCCCGTTTCCGCACTGTTATGGCGCAGCCTGACGAAGGCGCGGCGACGGCGGAATACGCGGTGGTTCTTGTCGCCGCAACAGGATTCGCGGCGGTGCTGGTGGCTTTGCTCAAATCCGGCGCCGTAAAGGCCCTGCTGATGGCGTTGGTCAAGAAGGCGCTCAAGGTGGTCTGAGTCTTCTTGATTGCCGGTATGGAAATGAAAAGGAAAGGACGATGCGGGTTGCAGAGAGGAAATCAAACAAGATGACACTTCAACAAATGCAATCGCAAGGGCCGACTGGCCGTCGTTGTCGTAACTGCCGCATTTCGATGACGGCCGGTACACAAGGCGGAGCGGAGTGGCTTCCATTGAGGCATGTACGTTGTTTGTCGCAGAGGTTTCGTGCTCATGTGGCAAGTAACCGGCATCGTCGTTTCGGCTGTTTCGCTGCTCGACGGAGCATAGGCAGCGACGAAGGTGCCGTCACCGCCGAGTTCGCTGTGGTGCTTCCGGCCGTGATGGCGATGGCCGTGCTGCTGATGATGCTGGCCAGGGCGGTCACGGTGGAGATGAACTGCCAGGATGCCGCCTCTGCAGCCGCGCGTGTGGCCGTGGTGTCCAAAAGCGATTACGAGGCCCGTCTTGCCGCGCAAGATGCCGCCGGAGGCGATGCCAGCGTCTCCATATCGAGAGGTTTCAAGCAGGTCAAGGTGACAGTGAGCTGTCGCGTGGTGCCTGATCCCATGCATGTCTTGCCTATGGCCGTGGTCGGCAAAGCGACGGGAGTGGTCCAATGACGGATTGGGAAAAGTGCCGTCTGGACGGAGAAAAGGCCAAGTGTGCCGATTCGAGTGATCCGCTGCGACGTCGGAGGCATCGCTGTGAAGCGATCAAGCAATCGTGGTGTGTCGGTTCTGTCGGTTCTGTCGGTTCGGCTAGTTCGGCTAGTTCAGCTGATTCGACGGGTCCGATTGGTTCTGTCGGTTCGGCCAGTTCGGCTAGTTCGGCTAGTTCAGCTGATTCGACGGGTCCGATTGGTTCGGTAGGTTCGGTAGGTTCGGTTGGCTTAACTAATTCGGCTGGTTCGGCGGGTTCAGCATACGCAACATGTTCTGCGGATTCGGCCAATTCCTCCAGTTCGCTTGGTTTGGTCGATCGGCCTCGTTCCCGGCTTCTTCATACGAGTGATGAAGGATCTGGAACCATCAATGGTGTGATGCTGATTGCCATTGCGTCGATTCTTCTATCGGCGATTGCCTTGGGTGGTAATCTGCTGGTCTGCATTTCCCAAGCCCGGTCAGCCGCAGACCAGGCCGCCATTGCAGGAGCGGCGTCGGCGCGGGACGGTGATTTCGATCCGTGCATCAAATCCAGACTGGCCTCGACACTCAACAAGGCATCCCTCGTTACCTGCCAGGTGGATGAGGAAGATGTCACGGTCAAGGTCGGCGTGAAAACCGCGGTTCCGTTCACACCTCTGGTCACTCGCATGGCGCGTGCCGGGCCGGTAGAATGTTCGTGAGCGTTGGTGAAACGCTGGCGTGTATGAGGGTTGGCGGGCAGACGGACTTTAGGATATAGGCAGGCAGATGACCGCGGATACGGCGGGAACGTTTCTGCTTGCAGGCGACGTCAAGATAGTCGGGTGAAGGTAGGTTAGAGATATGGCACTTGCATTGTATCGACGGTATCGGCCAGACACATTTGATGGCATCATAGGGCAGGATCAGGTCACCGTCCCTCTTTCCCGGGCGTTGGACGAAGGCAGGCTCACCCATGCCTACCTCTTCAGCGGGCCGAGGGGCTGCGGCAAGACCAGTTCCGCGCGCATATTGGCCCGGTGCATCAATTGCGCCAAAGGCCCGACCTCGCACCCATGCGGCGAATGCGAAAGCTGCAAGGACTTGGCCACCGGCGGTCCCGGTTCGATCGACGTGGTCGAGATCGATGCCGCCAGCCACAACGGCGTCGAGGATGCCCGTGAGCTGCGGGAGCGTGCCGCATTCGCCCCGGCCCGTGACAGGTATAAGATTTTCATCCTTGACGAAGCCCATATGGTCACCCAGCAGGGGTTCAACGCCCTGTTGAAGATTGTGGAAGAGCCGCCGGAACATGTCATGTTCATCTTCGCCACCACCGAGCCCGACAAGGTCATCTCGACCATTCGCTCGCGTACTCATCATTATCCGTTCCGTCTGGTGCCGCCTGAGGTCATGGGGCCGTATCTGGAGGAGGTGTGCGACAACGAGCACATCGAGCTGGAACCGGGCGTGCTGAAGCTCACCATGCGTGCCGGCGGTGGTTCCGTGCGCGACACGCTTTCCGTACTCGACCAGCTGATGGCCGGTGCCGTCGACAACGAGGTGTCATACGATTCCGCTGTAGCGCTGCTTGGATTCACCCCCGACGAGCTTATCGGCGAGGCGATTGACGCCGTCATCGACAAGGACGGTGAGAAGCTTTACGCCGTGGTCGAGAAAGTCGTGGTAGGCGGCTTCGAACCCAGACGGTTCGTGGAGGATCTGCTTGCCCGTGTCCGCGATCTTCTTGTACTCACCCTTGGTGGCGAGAAGGCGGAAAACGTGTTGAGCGACGACTCCGCGGTCGAGGATATGAGCGATCTGCACCGCCAATCCAAAGCGTTGGGACTTGCGACGCTTACGGCGATGGCCGAGACCATCAACGACACCTTGGGCAGTATGACAGGTGCGATCTCGCCTCGTATGCGTCTGGAGCTTTTGGCCGCGAAACTGCTGGCCGGCCGCGAGAACGGTTTTGCGACGAATGCGGCCCAAGCCGGTTCCATCTCTGCGAATATGGGCTCGTCGCAGCCTGCTGCAGGCAATAACGGGCTTCGGCAAGGCAACAATGCGGCGCGTGGCCGTGGTGGCTTCATCGGTTCGAGCAGGAATGCGGCGAATCATAGCCAGGCAAGTACCGGCCCTGTCTCCGCTTCCCAAGGCTTCGGTCCCAACGCGGCAACACAAGACCTGCAGGCTGGCAATAATGCCAATAGGCGGGTTGCCGGCGGTGGTGCTGCTTCTACGTCTGCCGGTAATGGTGAACCTCACGGATGGCAAGGCAATGCACAGAACGGAACAGAACAGAATCAACGTTCTTCCGCTGCGAATATGGCAGCCAATACAGCCGGTTCCGGCCCTGAACGGCAACAAGGAACTCAGGCCGCGGCACCGGCAAAGGTGAACGTCGACCCGAATGCCACGGTCGAACAAAAATGGGACATCGTGCTCAAGGCATTGCCGGAGGATGTGCGTGAATACGTTGCCCACGACAAGGTGCCTACGGTTTCGTTGGCGACCAACAACGCCGGCAGATCTCGTCTGTCGATGACTTTCGACTGTGCGCTGAGCCAGCATGCCTTTGCTTTGGCGCTTGCCTCCGATGCCGAGCACAATGGCCAGAAGGCCGCCAATGTGGTGTTGAATGGGGTGCGCTCCGTATTCGGGCCTCACACCATGATCGCTCCCACTGGTGTGGCCGCAAACGGTGAAAGGGTCATTTCCACCAAGCGTATGAAGCCTGAAGAGCTTGCCAAGGTCAAGCGCGATATCGCGGTTGCCAAAGTCTCTGCGACCGGCGGATTGGGCATGGTCGGCGCGCAAAGTGGCCACAGCGCCTCGGCGCCCAAAGAACAGAAGAAGTCCGACGCCGATGCCGCCGATGAATCCGATGATTCTTCTCATCGAGTCGGGCATTGCGGAAACGAGGACGGCTGGAGAAGTGAGAGCGTAAGCCAGACCGATGCCGTTGGCATAGAAAACGGCAACGGTTCATCGCAAGCTGATGCTGCGGGGGCAGGTGTATCCGCAGCGGTTCGGCAAGATGACGGGCAAGATCATGCTAACCCGGTGACCATGGGCGTCGGGTCGCAGGATCCTATGGACGACGATTACGATCCGTGGATGAATCCGTTGCCTGCGCCCGGTTTCGCAAATGGTGCGCCTTCAAGTCCAGTCAACGGGCAAAAGACCGGAATTTCCGGTGACAATGCCACGCGACAGTTTGGTGGCAATAGCGCGGGTAATTCTGCACCTGCCGACGGATTGGCAAACCATGCCGCCGAGCATCACAAGAAGCATATCGCGGTTCCTGATTTGAGCGATGGCATCGACCCATGGGCCACGCCTGTGTCTGGGCAAGCCGCAGCTGATTCCGGTTCCGGTGCAATGGGTGCCGAAGGCGATTTGGCCGGCCGACAGTCAGGAAACAACGGTGGGCCTCGCAACCCGGCACCTGCCGTCAATGCATGGCAGACGAGGTCGCCGGAACCTACCGTTTCGCCGAACGGCACGGATGGTAACGGGAATCCGGCTGATGCGCAATCAGGTAATGCCCATCCGCAATCCGTGGCCCCGAAGGGCAACGTTGGCGTCAATCTCGATGACAGAGGAGACGTGGCCGCACGTTTCCAGGACGCCGATTTGGCCGATGATGCCGAACAACGTCCACGGGTGGCGGCCGAGGATGATGATTATTCCCTGAACGACCAGTCGTTGGGCGATGTCACGGCGGTGGGCTTGGATGAGCTCTCCAAGCTCTTCGAGGTCAAAAAGGTCGAGAGTTTCAAGGCCGACGATCCGAAGAACCCCAAGAACATCAAACCGGTCAACAATCATCCCGAAGAGGAGAGGCGATAAGATGGCATTGGCTTATGATGGCGCGATACAGCGTCTTATCGACGGTTTCGCGCGCCTGCCGGGCATCGGTCCCAAAGGTGCCCAGCGTATAGCGTTCTATTTGCTTTCGGCCAGTGACGAGGAAGCGCAGGATCTCGCCGACGCCATTCGTGAGGTCAAGGAGAAGGTGCGTTTCTGCGAGATCTGCGGCAATGTATGCGAGACGAGTCCGTGCCCGGTCTGCTCGGATCCGCGCCGTGACCACTCCATCATCTGTGTGGTCGAGGAGCCGAAAGACGTGATGAGCATCGAGCGTACCCGTGAGTTCCATGGCGTCTACCATGTGCTGGGAGGAGCCATCAATCCGATGGCCAACGTCGGTCCCGGCGATCTGGCCATTCCCAAACTGCTCGACAGGCTCAAAACCGATGAGGTCAAGGAGATCATTCTGGCGCTCGATCCCAACATCGAAGGTGAGGCGACCGTCACCTACCTAAGCAGGCTGCTGTCCCCGCTCGGTCTCAGGGTCACGCGGCTTGCCAGCGGCCTGCCGGTGGGCAGCGACTTGGAATATGCGGATGAAATCACGCTGGGAAGGGCCTTGGAAGGCCGGCAGGAAGCCTGAACGTTCAATAGCGTATGCCCGCATGGTGGTAGGTGGCCCAATCGGGCGGGAGACTGGCATATAATGCAATCATTACTGTCAAAAGTCGACCGCAAGAACGGGTTATGCTGCGCTTTTTGCGTCGTTTCGTCTGTGGCCCGGCTGAGATTTGGCGGCATACATCTTTTACGATGTATCTGCCGGGGGAGATAAGTGAAATCGTGGCGCTCATCGTGCAGAAATACGGCGGTTCCTCTGTGGCCGACGCCGAGTCCATCAAGCGCGTCGCCAGGCGGATTGTAGAGACAAAACGTAAGGGCAACAATGTCGCCGTCGTCGTTTCGGCGATGGGGGACACCACCGACGACCTGATCGATCAGGCGATGAGCATCGATTCCAATCCTCCCGCCCGCGAAATGGACATGCTGATGACGGCAGGGGAGCGTATCTCGATGAGTCTTTTGGCGATGGCCATCCACGCCGACGGCGAACGCGCTTACTCATTCACCGGTTCCCAGGCAGGTTTCATGACCGACGCCCAATTCGGCGCGGCGCACATCAAAGCCGTGAAGCCCGAGCGTGTGGCCCATGTCGTACACGACGGCAAGATCGCCATTGTCGCCGGATTCCAGGGTATCAACGCCGATGGTGATTACACCACGTTGGGCCGCGGCGGTTCCGATACTTCGGCGGTGGCGCTCGCAGTGGCAATGGGTGCCGATATCTGCGAGATCTACACCGACGTGGACGGTATTTTCACCGCCGATCCGCGTATCGTACCCAGCGCTCGTCGTATCCCGTCCATCGGCTACGATGCCATTCTCGAAATGGCCTCCTGCGGTTCGAAGGTCCTCGCCCTGCGTTGCGTCGAATACGCCCAGCGTTTCAATATGCCGTTGCATGTGCGCAGCTCGTTCTCGCACCGGATGGGCACGTTGGTGGTGCCGGAGGGCGTCGATGCACGAACGTTGCCGAACCTGAACTAACGGCCTGCAACGAGCCTGTTTGCACGGATAATGAGAACAGAACATATCTTCATAGACTTCAACGCCAAGAGAACAAAGGAAACACAATGAGCAGCGACAACACGAAAGACGATGACCTATTTCGCAGCGATCAAAACGCAACGGGCGCAAGCGACAACAAGTCGATGGGCGACATCTTCCCGGATCTCGGCCCCGAGACCCCTGTGATTTCCGGCGTCGCGCACGATCGTACCGAATCCCTGGTCACGGTGCGCGGCGTTCCCGACGTTCCCGGCATGGCGGCCCGCGTGTTCACCGAGCTCGCCAAAAGCGGTATCAACGTCGACATGATCGTGCAGGCCGGAGCCTCGACCGGCAAGGCGGACATCTCCTTCACCGTGCCGGACGCCACGGTGAAAACGGTGGAGAAAGCGCTTGACGACAAAAAGGGCGAACTGGGCTATGGCTCCTATTTCGTCAATTCTGAGGTCGGCAAGGTCGCGGTGGTGGGGGTGGGCATGAAAACCCATTCCGGGTTGGCCGCCAAGTTCTTCGAGGCGTTGAGCGACAAGCACATCAACGTGATGATGATTTCGACTTCCGAGATTCGCATCGCGGCCCTCGTTCCGCTTGATCAGCTCGATGACGCCGTGCGGGCCCTGCACACCGCTTACGGCCTTGACGCCGATCAGGTGGAAGCCGTGGTTTACGGGGGTACCGGTCGCTGAGCGCTGCCCGGTTCGGCGTTGGATTCCGGCCATGCCGTCCGCTTGAGTAATGGGCGCATCTGCTGAGCTGCCGTCAGTGGGAAACCGTACCTCGAACCTCGTGGATGGAGGTCAGCGTTCGCCCCGATACCGTCGACTGCCTGTGGCGGCACATTCCCGCTGGTATGTCTCCTATGGCGTATGCCGTCGGTCGCTATATCTCATAAAGTCGTATACAGCCCCGGTCACGTAGCACCTCGCGCTATGATATGGCACATAACGCCTCGTGATGTTTGCGCACCGGGGCGATGAACATCTCATGAGGTTGCGACAGTGTGAGCCCAAGGGCGAACGGTCGCCAAACGGGAGGAAACAGATGGCCGAATCAAACGAAAACCAACAGCGCAAGGTCAATGTCGCGGTGCTGGGAGCCACCGGCCAGGTCGGCATGGTCATGCGGCGCGTGCTCGACGAACGGAATTTCCCCATTGACAATTTGCGTTTCCTGGCTTCCTCGCATTCCGCAGGTACCGTGCTCAAATGGCGCGACCGCGACATTGTGGTCGAGGACGTGGCCAAGGCCGATCTGAGCGGCATCGACATCGCGATTTTCTCCGCCGGTGGCGGCACTTCGAAGGTCTGGGCACCGAAATTCGCCGAGGCCGGGGCCTATGTCATCGATAACTCCTCGCAATGGCGCATGCACGATGACGTGCCGCTGGTCGTGGCCGAGGCCAATCCCGACGATCTCGACGACATCCCGCGCCGCATCGTCGCCAATCCCAACTGCACCACCATGGCCTGCATCCCCGTCTTGAAGGCGCTCGATACCCACTTCGGCCTCAAGCGCCTGATTGTCAGTTCCTATCAGGCGGTTTCGGGAGCCGGACGCGCCGGTGTCGAGCAGTTGATGAACGAAGCCAAAGCCGCCGTCGACCAAGGTGCCGACAAGCTGGTCTTCGACGGTTCCGCCATCGATTTCCCCAAGCCCACCAAGGTCGTGCGCACCATCGCCTTCAACGCCGTGCCGTTCATCGGTGCCATCGTCGATGACGGCAGCGAGGAGACCGACGAGGAACAGAAGTTGCGTAATGAAAGCCGTAAGATTCTGCATCTGCCGAACCTTGCCGCCTCCTGCACCTGCGTGCGCGTCGGCGTGTTCACCGCTCACGGCATGTCCGTCAACGCCGAATTCGAGCGCGACGTCACCCCTGACATGGCTCGCGAGGTCTTGAAGGACGCGCCGGGCGTCGAACTGGCCGATATCCCGACCCCGCAACTGGCTGCGGGCCGCGACCCGAGCTATGTCGGGCGCATCCGCCAGGACCAGGCCGTCGACGGCAAGAAGGGACTGGCGTTCTTCATCGCCAACGACAACCTGCGCAAGGGCGCCGCCCTGAACGCCGTCGAATTGGCCGAAATCGTGGCCCGTAAGCATTTCGGTGCGTAGTTGCCGGTTGAAGATGTGAACGGAATCGGCGAAAACGGCTCTGAACCCTGATTTTCATCGCAACTGTAGCAGTAAGGTGGACGAGCCTGCTGACTGAAGTTTGCCGGTTGCGGAGATAATCACAGAAATGTGCCGGAATATGTGATTATCTCTGCACCAAAGTCAAAGATGCAGCCATAATCACGAAAAGGGGCTTAAAAGTGTGATTACTTCTGTACAGGTGTCAGATGTACAGCCAAAATCACAGAAATATGCCGAAATGGCTTGATATGTGCTTTACGCGCATCCATGGCACCTGACATACCGGTCACGTGGCATACTGGAAGTATGTCGAAGGCATCTAAAGAAGCACAGAAACAACTCGATCGCATCGTGGCATTGGGTTATCCCGACGTTGCCGATATGAGCGCGGCGGCGTTCCGTGCGCTCGCACGTCCCCTGATCGATGCCCTGAAAGACAGCGACTTGGGCGAGAACATCCTTCTGGTACCCACCCACGAGCTGGTCAGCCCTGAGTCGCTGATTGCCCGAACCAGTATCAACCGGATGGCCGGCTTCACCACCATGCCCCCGCGCGATGTCGCCAGTTTTCTGCCGCAAACGGGGTTCGAGCCGCCGGAGGGCCCGTTTTATCTGGTCATCGATCCGCACACCGGCACCGCCTACGTCAACCGTGAGCCGGATGTGGCCCGCAAGCTCATCGATTCCGACGAGCGTATGCCGTTGACCCTCGAGGAAGGGCTGGCCATCGCCACCCAGCATCCGGATTGGCTGGTGCGTAAGAACGGCTTCAACCTGCTCGGTTCCCGCAGCGCCGACGGTCGCGTGCCGAGCATCTGGATGAGTCAGAACGCTCCGCGTCTGGGTTCGGTCTGGCCCACCTCTCGTCACACGTGGCTCGGCAATGCATACTGCCAGGCCAGGCGAGGCATCTCTCTGTTCCACTGATCCGTCATCGGCATCAAAGTCAAAAGTCCCTCTTTGATTGATGTTGGTGCCACCAAGTCCCCTGTTTTTAGGTGATTTGGTGTCGAAAGTGCTATTTTTCGTCATCTTGGTGCACCAAGATGGCTATTTGAACGAGATTGATGTGAAAAGTGGCGTTTTTGATGGGGGTTGGCGGCACCAACATAGCTGAAAGACGTCGATTCGGGATGGGGTTCGAACTTTTGGGACGCAAAGATGTCGCATCCCGAAACAGTTGTGCCGCCTGCCTTGGTTGCGGCTATAGTAAGTCTTTATATCCGTTATCATCACGGTGACGGTCATCTCGTTGTAGTCGTGTCGCAACGTGCGGTACGCAACAAAAAAGAAAAGGAGGAGTGATGGGTCAGGATCAAGCATCATCGGTATTTGATCTCGCGGCAGTCGCCGCACAATCCAATGGAGGTAACAATGACCTGCTGCTGCCTCCCCGGCGTTTCGTAGGAGACCCACAAAAGCCCAGCAAAATGCCGTATACGAAGTATGTCGCGTACGACAGGCAGGTTCCGTTCGATTACCCCGAGCGCACTTGGCCGGAGAAGAAACTGCGCCGTGCCCCACGCTGGTGCTCGGTCGATCTGCGTGATGGCAACCAGGCGCTGGTCAACCCGATGGATTCCGAGCGCAAGCTGCGCTTCTGGAATCTCCTGATTTCGATGGGCTTCAAAGAAATCGAAGTCGGTTTCCCCTCGGCTTCTGACACGGATTACGATTTCGTGCGTCTGCTGATCGAACGCGAGCTCATCCCCGACGACGTCACCATCGTCGTGCTGACCCAGGCCCGCGAACATCTGATTCGCAAGACCTACGAATGCCTGCGCGGTGCCAAGCGTGCGGTCGTGCATTTCTACAATTCCGTTTCCGTCCTTCAGCGCGAGGTCGTCTTCCGCAAGGACAAAGAGGGCATCAAGAAGCTGGCCACCGACGCCGCCGAACTGTGCAAGGACCTTGAGGGTGCGGCCGGCGACACCGACCTGTATTACGAGTATTCGCCGGAATCGTTCACCGGCACCGAGCCCGATTACGCCGTCGAGGTGTGCAACGCCGTCATCGACGTCATCAAGCCGACTCCGGATCACAAGATGATCATCAACCTGCCGGCCACCGTCGAGATGACGACGCCGAACGTCTTCGCCGACGAGGTCGAGTACGTTTCCCGCAACCTCAAAGACCGTGATTCCATCGTCCTTTCGCTCCATCCGCACAACGACGAGGGCATGGGCGTGGCCGCGGCGGAACTGGCCGTGCTCGCCGGGGCCGATCGCGTCGAAGGGTGCCTGCTGGGCAACGGCGAACGCACCGGCAACGTCGACCTGGTCACGCTGGGTCTCAATATGCTCACGCAGGGCGTCGATCCGCAGATCGATTATTCCGACGTGCCGAAGATTCGCAAAACCGTCGAATACTGCAATCAGCTCACCATCTCCGAGCGTCATCCCTACGCCGGAAGCTTCGTGTTCACCGCTTTCTCCGGCTCCCATCAGGACGCCATCAAGAAGGGACTCGAGGCCCGTCAGGCCGCGGCCGAAGAGCGCGGGGCGAACCTCGACGATTTCGTCTGGCTCGTGCCCTACCTGCCCATTGACCCGAAGGACATCGGTCGCAGCTACAAGGCCATCATTCGCGTCAACTCGCAGTCCGGCAAGGGCGGCATGGCCTACTTGCTCAAGACCAATCACAACCTTGATCTTCCCAAGCGCCTGCAGATCGAGTTCGAGAAGGTTGTGCAGAACTACGCCGACAAGACCGATAAAGAGGTCAAGGACGACGATATCTGGAGGCTCTTCAAGGACGAGTATCTTCCTGTCGAGGAGAACGGCTCGTTCGCGATCGGCGAGGCCGTGGGAGACGAGGGCGACGACGATCTGCAGTCGTGGGGCCGCCTGAAGCTCTTGAACGTTTCGGTGACTTCCGGCTCGGACGGTTCCGACACCGTCCTGAAGGCCAAGCTCCTGGACCGCGGTGCCGAACCGGGCGCCGACCCGATCGAGCGCGAGGTCAGCGGCGCAGGCAACGGTCCGCTGGACGCCTTCCTCAACGCGCTTTCCTCGATTGCCATCACCGTCAGCGTCATGGATTACGCCGAACACGCCATGACCGCCGGCACCGACGCGATGGCCGCCTCCTACGTCGAATGCCAGATCGGCGGTGAGGCCAACGCGAAGATCATCTGGGGCGTCGGCATCGATTCGTCGATCACCACCAGCTCCTTGAAGGCGATTATCTCCGCGATTAATCGCTCGCTGCGTTGATGCGTTGATGCGGTTGATACCAGCATCCTCATAGTATTTCTTCCCGCTCTTGGCATTTAGGCTGAGAACGGGAGGAAAAAATGCGGGTCATAGCTGGAAATATGGCAAAACAGTATGGGTGTGGGCCTGCTCTTTGAAGATGCAGGCCCACACCCATACTTGATTCATTATTCTATTGTTTATTGCTGGCCCTGCGGGTTGGACTGTTGCTCGGTGTTGCCGCCCGTGTTGCCGCTCGATTCGTTAGAAGTCTCGCCGGCGGTGTTTCCTGTGCCCGTGCCGTTGCCGCCAGTGGTGCCGTCGGTGCCGGAACCGCTGGAAGTCGACCCGCCTGCAGTGCTATCGGATGAACCGCTCGAATTGCTGCTTTCGTATTTCCTGCGGTTGTAATTGCCGTAAGAGCCCGACCTGGCGCCGCTGCCCCATGTGCCGTCCGGACCGCCGATCTTGCCTTCGTCATGGGCGACGGGGAAGGTTTCGTTCGGTTGGTCGGCAAGTACCTGCTTCATGTACTCGGTGAACAGGTGGGCGGGGTAGAGGCCGCCGGAACCGTAGCCGCCATGCAACGGTTGGATTTCCTCAGGCGTGATGCCATCGGCCGCGGGCTTCCACATCGCGAAGACGGTGACCACGCTGGGGGTGAAGCCGATGAAGCTGCCGGCCGTCGAATCGTTTGCGGTGCCGGTTTTTCCGGCGATGGTCTTGCCTACTTTCCTCACTTCCGTGGCTGTGCCATATTGCACGGTTCCGGTCATCGCCCTGGCCACCAGCGCCGCGTCGTTGGCGCTGAAGACACGCTCGGTGTTGGTGGGCGCGCGATACATGTCCTTGCCGGCCGAATCCTTGACGCTTGCCACGATATGCAGCGTCGGTTTGTTGCCCTGATTGGCGATGGTGGCGTAGGCCTGCGCGACGTCGGAGACACGCACGGCGTTGTTGCCGAGCACGGTGAACGCGTTGTCACCGGGTACGAGCCTCGGGCTCATTCCCGCCGCCTGCGCGGTCTGCGCCACCTTCTTGGTCCCCAGATGCTCCTGCAGGTCCATATAGACCGTGTTGACCGAATTCGCCGTTGCGCGGTACAGGTTCGTATAGCCATACTGCTCGTTGCTGAAGTTTCTGACCGGCTCGGTGATGCCGGCGTAGGTGCGCGGCGAGTTGCCGTTGAAGGTCGTGTCGAGGCTGACGCCTTCCTGGATGGCCGCCATAAGCGCGAACGGCTTCATGGTCGAGCCGAGCTCGTAGGTGGACTGTGTGGCGTTGTTGAGCTGCTTTTTGAGGTAGTCGTCGCCGGCGTAGAAGGAGATGATCGATCCGTCCTTCGGGTTGACGCTCATCGCCCCGGTCTGCATACCCGGGTTGAGAATCTTCTGGTTCTCCGCGCTTGACGGGCTTGCGGTGTTGAACATCAGGTCCTGCTTGGCCTTGTCGATGGTGGTGACGATGGTATAGCCGCCGGTGTCGAGGTCGTCGCGGGTGAACGCCCCGCTGCCGGTCAGTTCGTCGCGCACCATCTGCAGGATGTAGCCGTTCGTTCCCTTATACGAGCTTTGCTGGCCTTGCGGGGCTACCGTCGGCGGCATTTGCTGGTTGGCCGCGGCGTCTTTCGGGCTGATATAGCCCTGTTTCTCCATGATGCCGATGACGCGCGTATAGCGTTGCTGCGCGCGCTTGGGGTTCACCGCCGGGTCCCAGGTCGAGGGGGCTGGGATGATGCCGGCCAGCAGCGCGGATTCGGGCATGGTCATATCCTTGGCGTCCTTGTTGAAGTAGGCCTTCGACGCCGCCTCGATGCCGTAGGCCCCGCGGCCCAGGTAAATCGTGTTCATGTAGTTGCACAGGACCTTGTCCTTGTCCTGCGACTTGGTGATTTTCATCGCCAGAATCGCTTCGCGTACCTTGCCGGCATACGTGTGGGTGTCGCCCATATAGTAACGTTCCGCGTACTGCTGGGTGATGGTGGAGGCGCCCTGACGCGCGCCTCCGCTGACGTTATTGAGCAGGGCTCGTGCGATGCCTTTGAAATCGACGCCGGTGTCTTTGTAGAATGACTGGTTCTCGCTGGCCACCATGGATTGCCCGATGTATTTGGGCAGGGCGTCGCAGCTGATGATCTCGCGGTTCTGCGTGGCGAAATCGCCGACCGGAGTAGTGCCGTCGGCGTAATAGATCTTGGTCTTTTCGGCCATCGCGATTTTTTCCGGGAGTGGAATTTCGGTGGTGGCGTAAAGATAGGCGAACGTGCCTACTCCGCCGACGATGAGCAGCGCAATGATGCCTAGCGTCCATTTGAGGATGCGATGCCTGTGTTTTTTGGGTGCCTTGCGTTGCGGCCCGCGTCTGTTCGGACGTTTGCGGGCCGTGTCGGCGTTGCTGCGCGAGTATTGGTCGCGCGGTGTTTTGGTGTTTCTGTAGCTGCGTTTGGGTTTGGCTCTGCCGGGATTTGCGGCACGCGCCGAAACTGTGCGAAACTCTGTGACCATGCCAACTACCGTAACGGTTGCCCTTGAAAAACAGCTGGGATTTGCGGGCAGAAGCGGTTTGAATGTGCGGTTTTGGTGACGGAAAACGGAAGAATGGCTCAATTCACGACCGCTTGGCCAGTGGCGCCTAACGTTTTCCTCGGTTCTTTCATGGAGTTGGCGGGTATCGGTTTTGGCAATTTTTTGTTACATTGGTTGTGTGTATACAGTACACGCCTGTGTTCTTTTCTTCATGAAGAGCTAGACTCGTAAATGGAATTTTGCACGTGAAATAAAGGAGTCAATATGAGTATTCGCGTGGCAGTGGCAGGCATTGGCAATTGTGCCTCGTCTCTGATTCAAGGTGTTGAGTATTACAAGGATGCGAAGGACGATGAGAAGATCCCCGGTCTCATGCACAACAATTTCGGCGGCTACCGGGTCCGCGACATTGAGTTTGTAACGGCGTTCGACGTTGACGCCTTGAAGGTGGGCAAGGATATCAGCGAGGCCATCGGTGCCTCGCAGAACAACACCTACAAGTTCTGCGACGTGCCGAACAAGGGCGTCGAAGTGCTGCGCGGGCCGACCCTTGACGGTTTGGGCGAATACTACAAGAAGATGATCACCGAGTCCGACGCCGAACCGGTCGATGTGGCCCAGGTGCTGCGCGACAAGAAGGTCGACGTACTGGTCAGCTACATGCCCGTCGGCAGCGAGCAGGCCGACAAGGCCTATGCCCAGGCCGCGATGGATGCCGGTTGCGCCTTCGTCAACTGCCTGCCCGTCTTCATCGCCAGCGACCCGGAGTGGGCGCAGAAGTTCCGCGACGCCGGCGTGCCGATCATCGGCGACGACATCAAGAGCCAGGTCGGCGCCACCATCACCCACCGCGTGATGGCCCGCCTCTTCGAGGACCGCGGCGTGCGCCTCGACCGCACCTATCAGTTGAACGTCGGCGGCAACATGGACTTCATGAACATGCTTCAGCGTTCGCGCCTGGAGTCCAAGAAGGTCTCCAAGACCCGCGCCGTCACCTCGATCGTGCCTCACGAGATGGAGTCGCGTAACGTGCACATCGGCCCGTCTGACTACGTGGCGTGGCTCGACGACCGCAAGCTGGCGTTCGTGCGTTTGGAAGGCACCACCTTCGGTGACGTGCCGCTGAATCTGGAATATCGTCTTGAGGTTTGGGATTCCCCGAACTCCGCCGGCATCGTCATCGACGCCGTGCGCGCCGCCAAGATCGCGCTCGACCGTCACCTTTCCGGCCCCGTTCTCGCTCCGAGCTCCTACTTCATGAAGTCCCCGGCCGTCCAACATGAGGACAACGAGGCACACGCGTTGGTGGAAAAGTACATCGCCGGCGAAGTCGAGAAGGACGAAGCCGGACTCGATGCCGATGTGAAGTCGGCCAAAGACAACGGCAAGGACGTCTGGCACGCCTGAGTCATGATGTGACCATGGTGGTCAGCGGGCTGCGGCGTGAAGTCGCGGCCCGCTTTTTATATGCCCATAGTTTGGTCCGTGGTGGCCGCCGGTTGTTTTGCATATAACAATGTCTGGCGGATTGTGGTGTCCGGTGTATGTCAATGTGGACGGCACCGGCGTCGTTGATTTGAATCCGTGCTTTAAGCGCCGCAAGTGGCGGATCGGATGCATTACCGCATTTCTGCATTGTTTTTCCGGGCTGGAAGAAAAATGTCTAATTTTTTTTTGATTAGGATTCCACTGTTTGGAATAAAGCGATGTCAGCGCGTTTTAGTGAGTAGACTTCTTGGTGTTTTCTGCTTTGCGGTTCAAGCAGATTTCTATCGTAAGAAGGAGAAAAGATGGGACAGAGAAAACCGACTCGTCTCATGGCATTGGCTGTGGGGACAGCGATGCTCATGAGCATGGTAGGAGGTGTGGGCTCCGCGAATGCCGCCGAGGTGACGAATGCGGGAACGCCTACGCTGAGCCAGCGGAGTCTGAAGTCAAAGCTCAAAGGCAAAAAGTTCGGCGTCGATCCCAGGATTACCGGGATGTCGGGCAAAGTCGATGCGTTCGTGATGGTTGACGGCACTGCCGGCGTGGAGAAGAAGGCCGAGGTCCTTCAGCAGCTGAATATGCAGCGTAGCGGTTCTCCCGAATCAAGGCAGGCGGAAGCGAACAGGGAAGGCAAAAGCGCTGCCAGGCAGGCTGAGCACACCTCCAACAATGTGTTTGAGAACCTGAAAGCCCTTGACCCGACCGCCCAGAAGACATACACCACGTCGTATTCCACGACAGGTGTCGTGGTCCATGCGGATGCCGCTGCGTTGCGCAAGCTGGCCGAGCACTGCAAGGATGTGGTCGGCATCGTGCCGATGAACAAGATGACTCCATCCGATGATGCCGCCATCGCCAATGATGCGAGCAAGCCGCAGACCAAGGCTCCGGCGAACGGGGAGAACGCTGCCGACAATCCTGCGGATAAGCCCTCGTCCGATACCGAGCAAGGTGCCCAGTCCGCTAAGCCGTCCCAGGAATCCAAGGATTCCGACGCGGCAAAGAACGCTGATGCCGCCAAGAGCAAGGCCGACGCCCAGAGCAAGACGCAGAACGACGCTTCCGGTCAACAATCCGAAAAGTCCGGTTCGTCCGAACCGACTGGCGAGGTGCCTTACAACAAGCATAATGATCAATTCATCAATGCGGTGAACACCTGGAATCAGACGGGTCAGACCGGCAAGAACGTCAATGTCGCGGTGGTCGACACCGGTCTTGACTACACGCACGCCGATTTTGGCGGTGCGGGCACGACCGCGGCCTATCAGACCGCGCTGGCCTCGACCAAGAACCCGTTGACCGACCCCACGCTCAAGAACCTGCTCGACAACAGCAAGTTCAAGGGCGGTTATGATTTCGCCGGTCCCACGTATGGTTCGGAAGACGCGAACGGCGATATGATCTCGACCCCGCAGCCTGACGACAACCCGATCGACGGCGAGGGCGGCCACCATGGCACCCACGTGGCCGGCACGTTGGCGGGCTATGGCATTAACGCCGATGGATCCAAGTTCTCCGGCGACTATAAGCAGCTCAACAATGCCGATGTGCAGGGCATGAAGATCGGCCCCGGCTCCGCTCCCGAGGCGAGTCTGTATGCGCTGAAGGTCTTCGGAGACCAGGGCGGCAGCACCGATCTGGTGCTGCAGGCTCTCGATTGGGTCGCCAAGCACAATCTCAACTGCGCTCCCGCCGACAAGATCAGCATCGTCTCCATGTCCCTCGGTGATTCGTTCTCGCAGGGCGACGCTCCCGATGCGCTCGCTGTCAACAATCTGTATCGCGATGGTGTCGTTTCGGTCATCGCTGCCGGCAATGACGGTGACATCACCGACGTCATGGGTTCTCCGAGCTCGGCTCGAAGCGCTTTGACGGTTGGTGCCACTGAGACCGGCATGATCGTGCAGGACAAGATTGATGTCACTGCCGGTCCCGCTGACCTCGTCGGCAAGTCTCTCGCCGGACAGTATTCTTCCAGCTACACCGGTAACTTCAGTGTGGAGGCCCCTGTGGTCGCCATCAAGGGATCGGATGAGGAGCCCAACGGTGATGGATGCAATGCGTATTCGGCGGCTGACGCGGCTGCGGTGAACGGCAAGATCGCCTATGTCCACTGGGATGACAGCAATGTCTCCTGCGGCTCCAGGGCGAGGTTCGACAAGGCCAAGGCCGCCGGTGCGGTCGGCATCATCTTCGATTCGCAGAATAATGTTCCCGCTGCCGGCATAGCCGGTAACGCGAGCATCCCCGGTTTCCAGATCATCAAGAAGGACTCTGACGATATCCAGCTTGACCAGAAGATCGAGGCCGGCGGTGTGAGTGTAAAGCTGGACTCCACGTTCAAGCTTGCACATGAAGCGGATTACTCCAACGACATATCCGACACCATCGCTGACTTCAGCTCTCGTGGCATCCACGGCTCGTATGACGGCACGTTCAAGCCGGATGTCTCCGCTCCTGGCGTGGGCATCGGATCGGCTTCCGCAGGTACCGGCAACGGCGAAGAGGTTATGCAAGGCACCTCAATGGCGACCCCTCTCGTGGCAGGCGTTACGGCTCTGGTCCGTGGGGCTCATCCCGATTGGAACGCCACCCAGGTCAAAGAGCAGATGATCAACACCTCCGTTCACGACATCAAGACCGATCATTCGGCGAACGCCAAGACGTATGGCCCGTTGCGCGTCGGCGCCGGTCGTGTGGACGCCCTGGCCGCGGTGAACAACCCGGTGCAGCTCTCCTCCGAAGACACCGATCTGGTCAGCGCCGGCTTCGGCATCGTTCAGGTGCCGAAGAACGGTTACAACGCCAAGAAGACCATTACGGTGAGCAACACGTCGAACACGGACCGCAGCTATACGGTCGCCTACAAGCCTCGTACCGAGACACCCGGTGTCAACTATGCCGTCAGCGCCAGTTCCATCACGGTGCCGGCGAATGGCACGGCGAAGTTCGACGTCACGCTCAATATTCCGGACCAGTCCGCTTTGCGCCATACGTTGGACGAGACGCAGCCGGACAACGTCAATCAGATTCCGAGCTCTACGGTCACCGATGCCACCGGCGTGGTGGAGTTGACGCCGAGCGATAACGCCGAGAACGCCTCGCCTCTGCGCCTGGCCGTCGCTTCGGCTCCGAAGCCGGTCGCACAGACCGACGCTTCCTATGACGTCACCAGCACCGGGCACCAGTATCTTGAGGTCTCGGGGCATGGTTTCGATCAAGGCAGCAACGCCAATCAGTACATCTCCAACTTCACTCCGCTGGTGCTCTCTGCCACGGATCCGGTCGACGCCAGTGGCATCTATGATCCTCAGCGCCATGATTTGCCGGTACGTGACATCCAGGGCTTCGATATTCGTGCCATCGGTTATTCGACCACGGCGCCTCAGATGAGCCGTCCTGATGATGGCCTGCTCTCCTTCGGTATCGTGACCGACAAATCATGGAGCCGTCTGACGGCAAGGTTCGGTTTCACCATCGATTTGGACACTGATGGCGATGGCAGCACCGATGTCGAGCTGATCACCACGAACGCGTTGGCCGATGGCACGATTGACAACGCCTTGTTTGAGGTGTTGAACGTGAAGGACCCCAACAACGTCAGCGTGATTGACGCCTATACGGTGCCCAGCACCTATGTCAGCGATTCCAATCGTATCGTGATGCAGGTGCCGCTCGATGAGCTTGGCGTGAGCCAGGACACCAAGAGCGCGCCGATGAACTATAAGGTCGAGACCTGGTATCTCGGCCCGGATAACATCATCGACACGGCTGGCGGCGATGCGTCGACCAAGTTTGATGCGGTGAAGCCCTCGATGTGGTTCGGCACCCACAACTCCGGCGCCATCTCCTTCGGCGGCGACAGCGTGTTCTCCGATGAGGACGGGACCTCCGTTCCCGTGCACGTCAATGCGCAGGCGAAGACCAAGGCCGCTGGCAAGAGCACGCTTCCTCCAGCCCTGATCATCCACGACTACGGCGAGGTTCCGGACACCGCGGACCAGAAGCTCACGATCGACTATGCCTCGATCGCCGACAAGTCAAAGCTGCAGGGTGCGGTGAACGACGCTGCGAAGTTCAAGCAGGAGGATTACACCGCCGCTTCGTGGCTCGCTTTCCAGCAGGCGCTCGCTTCGGCGAATACCGTGTTGGCGGATACCGATGCGCTGCAGGGTGATGTGGATGCCGCTGCCGATGCGTTGACCAAGGCTGAGAAGGACCTGGTCAAGCAGGTAGCCGGACAGTCCGACCGTGATGCTCTGCAGGCTGCGGTGGATGCCGCTTCGAAGCTCAAGGAATCCGACTACACGGTGGGATCCTGGAAGCCGTTTGCGGCAGCATTGGCCAAGGCGAAGGGATTGCTGGCCGATCCCAATGCCGCCAAGAGCGATATCGTGGCTGCCACCGTCGCTCTCAATCAGGCTCGTCAGGCACTCAAGAAACTGGAGAGCGGCCATGCTCACGGTGTCGGCCCGGCGGCCCCGTCAATCGGTTCGCCCGCTTCCGGCCTTGCCTCAGGCGCTGCGTTGCCGTCCGGTTCCTCTCGGAGGTCTCACGCTCTGGCCGTAACCGGTTCCTCGGTGGTCTTCGAGGTGCTGGCATCGTTGACGCTGCTTGCCGGCGGCGTCGCGGTTTCGCTCGGAAAGCGTCGTCGTGCGATGCGGCTTTGAGGGTTTGCTATCAAGTCGCAGCGGATACTACGCTGACTGAATGAAATAAGCGATCGCGCCCGCCCCTGAAATTCATGGGGCGGGCGCGATCGCTTATATGTGCTTATATGTGCTTTCCTGACATGGTGGCTGTCGGACTCGTCTCAGCGGGCGGGCGGTCCCTGCTTTTAGGCGAGCAGCGGGGTGACCTGCTTGTCGTAGGCGATGAGCGCTGAATTGATGACCTGGTGCATGTCGTAGTAGGCGTAGGTGCCAAGACGCCCGCCGAAGATGACCTGCGGTTCCTTGGCCGCCAAGTCCTTGTAGCGCTGGTAGAGCTTCTGATCGTCGGCGGTGTTGATGGGGTAGTAGGGTTCGTCATCGCGTCCGGCGGCGCGGCTGTATTCCTCCCAGACCACGGTCTTGTTAGGGTTCTGGGAGTCCTTGCGTTCCGGGTTGAAGTTCTTGAACTCGATGGCGCGGGTGTAGGGCACGTCGGCGTCCACGAAGTTCATCACCGGGCAGCCGAAGTGGTCGCCCTCGTCGTAGCGCTGTTCTTTGAAGTCGACGGTGCGCCACTTGAGGTCGCCGAGCGCATAGTCGAAGTATTTGTCGACTGGGCCGGTGTAGACGATGGGCACGCTTCCGACCAGCGCCTTCTTGTTGAATGGCTGGTTTTCATCGAAGAAGTCGACTCCGAGCGTCACGTGGATTTTCGGGTCGTCGATCATGCGCTGCATCCAAGCGGTATAGCCGTCGGTGGGTAGCCCTTCCCAGGTGTCTTTGAAATAGTGGTTGTCGTAATTGAAACGCACGGGCAGACGCTTGATGATGCTCGCCGGCAGATCCTCCGGCGCGGTCTGCCACTGCTTGCTGGTGTAGTTCTTGATGAACGCCTCGTAGAGCGGGCGGCCGATAAGCTGGATGCCCTTGTCGTTGAGATTCTCCGGGTCGGTACCGGCCAGCTCGCCCGCCTGCTTCTCGATGATCGCCTTGGCCTCACCCGGCGTGTAATGCGCATGGAAGAACTGGTTGATCGTCCCCAGGTTGATCGGCATGGGGTAGACCTCGCCGTCGTGCGTGGCGTAGACGCGGTGCTGATAGTCGGTGAAGGTCGTGAAGCGGTTGACGTAGTCCCACACGCGTTTGTTGGAGGTGTGGAAGAGGTGCGCGCCGTACTGGTGGATTTCGGCGCCGGTCTCCTTGTCCATATAGGAGTAGGCGTTGCCGCCGATATGTGGCCGGATGTCGATGATTTCGACGCTGTGGCCGTGCTCGGCCGCCTGCTGCGCCACGGTCAGTCCGAACAGCCCTGCCCCCACGACCACCAGATCGGGTAGTTGCGTATTGTTCTCGTTGCTGGCCATTCCGTGTCCTTTCAGCCTCTGCGGTCCATCGGCAAGGCGGTTCGTTGATTCATGCTGCGGCACTGTTGTGGCGCATATCGTCTCCATAGTACAAGCCGGTGGGTCCCCAGAACGGTGACTGTTTGGTGAGAACCGGCGGTTGATGCTTTCCATGCGGTTCGGCTGTTGGTCGGCAAGGCGACCAGGCATCACTAAACGTACGTGTTTTGGCAATATTCTCAGACTGATGACAGTTGAAGGCGCTAAATGTACCTGTTTCTGGAATATTCTTGGAATAATGACAGGTAGAGGACGCTAATGGGTTTGTTTGTGCAATATTCTCAAGCTGGTGACAGTTGGCGCCGCTAGATGGACGTGTTTTGGCAATATTCGCAGCATCGTGACAGTTGGAGGGCCGGCCTGTTGCGCCCAAGTGGGCCAAGAGGTTTCCAAGTGGGCCAAGAGGCTTCTTGAACAGGTGCGCGGTGTCGGTCCCGGCATGGGGTATACTGGTTAAGCCTTCACGTGGCGTTATGTCACCCAATCCCCCCAGGGCAGGAATGCAGCAAGGGTAAGTGGCCTCTGTCGGGTGCGTGAAGGTTTTCTTATACCCGCGCGACCATACCGGCCTTTAGACTTTGAACCATGGTTATGAGCGGGAACGATACGTTGGATTTCAGTGGTTACGTCGCAATGGATGCGGCGAAAACGATGCTGGATGATGCCTCCGAAACCCATGCCCGCACGCTTCTGGTGGCGGGCGCGCCGTGCTCGGGGAAAACCGGGTTCGCGCTGGCGGCAACGCTGGAAGGTATCTTGCGATTCGGTGACGGCAAGGTTTCCATGGCCGTTTCAGGCAGACAGGCGGCCGACAGGCTTTCCGACCGAATCATTCGTACCGTCAGCTCCACTTCCACCGCCCGGCCAGTGACCACGCTATCGGCCATCGCTTTCCGTCTGCTTTCGGCATGGAGGGAGGGCGGCCGTCAACCCCTGCCGAAACTCTTGAACGGGGCGGAGCAGGATGCCTTGTTGCGCCAAGTGGTTGCGGTGCATGTCGGCCATGCCAGAAGCGGGGAGTTGTGCGACACCTGCGAACTCATGCGCCAGTATTTCGCTGCGGATGACTGGGTCGATACCGTCTATGGCGAACGTGCGGGCGAGAGCGCCGATCGGCTGCATGGGGCTGGCTCTGGCAGGCAAGGCGCGAAGGCGGGTGGTGCGCAGGGGCTGCCTCGCTCGGTTTCGCAAGGTGCCGGTTCCAGCGATGTCCTGTTCGCGCGCGGGGTCAACGATGCGTTTGTCATGCAATTGCGTGATATGCTGGCCCGCATGGACGAGCTGGGCCTGGGGGCCTCGCGTGAGGACGAGGTCCTCCGCTCGCTGACGGACTTACAGGATGTCGAGGGCGAATACCGCCTGCGCGATGAGCGGCTTGGCGTCCAGTGGCGGTTGGCGTTCGCCTTGCGTCGTGAATACGTGCAGGCGGTGGTCGACGGCTATCCGGGCCAGTTCCGGCTTGATTCCTCCCGGCTGTTGGTTGAAGGTGCGCAGGCGGCCGCACAGGTCCCTGATGCCGTGCTGCCGGAATTTGTGGTAATTGACGACTTTCAGGATCTGACGCTGGCCGGGCTGTCGTTCCTGGAGGCGTTGGCACGACGTGGCGTGAGGCTGCTGTTGGTGGGCAATCCCGACGAAGCCGTACAGACCTTCCGTGGTTCCTACCCTGAGTATCTGTTCATGCGTGCGCAGCAGCCCCTGCTTTCGGCCGAATTGCTGACCTTGCCTGTGCGAAGGATCTGTCAGACCACGAGCGTTCCGGAAGGTTCTTGCGAATCGCAGGACGGGGGAAGCGGCGATGGTCCGCTGGATTCGACGGATGACAACGGCATCGCGGCAGCCGGCGTCTCCGGGGTCGTGGGGCACCGCAATGATGGCGAACCGGCTTTGCGCGATGATGCTGCCGCTTCGTCGTCATATCTTGATCTGCTTGCCTCGCGCGTTTCGCTTTCCATCGCCGCAAACGAGGATACTTCCGTTGCATTGCCCGACCGGCCGGGGAAATTGCCGCGTGTCTCGGCAAGTCTGCCCATCGAGACCTTGGAGGCGAACGATTCGAGGCCGGAGGACGGCAGCGTAGAGACCCTGCTGTACCGCAACCCGCGTGAGGAGCTGGACGACGTCGTCTGGCGCATCAAGGAAGCCCATCTTTCTTCCGGTTGTCAGTGGAACGATTTCGCGGTGATCGCCCACGACAACGATACGGTACGCGCGTTCGGCGAGCGGCTGCGAGGCGACGGGGTGCCGGTGCGTTATTCGGCGGTCACCAGGCCGCTGAAGGACGATCCGAGCGTGCAGGGCTTGTTCGCGTTGCTGGAATTGGCGAGGTTGCGCCACGACGGCATTGACGCTTCCGGCATGTCGTTGACGCAAACGGCGAGATATGTGCGCAGTCGCGTGCAGACGTTGTTGGAAAGCCCGTTGGTCTCTCTCCGTTCGTCTTCGGCGGCTTACACCTCGTCCCTTCCCGCGCGTCTGTCTCCGGTGGAATCGGTGATGAAGGCCGTCGCCTCGTTGGCACAGGTGGTCGGCGTGGAGGCGAACGGGGACAACGGTTCGTCGGATGGCGAGGAAATCGGGCAGTCTGTGGACGTCACCGCGCAACTGCCACATCTGCAAGCCGCTTGGAAGACGTTGCGAGATCGGCTGGTCGTGCAACGCAAGGAAGGCGATATCGAGGTCGATGACAGTCTTCTTGAAGGTGAAACCCGACAGGACGAGGCCGACATGCCTTTCGGCTTGGACGCGATGTATATCATGTTGGCATTCGATGAGCCAGAAAAGGACTCCGGAAAGAATGCCGTTGCCGACGAGCAGGAGGGCGACGACGCAATGGCGCACGCCGAAGCCGATGACACCGGCGATGCCTCAGCGGTTTTGGATTTGATCGGCAAGGTGGGCGGTGACCTCTATTCCCGTGCCTTCGCCCACGTCTGGGATTTGGTGGCTGCCGTCGAGCAGGGGTTGCGGGCCTTGCCCAGCAGTGAGCCCCAGTATGCGCTCGGGCTGGCTTGGGAGGCTTGCCACGTGGCCGAAGCTTGGCAGTGTCAGGCGCTCGCGAACAACGCCGATGGCCGCGCCGCCAACGACCGGCTCGACGTGATGATGCGGCTTTTCGCCTACGCGTCCGGAACGGGAGCGGAGCAAAGCGTCGGAGATTTCATTTCCAGCGTCCGTTCGATGCGCATTGAGGCTGATTCGTTGGCCAAGGTCGCGCCCGTCGACCAGGCGGTCACGCTCACCACGCCGGCCGGTGCGGCAGGTAGTCATTGGCGCTTCGTGTTCATCGCGGCAATCCAGCAGGATGTCTGGCCGAACCTTGCCGCGCGCAACACCATGTTCGGCGGCGAGAATCTTGCCGACATCGTCTTGCACGGCGGTATGCGAGACGAGCATGAGCCGGGCAGGGCAGGGGGCGATCCCGAACTCGCCCAGGTGCTTTCGGCCGAGCAGAAAAGCTTCCTGGTGGCGCTGACGAGGGCGGGCGAACGGGTGACGTTGAGCGCGGTGCTGAGCGACGATACCGTGCCTTCCGATTTCCTGTATACCTATGTGCCCGAACGCTTTGACCGCGTGCTTGATGCCGATCCGACGACCCGGGATTACACGCCGCTTGCGGATTCCGGACGCTTCGCCGGCCTTGACGCCGATCCTCGTGGGCTCGTGGCCGCCTCACGTATCGAGCTGATGCGTCAGAGCGATGCCATTGCAAACGAGAAGGGCAAGGGCGCCGATTCGCCTGACTTTGCGGCCGGGCCGTCGCCATCGGGCGCCATGCCCGATGCCGTGTCTTCGGCGCGCGTTCGGGATGCCGCCGTGTCGCTGGCACTGCTTGACGATGCCGGGCTTGAAGCGGCCGATCCCGAAAGCTGGCCGTATACCTTCGATACGCAAGACGAAACGAGTGTGCGTTCAGAGGCCGTGCAGCAAACGAATGTCCGGAAATCATCGCAATCCGATCAGCCTGTTTCATCCTCGGCCTCACAGGCTGTCCGGCCTCCACGCCATGCGTCGAACAATAATGATTCATCGTCTTTGGCTCCTACGGTGACGCTTTCCCCCTCGCAGGTCGACCGCATCTGGGCTTGCCCGGTCTGCTGGATGCTGGAAAGCCAGTTCGCCGGCCCGCGGCCGTCCAATGCGGCCACGAGTTTCGGCACCCTGATCCACAAGGTCGCCCAACTTGCCAGCGAAGCCGGCTTGGATGCCCCCGATTTTTTGGCACAAAAGCCCGAAAACGAACGTATCGAGGCGATTACGGCTCGCTTGATGGATATGTATCGTGAGCTTGCCGACGACCTGGGTGCCATCGATGACCCTGAGCAGCGCTATCGCGCGGAAAGCAAGGATGAGGGCGCGCGGCAGACGCTTGCCGATATCGCGACCTACTTTGTGACTTCAAACGACAAGGATTATCCCTACGCCAATCTCAAGAACTTCACTGTTGGCCGTCTGCAGCGGGCGGATAGCGAGTACGAGTTCGCGGCAAAGTTCGGGCTGGATGATATCTGTGCGGCCTATAACGCCATCGAGGGCATCGAGCCGATTGGTGTTGATGACCTGGCGGGCATTATGGGCGTGCTCAACGGCGGCTGGCCCGAGGCCATGAGCCTGGATCTGCAGGTGCGCCTGACCGGACGCATCGACCGTATGGAATGGCGGGATCTGGGCGACGGCAAAGAGCATATACGTCTGATTGATTGGAAAACCGGGCACAAGCATACAGCCAAGCAGATGTTCAACGATCTGCAGCTGGTCTGCTACCAACTCGGCCTGGCGTTCCCCGAGGCGAATCGTTCGCAGAACCACGGGGAAGGCGCGACTTCGACGGCTCTGCCCAACGCAGGATTGCATGGTGCCGAGGCGCTCAAGGCCATGCCCGACATCACCCAAAGCGCCTTGTTCGACGTCGATGAGGCCACGGCTCCGGCCTTGAGCTATCGAACCCCCGAAACGCTTTTCCAACCCCCGCTTTTCCATGGCGGAGCGTTGAACGGCACGGGTTTCACACCGCGCAGCCATTATTCCGACTTGCAAAAACTGGCGGATATTCCCGATTTGCCATCCGAGGCTCCACAAGGTGTGAGTGGGCATGCCTGGCAGGGGTTCCTCTCGTTGCGCGGTACCCAGGCGGTATGGGCGCTGACCATGATCTCGCGTATTTTCTATGCTGCGGCGGCCTCGCGTTCGAGTGTGTTGGTCGCCCGTCCTCAGCCCGACCACGTGGCTTGGTGCCATATGAAAACGGTGTGCCCGGCCTGTGCCGGTGAGGTGGATACGATCTATGAAGTCAGGAGGGGCTGAGATGACGGAAGAGGAGAACCTGAGCCGGTTCAACGACATCGACGGTGTGCATGTCGGTATGAAGCCGTCCGACGGCAATAACCGTGACGATGCGGGCCATGGGCCCACAGTCGCCGCGACCAATACCGACAGTCCCGAGCAGTCCGCGGTCATCAACGCGCCCGAGGACGCCGACGTACTCGTGGTCGCCGGTGCCGGGTCCGGCAAGACCTACACCATGACCCGCCGCATCATCAACCTGATCGAGGTCGGCGTGCCGCCCGAGAAGATCCTCGGCCTCACGTTCACGCGCAAGGCCGCCTCCGAGCTGCTGGGCCGCGTTTCGGGCGCCGTGGCCGAAAACGCCAGGACGGGCGAGGCTGCGGCGGCCGCTGCCGGCGCTTCGCACCGTGCCAACGTGTTCCTCAAACCCCAGGTCTCCACCTACGATGCCTTCTTCCAGTCCATTGTGCGTCAATACGGCCTTCTGGTCGGCTTTGACCAGAACACCCAGCCATTGAGCGAGGCCGGAGCCCACCAGCTTGCCGTCACCGTCATCGATGAGAACATGGACATCCTGCGCGGGCAGGGTTTCGGCGGTTTTTCCGATATCGTCACCAAGGTGCTGGGGCTTTCCAACGCCATCAGCGGTTCGATGATCGGCGAGCATTGCGTGAGCGTTCCCGATGCCATCGCCCGTATACGTGCGTGGGACCAGGCGTTCATCGCGCAAATGGACACCGCCATCGGCGATGAGGTGGTGCCGCAGGACGAACCGAAGCCCGGCAAACCCCCGAAGCGCAGGAAAAAGGACAGCGACGAGCGATTCGCCGAACGTATCGCCGAGTATCGTGCCACCTACCATGCCCTGGCCGTTTTCCGCAGTGCCGGAGCACGTGCCGTCGCGCAGAAACGTGAGATCCTGTTGACCTTGGTCGAGCGTTACCACGAGCGCAAACAGCAGCTCAATATGGCGGAATTCAACGATTTCACCGTCGCCGCCTATGCATTGATCACCCGTTTCCCCTCGATAGGCGAGCGTCTGCGTCATCGCTATACCCATGTCCTGCTTGACGAATATCAGGACACGTCCACCACCCAGGCTGCGCTGATTGCCGCCTTGTTCCATCCTTATGGTTCTGCATCGCGGTCAGGCTGTTCCGCGGTCAACGCCGTCGGCGATCCCTTCCAGTCCATCTATGCCTGGAGAGGTGCAAGCCCCGGAGCGTTCCGCATGTTCCAACGTGATTTCGGCATGGATGAGGCCGCCAGGCCGTTTTCGTTGAGCGTCACCCGACGCAATGCCAGAGTGGTTCTCGAGGCGGCCAACGACTTGACCCAACCGCTGCGTACGCCCCAGGCGATGCCGTCGAGCTCGCCGATGCATGAGGTGGCGGTGCCGGCGCTGACCACCATTGACGGGGCCAAGGAAGGCACGCTGGGTGTGCTTGGTTTCGATACGCTTGGCCAGGAAATCGACGCCGTCGCGCGTTTCGCCAAAACCTCCATCGCTAGGCACACGCCCAAAGATCCGGGCCGCAAGGACGTCCGCCCGCATGTGGCCGTCCTGTTTAGAGGCAAGAGCACCATGCCGCAATTCGCCGAAGGGCTGCGTAAAGCGGGACTGACGACGCTGACCGTCGGCTATTCGGCGCTCCTGGACCGTCCCGAAATCCGTGATGTGCTGGCCTTGCTGCATGTCATCGCCGATCACACGGACTCAGGTGCCCTGATGCGTCTTTTGGCAACGCCGCGCTTCGGGCTGGGCAGCCATGACCTGAACGCTTTGGCCAGGCTCGCCAGCCGTCGCAACGACGAATACCGGTTCCGTGCACTGGCCCAGGCCGGGCTGGTGCCGGCCGATGCCAAACCGGACCAGAGGGCGAAACTGGTCGCCGAGCATCGCGATCAGGTGCCCAACATGGTCTTTCTTGCCGATACTCTGAGCGACGACAAGCTTGTGGCGACCTTGGATTCGCCTCGTGTCGCCTCGCTTTTCAGCGCGTCCGGACTTGCCGCCATCCGTCATGCGGCGGGAGTTTTGCGGCAGGTCAATGCCGTTGTCAACCACGGTCTGGTCGAAATCATCGAAACCGCCGTCGAAGCGCTCGATCTCGATATCGACACGGTCGTGGCGCTTGCGCTTGAGGAATCTGGGAGCCGGGTCGAGCCCGCTTTGGCGCGTTCGCCGATGAACGCCCTGGTGGACTTGGTCAACACCTATACACGGGAAATCACGGAGGGGGCAACGCCTACGCTGCGCGGGTTCGTTTCCTGGGTGGATTCGCTCAAGACCATCCCCGACGAAACCGCGGCGGTTCCGGGCGACCCGGTCGACGTGGTGCTGATGACCATCCACCAGTCCAAGGGTCTCGAATGGGATTCCGTGGCCATTGTCGGCATGAAGGCCACGAGTTTCCCGTCCAATCAGGGCGACAAACTCAAGGTCGAATTGGATGAGAATCATATCGGCGGTTTGAAAGACGGCGTCTGGCAAGCCCCGCAATATCGTGAGACGGCCAATACCTGGCTTGATGACCCGGCGGCCGTGCCTGTGCCGGTACGTGCCGATGCCAATATCCTTCCCCGATTCCCGCACGATGCAGGTGTCGGCGACGATCCACTTGCGGCCCTGCAGGAGCTTTCCAGCGTGGAGACGATGGGCAACGAGTCCGAGGGGCTGATGCGGGTCTTCGACACGATTGATGAGGAAGACAATGCTTTTGGGACGGATGGAACCTCTGGAGCCGGCGGTAAGCCGTACCTTTCCCAACAGGAGGAATACGGCCGGCGGCTGCATGCCGACGAACGCCGGCTGGCCTACGTCGCCTTGACGCGTGCCCGCGAGGAGGTGCTGATGACCTACAGCCGTCACGCCGAACTCTCGCGAGATCCCGGTGCGGCCGGCACGGGTCACGATTCCAAACCGTCGAATTTCCTTACCGAGGTGCATGACGCTTTGGCATATAGGGATGATGTGGCCGTGGTCGAAGCCGAAACACAAACCTCCGCTGGCGATAATGACGATTTGACCGACATCGAAAGTGCGGATGCCGCGGATATATTGCAAAACGACAATCCGTCGATCGCTCATGTCGGCGATGCCGAAGCCGGGAATACGATCGGTGCCGATTCGTCGGTTCTCCGCACGTTATCGGAATTGAACGCGCCCAAGCCAGACGGCCTCTTCGTCGGCTCCCATGCCAAGGAATACGAACAGGCCGTTGTCGAGGAAGCTTGGCAAACGCCTCTTGACCGGGATGGGGAGCAAGCGGATGAGACGTTGCCGTGGCCTGCATCGTTGAGTGAGGGGATGGCGGCTCGGCTGCGTCGTTCGGCCGCGGTGGCCCGGCAGGCGCACGAGCGTCTTGTTGCGCAAGTCGAGGACGGCAAAGCCGGTAAGGATGGCAAAGCCGGTAAGGACGGCAAAGCCGGTAAGGACGGCAAAGCCGGTAAGGACGGCAAAGCAGGCAAAGCCGGTGATAACGCTAAGCGTGCCGTTGCGGGCGAAACTTGCGAAACTCCGACCGGCTCTGCAACCCGATCCGTCACGCAAGACGGGAACGATGCCGTCGCGCTTGCGGTTGACCGCATAGCCGCTGAGCTGCCCGAAGGCCAATCACTTGCCGAACGTACGCGTATGCTGTTAGCCGACAACGATCTGATGCCATCGATGCAAATCGTGCAAAACGGTGGCGATGGTGCTTTCGCGGCGGGAACCGAACGCTCTGGTGCCAAAGGTGGCGTCTGCGAAAACGTGAATGCTCTGGATGTCGAGGTGCGTCGTCGCGGCGAGCGTATTCTTGCCGGCCGTCGGCAGAATGTCACCTCGTTGCAGGCCAGTGCAGGCAATATGAGCAAGAAGGAGAGCCGGAATTATTGGCGCGCTCTTGTGCGTCCGATTCCCCGTGTCGCGTCGCCTGCCGCCGAAGCCGGTACGCGATTGCACGCATGGGCGCAACGCTTCGTCGATGCGTTCGGGGCCGATGAGGTTGCCGAGACACCCGCAGACGATGGCGTTTCGGCAATCGCCATCGGTGGCGTCAGTGAGACCCGTGCCTCGCTGATCGCCGATCTCGTCCAGGCCGAAACGCATCCGCAAGCCGGCCAAAGCGCGACGGACCGCAAAATCCTGACATGGCAGCGCCGACTGGTCGAAAGCCGTTGGGCGTCCCGGCGTCCGTATGCGGCCGAAGAGCAGATTGTCGTCGCGATTGCCGAACTCGGCGACCGCATTGTCAACGGCAAGCTCGACGCGGTGTTCTACGGCGGACTTGATGTCGACGACCCGACGAAACGGTTCACCATCGTCGATTGGAAAACCGGTAAGAGGCCGATGACGCAGGAGGATATCGACCGGAAACTGGCGCAGCTCGACATGTACCGGCTGATGTTTTCGCAAATGAAGAACATTCCGTTGGACAGCATCGACGCCACATTGTATTATCTTGACGTGGCCCGCGAGGATCGTCGTGAGGAGCATGCCAAGCCAAAATCCAAGCTTGAGATTTTGAGGGAGCTGAACGCCGGAATCCCGGTGGCCAGTGACGAAGATTAGGCATTTATGTCGACGATGTATGCCACCTGGTGATATATTGTGCGTTGTTTATGGCCGGTAGGGTTTACGTTCGTCAATACGGCGGATATGGCTCGTAGCGTAACACAATATGGGTATGATGTAGTGGTTTTGATTTTTGATTTGTCTCTTGAATGAGGCTTTTGCCCGGAATACGGGTTCTGTGTCGGTAGGGGCCGGCAGGTGACGGAGTATAGATGATTATGGAGGAACACGGACGTATGGAACATGTTGAGCAAGGCGATGCCGGAATCGGAGTGGTCTATTCCCCGATGATCTGGAGTGATGTAGAGGCCATCACCCGGCAGTTCGATGAGACCTGGGGCCATTATGCGCTGCTGGGTGACAATCAAAAGCTTTCGCTGCTTCTTTCCTACCATTTTGTGTTGCATTATATCGAGCCGGCGACGCGAGGCGAAATCGCGCACAAAAACGGCCAATTCATGGGGGTCGTGCTTTCGCGGGTCTCCGGCCAGCCGGTGATGTTCGGCAACGTTGCGCAGGAAATGGCGAAAATCGACGAACGGCTCAACTCGATTCCGGCTGGGCGCAAGGCGCTGATGGATACGGAACTGGGCTTCGAGATCGAGCGGCGTATGGAACGCCAGACCGGTATCAACGACAAGGCGCCCGCCGAAGTCGAGCTTTTCCTGGTGTCCTCGGCCTCCCGCGGCCAAGGCGTCGGCGGCCAGCTGTGGAGCCGCACCATGGAGTATTTCGAGCGCGCGCACGAGCCGATGTTCTACCTGCATACCGATTCGGATTGCGACGTGAGCTTCTACGATCGTCACGGGATGAAGCGCATCGCCGAACGGGAGGAACAACGCCATCCCGATGATGGCCGCGACCGCGGGATGGCCCCGACCAAGATGTTCATCTATGCCGGCGTTCCCGCAAAGGTCAAGCAGACCGTTTCATAAAGTCTGGCGGGGCGGCAGGTGTTGCTGTCGGTGTGATGCGGCAGCGGTTGCGTGCTGGCGGTTTGGCGTTCGACGGATTTCGGAAAGCGGCTTTGTGCCGCTTTCTGCGTATTGTGCAGGCGCACTGAGACGGCGTTTCGCACGGGAACCTCGGAGTTACGCTGCAGGCTTTCGTCCAATCGGGTTGGATAGACTGGATGTATACATTAACGGTATTGAATGATGTTTGACATGTCTTGCGATGATGTGATGGTTCCGGCATCGGAGAAACTGCGATTCTGATGCCTTCCTCATCCCGACTTGTCGGAAAGGGTTGATGGGCAGTGAGCAATACGGGTCGTAGCGTTCCGAGCCAGCGTCACCGGTCGCCGTATGGACGGCTTTTCGCCATTCCCGGTGCCAAGGCGTTCTGTATTTCCGGGGCGGTGGCCAGACTTCCGATTTCGATGATGAGCCTGGGAATCGTGCTTGCCCTGAACCACATGTACAACAACTGGACGATCGCCGGCACGATGAGTGCGGTCTACATCCTCGCCGTCGCCGTGGTCACGCCGTTCTATGCGAGGCTTTTCGACCGGTTCGGCCAACGCAAGGTGGGCTGGCCCGCGCTGGTCGTCTCCGTGCTGTTCATGCTGGTTTTCGCCTTTGCCGCTTGGGCCCGTGTCTCGATTCCGGTTCTGTTCGTGTTGGCCATCGCGATGGGCCTGACCCAGTTCGCATTCGGCGCCTTGGTGCGTACCCGCTGGGCATACGCCTTGCGCGATCCGAAAGATAGCGACTTGTTGGACACCGCCTATGCGCTCGAGGCCGGCATCGATGAAATGGTGTTTATTTTAGGGCCTATTCTTGCGGCAGGCCTGGCGACTTCCGTGAGTCCGGTTTCCCAGCTGTTCGTGCCTACCATCGCCTGCGCGATCGGGGGAGCGGTCTTCTTCTCGTTGAAAGACACCCAGCCTCCCGTCATCGAAAGCGTGACGGTCGCCGCCGCGCCTGAGACGGATGCCGATGTCAAGGCGGCTTCGGCCAACCACGGTGGCGAACTCGGGCTGCGCCTCGACGAGGACGGGGTGAGCCTCAAGCAGCTGCATACCCACGCCCCGAAACCCAAGAGCGTGTTGCTCTACGGCGGTGTCATCCCGCTGCTGGTCGTGTTCGTGGTCTTCAACATGAGCTTCAACGAGTTCGATGTCTCGGTCACCGCGATGATGAAGGCCATCGGCCGCAGCCAGTTCCTGGGCGTGCAGCTGGCCATGTTCGCTGTCGGCTCCTGCATCGGCGCGTTCATCTTCGGCTCGCACAAGCCCAAGGGCTCCAACTGGAAGCATATGGTAGTCTATCTGGCACTGCTCACCTGTGGCTACGTGCTGTGCCGTCTTTCTATGGACAACCTCATCCTGCTGGGTGTTTTTTCGGTGCTTTCCGGCCTGTGTGTCTCACCGCTCTTCGCCACCGGCAATCTCATTATCAAGGACATCGTCCCTCCCGCCAGCCTGACCGAGGGGCTCTCTTGGGTCACCACCGCCGGCACCGTCGGCACGTCCTTCGGTTCCTCGCTGGCCGGCATGGTGCTTGATGTCTCCAGCCCGCATGTCGGTCTGCTCCTGCCGATTGCCACCACGTTCATCGCCGTGCCCCTGGCCGTCCTTGGCTGGGCTTTGGCGCGTAGACGCTGAGACGTAGTGATATCCCGAGTTGCTGATGGCGATATGTGGTGTTCGGCGTCAGGGATACACGTTTCGTGTCCCAATGCTGCCGTTGTAAAGTCGCATTCGACGCAAGCCGCGGCCCACAATGTTCATTTCGCCTCATTTTCGTGTTGTTGGTGCCACCAAGTCCCCGTTTTTTGCCACATATAAGACCATATTTATTAAAAAGCCTCTGCTTGGTGCACCAAGCAGGCCAAAATTGAGTGAATTCACACTCATTCTTATATAATTCGGGGTCTTGGTGGCACCAAGACCCCGAAAACGAGTGTGAATTCGTTATAAAAGAAAAAATCGAGAATTGCATGATCCCGTGTATCGGTGATTTGCCGCTTTTTATCCGGTTTTTGTGGTTTTGTTGCCAGACGCTGCGAGACTGCTGCATCTCCTGTATCGTCGGCGAAGGAGAAGGTTGTCGCCATGCCTGATCATCTTTGCATCAGTGAATGGTTCATGTGCCAATACTCGTTTGCCTGATGCCTGTTGCAACGCGGAGATGATGGTTTTGAAGATATCCGAATACGTGCCGAATTCGACAAGATCATAGAAGTCTTGGGCGTAGACGGTGATGATCTTCCATCCCGCTTTTCTGAGTCGTTGCCTTTTATGTGTATCCGAGATTACCTGTGCCTTGTCGAAATGGTATTGTCCGTCATATTCAATTCCGATATGGTGTTTCGGCCATGCAAGATCAATCGACCAGTTATGTCCTTCTTCAGGATCGGCAACCTGGGCATTTACTTTCAAACCGCCTAATCCCAGTCTCGCCAGCTGTATCCGTAGACGACTTTCCATTGATGAATCCGTATTCTCTCGCATAAAACTCAATGAGGTCGCGCATTTCTTCAATTGTGGCGTATTCGGGTGCAGCTTGTCCATAAACATTTGAAAATCGCTGAGTGAAAGACGTCGAATGGCATGGTTCCCGCGCATCATGCTATCGCCAAGAACGATAAGCTCCGTCCAGTCGAGATAAGCGGCCATCTGCCACCAAACGAATACGGGCGGAACCGCTGAGATTGCTTCGTCGACATCAATGGGTTCAAAATGGATTCTTGATGTATGGCAGGAGATGAGTTCGGCATTGGGCAATCGGTCGGTGTTGCTCCTGTCGGTGAGGATATGGATCTTATCCTGGTTGATGCGGGAATGTGAGGGCAGCTCAATGCGTAACAATTTGAGTGCCGTGGTGTGACAGGCGATTATCCCTTTGCCGAATATTGTTGTTAGGCCGTGAAGGGAGTCTGCAGTTTCATTGCGGATGGCATCGAGCTGTTGGTAAGCGATGCTTTGTGTGTCATAAATGTTTGTCATGCATTCAAGCGTAAATGCTATTGCTTTCCGAGTGAAGCTAAAACGGGTACTGTGGTCGAATGCTCGGAGTTATCCACATTTCGGCGTGTCGTTCGATTCTAAATGTGAAAAGTGCAATTTTTGGGTGGTCTTGGTGCACCAAGCGCATCGATATCATATAAATCGGCATCAATTCTTTAAAAATAGGCCATCTTGGTGCACCAAGATGACGTTATTCTGGTAAATGACTCCTAAATCTGTTGAATTCCGCTCACTTGGTGGCACCAACATATACAAAATAACGGAAATGCGGGGAAGCGCGAGATTGTCGTTGTACGATTGACGATGAATTGATTTTTAGGCTGGAAGGTAGGAGTGATGATCAGAGTTTCAGTGGTCGGTGCGCAGGGACGCATGGGCGGCAGCGTGGTCGAGGCGGTCAACTCCGCAGATGATATGCAAATCGTCAATCAGGTCGGCGAGCATGACGATATCGCCGCCATCACGCCGGACAATACGGACGTGGCGGTGGAGTTCACCGTGCCGAGTGCCTCGCTAGGCAATGTCCTGAAACTTGTGGCCCAGGGCGTCGACGTCGTGGTGGGCACCACCGGTTGGACCGATGAGAAGCTCGATCAGGTCAAGACCGCGCTCGCCAAAGCCCCGCGCCGCGATCAGGCCGTCTTCATCGCCCCGAACTTTGCCATTTCCGCGGTCCTGGCCGACAAGTTCGCCGCGCAGGCCGCCAAATACTTCACTTCCGCCGAGGTCATCGAATTGCATCACCCCGACAAGGTCGACGCCCCTTCCGGCACCGCCATCCACACCGCCCAGGCGATTGCGCAGGCCCGCCAGCAGGCTGGTTGCGCCCCGATGCCCGACGGCACGCAGGGCGAGGCGGCTTCCCGCGGCCAGATCGTCGACGGCGTACACGTCCACGCGGTGCGTCTTCAGGGCCTCAATGCCCACGAGGAAGTGCTGCTGGGCAACACCGGCGAGCAGCTGGTCATCCGCGCCGACAGCTTCGACCGCGCCTCCTTCATGCCCGGCGTCCTGCTGGCGGTGCGCAATATCGCCTCCGGCTCCCATCCCGGCCTGACCGTCGGCCTCGACGCGTTCCTCGACCTTTAAGGTAGGGGCGTTAAGCGTCCCGCCCGCCAAGTAGCGTTAAAGCTATGAGTGAGTCTTCAATGCATCTACTTGATTCGGCGCCGTTTGGCCGTGTTATCCCCGCCATGGTGACGCCGATGCACGATGATGGTTCCATCGATTTTCAGTCTTCCGCGGCACTGGCCAAGCATTTGGTCGCCTCTGGTGCCGATGGCCTGTTGGTCAATGGCACGACCGGTGAATCCCCGGTCACCCACATGGATGAGAAGGTCAAGCTCGTTGAAGTGGTCAAGGAAGCCGTCGACGTGCCGGTGATTTCCGGCGCAGGTTCCAACGACACCGCCCATACGGTACGTATGGTCGAGCAGACGCAGGAGGCCGGCGCAGACGCGGTGCTGGTGGTCGCTCCTTATTATTCCCGTCCTTCGCAAGAGGGCATTTTCCGCCATTATCAGGCGGTCAACGAGTCGGCGGACAAGCCGATCATCGTTTACGACGTTCCCGGACGAACCGGTGTGCATCTTGAGCTTGAAACGTATCGTCGTCTCGCCGGGCTTGACCATATCAAGGCGGTCAAGGATGCCACGGGAGACATCGCAGGAGCCGTGCGCAAGCGTATGGAAACCGGTCTGACTTGGTATTCCGGTGATGACGCGCTCTTCCTGCCGTTCCTTTCCATCGGCGCCGTCGGTATTATTTCGGTAATTGCGCATGTCGCGTCGAACCCGATGCGTCAGCTTGCCGATGCTTTCGATCGCGGTGACATCCACGAAGCCCAGCGTCTTGCCGTCCGTCTGGCTCCGCTGGTCGACGCCATCAACGGCACCGGATTCCAGGGTGTGCTTGCCAAGGCCGCGCTGCACGAGCGTGGATGGCTTGACGAGACCACGATGCGCCTGCCGAATGTCGGTCCGGGCCAGCCGGAATTTGAGCGCGCCCATCAGGGTATGGTCGCTGCCGGTATCCTGGATGCCTAGGTTTTAAGAAGGTTTTGACGATACAGCAAGGCAAAAGCATCACTCATTGCAGCGGGGGAGTCGACGGCGCGTAAGCGTTCGCGGGCTTTCGTCCGCTGTTTTTATACCTCGTCCACACACAGGTGCGGACACTAAGAAAACAGAAAACAGTTAAAGAATATGACAGAAACAAAAGAAAAAACTACCGCCACGCATCGCCGTGGCAGCGCCAACAAGGCACGCGCTCGCAAAAGCGAAGAAGTTGCCCAGAATTCCGAGAAGCGCACGAGTGCCAAGAGCGGTGAGAAACGCACAAGCAGCAAGCGTAGCGAATCCCGTAGCTCCTCCCGTTCGGGTGGACGTCGTTCGGGCGGCTCGAATTCTTCGCGGAACACCCGTGGCGGAAGCCGTTCGGGCAGCCGCCGTTCCAACCCGCGCTCTGTTTCGCGCACTCCCGGCACCTCGCCCAACCAGGACGCCGTGCTGATTGCTCCACCGAAGTACCGCAAGGGCTCCATGCGTATCGTCCCGCTCGGAGGCTTGGGCGAAATCGGCCGCAACATGAACGTGGTCGAATACAACGGCCATCTGCTGTTGGTTGATTGCGGCGTGCTCTTCCCCGACGAGGCGCAGCCCGGCGTCGATCTCATCCTCCCTGATTTCAGCTATATCAAGGACAGGCTCGACGACGTCGAGGCGCTCGTATTGACCCACGGCCACGAAGACCATATCGGCGGTGTGCCCTACCTGCTGAATCTGCGTCCGGACATCCCGCTGATCGGCTCGAAGCTCACGCTCGCCTTTGTCAAGGCCAAGTGCGAGGAACACCATCAGAACCCGCGCTGCGTCGAGGTCAATGGCCGCGACAAGCTCAAGGTCGGCCCGTTCAACCTCGAATTCGTCGCCGTCACCCACTCCATTCCGGATGCCTTGGCTGTGTGCATCAGCACGCCTGCCGGCACCGTCATCGACACCGGCGATTTCAAGCTCGATCAGCTGCCGATCGACCACCGCATCACCGACTTGGTGGAATTCGGCAAGCTCGGCGAGAAGGGCGTCGACCTGGTGATGGTCGATTCCACCAACGCCGAGGTATCCGGCTTTGTTCGCCCGGAAAGCACCATCGGCCCCGAGCTCGAGCGTGCCTTCAGCGAGGCCACCCGCAAGATCATCGTCGCCTCCTTCTCCAGCCATGTCCACCGCGTCCAGCAGGTCGTCGACGCCGCGCACAAGGTTGGCCGCAAGGTCGTCTTCGTCGGCCGTTCGATGGTACGCAACATGTCCATCGCCGCCGATCTCGGCTATCTGCATATTCCCGAAGGCACCGTGGTCGATCTGAAGCAGGCCAAGGACATCCAGGACAACAAGCTTGTCTATATGTGCACTGGTTCGCAGGGCGAGCCGATGGCCGCGCTCGGCCGCATCGCCGACGGCACCCACCGTGACATCACCATCAACGAGTTCGACACCGTGGTGATGGCCAGCTCCCTGATTCCCGGCAACGAGAACGAGGTCTATGGCATGATCAACAAGCTCGTGCAGAAAGGCGCGCGCGTGGTCAACCGCGACAACGCGAAGATCCACGTCTCCGGCCACTCCAACGAAGGCGAGCTCACCTACTTCTACAACATCCTCAAGCCCAAGTGCGTCATGCCGATTCACGGCGAGAACCGCCACCTGGTCGCCAACGGCCTCGTCGCCGTCAAGACCGGCGTCGATCCGAAGAACGTCGTGCTTGCCGAGGACGGCGATGTCGTCGATCTTTATCACGGCCAGGCCGCGGTCGTCGGATCCGTGCCATGCGCCTACGTCTACGTCGATGGAGACACCGTCGGCGAGCTGACCGACGAGGAGCTCGAGAAGCGCAAGATTCTCGGCACCGAAGGCTTCGTCTCCATCTTCGCCGTGGTCGACACCGACGCCAAGAACGTCATCTCGGGCCCGAAGGTCTACATGAACGCAATCCCCGATGACGAGAGCGATCTCGACAAGGTGCGTCGCCAGATCGTCGGCCAGCTCGAGGACGCGATGATGCAGGGCACCCACGACACCCACAAGCTCCAGCAGATCATGCGCCGCACCATCGGCGGCTGGGTCTCCCGTCAGCTTCATCGCAAGCCGATGATCGTCCCGGTCATCGCCGATGTCGCCCACGACGTCATCGACGGCACTCCGTCTGGCAGGTGAGGCTGAGCTGAGCATCGGCCGCTTGCGGTGTGAGGTCGGTATGATGCCAAGCATCGTCGCTCAATGATTATCGCATTTCCCCGACAGGTTCCGGCCTGCCGGGGAAATTGCTATGTGAACGTTTCTCGAACCTCTGGCTGGCCGGCGTCGTGCTGGGCTTTTGACGGCATAGAGTATTGAGTCGTTGTACGGCCTGACTTGGTTTCAGATGGCCGAGGCTGTCGCGGTATATGCTTGAGGCATGTGATACGGCAGTGGTCTGAACAAGAACAATGATATGGACCACAAGGAATGAACGTATGAAAAAGATATTTCCTGTCACGGCGATCGGCGCTTTGGTGTTGTTGATCATCGGCACATTCGCTGACCTGCGCATCGACCAGACGCTCTATATGCCCGGCAACGGTTTCTCGGCCTTCTTCGAGCGGCTGGCACCGCTGATTGGCGCGACCGTGCTGATGATCGGTGCAGCGTTGCTTTTCTGGACCTACGAATTCACGCGAGAAAACCTTGTGAAACTCGTGGTTTCCGGTGTTGTCTATCTCGGTTCGACACTGGTGGGGCTCATATTATGCTACAAATACTGCCATCTGTTCGGGATGGCATACGGTGTCATTGTGGCTGTGCTGATTGCCTGTATCGTCTACAAGATACCCGACGAGCTAAAGCAGCGCTATCGTTGGGCAGGCATCGCGATAGTGGCGGTGTTCCTGTGTTCGATTGGTGTGCTGGAAGTCGCCAAGGTCATCTGGGGCCGTGTCCGTTTCCGCGCGATGCAAGGTGACCTCGACCTGTTCACGCCTTGGTATCATCCGAACGGCAAGCACTACCTCTCCGCCGTCACGGTGCGCGACAATATCAAGTCCTTCCCCTCCGGCCATTCGCAATTCGCCGGTGTGACCCTTTCGCTTTGCCTGCTTGCTTTGGTCAACCCGCGTTGGAAGAACAGGGAGAGTATGGTCTACGGCGTCGCCCTGGCCTATGCGCTTATCGTCATGTTCAGCCGCATGATGCAGGGCGCCCATTTCCTCTCTGACGTCACCGTCGGCTTCGCCCTGCCGATGCTCGCGCTCTGGCTGGCCCATCATCTGCTGCTCAAGCAGCTTGCGCAGCGCTATCCGCAAGAATACGAGCTCGCATGATTGTGTTGAGATGAGACTAGTACGAGCGGTAGCTACCAGATTTGGTGGTTGCCGCTCGTCGATTCAAAAAACTTGTGTGGGCCACCCGCCGAAGCCAACGACCCACACAAATCCATGTAACAAGCAGTACGGAGGAATAATAGCGCTCTGTCGATGGAGTCCAACGGAGCGAAGCGTTGAAGACCCGGGCCATTGCCCCGAAGCGAACCGGCTCAAACCGACATTTCTGTCGTATTACAATGGCGTTCGGTTCTCCAATTTTCTCAATGCTTCTTGATTTCGGCGGTGGAGTAATCTGCCGCCGATTTTGATATCGGGGTTATTTCACCGCGGAAACGTAGACCTTGTGGCTGCGGGGGAATTCGCGCTTGAACGCCTGTTTGATGGCGTGCTTGCATTCGTGGGCGTCGTGCTTGTCCGAGGTGAAGGCCGTGCTTTCTTCGCGGTAACCCTGTTCGTGCAGGATCAGGCCGTTTTCGTCGTGTTCAAGGCACAGCGAACGGTCTTTTTTCGCGGTCCAGAAGCTGAGTTTTTTATATTCCGATTTTGCCGGCGTCGCGTTCTCCATCATGCTCAGCGCTTGTTTCACGGGAATCAGTCGCATAGTCCGGCCTCCTTCAGGTCGCGTTCGAGCATATGGGTGAATTCGTCCTTCTGCAGCACCGAGGAGATGAACAGCACGTTGATGTCGTTGTCGCTTTTATGTTTATCGTCGGTATCGCCGTGGGTCTTACTGTTGTTGTCTCCATTCGTAGCGTCCGGTATATGGACGACGAACGCGACGCGTGCGGAACCGGTGCGCTTGAGGTTGATGCGGCATTCGTAGACGCACTGCCCGCCGACCCGCGCCGACACCGCGCGCTTGACCTTCGACATCCCGGTTTCCAGCTGTAGTCCCAACGCTTTTTCGATGCAGGACTTGATGGTTTTCTCGTCGTCGCGATGCTTCTTGAAAAACTGCTTGCACCCGGAACGCTCATACGTAACATTCATACCGACGCGGCTTTCCTGATGGTTCCCCTTGATGCTTTCAAGCATAAAGCCGCGCCAGACATCATCGGTGGTTGTGTTGCGCGTTTCGGTTGGTCTGCCGATCCCGTGCCTGCTTTCTCGCAATCGGATATCGACCCGTGAATTCATGCGATTGATTACGGTTTTCGCGCAAAGCGCTGTCCGGTGACGGCTCCGGCTGGCATAATGGAAGCATCGTATTATTTCCCAATCTCAAAAGGAGCGAAATGCCAGGAGCGAATCTCACACGCGTCGAAGCCGAAGAACGTAAGTCAGTCATTACCGGACCGGTTAGCTATCATGTCGATCTCGATCTGACGCAGGGGCCGAAGAGCTTCCCGTCGGTATCCGTCATCACGTTTGATGCGAAGGCAGGATCGTCCAGTTTTGCCGATCTCATCGCCGACGAGGTCAGCACTATCGAGCTCAACGGCGAAACGCTCGATCCGACGAAGTATTACGTCGATAATCGTATCGAACTTCCGGCCTTGAAGGAACATAACACCCTGAAGGTTGTCTCCTCATGCCAGTATTCCACCACGGGCGAGGGCCTGCACCGCTCGGTTGACCCGGCTGACGGCAACGTCTATCTCTATTCCCAGTTCGAGGTGCCGGACGCTCGTCGCGTCTACGCCGTCTTCGACCAGCCCGACATCAAGGCAACCTTCGATTTCGAGGTAGCTGCTCCGGCTTCCTGGCTGGTCACCTCCAACATGCCGGTCAAATCCACGACCGATCTCGACGCGATGACTGCCGAGGGCACTCTGGGAACGCATCCCGCCGAGTCGACCAAGCGTTGGGTGTTCGAGACCACGCCGAAGATGAGCTCCTACCTGACCGCCATCTGCGCCGGCCCATACGCCGAGTGGCACACGACCTACGCCAACGAGGACGGTCGCACCGTGCCGATGGCCCAGTACTGCCGCCAGTCGCTCAAGGACGATTTCGCACGTGACGCCGACTACCTCTTCGACATCACCAAGAAGGGCTTCGCCTTCTATGCCAAGACCTGGGGCGTGCCCTACCCGTACGCCAAGTTCGACCAGATCTACGTGCCGGAATACAACGCGGGCGCCATGGAGAACATCGGCATGGTCACCATCCGCGATTCCTACGTCTTCGGCTCCAAGGTCACCGACGCGCTGGCCGAGCGCCGCGTGGTCACCGTCCTGCACGAGCTGGCGCACATGTGGTTCGGCGACCTGGTGACGATGAAGTGGTGGAACGATCTGTGGCTCAACGAATCCTTCGCCGAGTTCATGTCGAGTCTTTCGACCGCCGAAGCCACCGATTGGACGGATTCGTGGGCCACGTTCACCTCCGGCGAGAAGAGCTGGGCCCTGAACCAGGACCAGCTGCCGACCACCCACCCGATCACCGCGCCGATCAATGACCTGCACGACACCGAGGTCAACTTCGACGGCATCACCTACGCCAAGGGCGGTTCCGTATTGAAGCAGCTGGTGGCCTACGTGGGCCGGGAGAAGTTCTTCAAGGGCATCAACAGCTACTTGAACAAGCACCAGTACGACAACGCGACCTTGAAGGACCTGCTGGTCGAGCTCGAGGCCGCTTCCGGCCGTGATTTGAAGACCTGGAGCAAGCAGTGGCTCGAGGAATCCGGCATCAACACCATTGCGGCCGACGTCGAGGAAAACGGCGATGGCACCATCAAGTCGCTCACGCTGACGCAGACCGCGCCAGCCGAGCATCCCGTGCTGCGCGCGCACCGCATGGCCATCGGCTTCTACAACCGTGACGCGGCGACCGGCAAGATTGTGCGCACTGACCGTATCGAGCTCGACGTCACCGGCGAGACCACCGTGGCCACCGAGGCCGCAGGCAAGGCTCGCCCCGACTTCATCATGCTCAACGACGACGACCTGACCTACACCAAACTGCGTTTTGACGCCAAATCCCGCGACTTCGCCGCCGAACACCTCTTCGAGTTCGACGATGCCCTGGCTCGTGCCGTGGTGTGGCTGGCTTTCTGGGACATGACCCGTGATGCCGAATTCCCGGCCGAACGCTTCCTTGACCTGAGCCTGAAGATGCTCTCCACCGAGCATGAATCCACCACCTTCCGTTATGCACTGCGCTGCCTGAAGGTCACTGCCACGCAATATGTCGCTCCGGCACGTCGCGAGGCCGTCCGCCAGCACGTGGCCGAAGGTCTGTGGGACCTGGCCAATGTGTCCGAGGCCGGCAGCGACGAACAGTTCCAGCTGGTGAGCGCCTACTTGGACTACGGTGCGCAGGGCGATGCTCCGTTCATTTCCAACGTCAAGGGCCTGCTTTCCGGAACGCTGAAGCTCAAGGGCCTCGAGATCGACAACAACATGCGTTGGGCGCTGACCAAGGCGCTCGCCGCCGTGGGCGAGATGGACAACGAGGCAATTGACGCGGAACTGAAGCTGCGCGACACCACCGACAACCGCGAGTTTGCTTACGGCGCCAAGGCTTCCGTGCCGAGTGCCGAGGCCAAGGCATGGGCCTGGGATGCCTCGATTCACGACCTGAGCCTTACCAACTCCCAGCTTGAAGCCGCCGCGCTCGGTTTCTCCGGCAATCTGAGCGGCAAGCTCGCCGAGCCCTACGCTGCCAAGTACTTCGAGACCGCCGACTGGATCTGGGAGAACCGCACCTTCCATATGGCCGAGTCGCTGCTCGACGATCTCTACCCGGTGTATGCCGATGCCGCCGAGCTGGTCCGTCTGGGCGACGAATGGCTCGCCTCCCACACCGACGCCGCCCGTGCCCTGCGCAACATCATCATCGGCAACGTCGAGTCTTCCCGTCGTGCCGTGAAGGTCAGCGCCTACAACGCCGGCCTGAAATAAGCGGTATCGCCGCGGAACGTGATGGTGTTTCGCCGGCTCTCTGACGGTGAGGGGCAGGACCCAAGAGGTTCCTGCCCCTCACCGTATTTGCGTCTGCCTCCTTCTGCTTTCGTGCGTTCTCAGCCGTCATGTTTTCATCCATTGTCCTGCCTGTTCCTGTCTGCTTTCGTCCGGCTCTGTCTTGTGTTAGGGGCAGTGTCAGTGGGTTTCTGCCTCTAAGAGGTGTGTAGGTGTCTGTTTTTTCCTTGTTAGGGGCAGTATCTGTGAGTTTCTGCCTCTAACGGGTGCAGGAGGGGTGCGGGAAGAAAGAAGAAGAGAGGCAAGGTCGTCTGGCGGCTCAAATGCGACGAAATCGGGCAGTGTTGGGTCTGGCGCGGCATACGTGAAATCTCTTGAGTAAGATGAGGCTCAGTAACATTTGTGCAAACGGAGGATGTGGCGGCATGCCTAATATGTTTGGAACCGATGGAGTTCGCGGACTGGCGAACAGGGATTTGACCGCAAGGCTGGCGCTCGACTTGGGCGATGCGGCAGTGCGTGTGCTTGGCGATTCGTCCGGAACCGAGGAGGAGCACAAGGAGGGTCGTCGCCGTGCGTTGATCGGCCGTGATACCCGTGTTTCCGGCGATTTCCTTGCTTCTGCGCTCGCGGCGGGCATGAGCGCGGGCGGGTTCGACGTCATCGATGCAGGCATTATCCCGACTCCCGGCGTGGCCTATCTGACCAGCGAGCTCAACGTCGAAATGGGTGCTGTCATTTCCGCCTCGCACAACCCGATGCCGGACAATGGCATCAAATTCTTCGCCCGCGGCGGCTTCAAGCTTCCGGACAAGAAGGAAGACGAGATCGAAGCGGTGCTTGGCAAGGATTGGGATCGTCCGACCGGTGCCGGCGTAGGCCGCGTAAGCCACGACATCAATACCGCCACCAATATGTATATCGACCATCTGGTTTCGGCCATCGCCCCGATTGCGCCCGACAAGACCCAGCCCAAGCCGCTCAAGGGGCTGAAGATCGTGGCAGATTGCGCCAATGGCGCCACTTCCGTGGTCGCGCCTGAAGCGTTGCGCCGCGCCGGCGCTGAGGTGCTGGTCATCAACGCTTCGCCTGACGGCTACAACATCAACAAGAAGGCCGGTTCCACCCACCCCGAGCAGCTGCAGGCGATGGTCAAGGCCTCCGGCGCCGCGATGGGCGTGGCCTTCGACGGTGACGCGGACCGCTGCCTGGCTGTGGACGAAGACGGCAACATGGTCAACGGCGATCAGGAGATGGGCATCCTCGCGCGTGCCAAGAAGCGCGAAGGCAAGCTTAACCACAATACGCTGGTGGTCACGGTGATGAGCAACCTCGGTCTCAAGCTGGCGCTGAAAGACATGGGTATCTCGACGGTGCAGACCAACGTCGGCGACCGCTACGTGCTCGAGGAAATGCTCAAGGGCGATTATTCCATCGGCGGCGAGCAGTCCGGCCATGTCATTAACCGTGAGTTCGCCACCACCGGCGACGGCACGCTGACCGCGCTCACCCTGTGCAACGAAGTCGTCAAGTCCGGCAAGTCCTTGAAGGAACTCGCCGCCGACTTCCCGCAGCTGCCGCAGCAGCTGATCAACGTTCCCAAGGTCGACAAGAAGGCCGCACCCACCAACGCCAAGGTGCAGGACGCCGTGGCGCGCGAGGAGAAACTGCTTGGCAATACCGGCCGCGTGCTGCTGCGCCCCAGCGGCACCGAGCCGTTGGTCCGTGTGATGGTCGAGGCCGAAACTCAGCAGCAGGCCGATGAGGTCTGCCAGCGTTTGGCCGCCGTGGTCGCACAGGAGTTGGCAATCTGATGTTCTCCCATAATTCGAAAGTCGATATCGAACTCAACCGTGCCGTCGAGCAGCTCATCAAAACCGGCGGCAAGGAGAAGATTCTTCCCATCGTGCAGATGGGGGAGCCGGTGCTGCGCCAGAATGCCGCAGAGTATGACGGCCAGCTGAGTAAACGTACGTTGTCCAAGCTCATCGAAGCCATGCATGTCACGATGCTCGAGGCACCCGGCGTTGGACTGGCAGCCCCGCAGATCGGTCTTGGACTGCGTATTGCCGTGGTGGAAGACCATGTGCGTGCCGGCGGCAGGGGAGTCGATGACAATCCTGAAGGCCACGTCGGCAGCGAAGACGGTCAGAAAAATGACGATGAGAGCGTCATCGACGATACGAACGATCCGCGCGAAATCGCCGAATTCCCGTTCCGTGCCATTATCAATCCGACATACGAACCCATCGGTACGCAGCAACGCAGCTTCTACGAAGGCTGCCTGAGCTTCTCGGGCTATCAAGCCGTTCGTCGGCGTTGGCTCGACATCATTGCCCGTTGGCAGGATGAGAACGGCAACAAGCACGAGGAACGACTGCACGGTTGGCCCGCACGCATTTTCCAGCATGAAACCGATCATCTGAATGGAGAGGTCTATATCGACCGGGCCGAGATCCGCTCCCTGGCCACCGATGAGAACCTCGAGGATTATTGGTGTGAAGATCCGGTTCCGACGCAGGCAGCCGAGGAGCTGGGATTCAAGCTCGCCTAGCGTCGCCTGTGTTTCTGTGTAACCGTTTTCGCCAACGCGGTGGAATTCGGGATTTGGTTTTATCGCGTTGGTGTTAGTGACCCGCGTGTTTTGTTTTTGCAGACGGCGGGCCGTTCAAGATACGGCTGTCCGCAAATCGTTGATGAGCTGATGCTGACTTGTGCCGAAAGCCGTTCGCGGATGGATTGCTGGTGAGCAACGCCGTATATGCGGTGGATGAAACATGCTTAACAGCTCGATTGTCGTCGAGACGCCAATGGCCGCCATCGTTTCGGACTGTGGTGTACGGGGCATTCGTTCGATGGTTTGTTTCGGCACCTTATGCGGTTCCGTTCCTCTTTCTCTGCTCATAAATGGTGAGTGCCTCGTGCCAGGAATGCGTATGGTATTTGCCCATGATATGGCTTCGATGCGAATAAACAGTGTTGGAAGAAATGCTCAGATGATCGGCGACCTCATCTGTTTGCATTCCTTGCGAGCACAAATTGATGACGCGCAGTTCGGCCGGTGAGAGGCGTAAAGCTTTTTGCGGGAAATGCAGAGCAGCAGTCATGGCTTCTTGCGTTGTTGCAAGGTGAGTACCGTAAGGGCTGTTGTTGCGAAGATTGCCGGAAATCGAACGAATACGGTCATGAGGATGATCACTGATGGCCTGTCTTCGAATCTCTGTGTTCGCTTTGGTTGCTGGCTTTGTCTGCTCAACTAGGCGAACATGACGGTAAGCCGCATCATTGTGGATGGCCGTTGTGCGTTGTCTTTGGTGACTGCCGTCGTCGGCTGACGAACAATGAGGGTCGCGGGATTTGCGGTCCCGTTGCTTTCGGCGTTGCGTCGTTTGCCGATTCGTGCAATGGGAGGGAGGGATGGTTCTTTTCGGCTCCAGCGGCTTCGTAGGGGACTGCGATGTCTTTTCGTGGTAGATCGCCTTGAGCTTTCTAGGAAGTTCTTGGTTGAGTTTGGCTTTGTCGATAATACAGCGAAGACACTGTCGGGGCGCTGCCGAATCGATGTAACTGTCGAGGTGCGCGGTGATGCCGATGAGGATGATATCGGGTCGGGAATCCCTGATTCTTTTCACGATGGGCTCGATGATGCCATTGTTCATGGATAAATCGATGATGACCACATCAGGGTGACGAAGAGAGTACAGGCATCGGTGAATCCCTGCATCGAGTTTTGTCGTGGGCCATATTTTGATATGGCAGCCGTCGCGATTCTGTACACGACTGGCGATGCTGGCTTCGTGTTCCAATGCGCAGGGGTCATCGTCGATGATGATAATGCGCAGTTCGCGTCTTAGCGATGTTTCTTGCTCTTTCATGGCTCAATTCTATACAATGTATTGCAAAATACCAATTTTCGGATGAACATTCAAGATTTCTTGATTTTCCGCCACTTGACTTGACTTTTGCGAATATCGTGCAAGTCAAGGTTTTACCCGTTAGCCAATCGCCTTGCGCGCTGGCGGGAGAGGCCCGGGCCTGACCGATTCGTCTCAAGGCGAGGCCGGCCTGCTGCCATCCTTTCGTGGCTTTCCGGTGCTTCACGGTTTGGACGAACGGACCCATGGACCAAGTCAAAAACAACTGCTGCGGCCGAGCGCTTCGAGCGATTGGAATCCCGGACATGCCGCAGCCAGACCGTCCATATTCGTCAACAAGCCAGAACGATGCGGGCGGTGGTTTGTCTGTTTGCGTCCGGTTGTGTCTGACGCGGAGTGTTGGCAATGTTGTGATTGCCGTCGGTTGCGTGTAAAATAAGAGAAAGTAGATGTGAGCGCTCACATTACGGTGGGCTGTGTAGCCGTTACCGGTGATGCGGGACTCGCAAACCGGCGAAATGCCGTTGGCCGCGATTGGTAAGGCATGGGCTTTATCAAGGAGGGGCCGGCAGTTCGCGTCAATGTAGTGATTAGGACGAAAGTAAAGGAGCTTAGATCGCGATGGCAGTAGAGAAAAACACCACAGAACACGTAGCGCAGATAGCGGAGAAGATACGCGCGGGCAAGACTTCGCTGGGTATCGAGTTCGGCTCGACCCGTATCAAGGCCGTGCTGATCGACGATACGTATGCCACCATCGCCGCCGGCGACCACGGCTGGGAAAACCATCTTGAGAACGGATTGTGGACCTATTCGCTTGACGAGGTGTGGTCGGGCCTGCAGGCGGCGTATGCGGCGCTTGCCTACGACGTGGAGAACGCTTACGGCGAGAAGCTCACCAAGATTGGTACGATGGGCTTCTCCGCGATGATGCACGGTTACCTCGCCTTCGATAAGGACGGCAAGCTGCTCGTCCCGTTCCGTACGTGGCGCAATTCCAACACGCATGAGGCACACGAAAAGCTCTCCGAACTCTTCCAATACAACATTCCAGAGCGTTGGTCGATCGCCCATCTCTATCAGTGCATCCTCAATAAAGAAGACCATGTTCCTTCAGTTGCGTTCTTCACCACGCTCGCCGGCTATGTCCATTGGAAACTGACCGGTCGTAAGGTTCTCGGCGTCGATGACGCCTCAGGAATGTTCCCGATCGATCCGGAGACCCACGGCTTCAACAAGCACATGCTTGAGCAGTTCTCGGCGCTGCCCGAGGTGGCCGCACAACCGTGGAAGATCGAGGATCTGTTGCCGACGCCACTGGTGGCCGGAAGCGACGCGGGAACGCTCACGGCCGAGGGCGCGAAACTGCTTGATCCGACCGGTACGTTGCAGTCCGGCACGCCGTTGGCCCCTCCGGAAGGCGATTCGGGCACCGGCATGGTCGCCACGAATTCCGTTCGCGTCGGCACGGGCAACGTTTCCGCCGGCACCTCGATTTTCGCTTCCGTCGTGCTCGACCATCCGCTTGAGCGCCTCCATCCTGAGGTCGATCTGGTCTCGACCCCGGCCGGCGACCCGTGCGGCATGAGCCACGCCAACAACTTCACCTCCGACTTGAATGCGTGGATCAAGGTCTTCAGCGAATTCGCCAAGGCCATCGGCACGCCACTTGATGCCGGAACCCTTTATGGCACGCTGTTCCGTGCGGCCATCGGTGAGGATGCCGACGACAACGCGGGCGGGCTCATCAACTACTGCTTCTATTCCGGCGAATTCCTGGCTGGGCTGGAAGAGGGGCGGCCCGTCTTCGCGCGCGGTCCGGAAAGCCGGATGAACCTCGCCAACTTCATGCGCGCCCAGCTTTTCGGCGCATTCTCGCCGGTTAAGATCGGTATGGACGTGATGACCAAGGACGAGCATGTCAAGGTCGATTCGATGGTTGGTCATGGCGGCATCTTCACCACTCCCAAGGTGGCGCAGAAGATTCTTGCCGCGGCTTTCGATACGCCGATCAAGGTGATGTCGACGGCGGCGGAAGGCGGTGCCTGGGGCATGGCCGTACTCGCCGATTATCTGTGGCACAAGGACACCCCGCTGGATGTGTATCTCGACGAGCGTGTGTTCGCCGATGTCCAATCGACCACCGAGGAGCCCGATCCGAAGGACGTCGCCGGTTTCGAGGACTTCTTCGCCAGGTTCACCCGCGCGCTGCCGATTGAAAAGACGGCCATCGAGACCATCGACCTGGAAAGCTAGTTGTTTTGGTTTCCGCCATATTCAGGCCGCTAGGAAGCACAGTGGCTTATTGACGGCGGAAACCCGAGCTGTGTATTTATAACACCAACAAAAGGAAGTAATGATGACATTCGAAAACCCATTCGAAGGCAAGACCATCTGGTTCGGCGTCGGTTCGCAGGACCTCTACGGCGAGGAAGCGCTGCGTCAGGTCGCCGAGCAGTCCACCAAGATCGTCGATGCGTTGAACGCCACCGGCAAGATCCCCGTTCGTCTGGTCCTCAAGCCCACGCTGAAGTCCTCCGACGGTGTCAAGGAATTCATGACAGAGGCCAGCGCCGACCCCAGCTGCATCGGCGTGATCGCCTGGATGCACACGTTCTCGCCGGCCAAGATGTGGATCCGCGGCCTGCAGGTGCTGACCAAGCCGCTGCTGCAGCTCAACACCCAGTTCCACAAGGAGATTCCGTGGGACACCATCGACATGGACTTCATGAACCTCAACCAGTCCGCCCACGGTGACCGTGAATTCGGCTACATCCTCACGCGTCTGGGCATCCCGCGCAAGATCGTCGTCGGCCATTACACCGACCCCGAGGTCGCCGAGCGCATCGCCACCTGGGTACGCGCCTGCGCCGGTTGGAACGAGGCCCAGAACATGCGCGTGATGCGTTGGGGCGACAACATGCGCAACGTCGCGGTCACCGAGGGCGACAAGACCGAGGTCGAGCGCGTCTTCGGCACGCAGGTCAACACCTGGGCCGTCAACGAGCTGTGCGGCTACTACGACAAGGTGAAGGACGATCAGGTCAAGGCCATCATCGAGGACTACAAAGCCAAGTACGACGTGGCCCCCGAGCTGCTTGATTCGCGTTACGACGAGCTCACGATCGCGGCGCGCGAAGAGGCCGCGATGGTCAACATGATGAAGGACAACGGCGCCACCGCCGCGGTCGACAACTTCGAGGACCTCGGCACCCTGCCGCAGCTGCCGGGCGTGGGCGCCCAGCGCCTGCCCAGCGAGTACGGCTACGGCTTCTCCGCCGAAGGTGACTGGAAGACCTCGGTGCTGGTGCGTATCGCCAGCGTCATGGGCTATGGCCTTGAAGGCGGATCGAGCCTGATGGAAGACTATTCCTACAACTTCGTCGAGGGCCATGAGATGGACATGGGCTCGCACATGCTCGAGGTCTCGCCCTCGGTCGGCACGATTGCCAAGCCGAAGCTGGAGATCCACCCGCTCGGCATCGGCAACAAGTCCGACCCGGTGCGCCTGGTCTTCACTGTCGCCCCGCACAAGGCCGCCACGGTCATCTCCATGGCCGACATGCGTGAACGCTTCCGTCTGCTGATGGACGTGGTCGACGTGGTCGAGCCGGAAGGTTCCTTGAAGGCCCTGCCGTGCGCACGCGGTCTCTGGCAGCCCCGTCCGTCGCTCAAGAGTGCAGCCGAGTGCTGGCTGCGCGCCGGCGGCTCGCACCACACCTGCATGACCACCTCCTTCGGCCGTGAAGGCTGGGAGGACTTCGCCCGCATCGCAGGCGTCGAGCTGGCGACGATCGACGAGAACACCACGCCGCGTCAGTTCGAGCGCGACCTTGAGATCTCCGAGATGTACCACCGTCTCGACAATCACTGCTGAACGGTAAAAGGTTGGCTTAAGCCGGGCGCTTGACGTAGAGCAAACCTACGCCAAGCGCCCGGGCTTGTTCAACGCGGGCCATTCGCAATGGTTTCTGATGCGCCGGGGCCGCCTGCTGTGATAGTCGATCAGACAGCTATCGCAAGCAGACGGCCCCGGCGCATGCCATAAAGAAGGTTTATCGCTTGTCCTTCTTCTTCAGTTTCAATGCGGTTTCCAGCATTGACGGCATGGCAATGACGAACAAAACGATCGCCGTGATCACCATAGAGGTAACGGATGAACCGGTACCTGCAAGGACTGCAGTGCCGTAGCCTGCATGCTTTGTTGCGTTTTTGCTTTTCGCGTGATTTTTCTTGGGGGCGTGTGTTGCGTTCGAAGGCTGTTTGCCTTCCGGTTTGTTGCCGGTGAAACCGTTGTCGCCGGCGGGCTTGCCGTTGTCTGAGGACCCGTTATTGCCGGTGGAACCGTTGTCTGAGGACCCGTTGTTGCCGGTGGACCCATTGCCGTTGGAATTGCCGTCGCCGGGATTGCTGTCGCCCGGCTTTGTTCCCTCGGCAGGCGGAGTCGTGGGGCCGACTTTCTTGAGATTCTCTATCGCCGTCTGAAGCCCCTTGGTCGCGTTGTCGACGGTTTCCTGGGTGGCGTTGTCATCGGCGTTGACGCTGCGGGCCGTGGTGAGCGCGGTCTGCATCGCCGTCCAGGATTCCGGCGTGTAGTCGGCCTGGTTCAATGCGGTTGCGGCGGCGATCTGCCGCAACAACAGAGTCTTGTCGGAAAGCGACTGCAGCATGAAATCGTCAAACGCAAACCACGCGCCCGCAGGAGCCTGTACCGAAAGCACGGTTGTCAGTGGCAGGGTGTCATCTCCGGATTGGGTGGGTGTCGCGTGAAGGGTTCCCGTTACTGTCACCTTCTTCCAGATGCTGTCGGCGTCCAGTTCGATCGGTGTGGTGGCCAGTATAGTATCGCCTGATTTGAGGCTGAGGCTGAGTTTTGCGTTCGGATTTCTGTTTCCTTCAACCCATGTCGAGAATGAATACAGCCCGGCGCTGGCCATCACTGTTTGGGAGAGTGTGTAGTCCTGAGCCTTATTCGACCATGAATTCCACGAGTACTTTCCGGTATGGGCATTCTCATTCTTGACTCGAACCGGGGAAACGTTGGCCGGATTGGTCACCCATCCTCCGTCAAGCTGTCCGCTCTCGAATCCAGGATTGGACTCCAGATTCAGCGGTTTCAGTGCGTTCATCGCATCGGTCAACGCTGAAGTGGCGTCATCGACCTGCTGCTGTGTGGCTTGTGCGTTGTCCAGAACCTGTTGCGCGTCGGTTTTCGCATCCGTGAACAGCTTCCAGGAGATGGTCGTGTAATCCGCCTGTGCCTTGGCGGACGCATCTGTCAGTGCCTTCTCGAGTTTCGTCGTATCGACATATTCTGGATTCTTCACCAGCGCGTCGATTGCGGTTTGCAAGGCCGTCTCGGCGTTGTCGATATCATCCTGCGATGCTTCGGCGTTGTTGAAAACAGCGGTTGCGTTCGCCAGAGCCGTCTGGAACTTGGTCCAGGAATCGTTGGTGTATTGCGGCTCTTTGAGCTGCTTGGCCTTCGTCATCAGCTTGTCGAGGTTCGTGCGGTCCGCTGCGGGCGCATCCGACACGCGTTTCAACGAGATGTCGTCGACGCGCAGCAGGTCTCCTGCGGCGCCGTTCACCGCCACCCCTACCTTGACGCTTCCGCCGGACACGGTCACATTGGTCGAAGCCTCCTTCCATTTCCCCTTCGTCGTCGCTGCCAAATCGGCTTCGTAATGGTTGCTGCCGGAATCGGCGTACAGCTTTGCGTCTGCAAGATCCCTGACGCTCATATGCACCGCGCTGAGCGTATAGTCGCCGTCTGGCAGCTGGAAGGATGTCGGTGCGATGGTCTGCTCGATTTTCGCCTGATAGGCTTGAGCTGACTTGAACTCCAGATTGTAGTCGCCGACCCGGTTCGCCTTGTCGTTATCGTTATACACGGCTGCGGGATTCGTTCGTGTCCAACCTGCCAGATCGGGTATGGTCTTACCGTCTTTGTCCTTATAGCCGTTTGGACCCACCTTGACACGGTCGGCCTCAAAACCGCCATTGAGTACGTAGTCGTTCTGCGCTCCTACCTTCCATTGACCGGTGGCTGCGTTGAGCTGCCATTGGTTCATGGAGACGAAGTGCGGTGTGCCATCCTCGTCGATGGTGACGGGGTTCCACTGGTTATAGCCCAGTCCGTTGCCGGCAAAATCGGCCCAACGGTCACCCATGTGAATCACGGTGTCCTGCTTGGTGCCATGCACGGTGTAATAGAACCCGGTCTGAGTGATGTGGGCGAAATCCTGATTGCTGCCGTCCATGATGTTCATGGAATTCGTTGGAGTGTAGGGACCGGTGATGTTGTCGGAAACCAGATAGTGGATACGTGAGGAATCCCAGCCGAACAGATCCGATGCCGCGGCATAATACCTGCCGTCCGCCTTGAACATGGTATTGCCTTCGCGTCCTTGGCCTTGATAGATCTTTGTGGGATTCAGCAGATCCAGTTTGCCGTCTTTGGCTCCGATTCGAGCCACCCACATGGAAATACGTCCTTTGCCATAGGAGTAGACCAAGTAACCGGTTCCGTCATCGTCCTGGAATACGCTTTGATCACCGGTGTTGGTGGTGCCGAGTCCGTAGTCCTTCATGCTGATGCGCCGGTCTGCTGTGAAGGGGCCGGTAGGGGAGTCCGAGGTGGCGATCAGCACTTCCTTGTCGAAATTCTTGCCGGTGTTGTCGGTGGGCATCTCGTGTTGCACCAAGAGCGCGTAGCGGTTCAGGTCTTTGACATATGCGACGCCCATGCGCCCGACCCATCCGACGTCTCGGTTGCCGAACTGGCTGGAAAAGGCGTTTGCCTGTCCATAATCGAGCGCCACGCCCTCATTTTTCCAATTGACCAGATCGGTTGAGCTGTAAACATCTATGGACTTGAAATGATTGTTGGCTGAAGGGGCTATTGGATTTGCCGCGTAAGTTTCGGCTTCCTGATAGTGCACGCCGTACCAGTAATGCATGGCCTTGCCGGTTTTGGGGTCGGTGAAGTCGAAGATGCCGCCGCCCTGCGAAAAGATCTTGTTGCCATCGGTATCCGTGTAGAAACGGTCGTTGGTGATGGTCCGATAGGAGTCCGGCGCTTCCACCTTGGGTTTTGTCGATTTCAACGTGGATATGCTGGATTGCGTTGTGGCTTGAATGGCGGGTTGGGCCAACGCTGCCGGAATAGGGGCGACGAATGCTGCGATGGTCGCGGTCGCGATCATGAATCCCATGCACTTTCCGATTTTGCCGATACTTCGATGTAGGCGAACGGTCATGATTGTCCTCTTATCTTCGATGATGTTGCAAATCATTTGGTACAACTGTGTACCATTTCATTATATCACGCAGTCATCATCGTGCAAGTGGTGTGATGAAGTGCGGTGGTCTTAAGCGGGGAAATCGTGACCAAGGCGGTGTCGGCTTGCAGTTGCCGCTTTGAGTGCGATCGCCGTTTCTGCGTGTTCCTTCGTTGATTCGTGCTCGTTCGCTTGGCAAATGGGTGAGATGGCGGATGTATAGCGATATGATCTTGAGCGTGTTGTGATTTGACATGCTGATACAACGGAGTATCGTGAAAATTGTCATTGATACACAGCTGTACCAACGTACAGCATTACAACAGTATTGAAGAATTCGACAATCGATGGGGTTGTTGCGTGCAGTCCTAAGTCGAATCGTTCAATTGAGGTAAAGGAGCCAAGATGAGTAATGTGAAGAGAGTTGTTGCGGTTGTGGCTGCGGCAGCGACGATGATTGGTCTCGCTGGCTGCGGAGCGAGCAACTCGAGCAACAAGGGATCGGAATCCAAGGCTGACTTGGTCTTCTGGGGCTGGGATACCGGCAATTCGATGAAGAAGATCATCGCGAACTTCGAAAAGGCCAACCCCGGTGTGAAGGTGAAGTTCAACAATACCGGCACCGCGGAAAAGACTTCGACGGCGCTGACCAACGCGGTTGCCGCGAAGAAGGGTATCCCGGATGTGGTGATGCTCGAGGATCCGACGGTCACGCAATTCGCGGTCACCGGCGACCTTGCCGATTTGAGCCAGTTCGGTGCCGACAAGCTGGCGGATGATTTTACCGCCGGTCCATGGAACAAGCTGCAATACAATGCCAAGCCCTATGCGCTGCCCATCGATGCTGGTCCTGAGATGTTCTTCTACAACAAGGCCGTTTTCGATAAGGCCGGCGTCGATGGCGAATCGATCAAGACCTGGGACGATTACTATGCCGCAGCCAAGAAGATCAAGGCCGCCGGTTCCTACATCACCAACAGCTCAGGTGCTTCGGGCGATTATCAGCCGTTCACCGCGCAGGCATGGCAGGCCGGCGCCAAGCCTTGGAAGGTCGACGGTGAGAAGATCACCATCGATATGACCAAGGACCCGGGCATGAAGAAGTACATCGAGTTCCGTCAGAAGCTGATAGACGAGGACCTTATCGATACCAAGACCGCGAACTGGTCGGACGAATGGAACCGAGAGCTGAACGACGGCACCCTCGCCTCACTGACCATCGGTGCATGGATGCCGGTCAATCTCATGAGCGGTGCTCCCGACCAGAAGGGCAACTGGCGCGTCGGCTCGCTGCCCCAGTGGGAAACCGGCAAGCAGGTATCCGCAGAAGACGGCGGTTCTGCTCTTGCCGTGCCCAAGGCCGGCAAGTCGCAGGCCGCGGCCTACAAGTTCGTGAAGTACATGACCCACGACGCCGGTGCCCGGCAGATGGCCGATACCGGTACGTTCAGCAGTTTGAAGAAGATCCTCAATTCGAGCTCCTTCACCGACCCGAACAGTGCGGCCAACAAGAAGGTCAACGACTACTTCGGCGGACAGAACGTCAACAAGATTCTGGCCGAAGGTGCACAACGTCCGACGGAGAAGTTCCAGTATCTGCCGTACAACCCGTTTGCCCAGACCGCTTATGGCGATGAGATCTCCAAGGCTTACAGCAAGGACGTCACCCTTGAGAAGGCCATGCAGAACTATGCCCAGAAGCTCGCCGACCACGGCAAGCAGGAAGGCTACACCGTAACCGTCAAGTAATGTCGGTCGGCAACCTGGGCAATCCCAGGTGAGCAAACCGATGGTGGTTGGTGTGCTCAACGTGCCAGCCACCATCGCGCCGACGGTTCCGTAGCTTTCAAGTACCGACAGTCCGGCTCGTTCGCAGGAACCGTCGAAGAACGACGGCCGGTCACGGCCTATCTGTCCCAGCTGTCAATAAGGAACGATCCAACATGTCAGTCTCTCATATCTCGCTGCCAGGTCGATCTGGTCTTGGTCGCCGTCGCACATTTCGCTGGCCGAATCTGCTGACACCTGACGGACGCGGCATCGCTTATGGCGGCGACTACAACCCCGAGCAGTGGCCGGAGGAGACCTGGGATGATGATATTCGCCTGATGAAAAAGGCCGGAGTCAACGTCGTGGCTTTGGCCATTTTCAGCTGGGGTCGCCTCCAACCCGATCCGCAGGCCTGGGACTTCGATTGGCTTGACCGTATCGTCGGCAAGCTCGGACGTGCCGGCATCGCCGTGGATATGTCCTCGGCTACGGCGACCGCCCCGATGTGGCTGTATCAGGCACATCCCGAGGTGCTGCCTGTCGAATCCGACGGCACAATCGTCCATCCCGGTTCTCGGCAGTCATGGAGTCCGTCGAGTCCGGTTTTCCGCAAGTATGCCCTTGCGGTGTGCCGCAAAATGGCCGAACATTATAAGGACAACCCCTATGTGGTCTCGTGGCATGTCGGCAACGAATACGGATGGAACAATCGACACGATTATTCGCCGGATTCCCGGCGCGCCTTCCAGAAGTGGTGCGAGATACGCTACGGCACCATCGAGGCCGTCAACAGGGCCTGGGGCACCTCGTTCTGGTCCCAACAGTTGGGCTCGTTCGACCAGATCGCATTGCCGATGCATCCCGGCGATGACGTGATGATCAATCCGGGGCTTCAACTGGATTTCGAGCGTTTCGGTTCCGATGCCCTGAAGGATTTCTTCGCCGCCGAGCGCGATGTCATCGCCGAAATTTGCCCGGACAAGCCGGTGACCACAAATTTCATGGTCGCCGCCGACCAATGCGTGATGGATTATGCCGATTGGAGCGACGAGGTCGATTTCGTCTCCAACGACCAGTATTTTGAACCCGGTAGCAGGCATCTCGATACCCTCTTGTGCGGTGATGCCTTGCTTGACTCGATTTCGCGGCGTTTGCCGTGGTACCTGATGGAGCATTCGACCTCCGCCGTACAGTGGAAGCCAGTCAATGCCAGAAAGCGCGGCGGCGAACTGGTGCGTGATGCGCTGGCACATGTGGCCATGGGAGCCGATGCCGTCAATTTCTTCCAGTGGCGAGCGTCCGAGGCCGGTTCGGAAGCCTTCCATTCCGCCATGGTTTCCCATGCCGGGGAGTCGACCAAAATCTTCCGTGAAGTCTGCGAGCTGGGCCAGGCCTTGAAAACGCTTTCGAAAGCCGGTGTGCAGGGCAGCGAGGTCGAACAGGCGGATACGGCCATTCTTTTCGACGCCGAATCCGAATGGGCGACCCAATGCAAGACGCTGCCGACCAGGAAACTCAGCCATCTCGACGATGTCAGTGCTTGGTACAGTGCTTTTCTGGACGCGGGGCACCGTGCCGACGTCGTGCCGTTGCACGGAGATTTCAGCGGGTATGCCACGATTGTGCTGCCTGCTGTTTTGTCGCTTTCCGACGAAGACACGCAACGAATCGAACGGTTCGTTGCCGACGGCGGAACGCTGATCGTCGATTATGCCACAGGGCTTGTCGACGAGCACTTCCATGTGGGTCTTGGCGGCTATCCGGGAGCCGGGGACGGGCTGTTGCGCAAGGTACTCGGGGTGTCGGGCGAAGAGTTCAATATCCTGGGCGACATCGATGGAGAATACGATTCCGTGCGTCTTTCGAACGGTGGCGTTTCAAGACTCTGGCAGACGGTTATCGGCTCGCTCGCCGATGGCGCCACGGTGCTTGCCGACTACCGAGGAGACGAAGCAAAGGATTGGGAGCTGGAAGGCATCCCGGCGATTACCTGCAATCCGTACGGCAACGGGCGGGCCTATTACATCGGCTGCGATATGGATCGAGAATCGTTGGTGTCATTCCTGCGGCGATACCTGGATTGCGGGGTTTCGCACGAGCATGTTGAAGGCATCGTCGACAAGACCACGCCGATGGTCGGACCGGCCGGCAACCTTGCCGATCCGGATGGATCGAATACAGGCGCCGACATCGTCCATATCCGTCGCCGGGGGGAGAGCGTGGCCTTTGATTTTTATTTTGCGCGTGGCCGTAAGCCGGTTCGCGTGGGACATCTCGATGGGGAGGTCATCTTCCTGTATAGGGGTTATATTGAGGAGGCTGAAGGGAATCGGCATCTGGCCGATGACGGTGCAAGCGGTTGGGACGAGATCGAAGACGCCAGTGGTGTCATCGAGCGGAACGGAATATTGATCACTCGACGAATGCGTGGTGACGCCATGTCGATGCATGTGGCAAAGGAGACCAGACAATGACTGAAGGTGCGATTCAGGATGACTTGAACGCCGATCGCAAGCATGTCACGTTGAGAGACGTCGCCCAAGCCGCTGGAGTTTCGCTCAAGACGGCATCCAACGTCATCAACGGCACGGGGCGCATGACCGATGCCACCAGGCTTCGTGTCAAATCGGTGATCGCGGAGCTCGGTTACCGTGTCAATGTCGCCGCACGGAACCTCAACCGCGGGCTCACCGGGTTCATCACGCTTGCCGTGCCGTCACTGACTCCTCCTTATCTTGCGGAATTGGCGAACCGGGTGATCGATGAGGCTCGCAAGCGCGATTATTCGGTCTATGTCACCACCTATGCGGAAGGGTCTGCCAAAGGTGCACGGGATGTATTGCAGACATTCAATCCGACGGTCTCGGATGGCGTTATTCTTTCGATGAGCGAGCTGGAGGATATTTCGCCTGAGGATTTCGACGTTGATTACCCGCTTGTGGTGGTGGGCTCGCGTACCACGTGGGGGCGTGTGGACCATGTGACTCCCGACGATGTTCAGGCAGCGGCGAAGGCTGCGCGATATCTGTTCGAGCATGGCAGCTCGCACCTTGCCGTCATCGGTGCTCGCAAGCCGTTTGATGAGCGGGCGCTGCTGAATGCCGTAGAAGGCAATGACCAGCTGCGTCTGAAAGGCATCGTCGAGGAATGTGGCCAGCGTGGTGTGCGACTTGATCCCGCGCTTGTCAGCATCACTTCGCAGGATTGGTCCATAGGCGCCGGTGCGCGTGCCACCCAGCGACTGGTCGATGGCGATGTGGCGTTCGACGGGCTGATCGCCCTCAATGACCAACTTGCGATAGGCGCGCTTTCGGTGCTTGCGACGAATGGTGTCAAGGTCCCCGACCAGGTGCAGGTCATCGGGTTCGACAATATCGAGGAGTCTGCGTATTTGCAGACGCCGCTGACCACGATGGATTCGTGTCTGAATTGGACGGCTCCCACGGCTGTGGAACGTATCATCGCCAGAATCCAGGGGAGTATCTTGACTCCTGAACTGCTTAGCGTGGATTCCAGGGTTATCGCGCGAGCAACGACAAGGCGGTAACGAAGGCAGGATACCGATATGTCGGGTGTTTCAACGGTGAAGCGCCTGAATTGTCAAAGTGTCGCAAACCTCATAAATTTAGTGCTTTTGTAATGAATCCCACTTCAAGATGGCATCGTATTCGGCCTACAGTATTGTGTAGTAGGTATTCTGTGGCATGCGTTGCATGAGCGAGCCTGCCGTAACCGTCAGGATTGCCGCTGGAAAGGTGTTTTTATGTTCGACCGTCGGCTTTTCACCCTCGTTGACCGCAGTGGCGTATTCGTCGTTGCGAAAGTGCTGAGCCTTTGGGTCTCGCTGCTATCTGATATCGGATTCGCGTTCATCGCGGTCGGTCTGCTCGGCAATCTTTTTCCGGTGCTCACCATCGCCCACGAGAATGTCAAACCGTCCATTGTCAAAAAGCTGCTGAACGATTTTCAGGCGGTGCCGCAAGGGTATTCGGCCTTCATCTTCGCGCTGGTGGTTGTCGCGATTATCAAATACATGGCCATTCGCGCCTCGCATTTCTTCGGTACCGAAGCCTCGGAACGCGTCAAGATCTCTTTGCGGGAGCGTCTGTATAACAAGATGCTTGACCTGGGCCCTACCTATTCCGAGCACGTGAAAACCGCCGATGTCGTGCAATCGTTGGGCGAAGGCGTCGACCGTATACAGAGTTTTTTTGAAGGGTATCTGCCGCAGTTGATTTTCGCCGTTCTTGGTCCTTTGACGCTGTTCGTGGCGATTCTGCCGTTGAACGCGCCGACGGCAGGCCTGCTGCTGGTCTGTGTCCCTATCGTGGTCGGCATCGTCTGGTGGGTGTCGGTGGCCACATCGCGCGCATTCGACAAATATTGGGACGCATACACGGATATGGGTGCCGCCTTTCTCGACAACGTTCAGGGATTGGAAACGCTGAAGACCTTCGACGCCGACGAGGCCGCCGCCCGGCGTATGGATCAGAAATCGGAAGATTTCCGAAAAACCTCCATGAAGGTCCTTCATCTCGAACTTCGCGCGCGTCTTGCCTTGGATCTGGTTTCCTACGGCGGTACTGCAGGCGGCATCGCCATCATCATCGCGCAGGTGACGAGCGGGCATCTGAAGCTTCCCGCGGCATTGGTCGCCATACTGCTTTGCGGCAGTTTCTTCGTCCCATTGCGCCGGCTGGCGACATGTTCCGATACGGCCTTGAACGGGCTGGCTTCGATCAAACGGATCTCTGCGATGCTCGATGTCCCGGTGGTCGGCGACGGGCAGGCGGCATTGCCACAAGGCGTAGAGGATTGTTCGATCACCTTTCGCAACGTTGATTACCTCTATAAGCCCATCGATTCCGCTCGCGATGTCGCCACGTCCTCCGACAACGCTGCCATCGATAATGACACTGCTTTAAAGAGCGCGGCCGCACGCAAACACGACGATGACTCCACGCCTCACAAAGCCTTGGACGGCGTCAGCTTCAGCGCCCGTGCCAACGGTTTCACCGCCATCGTCGGGGTGAGCGGTTCAGGCAAATCCACCATCGGCGCACTGATCGCCGGCACCCGCAACGATTATCGTGGTTCGATCCGACTGGGTTACCGCGTGTTGGGAAGCGTGGGCAGCTGCGAATTGCACAGCCTGAAAAACCGTTCGCTGTGCGATGCGGTCACACTCGTCGATTCCCGCAGTCACCTCTTTACCGGTTCCTTGCGCGAAAACCTTCTGATGGCCAAGCCCGATGCCACGGCCAACGAAATGTGGCTCGCGCTCGAAGGCGCCCACATCGACGATTTCGTCTATTCTCAGCCGCAGCGTCTCGACATGCGTATCGAACCGGATGCCGACAATCTTTCAGGCGGGCAACGCCAGCGTCTCGCCATCGCCAGGGCATTGCTGCGTGACAGCCCGATTTACGTGTTCGACGAAGCCACCAGTAGTGTCGATGCCGAAAGCGAGGAACTGATCGATGTGGCGATCCGCGATCTGGCCCATACGCATACGGTCATCGTCATCACCCATCGCCTCACTCAGGCCAGGGATGCCAGCAATATCGTCGTTCTGGACGGCGGGCATGTGGTGGAAAGCGGCACCCACGACGAGCTTATGGCCGCTCAAGGCCGTTACGCTACGATGTTTGAGACTCAGGAGTCGATCGAGCATGTCGCGCATCGTAACAGCTGGGGGAGCGCCTACGCCAAGCCTCGTTCCGCCAAAACCGAGGTGCGCAGGCTGTTTGATTTCTCGTTGCTTGATTACCAGGATCATGACGATGTTGACGATTTCGGCAACCGTCCCGAGACCCGGGATTCCGAGCGGGCGAAAGCGAGCACCAAGCAGACGCATCATCTTTCGGATGCCGTTGCCGCGGCCGGGCATCGGGTAAAAACCGAGGCCGCTCGCGTGCATGCCGCAACGGGCAAAGCCGCAACGGGCTCCACAAAGCGTCCTGAATCCGCAGCAGGCCAGGCCTCGCCGAAGAAGTCCGGGGCCGCGGCCGGCTCGCTTGGTTCGGCTTCAGCTACGGCCGTAAGCCGCCATTTCGATGGCAAGCGGCGTGATGAACCTGTAAAACGAGGCGATGAGACGGATGCGATACTTGATGTCGCCAATCGCCCTCGTACGCCAAACAAGCAGATGGGGACCTTCCATCTGACGCTGAGACTGCTTGGCTGCGTCGGCCGCCTGACCCCGTTCATCGTGGGCGCAAGCCTGTGCGGGACCATCGAGCGCCTTTCCGAGACGTTCATGCCTGTTTTCGGTGTGCTGGCATTGATGGCGTTCTTCGGCTATCCGGTTTGGGGCGTGGACGTCTCCCTCGCCCTCATCGCCGTCGCGGTCTGCGCCATCCTCAAAAGTTTCATGCATTATGCCGAAGAATATATGAACCATGAGATGAGTTTCCGCGTGGTTTCGTTGTTCCGTTCCAAGGCTTTCGCCGCTCTTCGTCGTCTCGCCCCGGCAAGACTCGCTGGTCGGGGCAAAGGCGCATTGACCACGTTGGCAACAACCGACATCGAGTTGCTTGAGACCTTCTTCGCCCACGCCATTTCGCCGGTGGTCATCGCGCTGGCCACCTCGGTGGTGTTCGCCGTGGCGCTGTTCACGCTCGACCCGTCCTTCGCCCTGCTGCTGATTGTCGCCCACCTGTTTGTAGGCGTCGTCCTGCCTCGCTTTTACGCCGGCAACGTGCGCGGAATCGGCGCGAGGATCCGCAACGATTCCGCCAAACTCGGCGACAGGCTTGTCGATGACATGCACGGCATGGACGAGATCATCAGATTCAACCAGGGCCGCCGCCGTCTGGCCGATATCATTGCACAGGGCAAGAGCCTCTGGCTTTTCGAGAGCAGGCTGAGCCGCAAGAATGGCGTGTTCGCAGGTCTGGGTGCGGTTTGTGTCGTGGCCGCCACGTTTGTCGCGGTGAGGATCATGTTCGGCATCGTCCAGGCCGATCCCGTTTCGATGGCCATGTATGTGGTCGCGGTGATGCTTATTTTCAGTTCGTTCGGTCCGACTCTGGCTCTGAGCGATTTGCCCGGTAGCCTCAACCAGCCGTTGGCTGCCGCAAGGCGCATGTTCGATTTGTTCGATGAGGTGCCTGCGGTTGAAGAAAAGGGGAACGACAAGCCGAAATTCGAAACCGTTCGCTTGAAAGACGTCACTTTCGGCTACCCGCTTTCTTCAGCCAGCTCGACTTCTGTTCCTGCTTCCGCGCTGGTGTTGAAGGACTTCAACCTCACGACGCTGCATTCGGGAATACTCGGCGTGCAAGGCCAGTCCGGACACGGCAAGTCCACGATTCTGAAACTCATGATGCGCTATTGGGACCCTCAGGTCGGGGCCGTCGACTTCTCCGGGGAGCCTTTGCCGAATATCGAGGCGCATTATCGCCGCCGTGTGGAGACGATGATGGATCAGGACACGTATCTTTTCGACGGCACGATTCGTGACAATCTTCTGATCGCCGACCAGCGTGCGACGGATTCGGATATGCATCAGGCGCTTCAACGCGCTTCGATCGACACCCTTATCGAGTCGTTGCCGGACGGTCTGAACACCCAGGTAGGTGAGCTTGGTTCGAGGCTGTCCGAAGGCGAACGCCAGCGCATCAGCCTGGCGAGGATCTTCCTTACCGGCGCTTCGCTGGTGCTGTTTGACGAGCCTACGAGTCGTGTCGACGCTTTGAACGAGTCGGTGATTCTTCATTCCATCAACACGCTGGCCAACGAGCGCCCGGTCTCCATCGTGTTGGTCTCCCATCGCGCTTCCACCATGCAGATTGCCGACCGCGTCATCACGCTTTAGATTTGAGCATTTGGTTGCGGCGGTTTCTCTCGCTGCTCGCCGAGCGCAAAAGCGGCTGTTGGAGGCCGTTTCCGGCATCGATGGTGATGAATGCAGGGAAACGTTCATTGAGTATTGGCCAGTGAACGTTTTTCTGCATGAGCGTTTCGGGTTGCGGGGCAACATTCGCTGTCCATAGAGCTGTATGTCGTGGTTTTGCTGGACAGGGTCGGCTAGTAGTGTGGTTGTTGGTTCATGAGAGAAGGAGCAAGTGCGATGAGTGCTGAAAAAACCGTTGGAGGAGTGCAGGGCATTGCCGATATCACGTTAAGCGACGGCAACAGGATCCCGCAGGTCGGGCTTGGCGTGCTGCGTATCGGCGATGATGAGGTGACCGACGTTGTCAAGTCCGGGCTTGTTGCCGGATATCGCCATATCGACGCTGCCGCGGGGTACAACAACGAACCGGGTGTCGGCCGTGCGCTCGCACAAACCGGCTTCAATAGCGGGCAGGCGCGTAAAACGCTGTGGGTCACCACGAAACTCAAGGACTCCGAGCAAGGTTACGACAACGCGCTCAGGGCTTTTGACCGGCAGCTTGGCGATCTGCGCCTCGATTACGTCGACATGTATATGCTGCATTGGCCCACCCCGTTCAACTGGCGTTCCGGTGAGACGTGGAAGGCGCTGATGAAGCTGCGTGACGAGGGGCGTATACGCACACTGGGTGTCTGCAATTTCCTGCCCGAGCATCTCGAACGCCTGCACCGTGAAACCGGGGAATGGCCGACGGTCGATCAGATTGAGCTGCACCCGACCTGGCAGCAGCGTGAAGTGGTCGCGTTCTGTCGCGAGCATGGGATCGCCGTCGAAGCGTATTCACCGATGGCCCGCGGAGCCGATCTCAATGCCGGAGACGGGACCATCGCCCGCATCGCCGCAGCCCACGGTGTCTCGCCGGCCCAGGTCATCCTGCGCTGGCATATCGAAAACGGGACCATCATCATTCCCAAGTCGGTTCACGTCGATCGTCAGCGCGAGAACCTCGATCTCTTCGGCTTTGCTCTGACTCAGGGCGAGCACGCGCAGATCGATGCGTTGGATGGGCCGACCCGTGCCGGCCACGACCCGATGACCTTTACCTATGCGTGACGGTGAATAAAATATAGGGGTTTTCGTTTTCCGGGCAGGGTAAACTACGTTCCTGCATATGGGATATGCCGATACTTTGCGTTTTCGACATATCCCATTTCTATGCGTGGCTTTTCTGCGTGGCTGGGGGGTTTGTTGCTGGAATGCGTTATGGAACGTGATCCGTGAACTCAGGGTTGCAGTACAAGCATCAGGACGAGCGCAACGTGATAAAAATCACTCGTTAAGAATAGTCGGAAATGATAGAAAAAGATACAATATAACTATTGTTATTGACTCTTCAATCGGATTGATGGGGACAATGGTTGTTCCGCCGATTGATTTTGAAGTCTTGACAGTAATTGACGGATGACAAGGTGTCATCTGGAAAAAATCGCAAAGGAGCGTGTATTATGCCGCAAACGATTAAGGCATCGGTTGCCTATGGTATTGGCAAGGGTTTTGCTCAGCCTGAGGAGATTGTTATCGATGATCCGATTGGCGCCGAGGTGCTGGTGGATGTTCAGGCCAGCGGCCTGTGCCATTCCGACCTGCATCTGGTCGAGGACGATGATCAGTTCTTCCCGTTCCCGGCGGTCATTGGTCACGAGGTCGCTGGCGTTGTCGAGGCGGTTGGCCCGGAGGTTCAGGGTATCAAGGTCGGCGACCACGTAGTGGCGTCGCTCGAGCAGGTGTGCGGCCATTGCGCCAACTGCCTGAACGGGCATCCGCAGTCCTGCAGCCAGCAGCAGGAGTGCGTGCGCAAGCCCGGCGAGAAGCCGCGCTTGTCCTTCCCGGACGGCCGTCCGATTACGCAGGCCTTCGGCACTGGCGGTTTTGCCGAGAAGGCGCTGATCCATGAGAACCAGCTTGCCGTGGTCAACGATCAGGTGCCATGGGATGAGGCCGCGCTTATTGGTTGCGCAACGATTACCGGCGCGGGTGCTGCGATCAACACCGCGCACGTTCGTCCCGGCGACACGGTTGCCGTGGTCGGCACCGGTGGTATCGGTTTGAACATCATTTCCGGCGCGCGTATCTGCGGGGCGAAGAAGATCATCGCCATCGACGTCTTCGACAACAAGCTCGAGTTCGCTCGTAAGTTCGGTGCAACGGATGTGATTAATTCCAAGAAGGAGGATCCGGTCGCCAAGGTGCGTGAGCTGACAAATGGCGGAGTGGATGAGGCGTTCGAGGCCATTGGATTCCCCGCGACCATGAAGCAGTGCTGGGATATGTTGGCAGTCGGCGGAAATGCCTATTGCATCGGCCTGGCCAAGCCCGACGCGACGATCAACCTTGAGATTAATCCGGCCGATCTGCTGGTTCACCAGCGCGGATTCAAGGGCGTGTGGATGGGTTCGACCAACATCAAGCATGACATCCCCATGTACGCCGATCTGGCGGTGGATGGCAGACTGGATGTTCATGATCTGGTCAGCCAGCACATCAACCTGAGCCAGATCGACGAGGCGTACCAGCAGTTGATGCGAGGCGAGGTCATCCGCTCGGTTATTACTGAGTTCTGATTGCTTCGACGTCTATAGATAGGGGCAAGTGGCATTCATGATATGGCTGCTTGCCCCTTGTGCGTGAGGTGGGCGAATTTGATATCGAAGCCGTTCGGAGTTGCCGTTGTGACGGGAGAGGTGGATGGTTGTGAAACGCGGAAAGGCGAGATGCAAAGGATCTGGTTTACTTGGCAATAGACAAGTTGATAGGGGATGTGAAGGGCATAAAGCGGTGTTTGTGTGAGGAGAAGTTCGAGAAATTTAAAAATTGATTAATTTTGTGTGTATTTGTTTGTAAATATTTGATTTTTGCGTATTAAATGAGTGTTTCGGCAATGTAGATGTTCGAAAATGTTCAAGAAACGCGACGGTTCGAAAATAGTTGCACGACCCGATTTCGATGTTGTAATGTGATGTACGTTACATTATAACTATTGAGGAGCGTAACCATGCCACAGAAGATTAAGGCATCGATAGCGTATGGCGTCGGCAAGGGATTTGCTCAGCCCGAAGAAATCATCATCGACGACCCGATTGGCGCCGAGGTATTGGTGGATGTTCAGGCCAGCGGCCTGTGCCATTCAGATCTGCATCTGGTTGAGGACGATGATCAGTTCTTCCCGTTCCCGGCCGTGATTGGCCACGAGGTCGCTGGCGTTGTTGAGGCGGTTGGCCCGGAGGTTCAGGGTATCAAGGTCGGCGACCATGTCGTCGCCTCGCTCGAGCAGGTGTGCGGCCATTGCGCCAACTGCCTGAACGGCCATCCGCAGTCCTGCAGCCAGCAGCAGGAGTGCGTACGTAAGCCGGGCGAGAAGCCGCGCCTGTCCTTCCCGGACGGCCGTCCGATCACGCAGGCTTTCGGCACCGGCGGTTTTGCCGAGAAGGCGCTGATCCATGAGAACCAGCTCGCCGTGGTCAACAACGAGGTGAAATGGGACGAGGCCGCCTGCATCGGCTGCGCCACCATCACCGGCGCGGGTGCTGCCATCAACACCGCGCACGTTCGTCCCGGCGACACCGTGGCCGTCGTGGGCACCGGTGGCATCGGTCTGAACATCATCTCCGGCGCTCGCATCTGCGGGGCGAAGAAGATCATCGCCATCGATCTCTTGGATAACAAGCTCGAGTTCGCGAAGAAGTTCGGCGCCACCGACGTGGTCAACTCCTCCAAGGAGGATCCGGTCGCCAAGGTGCGTGAGCTCACCAACGGCGGTGTTGACGAGGCGTTCGAGGCCATCGGCTTCGAGTCGACGATGAAGCAGTGCTGGGATATGCTCGGCGTTGACGGCACCGCGTACTGCATCGGCCTGGCCAAGCCCGACGCAACCATCAACCTCGAGATTAACCCGGCCGATCTGCTGGTGCACCAGCGCGGCTTCAAGGGTGTCTGGATGGGCTCGACCAACATCAAGCACGACATCCCGATGTACGCCGACCTTGCCGTCGACGGCAGGCTCAACATGCACGACATCGTCAGCCAGCACATCAACCTCAGCCAGATCGACGAGGCCTACGTCCAGCTCAAGCAAGGCAAGGTCATCCGCTCCGTCATCACCGAGTTCTGATCGCTCGGTTTCGATGTGAATAAATGGGGATTGAACCTTTTTTGGAGGTTCAATCCCCATTGTTGTTAGCGTAAGTTGTCAAAATCGTAATAGTTGACAATGAAATCGGTCAATATCTTTGTGCGACGCTCAATATCGGCAATCGTCCATTGCGTTTTGGTTTCTATGGTTTCAATGGATTCATCGGGGATACTGGCATTGAGCCGCATCGGCTGTCGAAGACCGACAAAATGTCCATTATCGCTGAAATCGCGTTTCGACTTTTTATATGACAGAGTTCCCGTGGTGTAAGGTTCCTCAGTGTTGACGAATGGTAATTGACCGAGGTCGGCATTATAAGGCGTCAGGGTAAGATTGCCGAGTTTATGAGTATGCTCATCTTGGATTTTGTCAGCGTCTTTGGGGGAGTCTGGACTGATTGCGTCCTTCCAATAATCCGGCAAGGTCCCTTCAGGCAAGATATGTTCGATGGTCCATTTGGGTTTCCCGTTGTCGTCTTGTAGTGAGTCGAGATCCTCTTCGCGGCCTTTGTCGAAAATCGTAGGTCCGGAAAGGTTTCTTTCCAATGATGTCAGTAAGAAACGTGTTGTTCTAGGATTCTTTTCATAAATGTCGGCGGAAAGCAGAGAGTTTCTGAATTCCTCGGTGCCTACGCTAAGATTTTTTAGTCGTTGAATAATGAATTGAATGAGGTCAGAACCTTTAAGCTGCTGGTTGTTAATTGACCGTACAATATCCAACATTGTTGAACGAATGCCTGATGCCTTCGGCAGCAGAGTGACATTTCTGCGTACATAAAAATAAATAAGTGCATCTATGACAGTGCTGAGTTGTGCCTCATCGAGATGTAATTCCTCATAACGATATAAGACAAAGAGTAATAGGGGATACGCCTGTGAGGGCTCGAGCCGGTGGAGTGATTGTAGTTTCTTACCGATACGAGAGCCATCGTCTGGTGCACTGGGCATGCAGGCTATTTGCGAGAAGAGGGAAGCACGGTCAATGAGTTGTTTAAGATAATCGATGCCTTGCTCATAGCGGGGTCGGATGATTCGTTGATATTGTCCCAGCGCTTTGCTCTTGGTTGTTGATGTCGTGTTGGTACCTTCAAAAGCATCGTAATTATTCAGCAGGAATTGAGTGGCTGAACCGATGTTCACGTCATTGTTCTTGTCATGGAAGAAACTCGTGAGCAGATTCCATTTGCTTAATGTCTCATTGATGTCATCCCCATGGTTTTTCGCGGCTCCAAGGAACTCTCCTTTAAGCAAGTCGACCAACGTTAGAGGAAGTCCCTTTGAATTAAGCGATGAGAACACCATGAACGCGTCAGATAAGGAAATAACTTTGATTTGTAATATTTTAATATTGAGTAATTTGTCGTAAAACTCTTTTATCTCCGACGTGGTACTGAGCTCATCGGCAATGAGTGAACGGATAAAGTTATAACGTTTGGTAAATCGAAGCCGTCCGGATGCTTGAGGCTTATGGCCATTTAAAGCGCTGAGGAGATCATCGTAGATTTGTCTGTCGCTATCCAATGGAACGATTCGGGATGAATCGGAGTTCCCAGTGAGGAGCATGCGACGGATGTCGCCTCTCATCTCACCTATGGAAAGAAGGTCTGAGCGAGTTAAGACATCAGATTCCTTATCCTCGTCATCTGACCATTCCGTTAGTTGTTGCCATATAGCAAGAAGCAGTAAAGATAAGGTAATTAGACGTTGCTGTCCGTCTATTACATCCAGATTGTTTTCTTCGCTGTTGGGTTGAGGCTCTTGATGTTGTGTAACTAAGAGATTGCCTACATAATATCCAGAAGGTTCGTTGTTGATATCTAGGAATAGTTGACGAATTTGCTCATCGTTCCAAGAATAATTACGTTGGTAGTCCGGAATGAAATAACGAACTCCTTCGGTAATGGGTAACAGCTTGTACAGCTCTTCCGGATGTGAATCGATATCCATAGCGTAGACCTTTCTGCGACTATTGAGGTATGGCTATCTTTATGATCTCTCGAATTTATGATCAAAACGCCGAATTGTTCAAAATGTCATTCATCTCCTGTTTCAGATCGTCTGGGCGATAGATCATTATCGAATCTATGTCGAAGCGAACCACGAATGATACCCATGAGCGGATTACGGTAGCCGAGCTGTTCGCCGGAGTCGGCGGTTTTCGGCTTGGTCTCGAGGGATATCCGGACACTGATGAACTCGGCAAGGGCTTGCCTGCGGCAGGGCCATACCAAACGATTTGGGCGAATCAGTGGGAACCGCAGGGCAGCGTAGCCAAGCAGTTCGCATGGCGCTGCTATGAGCGACGTTTCGGCGAGGGCAGCTGTGTCAACGAAGACATTGAAAAAGTGCTTGACCAATATGAGGCTGGAACTCTTGATATTCCTGACTGCGACATGGTGGTGGGCGGGTTCCCGTGCCAGGATTATTCCGTGGCGAAACCACTGTCGAAAGCGGGAGGCATCGAAGGCAAGAAAGGCGTGCTCTGGTGGCAGATCTATCGTTTTCTGCAATTGAAGAGTCCGCGCTATGTCATGTTCGAGAACGTGGACCGGCTGCTGAAGTCGCCGGCTTCCCAGCGTGGGCGTGATTTTGCCATTATCCTTTCTTGCCTGAATGCCCGTGGATATTCGGTTGAATGGCGCGTGATTAATGCGGCCGATTATGGGATGCCACAACGTCGCCGGCGTGTGTATATCTATGGCCAGTTGAATGCCGATAATTGGGATTTGTCTGAACGGGTCAGTGCGTCAGGTGTGATGGCGCGGGCGTTCCCTATCGACGAAAATGAAGCGGGGGGGGGGGTATAGAAGCCTGGCTTCTGACCCATACGTTGTCAGTCAGGAATTCGGCATTGGCGACAAGACCTCGTTCTTCGCCAATGCGGGCGCAATGCAGGCCGGACGGGTGTTTACCTGTGCAGTAACGCCTGCATATGACGGACCGTATCAGACTCTTGCCAACATTCGCGTGGATGATGACGAAGTGCCTGACCAATACTTCATCGATCCAAAAAGCCTCGATAAGTGGGAGTATCTTAAGGGCGCCAAAAAAGAACAGCGCACTTCTTCTTCCGGGTACCAATATGTCTATTCCGAAGGTGGCATGGCGTTCCCGGATAGCATCGACAAGCCCGCGAGAACGATTCTGACCAGTGAAGGTGGCTCCGGGGCCAATCGAATGAAGCATGTCATTCGTGCGCAGGATGGTCGGTTGCGACGCTTGGTGCCCGACGAACTCGACCAGATTCAGATGTTTCCCAAAGGCTGGACGAACACTGGTATGACAGACGGGCATCGGGCGTTTTGCATGGGCAACGCCTTGGTGGTCGGTATTCCACACCGCATAGGTGAGGTCATCGCGCAGGATATTCGGAGCATGCGATGAGTGTTGTCACGTACGATGATGTACGGCAGAGTGACTCGGTCGATCACGCGTTTGCCAGTATCGATCAGGTTTTAAGCCTGCTCAATAACGTGCAGGGAAGAAGTTTTCGCCAAATTGATATCACCGGGCGTGGCGCTGCGTCCGGCAACAAGGGCTCGCTGGGCCAGATCGTCGAGGAATCGGTATTGGGGTACGCTATCAATTCCGATCCGAATCCGGACATCGTGGCCGGTGGCAAAAGCTACGAACTCAAAGTGACACCGTTGCGCCATTCCAAAAGACGAGATGAACGGGTGGTGGCCAAGGAACGGTTGGTGCTCGACATCATCAATTACATGCGGTTGCCGGAAGAGACATTTGGAACATCGAGGTTCTGGAACAAGTCACGTCGTATCGTCATCATCTATTATTTTGACGATAGAACCGATAAGAAGAATCAGTCTCGTTTGGACTGCAAACTGTATTGTTCGGTGCTTTTGGACTATGAGGCCAAGGATTTCCTGACCATCAAAGCCGATTGGCAGACCATCCACGACAAAGTCACCGAAGGCCATGCCGATACGTTGAGTGAGGCGGACACCAATTATTTGGCGGCATGTACGAAAGGTGCCAGTGCCGCTACCGTTCGAGATGCACCAGCTCCGGATGGGGCATGCGACCCAACCATCAAAGCCAAGCAACGCGCGTTCAGTTACAAAGCCTCATATATGAGCACCGTAGCCGAGAAGATTCTTGATAAGGGCGCCATGCCAACTCTACCAATGTCGGCCGAGCAGACACTGGAGCAGTACATCGGTGAAAGTTTCGACCATTATGTCGCACATCCGGTTTCTTCGATTGCTGAAGAATTGGCGATGCCGCAGGATGCTAGCAAGGCCAAGCAGTTCACTTCGATGCTGACGCTAAGAATGTTGGGTTCCGGAGGCCACTCTATTGAGCAGGTAGAGCAGTTTCGTAAGGCCCATGTCAATCAAGTGAAAACGGCCACGTTATATGAGCAGGGTCGCCCGAAAGAGCACATGTCCTTTCGGCAAATCTCACAAGAGGAGTGGAACCAGCTTGCTGACCCCTCAGTAGAATTCCATGATTCGTTCCTCTATCGTTTTTTTGAGGAGAACAGGTTTCTGTTTTCGGTGTTTCAGGCGAGTGGTGCGAAACGGCAGGATTCTTCGCGACTTACTGACGTTTTTGAAGGAGGTTTTCTGTGGAACATGCCCGAGGCCGATATAGAACGCTATGTATATCCGGCTTGGGCTGTGGTACATCGACTTTTAGTCAACGGCGAATCGATTCACTATGGCAGGGGAACGAATTTACTGCCGGGAGCCTCATTCAATCATGTGTTCCATTTCCGATCCAAGGCTCGTAACGGTAAGGACCAAGTGACACTGCCTAATGGAGAATCCATTACCAAACAGACGTTCTGGTTGGATCGGGACTATGTCGCTAAAATCATTGAGCTGAAGCTGTGACGTTTGTATTGGCTGATGCATAAAAGCCTTCAGAAGCCGAACGTAGATTTCCATGTAAAATTTTGACTTAGCGTAAAATTGACGTAAGTTGAAAAATACTTTTTAACTTGGTAGAAAAATGCGGTAAGTTAAAAAATGATTTTCAACTTACCGCGACTTATTGCACTGATGTCAACCGGGCCTATTTACTCGAACGGGTACTTGAGGCCCCACTTGCTACGAATCTGGTCCATGAGCTTCATGATGCGTAGGGTGTCGGCGTGCGGCATTTCCTCGCATTCGGTTTTGCCGTCGAGGATGGCGTTGGCGGCGCTCGCGACCTCGTACTCGTAGCCGGTCAGTTCGGCGGGCACATCGACGTGGCGGGTGGGCTTGTGGTCGAGGTCGTAGAGGTCGATGCCCTCGATGTTGTTGATGTTCTGGCAGACCATGTAGCCCTTCGTACCCCAGATGGCCCCTGAGCGATCGGAGGCGCACATCATCGAGGCGGTGGCCGTGGCCATCACCCCGTCGTCATAGTGCAAGGCGATGGAATCGGTGGCGTCCACGCCGGTTTCGTAAGCAACCATGGAAGTGTCGATGTCGGCAACAGTGCGCTCGCTGGTGTCCGCGCCTAGCGCCATGTCGAAGAAGTTCAGCGGATAGACCCCGACATCGAGCAGCGCGCCGCCGGCCATGGCCGGGTCGGTCATGCGGGCCTTGTGCGTGGTGGGGTAGCAGAGGTTGGCCGTGGCGGCCTTGACCTCGCCGATCTCGCCGGACTTGATGATGTCGGCCACGAGTGCGCGCGAAGGCATGTAGCGAGTCCAAATAGCCTCGGTGCAGAGCAGTCCGGTCTCCTTGGCGGTCTCAAGCAGTTCCTGCGCCTGTGTTGTATTGGCGGTGAATGATTTTTCCACCAGAATATTCTTACCGGCCTTGAGGCACGCGATGCCCTGTTCGGCATGCAGCGCGTGCGGTGTGGCGATATAGACGAGGTCGACCTTCGGGTCGGCCAACAGCTCGTCGTAGGAACCGTAGGAGACATCGAACCCATACTTCTGCGCGAAATCAGCGGCACGGTCCGCGTCGCGCGCGGCGACCGCGTAAGGCTCGACCAATGTGCTGTAGCGCGGGTCGCCGGCCATCTGAACCAGCGTGTCGGCCATGGAGTGTGCGATTCTGCCAGCTCCCAGAATCGCGACGTTGACCTTGAGTCCTTTTTCTTCCGCTTCGGCGCGGTTACCGTTCAATCTGCTCATGGGAGTCCTCTCGTACATGGAATTGATAGGTGATGTCCCTATTCTAGAGCCAGGTGCTCCGTAACGCTCAATTGGGCGATGATGCCGGAAGCGGGATTCGTCAAAAGTATCTGAAGGTGAGGCAATGGTTTTTGTCGAATTCTCGATTCAGGAGTTGGCGCCGTTCGTAGCGGTTTACGGCAATGAAGCCGTACAGAGTACTGCAGAATAACGATATTGCGGAGTAATAATATTACGGAATAGTCGTATTGCAACGTAAGTTATTAGAACCGACGTATCGCGTATCGGTATATAGAAAATTCGCGGTACGCCGCATCAATCAGAATCGATTGAGATGTGGCGTACCGCGAATGGATATATGCGATGGCGTAAATCTATTGTGCCATCAACAGCGATACGACAGGGCTTTCACTGAGCGTCGGCGACAGTCGCTTCAGTCTCGGTATCGTCGGCCGCAACCAGACCTTTCTTCTCATCGTGGCGGCGCCACCAGGAGGAGAGCACCGAGCCGGAGATGTTGTGCCAGACGCTGAAGAACGTCGACGGAATCGCGGTGATCGGGGCGGTGGCGAACGAGGTCAGCGCCAGCGTGGCGCCAAGGCCGGAGTCCTGCATGCCGACTTCGAAGGTGATGGCCTTTTGCTGCGCGTAGCCGAAGCCTTTCGGATAGATCTTGTACATGACCTTGGAGAAGCCGAAGCCGAGCCCATAGCCGCAAAGGTTGTGCAGGATGACCACCGGGATGGCCAGCGCGGTGGCCGTGCTGAAGAGGCCGGCGTGGTTGGCTGCGACGACGATGCCGATGATCAAGAGGATCGCGGTCTGCGAGATGATCGGTAGCACGTCGGTGACCTTGGAGATCTTGTCCTTGAAGATGGTGTGGCAGATGACGCCGAGCGCGACGGGGATGAGCACCACCTTGACGGCGGTCAGGAAAAGCGACTGCCAGGGAATCGCCACATACTTCGAGGCGAGCAGCTGCATCAGCAGCGGAATCATGAACGGCGCGAGCAGGGTGGAAAGCAGGCCGATGGAGACGTCGAGTGCTACGTCGCCGCGGGCGAGGAAGCTCATCACGTTCGACGAGGTTCCCGACGGGCAGCAGCCCACGAGGATGACGCCGACAGCGAGCGGTCCGTCGAGGTGGAAGATGGCGCAAAGGGCGACGGCGATAAGCGGCATGATGACGTAATGAGCCACGGTGCCCACGATGACCATCAGCGGCTGCCTCAGAATTCGTGCGAAATCCTCAAGCGAAAGCGTCAGGCCCATGCCGAACAGCACGATGCCTAAGAGCCAGCTGGTATCATGCTTGGCCCATTCGCTGGTCTGCGGGACGAAGTAGTTGAACACCGCCCAGACAATGACGATCAGCGTGAACCATTTGGTGATCCAATCCGCTACCTTTTTTACCTTTTCCATCTTCTTTCAACCTCTTTCCCTGTTTTCGGGTATGCGAGCCATGCTAGGGAGAAGTTTTCTGGATTGGCCGATTCGTCTCAAAAATAAGGATTACTGTTTCATATACTGGTCATCCGATTGGGCAATAGCGATACTATCGTCTGAATAATTGAAAGTTCATCGGTCGGCTGTCGCTGTCGGATAGTCTTGTTCGCTGATTGGCGAGTAAACGTCGGTAACGATTCATTGTCGATTTTCGGATGAATTGTCTCGTATTGAAAGTGAAATGGAGGGGTGACGCGTCAATCGAAAGTTCCGGAAAAATACGAGCGAGGCACCCGCAGCTATACGATGTCGCATATCCGCGGCAAAAACACGAAAATCGAAGTGCTGGTCCGCTCCTATCTCTTCCGTCGTGGGTTGCGTTTCCGCAAGAACGACAAGCGTTATCCGGGTCATCCGGATGTGGTGCTGCCCAAGTGGCATACGATCGTCTTCGTCAACGGCTGCTTCTGGCATATGCATTCCGGCTGCACGAAATTCTCGATGCCGAAGTCCAATGTCGAGTTCTGGACGGCGAAGCTGGTGCGCAATCACGACCGTGACATCCGCCAGCGCGCCGAGCTTGAGGCGGCCGGCTGGAAGGTTCTCGTTGTCTGGGAATGTGAGCTGACGAAGGCACGCCGTGAGGAGACGCTGGAGCGTTTGTACCTTGAGATAGTCGGCGGAGATGCGCCCGCCCGCTGAGCGCGTTGCCCTGAGTCTGATATGGCTGTGATGCTTGTCGAAATGCGTCATATGCGTGGGCAAGCTTCCGCTCAACTGGAGAAGTGGAGGCTTGTGGAGTTCCAGTTCGCCATTTGTGTCTCGATTCCTCCAGTAAAGGTGATTGCTGGAGGTTTTGTGACGCTGGTTCGGTTGTTTGTGTCTCGATTCCTCCAGTAAAGGTGGTTGCTGGAGCTTTTGTGACGCTGGTTCGGTTGTTTGTGTCTCGATTCCTCCAGTAAAGGTGGTTGCTGGAGGTTTTGTGACGGTTGAAGGTGTGTTTGCGTCGTGATTGCTCCAGAAGCAGCGGTTGCTGGAGGTTTTGTGACGTAAAGTGGCGCGTTTGTGTCTCGATTCCTCCATTAAAGGTGGTAGCTGGAGCTTTTGTGACGTAAAGTGGCGCGTTTGCGTCGTGATTGTTCCAGTAAAGGTGATTGCTGGAGGTTTTGTGACGCTGGTTCTGTTGTTTGTGTCGCGATTTCTCCATTAAAGGTGGTAGCTGGAGCTTTTGTGACGTAAAGTGGCGTGTTTGCGTCGTGATTGCTCTAAAAGTGGCGATTGCTGGAGCAATCACGACGCGTATTGCCGGGATTCAGGCCAGTCTCGTCGACTCTTTGTCGCTATTGTCGCTATTGTCGCAATGCTTCCAACTGTTTGCGTGCCTTATGCAGGTTCGCGAAGATCTCGTTGCGTCTGGTGCTGTCCTTTGCGCGGGCGTGGTCGCCCTCCAGCTTGGTGATCTGGGCGGTGAGTTCGGCGATTGCCGCCTGTTTGGCCAGGCGCGTATCGAGATTGCTGCCGTCGCTGTCGTGGAAAATGACCTGTGCGCACAGGCTTTGCCAGACATCGTCCAAGGTGTCGCCGTTCATTTCAAGCTTCACTTTCGTGCCGTTCTGCCAGGCGCTGAGGTACGTTTGTGTTTGTGCCTCGCCCTGATGCCCGGCTCGAACCGGCAGAATGCGTTGCAGCGCGAGGGCGCATTGGAATCGGCCGGTGCCGCCGGGTGCCGAATCGGAACGCTCGTCGTTGATGTCGTCAAGGTTGGCGTCGCGCACGCAGACAAAGAGGATGTTCGACGCCGAACGCAACTTCGCGATATGCTCCATTACCTCTACGGGAGCGTTCTTGCAATTCTGCTCAATGCCTATCACCAGAATCTCGCGCGTTTTTCTGCCGGCGGCCACATTGACGGTGTTGGGCCGCAACAGCGCAAGCATGGTGATGGATTCGACGTCGCCGACGAACCGTTGCTTGAGACGTGCCGAAACCGGCGGCTTCACATAGAACATCTGCTTGGGTAGTGTGCCCTTCGCCTCGGGGATCGCGCAGGTTGCGGGCAAGCCAAGCGTGAGGGCGGATACGGTTCCGCATTGTGCAACAGTCATTGTCGGTCTTCCTTTGCCTTGGATGGCGTCTTGCCGTTTCGTAGTGTCGGCCTATGGTTTCAAGACTAATAGCAATCGCCGATTATCGGGTACCGGCAATAGCGGGTGTCGTGAACGCCGTAGGCGGAAACAAGCTGGTTTGTGTTGTCGGTGGAAAGGGGTGCGTTGCCGCGCAACCACAGAGAGTGGCGCGTGGGACAGGTTTACGTGTACAATAACCATGTGTTGCCCGGGTAGCTCAGGGGATAGAGCACCGCTCTCCTAAAGCGGGTGTCGTCAGTTCGAATCTGATTCCGGGCACGAATCCTTGTCGTTCTTGTCGTTCTTGTTGGTCCTGCTTTTCCGGTCCGTGCGTAAGGCGCCACTTCCGGTGCTTGGGCCGTTTCGTGGCATCCAAGTGTTCTTGCCCGGATATTCCCTGGCCGTTCAGGTTCTGTGCCGGTTGGGTTTTGATGCGGGGTATAAGTTTTTCCTCTAACCTGCGGATGGCGCTTTATCTCAATTCGGGTGCTCTGCGCGGTTGCATCATGCGGCAATGGCATATAATTCGTGCATGGTTGTCTGTATAAATAAGCGTATCTGATCAGTATATGTATCGTATATGAACGATTGCGTCTGAAGAAAAAAGGGGAAACATGGTTTTGAGAAAATGGAGCGTTCGTCTCATCGCCGGGCTCGCGGCAAGTGCGGCATTGATTTCGGTGGCGGGTTGCGGAAATTCGGCCGGCAACGGTGATCAACAGGGCCCGAAGGCATCGTCCGATACGATCATCAAGGTGGACAACACCGAGCCGCAGAGCCCGTTGGTGCCTGCCGACACCAATGAAATGGGCGGCGGCAAGGTGATCCGCTATCTTTTCGAGGGATTGGTCAGCTATGATGCCAAGGGCAAGCAGCATCTGGAGGTCGCCAAATCCATTACGCCCAATGCCGATGCCACGCAATACACCATCAAGCTCAACGATGGATGGAAATTCAGCAACGGCGAGAAGGTGACCGCTTCGTCCTTTGCCAACGCGTGGAGCTACGCGGCGAACGTCAAGCATGCGCAAAAACAGTCCAGCCGTATGTCCATCATCAAGGGCTACGACGAGATGCAGAGCCCGAACACCCCCACCGACGCGAAGCTTTCCGGCCTTGAGGTCAAGGATCCGTTGACGCTGGTGGTCACCTTGAAGAGCCCGGATTCGGTGTTTCCCATCCAGCTCGCCCATCAGTCCTTCTTCCCGCTGCCGACCGTCGCGTTCAAGGACATGAAGGCGTTCGGCAAGGCTCCTGTCGGCGACGGCCCGTACAAGTTCAAGTCATGGCAGCCCAACACCGACATTCTGGTCGTCAAGAACCCCGATTACAAGGGAAGCCGAAAGGCCGCCAACGGTGGCATCGACTACCGTGTTTACACCAGTCAGGACGCCGCATATTCCGATTTGCAGTCAGGCAATCTCGATGTCATGGAAGAGGTGCCCCAGTCTGTGCTCAAGACCTTCCGTTCCGATTCCACGGTGAAGGCGTTCGTCCAGCCGGGTTCGGCCTATCAGGGATTCATCATTCCCGAAGGCCTGCCGCATTTCGCGCTCGGCAAGGAAGGCAGCCTGCGCCGTCAGGCCATCTCCATGGCCATCAACCGCCAGCAGATCATAGCCAAGATTTATCAGAACACCAAGTCCGCATCCACCGATTTCACCTCGCCGTTGGTTCCCGAGCATTCGTCGAAGCTCAAGAATTCCGGCAACCTGCAATATAACCCCAAGAAGGCCAAGGAGCTGTGGAAGCAGGCCGACGCGATTTCGAAGTTCACCGGCACGTTCAAGATCGCCTACAACGCCGATGCCGCGCACAAGCCTTGGGTGGACGCGGTGTGCAACAGCCTCAAGAACACGTTGGGCATCGACGCGCTCGGCGACGCGTATCCGACATTCAGCGACATTCGCAACCAGGTGACCAACAAGACGATCAAGACCGCATACCGTTCCGGCTGGATGCTCGACTATCCGACGGCCGAGGACTATATGACGCCGTTGTATGCGTCCTGGTCGGCCGATGGCCACGGCTCCAACGATGGCGACTACAAGAGCCCGGAATTCGACGCCGCATTGAACAAGGCTCTGGCCCAGACCGATGTCGCCAAGCGTACCGCCGATTTTGAGGCTGCCCAGGAGATTCTTCTGAACGACATGCCTTCGATCCCGCTGTGGAATGAGGACGTGGCCGCCGCGGCTTCCACCAAGGTCGGCAACGTGCATTTCGACTACACGAATCTGCCTACGTACAACACGGTCACCAAATAAGGCGCGTCCCAAGGCAACGATAGATCAATAAAAGGAAAAGGTCGGGCAACTGCTGATGAAGCGTTGCCTGACCTTTTCTATAGGTAATGATGTTGCGCTGCTCGGTTGCGTTGCGTTTCCTTGCCGTATGCGTTCTACTCGCATGGCTATGGATGCTAGCGGAATTCCGGACCGCGCAATGCTCGGCGGCCGGTCCGTTTGACATTGGCCGAACGGCTAGCGGTTTTTATCGGCTCGGCGGCCGATAAAAACCATACGCTAATCAATCAATCAGCCCTGCACGTAGCTACCGGCCGGCGACTTGTATCCGCAGTTCATCATTTCGCTGTTGTAGGCGATCACGCCTTCGCCCTTGGCCGGAAGCACGATCAGACCGCCGTCGCCACGATGCGCGTCGATGTCGTCAAGCGTGGCGCTCGCGGATTCGAGCGGGGTCTGGCCTGCGAATTTCATGCGGTCGGAGACCTGATGGCTGGCCACCGTGCGCATGAACGCTTCGCCGATGCCGGTGCCGGAGATGGCCGCCGTCTCGTCGTTGGCGTAGGTGCCGCAGCCGGGCAGGGGAGTGTCGCCGACACGGCCGTGCATCTGGTTGGTGATGCCGCCGGTGGAGGTCGCGGCGGCGAGGTGGCCTTGCCCGTCGCGGGCGACGGCTCCGATGGTGCCGTGCTTCTCCCATTCGTCGCCGTTGGTCTGCGCTTCGATAAGGGATTGCTTGCGCTGTTCGGTGATGAAGTAGCTTGGCTCACGCGTCTCGACACCCCAGTCGGCGAGCTCCTTGTCCTGTGGGTCGGCGAAGAGGACGTGCTTGGTCTGTTCCTTAACTGCGCGGGCGGCGTCGATGGGGTTCTTGACCGTGTGCACACCCGCGACGGCTCCGACTTCTCCGTCCCCGCCCATCAGGCAGGCGTCCATCTGGGCGATGCCGTCGCTGGTCAGGGCGGCTCCGTGGCCTGCGTTGAATTCGGTGGCGTCTTCCATGACGTGGATGGCGGCGACCACGGCCTCTTCGGCGCTGGCTCCGGCCTCAAGCTTGGCGTAACCCGCATCAAGCGCGCGTTGCAGGTCTTTCTCCACCTGCGCCTGGCGCTCCGGGGTGCTGTGCTTGCCGCGGTTTCCGGCACCGCCGTGGATGACGAGCAGGATGCCGTTCTCCGCGCCTTTGGTAACGATTGATTTGACTGGGCTTGTCGAGGCCATTGGTGTGTTTCCTTTCGGTGAAATCGTGATTGTAGCGATAATGATTGTTTTGCCATTGCCATAGTACGCTGAAAATGGTTATTGCTTCACCGTTTTCCCAATAAACCATAGGCAATGCAAGAACAATATATGACATCGGGTGCTGCTTTTCTGTGTGTCGCCTGCGTCATCGGCTTTGCGTGTCGCGGCTTCTGCGGGCATGGCCATGCATCGTGTGCCTTGCGCGCAAGGTAAAGGAGACGGACGGGTGCGCGACGCTACCTTGCGGCGACATCAGATGGCATCGTATATCCTGTTATCGTGATTGGGTTGGTGGCGCATATCTGCGCGGCTCGGATTTCAGCCGGCGGCCATACGAGTTTTTTACGAGGTAGGATAAGGCACCGGGCGGGCGGATTCAGGTGACACCCGCAAGGAAAGGCAATGTGAAAACGAAGGTCAAGACGAAATCGGCGCCAAGGGGACGGGCGAAGTCAACAGTGAAGCCGAAAACCGCGCCGAAAACGAAGGGGCGTGTGGGTTTTCTGCGCAGGATCGTTGCGCTTCTGGCTTGGCTGTGTCTGCTTGCCGCCTTGCTGGGTACGGTGAGCCGCGAACTGCCTGAGGAGCTTCAGTCGTTGCCTTATGTGCCGGCGGTCGCGGCCGCTGCCCCGTGGTTTGCGCTGCTCGCCTTGGTGGCGCTGTTGCTCGCGCTGGCATCTCGTAGGTGGGTGGCTGCGCTGTTGGCCATTGCGTGTATTGGTTTTCAGGGATGGCGGCAATATCCGTATCTCGTCGCTCAGACCCATATCGGCGATGCCGCGATTTCGGCGGTCGGTAAGAACCACGCGGATACGTATGATTCCTATGCGCGCGTCATGACGGCCAATGTCTACAAAGGCCGTGCCTCGGCCAAGGCGGTAGTCGAGACGGTGCGCGACCAGCGTGTCGAGGTGCTGGCGCTGCAGGAGACCACGAAGCCGTTTATCCGCGCGCTCAAGGCGGAAGGCATCGATGATTACCTGCCTTACTCGCAGGTTTCCTCGTCGGACGGAAAATACGGCAATGCCCTGTTTTCGGCCACGGCATTGGATTCGCCGGCGGATGACGACGTCGATTCCAGCGCTTCCTTCATGCCGGGCGGCACCGTTTCGTTTGCGGACGGCAAGATTCCTGTTCGTTTCGTTTCGGTGCATACCACGTCTCCGAAACCGGGTTATTGGAACACGTGGCGCACTTCGCTCGATGATGTGGCGATGATGCGAACGCATACGAACACCAGATATGTGCTGATGGGGGATTTCAACGCGACCACCGACCACACGCCGTTCCGCAATATTCTGGGTTCCCGGTTCCACGATGCCGCGCAAAGTTCCGGTAGCGGTTTCGTGTTCACCTGGCCTGCGAACAGGCCGGGGATTCCCAAATTCGCCGGTATCGACCATATCGTCCTTGATCGGGGCATGGTCGCCGGACAGGTCGGCGCCGTGGCGTTGCCGGGATCGGATCATGCCGCATTGCTTGCGACCATTGACGTGAAATGATGTGCTTTTTCACTGACAATTATCGTTTTTAATGCTGGTGAACGTAAGACGTATCGTGGCCGAATTCCCGATATTGCGACATTTATTGTGACACGGCACACATTCATCTACCTGGGTGACTAAGATGGTTTACAGGCTGAGAATGCCGAACGTACAAGTGAGATTACAATGAGGAGTGCTCATGGACGAGAAAACATTGGTAGATAAGCTTTCCAAGGTTACTACCATCACTGATTTGCAGGCGGTCGCCAAGGAGATTGGAAAGCCGCTGACCGTGGAGCAGGCTGATAAGGCGCTGAACCGCCTCTTTGGCGCCGAGAACGATACGGGCGAACTGATGGGTGATTCCGTGGCCAAGGCTGCGAAGGACATCTTCGGCTGAGTTCCGGATTCTGATCGTTAGTATTGGGGCCTGTCCGCTAATCTCAAGCGGACAGGCCCCAATACTTTATTTACTTGATTTTGCGTTCAGACCGCGTTGGAGATAGCCTCCACGCTGGCCTTGGCGTCGCCGAAGAGCATCGACGTGTTGTCGTTGAAGAACAGCGGATTCTGCACGCCGGCGTAGCCGGTGCCCATTGAGCGCTTGAGGACGACGACCTGCTTGGCCTCCCAAACGCGCAGCACAGGCATGCCGGCAATGGGGGAATCGGGATCTTGCGCAGCGGCAGGATTGACCGTGTCGTTGGCTCCGATGACGAGGACGACGTCGGTATCGGCGAAGTCGTCGTTGATCTCATCCATTTCCATGACGATATCGTAAGGCACCTTGGCCTCGGCCAGCAGCACGTTCATATGGCCAGGCAGACGTCCGGCCACCGGATGGACGGCGAAACGGACCTCGACACCCTGGGCGCGCAGCTTCTCGACCAAGCCGGCTACGGCCTGCTGAGCTTTCGCCACGGCCATGCCATAGCCGGGGGCGATGATGACCGTTTTCGCATCCTTAAGCATTTGCGCCACGTCGGTGGCGTTGGCTTCATGCACCTCACCGGTGATTTCCTTGGTGTCGCCCGATTTCGCCGGCTTTTCGCCGAAGCCGCCAAGGATGACGGAGACGAACTTGCGGTTCATGGCCTTGCACATCAGGTAGGAGAGGATGGCGCCGGAAGCGCCGACCAGCGAGCCGGTGATGATCAGCAGGTTGTTGTCGAGCATGAAGCCCGACGCGGCCGCGGCCCAGCCCGAGTAGGAGTTGAGCATGGAGATGACCACCGGCATGTCACCGCCGCCGATGGCCGCCACCATGTGCAGGCCGAGCAGCAGTGCCAGCACGGTCATGATGGCCAGCGGCCAGATCGAGTTGGTGGGGATGAACCAGGCGATCATCGCGATCATGACGATCAGCACAATCAGATTGATGAGGTTATGGCCGGGGATGATCAGCGGCTTCGACTTCATCTTGGCCGAGAGCTTCAGATAGGCGATGATGGAACCGGTGAAAGTCACGGCGCCGATCAGAACGCCGATATAGGTTTCGGCCAGGTGTGCGCCGTTCGGATTCTTCTCCGTGAGCCATGAGTTGTAGCCGATAAGAACTGCGGAAATGCCCACGAAGCTGTGGAGCATCGCGATCAGTTCCGGCATCTGCGTCATTTCGACGGTGCGGGCCTTGTAGATGCCGAAGGACGCGCCGACGATGAAGACCAAAGCGATCAGCAACGCCGTCACCCAGATGGGCCGGGCCGAATCGACCAAGGCCAAGGCGATGGTGGCAACGATGGCGATTGCCATGCCGATCATGCCGAGGATATTGCCGCGACGGGCGGTCTCCTGCTTGGAAAGTCCGGCCAACGAGAGAATGAAGAGCACTGCCGCCAGCAAGTAGGCGGATTGGGCAATGGATTCGAGTGTCATGATTTCACGCATCCTTCCTGAACATGCTGAGCATTCGATAGGTCACCAGGAACCCGCCGAACACGTTGATCGAGGCGATGGCCGCCGAAATCACGGCCAGCACCGTTACCAGCGTATTGGCCGAGCCGATCTGTAAGAGCGAACCGATGAGGATGATGCCGGAAATGGCATTCGTCTGGCTCATCAGCGGCGTGTGCAGCGAGTGCGTGACGTTGGAAACCACGTAATAACCCACGAAAATCGCGAGGATGAAAATAGAGAACGTCATCAACAGCTTCGAGTCGGCGAAGGCCAACGCGATGGCGAGCAGAATGGCCGCAATAGCCATGAGCACAGTGTTGCGCTTGCTCTTTTGTGCCTTGATGGCTTCTTCCTTGGCCTTTGCCTCCTGTTGCCGAGCCTTCTTTTCCTCGGGCGTCAGTTGTTTTGCCTTGTTGTCGGTTTTCGCCGCCGCAGAGACCGAGACCTTCGGCGGTGGCCAGAGGATCTCGCTTTCTCGGGTCACGGTCATGCCGCGCTGCACCTCGTCGTCAAGGTCGAGCGTGAGCGTGCCGTCCTTCTTGGGGGTCAAGAGCTTCATCAGATTGACCACGTTGGTGCCGTAAAGCTGCGAAGTCTGCTGCGGCATACGGCTGGCGAGGTCGGTATAGCCGATGATGGTCACGCCGCCCTCGGTGGTGATCTTCTTGCCGGGCTGCGTCAGCTCGCAGTCGCCGCCACCGCTGGCCGCGAGGTCGACGATGACCGAACCGGGTTTCATACCGGCGACCGCGTCCTTGGTGAGGGTGAGCACGCCGGCGCCACGCACCAGCGCGGTGGTGATGACGATATCGGCGTTGGCGGCTTCCTTGGTATACAGTGCCAGTGTCGCCTTCTCCTGATCGTCGCTCAACGCCTTGGCGTAACCGGTGTCGGACTTTTCCTGCTGGGCTCCTTCGGCACGCACGAAGGTGGCGCCAAGGGACTCGATTTGTTCGGCGGCTTCAGGGCGCACGTCGAAGGCGCGGACCTCGGCCCCCATCGAAGCGGCCGCACCGATGGCCGCGAGACCTGCCACGCCTCCGCCGATGACGAAGACCTTGGCCGGAGCCGTTTTGCCCGCTGCGGTGACTTGTCCGGCGAACATGCCGCCATAAGATTGTGCGGCCTCGATCACCGCGCGATAGCCGGAGACGTTCGACATAGTGGAAAGCACGTCAAGCGACTGCGCTCGTGAGATTCGCGGCACGGCATCAAGTGCCAGGGCCGTGATGTTGCGATGCGCCAAGGTGTCGAGCAGCTTGGCGTTGCTGTGCGGCGCAAGACGGGAAACCAGCATGGCACCTGACTTCATCCCGGAGATCTCATCAGGCGTAGGGGTGTCGACGGTGACGACGATGTCGGCTTTCCAGACATCCGCGGTCTGGCCAATCGTTGCGCCTGCCTCTTGGTATTCATGGTCGGAGAAGTTTGCCTCTTCTCCCGCTCCGATTTCTATAGTGACATCGTAACCGAGCTTTTTCAACTGGCCGACGGTTTTCGGTGTCGCCGCAACCAGCCTTTCGCCCGGTGATGTCTCTTTGGGTATTCCGATAATCACGATTGCTCCTTCCTTCCCGATGATATCCGTATATCATGATTGCATCGCGGTTGTTTTGGTGCCGTTTCATGTTCCGATATTGGACATTTGCATGGAACGACAATGGTGTTGTTGCGCTGATTGCTCCGAAACGCGCTGATTGGTGAAACTCTGATATTCGGGGAATCGCGCATAAAGCATATGCATATCAGGAGTATTGTCCGCTTCGTTTGCGGGACGGTGCATCACGGTCCGTATGCTGGTGTGCCCTGAATGTCTGCCCATCGTCAATGCGGGCCTTGTTGCGTGCCGCGGCTTTCTGTGCGCGTTCGATCATTGCCTTGGAGATGCTGTGCGGCAGATCGTCGCCTCTCGTTGCACGCTTTTTCAAGGTCTTTCGATATTCGATACCCATCGCGTTCTCCTTTGAACATGAAGTTGTTGTTATCCGTCGTAAATGAGTCGCCGGATAACAACAACTATAGTCTCGTGGGCAAAGTTGATGTGAGCGCGCTGAAGCGCGCGAAGACGGAATCTAATTTGGTACTACTCCAAATTAGATTGCTGAACCGTTAAATGGAGAGTCCTGTGGGCTCTCCATAGGTGAGGTGAGCGCGCTGAAGCGCGCGAAGACGGAATCTAATTTGGTACTACTCCAAATTAGATTGCGTACCGGCGGTCGCTGCTGTCGACTGCTGCTCGGCTTCGGCGGTCTCAAGCTTTGCGCGTACCTCGTTCAAAAGGCTTTGGGCGCGTTTGGCCAGCGCTTCGCCGACCTCCCACTGGTGCATCGACTGATCGAGGTTCAAACCGCCGGCCTCGAGCGCCTGCACGGCCTTGATGAGGTTGTCGCGTGCCTCTTCGTATGGCATCTGGGCGATCTGGTCGCGTTCCTTGTCGGTGAGGCTTGAAGCGGGGGCGGTTGCCTGCTCGGTCTTGTTCTCGGCGTTCTTGTTTTCCGAATCCGTGGTTGCTGCCATGTTGAGTCCTTACTTTGTTGGTGTGGTTGTTTGCTGTTGTTTATTCTGTTGCATCAGAACGTTGACGTGTGCTGTTTTGCGCGAGATATTCGATTGGTGCGATTCCTGGTTATTCCGGATTGACGGTTTTCGCCTCGGTGACCACCTCGCCCTTCTTCAGTGTCAAGGTGAGCATGTCTCCGGGAGCAATGGCCGAAGCGTCGTCAAGCACGTGTCCGTTGCCTGCCTGTACCACCGCATATCCGCGATCGAGCGTCGATTGCGGGCTCAGGGCGCTCAAACTGGCATGGAGCTTTTCGATCGTGAGGCTTGCATCGTCCACGAGCCGTGTCAAGCCCAGTTGCATCCGCTGCTTTGATTCGTCGAGGAAGCGCTGGTGCGGTTCGAGCATCGTTTGCGGATGTGTGAGGCTGGGACGGTTTGCATAGCCTTCGATGACACGGATTTCGTTGTCGATGCGGGACCGGACGCGCATGTTCATCTGCGCACGCGCGTTGGCGATGAGCTGCCACTGTTCGCGTACGTCAGGCACCACTTTCTTGGCGGCGTCGGTGGGAGTCGAGGCTCGCAGATCGCTGGCCAGGTCGATGAGTGTCCAATCGTCTTCGTGGCCGACAGCCGAAATGATGGGGGTCTCGCAGGCCGCGGTGGCCCGTACCACGCCTTCGTCGGAGAAGCCGATGAGGTCTTCGAAGCTGCCGCCGCCGCGGGCGACGATGATGACGTCGACCTCGGGATCCGCATCGAGTTTCTGAATGGCTGCGATGACTTCCGGCGGACATTGCACGCCCTGGACGTGCGAATGAACGACTTTGAACTTCACGGCCGGCCAGCGCAGGTTGACATTGGTGATCACGTCGCCTTCGGCTCGGGCCTGCGGGGCGCAGATGAGTCCGATGCATTTCGGGAATTCCGGCAGCTCGACCTTGTTTTCCTGATCGAACAGCCCCTCGCCCTTGAGCTTTTTGCGTAGCTCGTCGATTTGCGTCTTGAGGTCGCCGGCGCCGATGCGTCGGATGTCGTCGGCGACGAAGCTCAGGCGGGTGGCTTTGACCCACACGTCCGGCTTGCCGTGGATGACTACGCGGTCGCCTTGATGGAAGCCCGAGGCCATGGCCACGAAGTTGCGGAAGCCCATCACCGAAATCGAGATGTCCTCGAAATTGTCGCGCAGGGTGATGTAGCCGGAGCTGGCGCGACGCATGTTGATCTCGACGATTTGTCCCTCGATCCACGAACCGGGCCAGCGGTGTACGGCGTCGTGGTATTTCTGGCTGACCACGCTGACCGGCCACGGGTTCTCGGGCGTGGTGTCGCGCGCCAGCCGTGGCAGCTCGCCGGGACGTCTCAGCCCTTGCTGGGTTGTCAGTCCCGGATCTGCGCCCGGACCCGCATTTTGGTTGGGTGCCGTGTACCCATATCTCGTATTGAATGCCATGATTCCACAATCCTCTTGATGAAGGACAAGGATGGCCATCTTGAGATGAATTTCAAGGTTCTTGATTCAAGGGTGGACAAATTTTCGAGGCTTTCGCCAGACATCCTGATAAAAAAATAAATGTGAAAATTTTGAACTATGAATTTCCGCACTATTCCGCCGTTATTACTAAATCTGGGGGAGAAACGCCGATTGAATCCCTAGATATAGTATTTGGGGCGTCCTATAGTGATGGAAGACACAGAAAGTTACACGCGTGTGATTTCATCCATGTGATTTGTGCGATTCTGTATCGGAGTTTTGTCAGATGTAAAGGAAGGGTAAGTTGATGCAGGCTCAGGTTCTGGATGCGCCCACAAAGTCAACCACGGCGACAAAGGCCGTGTTGGTCGAAAAGCGTGACGGGCGAATTGTCGATTTTGACACGGTGAACATCATCGCCGCTGTGAAGTCGGCCTTTAAGGATCTCAACAAAGAGGTTGGTCCTGAAGAAGAACAGATGATTCGTGATCTCGCCAATGGTATTGAAGGCGAAGTCAAGGAGCGTTACAGCGGCCCGGCCAAGATTGAGGATATCCAGAATCTTGTGGAGCACGGACTTGTTGAAAATCATTTGTATGATGTTGCTCGTAACTATACGAACTATCGTCTCAACAGGGACATCGACCGCGCCAAGGCCACCGATATCAACGCCGCCGTCGATCGTCTGGTCAACAAGGACGAGACGCTGGTGCGCGAGAACGCCAACAAGGATTCCAACGTCTACGCCACGCAGCGTGATCTGCTGGCCGGCGCCGTCTCCAAGGCCTCGGCTTTCTCCATGCTTCCCAAGCGCGTCTCCAACGCACATATGAAGGGCGACATCCACTTCCACGACGCCGATTACTCGCCGTTCACCGCCGAGACCAACTGCTCGCTGCCGAACTTCGCCGATATGCTGCACAACGGTTTCGAGCTGGGCAACGCGATGATGGACACCCCGAAGTCCATCGGCACCGCGGCCACGCAGATCACGCAGATCATCAAGGACATCGCGGGCGACCAGTACGGCGGCCAGACCGTCAATCGCGCCGACGAGATGCTCGACGAGTACGCTCGCAAGGATTACAAGAAGTTCCTCGATCAGGCGCACACCATGATTCCGGATTCCATGCCGGAGGATGTGGCCCAGCAGATCGTCGACGGGCTGAAGGCCAACGAGCCCAAGACCCTGCACTTCGACGCCGATCGCAAGCCGATCCCACAGGACACTCCCTTCCACGCCGATGCGCCGAAGCTCGAGCAAATCCGCGAGATCTACGCCAAGATCATGACCCGTAAGGCCATCTACGACGCCATGCAGACCATGGAATACCAGATCAACTCCAACCGCGTCTCCAACGGCCAGACCCCGTTCGTCACCGTCGGCTTCGGCCTCGGCACTTCGTGGTTCTCCCGCGAGATCACCCGCTGCATCTTCCTGGTGCGCATCCTCGGCCTCGGCCGCGACCACCACACCGCGATCTTCCCGAAGCTCACCTACGCGGTCAAGCATGGCATCAACTCCGAGCCTAGCGACCCGAACTACGACCTGAAGCAGCTCGCGCTCGAGTGCTCCACCAAGCGCATGTACCCCGACATCCTCTTCTATGAGAACCTCGTCAAGATCACCGGTTCCTTCAAGGCGCCGATGGGCTGCCGTTCGTTCCTGCCCAGGTGGACCAATCCCGACACCGGCAAGGACGAGGAGGAAGGCCGTCTGAACCTCGGTGTGGTCACCGTCAACATTCCGCGTATCGCGCTTGAATCGCGCGGCGACAAGGACCGCTTCTGGAAGATCTTCGACGAACGTATGGATGTCGCCCACGAAGCTCTGCAGTTCCGTATCATGCGCTGCAAGCAGGCCAAGCCGATCAACGCGCCGACGCTCTATCGTTACGGTGCTTTCGGCCGTTTGAATGCCAACGACAACGTCGATCAGCTCTTCAACCGCGACCGCGCCACCGTCTCGCTGGGCTATATCGGCCTTTATGAGGCGACCAGCGTCTTCTACGGCAAGGACTGGATGCAGGATCACAGCTGGGATGCGGAAGGCAAGGAATTCGCGCTTTCGATTGTCAAGAAGATGAACGCGCTGTGCGCCAAGTGGGCCAAGGAAGAGGGCTATCACTATTCGCTCTATTCCACGCCTGCCGAGTCGTTGACCGACCGCTTCAACCGCATGGATCGTGAGAAGTTCGGCCGTGTGCCGGGCGTGACCGACCACGACTTCTATACCAATTCGTTCCACTATCCGGTCTGGCTGTCGCCAACCCCGATGGAGAAGCTCGACTACGAGAAGGACTTCCCGTACTATGCTTCGGGCGGGTTCATCAACTACTGCGAGTTCCCGACTCTGCAGACCAACCCGAAGGCGCTCGAGGCCGTGTGGGATTACGCCCACAACATCGGCATCGGCTACCTCGGCACCAACACCCCGATCGACCACTGCTACGTCTGCGGTTTCGAGGGCGACTTCGAGCCGACCGAGGAGGGCTTCAAGTGCCCTGAGTGCGGCAACTGTGACCCCGACAAGTGCAACGTCACCAAGCGTACCTGCGGCTACCTCGGCAACCCGGTGCAGCGCCCGATGGTGCACGGCCGTCACGAGGAGATCACGCACCGCGCCAAGCACATGAGCGGCGAGACCGGCCATGTCGTGCTGAAGGACGGCACCGAGCGCGAATGGTACGAAGAGGCCAAGTAGTTCGGTAGTCCTGTAAAAGCACAAAGGCAAAGGCGGTTCATCGTTTCGGATGCGGCCGCCTTTGCTTTGCCCGTTACTGATGGCCGTGGCTTATTTGGTTTACACCGTCGACGGGCGGATATGGGCGTGCATGCTGGTGTGCCGTGTGTCGTGGTTGTTGGCAGGCAATTGATACAGGAATGCATACCCGAAATGTCTGATCGGTAAGGTGCTGGTTTCGGTTTATCGTGCTGATGGGGCAGCATGCGGCTGGTTTGGTGTCGGGCCTCCGTAGGCGTTGCCCGAATGGATTCACGGTGGGCGTGACAGGTGACGTGTTTATGCATTTTTTGTTTTTACGCGCAAGAAATAATCGCATCATGGGTTTGATGTGAGCTGGATATTCGAAAAGGAACAATATGGGAAAACTGGCAGGCGGCAAGCTGCATGATTTCGCCGCAGACGAAACGGGTCGCGGGCCATGGATTCCCACGGTCTACGCCAATAATCCGAAGGCGGGGCAGTGGACCAGCGAGAAGCTGAGCCACGATATGATCGCCGACTACAAGCCGCTGGTGATGACCGATGGCGAGGGTATCCGTTGTTCTGTATACGTTTCGGGCTGTCCGTTCCATTGCGTCGAGTGCTTCAACGAATCCATCTGGGATTTTCAGGCCGGCCATCCCTATACGCAAGGTCTTGAAGACAAGATCATCAAGGATCTGGGCAATGACGTCGTCCAAGGTATCACGTTTCTCGGCGGCGAACCGCTGCTCAACACCGGCGTGCTGCTGAAGCTCTCCAAACGTATCCGCAAGGAATTCGGTCATGCCAAAGATATCTGGTGCTGGACCGGCTATACATGGGAGGAGCTCATGCGTCCGGGCGAAAGCGCCGACAAGCTCGAGCTGCTGCGTGATGTCGACATCTTGGTGGACGGACGATATATGAAGGACCACCACGATTCGCTCCTGCAATTCCGCGGCTCCGGCAATCAGCGCATCATCGACGTGCCGGCTTCGCTGCGTGCGCACGATGAGAACGGTTCGACGGCGCCCGTTATCTGGTCGAAACTGCATGACCAGCACCGCTTCATCCCCGAGGTCTACGGCAAGGACCGCTCCGCCGGCGAGGGTGCTGCCAGCTGAGCGGCATCGGCTGCCTACCTTGCTCGCGGTTTGTTGCGAAGCATGGGTCTGCGGCATCAACAAATAACAAAGCCGCAAACCCATGATAAAGGTGCCTTCCATCATGGCTTTGTGGCTTTCGTCGAGGCATATGCCGCAAACCCATGATTAGGGCCTTCTTCATCATGGCTTTGTGGCTTTTACTGGGTCGTATGCCGCAAACCCATAGTGAGTCCGAAAGTGAGAATCGTCTTGCCGACGGTACCGGCTACTCAATCGGCATCGGGATATTGACCCGCGAGGTTTTTGCGCATTGTATTGCGTTATGATGACTGAAACAATCTCCGGCAGACGTCACTTGATTGGGTATTGGACGTAAGTGGCGGCGGACGGTGGAATGCCTGCCAAGGCGAGTTTGTCGATGAGTGGCTGCTTGGCGATCACTTCTTGATAATCGGTTCTCACTATGGTAGCTCCGAAGCCGGTAAGCACCTTGGCGCGTCGTCGTTCGGCGTCGACAACCGATCTGGTGTTATGGTTGTTGGTCATGGCAGGGTTGGTATACTTCTCCATCCCGTCGTATTCGAGTACGACCAACCGTCCGCCGTGCAAATGCCAAAGAAAGTCCACTCGATAGCGTGTATTCGGATGATCGGGATCAAAGAATTCCTGCTGTAACGAAGGAACCGTGAATCCTGCTTCGATGATTACGGCACGGCAGTGGGATTCTCCCCCGTTCTCGCTATCTGGATCGGCATAGTGCAGGACGCGATCGACTATTGCCGAACGCTTGGCGCTCAGAGAGGTCGTTGCTGCTGCTATTTTCGCTTTTGTGGTGGTTGCGCTGCGTAGCGCCGAGTCGAAAATGCCGAGACTTTGGTCGAAAGACAGTCTCGTGGCGCAGTCGATGAGAGTCTGCTCGACGCAAGTGACCTGTATTCCGTGGCATATGGAATGCTGCGCCTTGCCGACGTGCACCAATTCGATGCCTTTGGTGTGGTGCCTGTTGCTGGATCGTTGGGTAGCGAGAAAAATCGGCGAGCGGCGGTCGAGCTCGTACGAATATTCGAATCCGTGGATACTGGCCGCGCTCAGTGATGCGAACCTCCACGTCGGATGCATCAGTTGCAGTGTGCGGATGAGATGCAACGTTCGTTGCCTTGGTGAGAGAGACGAATAATATGTCTTTGCCGCGTAGACGTTTCGGAAAACCCTTGCCAACTCGCCGCTGCGGGTTCGGTTGCGCATGGCTTGTCGTTCGCGTTCGTCGACGCCGAAGAAGAACCTGTTTTCGCGCTCGCTTTGCTGGATCTTGCGGATAATCGTCGGATTTTGTCTCATATCGGTTGATGGTAGCGGAATCCGAACGGGAAGCGTGCCGTAATCGTGTTGTGTGGTCGAACGTTCGCGGTTATCCACATTCCGGGCGTGTCGCGGCGGTGTTGTCCACAGGCATGACGGGTATTTGCATTATTGTCCACATCGGTTAGGGGGGGGCGTGTGGGTGGTGGCGGTGCCAAGTCGTGATACGGGTATTCGTATTCGTGGGAGGCGACGGCTTCTTCGTTATGGGTTTGTGGCTTTCCATCATATGAATGCCACAAAGCCAGAATGAGGAGAGCTTTTATCATGGGTTTGTGGCTTTTCCGGATGTCGATGCCGCAAAGCCATGATGAGGCGGCTGTTTATCATGGGTTTGTGGCTTTGCGTGGTGACGATGCCGCAAAGCCATGTTTCCGATATCGTCGGTTGACGGGTTCGACGCGCAGCTGGGGCGCGGGCAGTAGTGTGGGATTGATGCTAAGTAAAGGTAGGCGGTCCACCTGAGCTGGCTAATTCATCGGTGAGGATGGAGACGTATAGTTCAGCGACACGGTTTTTCGGGGATATCGTTATAGGACGGATACTGGGAATTCTCGTTGAAGATGTGCTGCCGGACGATTTCGGATATGGAAAATAGACGTGAAAACGGTTATTTGCGGATTCGATAGCCGCCTGGCTGGTTGCCACGAGACCATAGGCGTGGCACAACGAATGCGACAATGTGAAGAAGCATGAAATATTGGGTTTGTCAAGAGATGTAGGTCACACTAGTTGCTTCTTTTAGCTGAATCGTGGTGAGGTATCTGTTCAATGGGTTGTGCGGCGACTAATCTTGCAATGTATGTGTGTGTAAACTCACAGTGCCAGATTACGCAAAACACGGTGAGTTTACGGAAATGGTAAGGATTCAGGCATGGCTGACGTGATGACAACCAAGACAACGGAGCATGAGGTTACGCCCCTGCGGGTCGGGCTCGATATCGGTTCAACTACGGTCAAGGCCGTCGTTCTCGACAAAAGCAGCGACTTGAAGGATGTGCTGTTTGCCGATTATCGGCGTCACAACGCCAATGTGCGCGCCACGGTGGCAGGGTTGCTGCGTGACATCAAGAAACAACTCGAAGAAGAGGGACGCGGCTCGCAGCTGATCAACCTCGCGATCACCGGTTCCGGCGGTCTGGGCCTGGCCGACGATATGAACGTCCCATTCGTCCAGGAGGTCATCGCCGAAACCAAGGCCATTGACCAGGTATACCCGCAAGCCGACGTCATCATCGAGCTTGGCGGCGAGGACGCGAAGATCACGTATCTGAAGCCGACACCTGAACAGCGTATGAACGGTTCCTGCGCGGGCGGCACCGGTGCGTTCATCGATCAGATGGCGACGCTGCTGGACACGGATGCCAGCGGCTTGAACGATATGGCCAAGGACTACAAGATTTTGTACCCGATCGCTTCGCGTTGCGGCGTATTCGCCAAATCCGACCTGCAGCCGCTGATCAACGACGGTGCCGACAAGCCAGACCTTGCTGCTTCCATCTTCTCGGCAGTGGCCACGCAGACCATCGCCGGGCTGGCTTCCGGCCGCCCGATTCACGGCAATGTCGTCTTTCTCGGCGGGCCGCTGTTCTTCCTTTCCGAGCTGCGTGAGGCCTTTGCCCGTGCGCTCGAAGGCAAGGTCGACAAGTTCATCGTCCCCGAAAACGCCCACCTCTATGTCGCCTACGGTTCCGCGCTCATGTGCGGCGACGACAACGAACTGGATGTGGGGCAGCACTTTGAGCCGCGCAGCTGTCAAGAGATTATCGACGACCTCGAGGCGCTGAAGAACAAGCCGGTCGACACCGCCACGATGCCGCCGCTCTTCCCGACCGAAGAGGACCGTCGCAAATTCAACGAACGCCATCATGCCGAACAGGTCAAGGTCGGCACGCTTGAAGGCGCGAAAGGCCCGCATTTCCTTGGTATCGACGCCGGTTCGACCACCATCAAGGCGACGCTGATCAACGACGACCGTGAAATCGTGTGGTCGTCTTACGGCACCAACGACGGCAGCCCGCTCGACGCGGCCGTGGAAATCGTACGCAAGATTGAGAACGAACTGCCGGCCGAGGCGTGGATCGCGCGCAGTTGCGCCACCGGCTATGGCGAAGGGCTGATCACCACTGGTCTGCACTTGGACGAGGGTGTGGTGGAGACCATGGCGCACTATCGTGGCGCCGAAATGGTGAGCCCCGGTGTCACCGCCGTCATCGACATCGGCGGGCAGGACATGAAGTACCTTGCCATCGCCGACGGCGTCATCGATTCGATCTCTGTCAACGAGGCCTGCTCGTCCGGCTGCGGTTCGTTCCTGCAGACCTTTGCGTATTCCATGGGTCTGACCATCGAGGAATTCACGCAGGCCGCGCTGAATTCCGACCACCCGGTCGACTTGGGCTCGCGTTGCACCGTGTTCATGAACTCGTCGGTCAAGCAGGCGCAGAAGGAAGGCGCCACCGTCGAGAACATCGCGGCGGGCCTGTGCTATTCCGTGGTGCGCAATGCGCTCTACAAGGTCATCAAGCTGCGTGATTCCGGCCAGCTCGGCGACACCATCGAGGTGCAGGGCGGCACGTTCCTCAACGACGCGGTGCTACGCGCCTTCGAACTGCTGACCGGCAAAGAGGTCACGAGGCCCAATATCGCCGGCCTGATGGGTGCGTTCGGCGCGGCGCTGACCGCCCGCATGCACTATGAGGATGCCCACGATCTTGACGAGAGTGCGGAGCATACCAAGTCGGCCATCGTCGAGGGCGACGAGCTCGATCATCTGTCGATGACCTCCGAGCGTGACGTGTGCAAGCGCTGCCAGAACCGTTGCAAGCTCACCATCACGACCTTCCAGGACGGCTCGCGCTACGTCACCGGCAACCGCTGCGAACGCGGTGCCGACGCGAAGGCCGAGCGCAGCGACCGCCCGAACCTCTACGACTACAAGTACAAGCGCGTCTTCGCCTATCGCAGGCTCACCGATAAGAAGGCCTACCGCGGCGAAATCGGCATCCCTCGTGCGCTCAACATGTACGAGAACTACCCGTTCTGGTTCACGTTGCTGACCAACCTCGGCTTCAAGGTCCGGCTTTCCGGTCGTTCCAGCCACGAGCTCTTCCAGTCCGGCATCGAATCCATCGCCTCGGAGAACATCTGCTACCCGGCCAAGATGGTGCACGGCCATATCAAGTGGCTGCTGGACCGCGGGGTCAAGACGATTTTCTACCCGTGCGTCTCCTACGAGGAGAACCTGGTCGAAGGTGACACCGACAACCATTACAACTGCCCGATCGTCGCCAACTACCCGGTCGTCATCGAAGCCAACATGACCGAGCTGCGCGAGCCCGGCATCCGCTATATGCGCCCGTACTTCAACCTCGCCGACCATGAGTTGATGGTCGACCGCATCGTCGAGGAATTCGCGTGGACCAATGTCACCCGCGAAGAGGCCGAGAAGGCCGTCAAGGCCGCATATGCCGAAGACAAGATCTTCAAGCACGACGTGCAGCAGGAAGGCCTGCGCGCGCTCGCCTATATGAAGGAACACAACTGCCGCGGCATCGTGCTCGCCGGACGCCCTTACCATATCGACCCCGAAATCAACCATGGCATCCCCGAGACCATCTGCTCGCTGGGCATGGTGGTGCTTTCGGAGGATTCCATCTGCGAGCTGCAGCCGGGCCAGAACCTGCACTTGAGTGAGTTCTTGAGCGAAGGCGAGAAAGACCCGCGCGCCAAGGACGAAGGCGGGTTCCGCGAAGTCGGCGACCGCAAGGTCATCAACATGCCGTTGCGTGTGGCCAACCAGTGGGCCTATCATTCCAGGCTGTATGCGGCGGCGAATTTCGTCGCGTCCTACCCGGGGCTCGAACTCGTGCAGCTCAACTCCTTCGGTTGCGGCATCGACGCCATCACCACCGACCAGGTCAGCGAGATTTTGGCCGACAAGGCCGACGTCTACACGTTGCTCAAGATTGACGAGGTCAGCAACTTGGGCGCGGCGAAGATTCGTCTGCGCTCGCTCAAGGCGGCCATCGAGGAGCGCGAGGCCAACAAGGCCAAGCTCGCCAAGGCCCCGTCCAAGCCTGAGCTCGAAACGAAGGCCGACGGCAAGACCGACGAAGAAACGGCCAAACAAGCTGCCGAAGCGAAGGCTCGCGAAGCTGCCGCCGCCAAGCGCGAGGCCGAACTGAAGGATGCCGAGAGCAAGCTTGAAAAGGCCAAGGCGCAATTGGCCGCGGCCCAGGCTGCCGTCGATGCGGCGGCGAACAAGGCCGAGACCGCCAAGCAGAACGTCGAAGCGACGATAGCAGAGGATTCGTCTGTTTCTGCCGATTCCGCCGAGGGCCCCGAGGATTCCGATAATATGGAAGTCCCTGCCGCTCGTCAGGGCGAATTCCGCAAAACCGGTTCCAAGGCTCCGACCCCGGGTCGTCAGGTCTTGCTCGACAGCGTGATGAAGGCGAATCCGAAGCTCACCGAATCGATGAAAGAGGCTTCGCGCCGCGCCAATGGCAAGAGCGTTGCCGACGGTGGCGCGAAAACCGGCAGCGTGAACGCCACTGCGACCTCCGGCAAATCCGCCAACGGCAAGAAAAAGAAGCGCAGCAAGGGTACGCTATCCGCATACGCCCACAAGGTACGTTTCCAGAAGGACATGCGACGCGACTACACCATCGTCGCCCCGCAGATGAGCCCGGTGCATATGAGTCTGGTCGAGGCGGTGATCCGTTCCGGCGGCTACAAATTCGACGTGCTCAAGATGGCCGATCAGCAGGATGTGGAAACCGGTCTCAAATACGTCAACAACGACGCCTGTTACCCGGCCATCATGGTCGTGGGGCAATTGGTCGATTCGATCATCAAAGGCAAGTACGATCCGAACAAGGTCTGCCTGGCGATCACCCAGACCGGCGGCATGTGCCGCGCCACCAACTACTACGGCCTGATTCGCAAGGCCTTGGTCGATGCGGGTTATCCGCAGGTGCCGGTTATCGCGTTGTCCACCCAAGGTATCGAGGACAATCCCGGTTTCAAGGCGACCCCGACGCTGCTGTGGCGGGCGATCAAGGCGTTGGTCATCGGCGACCTCTTAATGAAGTGCCATTACCGCGTGCGCCCATACGAAAAGGTCAAAGGCAGCGCCAACCAGCTCTACGAGATGTGGGACACGATCGTGCGCGAGACCATCGAACACCATGGCCATTCCGCGACCGCGAAGCGGAAGATCGGCAAGGGCTATCTGCCCTATCAGACGCTCTTGAACGAGATTGTCAAGAGCTTCGACGCCCTGCCGTTGCGCAATATCCCGCGCAAGCCGCGTGTCGGCGTGGTTGGCGAGATCTTGGTGAAGTACCATCCCGATGCCAACAACCACCTGGTCGATCAGATCGAGGAACAGGGCTGCGAGGCCGTGGTGCCCGGCATCATGGAGTTCATGACCACCCGCCCCTACATCACCGACTGGAACGAACACAACACCGGCATGGGCGGCAACAAGAAAGTTTATGCGCTGATGCGTTGGGGCCTCGACCGCATCCTGAACCCGGTGCGCCGCGCCATCGACCTTGCGCACGGCAAGTTCATCCAGGACACCCCGATGCCGGAATTGGTGAAGCTCGCCTCCACCGTCACCTCGATCGGCGTGCAGGCCGGCGAGGGCTGGCTGTTGACCGGCGAGATTCTTGAGCTTATCAGGTCCGGCTGCCCGAATGTCGTGTGCGCCCAGCCGTTCGCCTGCCTGCCCAACCACGTCACCGGACGCGGCATGTTCGGCAAGATTCGTCGCCTGCATCCCGAGGCCAATATCGTCTCCATCGACTACGACCCGGGCGCCTCCGCGGCCAACCAGCTGAACCGTATCAAGCTGATGATCGCCGCCGCCAAGAAGGCCGATCAGAAACTGGCGAAAGCAGACTGAGTCGTTGGTTGAGTCGGTAACGTTGCCGTAACGTTACCGAACGCAGCAAAAGTCGGGTGATGCTTTTAGCGGGTATCACCCGACCTTCGTATGTGATGGCTTTCGCCGTTGAAGAAAGCTGAGCCGTCAATATGTTCGCAATACAAAGAGTAATTGCGGTTGCGTGCGACAAGGTTCAGGTCGAACCCCGTTTGCTCGACGCTGCATTCATTGACTTGTCATCGACGAAGGCGGCAAGGGCAGGGGGAGCAAAGCGGGCCGAGTCTTGCCGTCAAAATCGAATTGTCAGAGCGCTACTGGGTGCTGCTGGCGTACGAAGTTGATTGACCACCTCGAAACATCGAGTGGCTGAGTGTCGCGTTGTCGCATGTTTTGCGGATTTACCACTCGGCACGCCAGTATTGCGGCGCTGCCGGGTTGGATTCACGAGGAACGCCCAGACGAGCGGCGGCCATCGCGGGCCAGTGTGGATTGCGCATCGCGGCGCGTCCGATCGAGACGGCATCGACCTGGCCGGTGCGCAGCATCGTCTCGGCCTGCTCAGGGCTACAAATACCGCCGACCACGCTGACCACGGCGTCGGTGTCGGCCAAGGCGCGTTTGATTTGTGCGCCCAACACTGCATGGAATCCGGGGCCGGAAGGCTGCAGCGGTGTGCTGACCAAACCGCCGGAAGACACGTCGACCCAGTTGATGCCGTGGTTCTTGACCAGATCGCGCATCAGGCGCGAGGTGACGTCGACATCAAGCCCGCCGGCGACCCAATCGGTGGCGGAGATGCGGATGCCTAGCGGCTTGGAATCAGGCCACGCCGCACGCACCGCGTCCACGACTTCGCGGGTCAGCCGGAATCGGTTCTCCTCGGTGCCGCCGTATTTGTCGTCGCGGGTATTGGTCAACGGCGAAAGCGACTGATGCAGCAGATAGCCGTGTGCGGCATGGATTTGGATGACGTCGTAGCCGGCGGCGTCGGCACGGCGTGCGGCGGCAGCGAAATCCGAGACGATCTGCTCGATGCCGTCTTTGCTCAGTTTCGTCGTCGGCCGATAGCCCTTGGCGATGGACTGGTCGGTCATACCGACCGTCTGCCATCCGCCGTCTTCAAGAGGCGCGGAACCGCCGTGCGTGCCGGGAAGCCAAGGTTTGCCGGAAGCGCGTCCGCCTGCGTGGTTGAGCTGCACCGCCGCAGCCGCGCCTTGTGAGTGGATGAAGGAGACCAGACGCCGGTGCGTGGCTTCCTGCGTCTCGTTGTACATTCCGAGGTCTCGCGGTGAAATCCGGCCGATCGCATTGACCCCTGTCGATTCGATGGTCAGCAATCCGAACCCGCCGGCGGCGATGGCTCCGTAATGTTGCAGATGCCAGTCGGTGGCCACCCCGTCCTGACGGTCGACGGCATACTGGCACATGGGGGAGAGGATGGTGCGGTTGCGCAGCGCAAACCCCGTCCCGTCCGGTGTGGGAAGGGTCAGCGGCGAAAACAAGGTGCTGCGGTTGTCTGTGGTCATGATCTGCTCCTTGGGTCTTATGAAAACGCTAAAGATGTTGTTACCACTATTGTAAACAGTGCAAGGCTGTTTTGTTTTCTGAAAGGCGGACATGCGCCTTTGCGCTGTGCCCTTGCCGCCCCCCCACGAGATTGCGGCAATACGATTCGGTCGTCCCGTTCCTTTTGCTGTGCGTGCCGGGGCAGTGGCTTTATCGTTGACGCAGTATCGCCATTGACGAAACCGATGATTGTGCGCAACGTTGCAGGCCGTCTTATTCCGTCTGACTTGCGTCTCTTCTATACTGGGAACCATGTCAAAAGCCAAGCAGCGCCGAATCCGCAAGTCTCCCGAGGAACGCCGGGCGGAAATCACGCAGGCCGCTGCCAAGCTGATCAGTACCAAGGGGTTCAACGGCATTTCGCTCAAAGACGTCGCCGACGAGGTCGGTATGAGCCAGCCAGGGCTTTTGCATTACGTTGGCAACAAAGACGGTCTGCTCTCACCCTTGATCACCGATATCTATGACACGACGGGCACGCCGGATGATTTCCTGGAGTCCGGCTTGCCGGGCAGCGACCCCGAAGGCCCGTTTTTCCCTGCATACCTGCGATTTTTGGTACGGCACAATGCCGGCAGGAAAATGATGGTGCAGCTTTATATGGTTTTGGAAACAGAATCGTTCGATCCCTCGCATCCCCTCCACCAGTACTTCGTCGAACGTCCCGAGTCGGTGTGGGGCTATTATTCGCAATTCGATTGGGCCCTGCCTGCGGAATTTCGTCCGTGGGGCGATAAGATGCGACCGGTGGTCCGCAGGTGCATCGAGGCCATGGACGGCATCCAGCTGCGATGGCTGCGTGACCCCCCGATCGATCTTTACGACGAATGGCTGGCGTTCGAAAAGGTCATTTTCCCGGATGGGGTGTGGGACCATTATCGGTGATCGGGTGGCATTCGACCGCAATCGTTACGATCGTTGTGACGTAAGAAATATACATTAGATAGTGTTGTAAAAAGTGGTTTTTATACACGGGTTATTTCGATGTCACAATATTTTATCGAGTGAAAAGAAGGTATGTGTCTGCTTTTACTTTTTTGTTTATAACGCTGATACATTAAAATTGGGCAATACGACCAATCGAGACGTCATCGTTTTTACCAGCGAAATCGCTAAAACGGGGGAATATGACGCGCTTTATGGCTAAAAGTCTTTTATTATCCGATTTGACAAAGTAGGTCAAGCTGGATAATATTTCGTTTATCTAATAAACGATAGATAAATTGAAATCCATCGTTATTGGGTAGATCATTGGTGATAGTGAAAGAAGTGGGTCAATGAGTGATTCCATAGTCGCCAGCAAAGCCGATCGCCTTGCTAGGCATAATGCCGCGATAGAGGCGGCGGAAAAAGATCCAGCCTTAAGCCCCGAAACCGGTCAGAAGGTTCCCAAGAAGAAACTCGTGCGATTCGGCGCCGGATTCTTCATGTTTGGCGTTTTCTGGATGACGGGACTCGGCATCGTCTCGATCGTCCTGTTGCCGGAACACTACAAACAGGTGATCGGCATACGCCCTGATGTCCTGATCGGTTACGTCAATGCCTGCACCGCCGTGGCCTCTTTGGTCGCCAATCTCGTGTTCGGCACGTTCTCCGACCGCTCCCGTTCTCGTTTCGGTCGCCGCACCCCCTTTATTCTCCTCGGTGGCGTGCTCGGCGGTGTGATGCTCTTCCTGACGGGTACCACCAACAACGCAGTGCTGCTCACTGTCTATTACTGCCTGTGCATGTTTGGCTTGAACTGCATGATCGCCCCGATGACGGCGACCATCTCGGACCGTATTCCTTCGGGGGTCCGAGGCACGATGTCCGCGTTCTACGGGGCCGGGTCCACTATCGGTTCGCCCATCGGCTCGCTTATCGGCGCGTTTTTCGTCACCAACCTGATCCCTGGCTTCGCGTTGGCCGGTGTGCTGATGTTCCTTGGCGGCATTGTCGCGGTCGTGCTCATTCCTCGTGAGGAATCGGCCGACTATCTGCCTGCTGCCGACAAGGGCTTCAAGGACGTGATCATGTCCTTCCGTCCGCCGAAGTTCTCGACGGGCCACGATTTCTACAAGGCGTTCGTCGGACGTCTGTGCATGCTTGTCAGCTACCAGATGATCAGCGTCTACCAGATGTACATCGTCGAAAACTATGTCGGGCAGTCGGTCAAGCAGGCTGCGGCCACGATTTCGGTGATTTCGGTGATCACCATGGTCGTCTCTCTGGTCGGCTCCATCGTCGCCGGTCCGTTCTCCGATTTCATCGGCCGCCGTAAGGTCCCGGTCGTTGTAGCCTCGGTGTGCTTCGCCATCGGTATCGCGATGCCTTGGGTTCTGCCGACCACGACAGGCATGTACCTCTATGCCGCCATCGCCGGATTGGGGTATGGCGTCTACTCCTCGGTCGACCAGGCATTGCTCGTCGATGTGCTGCCGAACAAGGAAGAGGCGGGCAAGGACCTCGGCATTCTGAACCTCGCCACGACGTTGGGGCAGATGTGCGGGCCGCTGATCATGTCGAGCATCGTCGTCGCCGCCGGCTATTCGCTGGCGTTCCCGGTGGCCATCGCGCTGGCGTTGATCGGCTGCGTCTTCATCATGTGGATCAAAGGCGTGAAGTAGAAATTCGACAAGTCGTCGTTGCGACGGCCGGAATCGCCGTCAGTGCTTGACGGATTCGTGATGGTTCGGATCCGCCGGGCGCTGACGAATCGTAGGATCAATAGGTTTTCAAAGGAAGGCAGAATCATGACTGCAACATGGATTGCATCAACGCCTGATGCGAAATTAGTGGAGACGACGGTACGCTCCCCGCACGGCGATGGAGCTCAGAAAGAGGCGAACGGCAGCGATGCCGGCGGCTTGACACTCACCGGTGAGACGTTCCAGAAAGTGCGTGGCTTCGGCGGCTGCTTCAACGAGCTGGGTTGGCAGGCGCTCACCAAATACACCGACGCCGACACCGCCGAAACGGTGTTCCACGAGCTTTTCGGCCAAGATGAAATGAACTTCCGTTTCAACCGCGCACCCATCGGGGCTAACGATTTCGCCGAAGAGTGGTACAGCTACGACGAAACCGACGGCGACTACGACATGAGTCATTTCAGCGTCGAACACGACGACAAGACGTTGGTTCCCTATATCCAACGCGCGCAGAAATACCAGCCGGACATGCAGCTTTTCTCGAGCCCGTGGAGCCCGCCGACGTGGATGAAATTCCCCAAGGCCTATAATTTCGGCCGCATCGTGATGACACCCGAAAACCTCACCGCCTACGCCAAGTATTTCGTGCGCTACGTCCAGGAATACGCCAAGCGCGGCATCAAGGTGACCCAGCTGCATGTGCAGAACGAGGTCTTCGCCGATCAGAAGTTCCCAAGCTGTTTGTGGTCGAGCCACGACCTCAAGGTCTTCATCCGCGATTACCTCGGACCGGCCTTCGAACGCGAGGGCATCGACACCGACATCTTCCTCGGGACGATGAACGGGCCGGAGGACATGTCGTGGACAGGCGGCGGTTACGGCATGAGCCTCAACAACTACAACCGCTTCATCGACGACATCCTCTTCGACGCCAAGGCGCGAGGCTATATCAAGGGCATCGGCTACCAGTGGGCCGGGCAGAACGCCATCGCGCGCACCCACGAATCGTGGCCGGAGCTCGAGCTTGAGCAGACCGAATCCGAATGCGGCACCGGCGACAACTCCTGGGACTACGCCGAATACGTGTTCCACCTGATGAACCACTACTTCCGTGCCGGCGCCACCGCCTACGTCTACTGGAACATGGTCTTGACCGAGATCCTGAGCACGTGGGGATGGAAGCAGAACTCGCTCTACAGCATTGACTCCAAAACCGGCAGCTTGACGCGCAATCCGGAATACTACGTGATGCGCCACTTCTCCAAGTATGTCAAGCCCGGTGCCGTACGGCTCGGCACGAGCGGACGCTTCAATTCGATGGGCATCGCCTTCCGCAATCCCGACGGCTCCATCGCCGTGGTGGTACAGAACGCGCTCGAGCGTCCGATCGATTTCAGTTTCACCGATCCGAGCGATGCAACGCATGCGGTGGCCGCGACTCTGGCCCCGCGCTCGTTCAACACCTTCGTTATCGACTGAAAGTTACGATAACAAGGTGCAATAACCACTGATGCAATTTGCGGGTACGGTCGCTGCCTTTCGTCGACAGAGGCCGTGCCTGCATCCTATTATTTTTATTGCGTATTCAATGAAGACGATACGTAAGGCAAGGATGAACCAATATGATCGAAGCGAACACAACGGCAAAGCTGCCGGACAGGATTCTTTTCGGAGCGGCGTATTACGACGAGTACATGCCGAAAGACCTTGACCGGGTCGAGACGGATATGGAGATGATGCGGCATATCGGCATCAACACCATTCGCATCGCCGAATCGACGTGGAGCACCTGTGAGCCGCAGCCCGGCATCTTCGATTTCTCGCATGTCGATCGCGTGCTCGAGGCCGCACGGAAGCACGGCATTTCGGTTATCGTGGGCACGCCGACCTATGCCGTGCCGACCTGGCTGGTGCGCATGCATCCCGACGTGCTCGCCGTGACTGCCAATGGTCCCGGCAAATACGGTGCCCGCCAGATTATGGATATCGTCAATCCTTCGTACCGTTATTACGCCGAACGGGTCATCAGAAAGCTGATCGCCCACGTCGCCCAGAATCCCGCGGTCATCGGCTATCAGGTCGACAACGAGACGAAATACTATGACTGCGTCTCGCCGGATATGCAGGCGCTTTTCGTGAAGTATCTGCGCAAGCGTTTCGACGACAATCTCGACGATCTCAATGCCGCGTTCGGGCTCGACTACTGGTCGAACCGCATCAACGCCTGGGAGGATTTTCCCGACGTGACCGGTGCCATCAACGAGTCGTTGCGTGCGCAGTTCGACAAGTTCCGTCGCTCGCAAGTGGCGCAATACCTGGCTTGGCAGGCCGATATCGTACGTCAATACGCCCGGAGCGACCAGTTCATCACCCATAATTTCGACTACGAATGGCGCGGCTACTCCTTCGGCGTGCAGCCGGCGGTCGACCATTTCAAGGCGGCCCAGGCGCTCGACGTCGCCGGCGTCGACATCTATCACCCCACCGAAGACGGGCTGACCGGCAAGGAAATCGCGTTCGGCGGCGATATGGCCCGTTCGATCAAAGGCGGGCAGAACTATTTGGTATTGGAAACCGAGGCGCAAGGTCAGCACGGCTGGTTGCCGTATCCCGGCCAGCTTCGCCTTCAGGCCTACAGCCATCTGGCCAGCGGTGCCGACAGCGTGATGTACTGGCATTGGCACTCCATCCACAACTCTTTCGAGACCTACTGGAAAGGCCTGCTGAGCCATGATCTCGAGCCGAACCCGACCTACGAGGAAGCCGGCGTCTTCGGGCGCGAGGTCGCCAGGCCCGAAGTGCAGGACCGGCTCAAGCATTTGCACAAACGCAATCAGGTCGCCATCATGGTCTCCAACGAGGCGTTGACGGCGCTCGATTGGTTCACGCTGGAAACCGGTTTCCCGGCCGGCGGCGGGCTGCGGTATAACGACATCGTCCGAATGTATTACGATGCATTGTTCGAGCTGAACATCGAAGCCGATTTCGTGGCCACGGATGCCGATGTCGAAACGCTGGGCCAGTACCGGCTCGTGGTGACCCCGGCGCTCTATTGCGCCCCGCAGCACACCATCGACACGTTGCGGGCCTATGTCAAGGCGGGCGGCCATTTGCTTTCCTCGCTTCGTTCGTTCGTCGCCAATGACGATGTCACGGTTTGGCACGATCCGGCCCCGCACGGCCTCACCGATGTGTTCGGGATGAGCTACAACCAGTTCACGAGGCCCAATGGCGTCGGTGTCGTGGCCGCGGCTGCCGACGGCGGTTCCGGAACCGTTGCCGCGTCGAAGGCGGCGACGGCGGCGACGCCAGGTGAGGCCAAGGCCGAAGCGCTGATCGAATTGCTCAAACCCAACGACGAGGATACGCAGGTTCTGGCCGGCTACCATCATCCGTCCTGGAACGCCTACGCGGCGATCACCCGCCATGCCTTCGGATCCGGTTGGGCGCAATGGGTCGGAACCGTACTCGATGCCGACGCGACCCGCAAGGTCGTCCGCGGGGCTGCTGAAGCCGCCGGCGTCGAGGCGCTGGGTGCCGATCTGGCCGGAAGGGTGAGTGTGCGGGTCGGGTTCGACCAGAACGGCGAACGCGTCGTTTACTTCCTGAACTATTCGCCCGAACCGGTCTCATTCGCCTCGCCGATATCCGGCAAGGTGATTGTCGGCGGCATCACCGTCGCCGCAGACGGTTCGGCGGTGGAGGACCGTGCGTCCGGTCCGGTGGCTGGGACGTGCGTCGCAACCGGAGACGAATTGACGATCGGAGCCTGGAATCTGATCGTCGCCGTTACCGAAGAAGCGTGATACCGGTGCATAGATGCCCGCCGGTAGGCAAGGGGTTGATTCGGTGCGAATCGGGCCTTGCTGCCGCAACGATATGATTTTTATAAAGCACACTTGAAAGTCAGGGATAATGACAATGACTGCCAACGAACAATTACCGTACCAGAACCCGAACCTCAGCGACGGCGAACGCATCTGCGACCTCCTCGGGCGCATGACGCTCGAAGAGAAGGTCGGCCAGATGCTGCAGCTCGACGCCAGGGGCGGCAACCTCAAGCATCTCATCGTCGAGCGTCATGTCGGTTCGATTCTGCACACCCGGCCGTCCGATTTGCCCAAGGCCGCCGAGATGGTACGCAAGAAGACCAGACTCGGCATCCCGCTGGTCATCGGCGATGATTGCATCCACGGTTATTCGTTCTGGGAAGGCGCGACGATCTACCCCGAACAGCTGGGCATGGCCTCCTCCTGGGATCCGGCGAAGGTCGAGAAGATGGCACGCGCCACCGCTGAAGAGGTCTCGGCGACCGGCGTGCACTGGACCTTCTCTCCGGTGCTCTGCATTTCCCGCGATACCCGATGGGGTCGTGTGGGCGAGACCTTCGGCGAAGACCCGACGCTGATCGGCGAGTTCGCCTCGGCCATGGTACGTGGCTATCAGGGTGGTGCCAAAGCGGGCGAACCGCTCTCCCGCGACGCCATCCTGGCCTGTGCCAAGCATTTCGCCGGTTATTCGGAAACGCAGGGCGGGCGCGACGCCAGTGAAGCCGATTTGTCGCATCGCAAACTTGCCTCGTGGTTCCTGCCGCCGTTCGAGCGGGTCGCGCGTGAAGGCGTCGGCACGTTCATGCTCGGCTACGAGTCCATCGAAGGGGTTCCGGTGACTTTCAACCACTGGCTCTTGAGCGACAAGCTTCGCGGCGACTGGGGCTACAAGGGCATGCTGGTCACCGATTGGGATAACGTGGGCCGCTCGGTCTGGGAGCAGAAGGTCAAGCCCGATTTCGTCCATGCCGCGGCCGATGCCGTCAAGGCCGGCAACGATCTGGTGATGACCACACCGCAATTCTACGAAGGCGCGATCGAGGCGGTCAGGTCGGGGCTGCTCGACGAGTCCGCGATTGACGAGGCGGTCTCGAGAATTCTCGCCGTGAAGTTCCGTCTGGGGCTTTTCGAGGACCCTCGTCTGCCTGATCGCCAGCGCATCGACGCGGTTATCGGCAATGACGCACATCGCCAGACGAATCTTGAACTGACGCGCGAATCGGTGGTGCTGCTGCGCAACGGTTCGGCCGCTTGGCATGCCGGTGGCGCTCATGGTGTTCGTGGCGTGAAGAAGCCGGGCAAGCCCGTGCTGCCACTTGACGCGAAATCCCTCTCTCGTATCGCCGTTGTCGGCCCGCTTGCCGATGACGCGCAGACGCAGCTGGGCGACTGGGCCGGCAACTCCGGCCAGGTCTCCTGGATGCCCAAGGGCCAGCCACGGGGCATGATCACAACCGTGGTCGACGGATTGCGTGCGCTCGGCCAAAACGGCTTGGGTACCGGCTGCAATCAGGATGGCAGCACTTTCGAGGTGAGGTATTCGCGTGGCGCCGACGTGGTGGTGCTTGAAGACGATCCGGACGGCCCGGTGTTCCCCGACGGCCAGCCGCGTCCGAAGGTCGCGTTCCCGGCCCCCTTCGATCAGGGGCTGCTTGATGAGGCCGTGGACAACGCGCGTCAATCGGACGCCGTGGTTGCCGTGGTCGGCGACACCCTTCCGCTGATCGGTGAGAGCTGTTCCACCGCGACTCTGGAGCTGCAAGGCGGACAGATCGCGTTGCTGGACGCGCTCGCGGACGTTACCAAGGCTCAAAACAAGCCGTTTGTCGTCGTGCTGCTGAGTTCGAAGCCGCAGGTGCTTCCCGACAGCGCCCTGAACGCCGACGCCTTGCTCTGGGCGCCGAGCCCGGGCATGGAAGGCGGTCGTGCCGTCGCCGAGATCCTGATGGGCGTCACCGCTCCCAGCGCTCGCCTGCCGATCACCTTCCCGCGTCACGCCGGTCAGCTCCCTGTATATTACAACCAGATTCGCGGCCAGCACGCCTGGCGTTACGCCGACCTCACCCAGGACCCGGCCTTCGCGTTCGGTGAAGGCTTGGGCTACACCACTTTCACCTATCGCAAGCCGAAGATCGAGGACGGGAATACGCCGTTCGGCATGGACGATACGTTGCATGTCTCGGTGGACGTCACCAACACCGGCAAGCGCGAAGGCACCGAAGTGGTGCAGGCCTATATCGGCGACCTGGTCACTTCGGTCAGCTGGACCGACCGCGAGCTCAAGGCGTTCCGCAGAGTGACGTTGAAGCCGGGGGAGACGAAGAGCGTCACGCTCGACATCCCCGTTTCGGCATGCTCCATCGTCGACGCCGACGCCAACCGCATCGTCGAGCCGGGCGAATTCGAGCTGCTGGTCGGCCATTCCTCCCGTCGTCGCGATCTGAAGCGCACCACATTCACGGTTGAGTGATCGCCAGAGAGCGGATATGGGCCCGCTCCCACGATGATTGCTGAATGCCGCCATATTGAAGCCGCTCGGTCTGGTCACCGGCTTCAATATGGCGGCATTACCGGATTCCGACATTTTTGGGTTACTGAGAGACTCTGAGAGGCCCCAAATGGCGGGGTCGCTGGTTGCTGCAGGCGGGGCGGCGGGTGTGTAAAGCGCTTCTCGGCGGTTTCCGGTCCCTTTGCGGTTGGGGCATGATGGCATGGAGCTCAATGGTATCGCATCGGCGCTGGGGCGGGGAGCGGTGCGCGGCTTGCGTAATCGGCTCGTCGATTGGCCCAAAGCGCATACGATAAAAGATATGAACACTACTCCACGGGTGAATTATGCGCATCTCGGCGCCAAGATCAACAGCAAGCATGTGGCCAGTCTGCTGCATTTCTTTGTCTCCGGCGCCAAGCCCGAACGCGACGACGGCTACGGCGTCGAGATCGAGCACCTTCCTGTGCGTAACGGCAGCGATCAGGCGGTTAGCTATGCCGAAGCCAACGGCATCGAAACGCTTTTACAACGCTTGCGGCCCTATTATGACCCCGACAAGGAATTCGTCGAGGACGGCCATCTGCTGGGCCTTGCCCGACCCGGCATCGCTTTGTCGCTGGAGCCGGGCGGCCAATTCGAGACCTCGATCGGCGTGTTGCATACGCCGCAGGAACTGCTTGATATCTACGCAGGATTCCGCGCCGAAATCAACCCCATCCTTGACGATCTGGGATTTCGCCTGATCAATTACGGCTATCAGCCGGTCACGAGTTTTGCGGACATCACAATCAATCCCAAGCGTCGCTACGCGGCGATGAACGAGTATCTGGGCCATGTCGGCTCGTACGGGCCCTGCATGATGCGCTGCTCGGCCTCCACCCAGGTGAGCATCGATTACAGTGACGAGGCCGATGCCATCGCCAAAATGCGTGTCGGCACGGCGTTGGGGCCGATCATCTCCATGTTCTTCCGCAATTCCCCGTATTTTGAAGGTGCGCGCAATCCCTTCCCGCTGCTGCGCCAACGCATCTGGGACAAGGCCGACCCGCAACGCGCCGGCATCACGCCGGGGCTTTTCGACCCGCGCTTCGGCTGGGAGGATTACGCCCGTGACATCTTGGCCACGCCGATGATGTTCGCCGACCTGACGCACACGCCGGAAGCCGCGAACTTAAGCGAAGACAGGCAGGAATTCGTCGCCTTCAGGCGCAATGCCGCCGATATCTACCCCGACCGTGAGCTCAATGCATACGAGGTCGGCCATATCCTTTCGACGCATTTCAACGATGTGAGGCTCAAGAATTTCGTGGAGCTGCGGCACTGGGACTCGCTGCCGATCGAGCGCGCGGAACTGTTGACGCAAGCCGTGAAGAACGTCTTTTATGACGATGCCAATTTTGCCCGCTGGAAGTCTTTCGCCGAAGGGCTTTCCGTCGTCGACGTCGAGCTGGCGAAGGACGATCTGCAGGCGCACGGCATGGCGGCACGGCCTTTCGGCAAGTCTATGGACGAATGGCAGGACGCACTCGGGCTTGAAGACACCCGTGCCGACATCCCCGGCGATCCGGTTCATCCCGAGGTGTTTCAGCGGTGAGACCCATATTTTTCCACGAGTCCGGAAAAGTATGAGACCGGCCTACCGATATCCTTCCCACATCGGCATCGGCATCAATTCGGCTTCGCACTCGGCCCACATCTCGTTCAAGTCTCGTTCGGGGGCGCGCAGCCACCGCAGCTGGATGCCGTCCATCATGCTGAATCCGGCCTGAAGCAGATGTTCGATATTGGTGTTTTCGGGAACATGCCAAGGAATCTGCAGCATCTCCGCCAGCAGGTTTTGGTCGCGTTTTTTGAAGTATTCATGTGCCGGATGCTTTGAATCGATGGCTTCCGCGTCCAGGGTGGAGAACATGTGGACCTGTTCGGGCCGCTTGGCGTTGATGGCCACGACCTCGCGCCACATTCGCGCCACGTTCGGCCTGTCGTTCATTCTGAAATGATCCATGATGGCTTCGGTGCCCGGGTCGTATATCTCGTCGAGAACAATATTGAGCAGCCCCTCTTTGCTGCCTACGTGATGGAGCACTCCGGCCTTGGTCATTCCCACGCTGTTGGCGATTTTCTGCAATGAAGTGCCGTAATACCCGCGTTGTCCGAACGAAACGACGGCGGCATTGAGTATCGCCGTGCGGCTATCGGTGCCGTTGTCGTGTTTCTTGGTGTGGGAAAAATGCAGCATGGTTGGAAGGCCTCTTTTATATATGACCGGTTTTTATTATCCTCTGAGAGCTAGACCGAATGTGGCTTGTTGTATATCTCTTGCACGCAAATGATATTCGCGGTCGGCATATAGCGATGCCGTGCCCTGATGGAATCGAGGACACGGCATCGCTGGCAATGGTTCGACGTTACTTGACTCGACGAATCATCATGATGAAGATGGTGCCGACAAGCATGAAGACGATGGCGACCGGGAAGACGCCTCTGTAGCCACCGGTCAGACTGATGAACAAGGTGGTGAAGCCGGGGGCGAGTGCCTGGCCGATGGTGTTGGCGAGGTTCAGGATGCCGAGGTCCTTGCCGGCTTCCTGCGGGTTGGGCAGAACGTCGACGTTCAGCGCCTGGTCGACGGACATGTAGCAGCCGTTGCCGAGGCCGGCGAGCGTGGCGTAGATGTAGACGCCGGTGGTCGTGGGAATCAGCCAGGCTACAAGCATGCCGATGGCGATGATGACGCAGGCGACGGCGACGATGAACTTACGGCGGTGTAGATAGTCGGAAAGTGGGCCGGAAGCCACGGAAGCGAGGATGGTGGCCACCAGCGTGATGACGGCCATGATCTGCATGGCGGTGCCGGCGTCCTTGATGCTCAGATGCACGTAACGTTCGAGGATCAGCAGTTGGTAGCCGGAGATCATGAACGAGCCGATGACGAAGGCGAGACGGCCGAAGAGGGCGAGGTAGAAGTCGCGGCAGTTCTTGGTCGGCGGAATGAACGACTTGAGCACTTCAGCCACGGAGGTGGCCTTGGTGTTGTTCTCCGCGGATTGCTCACGGGGCCAGATCAGTACGGTGATGATGCCGGAGAAGAGGAAGACGCAGGTGCCGATGGTCAGACCGGTGTTGAGCTTGGTCAAAAAGAAGCTGCCGATGAAGCTGCCGGCCTGCATGCCGACGATCTGGCCGGCGCCGTAAAGGGCGGAGAAGGTGCCGCGCACATCCTCGGGGATGCGGTCGGAAAGTACGGCGACGGCGGGGGCGATGAGGCAGTTGATGCCGACCTGTACGATGCACCATCCGATGACCATCCACAGCAGCGACGTGGAGTGGGCGGTCAGGAAGTAGCCTGCGGCGCCGATGATGCCGCCGGCGACGATCCAAGGGGTGCGCTTGCCGATCTTGAATTTGGAAACGTCGGAGAAGGTGCCGAAGACGATGTTCGCGATCAGGGCGAAAATCGAGCTGACGGCGTTCATTGTGCCCAGTGCGCCTTCAGCGGAAATGCCCTTGATGCCCGAGAACACCTGCGGCAGAAGCACGCCGGAACCCATGGTGAAGGGGAGGGCCCACAGGATTGAGACCAAAGCGAAGCCCGCGGCGAAGCGAAACTTGTGCTCCAGTGGTTTTTGGGTGTCGGGTGCCAGATTCGGTGGTGTCACGAATATTTCTGCAGCCATGCATGTCCTCCTTGATTTCGCGGTAACAACAGGGTTACCGTCCGGTCGGTAAGTATTGTATCAGAATAACAGTGATTGAAATGCGGTGTTCTGCAAACTTCTCGCGATGCGATATTCACGTAATGGAAACCAATGGAAACGGAATGCGTTCACGGTTGGAAATATTCTGCAAGCTGAAAAATAGGAAACGAATATCACGTTCGGCAACGGCGGATTTCCGCTTGCTTCACGTTCGTTGCGCAAGGCCGCGTTGTAGCTGGTTCGTAATAGCGTTATATAGTCTGTCAGCTTCAGTAGTCCCTCGCTTCTGGCCGGATATGCGTCATGAATCTCTCAAGTCGTACGGCCAAGAAACGGGACAAAAGTCATGGGGGAGAAGCGGCGGTTTTTATAAAGCCAAGGAAAGAGGAATGGATGAGCAAGGCACTTGATGCCCCCCAAGGTACACAGGTGACACAGACGGGGCAACGTCCGAAGCATTTGATTCGCACGCTGTTGCGCAGTCTGAGGGAATACAAACGTGAGACATGGCTGACGCCCGCTTTCGTGATGGTCGAGAGCATTTTGGAGATTCTCATCCCCACCGTCATGGCCCAGCTCATCGACCAGGGCGTCTCCGGCGGGTCGATGCCGGCGATTTGGAAGTTCGGCATCATCCTTTTGGGTTGCGCGATCGTCTCGCTGTTTGCCGGGTTCATGTCCGGTCGTTACGCCGCCATCGCCTCCTCCGGCTTCGCCAAGAACCTGCGTCACGACCTTTTTGAGAAGGTGCAGTCGTTCAGCTTCACCAACATCGACCGCTTCTCAACCGGCTCGATCATCACCAGGCTCACCACCGACGTCACCAACGTCCAGTTCGCCTTCCAGATGATCATCCGCGTGGCCGTGCGTGCGCCGATGATGGTCATCGTCGCCTGGATCTTCTCCTTCAGGATCAGCCATTCGATCTCGATGGTCTTCCTGATCATCATCCCGATTCTGGGCGTGGGCCTCACGGCGCTGTCGCTCTCGGTGCATCCGATCTTCGAGAAGGTCTTCCACACCTACGACCACTTGAACAACATCGTCGACGAGAACCTGCAGGGCATCCGCGTGGTGAAGTCCTACAACCGCGAGGAACACGAAAGCCGCAAGTTCGGCGCCGTCTCGCAGCGCATCTACGACTACTTCTGCCGCGCCGAGCACGTCATCGCTTTCAACTGGCCGATTCTGAACACCTGCATCTACGGTGCCATGCTCATCATCTCCTGGATGGGCACCAAGCAGATCGTCGGTTCGCACAACAACCCGGCGTTGGGCCTGACCACCGGCGACCTCACGGCGCTGGTCACCTACGCGATGCAGATTCTGATGGCGCTGAACATGGTCTCCATGATCATCGTCATGGTCGTCATCTCCCGTGCCGACGCCGAGCGTATCTGCCAGGTGTTGAACGAAGTGAGCACCGTGCGCGACAACAGCAATCCGATCACCGAAGTGTCGGATGGTTCCATCTCGTTCAATGACGTGACATTCCGTTACTCGGCCGGCTCCGAGAAACCGGTGCTCGACGACATCAACCTCGATATCGCTTCGGGCAAGACCATCGGTATCGTCGGCGGCACCGGCTCCTCAAAGTCAAGCCTGGTACAGCTTATCCCGCGACTTTACGACGTCAGTTCCGGAACGCTTTCCGTGGGAGGCCACGACGTGCGTGACTACGACCTCGTCGCCCTGCGTGACGCGGTGGCCATGGTCTTGCAGAAGAACGTGCTGTTCACCGGCACCATCGCCGAGAACATCCGCTGGGGCAATCCGGATGCGACCGACGAGGACGTGGTTCGCGTCTGCAAGCTCGCCCAGGCCGACGGCTTCATCCGCGAATTCCCGAAGGGCTATGACACCTATATCGAGGAGGGCGGCTCCAACGTCTCCGGCGGTCAGCGTCAGCGCCTGTGCATCGCCAGAGCCTTGTTGAAGAAGCCGAAGATCCTCATTCTGGACGATTCCACCAGCGCGGTCGACACCAAAACCGACCAGCTGATCCGCAACGCCTTCGCCACCGAGATTCCGGACACCACCAAGATCATCATCGCCCAGCGTCTTGCCAGCGTGCAGGAGTCCGACGAAATCGTCGTGCTGGACGAGGGGCGCATCCTCGACCACGGCACGCATGCAGAGCTCCTGAAGACCTGTGACGAATACCGGTCAATCTACGAATCCCAGACGAAGAACCAGGGCAAGGGAGATGACGACGATGAGTGAGCAGAACCTGACGAAAACCGAAGAGACGAAAACCGCAATGAACGAACAGACAAGGAAAGCCGATAAGAAGGCCATGAAAAAGGCCAAAAGCGGCGTTCCTCCGATGAAAAAAGCGCCGAAAGGCACTGCGAAACGACTGATGGGCTACATCTTCCATTACCGTTGGCGCTGCATCGTGGTCATCATCGGCATTCTGGTGTGCGCCGTGACCCAGTCACTGCCTTCCTTTGTGCTGCAGCCGCTGATCGACAACTGCATCATGCCCTTCATCCACGCGCAGACCCCGGACTGGCGGCCGCTGATCAACATGACCATCGTCGTCGGCGCCATCTACGCGGTGGGCATGCTCTGCTCGTTCATGTGGAACTACATGGTCGTCGACATCGAGCAGGGCGTTCTGAAGACCGTGCGTGACCAGATGTTCGACCATCAGCAGAAGCTGCCGATCCGCTACTTCGACACCCATGAGCACGGCGACATGATGAGCCGTTACACCAACGACACCGATACCTTGCGTCAGATGGTCTCCCAGTCGCTGCCGCAGCTTTTGATCTCCGGCTCGTCGGTGGTGGTGGCCCTCTTTGCGATGCTCTGGCTTTCCGTGCCGTTCACCATCTTCACCGTCGTCTTTGTGGCGTTGATTCTGTTGGTGGCGCGCGTGATCGTCAGCCGTTCCGGCCGCTACTTCGTGGCCCAGCAGGAGACGATCGGCGACGTCAACGCCTTCGTCGAGGAGTCGGTCAACGGCCAGAAGGTCATCAAGGTCTTCAACCACGAGGACGCCACGCAGAGCCGGTTTGACAAGAAGAACGAGCAGCTCTTCCACGCCTCCACCCAGGCCAACATCTACGCCAATATCACCATGCCGGTCATCGGCAACATGGGCAACGTGCTCTACGTGCTGCTGGCCATCGTCGGCGGCATCGCCGGCATCAACGGCTGGTTCAATTTCGGTATCGGCGGCACTGGCACGCTGACGCTCGGCGCGATCGTCTCGTTCCTGACGCTTTCCAAGGCGCTGATCAACCCGATCAACCAGATCTCCTCGCAGATCAACATGATCATGATGGCCCTGGCCGGTGCCGCACGTATCTTCAACCTGATCGACGAACCCGCCGAATCCGACGACGGCACCGTACGCTTGGTGCATGTCGAGCTGGGCGAGGACGGCCGTACCATGACCGAAACCGATCACGAGACCGGCCACTGGGCGTGGAAACGCGCCGCGGACGACGACGGCACCCGTTCGCTCGAGGCCGCCAAGAAACTCAAGGGGTCGGCCCGTGAGGTCGCGCTGAAGGCGCATGAGAAGGCGATCACCTCCCCGGACGGCCGCTTGACGCTGCTGCGTGGCGACGTGCGTTTCACCAACGTCTCCTTCGGCTACAACCCCGACAAGACCGTGTTGCACGACATCACTTGGTTCGCCAAGCCCGGCCAGAAGATGGCCCTGGTCGGCGCCACCGGTGCGGGCAAGACCACCATCACCAACCTCATCAACCGGTTCTACGACATTCAGGAAGGCCAGATCCTCTACGACGGCATCGACGTGAAGAACATCAAGAAGGATGACCTGCGTCGCTCGCTGGGAATCGTGCTGCAGGACGTCAACCTCTTCACCGGCACGGTGCTCGACAACATCCGCTACGGCAAGCTCGACGCCACCGACGAGGAATGCATCGCCGCGGCCAAGCGCACCAACGCCGACGGCTTCATCCGCATGTTGCCGCAAGGTTACAACACGGTGCTTGAGGGCGATGGGTCCGGCCTTTCGCAGGGCCAGCGCCAGCTGATCTCCATCGCTCGCGCCGCCGTGGCCGATCCGCCGGCCATGATCCTGGACGAGGCGACCAGCTCCATCGACACCCGCACCGAGGAAGTGGTCGAACAGGGCATGGATAACCTGATGAAGGGGCGCACCGTCTTCGTCATCGCCCATCGCCTCTCCACCGTACGCAACTCCGACATCATCATGGTGCTCGACCACGGCCGCATCATCGAACGCGGCACCCACGATGAGCTCATCGCCCAGCACGGCGAGTACTACCAGCTCTATACCGGCAAACTCGAACTGGAGTAGCCGAACAGGGTCTTGCGAAACGCCGATGCCCGTCATAGCCGAAAGGCCGTGACGGGCATTTTGCGTCAGGGATGTTGCAGATTATCGACCGGTCGCTATCAGAAAATAGCGAATAACTGAAGAGGCTCAGCTGTTAGTGATAATAATTACACAAGTTGCGTTCTTCTAACTATTCATTTACTATCTACCTTTGGCCGTTACCGGCTGATGTATATACAAGTGTCTATTCGGCACACACACTATTGGGAATTATCGGTTTTAGAGAAAAAGTATTCAAGTAAATCGTTTCTCGCAGGTATGGCTGTAGGGGATGAGGCTGTGCCGGTCACGAAAGATTGGTCAAGAGGGCATGAAAGTAACGTTATGGTCGAAGATGGTGCATAGTATTACTTCTCAATTCTCCACGAAATCTCTGGTGTTGATTCCCATCGCCGTCGGGATCAACCTCATCGGCGGAACACTGTGCTCGACACTGAAGCTGCCGTTGTTCATGGACATGATCGGCACCATGGTCATCGCCTGCCTGAGCGGACCTTGGGTCGCCGCGTTGTGCGGGCTGCTCACCAATGTCTTTCTGGCCATCGTGGCCAATCCGGTCTATCTGCCCTATGCGTTGTCGAGCGTACTGTGCGGCCTGGTGATCGGCTATATGGTCAAGGCGGGACTGCTCAAGAAGCTGTGGGGCATCCTGCTGATCTGGCTGGCGTGCTCCGTGGTCAATACCGTCACCGCCTCCATGATCACCGTCTTCGTCTACGGCGGGGCGACGGGCGTCAATGGCACCTCCATCCTCACTGCGGCGCTCACCGTGGCGTGGAAGAACATCCTCATTTCGGTCTTTTCCTCATCGATGCTGGAGAATCTGATCGACAAAGGCATCACGCTGTTCATCGTCACCATCGTGGTGTCCAAGATTCCGCGCCGTTTCATGAGCCAGTATGCCTCTGGCAATATCAAGACCTCCGATTTCAAAGCGATCAAGGCCGATGTGGCACCGTGCGGCTACGATCTCGAATCCATCCTTGCCGGCCTGCGACAGGGCGAAAGCGCAAACGCCTTACCGAGCGACGCGCAGATGGATGAGCGCCTGTGCAAAGCCGACGAGGTGCATGATTCGCCAGGAGTGATGGGCAGGGCCAATCCGTTGGTCAAATTCCTTGGTGTCCTGGTTTTGGGCGTTGCCGCGCTGATTTGGCCCGATTTCACGCTGGGGCTCGTCCTTGTCGCTCTGCTGTTCGTGCTTGCGTGGCGTATCGGCTGCCTGAAGCCGTTTTCCGGGCTGATATTCGGTTTTGGCGTGCCGATGGCCGTCATGCTGATGTTCATACAAGGCCTCTACAGCCCCAAGAACACCACGGTCATCGCCGATTTCGGTTTCGCACAGCTTGGCCTGCAGGGTGTGCTGTACGCCGCGAAGATCGTGGTCACCGTGCTGGTCTTCCTGGGCAGTTTCTATATCGCCAACACCACGACCTATATCGGCTCGCTGGTGGCCGCCTTGACGCAGATCGGCTGCCCCGCCAAGCTGGGTTATCTGATTTTCGCTTCCTTGAACGTGGTGCCGCAGATGCAGCGCAAGGTCACCGTAATCCGCCAGGCGCAAAGCGCGCGCGGTCTTGGTACGGGCGGTGGCCTGATCTCACGGTTCAGGGCATTCCTGCCGCTGATGGGGCCGGTGGTCATGTCGTCGCTGACCGACGCCCAGGAGCGCGGCATGACGTTGGAGACCCGGGGCTTCGGGATCAAAGGCGTGCGACGCACCAACTATGTCAAGGTGGCTTGGAGAGCGCAGGACACCATGGCCCTATGCCTGATGGCCGTCTTCTTCGTGGCGGTCCTCGTCCTCTCTCTTCTTGATTACACCGGAACGCTTTCGTTGGTCTATCCGTGGGGAGGTGCGCGATGAACAACGTTGTGGAAGTCGACCATTATTCATTCACTTATCAGGATGCGCACACCCCGGCGATCAGCGACGTGAGCTTCACGGTGCGGCAGGGGGATTTCCTGTGCATCATCGGTGCCAACGGTGCAGGCAAAACCACGCTGTGCCATGCGTTGGTCGGTCTCGTTCCCCACTATTTCAACGGCACAAGCGAAGGCAGTGTGCGCATCAACGGAGTGGACACGGCCAATGCCAGCGTGGCGGACCTGTCGAACTACATCGGTCTGGTCTTCCAGAACCCGTTCAACCAGCTCACCTATGCTTCGGGAACCGTGGCGGAGGAACTGGCCTTCGGCCTCGGCAACCGGGGCGTCGACCGCGAGGAGATGCGGCGTCGGGTGAAACTGGTCTCGCAGCTGGTGCATATCGAAGATCTGCTCGATCGTGACCCGCTCGAGCTCTCCGGCGGTCAGGTGCAGCGCGTCGCGTTCGGTTCCACGTTCATCATGGAGCCCAACATCCTCGTGCTGGACGAATGCACCACGCAGCTCGATCCGCTCGGCGCCTCCGAGATCTTCGATATCGTCAAGCAGCTCAATGCTTCCGGGGTCACCGTCATCATGGTCGATCACGACATGGAACGGGTCGCGCGCTACGCCGACACTGTCGTGGTGATGGACCATGGCCGGGTCAGACGTGTGGGAACGGCCAAGGAAATATTCTCGGCACCCGATCTTGGCCGGTATGGCATTGATGCCCCCGATTACGTCAGGCTCAGCCAGGGGCTGAACCGGCGAGGTCTGGGCGATGGAAGCATCGCGGTCACCTATGAGCAGAGTGTGGCGATGGCCAGGAAGGCGGTAGGCCGATGAGGATGCAATTGCGCGATGTGGGCTACAGCTATCAGCCCGGCCGCCAGGCGCTGAAAGGCGTCAACCTGTGTTTCGAGGGTACCCAGTCCGTAGCGGTCATCGGACAGAACGGTGCGGGAAAAACGACGCTGGCCAAACAGCTCAACGGCATATTGCGCCCTACGCAGGGCACGCTGACCATCGACGGAACCGAGATCGGCGAGCGGACGACCGCGCAATGGTCGAAGCGGGTGGGCTATGTCTTCCAGAATCCCGATGATCAGCTGTTTCTTGAAACCGTACGGGAGGAGTTCGCCTTCGGACCCCGTAATATCGGCGTGGACGAGGCCGTCATCGAGCAACGCATTGCCGAGGTCGCCGCATTGACCGGCCTGGAAGACAAGCTGGACGTGCATCCCGCCGATCTGAGCCTCACGGAGAAGAAATTCTGCGGCATCGGGGCGGTCGTGATGATGGATCCGGACGCCGTCGTGTTCGACGAGCCGACCTGCGGACAGGATTACGCGGGCGACGCCCGTCTGCACGACCTGATCGCCGAGCTGAAAGACCGGGGCAAGATGTGCATCGCCATCAGCCATGATATGAAATTCGTGGTCGCCAATTTCGATCGCGTCGTCGTGATGTGCCACGGCGAGGTGCTTCTTGACGGCACGCCGCAAGAGGTGTTCTCGCAGGTCGATGTGCTACGTCAGTCCTTCGTCGCGCCGCCGCCCATCACCAGGGTGGGCCAAGGCGTCGGACTGAAAGAAACGGTTTTCACCGTCGAACAATTTGTCGGTGCGCTTGAGGATGAACGTCGGATCGATGCCGCACAACCATCCTGAAGATCGCAACGCAAGCAGTCCGTCCAAGGTCCATGGCGAAGTATGTCAGGTGCCGGACGGGGCAGTCATCATTTTCGTTTTTCGATTATCACAACGAAGGGATAACACATGAACACCAGAAAACCACTGATCATCGATACCGATCCTGGCATCGACGACGCCGCGGCCATCACCCTCCTGGTCGATGAGCCCAGCGTCGATATCAAACTCATCGCCTCGGTTTCGGGCAATGTCGGCATCGGGCACACCACCAACAACGCCCTGAAGCTGCTGACCTTCCTCGGCCGCAGGATTCCCGTCGCCCGCGGCGCAGCGGCACCGTTGATGCGCGACAACCGCTTCGCCACCGAAGCGCACGGCAAGGGCGGCATGGGCATGTTCGATTTCCCCGAGCCCGACACCACTCTGCTGACCGCCAACAACGCGGTCCTCGAGGAGCGTCGCGTGCTGATGGAAAGCGAGGAGCCGGTCACCCTGCTCACCTTGGGCCCGCTGACCAACATCGCCCTGCTGTTCGCCACCTTCCCGGAGGTCAAGGAACACGTCGAACGCATCGTGATGATGGGCGGCTCGACCGCTCGCGGCAATATCGGCGTCTATGGCGAATTCAACATCTCCGTCGACCCGGAAGCCGCGAAAATGGTCTTCCGCTCCGGCCTGCCGATCACCATGGTCGGTCTCGACATCGGCCGCAAGGCTCATCTGGTCGTCGAAGACCTGGAAGACATGGAAGAGACCGGCGAGGTGGGCGTCATGATCGGCGCGCTGTTCCGCTCCTATGACGGCGGCCACATCGAAAACGGTATCAAGATGTACGATCCCTCCGCCGCACTGGCGATGGTCGAGCCCGATATGTTCACCATGCGCGACGCCTTCGTGGACGTGGAGATCTCCAGCCCGCTGACCCTCGGTGCCACCGTGGTCGACTACGACGGCATCGTCAGCAACAACCGCAACGTCTCCGTCTGTGTGGACGTTGACGTCGAACGGTTCCGCAAACGTTTCGTTCAGCGAATCGCATCCGTTGAACGAAAACAACAATAACCAACATACTTTTCGAAGGGAAAGGAAAGTACATGGCTGAAACAGCAGTCAAGGACCAGAGCAACGGGATACCGGTTCCTGAGGAGGGGACCCCGGAGTTCGAGAAAATGAACAAGATGACCAAGGTCGCCATCCCGATCATCCTGGCCATCTACACGTTGGGCGTGCTGCAGCAGCAGGCGTTCGGCATGATCTACGCGAACATCGGCAAGCAGCTGGGCCAGCCCGGCCTGGCGCCGCTGATCACCTCGATTCCCGGCATCGTGCTGGGCATCGTGTGCGTCATCTACGGTTCGCTAGGTGACTTCGTATCGCTGAAAAAGATGGTGACCTACGGTACCATCGTCTTCGTTATCGGCTCCGCGCTCGGCTGCCTGGGTCAGCTGAGCATCTGGATCGTCATCGCCGCCCGCGTGTTGCAGTCCATCGGCTGGCAGGTCACCGGTTCCATCTTCCTGGTGCTGGTCTCCAAGTACGTCGAGAAGCGCAAGCGCGTGCTCTGGTACGGCGTCTTCGTCGCGGTCTTCCGTGTGGCGGCGGCTCTGGGCGTGTTCCTGGCCGGCTACATGACCCTGGTCGATTGGCGTTGGCTCTTCGGCGTCGGCATTCTCGCCGTCTTCGGCATCCCGGCATTGGCCAAGAACCTTCCCGACCAGCACGCCGAGGGTGCTCACATCGACGGTGTCGGCTTCATCCTGATCGGCCTGTTCGCCGGTGCCGTGACGATGTTCTTCACCGATATGAACTGGGCCTGGGGCATTGCGTGCATCGTCACGCTCGTCGCCTTCGTGGTCTACATCAACAAGGCCAAGAACCCGTTCATCACCCCCAAGATGCTCGCCAATCCGGCTTTCGCCGTGACCATGACCGTCATCTTCATCGGTTACTTCTTCAGCTATACCTTGAACGCTGGCGTCAACAACATCGGTATGGACGTCTATGGCATCGATTCCTCGAAGGTCTCCAACCTCCTGGTCTGGTCCATCATCCTCGCCGCCATCATGGGCTTCGCCGCGGGTCCGATCATCCAGAAGATCGGTCGCAAGGCTTCGGTCATCCTGGCGCTCGCCTGCATGGGCGGTGGCCTGATCGCCATTGCGTTCCTGATTCCCGCCGGCCAGATCTGGGCACTCGCCGTGGCTCCTTGCATCTACTACTTCGGCACCTCCTTCTTCTATCAGCCGATCGTCGACACCGCGACGCTGACCGTGGAGGCGGAGGAGTCCGGACGTGCACTGGGCTTCAATGATTTGATCCAGGCGATCACCGGTTCCATCGGCGTCGCGCTCTTCGGCCAGATGATGACCAACAAGTCCATGGGCGGCGGCTCGATCGCGGGTACCGCTCCGGGCGCTGCTTCCTCGTACGCCAACGTGTTCATCATCGGCGGCGTGATCATCCTCGTGGCCATGCTGCTCTTCATCTTCTCCATGAAGATGATCTACAGCCACTCCCGCGCGGAAAACAGCAAGTAAATTGTGTGGTGCCTTCCGGGGCGTTGACCCGAGCCGGTAGGCGCCGCTAAAACAGTGTGTCCTGATTCCTTTTCGTCATTGGGGAATCAGGACACATTCGTATCTGCTGTGCGTCTCCGTTGGATTGCCGTGCGTCGAGGATGACGCCAAGCGGCACTCGCGACGGGTCTGCCTGACCGGCCATTGCGGCTTTACGATTTCACCAATCGCGTGATCGCGGCGATGGCCTCGTCCATCTTCTCGTCGGCGACCGGTCCGCCTTTGGCGGCGGCCGTGGCCACGCAGCTGTCGAGATGGTCGCCGAGCAACAGCAGCGCCACGGATTTCAGGGCGCTATTCGACGCGGCGATCTGGGTGAGGATGTCGATGCAGTAGGTGTCGTTCTCGACCATCGCGGTGATCGCCCGTACCTGACCTTCGATGCGGCGCAGGCGGGTGACCAGCTTCTTCTTGTCGTGGACGTAGCCGACGTGGGCACATGGTTTCGAAGCGGTGTCGGGCTGTGTCGTGGTTAGTGTGGGGGATATATTGTCGCCATGTACGCAGGAATGTGCCGATTGACCGGAACCTGCGGATTCGATACCGCCCATGGACTCTGTCGATTCCGGCGGCCTGGATTTGCTTGAGACTTTATTCGGGCGTGCACTTTCGTGCTGTATGGCTTGTTCCATCGTTGCCTTCCTTCCATCGAACGTTTCGGTCTGTTCGTGTATCGCCCATTGCGATGCTGAGCTGAATATATTGACATCATATACCCTAGGGGGGTATGCTGAATTTCAGTTACGGCGAATACGACGAGGCTGCCGGAGGGTATTGCGGCGGCGGATTGTGAGGGGATATGGTTATCGACATCGCAGTGATCCTGGTCGCCCTGATTGTAAGCGTGGTCATCGTCTGGTACTTCTTCGCGCCCCGCAAGGCCGCGCAGGCTAGCCGTGAAGGTGCGTTGCAGACGGCGCATATCGTGGTGAAAGGTGGCTATACGCCGGCCGAGATCGACGTGGAGGCCGGCTCGCCGGTCCGTCTGCAATTCGACCGTCAGGAGGATGGCGAATGCTCCTCTCATGTCGTCTTCAGCGACCTCGGCATCGACCAGACCCTACCGCCGTTCACGACGACCGACGTCGAGTTCACGCCGAACAAGCCCGGTGATCTGCCGTATGCGTGCGGGATGAACATGTTGCACGGCATGGTGCATGTGCTGCCGAAGGGCGCGAAGGCAAAGGCCTAAGCAAAGAGTGCGTGCCTTGGCCGGAGTCTGGAGGCCGATAGCCGGATGTGGCTGTGGCGGCAGACGGCAAAGGGCTACGCCGGACACGATCGGCAGCGCGAGATTGAAACAGACCATCTGGTCACCTCGTGAATATGGATGACCTGAACAATGATACGGAGCAGACAATGAGTCAAGTCAGCGAACAAACGGCAACGCGATCTGCAACCAACGGACGGCGGCCCCGGACCGACGATCCGGAAGCGGTGCGCAAGGCCGAGATCAAAGCGCTCGAACGCAGGCTGGTCGTCGCCGCAGTGCTGACGATCCCGGTGTTCGTCTTCGCCATGTTCGGTATGTGGCTCAAAGCGTTCGTGCCCATGGGCGTCATCGACTTTTTCACCAATCCGTGGGTCGAGTTCCTTTTCATCACCCCGGTCATGTTCTATTCCGGCTGGCCGATTCACCGCACCGGCTGGCTGGCGCTCGCGCATCGCGCCCCGGAAATGAATTCGTTGGTGGCGCTGGGAACCGCCGCATCGTATATGTATAGCGTCGTAGTCACCGTGGCGCCGGGAATCTTGCCTGCCAGCGCCCGCGAACCCTACTACGAATCCGTCGGCACCATCATCACGCTGATGCTCTTGGGCCAGCTGCTCGAAGCCCACGCGCGTCTGGGAACCGGGGAGTCGATTCGTGCGCTGATCGGTCTCACGCCCAAAACCGCCCACGTCGTGCGCGACGGCAAGGAGTTTGACATCAACGCCGATAAGGTCGAAGTGGGCGATATCGTCGTTATCAAGCCGGGCGAGCAGCTGCCGGTCGACGGCAAGGTTATTTCGGGCCGGACTTCCGTCGACGAATCCATGATCACCGGTGAGTCCATTCCGGTTGCCAAGGGCGAAGGCGATATCGTCACCGGTGCCACGATCAACGGCAACGGAACGTTGCGATATCGCGCCACCAAGGTCGGCCGTGACACCGTGCTCGCGCAGATCATCAAGCTGGTGCGCACCGCCCAGACCTCCAAGGCGCCGATCCAGAAGCTTGCCGACAGGATCTCCGGCTACTTCGTGCCGGGCGTCATCCTCATCGCCATCTGGACGTTCGTGATCTGGTGGTTGTTCGGCCCCGCTCCGCAAGGGCTGTACGGACTCGTCTCCGCCGTGGCTGTTCTGGTCATCGCCTGCCCGTGCGCCTTGGGCATCGCCACCCCGCTTTCCGTGACGATTTCCACCGGCAAGGCCGCGCGTTTCGGTGTGCTCATCCGTTCCGCCGAGGCGCTGCAGACCGCGCATGACGTCGACACCGTTGTGCTCGACAAGACCGGCACGATAACGCGCGGCAAGCCGGAACTGACCGATATCGGTTGGCTCGGGGATGTGCAAGCCGAAAATGCGGATGGCGCGACAGTCGAAAAAACGCAACAGGAACATCTGCTTTCCCTGATCGCCGGAGCCGAGCAGGTCTCCGAACACCCGCTGGCGCAGGCCATCGTCAAAGGTGCCGAGCAGCGCAAGCTGGACGTGCCGAAGGCGAATTCGTTCGAAGCCGTGCCGGGCAGCGGGGTGGTGGCGAAAGTCGGGGGTCATGACGTCATCGTCGGTAATGCCGCTTTGGTGAAAGACCGTCAAATCGGGATGCCGTATGACAAAACCGAAGCGCTGTTCGCCGATTACGCACGAAAAGGCAAGACGCCGATTCTGGCTGCCGTGGACGGCGCGTTGGTCGCTGTGCTGGCCGTGGCGGACACCGTCAAGCCGGACTCGGCCAAGGCGATTGCTGCGTTGCGCGAACGAGGGCTGCAGGTGGTCATGCTGACCGGTGACAACAAGACCACCGCCCAAGCGATGGCCGATCAGGTGGGCGTGGACCGTGTCATCGCCGGTGTCCGCCCGGAACGCAAGGCCGCCGAAATCGTGCGGTTGCAAAACGAGGGGCACATCGTCGGCATGGTCGGCGACGGCATCAACGACGCCCCGGCGCTCGCGGCCGCCGATGTCGGATTCGCCATCGGCACGGGGACTGACGTGGCCATCGAGTCCTCCGACATCACCTTGGTCTCCGGCAGTCTCACCGGCCTGGTTACCGCCATCGACCTGTCGCGTGCGGCCATGCGCAACATCAAGCAGAACCTTGGTTTCGCTTTCGGCTACAACGGCATCGGCATCCCGATCGCCGCCGGCATCCTCTACCCGTTCTGGCATATCATGCTCAATCCGATGATCGCCGGAGCTGCGATGGCGTTCTCCTCGCTTTCCGTGGTCTTGAACGCCAATCGTCTGCGCGGCTTCAACCCGGAGACACTCAAGCCCCGTCGCTTCACTTTCAAGCTGCGCGAACGTCATGTCGAGCTCAAAGATGCCGCACAATCTGTTGGCGTATCCAAAGATGCGCCACGCAACAACCAACCCGCGAAAGCGAAAGAAGGAACAACCATGGATATGAACATGAACAGCGACGCCAACACCGTCAAGGACCCGGTCTGCGGCATGATGATCGACCCGAAGACCGCCGCCGGCAGCCAGGACTACAACGGCAAGACCTACTATTTCTGCAGCGACAACTGCGTGAAGAGCTTCGCCGCCGACCCGGCCAAGTATGTAGCTTGAAATCAAAGAATCAATAAGATTCAAGACTGTGGCCGTCCCGATTGCGGACGGCCACAGTCTTTTCTATGGAACGGCTCGCCCTGACCCGTGATTGTCAAAAGAAAGATGGAAATACGTGCGGTATCTGTTGGTGACCGCAGGTTGAAGTAAGCCATTCTGTTTCGACACGCCGGGAAATCCGCGGAATACCTTGTTTTGAGACTAAATATTATAAATATGTCTCAAAAGCGCTTTTCGACGAGTAACATGTCTCTTGTGACTTGAGAAGTCAAACCTTCTAACAGTTATCGTAACAGACTTTTGATGTCATTGTCTGTGGTGATGGCCGTTTGCTATTTGCTGGCAGAAATGTCTGTTTTGGTTGATGTCATTGAGGTTTCTTGTCCTGATTGTAGTGGTCGGATAAGTTATCGCAAAGTAATAGCGGACATGATTGCTAGAAAGGCATGCAAGGTTTGACGTAACCGGTCGGATGTATCTTGCTGGTCTTGTCGACCATGACGTGCAGCAGCGCCGTGCCGAAAGCCGGCGGGCATATCCGTACGCAATCAAAGGAGAGATGAGGGATATGCAAGATCCAGTAGCGACATTGGATGGTTGGTATTGCCTTGACCTGTGGTGGAAGATGGATTGGCCGTCGTTCCAGAAGCAGGATGCCGAGGCGCAGCGTCGTGAGGTCGACCAGTTCAAGCAGATGCTTGCGCAGTTCGAGACCAACGAGGAAGCAGGCAAAGGAAGCTGGTATCTCTTCGACGTCAGCGGCCATAAGGGTGACCTCGGCCTGATCCTGTACCGCGAGACGTTGGATGAACTCAACGAAATCGAAAACCGTCTGGCAAAGCTGCCGTTGTCGGCGTTCATGACCAAAGCCGGTTCGTTCGTCTCGATAGGGGAGTCCGGCACCTACTCCGGCAAACCGAAAACCGAGCGTGGCTGGGGCTATGTCAGCCGTGCGGTCAAGCCGAAACTGCCGAAGAAGCCGTATGTCTGCTTCTATCCGATGTCCAAAACCCGCATCCCCGACGCCAACTGGTACACCCTGCCGTTCGAGCAGCGTCAGGCCTATATGAAGGATCATGGCAAGATTGGCCGTTCGTTCGGCGGACGCGTGCTGCCGTTCATCACCGGCGCGATGGGGCTAGATGACCACGAATGGGGCGTGCTGCTGCTGGCCGACGATCCGCTGGTCTTCAAGAAGATCATCGAAGCCATGCGTTACGCCGAAGCCAGCGCCGTCTACGGCGACTTCCCGTACTTCATCACCGGAACGTATCTGCCGGCCGAGGATCTGGATCATTTCTTCCTCGACGGCTGGGAAGTGAGCAAGCCGAAGCCGGGTGCGCGTCACACCATGGAAGGCGAGATCATTCCCGCAGGGGCCGATGAGCCGGTTTCTTCGTCATCCGACGCTCCCGCCTCCGCGTCTTCAACCGCGTCAGCCGCCGGGGCCGGCCATCATGAGTGATGCTGCCTCCCAAGCCCAAACCAAGGCGGCTGGGACAACCGATGCGGCGAAGGCTTTGGGGCAAGCCATACGCAAGCCCCCGATCTGGTTCTACGCTCTGGTCGTTTTCGTCACCCAGCTCGACAGCGGCTCGGCGGGCACCCTGCTTTCCTCGATCGCCAAGACCTTCGGCCTGACCACGCTGGGCTCCTCCTGGGTGGCCGGCATCTACACGCTGGGCCTTGTGGTAGGCACGCCGATCATGGCGAACCTTTCCGACACCCGCGGCACCAAGAAGGTCTTCCTTTGGGAGCTCAGCTTCTGGTTCGTCGGCTGCCTGATCATTGCGCTGGCACCCGTATATCCGCTGATGCTCGCCGGCCGCTTCATCCAGGCCATCGGCGACAGCGGGATCATGGTGCTCGCGATGAGCGAGCTGATGCAAGCCGCCCGCAGCAATCACCAAGGGCGCAGGGTCTCCCTCGTCGGCGTGGTCGCGGGGCTTTCCGCCATCGCCGGGCCGGCGCTCGCAGGTATGGCGATCGGGATGGCCAAGGACTGGCGTGCCTTCTATTGCGGCATGCTTCCCGTTCTGCTCATCCTTTTCGTCCTGGCTTGGTTCGTGATGGATAACCAGCTGGCGGCAACCGCTTCGAAAACCGATCTGGCGGGCCTGTGCTCGTTCTCGGTGGCGCTGCTGACGCTGATGCTCGCCATCACCTTGAGCCAGCATTTCCAGCAGTACTGGGTCGTGGTTCTTCTGCTCTTCGTCATCGCCGTGGTCGCGTTCCTGATTTTCCTATACTGCGAAAAGAGGCTTGACGAGGGCGCGATGCCGTTCCTGCCGATCAGCCTGTTCCGTCACCGCTCCTACGTGCTCACCCTCGTACTCGCGATGGTCGGCGGCAGCCTCTTCTCGCTGTTCGTCTATATTCCCACTTACGTTCACGTCGTCTTCCATCTATCCAAGGCGCTTTCCGGCATGACCATGATGGGCACCGGGCTGGGCAGCCTGATCGGTGCGTACATCGGCGGCATTTTCGTCGACAAACTCGGCAACAAGAAAGCCCTGATCGTTTCGAGCGCCATCAACGCTATTTCCGTTATCGGCATGCTCCTGACCTCCAACAGTCTGCCGGCGTTCTTCGTGCTCTCGACGCTCTTCGGCCTCGGCCTCGGTGCCTTCATGTCCTCGCCGCTGCAGGTCATCGCCGGCCGGCTTGCCGCACCTGACCAACGCATGCAGGCCATCGGAGGTGTCTCGGCCTGCAAGAAAATCGGCATGACCATCGCTCCGCTCGTCTTCGCCTCGGCCATGCTCGTCGGCAGCGTGAACGGCAACCCGACGCTGACCTCCTTCCGCGCCATGTTCCTGGTCGCGCTGGCGATCACCGTGGTGTGCATCGTGCTGACCCTATTCGTCCCCTTCAACAAAGGAACCATCGATTATGACAAGTGAACATTCCGACAACGCATCCGCCGCCCCGAAAAAGGCGGTGCTTCTGATGGCCTACGGTACCCCGTACAAAACCGAGGACCTGATGGGCTATTACACCAATATCCGCCATGGCGTCAAGCCGCCTCAGCGTCTGTTTGACGAGCTCGCCGGCCGTTACGAAGCCATCGGCGGCACCTCGCCGCTCGCCAAGATCACCGACGGCCAGGTTGCAGGCCTTCAGGCCGCGCTCGACCGCGATCATCCCGGCGAATATGTTGTTCGCAAGGGATTCAAATACATCGAGCCTTATATCGCCGGCACTGTAGACGAGTTTGCGCAAGCCGGGATTACCGAGGTTTACGGTCTTCCGCTGGCCCCGCAGTATTCCGAGTATTCCGTTGAAAACTATCACGAGCGCGCGCAGGAGGCGTTGAAGAAGCATCCGGGAATCGCCTACCATCCCATCCGCAGCTGGTGGAAGGACGGGAACCTCATCAAGTTCTGGACCGACCAGCTCGTCGCCATGAAGGAGCTCACCGATCGCGACGATACCAAGGTCATCTTCAGCGCCCACAGCCTGCCGATGCGCATCATCGACGGTGGCGACCCGTATCTCGATGAGGTTACCGGCAATGCCAAGACGGTAGCCGAGGCCGCCGGCCTGCGCGGCAAGCAATTCACCATCGCCTGGCAGAGTGCCGGACGCACCGGCGAGCCCTGGATCGGACCCGATTTCAAGGAAACCGCCAAGGACCTCATCCAAAACGGCGGCATCTCCACCATCGTTTCGGCCTCGCTCGGCTTCATCGCCGACAATCTCGAGATTCTCTACGATGTGGACATCGAACTGAAGAATGAGATCGAATCCGTAGGCGGCAAGCTTCGGCGTCTGCGGATGCCGAACGCCGACACGCTTCTGATCGCTGCGCTGGAGGACGCCGTTCTGGGTGCCGAGTGACGGGCGATGGTAGGGGTATGCGGTTGCCGGATGGCGGAGTTCATCGTCATCCGGCAACCGGTCGCCGGTCTGCTGGTCTGCTGGTCGTTGGTGACGGTTTTTCGTATTTCGAGACGAAATTTTATTAAAGTGTCGCAAAATATCATAAAGGCGTGTAGACTGAAACCAGTGATTCGATGAAGGCCTTGTCTCTTATCTTTCGCTGGTAATAATGGATGCTCGGTTTTACTGGAGGACCGGAATCCGCAGGTAGTGTGGTGAAGCGACGTCGCTTGTTCTTTCTTCCCAATTCTTTTGGCCCGCTTCACCATGCCTGGTCGATACTGTGCGAGGCATCGTCAACCAGCTTGATGCCCCGATTGATGCCTTCAAGAACATGAGCAGGACGCTCCATGACGAGATGATCAATTCCAAAGCGGCGAGACATGGGCGATAGCGATAGCAGAACGTGCAGTTCGATGAGGAACTGTTCAATCTTACTGGAAGCTACATGCGCAAGGTCTGCGACCGTTCGAAAAATGAGAATCCCCGTAAGAATGCGGTGGCTCCAAACCGCCTGAGTTCGATTTGTGCGCTGGCTGCCAAAGGCTTGAGCATCAGGCAAGAAATGCCGGAGTTAAAAGCTAACTTGCCGCTCGTATAGGCGATTTCTGCTACATGGATTTCGTAGTTCCCGGTTTGAGCAAGCCCTTCCTAAAGGCTTTGGATTATGATCAAGGCCTATATCCGTGGAGAGAACATTGATTCAGCATTACCTTTCAGTTTCGTCTTTGTTTTCTTGAGGTTCAGTGTCTGTTTGCTTCTGTTCTATTAGATGCCAAGTACCTTGGAAATTAGAGCTTTGAGAATGAGGATGTCGGACTGGTTTTGCAACTTGTACATCAAGTGGTATGGGAATATCTGTTCCGAGTATCAAAGCTTCTCCTGGCTGCAAATCAGGAAGATAACGCAGGGATGCACTACTGGCTGCACCACTAGTATCTCTAATTATCTTCTGGTCGCTGTCATTAACTAGACGATGCACAATCATCGTTCCCATTTGACTCAATACAGCGCCAGATAAATCACGTGGACGCTGAGTAGCTAAGACGAGGTTCAATCCATATTTACGCCCTTCACGTGAAATGTCCTCAATACCATGCAATGAGTATGCAAAGTCTGGTGAACCGGTGCTTTTACCAATAAAATTATGAGCTTCGTCGATGAGTAGCATAAGTGGACGAGTGGCTCGTATGATTTTTTTATTTCGCGCATAGTCCATAAGTGAATTTGCAATAGCATTGACAATTACTTGTCGTGCTTTACCGGATGGGTCCATGTCAGATATGTCAACGACCAATAGTTGTTGTTTGTTTTTTGGTTTCAAGAAATTGTCAAGTTTTGAAGTAAAATCTGTGTCATCCGTTTTTAGAGCAAAGGGGAAATGCCCACTGTACAAAACTTGGCGTATTTGGAATAATAGTGGTTGACACCAATTAAGCAGTTGTGCGTTCTCTCTCCAATATCCGCTATTGTCCACCTTAATACATTCCGCAATTACTTGTTGGGGTAAAGACTGTATATCAAATGACGCATTAGGGTCGACGAAAATTTTTCTTAAAGAAGGATTGTTGTTTATTAAGGAATTGAAAGCAGAAAGCTTTTTCCCTAATTTTGTCAAGATACCAGATTCTGGCGTAGAAAACTCACTGCCTTGATCTGATAGGGATGTATCGGCAGACAATGCTTTTAATACTCGTAACGATTGCAAGGCATTAAGTAAGGTTGGCGCTTGTGTGGTAGCAGTTGGAAGGAACAGAGAAAAATAATCAGAATCCGAAAAACAGGATGCAGAAAATTTGATTTCGTTCCCGTCGTTGTCCCCATTTGGCGTATGCAGCCAAGATATCAAATCTAGTGCCTTGTCTTCGCCCGCTTCGTTTTTCTCGAAGCAACAAGGCTTATATTCTCCAGTCGAATCAATGAGTATTGCCTTAGAACTGGAATATCGTTGTAACTCTTCTAGTAAATGTTCTAGTGTGTAGCTTTTGCCGCCGCCGGTCATGCCGAGGATTGCGCAATGCCGTGAGAAGAGGTCTTCCGGGCGTAGAGCAATAGGCGTCGAAGTTCCTTTGAGTGTTCCAAGTTCCAGTTGCACGTCTCCGTCTACACTGGCGGCGTTTTGTGGAATGAGGCCAAGAAACGCTTTCGGCAATGAATACACAAGGTCACCGAGACGCGGGTATGCAGTCACCCCTGCAGTGATTTTGAAGGTGTCTTGTGCAATGGACCCGAGAAGTTGGATAGTGGCGTTTGCGGATACCGTATTCACGGTATAGGTGTTGTGCTCAAGTTGCGCGATGTCGCTATGTGGCACGGTGACATCGCTGATTCTGCCCATCAGCACTACTTGTTGGGATTGGATGACAACGTATTCTCCAACTTCTCCCACTCCTTGGCGGTCTCCGCAGTACTGGACGCCTGATCCAGTCTGTTGATTCGGCACGGTACAGATAACGGTGTCAGGAGAGACGCTGGTTATGGAGCCGATGAGCAGTTCGCTGGAAAAGAGCCCTACGGTCTTATCTTCTTGTATAGGTTCATTTTGCATTACGTACCACATTTCCGGCTATTTCCTGTACGGCTAATTGCAGTTTGTCGGCGGGCGACATGGCTTTCAATTCGGGTATCACGTCAGTGAATGATCCGAAGATTGCGTTAATTAGAGTGATGTTGTTTGCGTCGTGCTCTAGTTCCTTGCGTATATCGTCCCAATATCGGTTATATTTGTCGGCTTTTGGCTTTTTCTTTTCTGTTGCTAGTTGTATTGCCGATGGGAGTACGAAGATGACATGTAGTGACGGATTGGTTTTGATGGCGCTGAGTAACGGGCCTGAAAGGTGGTCGTCGTTGAGCCCGAATCCGATGACTAGAACGCAGGTATTCGGTCTACGTAATGATTCCCTGAATTCTGCCATCAGGCCAAGATAAGGTTCTTCATAGCTCTGATGATACTTTTGTTTTGAAGGGAAGATCATGCATGCATCGTCTGCTTTCACGTTTTCATTGATAGTAATGTTTTTTTCAAAATCCGAAGTATGATCTGTTTGCCAGTCGACAGAACCATGAAGTTTGTAGAGTTTAATGACGCCTTCCTGTGGGACAAGTTCATGCTCGTCTTCACCTGATCGGCGGACTATATCGTATCCGAAGAATCGCGAGTCAAAGACACGGGGAAAACTGAATGAAAAACCGTCAATGACGGACTGGCCATTCTGCCCGGCTGCTGTCTCGAATAGGCGATCGTAATTGGTGGTAAACAACTGTGGGCGCGGAGACTTTGCAGGTCTCAGTGCGAGGTCTTTCAGAAACTTTTGGTGAAGACGTGCCAAATCTGACTTTTTATTTAGTAACTTATAACTGTTATTAAAGATTATGTTCCGGATTTTCGAAATCCAATCCTCCACGTTGACTGTAGAAGAAAGTTCAGTACTGTATTTCTTAGCTTTATTGAGAAGTTCTTCGATGCTTGGCTCATCGTTTATAATTTGACAATCGGGCTTAAACTCTCTGATGATTTCCATGGTTTGCTTATCATCTGTAGTTATTTGCCTTGTAACAATATCCCATAATGGAGCGTGATCGGGATTCCATTTCTGAGTTCTACTTCCGAAAATCAGAAGGCATCGATCTGTTATCGATTCCTTGATGAGATCAATGTGCGTCTTAATGGTATCGGTGCCATCGATATTGGTCGGTTCGTTTTGTGAAGAGTCGCCTTCTTGTGTACGAGAATTATTGTAGTTTTCTATGGCTTCAACAATTTTTTCAATCCAAACAACATGGCCATCGGTATCTATTTGGTTTTTGATGTCATTTTTTCTTATGTTTAGTCGATTGCAGACATCTTCTGTCAGATGGGGCTCACAGACTTGCCAAAGCCCTTTAAGAGGGTCTGGGAACAATCTACAACAGTCGAGAATCGTGCTTTTTATTTCTTTGTCGCAGCTAACAAGAGCATCGTATTCCTTTCTTCTTTTCTTCTCCTCGTCTGATGATGAATGGTTCAGCCCGTTGTCTTTGTCGGATTCTGTCGGTGTCTGGTCTATGCCGGTTTCGTTTTCCTCTTTGGTGTTTGCCTTCGTGTCCGTTTCGGTTTGTTCCTCAGAGATGTTTCTAAATTTTCTGTATCGAGGGGAGTCGATGAGCGATTCGAGTACACTGAGGAATTCTTCAATATTCTTTTCTTTTATGACGGAACCACCGACTGTTTCTTTTAGAATTGTTTGAACGTGGTCATTAATAGATGGCTCTGCCTTAATCCAAAGGTCGCTCATACTGGGGCCGAACAAGGGGTCTAGCGAAGTGCCTGATCCTGCCAGAACGACTAGATGTTTCATCTGCAAGGCTGAGAGGAGGCGATCATGGAGAGCTTGTCGGTCTTCTTCTTCTTCTTTGGTGTCGCCATCTCTTTGGGACTTGGTATTATCGGTTTTCTTTGGGTTGTCCATGGAGGAATTGGTATGGAATTTACCGGAAACCGTATTGCGTACTTGGTTCTTGAATCGAAATTCGATGAACTTTCCTGTTTTGATTTCCTTGCTTCGATCCTCACTTGAAGGCTCTTCTTCAGGTGTAGGAGGTGTTGCGGTTTCGGTTTCGTCCGCGTCGGCGTTGGTTGAACTCATAGAAATCCTGTCGTTATTGTTGATATAGCGCTTATGGAATAGTATTTTATATCGAGTTGTGTAAATCTGACCAGGGCTGGTTTGACTTTGCAATGGGCTTCTTGCCTCGGATGCGGGCGAAAATAATAATGGTAGGAGAAGCGACGTGATCGTCCTCTTATGTTTCGTGCGATAGTCTTTCGGTAATAAAATGATTATGCAACGGGTGGTTGTGTAATGGATGAGGGGGAGCAGGCGAATGAAACGAGCGGTGGTGGGGATCGCGGCGCATGTGGACGCGGGGAAGACTACGCTGTGCGAGGCGATGCTTTATCGTGCCGGCGAGATTCGTAAGCTGGGGCGCGTGGACCACGGCGATGCTTTTCTCGACACCGATGCCATGGAGAAGCGGCGCGGCATCACCATTTTTTCGAAGCAGGCCATGTTGCAGCAGGGCGATTTTGCATTCACGCTGCTCGACACCCCTGGCCATGTTGATTTTTCGGCCGAGATGGAACGCACGCTCACGGTGCTCGATTATGCGATTCTCGTCATCGGCGTGGGCGACGGGCTGCAGGGCTATACCGAAACCTTGTGGCGTCTGCTGGCCCGCTACCACGTACCGACCTTCATCTTCATCAACAAAATGGATGCTGCCGGAGCCGACAAGGCGGGACTCATCGCACAGATGCAACAGCGGTTTTCCGAGGGTTGCATCGATTTCGAAGGGGATACCGAGCCGGGGAAGCAGGAGGAAGTCGCGTTGCTCGATGAGAGCGGCACCGCGATGGATGAATTGCTGGGCTGCGGCAATATCTCAGACGATACGCTGCGTTCGATGGTTGCCGAGCGGCAGCTTTTCCCTTGTTATTCCGGTTCCGCGCTGAAACTCGAGGGTATCGACGAGTTCCTGCAGGGGCTGGAACGGTATACGCGGCAACGGGATTATCCAGACGATTTCGGCGCTCGCATCTACAAGATCTCGCATGACGGACAGGGCAACCGGCTTACATGGCTCAAGGTCACCGGCGGCACGCTCAAGGTCAAGGCAGTGCTCACCAATAGGCGCGAAGAAGCCGATTCGCCCGATTCCGAAACAGAAGTCTGGCAGGAGAAAGTCGACCAGATTCGGCGGTATTCGGGAGCGAAGTTCGAACTGGCCGATGAAGTAGCTGCCGGCGAGGTGTGCGCGGTGACGGGATTGACGCGCACGTTCCCCGGCGAAGGGCTGGGCGTTGAGGCCAACGCCGGGCAGTCCATACTCCAGCCGGTGTTGACCTACACGGTGTTGCCCGGCAAATCGGATGCTGGCGAAAGCAAGCAGGATAACGTCGAGGAGACCCCAGGCAAGGATTCTTCGTCGGCGGAGCCGGTCGCCAAACCCGCCGAGGTCACCCCGGAACTGCACCATATCCTGATAGCCTTGCGCACGCTTGAGGATGAGGACCCGTCGTTGCATGTGCGCTGGGTGGCGAGGCTCGGCGAGATTCACGTGCAGCTGATGGGGGCGGTGCAAATCGAGATCATCACCCAGATGATGCATGACCGTTTCGGGCTCGACGTCCATTTCGACACCGGTGGCATCCTCTATCGTGAGACCATCACTGCACCGGTGGAGGGCATCGGCCATTTCGAGCCCTTGCGCCATTACGCTGAAGTCCATCTGCTGCTTCAGCCCGGCGAACCCGGCAGCGGGTTGCGTTTCGAGTCGAAATGCAGCCTGGACGACCTCGACCGCAACTGGCAGCGCGCGATTTTGACGCACCTGCGCGAAAAGGAACATCTCGGCGTCCTCACCGGCTCGCCGATCACCGACATGACGATAACGCTGATCGCCGGTCGCGGCCATGAAAAGCATACGGAAGGCGGCGATTTCCGAGAGGCCACCTACCGTGCGGTGCGACAAGGGCTGATGGAACTGAAAACAAAGGGCGAGTGCCGGCTTCTGGAACCGTTCTACAGCTTCCGTCTCGATGTTCCGCAGGATATGCTGGGTCGTGCGATGGCCGATATCCAGCGGATGAGCGGAACGTTTGACGCTCCGAAATCCGACGGCGATTACGCCGAATTGGAAGGCCAGGCGCCGGTTTCGCAGATGCGGGACTATTCGATGGACGTCAACGCCTATACCCACGGCCGCGGGTCGCTCACCTGCGTTTTCGCCGGATACCAGCCGTGCCACAATGCCGACGAAATCATCAAGCAAACCGGCTATGACCCGGAAACTGATCTTGAAAACACGCCCGATTCCGTCTTCTGCGCCCATGGTGCCGGCTACACCGTTCACTGGAACAAAGTCCCCGATTTTGCCCATCTCGGTCGCGTCGTGAAAGAGGGAAACTAGACAGATTTTTGTTGGATTTCTAGCGTTTTATGACGATATACCTCATCCTTGCAGGCCGTTATGATCGATAGATAAGCGCAGTTTTTCCGTCGTTATCGGAACTGCGAATCAAGCTGTGGGGGCGGTTCGAATGGCATATATCGGCGTTATGGGAGAGGCGGGGCAATACAGAACTGGTGAAACCGCCATTGATGCGAATCACGACGTGACGTTTCCCGTCGACCAAGGTGAGTTGGCGGTTATCCTTGGGGCTTGCAATGCCGGAAAAGCGGCACTTTTGAAGATTTTGGCCGGCATAGACACCTGCGAGACGGATCAGGCGGTTATCGCCACCCACAATGCTGACATCGCGTCCAACGCCGACCGCGTCATCCGTATGCGCAACACCAGGGTGCAGTCCATCGAAGAGCTTGCGAACCTTGACGGCATCGACGGCGACGAATGGTGATCGATATGGCGGACGAACATACGATGCGTTCGGATTCCGGGCAGAGCACTGCGGACGCCGCCCGATTCCACGCCTCCAAACGGATGCTGTGGCACGACATCTGGCAGGCGTTTTCGAAATCGAAAGGTCGATTCTTCTCCATTGTCTGCTTGGTGGCGCTGGGCTCCTACGCGCTGGTCGGCCTCATGGTATCCGGGCCTGATATGCGTGACACCGGCAACGCTTACTTTGCCGAGCACCATCTGGCCGATCTGAATGTGATTTCGAGCTATGGACTTGATAAGGACGATTGCCGGCAGATCGACAAGGCGCCCGGAGCCTCGCGTATCGAATACGGATACTTGAAAGATGTCGTCGTGGCGCATAGTGACGAGAGCATCCGCATACTTTCCGCGCCCAAAGAAGTCTCGACCTACCATGTGGTGACGGGACGAATGCCGAAGACGTCGCGTGAGGTGGCCATCGACTCGTCACACCAAGGCCAATATCCCATCGGTTCCACAATGCATGTGAGCGAAAAGGCGGATGCGCTGGGACGTAAGGCGCTGCGCCACGACCGTTTCAAAGTCGTAGGAGTCGTGGATTCCACCGAAATCCTGAGTCACGTGAACAGCGGGCCTTCGACCTCCGGATCCGGCTCGTTGGACGGGTACGCGGTGGTGGCGCCGAGCGCTTTCCAATCCGATGATTATATGATGGCGAGGTTGACCTACACCGACCTTGACCATATGCGGGACCATTATTCCGCTGCGTATAATGACGCGTTGCAGGTACATAAAAAGGCGCTCGACAGGATTCTCGCCGGACGTCCCAAGGCACGGCGGCAGGCCATAGAGCGACAGGTCACGTCGCAGATCGATTCCGGGCGAACGCAGGTCAACGACGCCAAAACCCAGCTCGAGAATGCTCGGCAGCAGCTGGCCGATGCGAAAATCCAGCTTGACAACGGCAACCAGCAACTGGCGGATTCCAAGCAGCAGCTGGCCACGCAGGTCGCTTCGGCACAGCGTCAGATTTCTGCTGCCCAGGTCAAGATTGCGCAAGGGCAAAAGGAATACGATGCCAACAAAGCGCAGTATGATTCAGGGGCCGCGCAGATTGCGACGGCGACTGGGCAGGTCGGCGACGCCTATACGCAGCTGAAAGCCGGGCAGGCGCAGATCGACGATAATTCGGCCAAACTCGCGGCGGGTAAGAAGCAGGCCGATGATGCGCTCTTGCAGGTAACGGCCGCGCAGCAGAAGGCCAATCAGGGTATCGCTGCTTTGCAACAGCAGATCACCGCCATTCAGAAGCAATTGGACAGTGGCGTACTTTCTCCTGAAGATCAGGCCAAATTGGCTGGTGAGCTCACCCAACTCAACGCACGATTGCAGCAGCTTCAAGCCCAGGCCAACGCAATCGCGCAACAATACGCAGCGGTGACGCAGGGCCGCGATGCTTTCCTCAACGGAACCTACAAGCCTGGCATGGCCCAAATCCAGGCCGCTCAGACGCAACTCAACGCCAAACGCACTCAAGCGGATGCGGGCAATGTCCAGCTTGCCCAAAAGCAGCAGCAGTTGTCGGTGGCCAAAACAACGCTCGATCAGGCGGCGACGCAGCTTGCGCAGGCCCGCACCAAAGTTCGGCAGTCCCAGCAGCAGCTTGCTTCCAAACAGCAGCAAGCCCAAGCGCAGATTGACGCCGCGCAAACGCAACTGAGCAATAAAACCGCCGAGTACGACACCAACAAAGCCCAGCTCGATCAGGCCGAGCCGGGAGCGAAACGTAAGATCAAAGACGCCGAGCGCAAGCTCAACGATGCCGCCGCCATGTTGAATGCTGTGGATGATCCGGTCTATTCCGTGGATTCCAAGCGTGAGACCCCGGGCAGCGACGGTTACAAGATCTATGACTCGATCTCCGTGATCGTTGACTCGCTTTCGCGCATCTTCCCGTACTTCATGTATCTGGTCGCCGCGTTGGTCACCTTCACCACGATGACGCGCTTCGTCGACGAGGAGCGCATCAACGCCGGCACGTTGAAGGCGCTGGGCTATTCAGACCGTGACGTGATGAAGAAATTCGTCATCTACGGTTTCGTCGCTTCGATTCTTGGCGCGATCATCGGCATTTTTGCCGGCCACACGCTCTTGCCGATCATTGTCTACAACGCCTACAAGGTCGGCTTCAACGTGCCGATGATTCATATGGGATTCCATTGGCAGGTCACGTTGCTGGCCTTTGCCTTGGCCCTGTTGAGCGCTGTAGTGCCTGCAGTGTGGAGCGCCGCGCGTGAACTCAAAGAACGGCCTGCCGCGCTGATGCTGCCGAAACCGCCGAGCGCCGGTTCCAAGATTCTGCTGGAGCGCATCCCGTTGATCTGGAACCGTTTGAACTTCACCCACAAGGTGACCGCGCGCAACATCTTCCGTTACAAGCAGCGCATGTTCATGACCATTTTCGGTGTGTGCGGCTCGGTGGCGCTGCTGACGGCAGGATTTGCGGTGCAGGGTTCGATTTCCGGAATCAACGAGCACCAGTTCGGCGGTGTGATGCATTATAATCTCATCGCCGCGCAGAACGCGCATGTCACCGACCAGCAAGCCAAGGCCATCGATCGTCGCCTTCAGAAATCGGACATCAAACGCTCTCTGCCCGTCCACTACGAGTCCGTGAGCAAGGTCGCCGGGCGCAATGGCGACAAGCAGTCCGTCACCATGCTCGTGCCGCGCGATACCGCGACTTTCAACGATTACATCAAGCTCAACACTCGCCGTGGCCACCATCCGCTTTCGCTGAATTCGAACGGTGCCGTGATTTCCGAGCGTTTTGCGAACCTCGTGCATGCCAAAAAGGGCGACGCCATCGACTTCCAGAACGGGTCCGGCAAGACCTACCGTGTCAAGGTCACCGGCATCTGCGAGATGTATCTTGGCCATTTCATGGTGATGAGCCCGGCAGCCTATCGCACGGTTTTCGGGCAGCGTTACCAGACCAACGCCTATATGGTCACCCTGCGCGACGGCAGCATGGCCAACACCAAGCGGGCATCGGCTTCGTTCATGCGCATCGGCGGCATACAAGGCGTGGTGCAGAACACGACGCTGATGCATGAGATCGATGTCGTCGTCAAGGCCCTCAACCAGATCATGTGGGTATTGATCATCGTGGCGACCATGCTCGGCGTGGTCATTCTCTATAATCTCACCAACCTCAACGTTTCCGAGCGCATCCGCGAGCTCTCCACCGTCAAGGTGCTGGGCTTCTACAACGGCGAGACCACGATGTACATCTACCGCGAAACGATTCTGCTCTCGCTGCTCGGCATCGTCGTCGGCTACGGATTCGGCATCTGGCTGCACCGCTACATCATCACCGCCGTCCCGCCGGACGACGTCATGTTCGACCAGTCAATCGGCTGGTTGCCGTTCGTGGTGCCGCTGGTCGTGGTCGGCCTCATCACCGTCGCACTGGGGTTCTTCGTCAACACCAAACTCAAGCACCTCGATATGCTCGAGGCCCTCAAGTCCGTGGACTGAAAGTGCGCCAAGCTGTGTGCATCGGCATAGGTCCGTACTTATCCTGTGTTGCTTCGCGGGTTCCCGTCAAAAAAGTGCGTTTGAGCGGGGCGTGGATGCACATTTCTGACGCCAGTGTCAAAAACATGCATTCTGGTCGGTCTAAAGTGCACATTTTTGACGGTGGCGTCAAAGAAGTGCACCTTTGCCGACCTTAGATGCACTTTTCCGACGGAACACTGTGGTTGTGCGGATGGTAAGGCTATGCGCGATTAGTCACGCGTGGCGGGTAAGCGCTTGGTTGAAGAAGCGGTATTCGTGCTCGGTGGAGCCTAGGGCGGCGTCCATCATCCGGCGGTAATCGGCCATGGTGGCGTCGGCGGCGAGCCGGTCGCAGATGCGCAACTCCTCGAGCGTGCGCGAGGCGAAACCGGGGTCGGCGTACATGCGGATCCACAGGCCGTAGGGGTGATGGTCGAGGTCGAGCCGACGTTCGCGCACCTGCCGCGCCATTTCCTGACCGACCACGGAATAGACCCAATAACATGGCATGACCACGGCTACCAGTGCCGAGTATGAACCGGTGTCGGTGAAGCGATGTTCGTGGCCGAGGTAAGCGGCGGTCGTCTCGCTCATCGGCGCGCGTTCGACGCCGAAACCATGCTCCCGATACCATTGCCTGTGGAATGTCAGCCCTTCTTCAAGACCGTACGAGGCGGCGTCGGCGAAGAACGCGCGTTCGTGCGGGTCGGCGGCGCGGCTGCTCGCCAGCGCCAGCAGCGAGGTGTAGTCGGTCAAGTAGATATCGTCCTGATGCAGGTAGAACGAGAAATCCTCGAGCGGCAGCGTTCCGTCAAGCATGCGTTCAAGGAACGGCATCGTGGCGATGCGTTTGCGGATTTCGGTAGAGCGACGCCAATAATCCTCGGTAAAGCTCAAACCCGTAGGGGAGTGCTGCCAGGTGAAATCGACAGGCCCGTGCCCGCGTCCGACATGCAGGCCGTCGGCGGCTGCGATGGCACCGGTCATCCACGCCTTGGCCCGTTTCGCGGTTTCGACCCAATCGCCGCACTGCGGTCGCAAGGCCGCCAGCGTGCTGGAAAGCGTATCGCCGGTGCCGTGCACGTTCTTGGTGGGGACGGCCTCTCCCTCAAGCCGCGTGACGGCGACCGAAATATCTGGTGTAGGGAGGTTGTACGCGGCGGATGCGGTGCGGGCCATGCGTGCATTCCGCGGTAGGGACGTAGATTTGGACGTGCATGAATCCTGTGCCGCCGACGCGAGGTTAGCTGCATCAGCAGGTGAATCGTTGTCGGATTCTGTGCTCGGGCCGGATGGCGATGGCGTGGTCTTGCATGTTGCCGCGCCTGTTGGTTTTGCGGCGGTGTCTGCGGCCGTACCCCCAGGCGTCGGCACCACGAGGATATCGGTGCATTCGCTGTTGCCGCTGAGTGCCAGGGCGCCGCCTTTCGCGTAGACGGCCACACCGAAATGGGTGGCGACGGATTTTGCCAATGTTTCCATTTCCGAGTATGTACGTGGGGCTTGCGGGTTGGCGTGTCTGGGTTCCTGTCGCTGTTCAGACGCCGAAGAACCGCCGTTGAGCGTGCTTCCAACATTGTTTTTGTCTGTGGCAGCGCTGACGGCATCATGGTCTGATGCTGTATCGTCATCCATCATTTCCAGTGCGGCCAGTTCCATCGCATTCGGTGTGATGATATCGGCCATAGGGACCAACGTCGCCAGCGCCCGCTCAGCCTCCGGGGTAAGCAGGCTGTCGCCGGACTTTGCGTACATCACCGGGTCGAGCACGACGGTTGGCTTGGCTTTGCCGCGAGTCCTGTAATCGTCTAGCAGCGCAACCAGCCAAAGACGTACGGTGTCGACCAGTTCCGGTGTGCCGAGCATACCGATTTTCATGGCATCGATATCCGCGTCGTCGCTCACCGCCTTGAGTTGTGCGAGCAGAAACGACGGCTCGACGTTGACGATGTCGGTGACGCCTTGCGTGTTCTGCGCCAGAATGCTGGTCATCGCCGCGTAGCCGAAGACGCCTTGTGCGGTGAACGCCTTCATATCCGCCATCGTGCCGGCTCCGCCGATCGGGTCTGAGCCCTCGATGGAGAGCACGCGCAGGCGCGAGGGCTTGGCGCGGCCCAGATCGTTGTCGTAGCGCTTCTGCATCGCAAGAAGTTGGGCGGTGGCCTCGTCGCAGCTTGTGTTCGTGCTGGTATCAATGTTGGTTTGTGGATTGCTCATAGGGAACGCTCCTGTTGTCTCAAGGTTTCAGCGTCATGATTTGACGAATGTTACTGGATGATGGACGGCTGATGTTTGCCCTGGTGTCACCGTTTTGCGAATAGTGTTGGATTTTTGACGGTTGGGCTGTCTTGGTGTCATTGTTTGGCGAATATTGCTGGTTTCCTGACGGTTGGTTTGGCTTGGTGTCATTGTTTTGCGAATAGTGTTGGATTTTTGACGGTTGGGCTGTCTTGGTGTCATTGTTTGGCGAATATTGCTGGTTTCCTGACGGTTGGTTTGGCTTGGTGTCATTGTTTTGCGAATAGTGCTGGTTTCCTGACGGTTGGTTTGGCTTGGTGTCATTGTTTGGCGAATAGTGTTGGATTTTTGACGGTTGGGCTGTCTTGGTGTCATTGTTTTGCGAATAGTGTTGGTTTCCTGACAGTTGTTGTGGCTTGATGTCATTGGTCTCCTGATACGCCAAGCTAACTGTTCTCGGATGCGTTCATTGCTCATCGCGCCAGCGCCACGCGTGATCCATCGGACCCGAGCCGGCTCCGAGGTCAAGGCCGGCGGCAATGCAACCGGTGAGATAGTTCTTCCCGCTCTGCGCGGCCTGTGCCAACGATTCCCCTTTGGCAAGGCCGGCGGCGATGGCGCTGGAAAGCGTGCAGCCTGTGCCGTGGGTGTTGGGATTGTCGATGCGGGCATGGCGGAACCAAGTCATTTCGCCGTTGTTGAGCAACAGGTCATTTGCCTCGCCTTGTCGGTGTCCGCCTTTGACGAGCACCGCGCAACCGCCGCAGCGTTCGGATATCCGCTGAGCGGCTTTGATGGTGCTTGCCTCGTCGCCAATGGTCAGCTTATGGGTTGACGTGGCGTCGCACGGTTTGGCAATTTTTCTGGCAGTCGTGTTGTTTGCGTTGATTGGCTTCGCAGTGTTGCCTTCATTGTTTGTGTTGGCGGTTTCTGCGTTATTGTCCGTGTTGTTCAAATCGACTGTTCTCAACGTGTCAGCGATAGTGTAGCCATCGTCATGGGGATATTGCGCCCCAAGATTCGCGATGGTTTCGGCTTCGCGGATATTGGGAGTTACCAACGTGGCCAGTGGCAGGAGCTCTATGCACAGCGCATCAACGGAGCTTGCGCTGCTCAGTCGGTCGCCGCTGGAAGCGATCATGACCGGATCGACCACGATGTTGGTGGCGTGAAAATGCCGGAGTCGCTCGGCGATGACCTCGATCAGCTCAGCACTGGGCACCATACCGATTTTGACGGCATCCGGCCGAATGTCCTCGAATACGGCGTCGATCTGCGCGGCCAAAAGCTCAGGGGAGGTGGCGGCGCTGGCCCGCACCCCCGTGGTGTTTTGCGCGGTCAACGAGGTGATGGCGCTCATCCCGTACACGCCGAAGGCCATGAACGTCTTGAGATCGGCCTGTATTCCGGCTCCGCCCGACGAGTCACTTCCTGCGATGGACAGCACTGCCGGCAGCCGGTACGGGTGAACGCCGGAAGCGCTTGACGAACGAGACCCAACCAGTGGTGAGGTTGTTGCGGATGTCTTCGTCGTTGCAGATATTGCACCTGTTTCGGCTGTCGTTCCTGTATCGGTACCGCACGAACAGTGGTTTTTTGCCATTTTGTGTTTGCGGTTTTGTGTTGTGTGCCGCGACATTTCAGCCACGTTTCGAGCGCGAGGTGTTCCACGAATCCACCATGGCCTTGGTGGTCGCTTCCGGATCGTCTGCTCCGGCGATGGCCGAGACCACGAACCAGCCGGCAGCCTGCGTCTGGGCCAGGTCCGGCAGGTCCTCCAGCTTCACGCCTCCGCCCACGACGATGGGGTAGTTCGATTCACGGCACAGCGCGTTGATGGATTCGGTGTCCTGGGTGTGGCGCTGGTGGTCGGCACCGATGACGATGCAGTCGGGTTTGGTGGTGCTCGGATGCAACGGGCCCGCGCCGATGTAGTCGATGGTGTCGGCGGGCAGAGCGTTGGCGGCTTTCACTTCGTCCAGCACCTTGCAGCTTAAGCCGATGATGGCGTCCGGTCCGAGCAGCTTGCGTGCCTCAGTCGGATTCAAATCGTCCTGTCCGATGTGCACGCCGTCGACTTTGATGCCCATATCCCGGCACTGCCAGGCGGCATCCACACGGTCGTCGATGACCAGCGGCACGGATTGCGAGGCACCGGCCTGCGCGATGACTTCGGCGCTCTGCCGCGCGATTTCGGTGATGTCTCTGGCGTCTCCGGGCTTGACACGAATCTGGACGAAGGTGATGCCACCGGCCAAGGCCTGTTGCACGATGTCGGGGACAGGCCGCGATTTGGTGTCTGCCGGGCCGAGCACGAGGTAGGAACTCAGGTCGAAGTTCTTGCGCATGGAGGCGAATGATGGATTGTTGATGGTCATGATGATTGGCTCGATTCTTTGAAATATCAGTGATGGTGTTGGTGCTGGAGAGCAAAGGCCCGCAGCGGATTGTCCGAATCGGATTTATGCGGTTGACTGGAAGGCGCTGCTGATCGCTTCTAATCCCACGAAAAAGGATTTGACATCGGGCAAGAGGCAGGAAACCAGGCTTTCTGCCTCTAACCCATGCGGAATGTACATTTGCCGTTGCGTTAGAGGCAGGTTGCTAGCATCTTTGCCTCCAACAACGCTGTTTCGTGCGGATTGGAAGCCTTCCGCCTACGCCAAGATTGGTGAGGCGGCGATTTGCTCGGGTGTGGTCGACCACAGGCCGTCGAGGAAGGCGACCTGGAATGAACCCGGGCCGTGCGAATTGGACTCGCCGGTCTCGCTGGCACGGTTGTAGAGGGCGCTCGCGGACAGTGCCGCGGTCAGAGGATCGGCAACGGCCAGATAGGTTGCGGTCACACCGCCAAGCGAACAGCCGGCTCCGGTGATCTTGGTCATCATCGCGCTGCCGCCGGGCAGACGATAGGTGTGCTCGCCGTCGGTGACGAGGTCGGTTTCGCCGGAAACAGCGACCGCGCCTTGGCCTTGTGCGTCGGACTTGGCGATGAACCGTGCAAGTGCCTTGGCGCTGGCCTCGGCCGCCTCGACGTCATCGGCGGATTCCACACCCACCGGTCCGCTGGATTGCTTTGAAGCGTCTTTTTTGCCATCCACGGCATCCTCATCCAGCGGCAGCTCCCACATCTCGCGCAGTTTGATGATCTCGGAAGCGTTGCCGCGGATGATGGTCGGCGGGGCCGCCTTGAACGACTTCAAAATGGCGGTGCGTGTGGTGCCCATTCCCGCAGCCACCGGATCCAACACCCAGCGATGGCGATCGGCGTGGAATTTCTGCGTGATCTGGGCCAACGCGTCCTTGTAGAACGGCAGCAACGTGCCCACGTTGATATAGCTGGCCCCGCTTGCCGCTTCTCCGCCCGCGATGTCGTCAGGCAGGAAGCTCATCGCCGCGGTGCCGCCCGCTGCCAGCTGGGCGTTGGCGACCAGATTGATGGTCACGAAGTTGGTGAAGGACTGGGCCAGTGGCGTGGTGTCGCGCACCGTCTGCGCGGCCTTGCGAATGAGCTCGCGCAACGGGTCGTTCGCCGCCAAATCGTTGAGATTACTGAGATTGCTGTTTGCTGATGAGTATGCGTCATTGACCATATTCGCGTCTCCCTACGATGGTATTAACCAACAGGTTCCAAGGGTCGAGCATTGTGCCCGTCTCAACTTGCGTGACCGCCGCAGCGGCTTCGCAGGTTCCCCTGCACTTACAGCTCAAGACGCTATGTCCTTCATTGGACAAGAGATTGTGGCACCTATTCGCGTGCGGATGGCCGACGCTTTGTGTGGGATTCTGAAAACGCGTGCGGCATGGGTTTGCGGCATTTGAACAGCATTAAGCCGCAAACCCATGATGGATGGGTCGTTTATCATGGGTTTGCGGCTTTGAAATATACCGATGCCGCAAACCCCGAATAAAGAGGTTGCTTATCATGGGTTTGCGGCTTTTCCCCTTAATCAAGCCGCAAACCCATAATCGAGGCCATGGTGCCGATGTCTCCGGTTCACGGTTGTCGTGTTGGGTGCGGCTTGGTTGAAAGTCGGGTTGTCGGAGACTTACCAGCGCACGGAGATGCGCTCGCGGTCATGCGGATGCTCGGTTTCGATTTCGTCGACCATGGCGATGGCGTAGTCGGCGTAGCTGATGGCGCTTTTGCCGTCCGCGTCGGTGGTGTAGTCCTCGCCTGCAAGCACGTAATGTCCGGTGCGCTCGCCGTCGGCTTGGAAGTCGCCGGCAGGGCTGATATAGGTCCAGTGCACGTCGTCGCGGCGGCGTAGCGCATCGAGCGCCTTGCCCATTGCCAGCGGCACGCCCTTGATGGTGTCGGGGAACGAATCCGAAAGCTGGGCCGTGTGTTCCTTGTTGGTGTAGAGGCTTCCTGCACCGCCGACGACCAGCAGCCGCGTGTCAGTACCGGAAAGAATATCGGCCAGATATTTCAGCGAGGTGCTGTATTCGTCGAATTTTGCCGGATCAAAAACACCGAAAGCGTTCACCACCGCGTCGAAACCGGCGAGGTCGGTGGCCGTGAGGTCGTACAGGTCTTTGATGATGGCGTGCTGGGCTTCGGTTTTGTTCTCGCCGCGCACGACGGCGGTGACGTCCATACCGCGTCTGACGGCCTCGGCTGTAATGAGCCGTCCGGCCTTGCCGTTGGCGGCCACGACTGCGATGTTCTTGCTCATGGGTGCTTCCTTTGCTTGCGATGTCGGGTGGACGCGATTTGGTCCATCTCGTTGAAGTGTGTCGCCGCTATGGTATGCGGCATTACTTTTCACTATAACGTCAATCGTCATGCTGGGTGTTCCGGTGACACGTGAGATAGTAGATAGGTCTTGCAAGCCTTGGTATTACGCGGAAAGCGAGTGAAACGGGCCGACTGCGAATATGCCTTGGGGTGAATGGCTTTCAGCGGTGACAGCGGTGCTTCAGGCAACAGATTCGGGCAAGCCGCCTGGCGCTGGTCAGAGCCGTCGTTCTGAGCGTGGTTTCCGTCTTCAGTCTTCGACCTCGGTGTCCCACCCGGAAATCAAGGCGTCAAGGGCTTTGCGGTATTCGACCTGCATGCTCCATGGAGTGGCGGTGTCGGTCAAAGGCGCCAACAACGTAGCCAGTTCGGGGGATTGGCGCATGGCCTCTTCTCGAGTTTCGTCTGAAGGGTCGGTGCTGGATCGTTCGCTGTCGCCGAAGGGCGCGACGGCTTCGGCCAGCACGTAGCCGGTGGTCAGGATGGTGGCTCCCTGAATCAGCCCCAGCAGATCGTCCGGCGGATTCTTTTCGGCGAGAACGGGCATGAACGGTTTGATGGCGTCGGCGAGCAGCTGATATTGCTCCAACGTATCGATGGGATGAGTGGCTACCAAAATGGCCGCGTTGGGGTGCCTGAGCAAGGTGGTGTGCAGCTTTATTGCGTAGCGCTTAACATGGTTTTTCCAATCGCTGGCAATGGCATTGGCCGCCGCACCTGATGTTTTTTCTGGCTTCGTGTCTGTTGGCGTATGGGTGAGCGTATCGGTCGTTCTGTCGGGAGCGTTGCCGTTTCCGGCGTTGCCGTCGTGATTCACCGATGCCTCGGCGCCGCATGCCTCGCCGGTGGTTTCCTTGCTTGGCTCCTTGTCGTCAAGTCCGGCAAGCGTCTCGCGCCAGATTTGTTCGGCGATGCCGTCGAGCAATGCGTTCTTGTCGGGTAGATGCCGGTATAAAGCCGTGTAGGAAACGCCGATTCGCTTGCCCAACGCTCGCAGGCTTAAGGCGGCAAGGCCATCCTCGTCCACAATGGCCAGCGCATTCCTCAAGAGCGTTTCCCGGTTGAGCGTGCCTCTGTTTGTGCCGGTTTTTGCGGTTTTGGCCTTGCCTGCCATGCATCCCTCACTACCTGTCGCACAATGTCCGGCTACTGATCGGGTAGCCGGACATCGGACGTTCTGCTGTCGTTATCTGTCCACTTTGGCCTGCCTGCGATATCCTGCCAGAACCAACAGTGCCAATACTACGCTCACCGCTACGATGACGCCCGTCGGTTTGAGGATGTCGTCGACATGCGCGCCTTTAAGGCTGACGCGTTCGATGGCGTTCAGCGTCCAGTAGATCGGCGAGAGTTTGGCGACGGGCTTGGCCCAGCCGGGGAATGTGCTCACCGGGGTGATGGCACCGCCGACGCATGCGGCGAACATGCCGATCAACACGGAAACGGAGATGGCGGTCATCTGAGAGTTGGAGAACAGGGTGATGGCGACGCCGAAGAGTGTGACCATGATCAGGAACATCAGTGCGGTCAGGGCCAGCGCCCAGAAGTCGCCGTGGATGCGATAGCCGTCGATCGGCACAGCCGCCGCTACCACGATGACGAATTGGAAGACCTCCATCAAAAGGGCCACGATAATCTTGCCGACCACGACCTGACCCAGCGGTGTGGGTGAGGCGCGCAGACGGTCCCATGTGCCCCATTTCTGCTCGTCGAAGAACATCCCTACGATGAACTGGACGGTGAAGAAGGCGAAGAGGATGGCGAAGGCGGGCACGGCCAGTTCGGTGCCGTTGATGTTGCGGTAGCCTTCGGCCAGCAGCGTGTTTTTCATGCCCGGCACCATGAACGGGGTGAGCATGATCGGCACGGCGGTGTCGATGAGGAAGGCCGCGGGGTCGTGGGCCTGCAGCATGAGATTCAGACGCGTCACCGCGCCGATGCGTTTGAGTTTCATCAGTTGCTCTCCTTGGTCTTGGTCGTGGCGGTTGTGGTGTTGGTCGTGGCGGTAATGCCGGTGGTGTGGTTGGCCTCGCTGGTTCCGCGGCTATGTCCTGATTGTTCGGTGTCTTTGGCCGATTCCGTTATGGTGCCGGCTATGTTCCGTGTTTCTTCTTGCACAATGATGTAGGTTCTGGCGTCCTCGTCCAGGCTCGTGCTGTGTCCGCTGGTGCCGTCGGGAATGCCGTAGGTTGCTCCGTTATCGAACGCGGTGTCGGCGCGGCTTCCCTGATTCCCGGTTTTGCCTTCATTCTTCTTCAGGATGCCGTCTGCATCATCGTCGTTGCCGATGATGGCATGGTAGGCGCTTTCGAGGCTGGCCTGCATCGTCGTGACGCTGGTGATTCGCAGATCGAGACGGTTGGATATGACGGTCAACTGGGTAAGGGCCTCGCCCGGTTCGGAGCCGTCCAATCGGTGTTCGAGGTGGTCGCCGACCCGTGTCCATCCGGGAATCTCCGGCTGGCTGCCGCCTTCGAACGTCGCTGTGATGGAAGCTGACGCGTGGCGGGCGATGATTTCTTGTTGTGTGCCGCTCTCGACGATTCGTCCGCCATCGAGGAAGGCGAGGTCGGCGCCGAGCCGTTCGAATTCATCGAGGTAATGGCTGGTGTAGACGATGGCGGTGCCTTGCGCGGCGATGGCCTTGACAGCCTCGAGAATGCCGGCTCTGGCGTCGATATCCGCACCGACGGTTGGCTCGTCGAGGAAGAGGAGGCGCGGATGGTGGACCAACGCGATGGCGGTGTGCAGGCGGCGCTGCTGGCCGCCGGAAAGACGGGATGCCTTCTGTTTCGCCTGCGTCTCGAGGGAGAACGCTTCGAGCAATTCGTTCGCGCGGGCTTTGGCCTGCCTGCCGCTCAGTCCTTGCACCATGCCGAAGCTCACGAGATTCTGCATGGTGGTCAGCTGTGGGTAGAGGCCGAGCTGCTGCGGGGCCAGCCCGACTGCGTGTCCGAGTTCGCCGGATTTCGAGTGCTTGACGTCGATGCCGCATACGTTGGCCGTTCCCGAGCTTTGCCGGCTCAGACCGGTCAGGATCGAGATGAGCGTCGATTTGCCGGCGCCGTTTCGTCCCAGCAGCCCAAGCATCGAACCGTAGGGGAGCGCCAGGTCGATGCCCTTGAGCACATGGTGGTTGCCGAATGATTTCTTGAGGTTTTGGCAGTCGATGGCGAGACCATGTGAGGTCCCGCTTTGCCTGATGTTAACAATGTTCACAGAAAAGATGTTAACACTGTTTACTTCTGATACAACGAGATTCGCTGACAGCGATAAACGTGTGAGGTGTCTGTCCTCGTAGCGCAATTGGTTCGATGCAGCGGAAAGCACGATTTTGCATACTTTTGGGTGCATCTGCGGTTGACGTATGTCGGCACCATCGTTTGAAGGGGCTCAACAAGGCAGTTTGCTTTTCAACGCAGCAGCTTGGCTCAGTGCGTTAGAAAGCAGATTCTTGTGGGTGCTTTTCTGCTTTTTGACGCAATTGGTTGCCGTACTGCGTTGGAAAGCAGATTATTGGGGTGGTTTTTCTGCTTTTCGACGCTGAGACGGAATAGTCGCCGCATCGCTTGCCGGCGGTGAACGGGCCGTGCGTCGGGGTAGAGTGGCAGGACGAAGTGTGGTGCGATGAAGGCGCACGCACATAGAGGCAGGCGGGAAATTCGTGCTACAGATCAAAGACATCAGCAAGCAGTACAAGACCGGCGATTTCGTCCAGAAGGCGCTCGACCATGTGAGCCTTACGTTGCGCGACAACGAATTCGTCGCGATTCTCGGGCCGTCCGGCTCGGGTAAGACAACACTGCTCAACATCATCGGCGGACTTGACCGTTACGATGACGGCGATCTGGTGATCAATGGCACGTCGACCAGCAAATACAAGGACCGTGACTGGGACTCCTATCGCAACCACACGGTCGGTTTCGTCTTCCAAAGCTACAATCTGATTCCCCATCAGACCATCCTTTCCAACGTCGAGCTGGCGCTTACGATTTCCGGCGTCTCGCGCAAGAGTCGCCGCCAACGTGCTGTGGAGGCTCTGAAGAAAGTCGGCCTGGGCGAGCACATCAACAAGAAACCGAACCAGCTTTCCGGCGGTCAGATGCAACGCGTGGCGATCGCCCGGGCGCTGGTCAACGATCCGAGCATCGTCCTCGCCGATGAGCCAACCGGTGCGCTCGATTCCGAGACGAGTGTGCAGATCATGGATTTGTTGAAGGAAGTGGCACAGGACCGTCTGGTGGTCATGGTCACCCACAACCCCGAGCTTGCCCATCAATACGCCAACCGTATCGTCGAACTCAAGGACGGCGTGATTCGCGGCGATTCACGCCCCGTCGAAGCCGAGGAAACGGGCGACGAAAAGCCTGCCGTCCATCGCACGATGGGCAAGGCCTCGATGTCGTTTGCCACTGCGGTCGCCCTGAGTTTCAACAACCTCAAGAGCAAAAAGGCCCGCACGATTCTGACCTCGTTCGCCGGGTCGATCGGCATCATCGGCATCGCGCTGATTCTCTCCGTCTCCACCGGTGTGAACCGCTATATTGCCGACATCCAGAAGGAGACGCTGACCTCGTACCCCATCGAGATCAACGAGCAGACCTTCGACATGAACAAGATCATGGACACGGCCCAGGCCAGTGCGGATGCCAGGAAGAACGACTCAGGCAAACACCGTACGGGCATTTACCCCGACGATTCCAGCATCAAAGGCGCCTCGTCGATGACCTCCGGCATCACCACCAACAATCTGAGCCCCTTCAAGAAGTTCCTCGACAAACCGGGCAACGACGTATGCAAGTATGTCGGCGACGTCGGCATCCAGTATTCCTACGCCCCCAAATTCTCGGTGTTCACTCACGATTCCAAGGACACGCTCGTTGACGTTGACGGTGTGAAAGTCGGCGGCCCGCAAGGCATGCAGAGTGCGGCTAGCACCATCGCCGGGCTCAACTCGTCCTCCGGTGATATCTCGAGCCTGCAATCCAAACAAATGGCGATGCTGACCGGCAAGACCGATGCCAACAAGGCACCCGATGCGTTTGCCGAGATCATGCCCGGTGAGCACGCCGACAAGCAGCCCATCAGTTCGGTGATCCGCGACAACTACCGGATGGTCAAAGGTCACTGGCCCAAGGCGAGCGATCAGGTCGTCCTCGTACTCGACAAGAACAACCAGATGCCGCTGACCCAGGTCTACGAGCTCGGCCTGCTTCCCGCCGCCGATTACAACGACATGATGAACCGGCTCAACAGCGGTGAAAAGGTCAAGACCGACACCAAACGCATCGATTATTCCAAAGCGATGAACCAGTCGCTGACATTGTTGCCCGCAGCCGACCAGTACGTCAAGGGTTCCGACGGACGCTACAAGTATGTGGGCAACGACGCCGACCAGATCGGCAAACTCATGGATTCCGGGTCCGCGGTGAAGCTCAAGGTCGTGGGCGTCATCCGGGCCGATGCGAACGCCAAGACCACGCCGCTGGCACCGGGAATCGGATACACGCGCATGCTCACCAACCAGCTGATTGACCACGCGAAATCCAGCGAGATCGTCGCCGCGCAGCAAGCCGATCGCACCCACAACATCCTGAACGGCATGACCTTCGCACCCTCCGACGACGCGACGAAGGCCGCCAACGCCAAGGCCTACGTCGCCTCGCTTCCCGTCTCGGACCAGGCGAACATGGCCAAGACGCTGATGACCCAGGCTCCCGGCGGCATGGGCGCGGCAAGTGCCAACCAGTCCGCCGACGTCACCAAACAGCGTGCTGCCGCCGCGGCCGCCGCAGGCAATGCCGCCGTTGCCAGCAACCCGCAAGAAGCGATTGCCGGCATGGGCGAGCAGCAGGTGGCACAGGCCTTCAGCAACTATCTCGCCACAGCCCCCGAGAACGTACTGGTCTCGATCTACAACCAATACGTGTCCACCGGCACCTACTCCGGCAATCTCGCCGATTTCGGCGTCATCGGCCGCGACGCTCCGAGTTCCATCAAGATCTATGCCGACAGTTTCGATGCCAAGAACGATATCGAGGACGCCATCAAACGCTATAACGACGGTGCGAAGAAGAAGGACCGCATCGTCTACACCGACTATGCGGGCCTGATGATGAACTCGGTGACCACCATCATCAACGTCATCACCTACGTGCTGATCGCCTTCGTCGCGGTCTCGCTGGTGGTCTCTTCGATCATGATCGGCATCATCACCTACATCTCCGTGCTCGAGCGGACCAAGGAGATCGGCATCCTGCGTGCGATGGGCGCTTCCAAGCACAACGTTTCCACGGTGTTCAATGCCGAGACGGGCATCATCGGCCTGTGTGCCGGGGTAATCGGCATTGTGGTCACGCTGATCTTGATCGTGCCTGGCAACGCGGTGATGCATCACTTCATGGGCACCGACCAGGTCAACGCCGCCTTGCCGCTGACCGGTGCGATCGTGTTGATCGTCCTGTCGGTGGTCCTGACGCTGATCGGCGGTCTTATCCCGTCGCGCAAGGCCGCCAAGCAGGACCCGGCAACGGCTTTACGCACCGAGTAGTCCGGTTCGCGAATTTCGTCAGCGACAGGTGCAGCCGGTTCTTGGCCGGCACCTGTGATGCTGTGACGGAAGGTGCAGAGAAAATCACGGAATAGGGCCGAATATCGTGATTTTCTCTGTATCTTTGGAGTAATTGCAGAGTTAATCACGATTACCGGTCGTTTTTTGTGATTAATTCTGCTTGAGATTAGAGATTGCAGAGATAATCACATTTGCCGAACACAGCGGCAATGAGGCCATGGTGATTCGCTTCTGGATGCGTCATCTTTCCGGCCTGCTATTTCGTTCTTGCCGGCGGCATTGTGAGCCCCGTATAGATTTTTGATATGGCAGGACGCGTGGCGGCGAAGGCGTGGGACGGTAACGTGGTATCAACCATTTATCGAAGCCGAGAAGGACATTGGGGGAGCGCTATGGTCGGTGACATCGAAGAGGGCTTGGCGGGCTGTCAAAAGCAGGAGGATTCGAAGCAGAACAATGGTCAAGCTTCTGTTTTTCGGCGAGAAAAACCCTGCAACGCATGGCAGCAGCGGTCTTTGGGTTTTGAGACCCGTGCCGTCCATGCCGGTTATGACCCGTATGAACACAACGGCGCGGTAAGTGTGCCGATCTATCAGAGCGCCGCTTTCGCCATGCACGACGCGGCCCGCGGCGACGGTCTCTCCTCTGGGGAAATCGAAGGGTTTTCGTATTCGCGCAGCGCCAATCCCACAGTCGATGCGTTGGAACGCAGGTTGGCCGATCTCGAAGGTGGCGTTTCGGCGGTGGCTCTCGCCTCCGGCATGGCGGCGGTGTCGTTCGCGTTGCTTTGCGCAGCGGAAGGTGGGGGCAGACTCATCGCCCCGAAAGATCTCTATGGTGCCTCCATCGACGCCATGGAAAGTTTCTTCCCCAAGTTCGGCATCCACACCGATTTCGTCGACGATATCAACGACATCGCTCAGGTCGAGGCGAAGATTACGCCCGACACACGTGCCGTGTTCGCCGAATCCGTGGCCAATCCCTCCACCCGCATCACCGATATCAAGCCGCTTGCCGATATGCTTCACCGCCACGGCATCGCCCTTATCGTCGACAACACCGTGCCAACTCCGTACTTGTTCCGCCCCATCGAGTTCGGGGCCGATATCGTCATCCATTCCACCACCAAAGGCATCAGCGGACATGGCGACGCCTTGGGCGGGGTGGTTGTCGACTCCGGGAATTTCGACTGGGCCAACGGGCGTTTCCCACAATTCACCCAGCGGGAGCTGGTCGTCAGCGACGAGCGGAAAGGTGTCTGGAAAAGTTTCAGCGAAGCCTACGGTGCTGCCGCATTCGCCGGACGCGTGCGCATCAAGTATCTGCACAATCTCGGTGCTGTGATGTCGCCAGCCAACGCCTACCTGCAGCTGATCGGCCTTGAGACGCTGCCGCAACGTTTGCGTCAGGAGACCGATACCGCCCTCGAAATCGCGCGGCATTTGGAAGCATCGCCACATGTCATGCAGGTCAATTATTCTTCCCTTGATTCCAGTCCCGATAAAGCTCTCGCTGCCCGTTACTTCCCGCAGGGGATCGGGCCAGTGCTCTCTTTGCGGATGGAAGGCGACGAATCGCATATCAACCGTATCGTTGATGCCGTCAAGGTGTTTTCCTACGTCCCCAATATCGGCGACACGCATTCGTTGATCGTCAATCCCGCACGCATCACGCATCGCGAAGTGCCTGGTGACTACCGAAGTGCCGCAGGAGTGGACGACCACTTGCTGAGGCTCTCTATCGGACTGGAGAAGCCCGAAGATCTTATCGCCGACCTAGACCGGGTAATTGCGCAAGCTTACTGACGGATGGGACGGATAAGACGATTTGACCCGGCTTGCGTGCATGGATGCTGGCGAACCGGGTCAAATCGATGAGAAAGGCGTTGTCTGCATGGAAGGCTGCCCTTTATTTATTTTCCGCCTTCCAGCTCCTTGCTGCGCTTGGCTGCAGCGGCCATGGCCAAGGAGCTGACGAAGTTGACCGGTTTGTCGAAGTTGGGCTGGAAGAGCATGTCGGTACCGGCGAGCTGGTCAACGGTGAATCCTGCCTGAATGGCTACGGAGATGAGGTTCGCGGCCATGGAAATGTCGTGCTTTGCCGCAAACTGGGCGCCGAGAATACGGCCGGTGATGCGTTCGTAGACGATGGTCGCCGTCACGGGAGTGGTGGAAAGCATGAATTCCGGACGATAATTTTCCCGTATGGTGGCGGCCTGCGCATCGATGTGACGACGATTGGCCAGATCGAGGGTCATTCCGCTGGAAGACATCGACAGGTCATAGAGCTGGATGGCGCTGGTGGCCTGTGTGCCGGCGTATTGCTTGGTGGGCTCTTCGATGTTTTCGCCGATCAGCAACGCTTCACGAATGGCGTTGGTGGCCAAGGGGCGGTATTCGTCGCTGTTGGTCGGGTTGAAATGCACGGTCGCGCAGTCGCCGGCCGCAAATACGTCATCGAGAATGTCGTTTTCAGGCGTGGCGGCACGCATGTATCTGTCGACGATGATGGCACCATAGCCCAACGTGCGCAATTGCGAGGAGACAAGGGTGGTGTTCGGCACGAAGCCGGCACCCATGACGGCCAGGTCGGCGGTGTATTCCCCAAGCTCGGTGACGACGGTGACGCCGGAACTCTCAACGCCGTCACGGTTGGTTTCGGGGCGGAATGCGACGACTTTCTGATTCATGGCCAGTGTGACACCATGGTCCCGATAGGCTTCCTCGGCCTGGCCGGTGACGTTTTCGTCGTAATTGTTGTCGAGCACATGCGGCAGAGCATCGACGAGCGTGACCTTGATGCCGCGGGTGCTCAGCTGTTCGGCGAGCTCGCAACCGATATATCCTGCGCCGACCACTACGACCGATTTGATGCTCTTCGTGCGTTCGACGATGCGCTTACCGTCGTTGTAATCCTTGCACAGCATCGCCCGTCCGCTCTCCAGCGCCTCGCGCAGGCCTTGGATAAACGGTGTGGCAGGAGAGGAGCCGGTGGTGATGACGAGTTTATCGAAGCGGTATTGTTTGGATTTGCCGGTGTCGAGATCGGTGGCGTCGAGTTTCTTGCCTTTGACGTTGATGTCGTTGACTTCATGGCGCATGTGCATGTGCGCGCCGGCCTTTTCAAGCTCTTCCGGTGAGCTGTAAAACATCTTCTCCGTGCTGCTGACATGGTTTCCGGCCCAGAGGGCGATACCGCAGGAAAGGAAGGAGATGTTGTCGTTCTTCTCGAATACGTCCACCGTCCAATCTGGATGATTGCGAAGAATGGAAGTGGCAGCAAACGTTCCGGCGTGTGTGCAACCAATGACGGCGACTGTAGTCATAACAACTCCCTCTGACGATTTCTACAAGTCATGTAGTACTTTAGAAAAGGGTAATGCTCTCTTTTGAAATATAATACCTAAAAGACTCGACGGTTGTGTTGCGATTGTGGATTGGTTAAAACGTTTTAAGTAATTTTTCTCGGCTATTTTTTGCGGTAAAACGCAATAGTGGCAAGCATTTTGCTGAGTTTTACTATATGTGTCGATTTTTTACATATCTTTCTTCTCGTAACGCTAAATGCTCACATGTTGAAATATGCGGCATGGTATGAATCATTGGATGTGTCAAAGGCGGTCGTCGGTTTGCCGGGATATTTTTCCCAAGAGTGCGAATGGTGGTTTTTTGTCGATGCCGGACGTATGCCCTTGGGGGATCTGGACGTACAATCACCGATATAGGAGAGCTTATGGGCGGTACAACGAAAACGGTAACAACAACGCCGGTGATGATTGCGATGGGCCTTGTCGTAGGTGGGGCCTGTGGCTCCTTGGCTCGTTTGGCACTGAGTGCGCTGCAGCCAGCCGATGCCGCCTGGCCGTGGGTGACCATGGCCATCAACCTCACCGGGGCCGTCCTTCTTGGGTTCATCACGGCCTACATGGCACAGCTCGGACCGGATATCGACGCGTGGAGGGTGACCAGACTCAGCCTTGGCACCGGCCTGATCGGTGGGTACACCACGTATAGCACGTTGATGCTTGAGGTCGCCAGGCATGTCAATGACGGACGCTTGGGCATCGCCATGTCGTATCTGTTGGGCAGCGTAATCTTCGGACTTGGGTGCGCGATGCTGGGACTGGCGCTTGGCGAGGCCCTCGGTAAACGCCGCATTCGGCTCAACGCATCGGGGGCTGTCGGCAAGAACCGGGCAAACAATGTCGAGATGACTCACAAAACGGCTGAATACGGCGACAAGGGCGTCCCTCATGCCTTTACTTCCTCTCGGAATGCGGCAGAGTCGGTAGAAGCGGCAGGGTCGGCTGAGGCGGCTGAGGCGGCAGGATCGGCAGAAGCGGCAGGGGCGGTAGAAGCGGCAGGGTCGGTAGGGTCGGCTGAGGCGGCAGGATCGTCAAGATCGGCAGAATCTGCAGAATCTGCAGGGGCGGCAGGATTGGCAGGATCGGCAGAAGCGGAAGAGCCCGCTGCATTCAGCGAATCCGCAGAACCCGATCGCCGCCCATTGGCAGGCACCGCGTTCATGCTCTGCTTCTGCGTTGTCCTTGTGGCGCTGCTGGCCGATTGGAATCATTGGCGGACCGGTGGCGCGTTGATGCTGTTGGTCCTCGCCTCGTTTCTTGGCGGTCTGGGCGCTTTTGCGCGCTATAGCGTCGACGCATGGGTTAACAACCACGTTCATCTTCCCTTTGCCTGCGGCACGATTGTCGTCAACCTCACCGCCTGCCTGGCAATGGGCCTGATAGTCGGCTGGTGTGCGACGCACGCGGGCACGTCGGCGCTGCAATACCTTCTGGCATCAGGGTTTCTCGGCGGTTATTCCACCTTCAGCACCGCCAGTGTGGAGGGTGCGAAGCTGATGCTCGGCGGCAAACCGGGTTGGGCTTTCGTCCATACTGTCGGCATGATGATTGTCGGTCTGGCTCTTTTGCTGCTTGGCATGCTTGTCTAGATGATACATCCGCAGGTCACGGCCGTGCATGGCTGCCGAAGTGCGGATGCGGCAGGAAACTGACGTATCGTCCCGGGCTCCGTCGACGGTGTAGACATCGGCTTTGTGTAGGCGGCGTCGACCGTCGCGCAAAGGCGCCACCGGGGGTGCTGATAGGATTTGAGGTAAGAATGCTTTCCATGTGGTTGAAACATGACGCATGGTGAGGCATTGCTGTTGCCGTCATCGTAAACGTTGAGAGTAAGAAGGAAAAATATGGCAGGACTCATTTTCCTGATTGTCGTTCTGATTATCATCATTGGGCTGATTATCGCTGGTATTTTCGTGGTGCCGCAGCAGCAGGCCTACGTCATCGAACGTTTCGGCAAGTTCCTGAAGGTGCAATTGGCCGGTATTCATCTCAAGATTCCGTTCGTCGACCGCATCGCTACCAAGACCAATATGCGCGTCAACCAGCTGAACGTCAAACTCGAGACCAAAACGCTCGACAACGTCTTCGTCACCGTCGTCGCCTCCACGCAGTTCCGTGTCGATCCCAACAACGTGGCCACCGCCTACTACGAGCTGCGCGATCCGGCGGGCCAGCTGCGCAGCTATGTCGAGGATGCGTTGCGTAGCGCCATCCCCGCGCTCTCGCTCGATGACGCGTTCGCCAAGAAGGACGACGTCGCCGCCGACGTGCAGAAGACGGTGGGCGGCGAGATGGCGAAGTTCGGTTTCACCGTCGTCAAGACGCTGATCACCGCCATCGACCCGAGCCCCGCGGTCAAGACCGCGATGGATTCCATCAACGCCGCCCAGCGCGAGAAGGAAGCCACCCGCCAGCGTGCCGATGCCCAGCGCATCCAGATCGAGACGCAGGCCACCGCCGACGCCGAAAAGACCCGTCTGCAGGGTGAAGGCCAGGCCAATTACCGCCGTGAGATCGCCAACGGCATCGTCGACCAGATTAAGAGCCTGCAGGCCGTGGGCATGAACATCGCCGACGTCAACAACGTGGTGCTCTTCAACCAGTACCTCGACGTGATGCGCTCATTGAGCGAGTCGGGCAACGCCAAGACCGTTGTGCTTCCGGCGTCCACGCCCGGCGGCTACCAGCAGCTCTTCGACGAGGTCACCAAGGCCATGGTCACCTCCAACGAGGCGAAGTAGGGGCGGATCGGCAAGGTTGGCTTTGTTGCGCCCGACCTTGCCGGTTGGTGAACGGCTTCACCGTATATCTATTTTCATGAGCATAAACGGCTGAACCCCATGGATTGGGTTGCTTGGCTTTAGGCACAAAGTCGTGTCATTGCGTTGGGCGGATTCCTCACTCACCGAGGAATCCGCCCAACGTCTATATGCTGCCTATATGCCGCTATATGCCGCCAATTGTCGGTTGTATCGTCGGTTGTCGAACATATCGGTGCTGGAAAACTGCATGTGCGGTGCCGTAACAGTCCGTTTCCCAGCAGCAAAATGCAATCCGTTGCGCAAGCCGTCAGTTGGCGAGGAATTCAGGTACGGCCTCGGCTGCAGCCAACCCCTTGCGGTACATCGCTTCCAGACCTTCGTCGGTCTTGCTCAGCGTATCGAGCCCGCACAGGTCGTCGGGAGCGAGGATCAGCACCTTGCCTTCTGCCGCTAGCTTTTCGGCGACCTGCATCTCCTCGTTATAGGTGCGATAGCGGTGCTTGAGCCGTTCGGCAGCGGCAGGGTAGGAGCGTTTCAGAAGCGCTGCGGGCGCGGCGTCCTTCTTCGCCTCGCGTATGAAGTCACGCTGGTGGGTGAGGATGAGCACGATACGGTCGTAGCCCTCGTTGATCGCCAGCTCAACGGGAATCGGATCGGCGATGCCTCCGTCGTAATAGGGGATACCGTCGATGACGTAGGGTTCGCAGGCCACCGGTACCGCGCTGGAGGCTTTCATGATGTCGTAATCGTCCTGATGCACATCGGATTTGTCGAAATAGCGAGCGTAGCCGTTGCGGGCGTCGCAGGCCACCACGGTGAACTGCGTGGGTGAGGCGGCGAAGGCGGGGTAATCGACCGGATATTCACCATCCGAGTTGGAAAGGGTGCCGTAGATATAGTCCAGGTTGGCGTAATTATGCAGCTTGATGAAGTTGTCCGCGCTCGCGTATTCCTTGCGGCTGGCATACTTCGTATAGAACGTGTACGTGCGTCCGCGTTGCCCGGAGATATAGGAGATCATGTTCGCACTGCCTGCGGATACGCCGTAGCATTTGTCGAATGTGAGCCTAAAGTCCATAAGCCGATCCATCACGCCTGCCCCGTAAATGGAACGGAAGCCTCCTCCGACATCGATCAAAGCGGTTTTCGTCATTTCTTTACCCTCCTTGAATACTCAGTCATTGTGTCGAGTGAATCGAGCATACGTCCGCCTTACGGACATTGTTTCGCCCTTGGCCGGAGAGTGCGCAAACGGTGATATGGTGACGAATTATCGCTGCAGGAAGGTCTTTGAGGCGGAAAGACGGGTTTGGAAACCAACCAATCAGGAATCGAGGCGTTTGGCGGCCAGGACGGCCATGCGCTCGCTGGTGTCCGAGTTTTCCAGGGTCACGCCGCCTTGGGCGTCGGAAGCGGCCAGTTCATGGGAGGCTTCGAGCAGGTCGTGCAGGTGGCGGACGGTGCCCTCGTTGCCGTCGATGATGGCGGTGGAGGCGGGGAGCAGCTCGCGGAAATAGTCGCGGTAGAAGACGAAATGCGTGCAGCCGAGTACTACGGAATCGATGGTATCGAGGTCATAGACGTCGAAATAGCGATGCAAGGTGGCCATGACCAGGTCGTGGTCCTCCAGCTGATCGTGCTCCACGATTTCCACGAGGTCGGGGCAGGGCTGACGGTAGATGGTGTTGTCGGCACTGAAACGGTGCATCAGCGCGGTGAATTTCTTTTCGCGAAGTGTCAACGGGGTGGCGGCGACGATGACGCGTTGCGGCAATCCGTGCCCGCGATCGCAGGCCACTTTCAGCGCCGGCTCCATGCTGATGATAGGCAGGTCGTAGGTCGCGCGCAGATCGTCGACGGCGGCCGAAGTGGCGGTGTTGCAGGCGATGACGATGGCCTTGACGCCCATGGCGATGAATCGTTCGACGATGGCGAAGGAAAGCCTGCGCACTTCTTCCGGTGTCTTGGTGCCGTAGGGGGCGTTGGCCGAATCACCGAAATAGATGATGTGTTCGTTGGGCATTTCCCTGCGGATTTCCCGTACCACCGAGATACCGCCCAGTCCCGAGTCGAACACGCCTATCGGAGCGTTTGATGCCATGTTGTCCTCTTTCGCCACGATGTTGAACCGTCTGATTGCAAGCTTAGTGATTTCGTTTTTGTATCCTACCGGTTTGAACGAACATGCACATGATAGTCGACCGGGTGAATCGTGGGAACGTTTGCGGCGATGGCATGAGGCCGGCTGCGCTCAATCCGCCTGAAGCGTTTGGCGCATGTCCATGAGGCCGGCAACGGGTAGACTGTCGGTTATGAGTCTTGCGCAATATGTCTATAAAGGCAACGGCACCGGCAACGATTTCGTCATCTACCTCGATCGCGAGGGCAGGTTCGAGCCGACCGACGAGGAGGTCCGCCATGTCTGCGATCGTCATTTCGGCATCGGTGCAGATGGGCTGATACGGCTGACAAAGCCGGAATATGTCAGTGACCTTTCGTCCGAGCAGATAGCGCTTTGCCGCCAAGACGGTGCGCAATGGTTCATGGACTATCGCAATGCCGACGGAACGCTGGCGGAGATGTGCGGCAACGGCACCCGGGTGACGACGCTGCTTGCCCAGCGTGCCGGCATTGCCGAGGCCCCAGGCGGGACTCCTTTCAGGCTGGGCACCCGGGCAGGGGCCAAAACGTTGCGCTCGCTGGGAGCGCTTGCACCGTATGGCGATGATGTGTTCCAAGTGAGCTTGGGCGCCGGAAGAATCGGGGACCTGGACACTTACCGGGTCACCATTGACGGCACGCCGGGCGAGGCCGTTGGAACCTACGTGGATATGGGCAATCCCCACGTTGTCTCCGTTCTGGAGGACGGCAAGGCCACGCTGCCTGCCGTTGAGGATTTGAACCTCGTCGTCAAGCCGACGGTCACTCCATCGATCAAGACCGACCAGAATGTCGAATTCGTACGAATCGATGCCTGCGACAAAGCTGCCGGTACGGGTCGTGCCACGATGCGTGTCAATGAGCGCGGATGCGGAGAGACGCTTTCCTGCGGTACGGGACTTGGCGCCACGTCGGTGACGTTGAGGGCGAAAACCGGGGTGAGCCATTGGGACATTTCCATCCGTGGAGGATTGGTGCATGTCGACGTCAGCGATGACGATGTGCTGCTTACCGGTGCCGCTGCAATCGTGGCGAAAGTGGAGCTGCTGTAAGCGGCATGGCCATTTCGGGAAAGAAAGATGCGGCGTAGGCAGGTGTAGGCAGCCACCGCACAACAAAAACCCGTACCAGCGTCTGGAAGACGGTAGTACGGGTTTCTTGTTATCAGAGTCAAAAGCCGGTCAGGCGAAAATGGCCGCGCCTTCCTTGACGAAGATAAGCGCGATGATGGCGAAGATCCACACGATGTCGACCATCCAGTCATAACGCATGCGATAGTAGGTGTTCAGTCCCTTACGCCAGCGCTTCCGTGGTATTTTCTGTACGGTTACCGTGGCGTGGGTCAACCCTATGAACATGACTGTCGTGGCGAACATCATGGTCATGCACCAAGGGCAGAGCGCCTTGATGACGAACATGGACTGGGTCATCAGCCAATATGCGTAGAGAATCGCGGTGACCCCGCCGATCCAGGCAGCTGCCGAGAACCAGTAGGGGAGCTTGACGTTGCAGGCGCCGACCACGGCGACGGTGACGAACACCGAATAGAAGCAGATGCCGAAGAACGCATTCGGGAAGCTCAGGCCACCGAACTTGATGATTTCGGCCTGCCATGATTCTGCGACGGTGGAGCAGGAAAGCACGGAGTTCACGTCGCAGCCCAACGCCTTGTTCGGGTTGCGGGCGAGCTTCAGGGTATCCGCGGCCAGCATCAGCGAGGCGAACAGGCCGATGCCCGCTCCCAGGCACATCACGCCGTAGTTCCAGATGGGTCCGTGGAAGAACCCTATGGGTTCGCGGTTGTCGCTGAATTCAGAGGGCAGCCGGCCGTTGGAATCTCCCGATGTTGTTTCCAAATCCTTCACGGCAGCTACGCTGTGTTTAGTCGACATGCATATCCCTGCTTTCTGTTCCCTAGCATTCCATCGGCTGTCGGGCTCATAGGCCTACGATAGGTCTATGACTAGCGACGAATATAACGATTGCGGTCCGGTTTCCGGCTGGGACCTTCATTGTCACACGGTATTTTCCGATGGTACCAAGACCCCTGCCGAACTTATCGACCTTGCATGCACAAGTGGGCTGCACGGTGTCGCAATCACTGACCATGATACCACTGCGGGTTGGCGTGAGGCTCAACAAGCCGCCGAAAGTCAAGGTTTCCCTTTGCTGCGTGGCAGCGAGATCACCGCGCAGGACGGACATGTCTCCGTTCATATGCTGGCCTATCAATACGATCCGGAGAACGAAGGCATCGTTGAGCTGTTCCGCTCGACGCGTCAGGCGCGTTTAGAACGAGCCAGGCGCATGGTCTCGCGTTTGTCAAAGGATTTTCCCATCACCTGGGATGATGTGACCGCTCAAACCAAAAAGGGTGAGAACACGACGGTGGGCAGGCCCCATATGGCCGATGCGTTGGTGGCGGCGGGGTTCTACCGCACGCGTTCCGAGGCATTCGCGGGAGCCATCTCGTCCTCCAGCAAATATTACATACCGACGCCTTCGCCCACGGCCTTGCGGGTCGTGCAGGTGGTGCGTCTGGCCGGGGGAGTGAGCGTTGTCGCCCATCCTTGCGATTACAGCCGCAACAGGGTCCTGCTTTCCGATTCCCAGATCAGGCGGTTGGCTGATGCCGGATTGGACGGGCTCGAGGTCTGGCATCGTGGAAACGGCGACGATGGGCGCCGGCGTCTGCTGAAACTTGCCGACGAGCTCGATCTGCTTGTCACGGGAGGCTCGGATTGGCATGGGGCGGGCAAGCCCAACAAGCTGGGGGAGAATGTGACGGCAGATGATGTGGTGGCTCAAATCGTGCAGCGCGGGGCCGCCGGCATGGTCGCCTAGGTCGTTGTTGTCGGTTGTCGGTCTGTGGTTGCCGAGTTGCCGAGTTGCCGAGTTGCCGAGTTGCCGAGTTGCCGAGTTGCCGAGTTGCCGAGTTGCCGAGTTGCCGAGTTGTCGGGCTGTCGGGCTGTCGGGCTGTCGAAGGCTTTCTTGGGCCTCGTACCGCAGAGCCCGGCGATGCCACAAGTGCAACATGGTATGAAAATTGCCCAATGTTGTGATCGGTTGGTGTCACAACGATTGGGCAAAGTCGTTTATGTTTTTCTGCGGGCGTAATTATAGACGGCCGCAGTCTCGTCTAGAGGGCTCCGAAGCCGACGGCGTGCTTGGTTTCCGATCCGACGATGGCATAGCCCAAAGCGCCGGCCGGCACCATGATATGGCGGTCTTTATCGTCGACCAGATCGATCGGCTCGCCCTTCGATACGGCGTTCGAGATGGCTTCGCTTACTTCTTCGGCGCTTTTGTCGGTCGTGAAATTGACCGGACGTGCCACGTTTTGGATTCCGATTTCGACATCCATGGGTTACCTCTTTCTTTAAGGAATGGTTCTCAGGTTTTATTGTGCCCGAAGGCTGGTCATTACGCTTCTGGCTAGGATTGCCGCATCGGTCCGTTGCCGGGCAGCAGGCCGATGCGGTTTCGCCGGTTTGTGCGCTGTGGGGATCCGCTGATCTCCGCTCGCCCGGAAGCGCTGTTATCGTTTGTCGGTGTCTGTTGGCTTGGCGGGGTCGGCATCTGCGGAATCATCGGATTCGTGTGAATCGTTCGCGTCTTCGGAATCGTGGGCATCGAGATCGGTTTTCTCGGATGGCGAGGTGTCGCCATCGCCTGCGTCATCATCCGAGGGTTCCTCGTCCTGTCGGGCCGTGTCATCCGGTTCGTCGACGATTTCGGTTTCAGCCGCCTGCTGGTCGCCATCGTTCTGATTGCCTTGGACCTTGAGGTCGGTTCTTGATGAAAAGCGGTTCTTCTCGGCCTTTTCCTCGGCTTCCTCAAGTCCCAGCTGAGCGTCGTGCAAGGCCTGCTGTTCCTGTTCGAGCAAAGGGATCAGGGCGGTGGGAGCGTCGTGATTGACTTTGCCTCTCTTTGCCGTCTCGCTGTATGCGTCATCCTCTTGCGAGTACTGGATATGCCATGAGACTTTGGCTTCCCCGGTTCGGTCTTTCTCGTCATCGCCCCGCGTTGCGCTGCTGTTTTGGCGTTCAGGGTCTTTGCTCTCATCGTCGAGGGCACGGGGTTTCTTTTCGGCCTCGGTCAATATCATTGTGGCCGATGACGAGGGATTCGGCATGTTGGGGTAGAGGGGCTTGGCCTGCGTGGACGGTTTCTGCCGATCGTCGGTACGATCGTCATCCTCGTCGTCGAAAGGACGGGAATGTGAGGGGCTGAAATGCACCGGACGGTCGGCAGTCTTGTCGCTGGCCTCGACGAGTTTGGTGACTTCGGCGGAACCGGTCTTGTCGCTTTCCTCCTCTTCGACGTCTAGAGAGCGCCGTGACTTTCTGCGTTCGTTGGTTGAAGAGGGAGCGTTGTCTTTCGGCGATACTACGGCCGAGGCTGCGGTGGCGGCGCCTTTGGCCTTGTTGGCGACCACGGTCAGCTGATGCGCAAGATGCTCGACCTGCGCCTTGAACTGCAGGATCTTGGCATTGTCCGCACGGGAAAGCGCCGCGATGAAATCGCCGACCTGTTGCATCTGCAGCCAAAGGTTGGCGCGAAGGAGGATGAGGTCGTCGATTCGTGAGCCCATCATCGCGCCATAGGCGTTCATTAACGCATTGCGATGATCTTCATCCAATTTTGCGAACATCCAAGCCAGGTCTCGTGCAGGATCGTTGACTTGCATGTCTTGCCAGTTGCTCACTGCGGTGATGGTGGAATCGGAGAAGAGGAAATCGCCGTCCGCAAACCCTCCGTGGGTCAGGGTGGTGGAGAACGACCAGAGGCCTTCGGTGTCGATGATCCTGGCCCAGCTGGAGGTGATGGCAGGTGGCACGTGACCGGCCTGTTGCAGTCGTTTGATCCAACCGGTCAACTGGGTGCGAATCTGCCCGGTGGTGAACGCCGGGTATTTCGCCTCGGTGAGAAAATCGGTGCGTTGGCGGTGGATGGCTCCGATGGCGGTGCCGACGCTTGCCGCGTCCTGACAGGTCAGCAAATCAAGTCGACGTGCCTCCCCCTCGACGTGTGGTGCGACCAGCACCGAGTTTTTGCCGGTCCTGCTGCCTTTCCCGGCCGTACAGAACGCCAGCGCACGATCCAGCGCGAAGCCCAATCCGCTCATTTCATGGGATGTGGCGAGCACACCAGCCGCTTTGGCGCGTCCCGCAAGAAGCCTTTTGCCTTTTGGTTCGCTGGAGACGAACACGTCGTATTGCCGCCCGGCGGTGTCCTGCACCACGGCGTACTCGATGCCGACATCATTGTCGGCCTTGTCGCTGCGGTTGTGCTCGCACACCCCGGCCATGGATGTCTCGGGCATGGCGGCTGAGGCGAGGGCCGCCAGCATAAACTTGCTTCGTAAAGTCACATCTACCAGATTAATACACCCCTATGTCCTTGGAGCCTGCTCGCTTTCAAGGAATTACAAGGCTATCGGGTATGGCTGGCAGAATGGCAGATATGAACACCAGTGATGCACGGACCTTGCTTCAAGGGCTAGACGACGCCCAACGTGAGGCCGCCACGGCCCTTGACGGACCGGTGCGTATCATCGCCGGCGCCGGTGCAGGCAAGACGCGCACCGTCACCCGGCGCATCGCCTATGCCTGCGCCAAAGGCGAGTGGGACGCGAGCCGGTCGCTTGCGGTGACGTTTTCGGTGAAGGCCGCCGATGAGATGAAGCAGCGACTGGCATCGCTTGGTGTGGGGGGAAAGGTCAGGGCGGCCACCTTCCATTCCGCCGCCCTGCACCAGCTGCGTAAGGTCTGGTATGACGTAAGCGCCGCCCCCTTCCCGCACGTCGTTGAGGACACCCGGGAAATCATCGCACGGGCGCTGAGACGGGCCACCGGATCCGACCAATACGACGACATAGCCAGACGTAATCTGCTTGCCGAAATCAACTGGGCCAAAGTCTCGCTGATCGCTCCGGAGGATTACGGGAGGGTGTGCGCAGCCACGCACAGGTTGCCTCCCGCCGGACTTGACCCGCAACGTTTCGCTGACGTCTACACCTGCTACGAGCAGGAAAAGACCTCGCGTGGCGAAATGGATTTCAACGACATCCTTTTGCTGGCCTGCCATGTCCTCGAGGCGTTCGAGGAGCCGGCCGCGTCGATTCGGCAATCTGTCGGCTGGCTTACCGTCGACGAGTACCAGGATGTCTCGCCTCTGCAGCACCGCCTGATGGATCTTTGGCTGGGAGACAACCGCAACGTGTGCGTGGTCGGGGATCCTGCCCAGACGATTTATTCCTTCGCCGGTGCCTCGAGCCACGACCTGCTCAATTTCGCGGGGGAATTCGGAGAGCTCAACGCCGATATCAATCTCAATACCGATTACCGTTCCACGCCCCAGGTGGTCTCGATGGCCAATCGTGTCCTTTCCGCCGCGCCCGACCGCGACCAATATCTGCGTCTGGTTTCCGCTCGGGGCAAAGACGAGGGCATGCGTGTGGTCAAAACCGTCTACGAAAGCGACGTCGAGGAGGCGCAGGGTGTGGCTGGCCGCATTGCGCAGTTCATCGCTGCCGGCGCCAAACCGTCACAATGCGCGGTGCTCACGCGGCTCAACGCCCAGCAGCAGGTGGTCTGCAAGGCCCTGAAGGAGCGGGGAATCGCTTACCGGACCCGTCACGACGTCGGGGTATCGGGCACGGTCCTTCAAGACGATAACGAAAGCCGACGCGAGGCCATGGAGATTCTCGCCAGCAGACGTGAGCCGGGGGTCATGATCTCTTCGATTCATGCGGCAAAGGGCTTGGAGTTCAAGCATGTGTTCATCATCGGATGTTCGGAAGGCCTGCTGCCGTATGGCTCTCCGGCTCCCGGCGACGCCTTGGAGGAGGAACGTCGCCTCTTCTATGTGGCCGTGACCCGAGCCGAGGACTCCCTGCATCTTTCTTACGCGCGCAGCAAGGATGGCGCCTCGACCTTCTCACGCGCTCCGAGCCGCTTCTGGTGATGCAGGGGCGGATTCTGCCTTTAATGCGGCTTGAGTTGTGCCTTGACGCAGTGTTGGGGGCAGTTGTTGCCGGTTCTGCCTCTAACGCAACTGGAATGGTGGGTTTCTGTTGTGTTGGGGGCAGTTGTTGTGGGTTTTGCCTCTTAATGCTTATGCGAGATGTCATTGAGCTTTGCAGGGAATGCGACATGTGTTTATGCTGTGTTTATGCTGCGGATGAGGGTCATCGGTTGAACGTACCGGAAGTGTTTGCGGGCGTGGTGTTTTCGCCTCGGTTCCGCGAGTTTGCGTGAGGGCCATAATCGTCGTCGTGGCGATCATGGCCCTCACGTCTGTTCAGCGGCTGATGCACTGCTGAAGAGGCTTACTCGTCTTCGTTGCCGTCGTTTCCCGTCTGGCTGTTGCCATCGGATTCGTCGTTGTCACCGGTTTCCCGAGAGTCCTCTGGTTTTGAAGCAGAGGTGCCCGAAAGGTCTGTGCCGTCACTGGCCTTTTCGTCTTGGACGTCGTTGCTGTCGTTTTTGTCATCGTCATCGCCTTGGGCTTCGAGCAATTTCTCGAGTTCGGCGTCCCAGTCGATGCCGTGCTTGGAATCGGTGGTATCGCTGCCGTCAGCAGCGAAGGTGGTGATGCTCGCGTCCGGATTCGTGGTGATGTCGGATGATGACGTTTCCGCTTTGGGTGTGCTCTCGCTCTCGATTTCCGGCAACTTTGGCAACAGATCGGGATGCGACCATTTCTCGTCACGGGCCTTGTCGCCCTCTTGAGCGCCGATTTTCTCCCAGATGTCGGCCGCCTCGCGCATACGCTTGGGCCGTAGTTCCATGCCGAGCAGGCTTTCAAACGTGCGTTCCGCCGGTCCGCCGACCGCACGTTCGCGGCGCACCATCTCACGCAACTGGTCGATATGCGGGATATGGGCCACGCCGGCCTTCCACGTCACCGCGTCGACCCAACCTTCGACCAGGGCCAGCAGCGTTTCAAGGCTTTCGAGCGCCTCTTTCTGCTCCGGGGTATCGGCGATGCCGACCTTCGTCAGATCCACGGCCCCGGAAATCGAATCGGGATCCATCGAGGTCGCGTCGCGCAACTGCTCTTCCATGGCGTCCAGATCGATGCTGATGCCGCGGGCGTACTTGCCGATCAGTGCCTCGAAGCGGGGCATGAGCCACGGCACATGGGCGAAGAGACGGGCGTGCGCCACTTCCTCGAGCGCCAGGAACGCCAGCACTTCGGCCTGATCGATTTCCAGCGTCTTGGCGTATTCGATGGCGTTCTGCGCGATCAGTGCCCCGGCAGGGTTCTTCTGCAGAGCGATGCCTTGATCGAAGCTGCCGCGCACTTCATGCGAAAGCTGGCCTGCCGCGTGCCCGAGTTGCGTGGAGAAAGCCGTGTTGCCGAGAATCTTGATGAGATTGGCCGGATCCTTCATGTTGTCGGGAATCGGAACGGGAATCGGTCCGGCGAAGACACCGGCTATCTCGCCGTCACCGAAGGCATCGCCGAAGCGTTCCGAGACGACGCTGGAAAGCGCGTCGCTCATGGATTGCTCGACCGGGCTGGCGAATTTTGCCCACGAATCGACCGTCGCGTTGACCCAATCGGCGCGGGTGAACACCTGTGGGTCGCCCGGAGCCGGGTCGATGTCGCTGGCAGTGTCGAGCCAAAGGTTCGCCTCGCTCATCGCCTTTCGCACGGCTTCGCCCTCACTTGCCGTGACGGTTTGCTCGCTGCCTTCGTCGTTGGCGATGGCCAGGGCCAGGGAGGTCGCCAGCTTCACGTTGACGGGTCCCTGCTCGGCGCTTTGCTGCATGTCGCCGACCGTGTTGAGGCCGCTGGTGGTGAACGCGTTCATCAGCGCCTTCACCTCGGCGGGCTTGGGCAGCTTGGTCGGATCCTGGCCGAGGAGCTGGTCTTTGACCGCGTCGGGCAGAGCACTCAGCTGCTGGAAGGCCATATCGCCCTGTATCTGACCGAAGCAGTCGATCAACCATTGGTGTATCGCGTTTTCGTCCATCGGTATCGTCCTTTATCTTGAAGTCCCGGCAATATAACGTCCGTATGCTGATTCCATATTATTGTCTTCCATGGTCTTATCCGGGGCAACTTATGCTACCGAATGATAATCGCGGCAGCGGTGTCTGCAAGCCTAGGGTTGGAGACGCCGATGCTGCTGCGTCGTGTTTGCTCCGGTAGGGAAGGTTGCTGGAGGTTTTGTGACGTTGGTTGGCGTTTTTGCGTCGTGTTTGCTCCGGTATTGGGCTTTGCTGGAGGTTTTGCGACGCTGAGTGGTGGTTTGGCGTCGTGTTTGCTCCGGTATTGGGCTCTGTTGGTGGTTTTGTGACGTTGGTTGGCGCTTTGGCGTCGTATTTCCTCCGTTATCGGGCTTTGCTGGAGGTTTTGCGACGCTTGCTGGTGTTTTTGCGTCGTGTTTCCTCCGTTATCGGGCTTTGCTGGAGGTTTTGTGACGCTGAGTGGTGGTTTGGCGTCGTGTTTCCTCCGTTAGCGGGCTTTAATGGAGGATTTGTGACGCTTGCTGGTGCTTTGGAGTCGCGATTGCTCCATTAGCGGGCTTTAATGGAGGATTTGTGACGTTGGTTGGCGCTTAGGCTCGTGTTTCCTCCGTTATCGGGCTTTGCTGGAGGATTTGTGACGTTGAGTAGATATCGCGTCGCGGTGGAGCGCCATACTTGTGGGTTATGGCACGTAGCAATCAGGACCAGTGGCATCACAGTGGGCAGATGCCGATATCGCAGCCAGACGAAGGCGCGGCGGATTCGCGGTTTGGCGGTGACGATGATTTCGGCGGCATCGTCGGTGCAAACGCTGTGAACAACCATGCCTCGAGCGCTGCTGGAGATTTAAACGGTATAAACGGGACTGCTGCGGGTTCGAACGGTATGGAAGGGAATGCTCTTTTCGGTGTTGTCGATGCAAGTGGAGCAGGGGTCCCAGATACCGGTGAAGCGGGCGTCCCCGATTTCGGCCGTCAAGGTCTTTGGCATCGTCTTGTCCGGTATGGTTCGCGTCATTCGCTGCGCTATTTTGCCGGACTGATCTGTGCGGTGCTGTGTTTTCTGGTGCTGCTTCTGCCCAGCCCCTATGTCATCGAAACACCGGGCCCGACCCAGGATGTGCTGGGTGAATCGGCAGGCAAAGCGGTGATTGCCATCACCGGCGCGACCACGCACAAAAGCCGTGGCAAGCTGCTGTTGCTGACCGTCAATGCCCAGGGCGTTCCAGGCGCGCCGGCGCTCGGCATCCAGACCCTGATCGCATGGATCGACCCTCATCAGCAGGTCATGCCCAGCGAAGCCGTGTTCCCCGTTGGACAGAGTTCGCAGGAATACGAACAGACCTCGGCCAAGCAGATGACCGGCTCCCAGGACTCCGCGACCGCGGCGGCGCTCGCCTTCGCGAAGCAACACGGGATCGCAGGGGCCTCGCACGCCAAGGTGGAAATGCACGTCGACGACATCGGAGGCCCCTCGGCCGGCATGATGTATGCCTTGGGTGTCATCGACAAGCTCACCAGCGTCGATGAGACCGGAGGCAAGACGATTGCAGGCACCGGCACCATCGACAAGCAGGGAAAAGTCGGCAAAATCGGCGGTATCCAGCTGAAAATGCTTGGCGCCAAACGCGACGGTGCCACCTACTTCCTCGCCCCCGCCAGCAATTGCGATGAGGTTGTCGGCCACGTGCCGCACGGCTTGCGCGACGTCAGGGTCTCGACGCTGGACGAGGCTTACCGCTCTTTGGTCGCCATCGGGCAAGGCAAGGCCGATGGCCTGCCACATTGCACGGCGAATTAACGTCGAGGACGGCATACGTTGATCGGTGGCGTTGCCTGATCGTGTTGCATTCGATTCGCGGCTGCCCGTAGCGGCTTCGGTTTTCGGTCCGCTTGGTTTGTTGCCATAAGTTGTCGCGCTTGAACAAGCTCTGGGCTCTGGGCTATGGGCTATGGGCTCTGGGTTCCGGGTTCCGGGCTCTAGGTTCGAGTATGTCGTGTGCCCATTTTGCCCCGGCTTGCGGCGATCGCAGCCGGCCGTTGCGCAGGGGAGGCCATGTGATGTTCTTGGGATGCGGGTTTTGGCTGACCGATGCCGACGATGATTGACCTATGCGACCGGCAAAGACTCGGGCAAATGTCTGGTATTGCCCGCAATGTGGATACCTTACGGCGTCCTTGGGCGTGCTGTTCCATATGTTTGCTATATTGGAAGGGTGAATGAAACGGCATCAAAAAACGCTGAAGAGTTCGGTTTTCACCAAGGAGACATCGTACAGGAATGGCTGTGGGATGACGACGTGAGTGAATCCACTCGAGAGAAAATCATGGATTTGACCGGTCAGGATCTGGTCGACGAGGATTATGATTCTGCTGTCGACGGCGTCATCGTCTGGTGGCGCGACGGCGATGACGAGGACGCCTTGGCCGATACCATCATGGACGCACATGGGGTCATTGGTGAAGACGGACCGCTTTGGATTCTCACCCCCAAGCCGGGTCGTCCGGGCGCTCCCGCTTCCAATACGGTGCAGTCCGCCGCCAAGACCGCGGGCATGAACGCGGCCACGCCTTTGACGGTTTCCGAGGATTGGAACGGTATCCGTCTGCGGGCCTTCGGCAAAGGCCGCTAAAGCCATACGGCGGTTTTACTGCCATTACGCTCGATGCATCAATAACTCTTAAGAGCATTCGAAAGTCTTCGCTTGCCTGTGGTGAGCGGAGGCTTTTGCATGCTGGTTCGTGGTGCTTTTGAGGTTGTGGTCATATTGCAATACCGTATTGCGCGCTAATGCGTGTCGAACGAAATGAAGTTCGCGCGGACGAGAACCCGTTAGGCTCCGTGCGTTGCACATTGCCGTTGTTCTGCACGTCTCAATTGTTCATTGGTTTGCGCTTCCCTCATCTCTCGATAGGTGTGCGGAACGCAAAAGGTTCCCTCCGGCAATGATGACCGGCGGGAACCTTCGGCTACTCAACGAGGCTGCGGCTTAGAGCCCCGGATACAGCGGGAAATCTTCGGTGAGCTTGGTGACACGGGCGTGCAGCGCCTCCACGTCTGCGTCCTTGCCGGCGGCGAGGGCGGTGCCGATGATATCGGCGACCTCCTCATACTGCGGGGCGGCGAATCCCCGGGTTGCCAGAGCCGAGGTTCCGATGCGCAGGCCGGACGCCACGGAAGCCGGACGCGGGTCGAAGGGCACGGTGTTGCGGTTGACGGTGATGCCGCATTGCGCGAGCAGGTTTTCGCCGGTCAGCCCGTCCATCTCGCTATGACGCAGATCGACCATCACCAGATGCACGTCGGTGCCGCCGGTCAGCACAGTGATGCCCTGAGCCTTGACATCATCGGCGTTCAGACGGTCGGCGAGGATCTTGGCGCCCTCGAGCGTGCGTTCCATGCGATGCTTGAAAGCCTCGGTGCCGGCGACCTTGAAGGCCACGGCTTTGGCGGCGATGATGTGCATCAACGGTCCGCCCTGCTGGCCCGGGAAAACGGCGGAGTTGATCTTCTTGCCGTATTCCTTCTTGGCCAGAATGAAGCCGGAACGTGGCCCGCCCAGCGTCTTGTGCGCGGTCGAGGAGACGACGTCTGCGTAGGGGACAGGGCTTGGGTGCAGCCCGGCGGCCACCATGCCGGCGAAGTGGGCCATATCGACCCAGAATTTCGCGCCCACCTCGTCGGCGATTTCCTTCATCGCCTTGAAGTCCTCGATGCGCGGGTAGGCGCTCCAGCCGCCGATGATCAGCTGCGGGTGGACCTCGAGCGCGCGCTGGCGAATGATTTCGGGGTCGATCAGGAAGGTGTCAGGGTTCACGCCGTAGGATTCGGCGTGGTAGAACTTGCCGGAGAAGTTCATCTTGGTGCCGTGGGTCAGATGGCCGCCGTGGTCGAGCGCCAGGCCCAGCACGGTGTCGCCTGGCTTGATGAGCGCCTGGTAGACGGCGGCATTGGCCTGTGCGCCGGAATGGGGCTGTACGTTTGCGAATTCGGCGCCGAACAGCTCTTTGGCACGGTTACGGGCCAGCGTCTCGATGCCGTCGACGAACTCGCAGCCGCCGTAGTAACGGCGCCCGGGGTAGCCTTCCGCGTACTTGTTGGTCAGGATGGAGCCCTGCGCGTCGAGCACGGCGCGGGGCACGAAGTTTTCGGAGGCGATCATCTCAAGGCCGTTTTGCTGACGCTTGAGCTCATCGTTGATCAGCGACGAGATTTCGGGGTCCGCAATCGCGATGGGCGCATTGAACGCGTCCGACGAACTCTGCGCAACTGCAGGGTTGGATGTGTCGGCTTTATATGGTTCAGCCATTTTGAACTCCTTTTTATACTCGTCGGCTGCCGGGAATGCGGCAGGTTGGTCCCGCTTCGTCCGCTCTTTGACAACGAACGGAATTTCACGGATTACGCAGCAAAGAAGCTTGTACTTGTTGCTGTGTAAGTGCCATTATGCCAGATAGTTGCCGGAACATGCCCTATTTGTTCTGTTTGTGGACAATTCGTCATTGAGGGGATTGATGATCTGCTCTAGCCGCAGTATACGGCGATGCCGAAATTCGACGGTGATGATAACCGATGGAGCATTGGTAAAACGGTAACGCAGGGAACTGTGGGCGATGAGGGATTCGAACCCCCGACATCCACCGTGTAAAGGTGGCGCTCTAACCAACTGAGCTAATCGCCCGTCAACTTTGTCTAGCTTAGCGCAACCGTTGCCCAGCGGGGTGTCGGCGGATTGGCGTGCCGTGCTGTTGGCGGCGAATATCGTCATGATGGTTTACGATCGTACTTTCTTGAGACCTTCGATCTTCCCGCCATCCCTTAAACGCCATGGTGACGCCTCCTCCGGTCGAAGGATGGCGATAATGAGGAGCTTTCTGCGACGATGCTTGGTGGTAACATGCCGGAAGACGGCGGTGACAATGACGGGCAAAGAGATCAAGGTTGAAGAAGGCGAACCGCGGTGCCGTGTGTCCGATCGGGGGTGGACGATGAGGCTGCGTGATCGTTTTCCGAAGCTGATTGGGTCGTTGGTGATGTCGGATGATGAGTTCTGGTCGTTGCATCCGTTGCGGCTGCGCGTGATCATGGGGGTTGTCGGGGGCGAGTTTACTTTGATGGGCTTGTTGCTCTGGTGTCTGGTGACGATTGGCCTTGGGGCCGGTGACCTGCTGATGCATCATTCCGTTGCTCTGGGTCGTGTAATGCCGTGGTCTGATTTGGCTGCGTTGGCGGTGGCGGCGCTGACATTGATGGTTGTGGGCGTAGCAGTGTTGGTGCTGGTGTTTCATAGGAGTGTTGGGGTAAAACGTGTGGTGTCGCTGCTGTGCCGTTATATGCCGGTGCTGTGTGCGCTGACGGCGGTGGGTGTGTTTGCCTCGCGTGACCGGTATTGTGCGGTCTTCGGTATCTGTCTGTTGGCGATTGGTTCGTTTCCCGGTTTGGTGTTGAACCGGTATGTCAGATGGGTGAAGGTCAAATGAGTTTCACGGCGATCAGGCTTGCGGGCGTGGATTGCAAGGGTGTGTCGGACTATGTTCAGGACGTGGGTACCGATGTGTCGAGTGCCGTCGGTGCTGGCGGTCGGTCTTCGGGTTCGATTCCGTCGGGTGCTTGGTCGTTTGATTTCACGTTGACTGGTCCGATGTGGTGGGAGTTTGCGATGGCGTCGAACGCCTATGGGCGTGGGTTGCGTCATATCTATGTGCAGGGCTCCGTGTTTGTTGTTGTGCTGTTGCTGGTGGTTTTCCTGAGTAATGGGACCTTGTATTTTCCTAATGATGAATGGTGGGTTCTTGTTCTTGTCGGGCTTCTTGTTGTGTGTTTGCTGCTTTGCGGTGGTCCGTTTCCTCGTCGGGTTGTGATGAACCAGTCGGCGAGATTGGTGTCGCAGTGGTTCCCGGTGCCGAGTGGGACTGGTCCGGAGATGCGCAGTGCGGTGGGGCAGTGGAAGAACGGTGTGTTCGACAGGCGTTGGCTGACGCTGTGCCGGCTGTGGGTCGATGGCGGCGGCGTGGTGTTGCTGCGTCGTGTGAACGGTGAGGAGTATATGGTGCGTGCTTCTTGGTCGCAGTTGGATTGTGTGCGGCTGACGGAGCATGCGGTGGTGTTGTCGCCGTCGGCTGGTGGGAAGGCGTCGATTGATATCATTCCGGCTGTGGCGGATGTGAAACTTGCGGATTTGGACTGCTGTGTTTTGGTGGATCGGTCGGTGGTGCCCGATGTGGAGGGGTTCGTGGCCTGGTGCCGGGATCGCATCGCGGTCGCCGCGCCCCGCTCTCGTGGCCTGCGTGCGTGGGTGCGTCGTTTCCGTTCGTGGTTGTATGGGGACCGTGAGTTTTTGTATGGCCCGTCGAAGGGTATGCGTCCAGGGTGGTGAGGGCGTTGAGACTATTCGTGTTGAGAGAAGATTGAGAGATGACGGTTGTCGGTAGCGAAAGGAGTCGGGGTGGTTGATGGTTTGGCCGGGAGTTTCCGTCCCGAGCGGACGTTGGGGTCGATAGGTTCGATAGCGTTCAATCCGGAGCAATGGTATATGTTGATTGGTGGCCCAGATTATCTGTGTTTCCTGGTGCCGGAACGTTTGTTGCCGTTCTCGTATGGCGCGAAGAACGGGTTCAGGAATGGTTTTGACGGTCTGTTGCATGGAGGCAGATGATGGGCGGGCGTTTTTTGTCGGGCGGGTCGGTCGGCGGTTCCTCGCCGGAGTCGTTGGGTCCGTTCCGTTTCGTGTTGGGTTACCGGGAGTTCAAACAGCTGTTCCGTGCGGAGAACGGCGCCTACATGCGCAAGATCGGGCTCATGGGGACGGTGTGTGCCGGGTGGGCTATTCCTGCTTCGTTTATTGGCGGGATAGTGCCAATGTTTGAGGGAGAAATCGAATGGACTGTGAGTAATATCGCGGGAAATTTTGGTGTTTTTTTGATTGGTTGTTTTTTTGTGTGGTGTCTGGTGCGTCCGCCGTTTCTGTTTGTGTTCCGTTCGGGTGAGGCGCGTTCGTTCTTCCGGTTCCATGGGTTGCGTGTGCCCGGGGGTGTGGACCCGCGCGGGCTGTCGGTGTCGGTGTCGACGTCGTTGTGCGCGTTGGGCGGCGAGGAGGTGGCTGCCGACGGGACGGTGGTGCGTACGCCGTATGCGTTCATGCGGCGGTGGCCGGTGGTGACGCGTCGTTTCGTGTTTCTGCCGGTGGCGGATTGGCGCAGTGATTCGGCGGTGTGGAACATGGTGGGGGTGAACTGGGCGTTCCGTCCTGAGTGGGATGGTGAGGGTGTGGCGTTGCCGTGTTCGGGTGTGCCTGGTGTGTGGCGTGTGTGGTGGCGGGTGCATGGGCGTGTGCGTGAGGCGTCGGGGCGGTACCGGCGTGCGAGGCGTCTGGCCTCTCGTGGGGTGCGTGACCCCGTGGCGGTGTCGGAGGCGTTGGCGTTGATGCGTCCGGAGCTGGAGTGGCTGGCCGAGGGCGAACGCCTCAACCAGCAACACAAAAGCAGCAGAAACCGGGAAGCGTCGCTTTCGGGGGCTGAGCTGTCAAAGATGGATCCGAAAACAGAAAGGAGACAAGCATGAATCAGTTGGAGAATACGGTCGAGAAATTTGATCTGGAAGCGCAGATTGCTGGCCTATATGTCACTCAAGCTGCAGCTCAGGGCGATGTGGATTGGTGGAATGCTCGTGTCGGTGACTTGCAAGGGCAGATATCTCGCAAAGGACAGGCGATACAGAATGCCGTGTCGTACCGCGATGGAACGCTTGCAGGTTTAAGTAAGTCCAATGCCGCCGTAAATGATTGTTTGTCCGCTCTTGGAGACGCGGTCGTGAAGGGGATGGGCGAGGATAGTGCGAAACAAAGCGTTTTCGGCATATCGCGTGGCAATGACGATGTAATAGGCGACGCGGAGAAAGCGTGCAATGATTTGATATCCAGGTTGCGGAGGGAGCTCGGCGATTTGAATGGTCAACTCTCTGACGCACAGAACAAGGCAGCTGCTGCGGCTAGTCGTAGAGACGGAATCAGCAAGCAGATTTCCGCGGATGCTTCGAAGCTAAGAAAGTTATAGTATGCCTCACACTGATTGTGGCATGGTTTTGGCTTTTGTTCTGGTTAATGGTATCCGGGTTGATTAATAGTAAAGCATAAGAGGGGTTTGTGATGGTGGTTGTGGGTTGTGATGGTTGGCTTCCGGTGGGTTCGGTGGTGCATCTGAGGGGCGGTGAGCGTCTGACGATGGTGGCGGGCCATATGCAGGAGGAGGCGGGTACGGGTACGTATTGGGATTATCTGGGGTATCCGTATCCGGAGGGTCGTGCGGATGCGTCGAGGGATTATTTCTTCAACAAGGATTTCATTGACGGGGTGTATTTCGTGGGGTATCAGGATGTTGCCGGTGGCGAGTACCTGGATTTCCTGAAGGATCATGAGGCGGAGTTCCGTGAGGAGCAGGCGAGGCGTGCGGGCCGTGCGGGTGACTTGCATAAGGACACCAATCCCGGGAACGACGATGACGGGTCGGAGTCTTCTGATGCCGATGCGGGGGGTACCGTAGGAGATGGGGATGGTTCCCGTGGCTGAGTCTGGTGTGTTGGACGGCAAGGTGCTGGTGGAGGTGTTGCTGCCGGCTGACGGACGGGTGTATTCGTTGCGTCTGCCGTGCGGGTTGCGTGTGGGCGCGGCGGCGGATCTGGCGGCGCGCTTGGTGGCGTCTCGTGCCTCTGGGGTGTTCTCGTATGCGGGCGGTGCTGATTTGGCGCGGCGTGACGGGGAGCCTGCGGGCCAGTTGCTGCCGCCGGGCGAGCTGGTGGGTTCGCTGGTGGCGCGTGGCGCGTTGGTCGACGGCAGCCCGCTCGTGCTGGTGTAGGCGGTGTCTCTGGCCCATCGGCCGTGATGTTGTTGAAGGCGTCGAAGAGGTTGACTGTGGGCCTTGTTCGCAGTTCATGGCGACGGGAAGTCGGTGTGTATCGGTGGTCTGTTTGGTTTCGTTTCCTTGTTGGTCTTGACGGTCATGAGGCTGTGGGTGATGGGCGATTGACCGGAGTCTTGATTGATATGGGTTTGTCGGGACTGTTGTTCCGGTCGTGTTGTCGGATGATTTGTTGCCGGTTCGAGCCGGTGTCGGGAGGAACGGATGCTGGGGAATTGGCTCAATGAGCGACGGGCCGAGGGGGCGATTTCGAACTTGCCGGTGGATGTGCGCAGTGCCGCAGTCGTGTCGGGTGGCAAATCTCCGGGTTCGTCCAAATCGGGTGCCGGGTCGTTTGATTTCACGTTGACTGGTCCGATGTGGGGCGAGTTCGTGGAGGCGGCGAATGCGTACGGGCGTGGAGTGCGGCGCGTTTTCCTGCCGTTCGTAGTGTTTTTTGGTGCTTTGTGCCTGATGATTGTCGGGGTGATGCGGTCCAGGTTTTTCGGTGATTCCGAGTCGGTGAAGTTGTTCGCTGGGTTATTTGCCTTCATGGTCGTTGCTTTGCTTTTCTGTTGGGGCCGGTTGGATTCTTTGGTGGTGTTGCGTTCGATGTTTCGTTCGCTGTCGGATTGGTTTGCGGTGCCGAGTACGAGCACGGCGGAGTTGACGCGGGTGTTCGCCACGTGGCGTTACAAGAGTTTTGATGCTCGTTGGCTGACGCCGTGTCGTCTGTGGGTGGATGACGGCGGCGTGGTGTTGCTGCATCGTGTGAACGGCGAGGAATATACGACCCGTGCGGCGTGGTCGGATCTGGCGTGTGTGCGGCTGACGGAACATGCGGTGGTGCTTTCGCCTTCGGCGGGTGGGAAGGCGTCGATGGACATCATCCCGGCGGTGGCGGATGTGCGGTTCGCCGACCTGAACGGCTGTGTTTTGGTGGACCGGCGGGTGTTGCCCGATGTGGAAGGGTTCGTGGCATGGTGCCGCGAGCGTATCGCGTCTGCGGCGGCCCCGTTGCCGTCGCGTGGCCTGCGTGCGTGGGTGCGTCGTTTCCGTTCGTGGTTGTATGGGGACCGTGAGTTTTTGGATGGCCCGCCGGCGTGGGCGGCGAACAAGTGAACATGCCGGAGGAGTGTTATGTTGTCGGTCGTGGTTTTTAGTGGAAGGAGTCGGTGATGGCTGATGGTCTGGCAGGACGTTTCCGTCCCGAGTGGACGTTGGGGTCGTACATGGACATCGAGTTCGTGGCGGGCCGTGAGCCTGTTGGAACGACTCTCTGACGTGCCGCGCGCCGAATGGGGCGCGGGTATGGCAGATGACAGTCGTTTGGATATAAAATCAGATTAAAAGGGCTCAAAGTATAAAGATGCAAAGAAAAACATCGAGAAGGGCGTTGAAGGCGGTCTTCGTGATATCGGTGTGGGAGGTGGACATTGATGGAGCTGGATAGTGACGAGGCCAGGGTGGCTGCTGCGGAGCCATGGCTGGGGCCGTTCCGTTTCGAGGTCGGGTTCGACGGGTTCAGGCAGCTGTTCCATGCGGAGAACGACCGGTACATGCGCAAGCTGGGATTCTGGGGAACGTTGTTCTTTTCGGTCGGGGGAATCTGTTCCATTTTTATACTTGCAGACCCGAGGAAAAACGGGGCAGGGGATGGAAGAGTCCATGTCACGGATATAGTGGCCTCTATAGTATTTCTGTCTTTTTGGATATTTTTTATTGTCTGTCTGGTTCGTCCTCCGTTTGGTTTTTCGTTTCGTTTGGATGAGGTGGCGCGGTTTTTCGTGGCGCATGGTGGGGGTTTCGCGGGTAAGGACGTCGATCCGCGTGGTGTGGCGGTGTCGGTGTCGACGTCGTTGTGCTCGTTGGGCGGCGAGGAGGTGACGGCCGACGGGACGGTGGTGCGTACGCCGTTCATGCTGATGAGGGGTCGTCCGGTCTGGACGCGTGATTTCCTGTTCCTGGGGGTGCGCGATCGTGGCCGGGATTCGGTGTTGTGGAATGTGGCGGCCGAGGGCGGCGGCCTGTTCCGCCGGGCGTGGGACGGCGACGGTGTGGCGTTGCCGCGTGCCTGCGTGCCCGACTGGCGTGCGGTGTCGCGTGAGGTGCGGGCGCGGGTGCGTGAGGCGTCGGGCCGTTACAGGCGGGCGGTTCGTCTGGCGAGACGTGCTGGTCGCGACGAGGCCAAGCGCAAGGAGGCGCTGGCGTTGGTGGCTCCGGAGCTGGCGTGGCTTGGGGAGGCGGATCGTCTGAACGCGCAGAACATGCGGTTGCGCGAGGAAGGTGGCGCGCCCCCGGTGGCGCAGCGGCTGGTGCCGGTTCCGGGGCCGGGCCGGACGGGCCGGGCGCTTCGTGCGGTGTGGCGTTGGATGAGGGCGGCGGCGAAGCGGCTGCGGGTTCTGGCCGTCAGATACAACAAGCCCCTCTCCGAGTTGGCCGGTGGCCATCGAGGTCGGGATACCGCTCGGTTGCGGACCGATGGCCGCGAGAGATCCGGTCTGAGAGATCAGCGCGCGGATGAAGACGTGCGGTCGGAACACTCGCTTTTAACGACGAGCAAAGGCCGAGAATCAGGTGAAAGGAATAGTCATGGCAGCGAGCAGGAAATGGCTGAACTCGAAAATGGAAAGTCTCAAATCCGAACGGGAGGGCTACGATAGCAGAATCTCGTCTTATGATGGGGCTATGCGATCCTTGTCTTCCCGGATTGGAGCCAAGGATGCCGCTATATCGGCGGCGCAGATTTTCAGAGATGTCACGTTGGCGGGTCTGAGCCAGGGCGATGATGGTATCCAGGCCGATCTGCAGGCTTTGGGATAGGTTATTCATACAGGAATGGTTTTGACGGTCTGTTGCATGGAGGCAGATGATGGGCGGGCGTTTTTTGTCGGGCGGGTCGGTTGCGGGTTCCTCGCCGGAGTCGTTGGGTCCGTTCCGTTTCGTGTTGGGTTACCGGGAGTTCAAGCAGCTGTTCCGTGCGGAGAACGGCGCCTACATGCGCAAGATCGGGCTGATCGGCACGGTATGCGCCGGATGGTTTTCCGTTGCCGCGGTTTTCACGTATTATATTCCGCTGTTTTTTAGTCTGCCTTCTTCTGCGGGAATCAGCAAGGATGAGTTTTGGCCGGTGACCGGTGGTTTTTTGATTGGTTGTTTTTTTGTGTGGTGTCTGGTGCGTCCGCCGTTTCTGTTTGTGTTCCGTTCGGGTGAGGCGCGTTCGTTCTTCCGGTTCCATGGGTTGCGTGTGCCCGGGGGTGTGGACCCGCGCGGGCTGTCGGTGTCGGTGTCGACGTCGTTGTGCGCGTTGGGCGGCGAGGAGGTGGCTGCCGACGGGACGGTGGTGCGTACGCCGTATGCGTTCATGCGGCGGTGGCCGGTGGTGACGCGTCGTTTCGTGTTTCTGCCGGTGGCGGATTGGCGCAGTGATTCGGCGGTGTGGAACATGGTGGGGGTGAACTGGGCGTTCCGTCCTGAGTGGGATGGTGAGGGTGTGGCGTTGCCGTGTTCGGGTGTGCCTGGTGTGTGGCGTGTGTGGTGGCGGGTGCATGGGCGTGTGCGTGAGGCGTCGGGGCGGTACCGGCGTGCGAGGCGTCTGGCCTCTCGTGGGGTGCGTGACCCCGTGGCGGTGTCGGAGGCGTTGGCGTTGATGCGTCCGGAGCTGGAGTGGCTGGCCGAGGGCGAACGCCTCAACCAGCAACACAAACAGCAAAAGGCAGGGGATGCCGCGCCCAAGGAGGGTGAGTGCTGATGGACGGTTCTGAAAATGTGAGTCGCCGATGGTGACGTCTTTGTTCGTTCTGGTTTTAAGTGAAAGGGGGTCGGTGATGAAGGCCGTCTCCTCAGCAATGGTTGCTTCTGCCAGCGATGCCTTTCTCGCCAGTATGATATCGAAATTATTGTGAATGAATTAGAATGATTGTATTCAAATAATGTGTTCGATTGTGTCAATATCAGGTGCGTGTCGGGCGTGGTGATTGCCCATGCGTTGAAGGGGATAGCGTGAAAGAAAAGAAACTCAAGGACCTTCACACGGGCGCACACACGCTGAGCATCCGTACCGCTCGTGGTGAGAATCTGGATTATGAACGTGCTGAATGGCTGGCGACATGGCCTTCTCCGGTTCTGCTCAGGTTCAAATACGAAGTGAAAGGTCATAGCAATCTTTTCTATTACGACATTACCGGTCTGCCCACGCTCAAGGAATATCTGGGCATGGGCATTTCTCGATCGCAGTATGTCTCGCTGCTGCACTCACTGGGCAGACTTGGCGATCTGTGTTCGAAGGCGAACCTGCCGATGGAGATATTGCGTTTCGAGCCGGAAAACGTGTATGTCGCCAATGAAGGAATGGTATTTTGCTGCCTGCCGATGACTCCCGTCGTTCAGCAGATGTCGGTACTCGCCCTGTTGGCGCTTCTTGCTGATCCGGGCAAGGTAAAATTTGTACTGCCCGCCGACCGGGAGCTTACCGCGCGCACGATGGATTTTGTTCGGCGCTCCCGTGTGTTTTCGGCGTTCGATTTCAACGAGTTCCTGGCAAACAATTTCGGTGGAGTCTCGGGCCTGGCGGGTGTGCAGTCTTCGGCGTCGCAGGATTTCTCGGCTCGGGGGCGTTCACAGGAGGCCGTGTTCGATCCGTTTTCCCCTGATGCTCAACAGAGCCGGGCCGGCGGTGGTTCTCAGAACGATGCTCGTCGGCAGACTCCTGCCTCGCGTCTCCGATTTGGGCAGCCTTACGCGAATGGGCAGCGGGCTGGCGGCGAACACGGCCCCGATGCCCTGCAGCCTTCGTCCGGCCGGCCTTACGCGAACCCGGGGCGGTCATCCGTGGCGCCATCCGCTGAGTCCTCTCTACCTTCCCAAGCCCAAGCCGAGTCCCAGTCCCAGTCCCAACCCCAAGCCGCCGAAAGCGTCAATGACTCTTTGGATTCCGGTACCCGTGCGCTGTCCGGGGCTTTGAGGCCTTCAAACCCTGGTCTCGCCGGGGCGGATTCGGCAGGTAGGGTGCAAGCGACAAACCATATGGCAGCGTCTGCCGCAGTCGGTTCGAACGGTATGAATGATCAAGCTGCCCCTGCGGGTTCCGGCTTTTCCCCGCAACCCGCAACGTCCCGATCTTTTGCGGTGGTACGTGACCGTGATGGTTCCAGATTGTGCGCGGCGGTGAATACGGTGATGATCGGGCGTTCTAAACGTTGTGCTGCCAGGGTTGTCGGCAACACCAATGTAAGTCGGGTACATGCTTGCGTTACCGACCTCGGCGGCGGCAGGTTCATTGTCTCTGATTTGGGTTCGGCGAATGGAACCACTGTGGGCGGCAGGGTCCTTCATCAAGGCGATCAGGCGCAGATCGGGCGTGGAGAGCATTTCAGTGTGGCCGACGAATCGCTTCATCTCGAATAGTCGGGTTGCGTGCTTGCGCTTTTTGCATGAAGGCAATCATATTGCGTCGTAACGGCCACGTATACTAACAAAGATGCATAGATCACCAGGAGGCAGAACTGATGGCTGAAGAATCGGAGAACAACCAAAGCTCGACGGGAATAGAATATGCGGGAAAGCGTAAGTGGGGTTACGACATCGACCAGGTCAACGAGTTCCTGGAGCGTGCCCACGAGATGTATGACAGAAATGATGGCGAACTGACCCAGCAGGATATCCAGAGCGCTGCGTTCACCTTCACCAAGGGTGGTTATGTCATCGCAGAGGTCGACGCTGCGTTGGCGCGCCTTGAGCATGCGGTGGTGGACAAGGAAACGGCACGGCAAATCACAGGTGATGGCGCCGTTGCATGGCAGGCTCGTACCCAACAGCTTTACAACATGATCAGCGCCCATGCCAAGCGCGGTCACAAGGATCGTTTCATGCGCGGGGAGAAGAAGCGTCCTTCCTACGATGTCAAGCAGGTGGATCGTCTGGTCGACCAGATCATCACCAAATCCTCGGATGATTTGGACGTCAGGTCGATGAGCAGCGAGGAAGCCAAGGACTTGGCCGATCTCAATTCAAGCACCGTGGCCAACGTTATTTTCACCCAGCGCAAAGGCAGCCGGGGGTACGACGAGCGTCAGGTCGATTATTATCTTGATGCCTGCGTCCAGCTTTTGAGCCGCGTTGAATCCTATGCACGTATTACCGACTACAACGCAAAGAACGCTGCTGCAGCCTCGGCCACTCAGCCGGTGGAGACGCACACGGTTCCGGTCGTTGCGCAGTCACAGCCGGTTTCCGGGCTGGACGATGCTCCGGTCAGTCCTTTGATTGCCGACAATGCATTGGCGCCTTCGGCCGATCCTACGATTCCGGCGGCCCATCCACACGCTTCTTCGTATCAGCCTGCAGAACCTGCACCAACGACGCAGCCCGCCGCCTCGTCGAGCTCTCCCGATGCGTTCCAGACGAATGCCCGACCGACATCGACCGATGATTTTGGTGCAGCGTCTCCCTCGACGTTTGATTTCAATATGGCGGTTCCCGATACTGCTGCCCCGGTCATTCCGAATCTGCCTGATGGCGTCGGAACTCAGGGTGGTACGGCCAATGCCTCTGCTCCGTCTCAGAGCAGCGCGACAGACGCCAGTTCCTCCTTGGCGGCTTTGGCGAACATGACCCATGGCGCCGAAGCCTCCTCTAACAGTGCTGAGCAGGCGTCATTCGCCACGCCTCAGGTGCCGACACTCGGTACCCCGGTTCAGAGCAATGGGAACAATGGCAACGCCGATGCTGGTGCCGCTTCTTTGTTTGGCGACGCCGATAGGAACATGGACACTAAGCCAGCAACGTCCCTCAATGACCCCGATGTTGATATCCCTGATATTTCGTTCCCTGATTACAGTGCTTTCAAAAGCGACGATCAGAAGACCGGTGAGTGATTCTTCCACTCAAGGCGTACACTGTGCCACGGGTCGTTTATCATGAGCACTGTGCCAAACGAACTATCCAACCCGGCCAAGGGAGCTGCGCCTGAAAACAGGGACGCCGATATTGCCGTTGCCCGCTCTGATATGCATCAGCGTTTCGACGGCAACAATGGTGACGATGCCGTCAACGGCAACGGTTCTTCGGAAGACATTCCGGGTTCTGCCGATAGGTTGAGCAATGGGTCTGTCGACAATACATCCGGCGCATCGTGGGGGCTTGGCCGTCGTCTTTTGGTGACCATCCCTATTTTTATCGTGCTTTTGGGCATTCTCGTCACGGTTTCCAACCTCACCGGCGTGCCGTGGAAAAGAGAACCCACCGGTCAGTCGATATCCACCCTTTCCCCGAATACCGGTGTTACGTTTGATAATCCGCAAGGTCTTCCACTGGCGCATCGTAAGAGTTTCAAGGTTTCTTCGCGTACGGTCACGTTGGATGTCAAAAGGCCGTCCACGGGTGCTGTGCAGCATATCAATGTCTTGATCAGGGCGCCTAAGGACCCTGCAGGGGTGAATGCAAAGCACCCTGGGATCGTTTTCATGCACGGTGCCGGATACGGGACCGCCGAAAACAGCTTCGGTGACGTCGCGGCCGATCTTTCATCGGCCGGATTTGTCACCGCAGTGCCTGACAAGCCCGTATGGTCGACCAACGATATCACCCGCGACTATGCTGGCAGTGCCAAGGCCTACGATCAGGTTGTGCGCTGTCTGCGTACGCAACACGATGTCGATCCGGGCAAGATCGGCCTGTACGCCACTTCCGAAAGCACGTGGATCTCACCTTATGTCATCAAATACGACAAGCACATCGCTTTCCAACTTCTTTTGAGCCCGATGGTCTATGGTCCGCGGCAATCCTTGGGATTCTTCGTCGGACAGGATTTTTCGCTGGTGGGTGCGAACGACGGCTATCAATCCATCGTCCGCAGACTGTTCCATGCCGATGCCGACATGTTCGGGCTTCATAACTTCGATTTTCCGATGGATCTGCCGGAGGCCTACGCGGTGCCGACCATGGTCGTCTATGGTTCGAAAGACGTGTTGACCGCCCAGGTCGAGGGACTGGAACATATCCTTTACTCTGCACATCGTGCCGGCAACCAGAACGTGACGGTACGCAGCTATTCCGTTGCGAACCATGTCCTGCGGCTCGGTGACGAGGAGGACAGCGGCACCCCGTTCGTCGACGATTACATCAGCGACGTCATTTCATGGGCCGTGGGCACGGCAGCAGGACTCAAACAGACCAGCGAGCTCGTCGCAGGCGCCACCATCCGGCAATCCATTGCGGTGCCTGTGGAACTTCAGGCTGATCGAAACCTGACCGTCTACGGGGCTATCGTCAACCTCGGCATGGTGGTTCTGCTGGTCGCGGCGTTGCTGATGGCGTTGCTCGGTTGCGCCATCAAGGTGCTGCGAATGATTCGTCACGACCACAGCAAGGTGTTCGGTTTCATGCGAGGTTTCGGCAGTGAGCTGTTGGCGGTGACCGTCACGACGCTGGCGACGTTCGTGCTCTTCGTCGCAGGGCTGGTGCAGGTTATCATGGCTGTCGTCAGGCTCTGCTGGGGTGGCGCGCCCACGGAGAATCCCGGCATGATGTATTGGAGTTGGCCGGTCATCCAGGTGGTTTCGACCTTGGTTGTCTGGGCATGGGCCCGAATCCTGGCCCGTTGCATCGAAGTCGCACGGCTGCGCGGACTGGCGCAGTTCCCGCCCCGCAAAGGGGCTATCAGCGATGTGGTCAGTGGCCGAGAGCCGGTGTTCGCTTCGAAACGGTTTGGCTGTGTCTTCTTCTGGCTGGTAGCGGCGGCGATGTTCAGCGTCCTGCTGTTCTTTGCGTTCTGGGGCCTGTTCATCTTCTAAGGGCGGTAAGGCTTCAGGCCAGATGGTACTTTGCGTTGGTACTGGTGGAGAATGTACGGTGTTGTGCTTGCAAGTGCAACTGGCGTTTCAGCACTCCCGTACGAGGCACGGCGGGTACGGTGGCCGTAGTATGTATCTGTGGTCGGCAATAGGGAGGTGAATGCGGATGGCGCTGTATCGCGATGAAGGCGTGGTTCTGAAGACCGTCAAACTCGGCGAGGCCGACCGTATCATCACGCTGCTGACCAAAACCCACGGCAAGGTGCGAGCCGTGGCCAAAGGTGTGCGTCGCACGAAATCGCGGTTCGGCGGCAGGCTGGAACCTTTCATGCGTGATGACTTGCTGATAGCCGAAGGCCGATCGCTCGATGTCATTTCGCAGGCCGCTTCGATCTCTTCGTACGCCGCCCGTATTTGCGTCGATTATGATGCCTACACCGCAGCCAACGTCATCGCCGAGATCACCGACAAGCTCGTCTCCAATGAGCATGAACCCGCCCAACGCCAATACATGCTGTTGATTTCTGCGTTGGCGGCATTGGCGCGCGCAAAACACCGGGCTGAGGCCATCAGCGATTCCTACGTCATGCGGGCTCTGGCACAGGCAGGCTGGACCCCGCGGCTTTCATCCTGCACGGTGTGCGGCAAGCGCGATGACCTTGATTACTTTTCCGTGGCTTCCGGCGGAATGCTGTGCTCCACCGACCACACCCCGGATTCGAAACGCATCGATCTGGACGGCCGCGAACAGATGGAGGCGCTTGTCGAAGGCGACTGGAATGTACTTGATCACGCACCGTTGAAAGCCGAAATTCGTCGATTTGTTGAAGAATGGGGTGAATATTACCTCGAACGCCCCATTCGCTCGCTGAAGTTGCTAGATTCGTAAGTATGGCTTTTGAACATGTGGACTACACCTCGCTTGACGTTCCTGCGGCTCCCTTTTCCGATCCGTCGATTATCCCGGCGTTCCCCAAGAACAAGGTTCCCCGTCACGTCGGCGTCATCATGGACGGTAACGGGCGTTGGGCCCAGCAGCGCGGCCTGACCCGCACTCATGGGCATCAGGCCGCCGAACCGGTCGTATTCGACACCATCGCCGGAGCCATCGAAGCCGGCGTGCGTTATCTGAGCCTGTATACCTTCTCCACTGAAAACTGGAAACGAAGCCCCCAGGAAGTGCGTTTTCTGATGGGTTTTTCTCGAGACATCATCCATCGTCGGGTCGCTCAGATGGACGAATGGGGCGTGCGCGTGCGCTGGTCCGGCAGGCGACCGAGGCTTTGGAAGTCGGTGATCGACGAGCTTGAGGTCGCCATGGAGCGGACCAAGCACAATTCGACCATCGACGTGGTGTTCTGCATCAATTACGGAGGCCGTTCCGAAATCGCCGATGCCGCTGCGGCCATCGCCAAGGAAGTGCGTGACGGCAAGATCAGCGGGGACCGTGTCACCGAATCGATGATTGCCGACCACCTGTACAATCCTGATATTCCCGATTGCGATCTGGTCATCCGCACTTCCGGCGAGCAGCGCACCTCGAACTTCCTGCCATGGGAGGCGGCCTATGCGGAACTTGATTTCGCACCTGAACTTTTCCCGGACTACGGACGCGAGGCGCTCTGGCGTTCCATCGACCACTATGTCCACCGCGACCGTCGTTTCGGCGGCGTGAAGACCAAAGCAAGGTGATGGCTGTTCAGCCGATGAATGGACGGTAGGGATATATGCGAGTAGCGGTGCTTCCAAAAAGGTTTGGAAGCACCGCTACCGTGTGAAAGACCGAAATGCGGCCATCATATACTCAACGAGATGATCGATGCACAATCGAGCATCTCATCGACTTATTCCGCGCCGATAACCGACTGGTTTTCGATAATCTGGCAATGGATGCAGGCCGGAATGGCCGAATTGATCGGCGGCAGATCGATAAGTTCCTTGGGGAACGGGTCTTCGCCCAGCGAACGCTTTTCGATCAGCGATACCAGCTTGCAGACCGCCCAATACCCCATCTCGTAATAGGGCACGGCGACCGAAGTCAGCTTGGGGGAGAAGGTGTCGACGATGTTGCTGTCGTTACCCACGCCGATAACCGACAGATCCTTGCCTACGGTCAGGCCACGGCGTGCCGCGCATTCGTAGATGTACCAGGCGCGTGCGTCATCATAGCAGAAGAACCCGTCGGGATGTACGTTATCGAATAGCGAGGAAACCATGCCGAGTGCGTCGCCGTCCTGTGAAACATTGACGACCATCTCCTGATTGAAGGGAATCTTCGCCTCATAGAGCGCCCGACGATAGCCCTCAAGCCTGGTGGCCTGGGCGATGGTCGGAGCCGCATTGCCGATATAAGCGATTTTCTTGGCGCCGGAATCGATCAGCCTCTTGGTGGCATCGTAGCCGGTGGCGAATTCGTCCGGCTCGACGATGGGGAAGCGGTTGTCGACGGTATTGGTGGAAATCAGCACCAACGGGGAATGGACGAGATCTTCGGGAACCTCGGTGACCTGGCTCGACGGCTTGGAATAGAGGAATCCGTCCATCCCATAACGTTGCAGCACCGAAATCTGATCCGTCTGGCTTGCGGAACCATCGGTGTCGACGAACAGGATGATATAGCCGTAGTGGCTTGCTGCGTCCTGCGCGCCTTGCAGGGTCTGCGCGGTATAGGGGATGTCGTATATTTCATCGGCGACGAAACCCAGAATCCCGGTTTTGCTGGTACGTAGGCTGCGTGCCATCGGATTGGGCTTATAACCAAGTTCGTCGGCTATCTCTCGCACCTTCGCAGCGATTTGCGTTTTTACGCGCCCGGCATCTCTGTTGTTGAGTACCAAGGAGACAGTGGAGATCGAAACTCCGGCCTTCTCCGCGACGTCTTTCATTGTCATCATGTGTTTTAATCTATACCTATTTACGGACTAACTAAAACCTGACGGCTTGTATTTGAAATAAATGCTCGTTTCATTGGAAATTGGCGGTTTATTTCGTTTGACTTAAAATGTCGTCAACAAGTTGTTGTTTCTCTTTGATTTGTCCGGAAAAACCGGGACGTATATCGAGTTTAAGTGTGACGCCGGTACGGTATCCCTGGGCGGCCAGCACCATCGTCGCGTCTCGGACGGTCTTGAGCACGTCGTCAAGATCGCCTTCGATGTTGGTGAACATGGCGTTCGTCTCGTTCGGCAATCCCGACCTGCGAATCACATCGATGGATTGGGCGACGTAAGTGCTCAATTCCGATCCGGTGCCGCTGGGGGCAATGGCCACGGCTGCCACCGTGTTGATATAGGGCTTGCCGGTTTTCGGATCGGTGGGTACGTCTTGCCTGACGGCGTTGCGGTCGATGTTTTCACTCATCTTCACTCCTTGAATCGTTGATTGCATGCTACCTGCAAGGCTTCGCATTGCCGCCGTTGCGTCTGCCGGGTGTGTCACGCTCTGCCGATAAAGTGGGCACACAAGCAAATGTCATGGAACGGCTGATTAAAGCCGATAATCGGAAGGTGTGTCGTGGCTCAATCCAAACTTGATGAAGTCGTATCGTTGGCCAAGCGTCGTGGTTTCGTGTTTCCCGCCGGAGAGATCTACGGCGGCACGCGTTCCGCATGGGATTATGGCCCGCTCGGCGTCGCTCTGAAAGACAATATCAAACGTGAATGGTGGCGTTCGATGGTGGTCACCCGTGGCGACGTCGTGGGCGTGGACACCTCCATCATCCTTCCTTCCGCAGTTTGGGAGGCCTCCGGGCATGTCAAGGTCTTCAACGACCCGTTGATCGAATGCCTCAACTGCCACAAGCGCCAGCGCGCCGACAAGCTGCAGGAATCCTACGCCGAGAAGCACGGCGACAAGATGCCTGAGGATGGCTTGAAGTCCATCGTCTGCCCCGACTGCGGTACCCGCGGCCAGTGGACCGAGCCGCGTGACTTCAACATGATGCTGCGCACCCACCTGGGGCCGGTGGACGACGAGAACTCGCTGCACTATCTGCGTCCGGAGACCGCTCAGGGCATCTTCGTGGACTTCAAGAACGTGATGACCTCCGCCCGTCGCAAGCCGCCGTTCGGCATCGCCAACATGGGCAAGTCGTTCCGCAACGAGATCACCCCCGGCAACTTCATCTTCCGCACCCGTGAGTTCGAACAGATGGAGATGGAGTTCTTCGTCGAGCCCGGTACCGACGAAGAGTGGCACCAGTACTGGATCGACACCCGCACCCGCTGGTACACCGATCTGGGCATCAACCCGGAGAACCTGCGCCATTACGAGCATCCCAAGGAGAAGCTGGCGCACTACTCCAAGCGTACCGTCGACATCGAATACAAGTTCGGCTTCAAGGGCAGTGATTGGGGTGAGCTCGAAGGCGTGGCCAACCGCACCGACTTCGACCTTTCCGCGCACCAGGAGCACTCCGGCGAGGACCTCAATTTCTTCGACCAGGCCAGCGGCAAGAAGTACATCCCCTACGTCATTGAGCCGGCGGCGGGCCTGACCCGTTCGTTGATGGCCTTCCTTGTGGATGCCTATGCAATCGATGAGGCGCCGAACACCAAGGGCGGCGTCGACCGCCGCACCGTGCTGCGTCTCGATCCGCGTCTGGCCCCTGTCAAGGCAGCCGTCTTCCCGTTGAGCAAGAAGGCGCCGCTGCAGGGCATCGCACACGACCTGGCCGCCGAACTGCGACAGCACGATTGGATGATCGACTACGACGAGGCCGGTGCCATCGGACGCCGCTACCGTCGTCAGGACGAGATCGGCACCCCACTGTGCATCACCGTCGACTTCGACACGGCCGACGACCATGCGGTGACCATCCGCGAACGCGACTCCATGAAGCAGGAGCGCGTGGATCTCGACAACGTCGCCAAGTACGTGGCCGACCGCATCGGTGAGAAGCGCGTGCGCTACCCCGAAGGCCCGGCCTCCATCGTGGGCAACGCCGCTGCCGACGGCGGTGTCGATTTTGCCAAGGAATCCGGCATCGACGAGTCCGCCCCGGTAAAGATTGCCGAAGCCGGAGGCCTCTACTGAGTCGCTAAAATTCCTGCGATTAGTTCCCAACTGTTGGCAGATTTAGATTGGCGTGGTTGGGCGGAGATATACAATGCTGAGGCACCCTCCAGGCCGGTAGGCCAAGCTTTATGCCACAGCATCGCATATCTCCGCCCAACCACTCAACACATTCTGATTCTATAGTGAATAACTCTATGACAATTCAATGCATGAGGCTTTTAGATTTGGATATCGATTGAGTGTTGGGCGTCGGGATATGCGATGACTAGACGTAAAGCTTGGCCTACAGGCCTGGAGGGTGTCTAGGCATTGTATATCCCGACGCTCAACACGTCAGTTGGAATATTGATGAATACCGTTGACGAATGAATGTAATAAGCGAATAGGGGATACGTGAAGAACTTTGAGGAATGGCTGAAGAAAGTCGATTATTCGGAGGCTAGACAGCACTTTGATAAAGGCTGGGACGAAGCGCTCAAGGCGCTGCCGGGGCTCGATCCGAACGACACCAGTGCCCAGGCCGGCGAATACGAGGCCGCTGACGACGGCAAGCCGCTGCCGAAGATCGCTCCGGTCGACTTGGGACCCATCCACGTTCAGACGCCGGTGGTGCTCTCTCCGATGGCCGGTGTGACCAACTGGCCGTTCCGCTCGATCTGCCGCGCCTACGGGCCCGACGGGCTCTATGTCGCAGAAATGGTTACCGCGCGGGCGCTGGTGGCCCGCAATCCCAAGGCGCTGCGCCTCTGCCGGTTCGCCCCTACTGAGAAGATTCGTTCCTTGCAGCTCTACGGAGTCGATCCCAACATCACCGCGCAGGCCGCGCGCATGGTCGTCGACGGCAAGTTGGCCGACCATGTCGACCTGAACTTCGGCTGCCCGGTGCCCAAGGTCACCAAGCGCGGGGGAGGGTCGGTGCTGCCGTGGAAAATCGACCTGTTCCGCGAGCTCATCCACCGTGTGGTCGAAGTGTGCCGTGATGCCAATATACCGGTGACCGCCAAGATTCGCGTCGGTATCGACGCCGACCATACCACGTTCCTCGATGCCGCCCGCATCGCCGAGGACGAGGGCTGCGCCGCAGTGACCCTGCACGCCCGCACCACCGCCGAATATTATGGTGGTCACTCCGATTGGAGCCGTATCGCCGAGCTCGTCCAAGCCGTTGATGTTCCCGTGTTCGGCAACGGCGACATCTGGGGAGCCGAAGATGCGCTGGAAATGGTGCGCCAGACCGGTTGCGCCGGCGTCGCCATCGGTCGTGGCTGCCAGGGCCGTCCGTGGATTTTCTCGGACATCAAGCATGCGTTCGCCGGTAGTGACGAACGGTTCAGCCCGACTCTGGGCGGGGTCTTCAAAATCATCATGGCCCACGGCCAGTTGCTGCGGCTCTTCTATGACGGTGACGAAACGATGGCCGTGCACGACCTGCGCAAGCATATCGCCTGGTATCTCAAAGGATTCCCGGTAGGCGGATCGACCCGTCGAGCATTCATGGAATCGGAGACCTTGGACGATGTCAGAACGGTGATGGACCGGCTCGACCCCACCGTCGAATATCCGGAACGTGTCACCGATAAGCCCCGCGGACGTGTTCGCTACGCGAAAAAGGTTCATGTCCCATACGGTTGGTTCGATTCGCGCACCACGACCCACGAAGAGCGCGAGCGGCTGTTCGGCGATGACCCGATGGACGCCAGCTACTGATTCGGATTCCGTTAACAATCAGTGCGGTTGAGTGGCGGAGTGGAGATATACGATGTTCGGGACGCTCCGGGCTGAGCCGTTTCGCAGACAGTCCTGTGGGCTGTCTGTAGGCGAAGTGAGTGCGACGTATCGAGCGCGAAAGCAAAATCTCTGATTTTGCAGGCCGTGTCTTACGCCCGAACATCGCATATCTCCACTCCGCCACGTCAGTCGTATATCCATATCGAGATTTCGAATACAATCATAAAAAATAAAAAATATGCGGTACACCCCGGGAAATAGTCTTAATATAGGCGTGTTCTGCGATAGAGTAATAGGCATAACCGTGAAGTGACAGGAGACTATGGTGAGCGAGATTGCCCAAAATGACAATTTCAACGATAAGACGAGTATCAAGGTAGTCGGGGTTGGTGGCGCCGGTGGTAACGCCGTCAATCGCATGATTGCCGAAGGCTTGCAGAATGTTGAATTTGTAGCGATTAATACCGATGCGAAAGATCTGCTCCGCAGCGACGCGGATGTCAAGATTTCCTTGAGCGACCATTCCAGCCGTGGGCTCGGGGCTGGGGCCGACCCGGAAAAGGGCGCCAAGGCCGCGCAGGATCATCAGTCGGATATCGAAGAGGCGCTCAAGGGCGCCGATATGGTCTTCGTCACCTGCGGTGAAGGCGGTGGCACCGGTACCGGTGCAAGTCCCATCGTCGCTCGTGCGGCGCATCAGCAGGGCGCCTTGACCATCGCGGTGGTCACCCGTCCGTTCGCTTTCGAAGGCCCGCAGCGTGCGGCTTCGGCAAAGCTCGGCATCGAAAACCTGCGCAAGGAAGTCGATGCGCTGATCGTCATTCCCAACGATCGTCTCCTCGAGCTTTCCGACAAGACCATCGGCATCGTCGATGCCTTCAAGACGGCCGATACCGCACTTTTGGCCGGCGTGCAGGGCATCACCGATCTCATCACGATGAACTCCTACATCCACGTCGATTTCTCCGACGTCACCGCCATCCTGCGCGGTGCAGGCACGGCGCTCTTCGGCATCGGCTCGGCCCGCGGCGAGGACCGCGCCACCCAGGCCGCCGAGATCGCCATCAGCTCCCCGTTGCTCGAAGAGAGCATCGAGGGCGCTCACGGTGCGCTGATCAACATCGCCGGTCCCACCGACCTGAAGTTGCAGGAAGCCAGCGACGCCACCGAGCTGGTGCGCAAGGCCATTCACCCTGAAGCCCAGATTATCTGGGGTCTTGCCCTGGACGATGCCTATGGCGACGAGGTTCGTGTCACCGTCATCGCCGCCGGCTTCGACACCGACGGCAAGAAGGACGCCGAGAATCTGGATACGGTCTCAACGTCAACGGAATCTGCAGGCCACGGCTTTGAAACCGAATCGCAGACCCCGCTGGTGCGTCACGTGCCCGATTTGGACACCCCGACCGTCGCGCATACCCCGGAAGCCAATCCGTATGATGATTCAGATGAATCGTCCTCACCTGACGATCCCGGCGATCTCGATATCCCCGATTTCCTGCGCTAAAAAGTAGACGAAAGGATTGTTATGGCTGGATATATGAAAAAGGCGATGTCATATCTCGGCATGGCTGACGTCGTTGATGACGATGACGACGAAACGCAGGAAACCGAAGACACCGCACTCTCCGATTTCGATTCGGACACCACGGTCACGCCTATCACTCCGCAAACGACTCCGGCAGCCCGCAGCCAGGATAGTGCGTCCTCGACGCGAACCGCCAAGCCTTTCCCTACAGGCCGTATCAACCGTATCACCACGATTCATCCCAAGACCTATGATGAAGCCCAGAAGGTCGGTCGCGCCATACGAGACGGCATTCCCGTGGTCTTGAATCTCACCGGCGTCTCGGAAGCCATCGCCTACCGGATCGTCGATTTTTCGGCAGGCGTGGTCTTCGGTGTCCGCGGGTCGCTGGAACGAGTCACTCCAAGGGTCTTCCTGCTGAGTCCCGCGCAGGTCAACATCAAGGTGGACCAGTCCTCATCCGATGAATCCGAAGACGACCTGTTCTGAGGTGTTATGCTTTCCATTCTCCTGTATCTGATCAAGTGGCTCATCGGCGTTTATGAGACGGTGCTTTTTATCAGGGTGCTTATCGACTGGGTGTTCGTGCTGATGCCACGTTGGCGTCCGGGTCGCGTGATCGGGTCGATCGTCAACGTCTTCTATGTGCTGACCGACCCGCCGTTGCGCTGGTTGCGCCGCTACATCCCGGTCATCCGTATGGGTAACGGTGGATTGGACGTCACCCCGATGGTTTTATGGTTCATCTTGGCAGTGGTGGAATTCATCATCTAGAAAGTCAAATCCGACTTTTGCATAGTGAAAGGGCATTATGGCATTGCTGACCGCGCAACAAGTAAGCGAAAAATCGTTCAAGATAGTTCGTTTCAAAGAAGGCTATGACCTCGGGGAGGTCGATGATTTTCTCGATCAGGTCGTAGCGGCCATGACCCAGCAGCAACAGCGGATTGCCTATTTGGAGGGCAGGCTTTCAGGCTCGGCTTCCGGTGGCACTGATTCCGGCATGGGTGCGCTTGATCGGGCGACGGCCTCGGAATCAATGCCACCACTGACTTCGCCGGATTCCAAAACCTTATCGCAAAGTGATGGGTTCTCGTCCTCGCAGCAGGTTTCGTGGGAACAATAAATATCTGTCAACAGTAAACATATAGTAAGTATCACATGCGCAGTTGTATGAACTTCGGGTACACTGCGTAGTGTAGGATTTGTATAAGAGTCCAAAAATCAGAGGCATTATGCCCAAAGTGAGGTGTAAAAGTTTATGGCACTGTTAACGCCGAAAGATATCAGGGAACATGCCTTCCAAACCGTGCGTTTTAAAGAAGGATACGATGTCGAAGAGGTCGATGACTTCCTCGATCAGGTCACCGAGACCGTAGAAGCTCTCGGCAAGCAGGCCATGGCGAACGGCAACGGTCAGTCGACGCAGTCGCTCGGACCGGATGTCAGCAAGCTCAATTCCAAGATTTCCGACCTGACCAGCCAGGTACAGACCCTGAGCCGCGAGAACCAGACTCTGAAGACGGCGGCAAGCCAGCAGAACACCGCCAATCAGCCCGGCGCAAGTGTGGATGCCTCCAAGCTCGCCGAGGCCGAGGAAAGCAACCGTGCCTTGGCCGAGCAGAACAAGCAGCTGAAGGATCAGGTTGACCGCCTGAATTCCCAGATCGATCAGCTCACCGCCCAGGCAGCCCAGGCTGCGGGCAAGAAGGACATCGGCAACCAGCTCGCCGCGGTCCAACACGAGCGCGATGAATTCCGCAACGGCAACGAAAAGCTTTCCCGTGAGCTGGAGCAAGCCAAGAAGCAGCTTTCCAACGCCAGTCAGCAGACCAAGCAGCTGCAGGATCTTTCCCGCCAGCTTGAGGAATCCAAGCAGCGTGAGAACCAGCTGCGTGCCCAGGTCTCCAAGATCGAGCCGAACACCGAGACCGGCAGCCTTCAGAAGATCGCGGGGGCAGCAGCCGGGGCTTCAAGCGAGCCTGAGCGCGCGACCGCTATGCTGACGCTCGCCATGCAGCTGCACGATCAGTACGTGGACAAGGGCAAGGCCAAGGCCAAGGAGATTACCGACGCCAGCCAGAGCAAGTATCAGGAGCTGGTCAGCAAGGCCAACGATTATTCGACCCGCACCCGCAGCGAATCCGACGAGTACGCCAAGCAGACCCGCGGCAAGGCCGAGGAATATTCCAAGCAGACCCGCGCTGATGCCGATACGTATGCGCAGAAGACCCGCACCGCCGCTGACGATTATTCCACCCAGAAGCATTCCTCTGCCGATACCTATGAGGCCGAGGTCCAGCGTCGCGCCGGCGAATATGACCAGAAGACGCGTGCCGCTGCCGAGACCTATGCTCAGCAGGTGCGCGACAACCTCGCATCCCAGTCCAAGGTCATCGAGTCGAATATTCAGAGCCTCAAGCAGTTCGAGACCGAATACCGTACTCGCCTGACCGAATTCCTGGGTCAGCTTGTCTCCCAGGTAAGCGATACGAATACATACAACAAGATGGAAGAACCCAAGGACTGATTCGGCCATCGATATGAAGAAGGTATCTCCTCAACGGCCGCGCAATCGTGTGGCCGTTTTCGCTATCGTCGCGCTCTTGGCGCTGTTGGCCGACCGGCTGACCAAACTGTGGGCGCAGGTCGCACTGGCCGACGGCAGGACTGTCGTCATCATCCCCAGGGTTCTGTGTTTGACGTTGCTGCGCAATCCCGGGGCGTCGCTGGGGATGGGCTCGTCGGTCACTTGGCTGATTTCCTGCTTGGCGTTCGTGGCCTGCGTAGTGTTGGCCTATCTGTCATTGACCAGGACCTCACTATGGTGGACGGCTGCGCTGACGTTGGCGTTCGCCGGGGCGTTCGGCAATCTCATCGACCGTGTTGTTTTCGCCCATGGGTTCCTCAACGGTTCGGTGGTGGATTTCCTGAACTACGGCTGGTCTGTCGGCAATGTGGCCGATATAGAGCTTGCAATCGCCGCGGTGCTTATCGTTCTTCTCCTCTTGGCGAACGTGCCATTTGGCGATCAAGAAAGCGACGATGGTCAGGATGCCGCAAAAGAACCGGCCGGAAGCGTCGAGAGTAGGGGAGCGGACAGCCGATGAGCCGACTGGTACCTGCCCCGGATGCTTTGATCGGCAAGCGATTCGATGTTGCCGTCGCCAAGATGCTTGGTGTCTCGCGTTCCAAAGCCGTCGAATTCATCGAAGCCGGTGAAGTGTCCGTATTGCAAAGAAGCATTTCGAAATCCGGAACGTTGGCCAGCGGCGATACCGTCGAATTCGATATCGTCGAGCCTGATCCCGAACCTGAACCGTTGGCAGAAGGCATGGCCGTCGTCTATGAGGATGACGATATCGTTGTGGTCGACAAGCCGGTCGGTGTCGCCGCGCACGCTTCCGCAGGTTGGACGGGGCCCACGGTGTTGGGCAGTCTGCTGGCCCGGGGAGTGCATATCACCTCTATGGGGGCTCCCGGCAGGCAGGGCATTGTCAGCAGGCTTGATGTCGGCACCAGCGGGCTTATGCTGGTTTGCAAATCCGATCTGGCCTATCGTGAAATGCGCCGCCAATTCGCCAATCATGAAGTGACCAAAATCTACCATGCCTTGGCTCAGGGCAACTTGACCCACGACAAGGCGACCATCGAGGCCCCTATCGGACGTGCCAAGGTCTCGGATTTTCGTTTTACCGTCACGCCGCTTGGCAAAAAGGCGATCACGCATTTCGATGTGTTGGAACGGTTCAGCGAAGCGACGCTGGTGAGCGTCAACCTTGAGACGGGCCGTACCCACCAGATCCGCGTGCATTTCTCGTCCATCGGCCATCCGCTGGTAGGTGACCCGATGTACGGGGCCAATCCCGTATTCGCGCAACGTCTGGGACTGACCCGCCAGTGGCTGCACGCGATGCGTCTGGAGTTCAGGCATCCTCGTACCCACTTACACACCGTGGTGCAGTCTCGGTATCCCGCCGATCTGGCGCATGCCCTCAATGCCGTGCGTGAGGACAAACGCGAAAAAGAATAAATGCGGCAAAAGCGTATAACCTCAAAATGATTCGCTGAAGGCTTTCCGGGTCTCGCCGGCTCGGTATCGTGGAGACCATGGCCAATTCCGGAAATTTTGTTCAGTTGCATAACCACACGCATTATTCGTTGCTCGACGGTGCGTCCAAGATTCCCGACCTGATCAACCGTGCCAAAGAACTTGAAATGCCGGCCATCGGTATCACCGACCACGGCAATATGCACGGTGCCTACGAGATGTGGAGCAACGCCGTAAGCGCCGGTATCAAGCCGATCATCGGTATCGAAGCCTACGTCACCCCCGAAACGTCGAGGACCGACAAGACCCGTGTGCACTGGGGGACAGAAGCCCAACGAAGCGATGACGTCTCCGGTGGCGGCTTCATCACCCACATGACCCTTTGGGCCGAAAACGACGAGGGGCTGGTCAACCTGATGAAGGCCTCGTCCGTTGCCAATCTGGAAGGCCGCGTCGGCAAGTGGCCCCGCATGGATTACGAGGTTCTGGAACACTACCACAAGGGTGTCATCGGCACCTCCGGCTGCCCCTCCGGCATCATCCAGACCCGCCTGCGCCTAGGGCAGTACAAAGAGGCCTTGCGCGCCGCGCACCAGCTGCAGGATATCTTCGGGCGCGATAATTTCTATATCGAGCTGATGGACCACAATCTCGAAATCGAGAAACGTGTCTCCACCGACCTGCTCAAGATCGCAAAAGATCTCGGTGCCCCCATCATCGCCACCAACGATTCCCATTACGTCCACGAGGCCGATCGCGGTTCGCAGGATGCGATGCTCTGCATCAATTCCGGTTCGCATCTGGATGACCCGAACCGCTTCAAGTTCGACGGTTCCGGCTACTACATCAAGTCGGCCGAGGAAATGCGCGAGCTGTTCCGCGACCTGCCCGAGGCCTGCGACAACACGCTGGAAGTGGCCGAACGCTGCAACGTCATGTTCGACGACCACGAGGACGGCGCGTTCATGCCGCTCTTTGACTGCCCGGAAGGCTGGGACGAGACCTCGCTTTTCCTTCACGACGTGCAGGCCGGCCTTGAGAAACGCTACGACGGCAATGTGCCCGACGACGTGCGTCGCCAGGCCGACTACGAATGCGGCGTGATCTGCCAGATGCAGTTCTGCGGCTACTTCCTTGTCGTCTCCGATTACATCAACTGGGCCAAGACCCACGGCGTGATGGTCGGCCCCGGCCGTGGATCGGCGGCAGGCTCGATGGTGGCCTACGCCATGGGCATCACCGAACTCGACCCGTTGAAGCACGGTCTGATCTTCGAACGCTTCCTCAACCCCGAGCGTGTCTCGCTGCCTGATATCGATATCGATTTCGACCCTGAGGGCCGCCAGAAGGTGCTCGATTACGTGGCCGACAAATACGGTCATGACAAGGTGGCGCAGTGCGTCATCTACGGCACCATCAAGACCAAGCAGGCCCTGAAGGATTCCGCGCGCATCATGGGCTACGAGTTCTCGGTCGGCGACCGCATCGTCAAGGCGTTGCCACCGAGCAAGAACGGCAAGGACGCGAGCCTCAAAGAGATGTTCGACCCGACCAGCAAGAAGTATGCCGAGGCGCGCGAGTTCCGTGAGCTTTACGATTCGGATCCGGACGCCAAGCGCATCACCGAACAGGCCAAGGGCATCGAGGGCCTGATTCGCCAGACCGGTGTGCACGCCTGCGCCACCATCATGTCGGCCACGCCGATCACCGATACCTCGCCGTTGCTGGAACGCACCGACGGCACGGTGACCACGACCTTCGAATACCACACCTGCGAAACGCTGGGGCTGGTCAAGAACGACTTCCTCGGCCTGTCCAACTTGACGGTCATCCGCGATACGCTGAAAAACATCGAGCTCAACGGCAAAAAACCCATCGACTACACCAAGATTCCGTTGGACGATAGGCCGACCTACGACCTCTTAACACGAGGCGACACTCTCGGCGTCTTCCAGCTCGATGGCGACGGCATGCGCGCGCTGCTCAAAAGCCTCAAACCCGATAACTTCAACGATATTTCGGCATTGATCGCCCTTTATCGCCCGGGCCCGATGGATGTGGATTCCCACAACAACTACGCCAAGCGCAAGAACGGCCTGCAGCCGATCACCCCGATCAACGACGAGGTGGCCGAGGCGCTCGCCCCCGTCCTCGACGAGACCTACGGCCTGATCGTCTATCAGGAGCAGGTGCAGTCCGCGGCGCGAATACTGGCCGGTTACTCGCTCGGCCGAGCGGACGTGCTGAGGCGCGCGATGGGCAAGAAAAAGCCCGAGGTACTGGCCAAAGAGCAGGTGCCGTTCTTCGAGGGTATGAAGGAGCACGGATACTCACGCAAGGCCGCACAGGACGTCTGGGACATCTTCGTGCCCTTCGCCGGCTATGCGTTCAACAAGGCCCATTCCGCCGCCTACGGCCTGATCTCCTACTGGACCGCCTATCTCAAAACCCACTATCCGGTTGAATTCATGGCCGCCCTGCTGCAGAACGAACGCAGCAACAAGGACAAGACCGCGCTCTACCTCGGCGAGGCGAGGCGCATGGGCATTAAGGTGCTGCCGCCGGATGTCAACGAATCCCGGCTCGAATACGCGCCTGTCGGCGACATCATCCGCTTTGGCCTGGGCGCCATCCGCAATGTCGGCGACAAGGCCGTGCAGGACATCATCGCCGAACGCGAGACCAAACGCGGCAAGTTCGTCAACTTCATGGACTTCATCCGCCGCGTGCCGCTGACCGCGCTCAACAAGCGTCTTGTCGAATCGCTGATCAAGGCCGGCGCCTTCGACTCCATCGACCCGAACCGCCGCGCCCTCTTCCAGATTCACGAACCCGCCATCGACTCGGTGGTGAGCCTCAAGCGCAAGCAGGCCGAAGGACAGTTCGATCTGTTCAGCGATCTGGGTTCCGACGGCGATGACGGCGGAGCTGGAGCGGACGCGATGGGGGACGCCCAGGTCAGCGTTCCCGATATCGAGGAATGGGACAAGAAGACCAAACTCAACTTCGAGCGCGAGATGCTCGGACTCTACGTCTCCGACCACCCGCTTTCCGGCATGGCGTCGGTGTTGAACAGCCTGCGCGACATGTCCATCGCCCAGCTGATCAACAGTGCGCCGAAGATGGACGACCGGCAGCAGGTCACCATCGCCGGACTCATCACTTCCGTTGACAGGCGTGTCTCCAAGAAGGGCAATCCCTGGGCCATCGTCACCATCGAAGACATGGAAAGCTCCATCCAGTGCATGTTCTTCGGACGCGCCTATACGTCGGCCGCCGAATCGATGGCCGTTGACGAGGTGGTCCAGATCCGCGGGCAGATCGAGCTGCGCGACGAGACGGTGAGCTTGCGGGCCAACGAAATGGAAGTGCCGAACCTGGTGGACGAAGACGAACGCCCGTTGGTGCTTACCTTGCCGCAGACCGCGCTGAATCGTTCGCATGTCATGCATCTGGGGCAGATTCTCACCAAGCATCCCGGGGTCTGTGAGGTGAAGCTGGCGATCATGGATTCCAATGGCAATGCCCAGGTGCTCACGTTCGGTGACCGGTTCCGCGTCAAACGGGATACATCGCTGTTCGCCGAAATCAAGATTCTTTTCGGCCCCAAGTGTCTGCCTGCGGCGTAGCCTGCGCCATTTTTGTTCCAGCACATGTGGTGAATGGATGACGCCAATATATTCGGGCGTGCTTCTATTCGGGCGTGCTCATCGACGGATGCTCATTGAAACCGGTTCTTTTCAATGAGCATTTGTTCATCTTTAGCCATCTTGGTGCCGCCAACCCCCTCCAAAAATGACGAATGAGTGTGAAATTCGCGTTTTTTAGGGGTCTTGGTGCACCAAGATGGCTGAAAATGGCGAATATGGTGTGGATTCTTTGATTTTTAGGGGTCTTGGTGCCACCAACATCTCTAAAAATGGAGAATGTGTTGCTGCTTCGTGACTTGTTTGGCGGAAATATGGAGTGGCGTTCGAATACACGAGAGAAATCGCCGCTGCATTCCGAAGATATCTCAATATATGAGTGTTTAAGAAGATGGACGCAAGGTCATAGCTACCATGAACGAGTATGGATAATCAAACTATGCGAATTATCGATCTGCGCGGAAAGCGCCTCACACGCGCGCAAATGCTGGAGGCCATGCCTCGTGCCGAAATGGGCACGAACGAAGCCAGCAGCGCTGTGCGCCCTATTCTCGATGATGTCAAGGCCCGTGGAGCTGCGGCCTTGCGTGATTTCGAGGAGAAGTTCGATCATATTCGCCCGTACCATCTGCGCGTGCCCGTCGAGGCGATGCAAAGCGCGCTGGAAGAGCTGGATCCGGAGGTTCGCGCCGCCATCGAGGAATCGGTGCGTCGTATCCGCAAGGTTTGCGCCTCGCAGGTGCCGAAAGATTTTTATACCGATCTGGCCGAGGGCGCACGTGTCGCTGAGCGCTGGATTCCCGTCGAACGCGTCGGTCTTTACGTGCCCGGCGGCAAGGCGGTCTATCCCACTTCCGTGATCATGAACGCTGTGCCGGCCCAGGTTGCGGGCGTCTCCTCTCTCGCCATCGCCACGCCTCCGGCAGCCGATAACGACGGTCTGCCGAACAAGACCATCCTCGCCACCTGCGCCATTCTCGGCGTCGACGAGGTCTACGCGGTCGGCGGGGCACAGGCTGTTGCCATGTTCGCCTACGGCGCCAACGGCAGCGAACCGCAGGACGGCGAAGTGCTGTGCGAACCGGTCGACAAGATCACCGGTCCCGGCAACATTTTCGTGGCCACAGCCAAATCGATGGTCTCCGGCATCGTCGGTATCGACGCGGTCGCAGGGCCTACCGAGATCGCGATCCTTGCGGACAAGACCGCCAACCCGAGCTGGGTGGCCGCCGACCTGATCGGTCAGGCCGAGCACGACGAGCTGGCCGGTTCAGTGTTGATCACCGACAGCGAGGAACTCGCCAAGAAGACGCAGGAAAGCCTTGATGATCGCGTGCCGCGCACCATGTCGCACGAACGCGTCGCCACGTCGCTGACCGGTCGCCAGTCCGGCATCATCCTGACCGATGGGCTTGACCAGTCGGTGGATGCTGCCAACGCCTACGCCGCCGAGCACTTGGAAATCCAGACCGCCAACCCCGATGAGGTCGTGCCGCGCATCAAGAACGCCGGCGCCATCTTCCGCGGTCCGTATTCGCCGGTCCCGCTGGGTGATTACATGTCCGGTTCCAACCACGTGTTGCCCACCGGCGGCACTGCCCGCTTTGCCTGCGGTCTGGGGGTGCACACCTTCATGAAGCCGGTCGAGGTCATCGAATACGACGAGCAGGGCCTGAAGCCTTTGGCATCGCTGATCAACGCCTTCGCTGTTTCCGAGGACCTGCCCGCCCACGGCGAGTGCGTGCTGAGCCGCTTTGTCGACGATCCTTACGACAAGGCCACCTTGAAGGAACAGGAACGCAAGGCCGGTCTGCGCAAGTAGCTAGTTCGATGCTCGGAATCATGAGATGCGTTAGCGGCAAGGATGATTCTTTTGGAAAGGCATGTGCATGATTATCGTTTCAGATGACCGGAAAATCGACGCCAAACAACTGGCATCGGTGTTCGACAGGTCGACGATTCATCGGCCGACCGGTGACCTGAAACGATTGCAGACCATGCTCGATAACAGCGATATTCTGCTGACTGCGTGGGACGGCGATAAGCTGGTCGGCGTCGCCCGCGCGTTGACGGATTTCAGTTATGCGTGTTATCTCTCCGATCTTGCCGTCGATGCGGATTATCAACGACAGGGGATTGGCAGGAAACTGGTCGATGGCGTTCGCCGGATCATCGGGCCTGATGTGTCGTTGGTGCTCTTGGCGGCAAGTGGTGCGATGCAATATTATCCTCGTATCGGTTTCCGTCATGTGGACAACGCATTCACCATTGCCAGACGTCCATTCTAAAAGGTGCTTATTAGCCGCTTTTCGGCACGAATGATATCGGATGCGGAAAAGTGTCCACGAGCTGTGGCTTATTGATTGCTTTTGGCGAAGAAACGCTAAAATGCTAGAAAATGTTTAATTTCAATTATCCAGTAACGCTTCCCGGCACGAACGAGGTTGTACGTCGGGAATGCGTGAGTATCGCAATGAATGATTGCGATGAAGGGAAAGATGATGAGCGATACCATTCCTACTGGCCTGCCGCTGCGAAATGACTTGATCGGCGAGGTACCGTATGGTGCGCCGCAGCTCGACGTACCGGTGTGCCTGAACGTCAACGAAAACCCGTACCAGCCCGCGCCGGCGGTGGTCGATGAAATCGCCGAGGACGTCCGTAGGATCGCTCCGAGCTTAAACCGTTATCCCGACCGCGAGCATACCGCGCTGCGTCAGGCCTTTGCGGATTATCTCGAACGCGAGTCGGGTGTGAAGCTCGGCGTCGAGCAGCTGTGGGGCGCCAACGGCAGCAACGAGATCATGCTCCAGCTCTTCCAGGCCTTCGGCGGGCCGGGTCGCAAGGCGCTGGGCGCGGACCCCACCTATTCGATGTACCCCGAATATGCGCGCGACACGTTCACACGTTGGGTCACGGTTGATCGCAATCCCGATTTCTCGCTCAATCTTGAGGCTTTGCTTGCGGCGATGGAACGCGAACAGCCGTCGATCATACTGCTGACCAGCCCGAACAACCCGACCGGCACCATTCTGCCGCCCGATCAGCTTGAGGCGGTGCTTAAGGCCGCACAAAACGCCAAGGTGGATGGCGCTGCAGCCGGCGTACACCCTGTGGTCGTGGTGGACGAGGCCTACATCGAATTCCGCACTCCCGGCACGCCGAGTGCGCTTGAACTGCTGGCTGGTTACCCGAACCTTGCGGTGAGCCGCACCATGAGCAAGGCCTTCGCTTTCGCCGGCGCTCGTGTGGGCTATCTGGCCGCGGCACCCGGCATCATCGATTGCGTGCGCATCGTGCGCATGCCCTACCATCTTTCCGCCGTCACCCAGGCCACGGCGCTCGCGGCGTTGAAACACACCGACGAGCAGTTGAGCCAGGTTGAGCATCTTCGTAAGACACGCGAAGCGACCGCCGCATGGCTGAAAACGCTGACCTGGCATGGCAAGCCGATCCGGGTGGCGGATTCGCAATCCAACTTTGTTCTCTTCGGCGGAGCGTTCGAAGACCGGGAACGTATTTTCGATGAACTATTGAAACGTGGCGTCCTCATCCGGGTGGTCGGGCCTGCCGGTTGGCTGCGTGTGTGCATGGGCACCGACGAGGAGATGACCCGTTTCCGCGAAGCATTAACGCAGGTGCTGGCACAGCTTGAAAACGAATAGCGGCCATCGCGATTCGTTGTGTCGGACGAATCGGGTCCTCTGCCACGTACTCATCGGCAACGCCGGCTATCGCAATCCATGGCGTTGGAGAAGGAGGAAACCGTTGGGAGGGGAGGTTTTCTTCGTCTTCCGTGCGTCGGCAGAGGACGTTGTCGCAGCGTGTTGTATTGGTCACGGTCACTTGGTTCCTGGCCTGCCAGATAGCCTGACGACAATGGCAGATGTTTGGCATAGCGCGCAAGAGCAAGTACATATAAACGGGAATCGGTGACACGGTCGCATCCCGCGAAAAACTTTCGATTTTCCATCGTATACTTAAGTTGCGCATCTTCTGTTTTGGCTCGCCTGTTGCGTCATCGGCGTGGAAGGCTGCTGGTGGGGACAGGCGCTATTATCTGATGGAGGCTGGGTTTGCGACTGATCGTCGAGACGATGCGTAAGAGGCGATTTCACTTGGCCTCGCGATGAATTATGATGGTATGAGCGTTGCGTTGTGTACAGCGACAAAGGAGTGGATATGGCGAGAGCGGCTACGATAGTACGCGAAACCAGCGAATCCAAGGTGGAGTTGAGCCTGAATCTTGATGGCACCGGAAAAACCGACATCGACACCTCGGTGCCTTTTTATAATCATATGATGACCGCGCTCGGCAAGCATTCGTTGATCGACCTCAAGATTCGTGCAAGCGGCGATACCGACATCGACGTGCACCACACTGTCGAGGACACGGCCATCGTCTTCGGAGAAGCGCTGAAGCAAGCTCTAGGCGACAAGCGGGGCATCCGCAGGTTCGCCGACGCCACCGTGCCGCTTGACGAGGCGCTCGCCCGTGCCGTGGTCGACATCTCCGGGCGTCCCTACGCTGTGTGCACCGGAGAACCGGCAGGGTTCGAATACGCGATGATCGGCGGCCATTTCACCGGTTCGTTGGTGCGTCACGTTATGGAATCCATTGCCTTCCACGCCGACCTCTGCCTGCATATGCAAGTGCTCGCCGGCCGCGATCCGCACCATATTGCCGAAGCCGAATTCAAAGCACTGGCCCGCGCACTGCGGTTTGCGGTCGAACCCGATCCGCGCATCGCCGGCATCATTCCCAGCACGAAAGGGGCGCTGTGATGAACGAACGCAGCGATGACAACGAGCAAAACAACCATTTCGATGGTTTCGACAATTCCAACGACGAAAACGGCGGGTTGTTCAGCGATGAGGAGCTTGAAGCGGCACTGGCCGGTTTCGAAAAGGAATTCGCGGATGACCCTGACGGCAAGGATGTTGACAACAACGACGGGACGGATTCCGACGGCTTAGACCTTGACGGTGACGCTTCCGGCGATACTCGAGGCAGCGGCTCCGACATGCAGTTCGGCGCCGCGAATGCCGGTGCGGCCGGTGCAGCCGGTGCGTATGGAGCGGGCGACGCCTCCGGGCAATCCGACCGTAAGATTACCGATGAGCTTGAGAAGATGGACTTTGACGAGGAGCTCGAAGGACTTCTCGGCAACCGTGCCAAGGTGGCCGTGCTCATTACCAGGCTGATTTCGGCGGAACTGCTTGCCGCATTCTGCCAGATCGCCGATATCTCCGCCGATTGCATTGCCGATGAGAACGGTGCCGTCGCCATTTTGCACAATCTCGACGGCGATGCGCCCGAAGGAGCCGCAAGGGATCTGACGAGCGTGGTCAACGGCATGCCGGCCGTGCTCTCGGTCAACCGTGCGGACAAGCTTGTCTCCACCCTGTACATGGGAGGGGAGCCGGGCCAGCAGTTCGCGCCCCCGGTGCTTTTCGCCACCACGCCCAAATGCGTCGAAGACCTGATGCTGGGCATCACCGACGTCTCCAGGCTCAAAGAGCAGGGCGAGCATATTGTGATGACTGCTGATTTCGACCGTAAGAAGGCCATGGGAGTGATTGCCGACCATACGCGTTCGCGTGGGCGCGGCAAACCCGATATCGAGTAGGGCGTTTGAGCTGGGCGAAGCATAACCCGACGGTGTGCCGCGCAGGAGATGTCGGCAGCGAACCCGGCCGATCCGTTTCGCATGGTGAATGATTCTGATGTGCTGCAAGAATCTGGACGATACTTGAGATATCCGGACAAGTCCATGGAAACGAGGAATGACAATGACCGCAGTGGTGGTGTTCGATTACGGCTTCGGCAATGTACGCTCGATGATGCGCGCACTGGCCCATATCGGTCTTGAGCCGACCCTGACCAGCAATCACCGTCAGGCACTTGAGGCCGATGGGCTTGTAGTGCCCGGTGTCGGTGCGTTCGCGGCATGTATGGACGGTCTCAAAGCCGTTGGCGGCGACCGAATCATTATCGAGCGTCTCAAGGCGGGGCGGCCGGTGCTGGGCGTGTGCGTCGGCCTGCAGATCATGTTCGTGCAAGGCAGCGAAGGCGGAACGGTTGCGAAGGGCCTTGGCATCATCGACGGCAGTGTGGACCTCCTTGACGCGGATGTGGTGCCGCATATGGGCTGGGACACCATTGCCGCACCGAAGGGTTCGGTGATTCTCAGAGGGCTTGAGGACCAGCGCTTCTATTTCGTGCATTCCTACGCTTCCATGAGCGCGTCCGTTCCCGCAAGACCTGTGGCTGCGGCGAATGCGACGGCCATGCAGGCCGATGAATATCACGGTCACACACAATCCTCCATCGACGAGGTCGATACGCAAAAGGTGGGCTTCTGCGATTACGGACGCAGCCATTTTGTGGCCTCCTACGAGCGCGGCCCGCTTTCGGCCACCCAGTTCCATCCGGAGAAATCAGGGGAGGCCGGGGCGCAATTGCTCAAGAACTGGGCGGCGACGCTCTGAACCGACAACGACATTGGGGCGTACCTTGTCGCTGAACGATGTCGCTGAACGAAGTTGCGGGCCTATGCGACAGCACTATCGGCGGCGTTGCGCAACGGTCCCGTTTTGGTGTTCGCTATGATGAAGTAACCGGCGATTGACAAGATCGCACGGCATGGTTAAGGAGAACAATATGCTGACATTGCTTCCGGCCGTTGATGTCCGGGGTGGCAGGGCCGTGCGTTTGCGGCAGGGCAAATCCGGTTCCGAAACCGATTACGGCAGCCCTTACGAGGCGGCGCGGACATGGTTTGACGAGGGCGCGGACTGGATCCATCTGGTCGATCTCGACGCCGCGTTCGGCTCTGGTGACAACCGTTCGCGCCTGCGTGAGATCGGCGAAAAACTGGGCGACAAGGTCCATATCGAAATGAGTGGCGGCATTCGCGATGACGCCAGCCTCGGAGCCGTCTTCGCAGCCGGAGCGGCACGGGTCAATATCGGCACCGCCGCGCTGGAAAACCCCGAATGGACCGCCGAAGTCATTAAAAAATATGGAGACAAAGTGGCCATCAGCCTCGATGTCAAAGGCCATACCCTGGCCGGCCGCGGCTGGGTGAGCTCTGGCGGCGACCTCTTCGACACCATGGCCATGCTCGATAAGGCCGGCTGCCGGCGCTACGTGGTCACGGACGTCGCCCATGACGGGATGATGGACGGGCCGAACCTGACATTGCTACGGAAGGTCGCCGAACGCACGCCGGCCCGCGTCACCGCTTCCGGCGGCATCTCGAGTCTTGATGACATCCGTGCGGTCGCGGGACTGGAGGATATCGGCGTCGATGCCGCGATCCTCGGCAAGTCCCTGTATTCGCATGCCTTTACCTTGAAACAGGCGTTGGCCGTGGCGCGGCGGCAGTAGCGTTGTAGCCGCTGGGCTGGTTGGATTTTCGGGCACGACGTATAGCGATATTTTCGGTATGCTGAAAAGTGATCGAAAATGATTGCCGGATGTGTATGATGCCTTCTTGGATGCAATCATGCGAAGAGCAGGGAAAGAGGAAAGCGATGAAAGGTGCGCTTTTTGATTTGGACGGCGTGATCGCCGATACCGCCGTCTATCATTTTCAGGCGTGGCGCAAGCTGGTGCGAGACCACTTCGGCCGCGAGCTGCCGGATGCGCTGGAGGAGAAGACCAAGGGCGTCAGCCGTGTCGACTCGCTCAAGGTGATTCTGGACTATCTGGGCGTCACTGTTCCGCAGGAGCAGTTTGACGCGCTGGCCACAGAAAAGAACGAGGCGTACCGCGCTCTTTTGGCCGGGCTCACCTCGGCCGATATCCTGCCGGGCATCCCCGAACTGATCGAGCAGATGAAACAGCACGGCGTGAGGCTATCGCTGGCCTCGGCGAGTATGAACGGGCCGTTTATCCTTGAAAAACTTGGACTTTCGGATACGTTTGACGCTATCGCCGACCCGAGCAAAGTGGCGGCGGGCAAACCGGCTCCCGACATCTTCCTGGAGGCGGCATCCGAAATCGGCTTCGACCCGAGTGATTGCGTCGGTCTTGAGGACTCGGTCGCAGGCATCACCGCCATCAACGCCGCCGGTGCGTTTTCGGTGGGTGTAGGCGATCCCGACGAACTCGGCCATGCGAAGATGCTGGTACCGGATACCGCAGCGTTGCGTTTCGATGACATCGAAAATGCATGGGAACGTCGGTAATTCCTGGAACATATCGCAGGTCGATAGAGGTCGGATTGCGAATGGCAGAATTCCGCCAATCCGAAACATTCATCGGCCGACTCTAAAGCCGGACTGCGGGTTTAACTGGAATGTAATGTGAGGGTGAGACCATAGTAACTATGGATAAACAGCAAGAATTCGCCTTGCGTACCGTCGAGGAACGCGATGTGCGATTTATTCGTTTGTGGTTCACCGACGTGCTGGGGACGCTGAAGTCCGTGGCCATCGCCCCTGCTGAGCTCGAGGACGCGTTCGAGGAAGGTCTGGGATTCGACGGTTCCGCGATCGAGGGCATGACCCGCGTCTCGGAGGACGACATGATCGTCAAGCCCGATCCGTCGACCTTCCAGCTGCTGCCTTGGCGCGACGGGCCGCAAGGCACCGCCCGCATGTTCTGCAACATCCTGACCCCTGACGGCGAACCGTCGCTCGGCGACCCCCGCCACGTCCTGGAGCAGGAACTGGACAAGGCCAAGGAGAAGGGATTCACCTTCTACGTCCACCCCGAGATCGAGTTCTATCTTTTCCAGCAACAGGATGACTGGGGGGTGCCGCCAACTCCCGTCGACTACGGCACCTACTTCGACCATGTGCCGCGCAGCCCCGGGATGGACTTCCGTCGCGCCGCCGTCAACATGCTCGAGCAGATGGGCATTTCCGTCGAATACTCGCACCATGAGGTCGGCCCCGGCCAGAACGAGATCGATCTGCGCTACGCCGACGCGATGGCGACCAGCGACAACATCATGACCTTCCGCACGGTGGTCAAGGAGATTTCGCTGGAACGCGGCATCCACGCCAGCTTCATGCCCAAGCCCCTGACCGACCAGCCCGGCAGCGGCATGCACACCCACCTAAGCCTCTTCGAAGGGGATTCGAACGCCTTCTACGAAGCCGGCCAGGAGTTCAACATGTCGCTGATCGCCCGCCAGTTCGCCGCGGGCATCCTCTACCATGCCCGCGAAATCAGCGCGATCACCAACCAGTACGTCAACTCCTACAAGCGGCTGTGGGGCGGCAACGAGGCTCCGAGCTACGTGTGCTGGGGCCACAACAACCGTTCCGCTCTGCTGCGCATCCCGCAGTACAAGCCCGGTAAAGGCAATTCGGCGCGTATGGAATACCGTGCGCTCGACCCGGTCGCGAACCCGTACCTCGCATTTTCGGTGCTGCTGGCCAGCGGTCTTGACGGCATCGAGCAGAAGATGACGTTAGCCGAACCCACCAGCGACGCGGTCTGGGACCTGACCGGCGCGGAACGCAAGGCCATGGGTATCGAGCCGTTGCCGGAGAGCCTCGATGAGGCGTTGAAAGTGATGGAGAAATCCGACTTCGTCGCCGGAGTCCTCGGCGAGCATGTCTTCGAATATTTCCTGCGCAACAAGCGTCAGGAGTGGAACGATTATCGTCGTCAGGTGACCCGCTACGAGCTGGAGAAGTTCCTTCCTAAGCTCTAGGAACCGCCTCTTCTGCGGCTCCATACGAATTGCGCCATAAATAAGCCGTTGCTCGTCGGGAAATGGCTTAAATATGGCGTATTTTTGTTTTCCCGTCATAATTGAGCTGATGAGCGCCACTCAGAGGCTCAATTATGACGGAAATGGGTGTGTGGTTTATTGGCGTGGATCGCCGAACCAGTTGTTGTAGATCAGGGCGAAGTTGCGGTTGCCGTAGCTGGAACAGGAGTCGCCCTCGCCGAAGCCGGCCTTCAGCGAAGCGGTATTTGGCTGGTAGGGCGTGTAGACGTAGAGCAGGGCGGTAGCTTGGTTGCGGATATAGACCTGTGAGCCGCCGCAGCTTTTGTTCGGATGGTACTGCACGTAGTTGAGCGTGCCGACATGGTAGCCGTACTGGCTTTCGTGGGCCTGATAGTACTTGAACCGTTTGGCCGAGCCGTAGACCTGGTTGAAGAAGCCGGCATATTGCGGGTCGCAATCGGCGTCGTCCGGGCAGCTCAGGCCCATGGCGGCCTTGTATTGGAAATCGGTGGGGTTGGCCGAACCGATGAGATGCTGCTCCTTTTGCATCACGGTCAGGAGCACTTTTTCGCTGACGCCGCAGGCCTGCGAGGATTTGTAGATGATGGCGCTCGCGGATTCGGCTTTGGCGCCTTTGTAGGCATTGCAGAGACTGTTGGCGGCGATGTCGGTGGTGTCGAAGGTCTTGACGGGCAGGCAGTTCGCCGAGGTACAGTTCGGTCCATGCTTGATAATGAAGGCCTGCACTTCGGCCTGGTTCATGGCGTCCGCATTGAAGAACTGTGCGTCGGAGATGATGTCGCCGGGGTCGAAATCGTATTGCCGCACCATTTCTTCCTGTCGCTTCTGCGCATCCGTGACCTCGATATGCCATTGGACCAGGCGAACGAGTCCCATCACCAAGGCCATCACGCAGATGACCGCAACGATGCCGCCGAGAACGACACTTACTTTCGCAGGAACACTGGCCTTGCGCCACTTGCATTTGTAGCTCGCAAGGAATGCGGCGTGGGAACGGGAACGACTACGAGACTTGGAAGATGAGGTCACAGCAACCATGCTATCGTGCGCCCCTGAGAGTTTTCGGGGGAGTGCGGTTGGAGGTTTGGCGACGCTGGTGGGCGGTTGCGCGTCATGTTTCCTCCGGTAGTGTGTGTTGCTGGAGGTTTTGCGACGTCAATGGCCGATAAAGTGTCGCAAAACCTCCACTAGCTTAGGACGCTGGAGGATTCACGACGCCAAGTGGCGGGAAGGTGTCGTAAGTCCTCCAGTTGTCAGTGTTGGTGGAGGATTCATGACGCCAAGCGGTGGAAAAGTGTCGTAAGTCCTCCAGTTGTCAGTGTTGGTGGAGGATTCACGACGCCGATGGTCGGTTTAGCGTCATAAATCCTCCAGCAGCATAAGCTTAAAGCCGGATTCGACCATGTCGAGCTGGCGATGAAGCTGTATCGGGCTCTAGCAGTCGAGGCGGCTCAGGCTAGTGTCTTGCGGATGCGTTTGAGGCTGGCCGGTGTTTTGGTGCCCAGCTCCTGCGCCCAGAGCGAGACGTGGAACTCCTCGAGCATCCAACGTGCCTGCTCCACCTGTTTGCCAAACGTCTCCCGGCGAGGACCGGCGGGTTCGGCCTTGAGCTTTTCCTGTGCCTTGGTGACCAGATCTTTGGCTTCGTCGGCTTCCCACGCCCAGCGCACGTCGCGGTTCTTGTCGGCCTTGGCCTTGTCGAGGCGCATCAGATCGGCGTGCAGATAGCGTTCGATATTCGGCAGGGCGAGCGGAGGGGTCTTGCCGATGAATCCGGGGTAGACGAGCGTGGCGATATGTTCGCGCACCGATTGCAGCACGGCCAGCATCGTCAGGTCCGCTTTGCCGCCTACCGCAGAATCGACGGCGGCGTAGCGTTTGAGGATGGCGATGACATCGTGGGCGACGGCATAGACCGTGTCTTCGAAGGTCTGCGTCACGCCGCTTACCGCCTCGGCCAGCGCGGTGTCATCGGGGAGCTTGTCGATTTGAGGAAGCAGACGCTTAACGGCCGCCAACTCAAGGTCATCGACCAGGAGTTTGGTGGACTTGTAGGGTGCGCTCGCCAGCATCAGTGCCTCGCCGCCAAGCCAACGTGAGGAGATGCGGTCCTCGGGCAGCTTCAGCTTTTCGTATGCTGCCTGCCACAGCATCTCGGCACGGGAGATGGTGGTAGCGCCGGCCTTGTTCAACAGGTTCGCCTGCGCGACCACCAAGCCCCGCGACTTGGCCTTGCTGGCCTGACGTTCCACCGTTTTCCGTGCGCTGGCCTGGGCCTGACGGGCGAACTTGCGCTGCAGCTCAACGAGCGATTTGCCGCAGCCGAGCACTCGGTAGCGTTGTGCTTTGCCGTGGCGTTGGGCACGGAAAGTCGCGTCATCGATGATGGTCGGATTATTGGCGCTGCCTGAATTGTTTCGGCTATCCCGTCCCGATTGGGCGTCGGCCTTGCCGTTATCTTTGCCGTGAACCGAGTCGGAACCATTTGCGTACTTATTGTAGGGTTTCGCTGTATTGCTGGCATCAATGTGATTGCGTTTGCTTTTACCGTCATGTTTGCCGCCGTGACGCCCCTTGACTGGTGCTGGTGGCAATGGTTCCTCGACACTGAACATGACGCGCAGATAGGGTGAAAGCTTGCCCAGCTGGTCGCTGTTGAAATCCTCCGGGTGGATGGTGGCATTGACGCTCGTGATGGCGGCATAGGTGAAGGCGTGCGCGAAATCAGGCCAACGCGCGGTTCCGGTCGCTTCGTCTACCGGTGGCAGGTTCGGTTTGCCTTCCGAGCCGGAACCGGGCAGGTCCGGGTAGCGTTCGTCGATGGCCGCGCGAATTGTGCGGGCCGTGTCGGGAGCAGGGACGAACTGGACGCGCAATGATTTCGGCAGCGATTTGATATAGCCAAGAATGAGTTCGTCTAACAACCCCGGCACGTTCCAAGTGAACTGCTCGGGAGTCAAGCGAGACAAGGCCTTGATTGGTATATGCACCGTCACGCCGTCGGCCGGGTCGCTGGGATTGTAGATATAACTCAGACGCAAATCGATGGGGGTGCCGTCGCTGCCAAGTGTATGCCATTGGTCGGGATAATCGCGCAGGTCCACGGATTTGTGCGATTGCAGGCGTTCGACCTTCTCCGGATCGAAATCAAGCAGGTGCGGCTGAGAGTCGTGGATGGACCTGACCCACTTGCCGAGGTTGGCCACGCTGGTCACGTCGGCCGGAATGACGGCGTTGTAGAAGTCGAAAAGATCCTCGTCGCTGACGCTGTCGGCAATCTGGCGGGTGCGGTTGGTGTCGTCCACGGCGTCTTGCAGGATGTCGCGGTTGGCGACGATGAAATCATCGTAGGAGAAGCGCTGCTGGATATCACCTTCAACCAGGCCCTGACGGATCAGGAAATCGCGGGCCTCGCCGGGGTTGATACGTCCCCATTGCACCGGACGGTCGGCCACGATCGGCAGGCCGTAGAGCAGCACCTTCGAGCTGGCGATGGCGCTGCCACGCGAGCCGGACCAGTGCGGCTCGGCATAGGTGACGCGGGTGAGGCTTCCGGCCAGCGGCTCGGCCCATGCCGGGTCGATGGCGGCCGAGTAGCGTGCCCAGAGACGCGAGGTTTCGGTCAGGTCGGTCGACATGACCCAAGGCGGGGTCGACTTGGCCACGCTTGAGGCGGGGAAAAGTGCGAAACGGGTGCCGCGCGCACCCTGATACTCGTTCTTCGACTGCTTCGCTGCACGCTTCATGGCTCGTGCCTTGGCGGCGCCCTTGAGACCGGAGAAGTCCGAGGCCTTGGGTTCGCGCACCACCTGCATGCCCATCATCGACAGCAGACCGGCCAGCATCGAGGAGTGGATGTCCTGTGCATCCCACGAGCAGCACAGCGCGTGCGCCGCCTGCTGGTTGATCGGCAGCATGAGGATTTCGGGCGCCGGACGCGAGATCGGTTTGGGTATGCCGACCTTGAAATGCATCTGCCGGCACATCTGCCGCAACTGGGAGACCAAGTCACGCCATTGCCGGAGCCGGATGAAGCTGAAGTATTCGGACTTGCAGATCTTGCGCAGTTTGGCGTTGCCGGTGTGATTGCCGTCGTTGCCTTCGTCAGGGCCGAAGATATGGTCCCACATGTTCAGGGCGGTCAGGAAGTCGCTGGTCTGGTCGGCGTAGCGGTTGTGGACGCGGTCGGCTTCCTCGCGGATTTCGTCTGGTCGTTCGCGCGGGTCCTGCAGGCTTAAAAAGGCGACGATGACGATGACCGCGGCGAGTGTGTTCGGCGTGGTGGAATGCGCGGCTTCGAGAATCATGCGACCGAGTCGGATATCGATGGGGATGCGCGAAAGCTGCCGGCCGATGTGGGTCAGGCGAACCTCGCCGTGCTTGCGTGCAATGGCCTTGAGTTCCGTGAGCTCGTTGAAGCCGTCGGAGACGGAACGGGTGTCGGGCGGGTCGATGAAACCGAAATGGGTCACGTCATCGGCCGTGCGTGCCACGCCCACCGAAAGCATGTGCAGCACTACAGCGCCCAGTGAGGTGCGCAGGATTTCCGGCTCGGTGAAGCGCGGACGAGCCTCGTAGTCGTCCTTGGAGTAGAGGCGGATGGCGATGCCGTCGGCGATACGTCCGCATCGGCCGCTTCTCTGGTCGGCGCTGGCCTGGCTGATGGCCTCGATGGGCAGGCGTTGCACTTTGGCGGATTTGGAATAGCGCGAGATACGGGCCTCGCCGGGGTCGACCACGTAGCGGATACCCGGCACCGTCAGCGAGGTCTCCGCCACGTTGGTGGCGATGACGATGCGTTGGTGGGCATGGTGCTCGAAGACGCGGTGTTGCTCCTTGGATGAAAGCCGGGCGTAAAGCGGCACGATTTCCAGCGCGTCCGGGCGTCGCATATCGGCGGCTCGTGGGCCGAAATGATGGCGAATGGCATCCTCGTATTCGTGGATGTCGCGCTCGCCGGAAGCAAAAACGAGAATGTCGCGCGGGCCGCGGTCGTGCGAGGAATGGATGACCAGCTCGGCGCAGGCGCGTGCCACCGCTCGTGGCATATCCTCGCTGCCGGTGGAGCCGGAGCCGCGGCCTGTGCCGCCACCGTTATCCGTTCCCGGAATCTCGCCGTTCTGGTCGGGCAGCGACCCGTCGGCGAAGCCTGGCACATGCCGCATCAATGCGGGCATGCCGCCCAGCGGTTCGTAGACGATCTGCACCGGGTAGGTGCGGCCGGAGACTTCGATGACGGGAACCTTCGTATGCAGCGCGTCTTCGAAATGCTCCTTGAATTTCACCGAGTCGATGGTGGCCGAAGTGATGATGAGTTTCAGATCGCGGCGCTTGGGCAGAAGCGCGGTGAGGTAGCCGAGCAGGAAGTCGATGTTGAGGCTGCGTTCGTGCGCCTCGTCGATGATGATGGTGTCGTAGCGTGAAAGCCGCGGATCATGCTGAATCTGGGCCAGGAGAATGCCGTCGGTGACGATGCGCAGACGGGTCTTCGGCGAGCTTTCATCAGTGAATCGGACCTGATAGCCGATTTCCTCGCCGAGTTTCACACCCATCTCGTCGCAGATGCGCTCGGCCACGGTTCTGGCGGCCAGGCGGCGCGGCTGAGTGTGCACGATCTGATGGCCGTGGGTGCCGCGCCCCATTTCCAGAAGCATTTTGGGGATCTGGGTGGTCTTGCCCGAACCGGTCTGCCCGGAGACGATGACGACCTGCGAATCACGCACGGCACGTTGAATTTCGTCGTGTGCCGCACTGACCGGCAGCTCTGTTGGATAATGGTATTTCATGTGTTTCTCTATTGTACGCACACCCAAAAAGCTATTGGAAAAATGAGGCTTAGGATTCTGGGATTCTTGTTTTCAATGGTCTCTTTTGGGTATGCGGATTTTTCAGTGTCGAACTTCGATGACGCGGTAGCCTTTGGAACTGGCGTATTTCGTGACGCTAAAACCGTCGCCGAGTTCCGCCGACAGCCACTTGATCAGCGAGTCGCTGCCCAGGTTTTTCTGTACGACCAGATAGGCGCATCCGCCCGCTTTGAGTCTGGGGAGCCAAGCCATCAGCAACGAGTGCAGCTCCGGTTTGCCGACACGGATGGGAGGATTCGACCAGATCAGATCGAAGGTGAGATCGGAGGGGATATCGGCGGCGAGGGCGGTATGAATGCGTCCGCCGAGTCCTAGCTTTTCGGCGTTGGTCTTCGTCAGTTCCAGCGCGCGCTCGTTGACGTCAAGCGCCCATATATCGGCTTTCAGCGACTCCAGCCCCATCGCCAGCGCAATGGGTCCCCAGCCGCAGCCGATGTCAAGAAAAGTGCCGGTTGCAGGAGGTTCGGGTGCATGCCGCAGCAAAACGGAGGTGCCCAAATCCAAGCGGTGCGCTGAAAACACGCCGTTGGACACCTCTACGTCCACCTCGTGGCCGCGCAATGAAACGTGCAGGTTGCGCCGCACGTCGCGCGATGAGGGCTGTGCCGAGAAATACTGCTCGTTCGACTGGTTTCCCGAGTCGGTGTTCTGCTGCTGTTTCGTTTTTTCGCTCATTTCACCCCGAATGTTCCCGAATTCTCTGACTTCGGCCATATCTGAATAACAGATATTCAATATTAGTTGTATACCGGAACAGCGAAACGAGTTCACCGCACCGAATATGCTTGACTCAAAGACGGTGTGTCAGCTTTCGAAAGGAAATTTATTGGCAGCAAGCGAGAGGCATAACGATGACCAGAATGCGGTGTTGGGTCGCCAATCCGACATTCTGCAGGAGAGCAGCGACGGTCGTGCTCCCGGAGCCGAGGAATGGAGCGAGCGTGAGTCACGCAACCAGCTCAAGCATGTCGTCGGCTTGGGCGAGATGCAGGACGAGACCGACGTCGAATACCGTAAGGTGCGTCTTGAACGCGTCGTGCTGGTGGGGGTGTGGTCGAACGTCGAGACCACCATCGAGCAGGCCGAGGAATCGTTGCGTGAACTGGCGGCGCTCGCGCATACCGCAGGTGCCGTGGTCTGCGATGGCGTCTTGCAGCATCGTCTGAAGCCCGATGCGGCGACCTACGTGGGCCGTGGCAAGGCCAAGGAAATTGCCGGAATCGTGGCGCAAAGCGAGGCCGACACCATCATCGTCGATGGTGATCTCGCGCCAAGCCAGCGTCGTGCGCTTGAGGACGCCACCAAGGTCAAGGTGGTCGACCGCACTGCCGTCATCCTGGATATTTTCGCCCAACATGCCACCAGCCGTGAAGGCAAGGCTCAGGTGGAGCTGGCGCAGCTCGAGTACATGCTTCCGAGGCTTCGTGGCTGGGGCGGTTCGCTTTCCCGTCAGGCCGGCGGTCAGGCGGCAGGCGTCAACGGCGGCATCGGCTCGCGTGGCCCGGGCGAGACCCAGATCGAGATGGACCGCCGTGTCATCCGCACCCGTATCGCCCGCCTTAAAAAGCAGATTCGCGCGATGGCCCCGGCCCGTGCCGTCAAGCGCGGCTCGCGTCACCGCTATGGCCTGCCCACAGTCGCCGTGGTCGGTTATACCAACGCCGGCAAATCCTCGCTCGTCAATCGCCTGACCAATTCCGGCGAACTGGTCGGCAACGCTCTCTTTGCCACCCTCGACACCGCGGTTCGTCGCGCCAAAGCCGCCGACGGGCGCCTGTACGCCTACGTCGATACGGTCGGATTTGTGCGCCGTCTGCCCACCCAACTGGTCGAGGCATTCAAATCCACGCTTGAGGAAATCGGCGAGGCCGACATCATCCTGCACGTCGTCGACGCCTCCACCACCGACCCGTTCGCACAGGTCGTCGCGGTCAACGACGTGCTCGCCGGCATCGACGGCGTTTCCGACATCCCGCGTATCCTCGCCTTCAACAAGGCCGATCAGGTCGACCGTGGCACGCTTGAGCGTCTGCACAATATCCGCCCCGACGCGCTCATCGTTTCCGCCGCCGACGACAGTGGTCTGGACGATCTGCGAGCTACCGTCGAAAAGGCGTTGCCCGTCCCGTCGGTACATGTCGAGGCGTTGCTGCCGTATACCGATGCGGCCGGTTCGCTGCTGTCCCGTGTACGTGAATACGGAAAGGTCGAGAAAGAGGATTATCGGGCCGACGGTGTTGCCCTCGAGGCCGACGTGGATTCGCGCTTGGCGGCTCAGGTGATGGAACAGGCGGTCGGCTAGGTGTTTTAGACAAGGTTGCAATTGGGTGCCAGAATTTGCCTCCAAGCATGGTTCGACGAGACAGGCAAGGCATTAAGCCGGACTTCGTGGGTAGTCGCAGCCTCGTAGAATCGATGGTCGAGCGTTGGCGTTTCCTGCCGATTCTCTTGCGTGATAATCTTTAGTCCGTTGTGATGTGTGTGACGGATTTCGGCACGGGTGCCGATGCCTCACCACCTGGCGAAGGAGCGTTATGGCGGGAAAATTCAAAATCGGCATATCGATGAAACCGGGTTTGCCGGAGATGCTGCTGACGGATTCGATGTGGGAGCGATTGCGCAAAGTCGCGGATTTCACGCGGCACCAAGAGGTGATGGACTACGGCAATCCGGCCGAAATGGCGCGTCTTAGCGATATCGACTACCTTTGGTACGGCTGGGAAGCGCCCGAGGTCACGCCGCAAGTTCTTGCCGCCATGCCGAATCTCAAGGGCATCGTCGCCTCGCAGGGCAGCGCATACGTGAAGTTCACGACGGAAGCGCTTGAGGTCGCCAAAGAGCGCGGTATCTTCGCCACCAACGTCCAGGTCGCCAATTCCCTTCCTGTCGCCGAATATTGCCTTGGCGTGACGTTGCTTGAGAGTAAGTATTACATGCTTTCGCAGCGCCAATACGAACGCGACCGTAAGCCGGTCGACCGCGAACAGGCTTATCCGGAAGCCGGAACCTTCGGCAAGACCGTCGGCATCGTCACCGCCACTTCGCAGATCGCCCGTGACTTCATGACGCTCTTGAAACCCTTCGATTTCAAGGTGATCGCATGGAGCCGCCACTTAAGCGACGAAACCGCGGCACGCTACGGGGCCACAAAGGTCAGCCTCGATGATGTGTTCCGCTATTCCGATATCGTTTCGATCCACACGCCCGGCATTGCGCAGACCAAAGGCATGATCGGCGCGCATGAGCTGGGCCTGATGAAGGACGGGGCTCTGCTGATGAATACCGCCCGTGGCATCGTCATCGACCCGGAAGCCCTCGAAAGGGAACTGGTTTCCGGGCGTATCCGCGCGGTGCTCGACGTGACCTATCCGAGCGAGCCGTTGCCGCCGGACTCGCCGCTGTGGAACCGCGACAACGTCATCCTCACCCCGCATATCGCCGGGTCGATGGGCTGCGATTTGAAGCGTATGGGCGAATCCGTGGTGCGCGAATTCGAGCATATCGCCGCCGGTGAGCCGCTCGACCATCCCGAGCCGAATCCGCTGGGCGACGCGAATCACCCGATTGTGGAACACGATCCCAAAGATTGCAACGCTACTGAGGCCGATACCGGTGCCCATGGAGTTGGCAGCAAACGCTCTGTCGCCGGCCAATCGGCTGCAAGCGCCGACAGTGGGAAAGGCGATCGGCGATGACGTGGGAATTGGCCGCGAGCACGCTCGGTGCGCCTTACGATTCGATTGACGAGCTGGCTGAGACGTTCAGGGCGACCGGGGTAAAGACCATCGAGGTCTCAGTAGGCGAGGAGATGCTGTTTCGCATGGATTCGAGTGATGACGAGCTCAAGGCCATGCGCGATCGCTTGGCCGATAAGGCGTCGGTCGGCATCGTCTCACTCGATTCCCGCGTACAGATATGCAATACGTCACGCAAGGACGACGAGCTGGTCGAAAGTCTCGAACACTGCCTCAACATGGCAAGCGTGCTGGGTGCGCGATTCGTGCGCATTTTCCCGACCGCGCCGCTCGATGCCGGTAGCGCCGCCACGCCCGACCGATTGCCCGGCCTTGATCTGCCGGATGGCATGAACCTTGCCGGGGTCTCGAAACGCGGCGCGCAGATTGTGGTGCGGGCCTTGCCGCTTGCGGACCGACTCGGCGTCCAGCCGTTGATCGAGACGCACGACAGCCACACCAACGGTGCCCGCAATGCGCTGATTCACCATTATCTTGACAAGATCGCTCCCGGCAACCGCGTCGGCTCGATCTGGGATATCGCGCATCCGTGGAGGGTAGGTGAGGACCCGCAGACGACGTTTGACTATATCGGCCGATATCTGGTCGATGGCCGTGGGCTGGTGCAGATCAAGGACTGCGCGTATCCCGGCGACCAGACGCCGGTGCTGCAAGGTTCCGGACGTGTGCCGCTTGCGCAATGCTGCCGGGTGCTGAAGGCGGGCGGCTACTCCGGTCCGCTTTCCTTGGAATGGGAGCGACGCTGGTACCCGGACGTCGAACCGTTGCGCGAGGCGCTTGTGGCCGCGCGTGCCGCCATTGGTGCGTTGCCGGCCGATGCGCAACGGTGAAAGGTGCATTGAACGTCTTGACGGGTTGAACCATGGCGATACAATATGGCCCGGCTTGCCGGTTGATTGCAGTTTGCCTGCATGGTGCCCTTGGGCGGTTTGTCCGATCGGCGCGTTTGCGGGATACCCGATGTATTAGACGGGCCAAAAGACATACGTACAAAAGGTTATGTATGCCACCTGATAAAATAAGTGAAGTCACAAGGTTTCGCTTTGACGCCGATTTGGATTCGACTGGGCGATTGCCAACGGTGCGAGGACGGATGATTCATTCCTTGCGATTCGCGCTGGTCGAGTTTGTGGCTATCACAATGGCGAGAAGCATGGCGCTGCTATACCGCTGTGTCATGGTCTGCTCGCATGGCTGTGTGAAAGAGGTTTGGATGAAGAGACGAAGAAAAGCGCAGCCGATTATCGTTCTTCTTCAAAGTCATTCATGCTGAAAGGGGTTCAATCATATGTCCAATTCCGTTAAACCAACCAAGCTTGCCATCATCGGAGCAGGGGCCGTCGGTTCCACGCTCGCCTTTGCCGCCGCCCAGCGCGGCGTTGCCCGTGATATCGTGCTTGAAGACATCAACAAGGAGCGTGTCGAGGCGGAAGTCCTTGATATGCAGCACGGTTCCAGCTTCTATCCTTCCGTTTCCATCGACGGATCGGACGATGTGGAGATCTGCCGCGATGCCGATATGGTGGTCATCACCGCAGGTGCTCGCCAGAAGCCCGGGCAGACGAGGCTCGATCTCGCCGGCGCGACCATCAGCATGATGAAGTCCATCGTGCCCAACGTGGTCAAGGTCGCCCCGAACGCCATCTTCATGCTCATCACCAACCCGGTCGATATCGTCACTCATGTGATGCTCAAGCTTTCGGGGCTGCCGGCCAACCAGATCTTCGGTTCGGGGACCAACCTCGACACCGCGCGTCTGCGTTTCCTGATCGGTCAGCAGACCGGCGTCAACGTCAAGAACGTTCACGCCTACATCGCCGGTGAGCACGGTGATTCCGAAGTGCCGCTCTGGGCCGAGGCCACCATCGGCGGTGTCTCCATGTGCGATTGGAAGGCGTTGCCCGGTCATGAGCCGCTCGATGCCGCCAAGCGCGAGGAGATTCATCAGGAGGTCAAGAACGCCGCCTACCGCATCATCAACGGCAAGGGCGCCACGAACTTCGCCATCGCCATGTCCGGCGTCGACATCATCGAATCCGTCCTGACCGACTCGAACCGCGTGCTGCCCGTGTCCTCGCTGCTGCAGGACTTCCACGGCATCTCGGACATCTGCATGTCGGTACCTACCTTGGTCAACCGTTCCGGCGTCAACTCCCATATCAACACCCCGCTTTCCGACCATGAGCTCTCGTTGCTGCGCAGTTCGGCGGAAACGCTGAAGGCTGCTGTGGCCAAGTTCGGTTTCTGATTTCGGCCTGCCGATAAAAGCGTTTCATCGATTGTTTTTTCGATACGGCGAATGCCGCCCTTGCCTTCTTGGCGGGGCGGCATTGTTTTTCGCGGCTTTTGACACGGCATTTCCTGAAACGTTGGCAATGAGAAGGATTGTCGGTTTCAGTGTCAAATAACAATGAAATTCACAATATTGTGCGACCTGTTTGTTCTTCGGCTCTGAGCCGTAAAACCCAAGTCTTGTATAGGTTTTGACGCGTATAGTGTCGTCAATGAAGGGATGCGCGGATACCGAAAGCGCATTACGTCAACAGGCGAAGTCCAATAGAACCATGAGCGTTGACTTCGTTGATGGCGATGATTGACGGCAGGGAGAGGGCATGACTGTGCAAGCTCAGAAGAATAATCAGCAGGCCGCCGCAGGCAAAGGGCCGGGCGATGGAGGAATCAGGGCGAAGGAGCATCAGACCCGATTGATGGTCACGGTGGGGCTGACCTTGACGATTTTCGTCGTCGAGGTCATTGGTGCGGCCATCACCGGATCGCTGGCGTTGCTGGTCGATTGCGCCCATATGCTTACGGATGTCGCGGTGCTTACCGCCTCCACCATCACGGCCGTGCTGATGCGCAGAAAACCCGACAAAGAGCGTACTTGGGGCTGGGCCAGACTGGAGCCGATCACCGCGGGTCTGGGTGCGCTGATATTGATGGCCGTAGGCGTTTACGCCTTGGTCGAAGCGGTTCTGCGTCTGGCCGGTGTCTCCGGTGACGAGGTCCAAAACGTGGGGATGCTGCTGGGATTCGGCATTCTGGGTTTGGTGTTCAACGTGATTTCCGTTCTTGTGCTTTCCGGCCAGCACAAGGACAACATGAACATGCGCGCCGCTTTCCTGGAGACCATGAACGATGCGCTTGGTTCATGTACCGTCGTGATCTCCGCCATCGTCATCATGACCACCGGCTGGCATGGTTTCGATGCGCTCGCCGGTGCGGTTATAGCCTTGCTGATCGTACCCAGGGCTTTTGTGCTGATGAAGAATGCCGTCAAGGTGCTGCTCGAGGAGACGCCGGAAGGCCTTGATCTGGACGAGGTGCGCAACCATATGAAAAGCGTCGACCACGTCATCGACGTCCACGATGTGCATGCTTCGACCGTAGCGACCGGCATGCCGATTCTCACCGCACACGTCGTGGTGGAGCCGGGTCTGACGATGGAGCAGGGTGCCGACATTCTGCGCCATCTGCACACCTGTCTGACCGATCATTTCTCGGTTTCGATTCCTCACACCACCTTCCAGCTGGAGCCGCAGGGCTTCAGCCGTTCCCAAAGCGAGGAAATCCATCGCTGAACGGGATGAGATCGTGTTCTTTCATGGCAAACGGCACATCTGAATGTGTGTGCTGGGCTCTGTGGTTCGGGCGTATGGGTCGTAGGAGTTGCATGGAGAAAGCGACAGCGGTGCCGCGTGCTGTGGAATCTGATGTCTCCCGGGGGCCTACGATTCGCCTGCTGAAACACGGGTGCCGGTATGCGCATTGACTGCGATGCCAGCATCTTGCTCGATGGGCACTTGTTCAGATCTTGCGCAGGACCGTGACGACCTTGCCCATCACCTTGGCATACGTGCCGTCGATGGGGGAGTAGGACGGGTTGTGCGGCATCAGCCAAACGTGGCCGTGATCTTTCTGGAAGGTCTTGACCGTGGCCTCGCCGTCGAGCAAAGCGGCCACGATATCGCCGTTTTCCGCCGTCTCCTGTTCGCGCACCACCACGAAGTCGCCGTCGCAGATGGCTGCGTCTATCATCGAATCTCCGTGGACCTCGAGCATGAAGAGATTGCCGTTGCCGGTGAGCCGTTCCGGCAATCTCATCACGTCGTCGACATGCTGTTCCGCGGTGATGGGGGTGCCTGCCGCGATACGACCCACCAAGGGAATATCGTGCGACTGGGCGATGGCCTCGTCGGCATCGTCGCCGGAGCTGAATGGCAGCACCCTGGAGGCGTGGCTGCTCTCACTGGTATTGGATTGTGCTTCCACCAATTCGATGGCCCGGCCTTTGTTGGCGTTCATCCTGATATAGCCCTTGCCTTCAAGGACCTCAAGCTGGTGCTTGACCGAAGAAGGGCTCCTCAGCCCCGCTTGTTCGCCTATCTCGCGGAAGGAGGGGGCGAAGCCATACCGGGAGACATGATTGCGCACTGCATCCAATACTTTGCGTTGCCTGTCCGTCAACGGCTGGTTCGGCGCGGCCTGGGTGAAGTCGCCATGTGGATTATGGATAGGTGGAAGGGTGCTCACGGTAATTCCTTTCGGCATTTGACTTATAGCATAACTCATGTTTCCCAATAAATCAAACAGATGTTCGATTCGGGCTTGCTTTTTTCGAACAAGTGTGCCAATATAGAACAAACGTTCGTTGGTACAAATGTTCGAAGGAGTGCAGAGGATGAGTGTGCAAGCAAGTAATTCCCAAGCCCGCAATGCCGCCAAGCGTCATCGTGTCTCGCGCAACAGGGTTGTTGCGGCGCTCGTGTTCGCCGTCGTGGTGTTCTTCGCCTGGCAGGTGATTGCCCCGCATATCGCCAATTCGGCCACGGGCGATGCCAATGTCGTCAGCTATACGGTTCGTCCCGGCGATACCTTGTGGTCGTACGCCCGTCAGATTACGCCGGAAAACAAGAATGTGGGAGACACGGTCGTCGAGATCATGGATATGAATCAGCTTGATTCGGCTCAGCTGCAGCCGGGTCAGCGGATTGTGGTGCCTGAAGAGTCCTAGGCCGTGCGGGGCGTCGTTTCCTGTTGCCCGGGATCAGGCGTTGTGCGCCGATGACAATATGGTTCGTGACATATCCGGTTGAATGGGCCGCTCTGTCCTCTGCTCAGCGGACGATATCAATCAGAACGCATCGAAGCGTCTAGACACACCGTTTTCCCGGCCTGTGGATAGGGTATCAGTATGCATTGTCCTTTCTGCCAGAATAATGATACTAAAGTCGTTGATACGCGTATCAGTGAAGACGGCCATTCCATCAGACGCAGGCGCGAATGCCCGGAGTGCGGGCGCAGGTTCACCACGGTGGAGACGACGATGCTTCTGGTGACGAAGCGTTCTGGCAATCTTGAGCCATTCGACCGTCAGAAAGTCATCGGTGGGGTGCGTAAGGCATGTCAGGGCAGGCCCATCGATGAAGACGCGCTGAAGCAGCTGGGGCAGCAGGTGGAAGAGGATCTGCGCAGTCAGGGGTTGGCGCAGGTCAAGTCGGAAGACATCGGCAAGGCCATCCTGAAGCCGTTGCGCGAACTTGATGAGGTGGCCTACCTGCGTTTTGCCAGCGTGTATCAGAATTTCAACGGACTGACTGATTTCCAGAACGCCATCGACGAGCTGAGACAAGACAAGTCCTCTGCTGAACAATAAAGCGCCGGCAACGAAGATTGCTTCAATGGTACGGGTGGTTGAACTCCTATGATTTCAACCACCCGTACCATTATGACAGTGTGGGTTATGGCGCGTTGACGCCGGCAACAGGACAATTGCTACGGCAGTCTGATTGTCGCTCGGCGGTTTGCTCATGCAATGCGTCGAACAACGGCAACCGTGTCTTTCGCGCTGTCAGATGCCCAGCAGGTTCCTGTCGTTTTCGGTTTGGACGATGACGAGGCGTTGGGTCGGGCGTGTCAGGGCGACATAGAGGTCGGCGGCCCCCGAAAGGCGAGATGGCGCGTCTTGGGCGATTGTTCCCGGTTGCACAAGAACCACTGCGTCGTATTCCAGGCCTTTGATCATCTGCGTGTCGCAGACGCTCAAAGGTGCGTCGCTGGGAGATTCGTCGAAGTCGGGATTCGCGCCGGTTGCGTTGTTCGAGTTGCCTATCTGCATGAGTTTCGTAGCGGTTGGTTGACCTTTAACGCTAACCAATCGACGATAAAGGTTTTGGCGTATCGTGGTGTTCAATGAATCCGGGGCGATGACGGCAACGCGGCCTATCCCGTCATCGGAAATGAATTGTTCGACCAAGTCCAGCGCTTCGTCGCCAATGGTCTGCAGCATTCCGCTTTCGTTGTCGTCGACGTTTCCTCTGTTCGCTCGTTTGACCGAATCCGCCATCGTACGCACGCCTTTGGTGGTGGAGACATACAGCCCCTCGCGTTCTGCGAAACGTGTCGCCAGTTGCGAGACTTCCTGAGGATTTCTATAGTTGATGGTCAGCTCTTTGAGATCCCAGCCGTCGGCACCGAACAGGCGGTCCATGGTCTTCTCCCAGCGCCGGGTGCCGCCCAAAGCCGAGGTCTGTGCCACATCGCCCACGATGGTGAACGAGCGCGAGGGGCAGCGACGCATGAGCATTCGCCAGTCCATCGCCGTAAGCTCCTGGGCTTCGTCGACGACGATATGCCCGTAAGTCCATTCGCGGTCGGCTCCGGCCTTCTGGGCCACGGCCTCGGCGTCCAGGCCGTTGATGTTGTCGACCAGCATGGAGGAAGTCACGATGCCCGAGCCGATGCCGGCCTGAGCCAGCGTATCGCGGGCGAAGCGTTCCTCCTCCTCGCGCTTGGCTTGAGCCGCGGCTTCGCGCGCCGAGACCTTCGGGTCGGGGCCAAGCAGTTCCATGGCTTCGTCGAGAAGCGGGATGTCGGAAACGGTGAGCGGCGAATGCTTCGGCCGGGTCAGCGCTTCGATGTCGGCGTCGGTGAGCCACGGCGCGAATCGTCGCAGTTGCGTTGGTTTGGCGAACATCTGATCGATCAGCCATGGCGCGTTCATCGGCAACCAGGCGAGATTCAGCGTTTTGCGAATCTCGTCATGCATTTTCAGTTGCATTGCCACATCGGAGATTTCCGATTGCTCCGGTGTGTAATCGAGATTTTCGACGTACCGGTTGCGCATTGCGCTCAAGACGCTGCGCACAAAGGTCTTCCGGGCTTTGTTGTGAGGCGAACGGGTGCGTTTGGCGTCCTCGAGCGCACGTATTACGTCGGATTTGCGCATGGGAACGCTCATGCCGTTGATTCGCACGTTCGGCAGATGCTTCGGCACCCTTTCGCGTGCGGCGACGGCGTTGGCGACGGCATTGGCCATGCGGGCCTCGCCTTTCAGCTGGGCGGCACGGGGGGTGTCCGATTTCTGGGCGACGAAGCCCGGGACCAGATCGCCGATGGTGCGCGACACGACGCCGGTTTCGCCCAACGATGGGAGCACCTGATTGATATATCGCAGAAAAGCGGAACTCGGCCCCACGACGAGCACGCCGGAACGTTCGAGCCTGCGACGATGGGTATAGAGCAGGTAGGCCGCACGGTGCAACGCCACGGCGGTCTTTCCGGTCCCAGGCCCGCCCTGTACCACGACGGCACGATCCATAGGTGCGCGGATGATGCGGTCCTGCTCGCCTTGGATGGTGGCCACGATGTCGGTCATCTTGCCGGTGCGCTTGGAATTGAGTGAGGCGATCAATGCCCCTTCGCCCGTCAGCGTCCCGGCCTGTTCGGCCTGACCGACCTGGCCGGAGTTGACGTCAAGCACTTCGTCCTCGATGCCGACCACCTTGCGGAAATTCAATGTGATATGCCGGCGCATGACGATGTCGCCGTGATGGGAGGGCGTCGCCTCATAGAACGGTCGGGCCGCCTCGGCCCTCCAATCGGTCAGGATCGGTTCGTGACTGGCGCTCGAAAGTCCCATGCGTCCGATATAGCGTTTCTCGCCCTTGTCGCTGTCGATGCGGCCGAAAACGAGTCTGTCTTCGACGCCGCGCAACTGGGTGAGCCGGTTTTCATACATGGTGGCGAACGAGTCCCGTTCGGTGCGCATGGTCGGGGAACCGTGTGCACCGGCTGCACGGACCGTATCGAGGCGTGAACGGGTCTGGGTGCGCAGTGAATCCAACCGTTGATATGCACGATCCACCGCGTGCTGTTCTTCGTCGATTTGCGAGGAGTAGCTCGACATCTATAGGTTCCCCTTTATCCGGGCAGTTCCGGTTGTGTTGGTTGCTTGAAAACTCGAATTAACGATTCTAGTCTGTGCTCCCTATTTCCGTGGGGGCGATTGTGCTGTTGGGAAATGAGCTCTGGCCTGTGAGGATTGTGCCGTCAAACCCGTCCGGGGATGAAGCGGCCGGCCCGGGGATGATGGCTCGACCGCGATGGTGCGCCTAACGCCGTACTCGGCAGGGCGAAGCGTCAAAGCCTCCTTTGGCGACGGCAGAAATCTGTAAAGCCGGTGCTGCGTGATTATTTTTGAAGAAAAAATGAGTTTTTTGCGTTTTTGTGGGGAAGAATGGTGATAAGTGGGGTAAAGTGGTGAGCTAGTGTAAGACTGAGCACAAAAGTTGGTAAATTCGAATAAGGAGGCGGAATGGCGGGACCAAACGACAACCCCATCAATGACAAACCGTCTTCTGTTTCCTCGAACCCTGCTATTGCTCCCACGGATGCCGCCATCGCTTGCGTTCCTGCGGATTGCGCAACCTCGTCGATGCATACGCCCGCGATGGCCGAAGGCGTCGCGGTGCCGAATTTTCCAAACGAACCATTACTGCTCGGCACGTACACCCCGAAAATCGACCGGAAAGGGCGTATGGCCTTGCCTGCCAAGATGCGCGCGCAACTCGGTGCGGGCATGGTGATGGCCCGCGGTCAGGAAAAGTGCGTATATCTGTTGCCGCAGAACGAATTTCGTCGTATAACAGCGCGTATCCAGCGTGCCTCGATGGGCAACAAGGCGACCAGAAGCTACCTGCGCGTCTTCCTTTCCGGCGCTGTGGAAAGTGAGCCGGACAAGCAGGGTCGCGTTTTGGTGCCGCAGACCTTGCGCAGCTACGCAGGTCTGGGTGACGACATCGTGGTGATCGGCGTGGGCACGCGTGCCGAAATCTGGAACAAGGAATCCTGGGACGCCTATCTTGCCGATCAGGAGGAAGGCTATTCCGACATAGCCGATGACGTATTGCCGGCGATGGAATGGTGATGGGCGAGATGACTGATTTGACCAACATCCATACCCCAGTTCTGCTCGACGAATGCGTCCGGCTTGTCACGCCTGCGCTACAAAAGCCCGGAGCCGTCGTGGTCGATTGCACGCTTGGTCTGGCAGGGCATGCGACCGCGTTTTTGAAGGCCGCCCCGAACGCCCGGCTCATCGGTATCGACCGTGACTCCGAAGCGCTGGGAATGGCCCGCGAACGCATGAAGGAAGAAGGGCTCGAAGCCCGGTTCACCCCGGTTCATGCGGCGTTCGACGAATTCGACAGCGTACTCGAAGATCTTGGATTGAGGCGTGTGGATGCCGCCTTTATGGATCTGGGACTTTCCAGCCTTCAGATCGATGAGACCGACCGCGGGTTCTCCTATTCTCACGATGCCCCGCTGGACATGCGCATGGACACCAGCCAAAGCCTCGACGCCGCGCGGATTCTGGCCGAATACTCGCAAGACGAGCTTGTCCGGATTTTCCGTGAGTACGGGCAGGAACGCTTCTCCAAACCGATTGCCCGCGCCATCGTCCGGCAACGCGACAAGGAACCTCTGACAACCTCGCGCCAGCTTGATGAACTGGTCGACCGTGTCGTTCCCAAATCCCACCGTGCCAAGGGCAACCCCGCCAAGCGCGTCTTCCAGGCCCTGCGCATCGAGGTCAACGGTGAACTCGACAAACTCAAACGCACGCTGCCGCAGATAGCCAACAGGCTGGACCTCGGCGGCAGGCTGGTTGTCGAATCCTACCATTCGTTGGAGGATCGTACGGTCAAGACGTTCATGGCCCAGGGGCTCAACATCGATGCGCCGGTCGATCTGCCCGTGGTTCCTGCAGACGCACAGCCGTTCTTCAGTGAATTGACCCGAGGAGCGTTGAAGGCCGACGAGGCCGAAATCGAGCGTAATCCGCGTTCCGCCCCCGTCAGGTTGCGCGGGGTGGAGCTGAGCCGGGAGATACCGGAGCGTTGGCGCACCAGATTCGAGCATGACCAACGGCAGGATAGGGGCAAATATAGCCAAGACACCCGCAATCGGGACCATCGAGGGGAAAGGAGGAGATGATGAGCGCGTCAACAGCCAGATCAGTTCGTTCCCATGTCGCACCGGCCGGGCGTGACGACGAGAGCCGCACGGCGTATGCCCGTCCGCGGCTTCAGGTTGTTGCCGGAGGCAAAGGCAAACAGGAAAGCGGCAACGCGGCTTCCGAGATTTTCGGCCGCATCAAAACCGTTTCGGTGGTTCACGTCATCATCTCCGTGGTCTTTCTTTTTGCCGCACTGCTTGGCTCTTTGGCATTGCGCACCCAAATGGTGCAGGATTCCTTCGAAGCGGCACAGGTGCAGTCCAACATCAGCAAGCTCAATCAGGACGTCGAAGACGACCAGGCCCAGCTTGACGGCTTGCAGGCGAGCCTTCCCGACCGAGCCCAGAAGATGGGCATGGTGCCCCAGTCCGGTCCGTTGTCAATAGATCTTCAAGGCTACCAACCCAAGGATAAGGGTCAGTGATATGCGAACACGTGCCAATAAGAGCAAAAGCAAGCAATTCGTGTCGCGTTGCACCGTCATCGCCACGGTGCTCGCGCTCGTGTTCGTTGTCTGCTTCGGGCAGTTGGCCAATCTTCAGCTGCTCAACGGCCGCGAGATGGCTGAGGCCGCCACGGCAGGGCGCACATTGAAGGTGCCCGTCCACGGTATGCGTGGCAAGATACTTGATGTCAACGGGGCGGTTCTGGCACAAAGCGTGGAGCGCTACACCATCATCGGCGACCCGAAGGCCGCGCAGGAATATGACCCGATCTGCAGCACGCAGATCACCGACAACTGCACGCAGAGCAAGAAACAGGGCGGCAAGACGATCGGCGTGGTCGGTGCCGCGCGCGTGGCGAGGATGGCCGCCCCGATACTGGGCGTCAATGCCATGGAGCTGGGAGGCAAGCTTGCCGGTTCCGGCCGATACGTGGTCCTGAAAAAGGACGTGGAGCCCGCCGCCAAGCGCAAGCTCGACAAACTCGGCCTCGGTGGCATCGTCTACGGTGAACTCTCGCAGAACCGTGTCTACTCCGACGGCACGCTGATGGGTGCCTTCCTCGGTGGCGTCGACGACAAGGCGAACGGGGCTTCCGGCATCGAACAGGTTCAGAACAGGGCACTCGCCGGCAGGGATGGCTACAAGATCTATCAGCAGGGCAACAACGGCGTCGAGATTCCCGGCACGGTGACCGATTCCAAAGCCGCCCGCAACGGCAGCGATGTCAAACTGACCATTGATTCGGACGTGGACTGGTTCGTCAAAAAGGTACTGACCGACGGCAAGGCCCAGTATCACGCGGATTGGGCGATTGCCTGCGTCGAGGACACTCGCACGCACCAGATCATTGCCCTTGACGATTCCGACGACATCCAGGCCGGCAGCGACCAGGCCAAGCTCAACGTTTCCCGTGCGGTTTCCGAAACCTTTGAACCCGGTTCGATCGGCAAGACCTTCTCGATGGCGGGCCTCCTGCAGCACGGCATCCACCAGATGACCGACCAGTTCCAGGTCCCCGACCGATTGGACAAGAACAATCAGATCTTCACCGATTCCGACACCCATGCCCCTTCCAACTGGACGCTTGCCGGCATCCTTCAGCAGTCCTCCAACGTCGGGATAGTGATGGCCTCCGACAATTACAAGGATCAGGACCGCTACGATATGCTCACCAAATTCGGTATCGGGCAACCCACCGGTCTCAACCTACCCGGCGAATCCCGCGGAACGCTCAACAACCCCAATGCTTGGGACAAGCGCACCCGCGACACCATCCTCTTCGGACAAGGCTACGCCACCAATATCCTGCAGATCACCAACGCCATTGCTTCGATCGCAGACGGCGGCATCTACCGCAAGCCTTCCATCGTCGCCTCGACGCAGGACGCCGACGGCCATGTCACCGCCACCACGCAGGACGAGGGCACCAGGATCCTCGATCCCAACGCCGACTCCCAGCTGATGAACGCCATGGAGTCTGCGGCCGAGGAATACCACAGAACGGCAGGCGTCGACGGCTATCGCATCGCAGGCAAGTCCGGCACCGCGCAGGTGGCGGGCCCGAGCGGCGCCCTCGACAGCATCGTCGGCGATTTCACCGGCATCCTTCCTGCAGACAACCCGCGCTTCGTGGTGACGGTGGCGATGAAAAATCCGCAAGGCATGTTCGGTGGCCTCACCAGTGGTACGCTCTTCAAGCAGATCGGTGAATTCCTTATGCAGAAGTATGAGGTCCCGACCTCTCAGCCCCGCAACAATGCTATTCCTGTGTCGTGGTGAGAATGGCAGCGGGCTCTGGCAATCGTTTATCATCGCCCCGGGCGGCGGTGGTTGTCGGCAATCCGAAGTGTTCAACGGGAAAGGTCGAAGCATGAGCGTGGTGAACGAGTCGATTTCGCGGCGTGTGACCTTGGGCTATATCGTCAGTCATTATGGTTTTGAACTCGAGCCGGGGTTTTGCGGCGGAGTCACGGTCACCTCGATCGCCGACAGTCCCGATTCGGTGCGACCGGGGGCTCTCTACGTACTGAAAAGCGCAGATGACCCATCGTCGCTCTCCTTGGCTGTGGCACGCGGCGCGTACGCGGTCATGGTGCCGCCCGCGCTTGCCTCGGCGGCACGATCCGCAGGGGTTCCGGCCTTGCTCGCCGATCCAAATCCTGAGACCATGGGAGCTTTGGCTTCCGACATCGCGGGGACGCCGGCCAACACCATGGCGGTGTTTGTGGTGTGCGGCGATGACGACCAGGAGATTCAGGCCGATGTGGTGCGGCTGGCCAATTTCCTGCATATGCTCGGCAACCCCGTGGGCATCATAAGCGCCTCCGGTTCCAGCTCTTTGGAGCGCGAGCTGGAGATGACCTGCCCTTTGGGAATCCTTGACGTTCAGCATGCGTTGGCCGTCTGCTCGGAAGACGGGGCGGCGGCGATGGTGATTTCCGCCGACGGCGAGACGTTGCGTCCCGGAGCCCTGGAAGGCGTCAATGTCGATGTGCTCGGATCCATCGAAACGTTGAACAGAACCCAGTCGGACGATATGCTTGAAACGTCTCGAAGCCGTTATGGCTTCAGCATCGACGAGCGCAAGCGTTTGGTCACCTGCACCGAGGAATCCGGCTGGTTGGTCGGGCAGACCATGGTGTCCGGAGGCCTGCAAGGCCAACGCAGGCTTTCCTTGGCCATTGCCATGGCCCTGGATGCGGGCGTGCGGCGCAGCAACATCCGCAACGCACTTCGCGTCTCGAAGGAAATGCAATGATGGCTTTGCCGGCCGGTTGCAGGTGGAGTATCGTGCACTGGCCGATCGTGGCATGCGTGGCAACAATATTGGAAAAGACAAGACAAAAGGTGGCTTGCGGTGAGTGCTAAGATGACGGGGATTTCGGAGAGCCGATCCGGAATGATGCCGATGACGATCGAGGAGGTCGCGCAGGCGGTCAATGGCCGTGTCGTTGAAGCGCCCGGTTACCTCGCTGCCGACGGTCTCGTCGCCACTTCGGTGTTCAGCGATTCAAGGCAGGTCAAGGCCGGCTCGGTTTTTGTCGCGATTCGCGGCGAGCGTGTGGACGGCCATGATTTCGTTGCCGGTGTCGGGGCACTTGGCGCGGTGGCCGCGTTGGTCGACCACGTTGTGGCCGGTGTCGAGGACATCGCACAGATCGTGGTTGCCGATACGGTCGCGGCTCTGGGGCTTTTGGCGCATCATAATATCGTGCGCCGGCGTGAGCTTGATGCTGATTTTTCGGTCATCGGCATCACCGGCTCGGTCGGCAAGACCACCACAAAGGACCTGCTTGATTCCTTGCTATCCCGGTTGGGCGAGACGGTGGCGCCGGTCGGCTCCTTCAACAACGACATCGGCCTGCCCTTGACGGCGTTGAAGGTCGGGGAGCACACCCGCTTTTTCATCGCCGAAATGGGGGCCAACCATGTCGGCGAAATCGCCAATCTGACCCGTATCGTGCCTCCGGACCTGGCCGTCGTCCTGAAAGTCGGTGTCGCCCATCTGGGGGAATTCGGTTCCGTAGAACGCATCGCCCAGGCCAAAAGCGAGATCGTGCAAGGCTTGCTCCCGGATGGCATCGCCGTCTTGAACGCCGATGACCAACGTGTGGCGGGCATGACGACATTCGCGCCGGGCAAGGTGCTGTTCTTCGGATTGGACGGCAATGCAAAGCCGGAAGCCCCGCGAATGAGCGCTGCCGACATCGCCGTCGACGCATTGGACCGTCCGAGCTTCACTCTGACGGCTCCCGACGGGTCCAGCGCGTCGGTCCAGCTCGGTATCGGAGGCGCGCACAATGTGATCAACGCGCTTGCGGCGGCGACCGTCGCCGGCCATTTCGGCATGTCGTTGGCCGATATTGCCACTGGTCTCGGTGACGTGAAGCATATCAGCCCGCATCGCATGGCCGTTTCCACCGTTGATCTCGGCGATGCCGCATTCACGCTCATCGATGATTCCTTCAACGCCAACCCCGATTCCATGCGGGCCGGTCTGGACGGGCTTGCACGCTGGGATGCCTCGGCGACGTCTGCGGGCCAGATGACAGGAAACGCAGACGCCGCCGGCACGGAACCTTATCGCATCGCCGTACTGGGGGCCATGCTTGAGCTTGGCGACGACGAGCTCGAACTGCATCGGCAGATCGGCGCCTATGCCGCCGGCCTCGATATCGATGAAATCATCGCCGTGGGCAACGAGACCGACCGGCATTTCGACCGGTTGGCCGAGGCGTTGGCACAGGGCGCCGAACAGGACGAAAAGGGCGCAGGCTCGGCGGAAAGGCACGGGCGTACCCCCGTCGTGGTGCAATGGGTACATAGTTCAGTGCAGGCCGATCGATTGGTCGCCGAGGCTGCCCGCCGGCACGGCAATACCGTCGTGCTGCTCAAGGGATCGCATGTTTCCGGTCTTTCCGCCTTGGCCGAGCGTTGGGCGCATGAGCAACAGCAGAAACGTACAGAAGTGGAGCCGAAACATTGATTTCCCTCATCATCGGCATCGTGGTCTCGCTCGTAGTCACGATGCTCGGCACGCCGGTCATGATCAGAGTGGTGCACCGGCTGCACTATGGCCAATACATCCGTCAGGATGGACCGCAATCGCATCTGCTGAAGCGCGGCACCGCCACGATGGGCGGCGTGGTCATCATCTTCGCCGTCCTGCTCGGTTGGGGTGCTTCGGCGCTCTATCGTGGGCTTAGCGGTGGTCAGGCCGTTTCATGGTCGGCGGTTCTGGTGCTTTTCGCCATGGTTTCGATGGGCGCTCTGGGATTCATCGATGATTTCGCCAAAGTGCGCAAAAAGCAGAACACCGGGTTGAGCGTCGGCGGCAAATTCTTCGGCCAGTTCGTCTTCGCCACCATCTATGCCGTCCTCGCGCTTCTGCTTCCTACCAAGTCCGGATTCCCCTCCGCACAGGCGGGCATGAGCTTCATTGAGCATCCGTTCTTCAGCTTCGAGTTCGCTGGCAAGATCGTCGCCATCGTCATCTTTGTGATCTGGGTCAATTTCCTGATGATCGCATGGACCAACGCCGTCAATCTGACCGATGGGCTGGACGGTCTGGCCACCGGCTCGTCGATGATCTCCCTGGCCGGCTACACCATCATCGCCTTCTGGGAGAGCTATCACGTCAAAGGCGGTCCAAAGCCCGGCTACTCCTACGCGGTTTCCGATCCGCTTGACCTGACGATCATCGCGGCCTGCGCCGCCGTGGCATGCTTCGGCTTCCTCTGGTACAACTCGAACCCCGCCACCATCTTCATGGGCGATACGGGTTCTCTGGCGTTGGGCGGGCTTTTCGCCGCGCTTTCCATCGCCACGCACACCGAATTCCTCGCTGTGATCATCGGCGGGCTTTACGTCATCGAGGCGATGAGCGACGTCATCCAGGTCGGCTGTTTCAAGCTCACCCGCAAACGTGTCTTCAAGATGGCGCCGATCCATCATCATTTCGAATTGCTGGGTTGGAGCGAGCAGAAGGTCGTCGTGCGCTTCTGGATGATCGAATTCATGTTCGTGCTCATCGGACTCATGGTTTTCTATACCGATTGGGCGTCACGTACCGGCTTGCTGATCTGACGCCGATCAACGGACAAGGCATCGGCGGGCAAGATCCAAGGGAAGGAAGATTGAGATGCAGGCAGCAGAGGATTCCGGTTTTTCATCAGTGCATCAGGCAGACGCGGCGAACGGGTCGTCGTATCTGGACATGACCGGCAAAACGGTGTTGGTCGCGGGCCTCGGGGTTTCCGGCCGCGGTGCCGTAGAGGCCTTGCAAGGCCGCGCGGGACGTGTGGTGAGCGTAGACGAGAAGAAGCCCGAAGCCGACCTTAATTCCTTCGATGATATCGATTGGGACAATGTCGACATCGTGGTCGCCTCTCCGGTTTTCAATCCGCGCACGCCGTTTATTCTTGAGGCCCAGAGCCGTAACATACCGGTTATCAGCGAGGTGGAACTGGCCTGGGCCTTGCGGGTTCCGGCCGAGCATTCCGCGGCGCACGAACCCGCACCCTGGGTCGGCATCACCGGCACCAACGGCAAGACCTCGACCACACAGATGGTCTCGGCCATGCTCACCCATTGCGGTATGAATGCCCCTGCGGTGGGCAATATCGGCAAATCCGTCAGCCTGGCTGCGAGCGACCCGAAACACGATGCCCTGTGCGTGGAACTGTCGAGCTTCCAGATGCATTTCACCGATTCCCTGGCGCTCGATTGCGCGGCCATCACCAATATCGCCGCCGACCATCTCGACTGGCATGGAGGCATGGCCAATTATGCGGCCGACAAGTCGAAGGTCTTCCACAACGCCCAACGTGTGATGGTCTTCAACGCCGATGACGAACGCGTCACGGCTCTGGCGCTTGCGGCGCAGACCGGCCCCGAATGCCAGAAAATCGGTTTCACCCTTCATACTCCGAAGCCCGGTCAGATCGGCGTTGCTGACGGCTGGATCGTCGATGCCAGCGGCCTGGCCGGAGCGCCACAGGGGGATATGAACGCGCTGGCCCAAGTCACGGAGTTCTCGCATCTGTGCGAGCCGGACGGCACCGTATACCCGCATCTGCTCGCCGATGCCATCACCGCTCTCGCCCTGGCGATGGGCTTGGGGGCCGATCCGGGCCGTTGCCTCGACGCCCTGCGTGCCTTCGCCCCCGGCGGCCACCGCATCCAGACCGTCGCCACCGCCAGGCTGAAGGATGGCGGCACCGTGCGCTTCGTCGACGATTCCAAGGCCACCAATGCCCATGCGGCCCACGCCTCGCTTTCCAGCTACAAGCCCAAGTCCGTGGTATGGATTGCCGGAGGATTGGCGAAAGGCGGCCATTTCGAAGAACTCGTGGCCGATCAGGCCAAGACCATCAAAGCCGCGGTCATCATCGGCGTCGACCAGAAACCGATGCTCGACGCGTTCGCCGCCAGCGCTCCCGACATTCCCCTGACGGTGATCGACCCCAAAGACAAGCCCAGCGTCATGGCCCGTGCGGTTGAGGCTGCGGGTGGCTATGCGCAAAGCGGGGACGTGGTGCTGATGGCACCGGCCTGCGCCTCGATGGACCAGTTCGTCTCCTACGCCGAGCGCGGCTCGCAATTCGCCGAGGCCGCCCATGACTGGGTGCAAAAGCATGGCTAGACGCGTATACAATCGTGATGAACAGCAGCCGGACCAGCCAAAGAAAAAGGCTCGTGCCGCTCGCAATGCCATGTCCGGAATCGGGTGGGGCGAAGTCACGGGTTCGCGAAACAAGAAAGATGACAAGGACACGAAGAAGTCGGGATCGCGTCTCGCCTTGCTCTATCGCAACGCCGAAAGCAAGCGTGTCGCCGATGAGCCTGCGGAAACGGATGCGTCTGATGTGCTTGTGGTCGACGATTATCGAGGCATCCACGCGTTGTTGAATCCGTTGTGGTGCTATTACGGTTTCCGCATCGCCGTGATCGCCCTGACCTGTTTCGGCGTCGTCATGGTTTTTTCCGCTTCTTCGGTGACGATGATCGCCAGAGGGGCCTCGCCATGGAAACAGGCGTTGACGCAGGGAGGCTATTGCCTGTTCGGACTGGTGGTCTGCGCGTTTGCGATGCGTCCTCACGCCAGCGGCTATCGGAAGTTTTCGTTTGCGTTCGTGGTGTTCTCGATTTTCCTCCAGCTGTTGACCGTGACCCCGCTGGGTATCGAGGTCAATGGAAACAAAGGCTGGATCGGCATTTCCAACAAGATCACCATGCAGCCGGCGGAGGTGATGAAGCTTGCGCTGTGCGTGTGGATGCCGTGGGCGGTGGCGTCGGCCGTAAAACACTACAAGAGTGATGGGCTGAAAGCCTATCTGCCCGTGGGGCTCATCTTTCTGGCCTGTCTGGCCACGGTCATGCTGGGCGGCGATCTCGGCACCGCGATGATTCTGGTGGTGATCGGGGTCACGGCGATGTTGGTCGGAGGGTTCCCCGCGAAATGGCTGGTCGGAGCCGGTCTTGTCCTGGCGGTTCTGGTCGTGCTGTTCGTAGTGACCAGCCCGAACCGCATGCTTCGTATCACCTCCGCTTACCGTCCGTGCCCGGCTTCCGCGTTGCAGGGGGAGTGCTACCAATCAATGCATGCCAAGTACGCGATGGCTTCCGGAGGCTTTTTCGGCGTCGGTATCGGCAATTCCCGCGAAAAATGGAACTATCTGCCCGAAGCGCACAACGACTTCATCTTCGCCATCATCGGCGAGGAAACCGGGTTTGTCGGCGCCGCGGCCGTGGTCATACTCTTCGCCATCCTCGGTTGGTGCATGTTCGTCATCGCCTTGCAGACGCCGGACAAATACGCCTCACGGGTGCTGATCTGCATCGCCATCTGGATCGTTGGCCAGGCGTTGGTCAATATCATGGTCGTCATCGGCCTGTTACCGGTGATGGGCGTCCCCTTGCCGTTCGTCTCGGCAGGCGGGTCGAGCCTGGTGATGTGTCTGTTCGCCGCAGGCGTGGCCACCAGTATGATGAGGATGCAACCCCAGGTCCAAGCCAGCATCGCCGCGTCGCAGGTATGAGCGTTGAGTATAAGGGATAACGAGGAAACGGAATGGATACAAGCCAAGGAAAAGGGAAGATGAAGCATATCGTATTGGCCGGAGGAGGCACCGCGGGGCATGTTAACCCGTTGTTGAGCGTCGCCGCTGCCATCAAACACGATGACCCGCAGGCTTCCGTCAGCGTTATCGGCACCGACGTCGGCCTTGAAAAGGATCTGGTGCCGCAGGCCGGCTTCGAGCTCGACCCCATTGCCAAGGTTCCCTTCCCGCGCCGTCCCAATATGCAGGCGCTGCGTTTCCCCGGTCGTTGGCGTCAGGAACGCAACAAGGTCCGTTCCATTCTTCAGGCTCGCCATGCCGACGTGGTGGTCGGTTTCGGCGGCTACGTTTCGGCACCTGTCTACACGGTCGCGCATTCCATGGGCCTTCCCATCGTCATTCATGAGCAGAACGCCCGCGCCGGCATGGCCAACAAACTGGGTGCCCGCTGGGCCGATTTCATCGGTACCGCTTACGGCAACACCGGGCTCAAAGCAAAGGGAAGCACCGAAATCCGTCGTGTGGGGCTTCCGTTGCGGCCGGTGATGGCGGATCTGTGCCGGAAACTGGAACATGACCCTCGAGCCGCACGCAGACTTGCCGCCGCCCAGCTCGGCATCGATCCCGAACGCCCGCTGGTGGTCGTTACCGGAGGTTCCCTGGGGGCGGTGAGCCTCAATGAGGCCGTCAGTGGTGCGGCCGCGCAATTGCTGAAGGTCACGCAGGTCATCCACTTAACCGGGCGGAAGAAAAGCGCCGAAGTGGGGCGGCGGGTGAAGGCCGGGGTAGGCGAGCATGCGCTCACCGATCTGGATCCGGCCCATGCAGGTCTCGGTGACTATCATATGGCGGAATACTTGGAACGCATCGATTTGGCGTTTGCCGCAGCGGATCTGGTGATTTGCCGCGCCGGTGCGGGAACGGTGAGCGAACTGGCTGCCATCGGCATGCCCGCGGTCTACGTGCCGCTGCCCATCGGCAACGGCGAACAGCGCTTCAACGCACAGCCGGTGGTCGATGCCGGAGGCGGGCTGATGGTCGCCGATGCTGATTTCACCTCTTCGTGGGTGTGCGAGCATGTACCGTCTTTGATTGCCGATCGCGAACGGTTGCAGGCCATGGGTCGCAAGGCTTACGATTACGGCATCCGTGACGCCGCCGAGACCATGGCCGGCATCATCCTTGACAAGGCGGCTGCGGGCGCCGAATGACGTCTCAGTCCGTTTGATGTCGACGTTACCGACGATTGTCGGCAATGCCATCCGGGTAGGCCAATCGCGTCCGTTCGTCCGTTGCTGCATGGAAACTGCATATTAACGGTTCTCAGGTGCGGTTTGCCAGCACTAGTGGATTTTGCTGCTGGGAAACTGCATTTTGATGGCGGTTAGGTGCGGTTTGCCAGCACTAACGGAATTTGCTGCTGGGAAACTGCATTTTGATGGCGGCAATATGCGGTTTGCCAGCATTAGGGTGGGGTGGTTAAGCCAAGCGGGGGCCAAGATAGGCGTTGTATGCCGATACCGGTGCCGACAATGGTCGGTTTACGGCGCTTCTCGTCAATGAGTTCCGCCGTGTTGGCAGATGAATTGCAAGCAGTCTGCGTGGGTTTGCGGGTTCGGCGTCACAAAGCCGCGCAACGAGTGTATAACGGCATCAGTGATGTTGTCATCGTCAAACCTAGCGTCCAAGGAGCGTATCGTGCAGTCAACTACCGGCTCTGAACCCATTGTGCTCGACCCGACGAAAGCCGCGTTCGGCCCGTCCGACACGTTGGACTCACTCGGGCCCACCCATTTCATCGGCATCGGCGGGGCAGGCATGAGTGTGCTCGCCGAGATGCTCAATGAAGAAGGCGTCGCGGTCTCCGGATCCGATCGTGAGGCCAACGCCAAAACCGATCGGCTCACCGCTCTTGGCATCAAGGTTCATTTCGGCCAGCGCAGCGGAAACGTGAACGGTGCGCACACAGTCGTCTATTCCAGCGCCATCAAACCCGACAACCCGGAGATCGTCGCCGCAGCCCGGGCCGGGGCGCATATCGTGCATCGCAGCGACATCCTTGCGTTGCTGATGGCCAGCAAATGCGCGGTCAGTGTGGCCGGCGCGCACGGCAAGACAACCACCAGCTCTTTGATTTCCCATATCCTTGTCAATGCCGGAGCCGAGGCCGATGCTCAGGCGCGCGCCGAAAAGCAAACTGCCAGACTCGCCGATCCGAGCTACGCCATCGGTGGATCCATCCAGGGCCCGGACGGTGCCGCCATCGACGGTGGGCATGCCGGCAGCGGTGACGTACTGGTAGCCGAAGCCGACGAGTCCGATGGCAGTTTCGAGAAATACCGGCCGCAGTTCGCGCTGATCACCAACGCCGAAGCCGACCATCTCGACCATTACGGCGACGCCGAGCACTATCAGCAGGCGTTTGTCGAATATGCCGGTCACGCCAAGGGCTACGTCATCTTGTCCGTTGACGACAAGGGGGCACAGGCCATTGTGCGCCGGCTTCCGTCCGAAGTGGCGTCCAGGACCATCTGCTATACCACCGACCCGAGTGGCGATGTCGCGCAAATCGCAGGTCTGCATGGTATGGGGGCCGATGAGGGTGCCCATCCCAAGCTGGTGCGCATCCTTGCGGAACAGGAAAGCGCAGGTGACGGTACCGAACGTTTTACCATCGAGCTGCCGGCAGGTTTGGCGGGATGCTCCGAACAACGCCGCGTACCGGTAACTTTGCGGATTCCGGGCATCCATAACGCGCGCAACGCGACCGCGGCCATCATCGTCACCACACTGCTGGGTATGGACCCGGTGCTTGCAGCACGCACGGCCGCAACGTTTAGGGGGGCCTCTCGCCGTTTCGAAGTCAACGGAGTGGCAGACGGGGTGACGCTCGTAGACGACTATGCCCACCATCCCACCGAAATCGCGGCCTTGCTCGATGCCGCGCGCCGTCGTTACCCCGATTCCGCGATTCGTGTGCTTTTCCAGCCGCATCTGTTCAGCCGCACAAAATTTTTCATCGACCGGTTCGCCGCCGCGCTGTCCAAGGCGGACGATGTCGTCGTCGCGCCGATTTATCCCGCGCGTGAACGTCAGGAGGATTTTCCGACCATCACCTCGCAGGTCATTGTCGATGCCGCCGGCAGCTTGCATCATGAACCGTCCCAAGGATGGATCGTCGCTTCGCATGATCTCCGGGACGGTGCCGAAACGCTGGTCCGTCACTCGCATCCCGGCGATGTACTGATCACTGTCGGTGCCGGCGACGTCACCACGATGGATGATGTCATGCTTGAAATGCTCAAAGCGCGTGCGGGGGAGTCGCGCTGATGGCAGGCCGTCGTGTAGCCAGCGGGCGCGGAGGTGAAGGCGATTCGTCACGGCGTGGCCGAGGCGTCGCCTCTTTCTCTGATGGACCGTCTGCTTCCGGCGATGAGGGAATGGTCAATGATTTCGGCGTGAGGACCGGAAAGCGGAGAAAAACCGGGCATTCCGATTTCCACTTGGTCAACGATTCCCACGGCGGTTCTCGTTCGTCGCGTAAGGGTATGGAAGAGGATTCGCCGCGTCGGGTTCGTTCAGTGACATCCGGCGCCTTTGCCGATGACGGCAGCATGATTGATGCGCGTCGCGCAACGCGTAGAATGGCCTCCTCGGCAACGGCTTCAGATCGAAGCCGATTTGTCGAATCCGCTGACGCGCGAACGTCTGCCGGCAAAAAATCGGTCGGCTTTTTCCGCCGCGGTCCCTTCACAAAACCGAAATACGGCATCGATGAGCCGTTGACGGATGCCGATGAGGTCTCATCATCCGTTCGTTCGCCGCGTTCGGCATCCTCGGCCGGTGCCGTCACCAAAAGCGCACCCGGTGGCTTCGTCGATGCCAGAGCGCTGAAAAACGAGGATCTGATCGGCGAGACGCTGAACCAGACTTCCGGCGCGTTAGGGGTCGCCGCCCGTCCCAAGGTCATCGATTTCAATGCTCGGTTGAAGGAACGTCGGCGCGTCCATGTGTTCAAGACAGCGGCCAAAGTCCTGATTGCCCTGGTAATCGCGGCTGTTTTGGCGTCGCTCGGCTGGCTGCTCTTCTTCTCGCCGGTCTTTTTGCTTGATGCCCATCAGATTTCGGTGTCGGGTGAAAACCAATGGGTCGGCAAGGCCCGCGTGGTCTCCATCGCCGACAAGCAGGCCGGCAAATCGTTGCTGTTGGTCTCCGCCGGTGACGTCGAAGCGGAATTGAAAGACATTCCCGGGGTTTCGATGGCCAAGGTTGAGAAAATATACCCGCAGGCGATGAAGGTGACCATCACTGCACAGGAACCGGCGGCGATGCTGAAGACCCCTGACGGCAGCGAGACCGCCGTTGACAGCTACAGTCGTGTGCTCAACAAGGTCGGCCATGTGTCGACCAAAGGCATCCCCGTCGTCGAAGTCAGAGACGTCAAGGCAAGCCTTCGTGACCGTTCCGTCCAACAGGCATTGAAGGTGCTGGGCCGTCTTGACGGCAATATGCGTGGCTCGATCACCAAGGTGACGGCCCAGACGCAGGATTCCATCACCACCGAGCTCAATGGCGGCCAGCGCGTCATCATTTGGGGCGACGCCTCCGAGATGAAGCTCAAAAAGGCCGTGGTCGACAAGATCATCAACGATCCGAGCAAAATCGGCGACAAGCATCAGGTCGACGTTTCGGCCCCGTTGCGCCCGATTATCAAATAACCTTGCAAGTGGCACGTCTGGCGTGTGGCGGGCGTCCAACTGAGATGCAAATCAACGAGGCGCCGATATGAGTGCTGCTTCGGTTTTGTGATTAGCTCTGCATATTTGTTGCCGTTGCAGAGAAAATCACAGTTTATAGCCAGTTTTCGTGATTTTCTCTGTATCTTCAGCCGGCGTACAGAGAAAATCACGGTTTGCGAACGGATTGTGGATTCCGCATGTATCGTCGCATGGTGTTTTGTCGGTGTGTCTTGGATATGACATCATCGTTCGGCTGTCATCCATAGCCATGGTGGAGACCTGGTTTATTGCCGTTTCGCACAGGTTTGCCATCGGAAACTCACGTTCAGTGCTTGGCCATGAGCTCGTCGGTGTCGAAGAGGATGGTCACGGGGCCGTCGTTGGTGAGTGCCACGCGCATATGCGAGCCGAAGCGGCCGACCTTTACGCTGATGCCCTCGGCGCGTAACGCATCATTGAAGTCAAGCCAGATGCGCTCGGCGTGTTCCGGTTTGCCGGCCGTGATGAAGCTCGGCCGATTGCCGTGCCGTACGTCGCCGAAGAGCGTGAACTGCGAAACCGACAGGATCTCGCCGCCTACCTGGCCGAGCGAAAGGTTCATCTTCCCGTTTTCGTCTTCGAACACGCGCAATCTGCTGATTTTATGGGCGAGCCAGTCGACCTGTTCCTGCCCGTCGCCGTCGCTGACACCGACCAGCAGCACAAAACCCACGCCGATATGCTGCGGTTCGAACGATTCATCGACTTCGCCGGTCGCTTCGTCGATGACATCGATATTGGCTTTGCTGACTTTCTGCAACACGATTCTCATAGCTACCAAGTGTAGTGTGGCCGGGAACATCATGGAATCAGGCGAAGCAGCGATAGCGTGAGATGGGTGCTGCGAGATGAGGTTGGCGCATCTGTTTTCAGGCATGGCCGGATTGAGGTCTTTGTATTGCTTTCGAGTCGATTTCGGATGAAATCTGACGTGGGTATGCGCCTCAAGCAATGCTTTACGTGCGTTACCATTGCGCATTCGTCTCAAAAAAACATGAGAACGCCTGAAGATTGACATTTCAAGGGGTTCGAACGAAATGAGTGGTGGTTTTCGGCCGCGGAAACCTTTCTCTCCTGAGACCGTCTTTGCGGCGGCAGAATCTTCCGGTTGACCCCGCCTGTCGCGCATCGAATGTTTTATGATGGTTGTAAGAAGGGTTCCGACCATGGTGGTGATTTTATGCGGACAATGGGTGTTCATAAAAACTGGTTTGGTCATCATCAAAGGTCGGCTTTGCGGGGATCTGCATGCAGATTTCGTCTGTCGCCAACAGCGCTGTCGGTTTCATCATCATGTTCCGATCGTGTTGTTTGATGGGCGCTTTGCTGTTTTAGGAATTTGACATAAGGAAGGGTCAAACCATGAAGAAGATTATCAACAAACCTGAGGACTACGTCAAAGAGACGCTCGAGGGACTGTATATCGCCCACCCGGATCTGGTCACCTACACTGGCGACGATGTCCATTGTCTGGTGACGGCGAACAAGAAGGAAGGGAAGGTCGGCCTTGCGACGGGCGGCGGCTCGGGGCACCTGCCGCTGTTCCTCGGCTATGTCGGTAAGGGAATGCTCGACGGCTGCTCGGTCGGCGACGTCTTCCAAAGCCCGAGTCCGGACCAGATGCTGGCCGTGACCAAGTACATCGATTCCGGGGCCGGCGTGCTCTACATATACGGCAACTACAACGGTGACATCTTCAATTTCGACATGGCGGCCGATCAGGCTGATTTCGAAGAGAACATTCATGTCGAATCGCTGGTCGGATGCGATGATGTGGCGTCGCCCGCCCCGACTTCCCCTGACCAGCCGAATACGCGTCGCGGGGTCGCCGGCATCTTCTTCGTGTTCAAATGCGCGGGTGCGGCCGCGGACAAGATGCTGAATCTGGACGAGGTCAAGCGGATCGCCACCAAGGCGGCCGACAACGTTCGCACCATGGGCGTGGCACTGTCCTCGCTGACGGTGCCGCGCGTGGGCAAACCAAGCTTCGAGATCGCCGACGACGAGATGGAGATCGGCATGGGCATCCACGGCGAGCCCGGCATCCGTCGTGGCAAGCTTGAACCCGCCGATGCGATCGTCACCGAGATTCTCGACAAGGTCGTCGCCGATTTGCCGTACCGGTCCGGCGACGAGGTGGCTGTGCTGGTCAATGGCTTGGGGGCGACGCCTCTTGACGAGCAGTACATCGTCACCCGCAAGATCGACGCGTATCTCAAGGACAAGGGCATTTCGCCGTATCGCTACTATGTCGGCAATTATGCGACGGCCATCGACATGGCGGGCGTCTCCATCTCGCTGCTGAAATTGGATGACGAGCTCAAGGGCTACCTTGACGCTCCTGCGCAGACCCCGTTCTTTGTCCAGCTTTGAAATAGGAAGGGAAGCAATGACAAGTAAAAGTATGGTTATCGAATTCCTGCATCAGGCCTCCGAGATCATGGTCGAAAACAAGGACTATCTGATTTCGATTGATTCCATCGTCGGCGATGCCGACTTGGGGCTGACGATGTCCGACGGATTCACGGCTGCGTACGACGCGGTCAAGGATTCCGATCAGGAGGATCTGGGCAAGTTGCTGTATGCCGCCGGCAAGGCCATGAGCATCAAGGTGCCTTCCACCATGGGCACGCTGATGGCCTCGGGACTCATGCAGGCTGCCAGAGCGCTTCGCGGAAAGACCGAATTCAGCGATGACGATTGGGTCTCGTTGTTTGAGGCCTATGAGCAGGGTGTCCAAAAACTGGGCAAGGCGAAAATCGGGGAGAAGACGTTCTTGGATGGTTTCGATCCCGGTGTCAAGGCCTTGAAGGATGCCGTGGCGGCCGGCAAGAGTCTGAAGGAAGCGGCGGCAACGGCTGCCGTCGCCGCAGAGAACGGCTTCAAGTCCACTGTCGGCATGCTTGCCATCCACGGCAGGGCGGCGATCCGTGGTGAGGAGTCGAGAAAGCTCGAGGACCCCGGTGCCAAAGTGGCGTCGCTGATCTTCCAGGCCTTCGACAAGGCCATGTAGGAATCCAAGCAATTGTTTCCGTGATTGACTAAAAAATATGTCGTCAGGGCGAGCCCTGACGACATTGTGTTTGTGGAGATGCCAGAAATTGATTGCAAAGACAGAAACCTCACTGATTGTAATAGTTTTCGTCTATTGCTTTCGCAAGCAACGTATGAAACGCTGTATATGAAGAGCACTTCAAGACACTTCAAACATGCCTAAATCATGAAACTCGTCACTCTTCTATGTATCATTATAACCATGACTAGACTCGAAGACGCGATAAGCCGTACGGGTCTTCCGCTGCACCGGGGATCTTTCAGGCGTAGACCAAATCTTATGGAACAGTATCAGCTCGCCCATGTTCGAGCGATTGTTGCAGCGGCTGGGTGCCATGTTCTCAGCTATGACTTTGATGAGGGTATCGATTTGGTTCTGCGCAGACTTGTAAACGGTGTGAAAGACGCAGAACTTGATGTCCAGCTGAAAGCAGTTTCCCATGGGAAATGCTGGAACGCTGAACATAATTTGATTCATGCTAAACTAAGCAAACTGCGGTATGACAATTCAATCATCGCCGGACCAAATTCGTCTGAGCGGCGCATCGTGGTAATCATGGATGTTCCCGACAACGTTGATGATTGGATAAAACTGGCTGATGAAGGTACTCTGCTGTCCAATAATTATTGGATGACCTGTGAAGGATTGCCGGAGCGCAACGAAGAGACGATAACGATAAGCGCGCCTGTGGAACACGTGTTCGACGACGCGGCGTTGTGCGAGATAATGGAGAAAGTCAAGGGAGGGATGCCGTTATGAACGATAGTCATATTCTGTTTGAGCATGTCCTTACCAAACTCGGATGGACAAGTGAACCGTCATTCAATGGAAAGTCAAGATATTGGAGGCCATCGGGAAGTGACGAATGGAGTGAGAACTCTATCGTCGTACCGATTGACGATCGGGCTCCTGACTACGACTATATGCTGCAACGTGCAGAAAAGAAGTGTCTGGCCCTGTATGGGGATTCCTTTAAGGCGAATCTGGAATACGAGCGTTATATTCAGAGCATGGAACTTGACCCGCTCAATGTACATGCTGAGACGGATTTGCAAAGCGGTTTCATCAATTGGAAGTCGGGACTCAACGCCTTCAACGCATTAAATGATGTGCTGCGCGCAGGAGCGAAAAGCGCGTTCGAATCCAAAAGGATCTTCAATGGTGCCGGACATGTGGTTGCGGACTCGATCATGGACGAGTCGTACATGGGCCAGACAAGGATGGGCAGCTATGAACTTACTGCCCTCATTCCAGCTCACCATGACTACGCCGCCACCACCACAAAGGACCCCAAGAAAAAGGTCGAAACCATCAAAGGACGGACGATAACTAACAAGATCGCTTCCTCCCTTGAAGCAATCAACTATGGAATTGGAGAAACTTTGAAAAGTCATGATTCTGATTCTGAAAAAAGCCTGGAGGTCTTTGACGACCCCGATATGATTAAACATGGGGTCTCCTATGAAATGGTATCAGCGCTTGCCGGTTTCGATGCGCGCCGTACACAGTTATCCATCAACGAGTTCACGGATGATGTCCCGACTCCGTTTACCATTGAGCTCGATTACAAGAAGATTCAAGTACTCAGACGCGCCAGAGAACATCTTGAGTTGCCTCCAAAACCGGAGGTTCAAACGTTGACAGGCGAGGTTACAGAACTCAGAAATTCTGGAAAATTGCTCCAACACGAAGCCAAGCTTTCAGCTCCAGTAGAAGGTGGAAAAGTCCTGACATTTCTTGTGCACATGGATTCTGGTCAGTACGAAACAGCCATAAAGGCCCACGACAGGCACATGATGCTGCGTGTCAGGGGACTTATAGAGTTCAGGCCGAGAGGAAGTCAAATCAATAATCCTGAGCTTGTGGAAATGACTCAGATTAGAGTCCCGAGTTTTGGCCAGGCAAAGATGGTTCAGGGTGAACTGTTGGATGTCTAATGAACTTTCGGGAAAATGAGTTATTGTTGCCTCTATTCTCTGCTCAATCCTAGCTTGCTTGAATCGGATGTGCTCGAAAAGCATTTAAGGTTGAAAACTGGAGATTGTGGGCTAACTAAACGCCTCACCTCTATGGTACAGCGAAAGGCCGAGGGCGGAAAACGTGGAGGAAGGAGCAAAGGCGACATAGAATAGCATTAACTGGAACGAAGGAGGCGTATATGGCCACAGTGACCATTAACTTGCCTGTCGATGATGAGCAATACCATCTTGCCGATCAGAAGGCAAGGGACAACGGCAGCACGCTGGTCAATGACCTCAATAGGTACATTGAAGTTATGGCTGCAGAGAAAAGTATGGGGGCATTGACACCAGAGCAGTCGGACTGGCTGTCTCGGCATCCTCTGCCCGGTGATGTGGTATGCTACACGTCCGAAGAGACCAGAAAGCTGTTCAACTCTATTCTCGCGGAGGAATGACATGTTGGAAATCTATTATTCCGATGTCTTTCTGACGGACCTGCGGAGGTTGAAAAGACATGATAGTGCATGTGTCGTGGAATTGCGCGAGCTTATAGCGAATGATCTGCAAGTAAATGGACAGGTTCCGGAGGATTACCAACCTCATGTCCTCGACAACGCCGGAGGGCTGTACAACGGGTGCGTTGAATTCCATCTGCATGATAACGTACTTGTGCTCTATGCGCCTGTCAATCCAAGACATTCGGTTACCATGCGTCGCATCTGTACCCATAAGGAACTTGCGACTGGCCGCTTCCATAGGGAATGGCCCGTAAAGGAATAAGCTATTTGGTATAGATTTGTCCTGCACGATGTTGAACTGTGCGGGACAAACTTATACCGGTTTATGACCCACGATTTTATAAATCGTTTAAAACCCGAAACCGCAACGAAAAACGCCACCCAAGTTGCCTTGGATGGCGTTGTATCAGTGGAGATGCGGGGAATTGAACCCCGGTCCGATGGCCGAACCCTCAGTCTTCTACGTGCGTAGTCCGCTGGCCTTTTGGCAGTTTTTCTGCCCCCATCCGTGTCGCGGACAATGGATGGCGAGCATATCTACAGTTAAAGTCCCCGAGTCACCCTGTGGTTCAATGGCTCAAGCAAGTCCTCTAATGACGCCCAACATCCTCCCGAAGACGAGAAGGAGTGGACGGAGCAGCAGCTCACTGGTTAATCCTGGCGCTTGGCTCAGGCAGCGAGTGCGAACTCAGTGCGGTTAGATTTAGCACTTGTTGTTTCGTGGAGGTCATCTCGAGTGGACTCCACATTCTCGGCACGCTTCCCTGCGACGAACAGGTCACCGTCGAAACCGATCATCCCCATTCTTGAATTATCAAGCCCCGGTTTGCGCCGGAATATTCTATGATACCGTGCCGCTATGACGATTGGCACGATAGCTACTCAAAGCGTAATCCACCATGGCGGATGCGATGATGTTCGGATTGCAAGACGTCATGCGGTGAAACGCAATAACGGGGATTAACAGGGGATTAACAGGGATTAACGGGGGGATTAACGGAAATCCGGAAGGCGCAGGCGCGAACCGGAAGGCCGCTGTCTTGATGCGTTCCAACGGAGCGTCGCAGGTCACAACCTGAAAGGCGCTCCGTTCGAACACATGGCAGGGTCAGTGCTGCCGCTTCCGCTCCAGCATGGCCAATGCCGTTCCGAGGACGAGCAGGATCATGCCGGTAAGCAGCGGCATGACGATGGGGGCTCCGGTGGATGCCAATCCATGTCTCGTCTTACCCGTCGTTGTGCTGTTTGCCGTGCCATTGGGCCGCGAGCCGTTGACCAGGGGTGTGTTCCCACCCGTGGTCGCGCCCGGCAACGACGGTTTCGCGGGCAACGACGGCTTCTGAATCGGCAGCCTCTCCAGCCTCTGTTGCGCGTCCGAAAGCTTTCGCGCGGCGTTGTCGGCCGCAGCCTGATCGGCGTTTACGTCGTTGAAAACGGCAATGGCGTCCTGCAACGCCTGACGCAACACGGCAAAACTCTGAGGGGTGTAGCGCGAACCATCGAGTTTTCGCGCCTGCTCGATCAAGGCGCTCAGACGGGTCTTATCTCCTTTGACGACCAGACCGGCCACGGCCTTTTGCAGGGAATCCGCAGCCTGTTGTACCTCCTGCTGTGTGGCGCCGGAGTCATCCAGAACCTTCTCGGCGCTGACCAAAGCCGAACGGAAAAGATCGGTGCTGGCCGGAGTGTAGGGGCTCAGATCGATGGCTTGTGCCTGTTGAACAGCATCGCGCAACGCGGCTTTGTCGGTGTTGGGCGAATAGACGAAGATTAATGTCTGGTCATCGTCCGTATACGTGCCGTCAAAGCGCTGTGCGCAGCTGTAGCCGTCGATTGCTGGAGCGGCGAACGAGTATGGTGTGCCCACGTCTCCGGTCTTGTTCTCGTCGGCCTTGAGCTGGTTGCCCTGCTTGTCCTGGTATTTGAGTGTGACGCTACCTTGTGCCATTACGGCAGGATGCATTTCCGCAGCGGCCACATAGCCTTTGGCCGAACGCGTGACCGTCGTTCCGTAGGTCGACAACGGCACCACCCGCACATTGCTGACGGTCTGTGTCGGTATCGGCATCCAGCTTTCCTTCATCCCGGTTTTCAATGTTCCTGTGGCCGCGGTTTGGTAGGTTGTGCCGTTGTCGTGGCTCACTTCGATGCGGTAGCCAAGCATGGTGCCCTCCGAAGTGTCATACCACCCTGTGTGTGGTCCCGTCTCGAAATAACCTCCCAAATAGGGCAGATAGGTGACGCCGCTGATCTTCGTCGGTTTCGAGAAGGCAAAATCGACCCACGCCTGGCTGACATCATCAAGGTCCTGGGACTTCCAATTGCTTTGGCGCTCGCCGTCGTCGATGTATTCCAGCCTCCCGTTGCGGTTGCCCGGGTCATAGGCATCATCGTGGGAGCAGGCGGTCGCGATATATCCGGAAGGGGAGATGGCTTTGACGCGATAGCTCGGATCGGTGTCGCCGAGGTCGAAATCGTATTTGCCTTCGTTGACCCACTGATTGGTGATGTAGTTGCGCATGCGGATGTGGACATGGCTGCCGCTGACCGAAACCTCATAGGCGTTGCCGTCGACCAGTTCACTGCCGTAATCGGTGTTGGCGAAGCTTGGCATGTCGACGATATGGCCGAACGGCGTGTTATAGGTGTCTACGAGGTCCTGCCCGTTATGCACATGGCCGGTGAAGAACACCGCCTGCGGGTATTTCGACAGGATCTGCTTGAGCTTGGCTTCGTTCACCCCGTTTTCGCTACCCCCCAAGTCGTCTTCCAAGAGATGGTCGGCGGTGCCGGAGAAAGTCTGATGGGCGACGAGGAAGATCGGTTTGTTCGCCTTGGCGTCGATGGCCATGGTCTTTTCGACCCAATTCAGCTGCTTCTGCGAGATGTAGGCTTGGTCTTTCAAGTCCTTCTCCGTGTTGATGACCAGGAAATGATAACCCTTGACCCATTGGTCGAAATAGAGCTGGTGCTGGCTCGCCGCGTCGAATCCGGTTTGCGAATTGATCATGTACTTGCCGTTGTTCTTGAGATATCGGTCGAACACGGGGGTGGTGCCGCCGGGTGCGGTCGTCGGGTCCTGCAGCCCGTGCAATGGGTTGCTGACGCTGCCTTGCCAACGTACGTCATGATTGCCCAATGCGAGGATGGGCACCTTGCTGCCGTGTTCGTCGTCCACCGCCTTGTAGAAATCCTTTTCCTGTTGCTCGCTGCCGCTGTCACCGTTGTCCCCGGCGGAGACCAGAGCCTGGGAATCGGGATTGAGCACGTTCATATCGCCAAGCGCCGTCCGCAGATTGGCAAGACTGGCAGCATCGGAAATATGGGGATCGGAGATGACATCGAAGGTGAAATCTGCGGGAGGCGTCGGGTCGAGATAGTTTTCTTCGGCCAACTGAAGGTCGCGCAGCCGGCGTTGCAGCACCGCGTTGTCGTGTTGCGGGGATTGTGCGGCGGCGATGAGTTTCTGCATCTGTTCGCGCTTTGCGTCGCTCGCTTCGGGGTGGGCGGCCATCAGGGCTTGCGCCTGTGCCGTCTCGTTGAGCAGTTTCCCGGGAAGGTATTGCTGGCTGATCTCGTCGGCGGTGAGCGTATGGTGCGTCAGGCGGACCTCGTCGATGTCGGCATCGTTGACGCTGTTGGCGTTGTTCGAATCGGCGCCGATGACGAGGTTTCCGGCATCGGCGGACACGTCTTTGAGCGCTTGAAGGCTTTTGCTTGAACGCAGCGTGCCGTCGACATAGACGTCCAGAGAGCCGGCACGGGCGAAGTTCGCGGCGATATGATGCCATTGCCCGTCAATGACCCCGCCTATCCTGCTGCTTTCCACGCGCGTTGAGCCATCGGCCAGGTTCACGCGGATGTCTTTGGCGAAGGCTCCGATGACAAAGCCCTTGTTCGTGCCGGAATTGTAGTTCTTGTTGCCGATGATCGCCGCTCCGTTGTTGCCGCCGTTCGATGAACGGTACCAAAGGGAAACGGAAAAGTCGTTTTTGCCCAGACGTGTGCTGTTGCACGACGGCAATGCCACGGACTGGTCGGCCTGGGAGCTGGTGCTGCCCTTGGTGTTGTGCAGGTGGATGGCCTTGGCGTTGATTCCCGGCACGAATTGCGGTGATCCGGTAGGCGAGCCTGTGCAGTGGTTCGTTCCCGAGTCGGAGTAATCGCCGTCGAAGGGCATGTAGAGTTCCGTGCTTGAGATTTTGGAGAAGAGGTCGTTGACGGCTTGTCTGGCGGTGTTGACGGCGTCGACATCCGAGGAGGCGGCCAGCGCGTTTTCGTCGTCGATGGCCTGTTGGATTTCATCGGCCTGAGTCTGGCTGATGATGCCGGAGGCCTTCGCATCGGCCAGACGAGCGGTGTTCGCTGTCCGGTCGTAGGCGACGATTGCGGATATATATTGCCGGGCGGCACCGTCGGGTGAGACGAGACCTTTGTACAAGGTGAGGTTGTCGATGGCGGAATCGGCAAGTCCGTAGGCCCCGTTGCTGTCGGCGCCGAGGGTGAGTGCTCCGGCGTCTGCGGATTTTCCGTTGAGCGGCGAAAGGTCGGAGGAGGTCTTCAGCTTTCCGTCCATATAGACGCTCAGCTTGCCGTTCCTCTGGTAGTCGGCCACATAGTGATGCCATTGCCCGTCGATGGCTCCCGAGATTCGCCCTGGTTCCACGCGGGTCCCGTCGGCGGCCATGTTGACACGCACGGTATCGGCGAAACTTCCTAATACGAATCCGTCATTGCTGCCGGAGCCATAGTCCTTGTTGCCGAAAATCGAGGCTCCGTTGTTGTCGCCCTTTGCGGTCTTGTACCACAGCGAGACCGCGAAATCATCGGTGCCCAGATGGATGTCGTCGCCATCGGTGAAACGCAGATATTGCGTTGCGGGGGAGGAGCTGCTGTCATTGCTGTTGTGTATGCGCAGCGCCTTGCCGGAGATGCCGTCTACATATTCCGCATTCTGCTTGGCGATGCCGTTATGGCCGTTGCCGCTTTGGTCTTCCAATGTATTGTCGAAATTGAATTGCATCAGGGGCTGGGGCTCGGTTTCGCCGGCGTAGGCGTGTCCGGTGGCGACGTTCGTGGATAGGCATAATCCGCAACAGGCGATCAATGCGGTCAGCGTGCCGGCGAGGCGTTGTGGTCTGTTTCTTTTTCCTGGCGAGTCTGCGTATGCCTTTGGGGTGGGGAAAGTGAATGATGTTGTAGGTTTCATAGTGCTTCTTTGCTGGGTTGTTCTTCACTGAACATTGTTTGATAACGATGAGAATCATCGTATTTTATTACTTCGGGAGACGGGAAACCAAAGCGCCGCAGCGATCGATGAGGATTGGCTGCGGCGCTTGGATGGAGCCCTCGGTAATTATTCGTGGCCTCGTTATGGTAGGCGGCGGCTAATTGCCGAGGGGACCGGAATCACCGTTGGCGCAGCCGGCGACGACTTGTCCACGACAGGCAGATGCCTGCGGCCAGCACTGACAGAGCGGTCAACACCATCGTGGTGACGATGCTGCCGGTATCGGCGAGTGGTGCCGACACGGGACGTTTGCCGTGGTGCTTGCCATTGCCGTTTGGCGTCGGACGAAGCACCGGATTCGGGTTGGGCAGCGGTGTCGGTGCAGGGCTCGGTGTCGGAGTCGGGCTTGGCGTTGGCGTTGGTGTCGGTGTCGGAGTCGGGCTTGGCGTTGGCGTTGGCGTTGGCGTCGGTGTCGGTTCCGGGCTCGGCTCGGTGCGTACCAGACCGTCGATGGCTGTGTCGAGGTTCGCCTTGGCAAGCCCCACCTCATAATCGGTGGCCGATGCCTTGGCTTCCACTTCGTTGGCCTTGTCCAGCTTGGTCAGGAGGGTCTGCCACGAGTCCTCGGTGTAGCGACCATTGGCACGCAGCACAGACGTCGTTCCCTTCAACATCAGGGAATCGGCGCTCGTGTTGCCTTCGTCCACGATCTTCTGCGCGCGGGCGATGGAACGCTGCAATCCGGTCTTGTCGACGATGGCGGGGGTGCGTGCCACATCGCGGTCGGTAGTCAGACGCAGCTCTGCGGCGGAGACATAGCAATTGGTCTCCTCGGCGCTTTGGCCACCGGTCTCAATCGCGATCAGGCGCACCTTCACGGCGTTGGCAACGCTCGGGAAGGAGACTTTCTGCCATACCGTATCCGTGGAGAATGTGCCGCCTACCACCGCGTGCGTGACGTTGCCGTCCTTGTCGGTGACATCGATGTCGAACTTCTTGATCTTGCCGTTGACCGTGGCGCCGCCTTGGCGGGGAAGATAGCGAAGACCGTTGACGGTGGTCGGCTTGGAAAGGTCGAACTCGTACCAGCCGTCTTTGCTGGTGATCGCATTATGGCCGTAGGCCGTGTGCCACCATGTGCCGGGCTTGCCGTCCTGTGCGAGTTCCTTTGGTCCTTCGGTGTCGGATCCCGGTCGCTCGCTGCCGGCGGAGACCGAATACTGGTCTCCAGCCACATCCCAGTCGTCCTTGTCGCTGTTGTCGGAAGGATGCTGCATGTAAGCGTCCAGTGCGACAAGCAGGTCATAGGCTTCGGTGAAGTCGGCAGTAGACGCGCCGTCCTTGTCGATCAGCACGCGGGCCTTGTTCAACGTCGATTCGTAGGTGTTCCAGGCCTCATCGGAGTACTTTGCGTTTTGCGCATCGTACTTGTTCCGGATTTCCTTGAGCTTCGCTTCGGCCTGTGCCTTGGTTCGTGTCTGGGAATCCACATGCTCGACCTTGAGATTGTCGAGCACGAAGTCCTGGTATCCGCCGAAGTTGGCGACGTCGTCGCTTGTGCCTTGCAGGTCGGGGGCCTTGCTGGTCGAGTAGATGCCGAACCAGGAATTGCCGTCCAGTCCGCCGGTCACCGTGTAGGTGGCGTGTGCCGTCTTGCCCAGTGCCTTCGAGATGGGGCTGAGATTGACCGTATTCGAGTTGTACTCGCCGTCTCCGGTGGCGAAGGCGTAGATGCCGTCGCTGCCGCTCTGGTAGTCGAAGGAGACCCTGTAGGTCTGGCCGGGCTCAAGCCGCACGTTCTGCGGGATGGTCTGGTAGGCCAGATCGTCCTTTTGCACCAGGCCGTTGGTCTTGACCGACCAATTGCCGCCGAGCACGTCATCCATCTTCTTGACGTCCCAGTTCGCCTGTGTGTAAGGCGCGTGAAGCTCGGAAAGGTGGGTGCGGTTGTCCTCGACGCCTTCCAGGCCTCCGATGACGAACGGCCAGATGCCCTGGGCGTTGTTCTCGAAGTCGTTGCTCAGCGTTTTCAGCGTGCCGTCCTTCTCGTAGGTGATGCCGTCGTAGCCGTTCTCGAGGATGCGCACGTCATCGAAGTAGGCATGTCCGGTGTCGCCGGTCACGGGCTCGTGCGAGAGGGTCAGTGTGGCCTTGCCGCTCGCAGGGGCCGTGAACCAGACATACATGTTCTGGAAGTAGCTGGAGTTGTCTTGGACATTGGACTTGTCGTTGTGACCATAGGCCTGCACATAGTTTCGGGCTATGCTCTTGCCGGTGGTGTTGCGGGCCAGGGTCTTGTCGCCGTCGCTGACGGTGACGGAAGCCTGTCCGGCGCTGCGGTTGTCGACTCCGAGGTAGACGGCGTAGCGCTTGCCGGCGCTAAGCCCGGTCATCTCCTGGGAGACGTTGGATTCGCCCGTCAGCTTCAGCATGGCGTTGTTGACGCCCACGATCTCGGCCTGTCCGTTGCCGCCGACCTTCCAGTTGGTGCCCAGGGTGTTCGCCCCGCCGTTGAAGCCGGCGTCCACGACGTGCATGCCTTCGCTCCACTGCACTTTGAGCTGCTGCTGCTCGCCTTGGTAGACCACATACGGGGTCTTGGCCTTGGCGTCGAGGGTGACCTTTCCTGCCGAGACCGGGACCGTCTGCATGTTGCTCTTGCCCTGATCGCTCAGCTGGTAGACCTTGACGTTGCTCAGGTTCTCCCAACCTTGCGGGAGCGTCCAGGTCGTCTTGCCGCCCACGGTGTTCCAGTGGTAGAGCTTCTGCTTGCCGGTGTCCAGCATCTTGCCGGTCTGGGAATCCCAGAGCCATGGCAGCAGGTAGGACTCGTCGCCGGCGATCTTGTTGTCACCGGAGGTCACGGAACCGCTGGCGACCGTCTTGCCGTTGAGCGTGATGGTACGGTTGCGGTAATCGGCGCTGGAAATGGTGTTGGAGGCCCTGCTGACGACAACGGTGTTGCCCTTGCCGTCGATCAGTGTGATCTGCTCGTTGCCGTTGTTGACCGAAGCGTCCTTGGGGGCGGTCGGGTCGAGTGGGTTGTTGACCCATCGGTTGACGGTGAAGTGCTGCATGAACTTGGTCGAGACGTCATGGGTGTAGAGGTTGGTGATGTAGGCGGCGTAATCGTTGCGTCCCTGCCATCCCTCGAAGTCCTTCATGTCGTATCCGCCAAGCAGCGGGGCCTTTGCCGCGTTGCCGTAGCTCGGGTAGTCGCCGACCCAGCTGTCCTTCTGGTGGTTGCGCAGGAAGCGCATCACCTGTGAGTTCTCGCCTTTCAGCTCGCTGCCGCCGTAGGTCAGGTCTGCCGCCCAATGCTGGAATGTGGCGTCGTATTCGTTGCCGCTGCCCCATTCGTTGGCCATGCGCCAGCCGTTGTCGTTGATCTCCTTGGAGAGTTTTCTGGTCTCCCAGGAGTCCTCGTTGCCCGAGGTGTTGTTGCCCCAGACATCGACGTAGATGAAGTCGAGGTTGTCACCGACCTTCTTCTTCAAGTCGCCGAAGCGTTGCGCGCGTCCGTGGTTGAGGTCGTAGATGCCGTCGATGCCGACCGCCTGGTCGAGCCAGTTCCAGCCGTAGCGAAGACCGCCGTTGCTGTAGCGACGTGCCATGCCTTCGCTGAAGGCCTTGGCTTCGGGGTACATCTCACTGGCGTTGACGTGCACGCCGAACCGGGCGCCGTACTGCTTGCCCTTGGTCATCAGGGTGTTCATGTCCTTGGCGCCGCCGATGCGTTTGCCGATGTCGCCGTAGTCGGGATGCCCGGAATCGTGTCCCTCGTTCGCATAGCCCTTGAGCAATACGGATTGGCCGAGCTCGTCGGTGTTCAATGCCACTTTCTTGACATTGTCCAACGTGGTGAGGAACGGGTTCTGCGCCTGTCCGCCGAAGTTCATGGCGATGCGGTAGGAGACCAGGTCGGGCACTTCCTCCGATTTGTAGGGGTTGTTCATGATGGAGCGATAGGCGATGGCCCCGTCCTCCCAATTGACGGTGTTGTCGGAGTTCTCGTCGCCGGTGATGACGATTTTCTCCTCCGGCATGGCGGTGGGATCGTCGGTGTAGCTGGTGTTTTTCGAGTCGCTGACGACACGGTTGTAATACCATGGCGCGCTGGTCAGACCGAGCGAGGTCTCGCCTTCCAGATACTGGGTGGAAGCCACGACGCGGGTGTTCTTGGCGCCTCCAGACACGGCCTTCACCGCGGTGCCGTCATGTTCGGAATTGCTCCACAGCCCGGCGCTCAGCCCGCCGCCGGAGACGAAGCCGTAGACGTAGTCGCCGGCATCGTTGATCTGGGTGTTCTTGGTGACGTTGAAGGTGCTGTCGCCGTTTTGGGCGGTGTCGCTCGACATTCTGGCGCCGGTGAACTGCGCGGCGCTCTGGTTGGAACGCACCGAGATCAGGGATTGGCCGGGGAAGGAGATCGTCTGTATGGGATGGTCGTTGCCGGCGTTGTTGCGTACCGTGGAAACCTTCAGATCCAGGCTGTTGGCCTTCAGCGACATGTCGACCACCAGCGTGGCGTCGATGTTCTTCGACGAATCCTTGACAGTGAGGTTGTAGCGCGCCTTGTCCTGGCCGAGGGCGGTGTAGGTGACGTCGGCGTCCTTCAGGGAGATGTTGGTGCCGTTGATCTCAACGGTGCGCACGTCCCTGCTCTGCCCGTACATCACCTTGTCGCCCTGCTTCTTCATGGTGTATTGGACGACGGAGGGGAAGTGCTTGTTGACTTCCGCCTTCATCTCGGCGTTCTGCAGGGTATTGGTGGAGACCTTGGTGGTCGTCGTGAGCACGATGTTCTGCGAATCCAGATTCGCGTGATCGATGTTCGCGTCCTGCGTCAGGTCGTCAAAGCCGTGCTTGAAAGCGAGCAGCGTATGCTTGCCTGTCTTCAGTCCCGTCAACGTGAATGTGCCGTCGGCTGCGGTGGTGGCGGTTGCGCCCTTGTCGGCCCTGCCGGCGCTGGCGCGCAAGCCCGCGCCGGAAATCGGGGCTCCGGCCGGGTCCTTGACGGTTCCGGAAATGCTGTATTCGTTGTAGTCGGGAGCGTAGTCGCCGAAGCCCGCGATGTATTGGTCGGTGGTGGTGCCGTTGAACGTTCCGGCCTTCATGGCCAGTTTGTCGGTGAGGGCGGTCATGTCGCTGTAATCGACATCGAACGCCTTAACGTCATTGACGTACAGGGTGGCCACTGTCCCGTTCCACTCTATTTCGGCCGTCTGGTTGCCCGAGGACGGTGCCGGGAGGCGTGAGCCCTTGTAATATTCCCCGTCGCCGCCAGCGTATTTCTGCCAGAACCATCCGCCCGTGTCGAAGCCGATGAACAGCCCGTTGCCCGGATCTTTGTATCCGAGATAGAAGCCGAATCGGTTCTGCGTGTTGCCTGAGAAGAGCGTGGCCTTGATCGCGTGCGGCTGTGTCAAATCGATGGCCGTCTTGGAAACGGCGATTGCCGGGAGTGTGCCCGTCGGGCTGTTGCCGTTGTCGGTGCTGGATACGAAATGCACCCAACCGCCGTTGTAGTCTTCGAGTTTTTCCCCGTCCTTCGGGTTCTCGAGTGTCCAGTCGCTGGCGCTGCGCGGGGTTACCCCCAAAGTGGACGGGGCGGCCGGGGGAGTCAGCGGCGTCCGGGCAGCGCCCGGCGAGTCGGATGTTTCCTGCCTATTCGGCAACGGCGTTGGCGCAGGAGCCGCCAGCGCGCTCTGTCCCATGAACGCCACTGACAGTATCGCTGCCAGGGTGATCGGGACTATGGAGTGTTTGTGCTTCATTGATGTTCTCCTTACTGCTCTCTACATTGAGTATCACAAAAAAACATGAGTTATCAATCTCTGATAGCCTGACATTAATGATAACAAGATTTACATAAATTGCAAATGAAGATGACTGGTTTTTGATATAAATGGATAAGTTCTCATAGAGTACGCTGAAATACCGTGCTTCTCTATTTAAGGAAACTAAGTAGGCATTAACGTAATAAGGCAAAAGATTGCCGATGACGATTGAGGCATCTTTGGATGCGGACCGCCGAGGAATCCGCAGTCGCGGTCCGGATGTCGCCGGCGACATCCGGAACCGTACGGTGCGTGTCAAATGAAATGACAAGGTGCGGATTTTCCCGAGGCGGTGGATGAAACGTAGGATGACACGCCAGATATAACTAAAGCGTTTTAGTCCTCTCGTTCTTGTAAAACGGAACACAAGTGGGCGGCGTTGCCAGACGCTGCCGAATCGGTCGGCAAGTGGAGGAAAGACGAGATGTTCCTGAAACCGCAGCAGCAATTGGATCGATGCTCTCGAGTGATGCGCCAGAGGGTGCGGCCACATATTCACCCCGTACTTGAGCCTTGCGGCGTACGCGCTTTCGACATTCCAGGCGAACCGATGCCTTCGGGTGAATTTTTCGACCGCCTCGCCGCCGGCAGCATCGATTTCAAACCGTTCAAGATGGGGTCGCCTTGGGGCACGACCTGGGGCACGGTCTGGTTCGAGATCACCGGCCATGTTCCGGTGCGGGGCGGAAGCCTCGACGCAGCTGCTGACAAAGAGGCCGAACGCCCTGTCGAACTGATGCTCGATTTGGGCTGGTACGACCATTCGCCGGGCGGCCATATCGAAGGCATGGTCTATCGCTCCGATGGCACCATCGTCAAAGCGGTGCATCCCAAGAACTTCTGGGTGCGGCTTGTCGAAGCCGATGGCACGGCCGACGTTGATGTGGCTGACGACGGCTCGTTCACGCTGTATCTGGAAGCGGCCTGCAACCCGCTGCTGCTTGGCGTGCCGCCCTTCATCGAAACGAATCTGGGGGAGAAGGCCACCGGCAAACCTGAAGAACAGTATGTGTTCCGCAGTGCCAACGTCTGCGCCTTCGACGCCCAGATGGAGGATTACTGGCTCGATCTCGACGTGGTGAGCATGCTGATGGGCCAGGCTGACAAGGATTCGCCGCGCTATTGGCAGCTGGCCAAGGCGTTGCAGCGTTCGCTCAACGTCTATGATGAGCAGGTGCCGGGTTCCGTGGTGACGGCCCGGGAGGCGTTGCAAGGAGTGCTTTCCAAACGGGCGAACGCCTCGGCGATGGAGGTCAGTGCCGTGGGCCACGCCCATATCGATTCGGCATGGCTCTGGCCGGTACGCGAGACCCGGCGCAAGGTGGCCCGAACCGTCAGCAACACGTTGGCGTTGATGAACCAGGACCCGGACTATATCTATGCGATGAGCTCGGCGCAGCAGTATGCCTGGCTTGAGCAGGACCATCCCGACCTCTTCGAACAGGTCAAAGAACGCGTGGCGCAAGGACGGTTCATCCCCGTTGGCGGCATGTGGGTGGAGGCCGATGGCATGGTGCCCACCGGGGAATCGCTGATCCGTCAGATCTCCTATGGCCAACGCTATTTCAGCTCGCGCTTCGGCGTTCGCCCGGACGGGGTGTGGCTGCCTGACAGCTTCGGCTACAACGGTTCCTGGCCGCAGATCGCGCGACGTGCGGGCTACAAGTGGTTCCTGACCCAGAAGATATCTTGGAGCGACACCACGAAGTTCCCGCATCACAGCTTCATGTGGGAAGGTATCGACGGCACGCGTATCTTCACGCACTTCCCGCCTTCGGATACGTATGCGGCCTGGACCACCGTCGAAGAGCTGACCCACGCCGAAAAGAACTTCCAAGACAAGGATTTCGCCGACAAGTCGATTCTGCTCTACGGCTGGGGCGACGGCGGCGGCGGGCCGACCCGTGAGATGCTCGGTCATCTGCACCGCTACGAGGATCTGGAGGGTGTCTCCCGTGTCAGGCTTGAGGCCCCGGACACCTTCTTCAAGGCTGCCCACGCCCAGTTGGAAGAGAATGCAGGTCCTGAGATGCCGGTCTGGCACGGTGAGCTGTACCTGGAATTGCACCGGGCTACATTGACCAGCCAGCAGGACATGAAACGCGGTTGCCGGCAGGAGGAATCCTTGCTACGTGTCACGGAGTATCTGTGTGCTGCCGCGTCGCTGGAAGCCGCTTCGGCCGGATATGTGTATCCACGCGAAGAGCTTGATTCAATCTGGAAGACGCTGCTGCTGAACCAGTTCCACGACATCCTTCCGGGTTCCGGCATCGCTTGGGTGCACCGCGAGGCGCGTGAGCAATATCAGCGTGACATGTCGCGCCTGAAGGTGCTGATCGCCAAGGCGGCGGAAGCGTTGAAACAGGCTCGGCCGGATCTGCCGGTGGCTCATCAGGCCGCCATAGCGCAGTACAGGGCTGATGGGACTTCATGGCAGGTACTTCCTGCGGCTGGCGGCGACGAGCGATCCGGCGGTAACGATGGCACTCAGTCCGTCAGCCTGCAGCGCAGCGATTCCGGCAGCATCGTTCTCGACAACGGCCTGCTCAAAGCGCGTATCGAATCCGACGGTTCGGTATCGTCGTTGGTCGATCTGCAGGCGCACAGGGAATTGGTGCCGCAGGGCACGCGTCTGGGCCTCTATGAGTTGCTGAAGGACGAGCCTTCCGTCTATGACGCCTGGGAGATCGAACGTGACGCGTTGCTGTGTGCGCACGCCATCGAAGGCGGGCGCATTACAAGCGCCGAGGTGGACGGCCGTAACGCTGCCAACGTCCATGTCAAACTTGTCTTCTCGCATAGCGCTATCGACACTGACATCGTTTTGAAGCCTGGCGCCACGCGTCTCGACTTCCGTGCCAGCGTCGATTGGCATGAACGCGAGCGTTTCCTTAAGGTCGATATGCCGGTGGCGTTGGCCCTGCCTTGCGCCCGATATGACTGCCAATACGGTTGGGTCGAGCGTCCGGTGATCAAGAACGACGCCAGTGACGAGGCCAAATACGAAAGCTGCACCCATCGTTACGTCCGTTTGAACGAGGGCGACTATGGAGTGGCGGTCGTCAATGCGTCCACCTACGGCTGCGATGCCTCCCCGATTCACGGCGACCCTGCGCAAGACCGGGCCAACGGCACCATGCTGCGGCTTTCCCTGTTGGAATCCCCGGTATTTCCCGATCCGCACGAAGACATGGGAAGCCATGAGTTTGCCTGGTCGATCGTAGCGGACGCCACCATGGCTCGCACCATTGAAGCCGCGGCGCAAATCAACGCGTTGCCGCTGGCCGACATTCCTGCGATCGAACCGTTGGTGAGCTTGAAGAACGTCAAGGGCACGCCGGTCATCGATTGGATCAAGCTGGCCGACGACGGTTCCGGCGACCTGATTGCAAGGCTTTATGAAGCATCGGGAGCCACGGCCAGTGCGACACTGAGCGTCGCCGCGCCATTGAGCGATGCCACCGTAAAAGAAACCGACGCTCTTGAAACGGACGATCTGGCCGATGACCTGCCGGTCTGCCTCGCCGGCACGCAGTCGGCGCAGGATGCCGCAATCAGCCTCCGACCCTTTGAGATGGCCACATTGCGTTTTCACAAGGAAAGGTAATCCAGAGTAGTTCAACGGCCAATCCAATCAATCTGTAGTTTCCGTATTTGTTCTTCAAACCGGGCATCTCGTGTCATCGGCGATGCCCCGAATCGAAATGAAAGGCTTTATGATGTTCCTTGTTCCCGACCACGAGCTTTCACGCTGCGACCGTGTGCTGCAGCAACGCCTTGATCCCCATATCCATTCCGTTCTCTGCCACTGCACACTGCGAAGTGCCGCCAACCCGGGCGAGCCCGAGCCGTATCGGCAATTCCTCGACCGCGCCCGTTACGGGCAGGTCGATTTCAAGCCGTTTGCGGTTCCCGGGCTCTGGGGCACGACGTGGGGGACGACGTGGTTCGAAGTGAAGGGGCATATCGACCTTGCCGAGGCAAAGGGACGGAAAGTCGAGCTGGTCGCCGATCTTGGATGGCTCGATAATCGCGGTCCCGGTTTCCAATCCGAAGGTCTTGTCTACACGGCCGACGGCACGGCGATCAAAGCCGTGAACCCGCGCAATAGCTGGGTTCCGTTGATCGATACCGATGGCAGCAAACATGTCGATATCGACGCGAACGGCGATTTCGTCGTCTATCTCGAAGCCGCGGCGAACCCGTTTGTGGAAGGTCCGACGCCGTATTCGCCCACCCCGCTCGGCGAAGGCCCGACCGGCAAACCTGACGAGCCCTACACGCTGCGTCGGATGGACGTCTGTGTGTTCAATCAAGACCTGTACGACTATCACGCCGATCTCGAGGTCGTCTCGTCCCTGATCCGTCAGCTGAAGGACGACGATCCGCGTTACTGGCAGCTTGCCAAGGCGCTGCAGCGTTCGCTCAATATTTACGACGAACGTGACCTGGCAGGCACCGTGGCTCCGGCGCGTGCCGAACTCGCCGATGTCCTTTCGCGTCGTGCCACGCCGTCCAGCGTCAAGCACACCGCTGTCGCCCACGCGCATATCGATTCCGCATGGCTCTGGCCGGTGCGCGAGACCAGGCGCAAGGTGGCCCGGACCGTGGCCAACGTGCTGGCGATGATGGACGAGGACCCCGATTTCAAGTACGCGATGAGTTCGGCCCAGCAATACGCCTGGCTTGAACAGGAACACCCGGATCTCTTCAAACGCATGCAGTCGCGCATCAAAGAAGGCCGGTTCATCCCGGTCGGCGGCATGTGGGTCGAATCCGACGGCATGGTGCCGGCGGGGGAGTCCCTGATTCGCCAGATCACTTTCGGACAGCGTTACTATAAGGAGCATCTGGGAGTGGCCGCCAAAGGCGTATGGCTGCCCGACAGCTTCGGCTACACCGGCTCCTGGCCGCAGATCGCGCGTCGTGCCGGCTTCGAGTGGTTCTTGACGCAGAAGATCTCGTGGAACGACACCACCAAGTTCCCGCATCATTCCTTTATCTGGCAGGGCATCGACGGCACGGGCATCCTTACCCACTTCCCTCCGGCCGACACCTACGATTCACCGGTGGAAGTCAAGGATGTCATCTATTCGCAGAAGAACTATCTCGACAAGGATCTTTCCGACCACGCCATCCTGCTCTACGGATTCGGCGACGGAGGCGGCGGTCCCACCCGCGAGATGAACAGCCGCATCCGACGCATGCGCGATCTCGAAGGCGTGCCGCAGATCGATTTTGGCACCCCCGATGAGCTCTATGGCAAGATTCGCCACGACATCGTCGACGATGCTCGAGGAGAGACGCCGATCTATCGCGGCGAGCTTTACCTCGAGCTGCATCGGGCCACGTTGACCGCGCAACAAGACATGAAACGCGGCTGCCGGCAGGAGGAATCGGTGCTGCGCGTGGTCGAATACCTGTGTGCCGCCGCGAGCATCAAGAATCCGCGCTATGTCTATCCGCGTGAGCAGTTGGACAAGATCTGGCAAACGCTGCTTTTGAATCAGTTCCACGACATCCTGCCCGGCTCGGCGCTCGCATGGGCCGAACGTCAGGCCCGCGAGGAATACCAGCGTGATATCCGGGCGCTGTATGTCATCGCCGATCAGGCCGCGGCCGCGATTCACGAGGCTTGCCCGCAGCTGCCTGTGGTCCGTGACGCCGTCGTGCTGCCCGTAGAAGTCGGGTCCGAGGCACAGGCGAATTGGGCTGTTGTCTCCAGGTGCCGCGCACATGGCGTCGGTAACGTCTGGAAGGACCGTGTTGCGGACCTGCCCGCCGGCGACGTCCAGCTTGCTGCCGTAGCGAACGACGAGGTCGAGGATGTCGGTTCGTCATCGGCCATGACGCTCGAACGTCACGACGATGGCTCGGCCACGCTTTCCAATGGATTGCTCACCGTAACTGTCGAATCCGATGGCACGGTCTCCTCGATGGTTGACGAGCGTACCGGACGTGAGCTCGTTGCCGCCGGCGCCAGGTTGGGCCGCTACGAGCTGCTGCGCGATGAACCATATCAGTGGGACGCCTGGGATATCCATCGTGACGCTTTCCTGATGGCCAATGGCCTGGACGATTCCAAGCTGGTGGACGTCGCCAAGCGGGACTCCGACGGTGCTCTCGTGGCCACACTCAAGGCGCACGGTGCAGGCGTGGATATCGACACGCATGTCATTCTGCATGCCGGTGCCCGTAGCCTTGATTTCGAGGTCGGCGTCGACTGGCACACGCAGGAACGTTTCCTCAAGGTCGACCTGCCGCTTTCGCTCGATGTGCGTCATGCCCAGTACGAGGCACAGTACGGCATGGTCGAACGCCCGGTGCAGAAGAACTCGCGCAGCGACGAGGCCAAGTTCGAAAGCTGCACCCACCGCTTCGTGCGCCTTGCCGAATCCGGTTACGCCGCCGCCGTGGTCAACGCGACCACCTATGGCTCCGATGTCAGCCCGATCGGCAACGTCACCGGCGACAACACGGCTGCTTCGATCGATGCGGTGAGCGTTCCGAGTCGCGGCACCATGGTGCGTCTTTCGCTGCTTTCCGCTCCGCTGTACCCCGATCCGCACACCGACCAGGGCCATCATGAATTCGCATGGAGCGTGGTGGCCGACGCAAGTGTCGAGCGTACGCTGGCCGAGGCCTCGCGCCTTAATGCTCCGAGCTTCGCTGCAATTCCGGCCTTTGATTCGTTGGCGTCGATTGATTGCGGCAAGGGCAGCATCGTGCTCGACTGGATGAAGATGGCCGATGACGGGAGCGGAGACCTGATCCTGCGTCTCTACGAGCCGGCAGGTGGCCAGGCGAGCGGTACGTTGCACGTGTGCGACGAGTTGGCCGAGGGCATGGTTTGCGAGGTCGGCGAGCTGGAGGACGGCGAATCATTGCCCGCCGATCTGCCCAGGGCCGTCGACGGGCAGGTGCCCGCGCAAGGCGCATGCTTGTCGTTCCAGTCTTTCGAGCAGGCGACGTTGCGCATCAGCAGGTGAGCGGTCGCAACGATGCGTTGCCGGTGAATGGGGATATGCCGAAATCATTCGGTATATCCCCATAGCATTCATACCAAAAGCGTTTTAGTCATAGGAAAGCCGATTTACTAGTTCGACACGGTCTAAAATCGTTTGAATTGACAAATATGCGAAATAAAAGATAGAATTAAACTAAAGCGTTTTAGTTAACATACTGAGACGCCGGTGTTCTTTCCAAAGTTGGAGAGAGCGAAAAGAAAGGAAAAGCAGATGTTTTCTCTGAAGAAGACCATCGCCATCACCGCTGCCGCAGCCACGTTGTTCTCTGTCGCGGCCTGCGGAGGACAGTCCGATAGCAAGGATGCGAACGGAAAGACCGAGGTTTCTTTCCAGACATGGAACCTCAAGAACGACAAGTACACGCCGTATTTCAAGTCGTTGATCGCCAGTTATGAGAAGGCCAACCCCGATGTCACCATCAAGTGGATCGATCAGCCTTCCGATAACTATGAACAGAAGCTCTCCGCCGATGCGGCAGCCAACTCGTTGCCCGATATCATCGATGCGGGCCCATCGCTGATGTACGGCCTCGCCAAGGCCGGTGCCCTGCTCAATCTGAGCAAGGAGGATTCGGCGGCCCAGAAGAATTTCTATCCCGGCGCATGGGATGCCGTCACCTTCAAGGGCAATGGCGTTGAGACCGGTGCCTATGGCTATCCTTGGTATGTCAATGACGGCCCTATGTATTACAACACTCAGCTGATGCAGCAGTGCGGACTCGATCCGAACAAGCTGCCCACAACCTGGGACGATTATTTCGGCCAGGCCGACACGATGGTCAAGAGCGGGTGCGGTGCCTATATGTCCACCATGCTCGGCGGTGCGGTCGATGACTATGCCTCCCATGGCGTCAAGATCATGAACAAGGACCACACCAAGTACACGTTCAACACCGACAAGGCCGTTGAGCATCTGCAGAAGTTCGTCGACCTGTACAAGAACAAGGGCATTCCTTCCGAAGCGCTCAGCGCGCAGTGGTCGCAGCAGGGCGAGTTCTTCCAGAAGGGTTCCATCATCGCGATGGGCGGCAGCGCCTATCAGGTGGCCGATTTCAAGCAGAATTCCCCGGACCTGGTCAAGCACCTCGCGGTCGGCCCGAAGATCACCGACGAAGGCCGTTCCGCCACGGTCTCCTATGAGATGCTCGCGGTAAGCTCCCAGACCAAGCACAAGCAGGCCGCCATGAAGTTCGCGCAGTTCGTGACCAACAAGAAGAACCAGCTCGAGTTCGCCAAGAAGTCCAGCACGTTCCCGTCCAGCAAGGGCGGCCTTGAAGATCCGTACTACACCAAGCTCGACACCAGCACTCTGGAAGGCAAGGCCCTCTCGATCACGCTGAAAGAGGTCAAGGACGGCTATTCCTGCCGTCCAGCCGAGTTCACCGACGCCAATGGCAAGGTCTATCTTCAGCAGCAGGCGGCTCTCGCCCTGCAAGGCAAGCAGACCGCCAAGCAGGCGCTGGACAAGTCTGTCAAGTACGCTGACGAGAAGTTGAAGTAACATGACGGACGTCGATATCATCTCTGTTGAGCCGGAGGCTTCAGCCTCCGGCTCGGCCGGGCCCCGGCAGCATGCCAAGGGCGGGCAAGCGGCAAAGAGGAAGCCTCGTTCCGGTCGTTCCTCATTGACCACCAAGCTTGCCCCGTATCTCTTCGTACTTCCGGCCTTTCTTGTTGTTTTCATCTTTGTCGTGCTTGCGGCCCTCAACACGTTCCGGTTGGCGTTTACCGACTCGACGTTGCTCAGGCCGGGCAAGTTCATCGGTTTGCAGAATTTCGTCGCGATATTCCATGACGAGTACTTCCTGACGGCATTGCTCAACTCCTCGCTTTATGTGGTGTGCGTCGTGCCGTTCATGGTCATCCTTCCCCTCATCCTCGCTAATCTCGTTCGCGGCAATTCAAGGATCATGGGATTCTTCCGCACCTCCTTCTACACGCCTGTGGTGATGAGCGCGGTGGTCGTCGGCATGATCTGGACCAATCTTCTGGACTCCAAGGGTCTGATCAACTCGCTGTTGCAGACCTTCCACCTGATCAAGACGCCGATTCCGTTTTTGACCGACCGCTGGCTGATCCTCTTCTCTTCGATGTTCGTCACGATCTGGCTGGGCCTTGGCTATTACATGGTCATCTACATGACGGCCCTTGCCAACATCGATGATTCCCTCTATGAAGCGGCCTCGCTCGACGGAGCCGGACCGGTGCGCCAGTTCATCTCGGTGACCATGCCGGGCGTGCGCTCGACGATCGTGCTGATCATGATGCTTTCCACCATTGCGGCGTTCCGTGTGTTCAACGAAATCTACGTGTTGACCAACGGCACGGCGGGGCCGGGCGGCGAGGACATCACGATGTCGATGCTCATTCAGCAGCAGGGCACCGGGATCCAGGCCCGTACCGGCTATGCCAGCGCGTTGTCGCTGATCGTGCTGGTCGTGGTCGGCGCCATGCTGATCATTCAGCAGATTATCCAGAGCAGGGGGCAGGACTGATGCAGAAGAATCATAAAAGGATTACCGCAGGCAAGGTCGGGCAGTATGTGGTGCTCGTCCTGGTCTTCATCCTGCTGGTCGGCCCGTTCGTCTGGGAGCTCTCGCTTTCGCTGAAGGGCCCCAAGGACAACGTCTACGCCGTGCCTCCCTATGTCATACCCAAGGATTTCACGCTGCAGAATTACGTCCACGTATTCCAGCAGGTGCCGGTGTTCCATTACATGTGGAACACCATCATCGTCGCCATCATCTCCATCGCGGGCAATGTCATCTTCTCCACGATGGCGGGCTACGCGCTGGGCCGATTGAAATGGCATGGCAGGAATGCCGTGTTCACCCTGTTCATGGCTACTATGGTCATCCCGGTCGAAGGCGTGATCATCTCGCAGTTCCTGATCATGCGCAGCATCCATCTGCAGAATACCCTGCTGGCCGTCGCGCTGCCGGGAATGTGCGGTGCCATCAACATCCTGCTGATGACCAACGCGTTCAAGGCCATCCCCAAGGAGCTTGAGGAGGCCGCGCAGGTGGACGGCGCCAATCTGTGGCAGCAGTTCTTCAACATCTGCGTCCCACAGGTCAAGGGCACGATGACGGTGGTCGGCATCTTCGCCTTTGTCGGTGCGTGGAACGACTTCCTTTGGCCGTTGATCGTGATCTCGGACGAGAAGAACTACACGCTGACATTGGGCATGAACAGGCTCAAGGGCATGTTCGTCTCCGACCCGAGGCTCATCGCCGCCGGTGCTCTGGTGTCGTTGATTCCGATTCTTATATTCTTCGCCTGCTTCCAGCGCTACTTCTTCCAAGGTCTGGAACAGGGCGGCATCAAGGAGTGAAGCAGTGATGAGATTTGGCGTCAACTACACGCCCTCCCACGGATGGTTCCATGCATGGCTCCATCCGGATTGGGACAGCGTCAAGTGTGATCTGGACGCGATAGCGGCAATCGGGATGGACCATGTCCGGCTGTTCCCGCTCTGGCCGGTGTTGCAGCCCAACCGCACATGGATCAATCAGGACGGCATCGAGGATGTCAGGCATATGGCGTCTTTGGCCTCCGAACGGGGACTTGATGTCTATTCGGATGTTCTGCAGGGTCATTTGTCGAGTTTCGATTTCGTGCCTTCCTGGCTGGTCTCATGGCACGAGACCAGCATGTTCAGCGACGTGGATGCGATTGAGGCGCAGAGCAGGCTTGTCGAGACCCTCTACGACGCGCTTGCGACCGTACCTCGTTTCAAAGGATTGAACGTAGGCAACGAATGCAACCAATTCGCCGACAGGGTCCATCCTCGTCGCATGGCTTCGACCAGCGAGGAAGCGCAGCGATGGCTGAACGCCTTGCTCACTCCTATCGAGGAGAAGGCGCGCGCCAATCACCATGTGCTGCTGCACAGCGAGAACGATGCTGTCTGGTACCAGGACGGTCATCCGTTCCTGCCTCGCTACGCATCCAACATCGGTGATGTGACGGCCATCCACTCCTGGGTTTTCAACGGTACCGCGCAGAAATACGGTGCCCTAAGCGATACGGGAACCCGGCATGCGGAATATCTGGTGGAGCTTTCCAAGGCCTTTGCCGACCAGCCGCACCATCCTGTCTGGCTGCAGGAGATCGGGGCCCCGCAGAATGTCATCGAAGTCAACGACACGCCGGAATTCTGTGTCAGGACCGTCGAACATGCGATGGATTGCACCGACCTGTATGGGGTCACCTGGTGGTGTTCGCACGATGTGTCGTCGGCGATGTCCGATTTCCCGCCCTTCGAACATGATCTGGGTCTTTTCGATGAGCAGGGCAAGCTCAAACCCATCGGCAGGCAATACTCGCGTCTGGCCCAGCAATACCGTGAGCGTCACGAACCGCCGACGCGATCGACGGCCATCGTGATCGAGTGCGGCGAGGACGGCAATCCTGTCATGCGCTCCGCCTGCGCTCCCGGAGGCTCCGTCTTCGACAAGTGGATGGCGCTGAGCGCGAAGGGTGAGCGTCCGGCGTTGGTGACCTCGCAGGCCGCGTCCGACGCCCATCGCCTCGCTCAACTGGGCATCGATAGGTGCCTGAAGGTGCCGATGGCCGCAGGCGACGCCTACAGCGCGGTGTCGGATCCCTCGTTGGAAGAGGCCATGGCTTCCTGAAAAGGAGTGCCAGGCAGTTGACGGGAACGGTTCGGTTATGCCGTTTCCCGCCAATTGCCTGGTATCGGCGACTTTCGGCTGTCGCGTGAAATAGGATATCGCCGATCTGGATGATCGCAAGGTGGGGAACAATGGACGTAACGTGCGACACGTCGTATGTCGACGAGCTGATATCGTCGATGACTCTGACACAGAAGGTGGGCCAACTCAATCAGCGGCTTTTCGGTTGGAAATGCCTGAAGCGAGTCAATGGAAAACTTATGCCCACGGATTATCTCAAGGCTGAGATAGACCGTTGGGGAGGGCTTGGGGTGCTCTACGGCCTGTTCCGTGCCGACCCTTGGTCGGAAATGAACTGGGACAACGGCATCCGTCCGCAGGAGCGCCTCGAGGCGGCTTCGATTATTCAACAAACGGTGCTCGAACGCGGGGCGCATGGCATAGGTGTGCTATTGAGCGAGGAGGCCCCGCACGGCCATCAGGCGCTTGGGGGCACGATTTTGCCGACCAACCTTGCGCTGGGAGCGACGTTTGATCCTGCGTTGGTGCAGGAGGCGCAGCGCGCTGTGGGGCGGCAGCTCTATGAAAGCGGCGTCCACATAGCGCTGGTATCCGGTCTCGATATCGCCCGTGACCCCAGGTGGGGACGATGCGAGGAATGCTTCGGCGAGGATCCCTGTCTCGCCGCGCGTATGTGCAAGGCGAGCATCGAGGGAATGCAGGGTGTCAACCGCTCGTTGATCGGCCACGGTGGCGTGGCTGTGGTCATGAAGCATCTGGCGGCCCAAGGCGAGGCGATCGCCGGACGCAACGGGCAATCGGCCGTTCTCGGCCCAAACGATTTGCATGAGATCCATCTGCGCCCGGTGGCCGCGTCGGTGAACGCCGGGGCTTGTGGGTTTATGGCGGCGTATAACGACATCGACGGTGTGCCGTGCTGTGCCAACCCATGGTTGCTCAAAACTTATCTGCGTGACGAATTGCATTTCAACGGCATCGTCATGGCCGATGGTCTTGCCGTGGACCGGCTGGCCTCCATGACCGGTTCGCTCGGCGCGGCCGGTCTGGCCGCCCTGCTCAGCGGTGTGAACGTCTCGTTGTGGGACGAAGGCTTTGCCTCGCTTGATGTCAGTGTATCCGACATGCTTTGCGCGGATGGCGAGCGTCGCTTCAATCTGCTGGGCCGGTCTTTCGATGTCGATGCCGTTGAAGACGCCATCGATCAGTCACTGCGCAGGGTATTGCTGCTCAAGCAGCGCTTCTCGTTGTTGCCACCGGAAAAAGGGAAATCGACTTCGTCGACTGGCGAGCGGGAAACCGTTGGGCTGGTGGGCGCAGATGAGCAATCCGGCCGCGTGCCCGGTGTTCCTGACGGCCGTGGCGAACAACTGCGCCGGGCGCTTGACGAAGGGGAGCGTGAGGCTCTTGCCTGCGCGCAGGCCTGTCTCGTGGCCCTCAAGGATGACGGCGCCGCCGATTGGAATGGTCTTGGTGACGGCCCCATCGTGGTCACCGGAGCACTGGCCGACGACGCCATGTGCTTCTACGGGGACTATACCGCGCCTCTGCCTGCGGGCAGGCAGACCACGGTTTACCGGCAGATGCGTCAGATGGCTTCGGGGCGTGACGTGCGCCTGTTGCCGATGGGGGAGAAGAACGATGCGTTGCTGCATGACGCGGCGCTGATCGTCAACGTCGCCGGCGGCACCAGCGAGCGGTCCTATCAAGAGGCGTTCGCCGACAATGGGGCCGCAGGTGACGCGGCCATGAGCCGGGCGACCGGTGGCGAGGGAGTGGACCTGGCCTCGATCGATTTGCCATGGCACCAGGACGAGTGGTTGCGATACGTGCGTGCCGCGTCCTCCTCTCCCGTGGTTTCCGTGGTGGTCTCCGGAAGAGCCCAGGTGCTGACACGGCTGTGCGCGGACTCCGACAAGGTCATCTGGGCGGGCTACGCGGGGCCTTATGGCCCTCAATCCGTGAGCTCGGTGATACTTGGCCATGAGGCATGCACCGGAGCAATGCCCGTGACCCTGCCTTTTTCGGATGGCGTGTCTCCTCTGCATTACAACGACAGGCAGTCGGCATCCGATGTGTATAAGGACGCGAAAGATCCTGTATTGTATCCGTTCGGGTTCTCGCTTGCCCCCGCACGGCGAGTGTCGAGGATCTCGGTCGAAAGCGCACACGCGCTTCGGGTGGTTTCCCATGGCCGCGATACGTTGATAGAGGTATGCCGGCAAGCCGATCTTAAGGGAAAGGTCAGGATCACGATGACGCTGGACGTTCCCGAATCGTTGCGGGGGCGCAGGAACCAGGCCGTCAAGCTCTATATCCGCACCAGCGGGGGAAGCATGATTCCCCGGGTGTGCCAGCTCGCCGCGGTTTTCGATACGTGCCGACCGTCATCCTCACAGCACTTGATCTCGTCTCAAACGTTGTCGTATGAGACGATTTTCGACGGGAAGGAGGGGAACACGGTGGAGTTGCTTGATGACGAGCGAACTCCGTATGGTGTCATCACACCAGTACAACCATAGTCGTTCTCTATGTTGGCGGTACCGGCTGCTTCGATGGCCGGCACCGCGATGTCTTGACGTCCGGCATGCCGCAGAAGACACAAGACGCAACGACATTGACGAAACCCAAGATGAGGACGATTTCCAACCCACAAAGACGAGGGGTCAACAAAGATGAAAGAAGAAAATGGCATCCATTCGCGGCACCGTCGCGGTGTTCGCGCAATGGCCACAACGCTGTTTGGCATGACGCTTTCCGCGGCGATGATGTTCGGCGGCGCCACTGCGGCGTCGGCCACGGACACGCTGCCGTGGGGCATGACGGACGCGAAGTACGCGGTCGGTGAGAACCAGCCTTACAACCACGGCTATACCGGCGAGGACATCCTCAATTGGAGCCCGGGCAGCGACGAATACGCTTCACGACTACGCGCGCGCGTACCGCTGCAACAACGTATCGCACCCGATGCGGCGACGCAGAAAGACGCCAATCTGCCCAGCGATACCCAGATGTTCGACCTGGCCGGCGACTATGGCAACGCGTTCTTCGAATCGTTCCACGACAACAACGTGTTCTCGCAGTATCTGTTCGACTACTGGCAGTACGCGGATTATTACGGAAGCTGGCATGGCCAGCCGAGCCAGGGGGTCGACAAGACGCTGTACGACCCCAATAAGGACTGGACGCAGAAGTGGTTTGAATTCGGCATGATGAACCTGCCGAATCCCGCCTATACGAACGCGGCCCACAAGAACGGCGCGAAATCGATCGGGGCCATTTTCCTGTCGGACAACGACAGGGGCGAGCAGACCTATCGCGACCTGCTCAAGGACAAAGCCAAGGACGGCAGCTACCCGGTGGCCGCCAAGCTGGTGGAGATCGCCAAGTACTTCGGCTTCGACGGCTACTTCATCAACCAGGAGTCCGCTGTCGACGCACAGGATATCGGCGCATACAAGGATTTCATCAAGCAGATCACCGATCAGGGCATCTACGTGCAGTGGTACGACGCCGCCGTCGACGGCACCGGCAACGTGGACTACCAGAACCAGTTCAACGCCGCGAACTCACCATGGGTGAAGGATCCGGCGAAGGGAAAGATCTCCGATTCGATCTTCCTCAACTACTGGTATGACAACAACATGCTGAAGAACTCGGCGGCGCATGCCAGAAGCCTGGGGCTCGATCCCAAGCAGACCGTGTTCGCCGGTCTCGAGGCCGGTGGCCACAAATTCGATTCCATCGATTACAACGCAAAGCACATGCAGAGCAATCTGGACGCCAACGGCAAGCCCCTTCTTTCGTTGGCGGCGCTTGGCTCCGATTTCGTCAGCAGCGAGCTTGGCGACAGCAAGAAAGTGAAGCCGGAATACCAGAACGAGGTGTTCGACAGGGAGCGCAGGCTTTGGACCGGTTCCTCAGACGGCACCGGCGATGACCAGGCCGATGGCTGGAAGGGCTTCTCTTCCCAGATAGCCGAGCGTTCCGTGATCGGCGGGCCGGTCTTCTCCACGACCTTCAACACCGGACACGGTCTGGAATGGCGGGATGCCGGCAAGACCAGCAGCTCGCAGGAATGGGGCAACATCAACTTGCAGGACGTGCCGGTGACCTGGCAGTGGTGGATCGATGCGGCGAACAACCCGTTGCAGGCCGATTTCGACTACGGGCAAGGCTACACGCCGGCTTCCCGTTTCCACTATCAAAAATTGGGGGCCTATGAGGGCGGCGACTCGTTGGTATTGAGCGGCAAGCTCTCGAGCGACAACACGGTGAGGCTGTTCAAGACCGATCTCGACGTCTCGGCCGGCACGAAGGTGAAGCTGACGTACAACAAGCCGTCCGGCGATGATTCGACGCTCAATCTCGGTGTGGTGTTCGCCGACGCGCCGCAGAGCGTGGTTCCGGTCCGCGTGGCCGACGGCGCTGCCACGAACGGATGGAAGACGGCGAGTGTCGACCTCTCGCAATATGCGGGCAGGAAGGTGGCGACGCTGGGACTGGTCATCGACAAGGGTGCCAATCCGATCGACTCCTATCAGGTCAACATCGGCAAGCTCACGTTCGCCGACCAGACGTCGCGCACGCCTGCGGCCCCGCAGGGCCTCTCCCTGCAGCGCCTGTTCTCGAACAGTTCCGAGGCGGATATCGCTTGGAAGATCGGCGACTACAACACGGTCAAGAACTACTTGGTCTATCTCAACGGCAAGTTCCTGGGCGGCCGGTATGACGACAACCTCTACATCAAGAAGCTTCCCGCGGCTTCCGGCGAGCTGGAGCTCGTCGCGGTCGGTGCGGACGGCAGCCGCTCGCCCGCGGCCACGTTGAAGTTCGACGAGTCCCGAGCGGTCGGAGCGATCAAGGTCAAGGCCGGCAAGGACGGCAAGCTCAGCGCTTCCTGGACCAATCCGCAGCAAGATGGCGACAAGACGGTCACCCTTGCCTCGGCCAGCGGCAGCTGGAGGTACGGCAATCATCCGTATCAGGTGACACGACAAGCCGCGAAAGGCGCAACCGGCGTCGATTTCGGCGATGTGCCGGTGGACGGTTCCCGCTATGTGCTGACGGTCAAATCGGCCGATGGCTCCTTCTCCAGCGCCGAAGGCGCGTTCGCGGACGCGACCATCGAGCCCTATCCGATCTGTTCGGCGACATGGAACGCCGCGGGCACCGCAGTGACACTGAGCCGTCCGCAGACCCAGGACTGGCGCTATATCCATGTCACCGAGCGCTGGAAGGAAAACGGTGTGGAGAAGAGCGAGCCGATCGTCGCGCAGTACACCTATTCGCAGCAGACGCCTCCGACCACCGGTATCATTCGCGGACGCACGAAGCCGCAGTCCTATACCATCGCCCCCACGCACGGCGGTGACCTGTACGTCTCCTACGAGGACTATCGGGGCAATGCCACCAAGCCGGTAAAGGTTGCCGCCAAGGACGAGATGGCTTCCTGTTCGGTGCCCGACATGACCAAGCCGGACGCGTCGACCTCCTCGATGGCCGCTTCGTCGACGTCTTCGGCCGCTGACGGCAAAAGCCCGCAAACCGTGAAGGCGGTGGTCAAGGATTCCTTCGGCAATCCCCAGATCGGCGCGAACGTGCGCTTCGAACTGCCGGAGCAGCTGCAGGCGGCCGCCAAGTCCTCCGCGGTGAATGCGGTGACCGACAATTCGGGCACGGCAAGCATCTCCGTCGTTTCCTCGAGTGCCGGAACCTATGTGGTCAAGGCCCTGCTTGACGGAGCCGCGATCGGCGACGGCGTGAGCCTCGTCTTCAAGGCCGCCCCGTCGAATGGCTCCCAGCCGACTCCCGCTCCGGGCGATGGCCAGAAACCGTCACCGGCACCTGGCAATGGTCAGGTGCCCTCGAAGCCCGGTGCCGTCCAGAAGCCGGCGAGCCCGGGCAAGGGAGGTTCCGCCGCGCAAAAACCGACGGCGACCCGCAACGGGCTCCTCTCGTCGACGGGTGCCGACGTGACGGCGGTGTGTCTGGTGGCGGTGGCCATGGTGTTTTGCGGCTGTGTGATCTGCGCTGTCAGAAGGCGTTCCTGAAGGTTCCAGTTTCGCCTTGCCACAAGGGCTTGGCTGTGTTGTTATGCCGTAGGCCAGCCCTGGCGAGGAATAGACGAATGGAGGTGCGAACGAAGCAGTTGATGGTCAGGTAACGAGGTGCCGATCCTATCCATTCGGATGGGGTCGGCTTCTCATCAAAGAAGGAATAATGATGAAATCATATACGGAAGTGGTAAAGAACAATCTTCGTGGTTGGCGCAAGTTGGGGGTTTCGGCGGTGGCAGCGTTGTCGGCGGCCGCCATGCTGTTTGCCTTGCCGGCGACGAGCGCTACGGCGCAACAGGGCGAACGCACGGATTCACCTGCACAAAGCGCGGCAGGAGCACAGAAGCGTCATTTCATGGTCTACTACCGTGCGTGGCGAGACAAGACGATGAAAGGCGTCAACACCTCGCTTCCTGACGAGAACTGGATCACCATGGACGACATTCCCTACGGGGTCGATGTGGTGAACGTGTTCAGTTACGTGCCGGCCGGTCAGGAAGCGCAGGCGCAGCCGTTCTTCGACAAGCTCAAAAGCGATTATGCGCCGAACCTGCATGCCCGCGGCGTCAAACTGGTGCGTGGATTCGGCTACGACAACCTGCTTCAGGTGCCCCATGCCGGTGCCGAGCCGACCGAAGCCGAATACCTGGCCTATGCCAAGCAGCTGAAAAGCGAGCTGATGGACGCATGGGGCCTCGATGGTCTCGACATCGACATGGAACAACATCCCAGTGCCGAGCAGGTCCGGCTTTCCGACGGTGTGATCAAAGCCCTGTCCACGCTCATCGGCCCCAAGGCGCACAACGGCACCATGCTGCTGTATGACACCAATGGCAGTTATCTCGCCCCACTGCGCAATGTCAGCGATTGCTTCGACTATGTGGCCTATCAGCAGTATGGCGACGACGCGACGCGCACGGCTTCCGCGGTGCGCGACTATCAGGGGCTGATCGGCAAGAATCGGTTCGTGCCAGGTCTTACCTTCCCGGAGGAACAGGACCAAAACAACCGCTGGTTGGATGCCGTCGAGCCTTTCGGCAGCAGCCATATCAATTCGGTGGCCAGCTACGTCAGGGACCAGAACCTCGGCGGCATGTTCCTGTACGCCCCGGACCGAGACGGGCGGACCTATGAGGACGCCGACCTGAACCACATACTTCCCTCCACCATGCTGTGGACCAAGACGGCCATAGCGCAGAGCCAGGGGATGAGTCTGGAAGAGGCCAAGGGCGCGGCAAGGCATTACTTGACCCGCATGGGCTTCACGACTCCCGCATCCCAAGACGTCTTTTCGGCCGTCTCCTCGGCAACCAACATATACGAGGTCAACAAGGCCCTGCTCGGCCCCGATTATGCCGCCGCGTACAGCAAGACCTATGATCCGACGCTGGAACGGCAGCTGGAATCCATTGATCTGGGCGAGCTGACCACCTTGATCGACAAGGCCGATTCCATTGTGGACTCCGCCGCGACGAAAACCGCCGATGAAGATCTGGCGGCATTGCGCTCGGCGCGGGATGCCGCGGTGCAGGGTATCGCTGCGAAGAGCTATACCCAAGGCCAGGTCGATGGATGGGTCAGGGGTCTGAACGCGGCCCTGCAGCCGTATGGTAGCAATCCCTCGGACCCCTCTAAGCCAGGTGCTTCCACCACGCCCAAGCCGGTTGTCTCCAAGCCTGCAGGGCACGCCCCGGCGGCGGATAAGGCCGATGGCAGGGATCCCGGCAACGGCTCGCTGGCGAAAACCGGTAGCTCCGTGGCGCAACTGACCGCTGTCGTCTGTGGCCTGCTGTTGGCTGCAGGCGCCGTGGTGCTGGCTGGCAGACGCCGGGTTGCCAAGTGATCTGACGAAGGGCTTCTCGTCTTGTTGCGGACCGTGAAAATCATGGTTCACGGCCCGCAACAAGACAGAAGTCACCGTGAAATTGTATATTAGACACAGCTTACAATAATGACCAAAATGCCATAAGCGCAACAACTAAACCGCTTTTGCCGAGAGAGCCGAGTAACCTGTAGAGTCGGGCAGCAATTGCATGGCGTTTTGTCCCTGATCAGGCTGCCGAAGATTGTCGTCAAAGTTGAGAGGCAGATTATACGTTGAGTTCGAAAAAACCTGGGTCGATGCACGAAAGCGCCGCTAATGTCTCCAAACGCGTAAGCCTTAAGGATGTTGCCGACGAATTGGGCCTTTCGCAGACGGCTGTTTCTTTCGCGGTCAACGATAAGCCCGGTGTCTCCGAGAAGACCAAACGCAAGGTCAAGGCGACCGCCGAACGCATGGGGTGGAGCCCGGTCTACGCGGCCCAGGCGTTGAGCTCGTCGCGCACGATGACGGTTGGATTCGTGCCTTCCCGTTCCGGCGGCAATCTGCAGACCGAATCCTTCATGCTGCATTTCATGGCCGGCTTGCACGACTCGTTGAGCCGCAAAGGCTACGGCATTCTTTATCGTCCCGCACAATCGTTGCAGGAGGAGTTGGGGATCTACCGCGATTGGAGCCGCCGCAAGCGTGTGGATGGAGTGGTGCTGGTGGATCTTCGTACCAAGGATTCGCGCCCGCAACTGCTGAACGAGCTGGGTATTCCCTGCGTCTTGGCGGGAGGTCCGGACCCTGCCGATCAGGTGCCCTCGCTTTCGATTGACGACTCGGGGACGATGGACGCCATCGTGCGGCATCTGCTCGATGTGGGCCGTACCCGCATCGTCTATTTCTCCGGCGACCGGGATCTTGACTACAGCAAGATGCGTGTGGCCGCCTTCAATGAGCTGGCCACCAAATACGCCTTGGAATTCTCGGCGGTCAGCTACACGAATTTCGACGCCGAAACCGCCGCCGCGCAGACCTGCTCGATGATGAACGGCTCGTTCGCCCCGGATGCCTTCATCTACGAGAACGAGACCATGGCGGCCGCGAGCCTGCGTGCGCTGGAACGGCTGAGTTTTTCCGACGAGGTACCTGCCGGTCTGCAAAGCGATGACGGACGTGCGTTTCCCCGCAACCTGCCGGCCATCGTCAGCTTCGAGGACAGCTTCATCTGCACGGCGACCTATCCCTCCATCACCGCGGTCCATCGTGACCCAGGCGAGTACGGCAAACGAGTGGCCAAGTTGTTGATGAAACGATTGGCGGGGGAGTCGGTGAGCGGCAACCGCCGCATCCTGCAGCCGAAGCTGGTGGTGCGGGAAAGCACGCGGAGGATACCGGCGGAAAAGCCTAGATCATAAGGTTTTGCCTGATGGGAATCATATATCGCAGTGTTGAAAGGGAACACGCATGGATGTGCTGGAACTGACCCGTCGCATAGATATGCCAAAGGAAGCGATGACGTCCTTGAAGCAGGTATTGCCGACGCTTCCCGACATCGACAGGGAAGTGATTCGCAGACTGGCTTCGTCGCAGAGTGCCGATGAAATCTCGGCCTGGCACAGCTTGCGGCATCTGCTGAAACCGGATGCCGACGGTTGGCGTATGCTGGCCGCCATGCTGGGTTGCGCGGCCGATGCAACGTTCAGGCGTTACCTCGATGCAGGCATTCCGCAAGACGTCTTTATCGATACCATGGCCTGCTTCTCCAGATTCGTGCGGGAGCATAAGACGAGTTACGCCACGTACGGTTTCGACCGGGATTTCTGGACGTACCGGCAGTTGGGGATGAGGCTGTTCAGGCTCGGCACCTTGGAATTCGAGCTGGTCGAAGGCACCGATGTGCCTGCGGGGATTGAAGGCGACAAGGCTGTCAACGTTCATATTCCCTCGGATGCCGACCTTGGCGCGGATACGTGCGATGCGTCGTTGAAGCGTGAAGAGCGTTTCATGGCCCGTTTCTTCCCGACGTTTTGCGAGGTCCCCGTCATCTGCGAATCATGGCTGTTGAGCCCGGCGCTGAAGCGGCTGCTGCCGCAAGGGTCCCGTATACTGGATTTCCAGCGTCGTTTCCAGCTGGTTTCAACGAACGACGAGGCCGAAGACTGGCGTGAATGGGTGTTTCAGCGCAATCCGGAACCTGTTGACCGCTTGCCCGAGCGAACTTCGCTGCAGCGCTCCATGAAGCGATGGCTGATGGGAGGGCACCGGGTGGGCACTGGGACAGGTGTGCTCATTTGATCACGTATGCCGTTGAGGCATGTTGCCGACATCAACAAATGTTTTTTAATACTGTCGACAAAAGAGTTGTATCCTGACCAGACTTACCGATGGCAAAAGGCTGCCCGATGAGATTTCGGGCAGCCTTTTGCCAATATGTCTTATTGTGCGTTGCTGATGGCGGTGGCGATGGAGACCGCCGGGTCGAGGAACGGCACCAGCGTGGACTGAAAGGCGTGGTAGACGTCCGACTTGCCGGGCCAGACCGTGCCGATGACCTTGTTGTCTTGGTCGAGCTGGTGGAACCAGCTGCCCTTGTCGTGATCGATGAGGTGTTCGTCGACATATTGCGCGAAGGTGGCGTACCAGTCGCGGTACTCGCTCTTGCCGGTCACCTTGAAGAGGGTGGCGGAGGTGTTGAGCGACTCGGCCAGCGTCCAGTGCATGCGGTCGGTGACCACCGGATTGCCGTCCCAATCGACGGTGTAGGCCATGCCCACGGTACCGTTGCGGTTCCAGCCGTCGGCGACCGCCTGATTGAAGAGGTGCTCGGCGGCGTCGATGTACGGTTGCGCGCCTGAGCGGTTGGCGAACGAGCTCAGCGCCCATTGCGTGATCAGGCGGGCCCACTCGATGCCGTGGCCGGGGGTGGCGCCGTAGGGCTTGAACTGGTCGTCCTTCTTGTCGGCGTTGTATTCGAGGTCGATCGACCAATCCGGACCGAAATGCTCCGGAATGCGCCAGCCGTTGTTCTTCGCCCAGCCCACGACGTGGTCGATGATGCGGCCGGCGCGCACGCGGTACCTGTTGTCGCCGGTGGCGTCGGCGACGGCGAGGAAGGCCTCGGTGGTGTGCATGTTGGCGTTGATGCCGCGGTAGTCGTCAAGCGTGGAGAACGTCGAATCCCAGGTGTCGACGGCCAGCCCGTTCTTCTCGTCCCAGAAGTACTGGTCGTAGGTGGCGAGCACCTCGTCCAGCAGTTCTTTGGCGCCGGGGCGCCCGGCCAGCAGGGCCGAGGAGGCGGAAAGCATCACGAAGGCGTGCGGATAGCAGGTCTTGCCGGGCTCTGGAGTGCCGTCGGCCTGAATCGAGGGATACCAGCCGCCGTTCTTGTCGTCGTGCAGGATGCCGGTCAGTCCTTTGAGCCCGGCGTCCACGAGCTTGTCGGCGCCCGGCCATCCCAGCATGGCGGCGATGGCATAGACGTGGGTCATGCGTCCGGTGATCCAGGTCTGCACGCCGTGCGAGGGGTCGATGCGGCCCTCGTCGTCAAGCCAGCCCGACCCGCCTTGCGGCAGCGCGAAACCCTTGCCGAAGTCCAGCAGTTCGTAGGTCTCGTTAGCCATGAAGGTGCGGTTGGCCACCGTGCCCAATTCGTATTTCGGATTCGTCATCGTATTGCCGTTCCTTTCGTTGTTCCGGGCGATCCATGCATCCTCACTGTGATTGCCCAGTAAGTCTTGATGCCGCTTTGCGACCAGTACTTAACCGTTTTAGTTTAGCGCGATGATCGCACTTTGGCATTGGCGTGTCACCGCCAGTGCCGTTGCAGGCCATCGCGTCGGTGGCCTGTGCAGCATCGGGTTGGGTCAGCGCTGCACACGGATGCCGAAGTAGTCCATCACCAGCTCGCAGAACATCATGTTGGCCCAGCTGAACCACGGCCTGGTGTATCGGCTCGGGTCGTTGACGTCGAAGCCTTCGTGCATTAGGTGCGTGCCGTCGGTGGTGGCGACCAGCGTGTTGAGCAGGTGCGCTTTTTCGGCCTTGTCGCCGCTGGTGAGCCCCTGCATCGCCAGAGCGATGGGCCAGACACGCTCCGGGTCGGTGTGCGAGGAGCCGATGCCGGCGGCGTAACGGCCGGTGTAATAGTACGGGTTTTCCTGGCTGAGCAGGGTTCTTCTGGTCGCCTGGTAGGTCGGGTCGTCTTCGGTGCAGAATCCGAGATATGGTGCCGCGAGCAGATTGGGGATGTTGGCGTCGTCCATCAGCGTGGCGTGGCCGAGTCCGTCGGTTTCGTAGGCGTAGACGGTTTCGCCGTCACGGTTTTCGGTGGTGCCGTGGGTGCGTATGCCTTCCCTGATATCGCCTTCCAGCTTCTTCGCGCGCTTGGCGATATCGGGCCGGTTTAGCCCGGCAGGAAGATTCGGGTCGCTGCCGTCGAACAGGCGTGCCAGATATCCGAGAATGACACTCGCGAACATATTGGCCGGTACCAGATAGTGGTAGCTGCAGCTGTCGTCGCTGGGCCGGAAACCGGACCAGGTCATGCCGGTCGCGGCCACGGGCGTACCGCGGCCGTCACAGCTGAGGGTGTTGGTGGGCAGCGTTGTGTCGCGAATGAAGAAATACGGCGATTGCTCGTGGTGTTGCTCGAGCGAAAGGACATCAAGGACCGAGGTGACCGCCTTGATGAAATCGGCATTGAAATGCGCGGTGTAACCGGTGTTGCGGTAGAGCAGCCAGGCCAGCTGCATGGAGTAGCACAGCGAGTCCAGTTCGTATTTGCGCTCCCAGAGCCACGGGCTGGTGCGGTCCGTCTTGTCGTTTTTGTCCCACGACGCGCCGTTCGCTGTTTCGTTGAAGGCGTTGGCGTAAGGGTCGATGGTGATGTAGAAGGACTGACGTCTCGACAGCCCGCCGATGAGCTCGGCCAGGTCCGGGTCGTCTTTGGCGATCGACAGGTACGGTCGCATCTGGGCGGTGGAATCGCGCAGCCACATCGCCGGAATGTCACCGGTCACCAGGAAGGTGCTGCCGTCGCTTTCGCGTCGCACGGTCGTGGTCAGCGTGTTGGCGAACGCCTTGTTGAACGTCAGCGCCCAGTCGGCGTGTTCCTCGCCGCACAGATCGGTGATATGCGTCATAAAGTCTTGAACCGATTCCGGTACCTGTTGGGTTGCAGCCCCGCTCATTTGTTCACTCCAGTCTGAGTTGGTTTTCTTTATGTCATGTTACATTACATAATAGTCAAAGAATTCAATATGATTTCTTAAAAGCTGGATTGATGGATCCTGCGCCGACAGGCTTTCGACCAATCCGGTTTTCGGCTTCCTGCCGAATCGTGGTAATGGGTAATGACATTTTTTTTCAATAAAGACAGTGAGGACTGATCATGTCATATCAAACCGTCTCGGCATCTTGCCTGAGCGTTTCAGGCAAACCGATCGCTTTGGTCCCCTGGCCGCAAAGCGTGGCTGTGGAGCCCGGCAAGTATGTGTCGCTGTTGGAAGGGACGGTGGTCGAAAGTGAGGCTGTAGAGGATCTGCCCGGGGGATTGCTGGCCCGCGAACTCGCCGACGAACTGAACGCCGCGACCGGAGGGGTTTGGCAGACGGCCCGTGGCGGGTGGCCTGGCGAGGTGAGGCTTGACATCGACGATTCTCTGGGTGAACAGGCTTCCCGCATCGACATCACAGACGGCGGCATCGCTGTCACGGGCGGAGACCGGGCGGGGCTGCGTTCTGCAGTGGCGACGGTGCGCCAACTGTTGCGGCAATGCGGCGGCAGGCTTCCCGTCTTGCGTATCGTCGATGCTCCTGTCTTCAAGGTGCGCGGCTATTATCTGGATGTGACCCGTGGCCGTGTGCCGACATTGCAATGGCTCAAGCAGTGGGCCGACAACCTTGAGCTATACAAATACAATCAGCTTCAGCTTTATATCGAGCATTCCTTCGCTTTCCCGGGGCTGAGCGAGGCATGGCGTGGCCTTGACCCGTTGACCCCGAACGAGATCATGGAATTCGACCGGTACTGCGCCGAGCGGGGGATCGAGCTAGTGCCTTCGGTGTCCACTTTCGGCCATCTCTACGTCATCCTGCGTACCCACGAATTCCGCGAACTCGGCGAATTTCCCGAAGACGCCGACAGGCCGTTCAGCTTCATCGAACGTCAGGAGCATCATACCCTCAACGTGGCGCTGGACAAGGCGTTTGCATTCTCCGTATCGCTTATCGACCGCTACATGCCGCTGTTCTCCTCGAAGAAATTCAATATCGGAGCGGACGAGACCTTCGACCTCGGTCGCGGGCGCTCCCGCCTTTCGATGGGCGACTCCACCATCAGCAGCGTCTATGCCGATTATGTCAATCGGCTGAGCGCCCATATCGCGGCGCTCGGGCACGAGCCGATGATGTGGGCGGACATCGTGCTGCAATACCCCGATATGCTGCCGAAACTTGACAGGAAAACGACGCTGCTCAACTGGCAATACAGCCCCCAGGTCACCGAAAAGACCTTCGACGTGCTGGCCGAAGCCGGCGCTCGCCAGTACGTCTGTCCTGCCGTGCATGGCTGGAACCAGCTGCTGCCTTCGCTCGATGACGCATGGGAAAACACCCGCAAGGTCGGCCGTTACGGCCAGCAATCAGGCGCTGCAGGGTATCTGGTCACCGATTGGGGCGATTATGGCCATGTCAATGACCCGCGCTTGAGCATGCCCGGCATGATGTACGGCGCAGAAACAGCCTGGCGAGGCGAAAGCGACGATTTCGAGGAACTCAACTTGCGCGTGGAACGGCTTTCCTTCGGCGATACCGGGTCCACGGTGCTCAAAGCGTGGAGGGATTGCCGATCCTCGTCGAGTTTCACTTGGGCCGATGCCGTTTTCTTCCTTGAACTGGATTCCGGTGATGGCAGCCTCAACAAGGATGTCCAGCACACGTTTGCGGATGTGGCTGATTCCCGGCGGCAAGCGGTCGCCGACGCCGGTGATTTGGTTGAGGCACGGCGCCGCCTGCTGACAATCAAAGAGGCGGGCCTGCGGCAGGTGCCGCAGAAGGCTTCCGCTCTGGAGCAAATGCAGGAGGCTCTGCAGCTCGCGGGCGTCAGAGTGAACGACAACGCGATGGCCGGGGTGCTGCTGCGGATGGCTCAAGGACTGGATCTTTTCGACCGGTGCGGTTGGTGGCTGGCGCGGGATTGCGGCCTGATCGCAGCCGACGCCGACGATGAGGAGGCGTTGCCGAGCCCCGTCGCGCTCGTCGGCCAGATCGAGTGCTGGTTCGAGGGCTACCGTGCCATGTGGCGTCAGGTCAGCAAGGAATCCGAACTTGGCCGTATCGGCCAGGTGGTCTGGCGTCTGGCCGATATCCTTCGTGCCATGGCTTGAAAACGGGCGTTGGAACGAGGGCAAGGGCAGAAGAGGCAGACAGGTCGGCAATCTGATGACTTCGTGCTCTCTCAAGAAAGTAGAGTATCGGCTATATGATAATGTAAGTATAGTTTACATAAGATTGTTATGCGGTGACGATGCTTGAAGGAGGGTCTATGAGTCGCAGGCCATTGAAGTCCGATCCTTCCGACGTGCGCGCCAACAATATTCGCGCCGCTTTTTCTCTGGTAAGCCGCGAGGGAAAGATGACCCGTGCCGAGCTCGGACGTCGCATGGGGCTTTCCAGAATGGCAGTCAGCGACGTGGTCTCGCAAATGGTGGGCAACCGGCTGCTGCGTAAAGTGGGATTGGACCGGCGAACCGGGCGAGGCAAGCGTTCGGTGATGCTCGCTGTCGACACTGATGGATGGCTTGTGGCGTCCGTGGATTTGACCCAACGCTACGTACTTCGGGCAGTGCTCACGGATCTGCTTGGACATATCGTCGAACGCGTTGAGATTCCGTATGAGTGCTCCGGAAGTTTGCGCTTCGAAACCGTGGATGCCTTATGCGCCAAAGTGCTCGGTCAGGCTGACCGACCGGTTTTGGGGCTGGGGGTTGCGGTGCCTGGCGTGGTGAATCCCGAAGGCACGGTCATCCGCTCGGTGGCCCTTGGCTGGAGCGATGTCGCGTTGCGGGCGCATCTCGAGCAGGCACACCATCTGCCGGTTCTGGTCTGCAACGATGTCAACATGGGGCTGTTGGGGGAATGCACCTTCGGCGAGGGTTCCGCGGATTCCCTCTTTGTGCGTATCGGGCAGGGCGTGGGTGCAGCGGTGTGCGTGAGCGGCAAGATCGTTGACGGCAGCGGTTATTCGGCCGGTGAAATCGGGCATGTCGTGGTCGACCCGCAAGGTCCGGAATGCGTTTGCGGCAAACACGGGTGTCTGGAAACGATGGTCAGCGTCCCCAGGCTGCGCGAGCGGCTTGCCGCCCAGACGCAAACCCGTGAAACCGTCTTGAGGCAAGCCGGAACGATGCTGGGTGCGGCACTGGCCATGTCGATCGGATTGTTGGATCTGGCCGACATCTCCGTGGCCGGTCCGGCCGATATCGTCGGTACGGCTTTTCTCGACGGCATGCGCGACGAACTGAAAGCCAAAACCTTTGTCGATTATCATTGCCAGCCGGCGGTGCACCGTTGCGAACAGGGCGATGACCTGGTGTTGCGAGGCCAGGCCGTGGCCGTCGTGTGTCGGCTGGTCGACAGCGTTCGCGATCGTGACGGCAACGATGACAACCACAGGGGAAATGCGGCGGCCGATACTCTCGAGGGCACGTTGGGCGAATCGGAGCGTCCCCATGACAGTACGGACGCCGTGCAGCCGACCAAGCTGATGACGAAGATGGAAGTCGCTGGGTCAAGATGAAGGATGAGGTAATGTACAACGCGGATGACCTCGAAAACGTTGCCGACGGGAGCCGGAAGAAAATCCCGTCTTACGGCGAGAAGGTTCTGCCGTGCTCGGGCCGCTATATCGGCGTGGATATCGGGGGAACCAAAATCGCGGGTGCGCTGATCCGCTTCGACGCCGACGGAGGCTGCCGTGTCTTAGGTCTGCAACGAGTCAAGGCCCGGCGTGGCAACAAGCAGGTCCTTGAGGACGTGAACCGTGTCGTACGCTTGTTGTCCGATTGTGCGTCGCCAAGCGCATTGGCGGAAGCGAACCATGGCGAAGATTGCCGGATCAGGGGCATAGGGCTGGGCATTCCCGGTCGCGTCGATTCGCAAACCGGTGTGGTGGCGAATGTTGCGAATCTGGATATCAGCAATCTTTCGCTAGGCGACGAAATAGCCAAACTGACGGGTTTGCCGGCCCATGTCGTCAACGATGTCAATGCGGCGGCATTCGGAGCTTATGCCATGCTTGGGCAGCAAGATCGGCGGTTTGCGCAAACGCAATCCGAGGAAGACGTGATCGCGTTTCTCAATCTCGGAACCGGATTGGCCGCAGGTGTGCTGCGCAACGGCATGCTGGATCATGGCTTCAGCGGGGTCGTCGGCGAAATAGGCCATATTCCCGTTGAGCGACATGGCTGGGCTTGCGGATGCGGGCAGAAGGGCTGTCTTGAAACGGCCGCCGGAGGCAATGGCATCAAACGAATGTGGCCTCAGGCGGATCCGCCTATGCCGGACATCATCGCGAAATCGCACGATGTGTCGGATCCTGAACATCATGCGGCCATTGAGACGCTGGCCACGGTGATCGGGGCCATCGCGGACACGATCGACATCCTCGCCATGGCGGTGGATCCCAGAATCATCATGATCGGCGGGGGAACGGCAAAGACGGGGAAGCCGTTGCTTGACGAAATCCGTGCGGAACTTCTCAGGCGCGGACGAGACAGCGCATTTATCGCTTCGTTGAAACTGGAAAACAGGCTTGTTCTGGCCGATCCGTCGCAGCCGATCGGATGTATCGGCGCGGGGTATGCGATGGCCAGAACCATCAATGAATAGAAGATATAGAAGACTTGGGCGTGGTGTCCAACACAACATTCAAACACTCATCACAAGAAGGAGCAACAATATGGCAGAGATCATCATCACCAAAGACGAGGACGAGGCCGGCGAAATCTACGCCAAGTGCGTGGCCGATCTGATCGAAAGCAAGCCGAACGCCGTGCTCGGCCTTGCCACGGGTTCAAGCCCCCTGGCCGCCTATCGTCAGCTGGCCAAGCAGGTCAAGGTGCGCAACCTCGATGTCAGCCAGGTCCGCGGCTTCGCGCTCGACGAGTATGCAGGCCTCGATCCGGCCCACCCGCAGTCCTACCGCAGCACCATCACCCGCACGGTCGTCGAGCCTCTGGGCCTCGACCCGGCGAAGGTTCGCGTGCCCAATGGCAATCTGGAGACCATCAAGGACGCCGGGCGCGAATATGATGCGGCGATCGAGGCTGCCGGCGGTGTGGACGTGCAGATTCTCGGCATCGGCACCGACGGCCACATCGGCTTCAACGAGCCGGGCTCCTCGCTCGCCAGCGGTACCCGTATCAAGACGCTCGCGGAACAGACCCGCATCGACAACGCCCGCTTCTTCGACGGCGACATCAACCAGGTGCCCACCCATTGCATCACGCAAGGCATCGGCACGATCATGAAGGCGCGTCACCTGGTGCTGCTCGCGTTCGGCGAGGGCAAGGCCGAGGCCATCAAGGAGACCTGCGAGGGCGGTATCAGTGCTTTCTGCCCGGCCTCCGCGCTGCAGCTGCACCCGCACGCCACCATCATCGTCGACGAGGCCGCCGCCTCCAAGCTCGCCCACAAGGATTACTACCGTTACGCCTACGCCCACAAGCCGGCGTGGCAGGAGATCTGAGAACATCTCCCAGGCTGATTGTCGCCATGCCGGTTGTCAACCGGCGCAGGCCAATCAAGAAATTCGGCAGGTTGCGATGTCGGTATTCCATCGGCGCCGCAACCTGCCAAGGCGTTGAATCGCCGTGGGGTATGGCAGAGCACATCTTTATCGTCAAACGGCACAATGTGCCACGATAGTGATGATGGTAAGAAAACATTCCAAACAAAGCATGAAGGAACGTGAGTGGGAATGTCAGATGAAAACAGGCAGCAGACGGTCGAACAGGTCACGAAAGCCGTTGAAGGCGAGGCGATTGCCTGGCTGGTGGTGCACCGTGCGCGAAAAATCGACGCACGGGGTATTGAAGATGATTTCTGGCTTATCGCGCACGATGGCGTGATAGCGGCGACCGGCAACGGGGAAGCGTCGCTGGTTTCGGCCTGCCGTGGGTTCGGCATTGCCGATGGGGATTGTCGCAATGCCGCCGACGGTGCGGCTCAAAGCGACATGGAAACAGAACAGGCCGGGGCTCGACCATGGTCTCTGAAACCGGGTGTGGTCGAGGTCGACGCTCAAGGCAGCAATCTCACTCCTGGCTATGTCGACATCCACGCGCACGGCTCCTGGGACCGCTCGTTTGATGACGGCCTCGAAGGCATCGACATCGCACGAGCCGGCCACATGGTGCACGGCACCACGCGTCAGGTGCTCTCGCTGATCACCAACCCGATGGACGTGATGTGCGGCAACCTGAAGAACGTCAAGACGGCGATGGGCAAGCGGCCCGATATTCTCGGCTCCCACTTGGAGGGCCCGTTCCTGGCGCTTTCACGCAAGGGCGCACATGACCTGAACTGTCTGAAAGATCCGACCGACGACTTGGTCGACCAATTTCTTGACGCCGCCGACGGTTCGATCCGTCAGATCACCATCGCCCCCGAATTGCCTCACGGGATTTCGGCCATCAAGCGGTTTGCGGCAGCCGGAGTCGTACCTGCAGTAGGCCATTGCGATGCCGATTATGAGACGGCCAGGCGCGGCTTCCAGGCCGGGGCCGGCATCATGACTCATATCTTCAACGCGATGAACGGACTGAAGCATCGCGAGCCGGGCCCGATCCCGGCGGCGGTGGAGGATCCGCGCGTCACCATCGAACTCATCAACGACGGCTTTCACGTCCAGAATCCGGCCCTGAGGATGGCGGTGAAATTCGCGCCGCATCGTGTTGCTTTCGTCACTGACGCGATGAGTGCCACGGATTGCCCGGACGGGGCCTACAAATTGGGTGCGCTGGATGTCACGGTCAAGGACGGCCATGCCCGTCTGGTCTCCAACGGCTCCATCGCCGGTTCCACGCTGTTGCTTGAGCATTCGGTTGCGCGCGCGGTCAACGTGCTCGGCATGGCTCCCAGCGATGCCGTTGAAGCGGCGACGCTCACCCCTGCCCGCGCGTTCGGCTTCGACCGCAGCAACGCTGTCACCGGCGCCCCGCTGGGTCTGCTTTCGCCGGGCTATGCGGCGGACCTTCTGCTGAGCGACCCGAAGACCTGGCAGGTCGAACACGTCTGGTGCGCCGGACGACGGATTCGCTGAGGGCTGTGGCTGTCTTAGATCCGCATTTGCCGCTTCTAGTGTCGTGATATGCCGATGACCGGGTATCCGTCATCGTGTGCATGGTAAATGTTCTCGCTGAATATTCATGCTGAATATGCACGGCATAGAGAAAGGCCGGCATCGTAGGAGACCATTCCTGCGGTGTCGGCCTTTCCTCGTATGCCGGTCCGTCGGCCGGCATCGGGGCTTACTTCTCAGCCTCGCCCAGATAGTCCGGAATGTTCTCCGGATACTGGGGCCAGGCGCCGTTTTGCGTGCAGACGTAGGCTGCGGTGTTGACGGCGGCGCGATGGGCGTCGACCAGCGACGAGCCGGTGAGCACCTTGGCGGTGAACGTGCCGGAGAAGGAATCGCCGGCACCGACGGTATCGACCACGTCGACGCGCGGGGTGTCGAGGGTGGAGGACTCGCCGTCTTTGGCGATGATGGTGCTGAAGGTCGAGCCGCCGGTCAGGATGACGTAGTTGAGGTTGTACTGTTCCATGAACCAGTTGCAGGCCTCTTCATCGGAAGTGCCTCGGATGTCGAACATGTCGCGCAGCAGCAGCAGTTCGGCGTCGTTGATCTTGAAGACCGTGGCGTAACCCAGCAGTTCCTCGATAAGCTCCTTGGAATAGTGGTCGCCGCGGATGTTGATGTCGAAGAACTTCATGGCGGTCGGCTTGGCGTGTTTCAGGAGCTCCACGATGGTGTCGTGCGATTCCTGGCTGCGCAGGGCGAGCGTGCCGTAGCAGATCGCGTCGGCCTTCTCGACCATGGCGATCAGCTCGCGGGTATAGAGAATATGGTCCCAGGCGACGCCTTTGATGATGGTGTATTCCGGGATGCCGTTCTTCAGGGCGACCTCGACGGTGGAGGTCGGCCAGGCGTTGCGTTGCACGATCGATTCGACGCCGGACTTCTTGATCGCTTCGACAAGTTCATCGCCCAGCGGATCCTCGCCCACGGCGCTGATGGCGTGACCTTCCGCGCCGTTCATCGCGGCGTGGTAGGCGAAATTGACCGGGGCGCCTCCTGCGCGCTTGCCGGTGGGAAGCATGTCCCAGAGCAGTTCTCCCAGAGAGACGACGATTGGCTTGATCATGATATGATCCTTTCTTACATCTTTTATCGGTCTTGAATTATGAAAATGCTGATTTGCCGGTTGACTTGCCGGTTGTGTCATCCGTTTCGGCTGGAAACCATGCACGTTCGGCCTCACCCCTGTGATCCGGCTCCGTGCCGACTCCTGTTTCCCGGAGGATGGATGGTGCGGAAATGGGAGGGCCGGTCCAAAAACTGGGTGATGGCCGTGGCGGCGGCACCGAGCACGGCCGCGTCGGTGGGCAGGCCGGAAAAAGTGATTTCGGTCGATTGCGCGATCTCGGCAATGACCCGTTCGTTGACCACCTTTTGAGCCGACTCGAGCAATTGATGGCCGCCAAGCGCACCGATATCGCCGAGAACGATGCGGCGCGGGTTGAAGGCGTTGCAGATGATGACGCATCCGTAGCCGACGTAACGTCCGATTTCAGCGACCAGACGACGTGCTTCGCGGGCTTGTTCGGTGTCCCCGTTGCGTTTGTCGGCGAGTGCGAACAATGCGTGGCATGCTTCGATGTGGGCCATGGACTGCGAGCCGTTGATGATGCCGAGCCTGTCGATCTGCTCGTGGATCGCGCCCGCGGAGCAGTAGCATTCCAGGCATCCCACATTCCCGCATTCGCACTTTTTGCCATCGAGCGCGTCGATCGAGACGTGGCCGAGTTCCGTGGACGCCCCGAGGCTGCCATAGATAAGCCTGCCGTTTTCGATGACACCCAGGCCGACACCCTCGCCGAGCAGGAAATAGGCCAGGCTCCCGGCATCGTCGAATCCGCCGAACAGCCGCTGTGCCAGAGCACCGGCCCGGGCGTCCTGTTCGATGAACACGGGAACGGGGCAGCCTTGCCCGAATTCCTTGTGGAAATTGATGTTGCGCCAGTGCGGCATGCTGGAAACCAGCGCCGCATAACCGGTGCCGTGCAGATACGGGCCGGGCACCGCCATACCGATGGCGACGATATCGGGGTCGGCTTGAAGCAGCGAATCGATGGTTTTGTGCGTGGCGGCGATGGCTGCGTCGATGGTGCCGTCGCTGACCCGCGGCATATCGGTGAGGCTCAGACGTCGGCCTTTGAGGTCGAAAACGCCGATCTGCACCAGGCTGCGCGCGAATTTGACACCGATGAAATGGAACCGTGCGGTATCGATGTTCAGCCCGATGGACCGGCGACGTTTGCTGCCTTTCATATCGCCGGTTTCCGCCACGATGCCGGCGTCGATCAGACGTGCGGTGATTTTGGTGATGGCGGCGGGTGTCAGCCCCAGCGATTTGGCGATCTGCGCCCGCGAGGAGATGCCGTAGCGATACAGATGCCACAGTGTGCGTGAGCGGTTACGTTCGGAAACAACGGATTGAGGCGCTGGCGTGCGGATTGGATCTTCGGGGAAGTCCGGCATCGACGGTGCCAAATGATCGATCGAGAAGGGTTGCGAAGCGCTTCGAGATGTTGGAGATTCGCTGCTTTCACGCATTTGCACCTCCTCGGGCCAATCCTGCATCTTACAACCACCGCCCATGATGATTGCGTATTGATGAACTGACTTTATATATTAACGAGGTTAATCTAAAACTGCAAATCGGTGTTGGAACGTGTCAGGGGTCTGGATCGTGCTGCGTAGGTTGTATGCCCGCCGCTATTGCAGACCTGGTGGATTGACGCTATACCTAGCCTTCACTTGAATCGGGAGTGTCGCTGATGCTGATTGGCGTTCAATGCCCGATGCGACTGATGGTCTACAGCTGGTTCGGTCGAAGGCACGACCTGTTTTGTATCAGTGCAGCTGATTGTCGGTCACAAACAGGGCATGTGCGTCTCCAGCGGCCTTGCCGCGCAGGTATTCGTCAAAGATTTTCAGGCGATCGACGGTGCTTTCGGCCAGCGGCTGGGGCAGCGCGTCGCGCGAGAACCAGCCGACCTTGAGGCTTTCGTCATCGCCGACGAACGGTTCGGCGTTGCCGCCGGGTTTGAGGCGGCACAGGAACGAATGGTCCATATACTGCGTGCGGTCGCCGTTGGCATAGGTGATGATTTCCGATGAAGAGACGACAGCCACCAGATCGGTGACTTCAGCATCGACGCCGGTCTCCTCCTTGATCTCTCGCACCACGGTGTCCCCAGGCTGCTCGCCCGGTTCGTTGATGCCGTAGACCATCGCCCATTGCCCGGTATCGGAGCGCTGCCCGAGCAGGATGCGCCCGTGCCCGTCCTCCACAAGCCCGGTGACCCCATTGAGCCACAGCAACTCGTGCCCGATCTTCTTGCGCAGTTCGATAATGAATGAAGGTGTGGTCATGAATATTCCTTGTTTTTATTCGCTTCCCAAACCTCGCAGCGCGCGGTATGAGTTACTCTCCTGAAACATCGAGATGTAGTGTGCGGGGCGGGGATATGCGATGTTTTGGCATAAAGCTTGGCCTGCAAAATCAATAGATTTTGCTTTCGCGCTCGATGCATCGCGCTCACTTCGCCTACTTGAAGTCCACCGGACTTCAAGCTTAACGGCTCAGCCAAAGGGTGCCTAAACATTGTATATCCCCACCACTCACACGATGAGAACGTTACTTTTATCGAGAACTATCTCCGAGCAGCCGCGCGCTGCGCCATCCACTCTTCTACGTCGTCGATCTGCTTGGGGATGTCCTTGGAGATCCATTCCGGACCGTTTTCGGTCATCAGGACGTCATCCTCGATGCGTACGCCGATGCCGCGCATCTCCGCGGGGATCAGCAGGTCGTTCTTGGCGAAGTAGAGGCCCGGTTCGATGGTGAAGACCATGCCTGGCGTGATCTTCGCGCCCTGATAGGACTCGTAGCGTGCCTGCGCGCAATCGTGCACGTCGAGGCCCAGATGGTGGGCCACGCCGCAGGCGAGCCAACGACGGTGCTGCTGGCCTTGAGGCGAAAGCGATTCCTCCACGTCGACCTTCAAAATGCCCCACTCGTGCAGGCGCTGTGCGATGACGCGCATGCAGGCGTGGTGGATGTCGGAGTAGGTGGCACCCGGCTTGGCGGCCTCGAATCCGGCCTGTTGCGAATCAAGCACCGCCTGATAGATCTTCTTCTGCAGCGGTGTGAACTTGCCGTCCACCGGGAAGGTACGGGTGATGTCGGCGGTGTAGAGGCTGTCGACCTCGATGCCTGCGTCGATTAAGAGCATCTCGCCGTGGCCGACCACGCCGGTGTTGCGCATCCAGTGCAAGATGGGGGCGTGCTCACCGGAGGCGATGATGGTGTCGTAGCCGACGGTGTTGCCTTCCTCGCGGGAAACCGCGTTGAACTCACCTTCCAGCATGCGCTCGCTGCGCGGTTTGCCGACGGCCTGCGGCAGACGGGTGAGGATCCGGTCGAAACCATCCTTCGTGGCGGCGACGGCCTTGCGAATCTCGCCGACCTCGTAGGAATCCTTGACCATACGTGCGGTCGAGGCAAACTCCTGCAGCTCGTTATCGGCCTTTTCATTGGCGTCCGGATCGGGGAAGCCGTTGGCTTCGCGCACGGCTTCGACTTGCGCGGTCATCTGCGGATCGGCAAGCCGCACCACGCGCATGCGCACGGCACCGGCTTCGGCACCGACATCCTTGCCCAGTGCATCGGGCAGCTGGGCGATGTCGTGGGTGGCGATGCCGGTCATCGCATTGAGTTCCTTCAGGCCGGCACGGGGCCCGACCCAATATTCGCCGTAATGGGCGTCGACATAATAAGCTTCGGTGCTGTTGTCGGCTCGTGGAGCGACGAAGAGCTCCGGCGTATGCGTCTTGCCGGCCTTGGCCTCAGGTGACTCAGGGTCGACGGGGTTCAGTACGAGCACGGCTCCGGCCTCGTAGTCCTGGCCGAGCCCGGTGTAATAGGAGAACTCGGTATTGGGGCGGAAGGCGTAGTCGTCATCGTTGTTGCGCACCTTCGGCGTGCCTGCGGGGATGACGATGCGCTCGCCTGGGAAGCGCTTGCCGAGAGCCTCGAGACGTGCGCCGATGAACTTGCTGGACTCCAGCGGCTCGATGTCCGGCTCCTGGTTGTCCCAGCCGGTCTTCATGAATTCAGCGAATTTCTTGGACGTGGTCGGCCGCAGCGTGCGGTTGTTGGTCCTGTCTTCCATCGGTTGGTCCGCTCCCGGTGCCTGTGCCATTTCCTGTGCCTCGTATTTCTTGTCGTTTGCCGTGATGACTTCGCTCATGCGTGTCCTCCTCATTGGCGGGTTCTTCACAGCCATTCTAATAACCTGGGCGGTCCGCAGGGCGGGGAATGTTGAACAATGGAATATGCCGTCATTCTGTGACTGCCGACGATGCAGCAGGACCTTTGCGCCAACCCCCTATCGGGTTCATATTCGCATGATTGGCGCTGTCTGGTATTGCCGTGTTTCCCTTTGTGCGCCGATCGCGCATTGCCGTCAGCGTCCATTCGCCGTTCGGCGTAGCGCTTTCGAGGCCGTTTCATACAATAGTGGTGTCTATTTTTCAAGGGATTCAAGCCAAAAACGAGGTTTTATGTCATTCGAGCATCCGAAAACCAACGGGGTTACCATTCGCGAGGTCGAGCGCGAGATCATGTCCCGGCGCACCACTCACGAAGAACTGGGACACGACCTTGAGGTCATGGACCTGATGCTTGACCTTCTGGGCCATCCGGAAGACACATTCCGCATCATCCACATCACCGGCACCAACGGCAAAGGCTCCACCGCCCGTATGGCCGAGGCTATCTGCCGCGCTTACGGTATGCGCACCGGCCTCTACACCTCGCCGCACCTGCAGAAAATCAACGAGCGCATCGCCGTGGACGGCCAACAGCTGAGCGACGACGATTTCATCGATACGTGGATGCAGATCAAGGATTTCGTCGCCCTGGTCGACGCGAAAATGAAGGCTGACGGCAAGGCGCCGATGAGCTATTTTGAGATCCTGACGGCGATGGCGGTCTGGAAGTTCGCGGATGCGCCCGTCGACGTGGCCATTTTCGAAGTCGGCATGGGCGGACGTTGGGATGCCACCAATGCGTTGAACGGTGACGCCGCGGTCATCGGTCCGGTCGACATGGACCACATGCAGTGGCTGGGCGACACCCCCGCGAAGATCGCCACGGAGAAGGCCGGCATCATCAAGCACGAGTCCACCGCCATCATCGGCGCACAGCCGCATGAAACGGAGGTCATGCCCGTTCTCGAGGCCGCGGCCGTCAAGGAGCATGCCACGCTTATCCGCGACGGCGAGGAGATGGAGGTCGTCTCGCGTCAGCCTGCGGTAGGCGGCCAGCTGGTCACGTTGCGCACGCCGAACGGTACTTACGAGGATATTCCGGTCGCCAAGTTTGGCGAACATCAGGCCCATAACGCCTTGGCGGCGCTCGCGGCGGCCGAAACCGTTATTCCCGTGGCCGGTCAGCTCACCCAGGACGTCGTGGCCGAAGCGTTGGGCGGGGTCAAGATTCCCGGACGCATCGAGCAGGTGCGTACCTCGCCGACCATCATCGTCGACGGCGGGCACAACGTCAACGCCGCCGAATCGCTGCGCGCGGCCCTTGAGGAGAACTACAACTTCGAGCAATTGGTCGGCGTGGTCGCGATGATGAAGGACAAGCAGGTCGAGGAATACCTTGGCACGCTGGAGCCGATCATGAGCCAGATCGTCGTCACCGAGAACTCGTGGCGAGACCGGGTAATGCCTGCCGAGGAACTCGAGAAGATCGCGGTCAGTGTGTTCGGCCGCGACCGTGTCACCCGCATCGACAACCTTCCCGACGCCATCCAGGAGGCCGTCAACATGGTCGACGCCGATGACGAACTGGGCGTCGGCTACGGCCATGGCGTGCTCATCTGCGGCAGCTTCGTCACCGCCGGCGACGCCCGCACGCTGCTGGCTGAGAAGAAGAATCCGGAACTGGCCCTGCCCAAGGCGCAGCGTGTGGCGGGCAAGCTTAAGAACGACAAAGCCGATGCCGGCAATGCCAAAGACGAGGACGAGGACATCGTTTCCGAGGTATTCGGCGATGCGTTCGGTGATTTCGGAGTCAAGCAGGTACCCTTCGAAGGCGAGTTCGAACCCGGCACCACCGCCGAGCAGCTCCGCCGCAAGCAGAACGGCGACGACAAGTAGCAGCAGACGTCTCTCGAGTGGTCCTGCCGAACATTTCCAAATGTGATGCTGCTATTTGCAAGTTTTACGTGCCGACGGGCATAAAGTGGTCGTTACTGGTCTAAAGTGGTCAAAATATGTGTTCCACATGACCACTTTATGCCAGTAACGACCACTCCGTTCCAGTGGTAGCCGACTGATGCCGATAGATGGGGTTGACGTTACAATAGAGGAATCGTATGGCGTCCAAATCTGCCGGTTGGGGGCGAAACGCCAGAAACGGTGGCATGCAGAGAGTAGAAGGGTGAAGTCGAGTCATGTATCTGAAGGAACTGACGCTCAAGGGATTCAAGTCCTTCGCCTCTGCGACCACGCTGCGCTTTGAACCCGGCATCACGGCCGTGGTCGGCCCCAACGGCAGCGGCAAGTCCAACATCGTCGATGCGCTGACATGGGTCATGGGGGAGCAGGGCGCCAAAAATCTGCGCGGCACCTCGATGGAAGACGTCATCTTCGCCGGTACCTCCTCACGTCCGCCGCTGGGACGTGCGCAAGTCAGCCTGACCATCGACAACACCGACGGCACACTCGATATCGACTACACGGAAGTCACCATCAGCCGCACCATCTACCGCAACGGTGGCAGCGAATACGCCATCAACGGCTCGCCCTGCCGCTTGCTTGATATTCAGGAGCTCTTGAGCGACACCGGCTTGGGCCAGCAAATGCATGTCATCGTCGGGCAGGGCAGGCTTGACGAGATCCTTAAAGCCGACCCCGCAGGTCACCGCGCCTTCATCGAAGAGGCCGCCGGCATCCTGAAACATCGCAAGCGCAAGGAACGCGCGATACGCAAGCTCAAGAACACCGAGGCGAACCTTGCCCGCACCGACGATCTGCTGCACGAGATTCGCCGGCAGCTGGGACCGCTCGGACGTCAGGCCAAGATCTCGCGTCGTGCGGCGAGCATACAGATTTCCTTGCGCGATGCACAATCGAGGATTTTCGCCGAGGACGCCCAGAATTCCATGAAAAGCCGTGCCAAGTTGCGCAATGAACTTGGTGACGTACGACGCCAGCTGGAAACTGCGCAACGCGAGCTGGCGAAAGTCAAGGTGCATATCGAGCAGGTCGAGGCGTTGAGTTCCGAGTCCAGCCCGGCCATGGCCAAGGTCAACGAGACCTGGCATGAGCTCTCCGGCATTGAGGAACGGTTCCGCTCGCTGGCTTCGTTGGCCAACGAGCGCGCGCGTTCGCTGGCAGGCCAGATGATCACGAACTTCGGTGAGGACCCGGATATTCTCGAGTCCCGTGCCAAAGAACTGGACGGGCAGGCCGAATCTCAGAAAAAGGCCGTTTCCGACATGCGCATTGCGTATGATAAAGCGACTGAATCTCGTGCCGGCAATGAAAAGCAGCTTGCCGCAGCCCGTCAGACATTGACACAACTGCGCAAAGTCGCGCAGGAGCACACCTCGAAGCTCGCCAATCTACGTGAGCTCAAAACCCGCGAGGAATCCGCCATCGAGTTGGCGCAAAGCCGTGCCAAGGATTTCAATGGGCAGCGCGAGTCCATCGTCAAACAGCGCGACGAGGCCACGGCCCAACGCGATGCCCTTGAGGCAGAAACCCAGAATACCGGTGTTGAGAATAGTGCGGCCGCGCTTGAAGCGGCGAAAACTGTGATGCAGCAGCGTCAGGAAGAGCTCGACGCCCTGCAGGAGCAATTGCGGGCGGTAAACGCTAAGGTGACGGCACTGAAGGCGAAGGCCGATGCCTTGAACGAGACCTTGGAAAGCCGCAATGCCTCTGGTGAGCTGGAACAGGATGATGCCGTGGCCGCCCTGGGTCGACTTGCCGACTTCATCCACGTCGAAGACGGCTGGGAAGAGGCCATCGCCCACGCGCTCGACCAGTTTGCCAGCGCCATCGTGGTGCCCGCTAAATCCAATATGGTCGAGGCGTTGCGCCGGGCGAGCGCCGACAAGCTGGGGCAGGCAGTGGTATTGCATCCACTTGAAGGTGCGGCCGAAGACGGTGCCAGCGAACAAAACAAGGATGAAAATGCGCAAGACGGTCAATATCCGGTTCGTTGCGCTTCCGCTCTGGTAAGCGTCAACGGTTCCGCCAAAGACGCCGATTTCGCTGCCAACGTCGTTCGTGCGGTGCGTGTGCTGCTGGACGATGTCGCCGCCGTGCCCGACATGGGTACCGCGTTTCAGGCCGTGGAAGGGGAGCATGAGCGGTTCAGCCAGGCCGTCACCAAATCCGGCGAAGTGGTCAACGCTGTCGGTGCCATCGGCGGCTCCTCGCGCTCGCAAAGCGACCTTTCGTTGGCTGCCCGGCGTGACAAGGCATTGACACAAGCCAAGAAACTCACGGACGATGCGGCGGCGATCAAGCCGAAGATCGAAGCGGCACAGACGGCTTGCGACAACGCACGTCTTGAAGTCGATCGTCAGTCGCAGCAGCGCATCCAGGCCAAGGTGAAGGCCGATCAGGCTCGCAAGAATCTGCAAAACGTCGAACAGCGGGTCAAACAACTGATGCGGCAGCTCAAGGGGCTTGATGAGAAAATCAAGCAGACCGAAGACGAGCGGCAGACCCATCAGCTCAAACTCGAGGATTTGAGCCAGGCGCTTGACACCGCCGAGCATTCCGACACGGAAAACGAGGATTTTGACGATCTGGACAAACGCGTCCACGAACTCGAAACCATGCTCGACAAGGCGCGTGAGCAGGAAGTCTCGGCCAAGATTACTTGGAATGATGCCAGCCGCAAGGCCGATTCACTGGTTCGTCAGGCAGGACTTTTGCACGATCAGGCGAGTGAAGCCGTGGCGAGACGGGCGAAGATGAAGGCGCTCAACGAGAAGCGTGAACGCCAGCAGACGCATGACTGGCAGATTGCGGCGGATGCGCGGGGTATGGCCGCGTTGGTCGCAACCGTACTGAAAACCGTGGTCGCCAAACGTGATGAACTTTCGAAAGCCGCCTCGAGCCATGACGCTGAGCTGAAGCAACTGCGCGCGCAGCGCGACGAGGCCGAGCCGAAAGTGGCGGAGCTGCAACAGCGCGAACACGAGCTGGACGTGAACCGTGAGCGTCTGGCCGCCCAATATGGACAGATCGAGCAAAAGGTTTCCGACACGCTGGGCATGGGGCTCGAGGCATTGGTCGATGAATACGGCCCCGACAAGCTGGTTCCGGTGCTTGATGACGAAGGCCGTCCGATTCCGCTTGACAACGGTGACGGCGAGAATGGCGCTGCTGCCGAAAATGGCGAATCGACGCCCGTTTCAGCTGATGGCATTGGCACTGCCGACGCAGGAGATCACGCAAAGAATGGTTCCGACGTCGAAGTACGGCGAGATTCGGATGACGATACGTCTGAAAACGATGTTCAGCACGATTCAGACGAGGACGTACCCATCGATGCCAACCATTATCAGATGGTGCCCTACGTCCGCGCCGAGCAGGAGAAACGGCTTCACAAGGCCGAACGCGACCTGAAGGCGCTGGGCAAGGTCAACCCGCTGGCCGCCGAGGAGTTCGACGCGCTTGAGACACGCAACCAGTATTTGAATGACCAGCGCAACGACGTTGCCAAGAGTCGCGATGACCTCTTGAAGCTCATCAAGGATCTTGACCGCACGATGATCGAGGTATTCAAGAACGCCTTCGACGATACGGCCGCAGCATTCGAAAAGGTCTTCGCGACGCTCTTCCCGGGAGGCAAGGGTCGACTGCGTTTGGAGAATCCCGACGATCTGCTCACCACCGGCGTCATCGTCGAGGCCAGCCCCGCCGGCAAGCGTGTCAAGCAGCTGAGCCTACTTTCCGGCGGCGAACGCTCGCTCACCGCTCTGGCGCTGCTTTTCGCCATCTTCACCGCGCGTCCCAGCCCGTTCTATGTGATGGACGAGGTCGAGGCCGCGCTTGACGACATCAACCTGACCCGTCTGATCAACGCGTTCAACGATCTGCGCCGGCACGCTCAGCTCATCGTCATCACCCACCAGCAGCGCACCATGGCCATTGCCGACGCGCTCTACGGGGTGACGATGCGCTCCGATGGCGTCACCGCCGTGGTGAGCCAAAAGCTCGAGCATGATGTGGCAAAAACTATGGGAAATCCTGAAATCTAGATATTACCTTATTGTGTTTATAAATAATAGTATTAAACATAATAGGGATAAGAGAAGCTGGTCATGGATTTAAAAGAAGTTTTACAAATTAGTGATAGGGATATTCCGAGAACGTTTGTTCGTCTTGAACTTACTGATGGTCGAAATCATTGGAAATCCGACTATCGCTTAGACCATTATGCTCCAGGAAATCGATCTTTCGAAAGAATGAACGATTTTGACGAGTACCAATTCTCGCAGATTTTCAAAGAGATGAAAATTGATCGTAGATTGCCAAACAATTATGAGATTCCCAAAGAATCGCTTTTCCTGATATTTGCACGTATCGAAAAAGGTTATGATAAGTATCTTTTTGTTGGTTATCGAAGAGGGAACAAAAGTGAAGATGAATTTGTCAATGAACCGACTTTGGATGCTTTACTTGGTCACGTTTATATAGATTTTCGTAAGCAAGATGCTGCTGACGTATTGAGTTCAGGGAAAGCGGCAAATCGGCTGCAGCTCTTTTCCTTCGAGGCGGTGAATCAGAAGGCTAAGGTCAACAAGGATGAATTTACTTACCCGTATGATAATCCAGATGTCAGAAAAGCTAATTTTGAAAAATGGTTAGGTGAAAATTTAAGTGGGGATAGGGGAACAAATTCGTGGATCGGGTTTGTTTCTCCTACAGAGAAAGCACATGAGGCGGTTGATCTTCTAGAGTTTCCAGAGTATCGCAATCTTCATGCTGACATTGAATCCGTAGTTAATGATTTTAAACCGATTTTCGGTATCTCTGATTCTAGTCGAATGCACGATTTTATTGAAAACCTTGGTATCGTCACAACAGATCCTGATAATCAGGATTCTTTGGGCGGGGACTATTCAGATTTCTATAGTAGTGCACAAAAATATTATGAATATTTGGCTACAGGAAACAAGCAGGAGTTTACTCAGTATGGAGTCTACTCTCCTTCAAAGGAGAAAGAAGAGGGGAAAGATACCCGAGAGCTTGATGCAGCAAAGGAGGGACAGAATAGTAATGGCGGTTCTCGCGAAAAAGACGAAGTTTCTGAAAGACAGAAATCGATTAGTGAGATGAGCAATGTCACTGAGCAGACTGATGACAATGGCGAGGAATTTCAAGAAGATAAGCGCGAAAAAGAAGAGATATTGAAAAAAGCGGAAACAATGGCTAGAATGCCCAATCATCCTATAAAGAATCTATCCTATAACACGGTCTGGTTCGGTGCCCCTGGAACAGGAAAGAGTCACTCGCTTAATAAAATAGTTAAGAGTTGTTTTGGAGACCGTTCTGAGCGCGTTACGTTCTATGCCGATTACCAGCATGCTGATTTTGTGGGTACATATAAGCCTGTGATGCAAGAAACCGGCATTCAATATTGCTTTGTTCCTGGTCCCTTTATCCGAGTTCTGGAACGAGCGTTGAATGACCCCGGAAACAATTATGCGTTGGTCATTGAAGAGCTGAATAGGGCAGAAACTGCATCCGTATTTGGTGAGTTATTCCAGTTGCTTGATCGTGATGGAGATGGTGTGAGCTGGTATCCGGTTTCAGTAAGTGTTGATTGCAGTAAATATTTGTCTGGTTCGGGACTTTCACATAATGCTATCGCCAAAAGGGTGTTGCGTAATCTTGTGAGTAAATGCATGGAATTGGAGGAAAATCAACTTGCAGGTTGGGAAGAGTGCACACGTATTGTATTACCTGGAAACATGTATATTTTGGCGACTATGAACTCGGCCGATCAAGGTGTGTATCTGTTGGATACGGCTTTCAAGAGGCGTTGGAATTTCAAGTATATTGACATCGATGCAGGCGAGAACGATATGAGCAGTAAAGAAAAATCTCAGAATGAGTGGTGGACTTGGAGAAAGAAGATTAATACATTGCTGAGAAACTGTGGTGTGAGTGAGGATAAGCAGCTGGGCCCCTTCTTCTTGGATAACGCGGCTCAGGACGGACTGTTGGAGAATCCGGATAGTCTCTTTAACGAGGCAATGAAAAGCAAGGTCATCATGTATCTGTTCGAAGATGCCGCTCGATATAACCGTGAAGATGTGTTCAATGTTTCCGATATTCTAAAAGAATCTGGGGATACGCTTGCTGAAAATGTTAGGGGTTCGCGAAGCGATAGACTTTCGTTGAGCATGCTGTTTAGATATTGGGATAGTCATCATTATGAAGTTTTCAATAATCCGAAAGATGCTGGTGCAAATGATGAAACGTCTGACAGTTCTCAAGAATGATGAATGACATCTCATGAAGATACCAGTTTTTATAGAAAAACAGGAGTGTAGTCTCAATGCTTTACAATTAGCTTGGGGATTGATGAATGCGTCGTCAGGTCATGCTCAGGTGAATGAGGAGTTTAGGCGACGCTCGGAAACTGAAGAAGCCATAAAAGTGCTGAAGAACATTAATGTTGCTGACAGCGGCAGAACTAATTTATTAGTAGAAGAGAAGGACAAGAAGAAATATAAATTCAATTATGTAGGATTTATTAGCGTATGGAATAGTCTATTTATTGTATTGCCAAAGTATTATTTTAAAAAAATCAACGGGGATGGTATCGCTAAGCTGGATAGCCATGTAGTGAGTCAGTTGCTCGGTGATTTAATTGAATCGGTTCATATTAAGAATAAAAGGCTTGGCAAAACACCTCAAGAAGAAAAATTAGTGTTTCGCGATACGTTTGAGCTGAGAAACGAATATAAGCTTGAGCAGAACAAGCTGTCTCTATATCGCGTGTTGCTTAATGACTATGCAGAAAACGGAATGTACACCAGTTCATGTCGCATTTATGAACATAACGGTTGTGGCAATGTTGAATGGAATCGGACTGTTGAATCTTGTAGCCCAGTCGCTGTTGAAAACATGATAGGGTATTGGGATTTTATTACTACACGGCGAATACCGACAAAAAGTAGAATTGCTGAAATACAACAGGCGATTGTTGATGAAATCAGTGTAACCGTTGAACAGATGGGACTTAACAAGATTTTTAAATTGCCGCTTTGTGGTCTGCGAGCCAAACAGCTTAGTGAATTAGGTACGCCTGCCAGGCTTTTCCATGAAGTGCATAATGAGCTTTATGCCGAATGCGAGACACGGAAAAAACGTTTGCTGCAAGCGATGTGTGAATTTTTGAATGATTATAGTCCTTCTCAAAAAAGAAAAGTGATGGTTGATGGAACAGCGAGGTTTGACAGGGTTTGGGAACAGGTTTGTCAAGATCTCTTTGAAAATCGTGATGAGGAATTACAAACAGATCGGCCACATTGGGAATTTTATGACGATGCTGAAGTTGAAAAGCATTTTTTAAATGCAAAAGATGATTCAGACGAAAAAAAATCTGAGGACACCGCTGCACTCGAACGAGATATCGTGTCATATCATTCGACTCGAAAAAACTGGTATGTTTTAGATGCTAAATACTATATTCCCCAATACGGCAGAGGAAAACGACAAAAAATCAGTGGTCAACCTGATACCTATGACATTATTAAACAATATTTTTATGCTATTGAGTTAGAACGAAAAAAGGGTAAAGATAGCGTCTATGGTAATGCTTTCATTCTTCCGGCAAGAAATAATTTTGGGCATGAATCTAAACGTCCCTTTTTAGTTCAGCGTGGGCAGGTATCTTTGGCTTTTCTGCCGGTTGTGGAATCTGACATTACAGATAATACTGTGAATGAACGCGTAGTTGATGCTGAATGGAAGAAGTGTATTCGGGTATTTGAAATGGATCCTGAACAAGCACTCGGGGCATATGTTGGAGAATATGACCATGACTCAGCAGAAATATATCTGGGTCAAATGTTTCCCGAGAGTAATGACAATATTGTTAGGTATGCTAACGATATAGCTTTAAAAGCTGACTGAGTATGAATGGATACTTGAAATTCATAAGCTATTTGAGTTGGTAAAAGTAATGGAAAATTTCATAGGTTTATTTGTATCTGACAATAGCCGCATAGTGAAGTTTGCTAAGGTTCCTGAAAGTACTCTAGCTTTTAAGACTCTGAATGAGGCTTATTTATTTGTCTCAGCGCCTTTGCCCGCGCCACGGTGTCTTCGGCGAGAATCGTTTGGGCGTCGATGATCGGCAGGTCGGGGAGCGGGAAAGCCTCGTTGAGGACTGAAAGCTCGGTGCAGCCAAGAACCACGATATCGCAACGGTATTTCGCCGCAGGAGACTTGTCGAGGAACGTGTCGATGACGGAACGGTAGCGTTCGAGGCTTAGCGGTCCGCCGCTTTTCACATCGTCGTAGATCAGCGAATCGATGCGCTTCTGCAGCCCGTCATCGGGCTCGATGAACGTGTAACCGGCGGCTTCGATTTCGCGCTGGTAGAGGCCGGAATGGCGGGAGCCTTCGGTGCCCATGAATCCCACGCGCGGGTGCGTCGAAACAGGCAAGGTCGCCTTCATACGTTCGACGGCACCGGTGAGCATATTGAGAATCGGCACGTCGGTAAGCTCTTGGAAGCGCGGCAGCATAAAATGCGCGGTATTGCAGGGAATCGTGATGAAACTGGCCCCGATGGACGTGGCTTTTTCAATGTCGTCGGCGATGACGGGGAAGGGGTCGTCGTTGCTGTCGCCCAGCATGAAGTCGGTGCGATCGGGCACGGAAGCGTCGTTGAAGACCACATAGTCGAGGAAATCCTGGTCGGTGGTGGCGTCGCTCATCTTGTCGATGAGCCGGATATACGATTCGGTCGCCAACGTGCCCATGCCGCCGATAACGGCGAAGAACGGTCGTCTCATAGCTCTCCCAACCAACAAATACGGTATCCGTCCGAAACGGAATATAAGGATGTTCCCGACTTATAGTACCAGCGTCAGAGGTTTTCCGCGTTTGCCTGCCTCTGTGTGTCTGAACGGGCGTATTCCACGTGTCGTTTGCTGTTCGCAGCCTTCGCAGACAGCCCAAATCATTACGTTTCTTCCATGCTGCGGGACCGATGTCGGCGATTCACACCCTGTTTCGTTTTGGCGTGTACTGCTTGAAATCGCGCGAAACATACAGCTGCCAACGCCACAGGCCCAACGTACGTTTGAGATTCCGGTCGGCAGGATTGAAGCAGGAACGGCTCCACTTACCCTCGCTGATGAGTCGCAGTGCGTCGTTCTTCAGCGGACCTGCGGGTGCGTACTTCTTCAGCACTCGCTTAGGAATTCCCATCCACAGATGTTCGCTGAAGCACAATGATGGTTCGCTATGGCGGTGCATCACGAGGTCTTCGGCGATCCAACGTGCCAGATTGAAGCCGGCCTGGGTGACGTAGTCGCTGCTGCCGCCCGGCCTCGGGTTGATCTCGAAGAAGCGGTAGCTGCCGTCGCGCGGGTCGCGTTTGATGTCGAAATTCACGTAGCCGGTGTAGCCGAGTTCGTCGATGAGGCGTTGGCATTGTTCGTAGACGGTCTTGTCGCCTTCGGAGATGATGGCCGCGTAGTTGCCGATGCGGTTGGGCGCGTATTCCTCCATGACCGGCCGTCCCATGCACATCATGGCCACGCTGCCGTCGCTGTTGACGTACGCGTTGAGCGTGCGCATGCCGGTATCGTCGCCGGGGATGAACTCCTGGATGATGAGCTCGCCTCGGTATCCGTTGCTATAGATGTCGTGGGCCACTTGGTTGAGCTCGGCGGCGTCGGCGATGGTGTAGGCCTTCTTACGCCCGGGAAAATCGATGCTCAGGTATGAAACGCTGTCCGCCGCCTTCAATTCCAGCGGGAACACGGCAGGCTGAGGAACTTTCTGGCCCGATTGGAAATCCGCGAACGAATAGACCGCGGTCAAGGGCGTATTGACCTTTGTGGTTTCGCAAAGCTTCCAGAACGAGACCTTGTCGACGGCGCGCTGAAGCGTCGGTCCGTCGATGGTGGAGGTCAGGTAGTCCTTGCGGATTTCATCACGGTGTTCGGCGAGTAGGGCCGCGGAAGTGTCGCCGCAGGCGATGATGAGCAGCTGGCGGTCGGGGCTCTGAGCTTTCAGCTCCGTGGCCAGCTTGTGCAGCTCAGGGACGAAATGCTTTTCTTCGGTGAGGTCATTAATAACACGAATGTCGACGATTGAGGAATGGCGGCATTGGATGAGCGCGGCCGGGCCGACGGCCAGGGACTTGACGCCGTAGGCTTTGTGGAACCCGCAGGCCAGGCCGTAGGCGTTGGCTCCCGTGCCGATCAGAACCGGCAGGAACGAAGCCTGCTGTGCCGAGGTTGGGGCAGTCTCGGCGGTGTTGACGCTGCCGGTGCCGTTTGTATTGTTTGCCATGATACGCAATCCTTTGCAATGACCTGACCGATGGACGGATAAAGCGATCGGACCAACCAATCAACCGATTCGGGAATCAAAAACCGATCGGCTATAAACAAATCAGGTTTCACCTACTTGGCTCAGTGGTTGGTCCTATGATTCTGCAAGTTCTAAAGTTTGGTCTTCAGTTTTTTCGCGGCCTTCAGCGCCTTGTAGAAGGTCTTTTTGATGGGGATGTCACGCGCGGCGGCCACCGGGGTGATATCTTCGGTGAACTTGCATTTGAACTCGTTCAAGCCCATGAGGCTTGGCGCGAAGTCGCTGCCGATGCCCATCAGGTCGTAGGCGGTGATGCCCTGAGAGCCGAGGATGCAGCATTCGCTGTAAAGCAGTTTGTCGGTGACGTGCAGGCGCATCACGTCGTTGCGCATCGCGGCGTAGTAGCGCACGGCGTGCGTGCCGTTGACGGTGACGATGGACCAGGCCACCACGCGTCCGTCGATGCGTGCGGCGAACACGCGGCAGTGGTCGGCTCCCAGCGCTTCGATCATGTCCGAATAATCGGTGATGGGGGCCGGGGCGAAACCGTCGCGTTTGCCCGTCTCCACCATCACATCGTAATATTCGCGGAAATCGGCGATGGCCTCTTTCGTCTCGTCGGCCACATCGGCCGGGCATTCGCGCAGCGCCTTGCGTACGTCGCGCCGGCCGCGCTTTTTCATGCGGCTGAGGATGGCGTCATCTCCGCCGGTGACGTCGATGATGACGGTCTGGTTATAGGGGATGGTGGAGAGCACCGGCGTCGTGCCGGCGGTGTACCACGTATCGATACGCAGGAACACGATTTTCTTATCGACACGATGAACTTCAAGCGCGATGGCATCGATGGACTCACGTTCCAGCGCCTCGCTCGGTTTGGTAATCCAGACCGGCCCGTGAACGGCACGCAGATAGTGGTAGCCGTGCGTCGCCATGTCGGTGAACCCGATGAATGCCACGGTGTTGCCGTCTTTGAGGATTCGATATGTTCCCCACGGCGTACGCCCGGGGATGTCCGCCTGGAACTTCGCCCAGATGCCGGTCTGCTCGATTGGCAGCGTGACGCCGGCCTCGCTCGCGGCCGCCTCAAGCTGGGGATATTCGGTTTTTTCTAAGCTGATCATGCTTTCCTTTATTGTTTCGCTTCCACCATACTAATGTTCAAGTTTACGTTTACGGATGTCGTCGGATTGGGTATATCGGATTTTCGCGCTTGGTTTTCACGGGTTTCATCGCTTTACGAGAACAGCCTGGTGACGATATGAGTATCGCCTTCGTAGGGGGCGTGCTTGCCGTCCACCTTAAGCCATTGTTCCTCGCCTTTGCCGACGATCAGGATGACGTCGAAGCCGTCGTGTGCCTGCGCCTCGTGGATGGCGGTCTCGACGGCTTTCTGCCGGTCCACGATGATGTCGGCGTCCACGTTGGGGTCGGTGACGGCGGCCTGCATCGTCTCGCAGATATCCTGCGCGCGCTCCTTGTCCGGGTCATCGGTGGTGATGATGATGCGGTCGACGCGGTGTTGCGCAGCCTCGATGATCTCCTGCCTGCGGTCCACGGCCTTGCCGCCTGCGGAGCCGCTGACCAATGTGATACGTGGTTGGTTGGCGCCGTAGCGTTCGATGGCAAAATCAATCAGTGCGGAGACGCTGGCGAAATTGTGGGCGTAATCGACGATGGCGACGTTCGGCCCGCGCGAGTCTTTGAACTGTTCCATTCGCCCTGAAATCCGCACGTTTTCGAGGGCGTGCGAGATTTTGGTGTCATTGAGATCCACGCCGGCGAGCCGTGCGATGGTAAGCGCGGCGGCGGCGTTGGCATAGTTGAAGTCGCCGTCCATGCGCAGCTTGTAGGTGTCGGCCGTGTCTGGCGAATCGGTTGCGCTGGCTTGCGCCATGTCGATATGGAATGCCGTGTGGTCCTTATCCGCGGGCCAGGCAACGGTATCCGCCTTGGTGCCGTGGTCTTGATCCTCACTATGCAGCGCAAACGTGGTGACCGGAACGTCGTCTGCGGCGGCGTCCTCAGCAATCAGGTCGGCGTGGTCGCAGTTCGCTCCCAAAACCAGCGCCTTGCTGTTGGCGGTAATCTGGCGTTTGCAATAGAGATAGTCTTCGAATGTGGGATGCTCGATGGGGCTGATGTGGTCGGGGGAGATGTTCAGGAAGGCTCCGACATCGAAGGTCAGTCCATAGACGCGATTGACTTTGTAGGCCTGCGACGAGACCTCCATGACCAAGTATCGCATCCCGTTGTCGACCGCCTGCCGCATCATCTTGAACGCGTCCATCGATTCCGGGGTCGTCAGCGCGGAAGCCTTATAGGTATGGCCGTCAAGGCAGTTGTCGACCGAGGAAAACAGGGCGGTCTTTCCGTCACTGGCGGCGTTCAAGATCGCCTGAACGAAGTAGGCGGTGGTCGTCTTGCCCTTGGTCCCCGTGATGCCGATGAGTGTCAGTTCGTCCTGCGGCCGTCCATAGAAAGCGGCGGAAAGCAGACTCATCGCCTTGCGGATGTCGCCCACGATGATGCCGACGGCGTTGCATTGCGCGCTGAAATCCGTCTCTGAGACGTAGGCCTTGAGCCCTTGTTCGTCGCAGCCGGAAAGATACTCGGCCTTGAAACGGCCCTTGCAGCATAAGAGCGTCCCGGCCTGTACTTGTCGGGTGTCGTAGGTGATCGAGGTGAAGGCGTCGTCGGTGCCGGCAAACCGGGCAGGGTCGCGCGACCATGTCTTGCCTTGGATGATTTCGCGGAGGAGATGATGCTTGTCGAGCAATTCAACCGCAGTCGCCACACTCAGAGCCATATCAAACCTTTCTTGCCGTCCATAAGGTTAGCGCATCGGGCGCGCGAAAACAGGGGATGCCCGGCACAATCGAATGGAACTTACACATCACGGCTGGTTCGTGGTCGCCGTCTTGTTGTCAGGACCTCCTCGGCGCGGGGCTGCCGAGACCATATGGCAACCGGTTCAGAGCCAGCTGTCGGTGATGGGACGACGACCGCGCGACTCCATCCACAAGTTGAACGAGTCCTTCCACTTCTTGTGGGCCTGCCGTTGCCAGTCCATCAGGTCGCCGAGCCTCAAGTTGCCGACCTGCGGGTAGAGCGTGGACATCGGCCTGATGAGGTCCACGGCTGCGGTGGTGTCGGCGGTCGCGTCGTGGAAATCGCCGTGTGGCTCGACTCCGTAGTATTCGGTGGTGTAGGTCAGCGTACGTTTGCCGTGACGGTGCGAGATCTCCCGGTCGATGACCAACGGGTCGACCACCAAAAGCTCGTCCGGCAACGCTTTGAGGTTCCAGCGTTTGAGGTCTCCGGCCAGCATCCGCACGTCGAAAGGCGCGTTGTAGGCCAGCAGCGGGATGTGCTTGGTCTGGGCGGCGGTGACGATGGAGCCGATGGCGGCGATGGCGTCGGCCGGTTGTGCACCGTTGGCCTCGAGGAATTCGTCGGTGAACCCATTGACCCGGCTGGCACCCGCGCTGATGTGACGATGAGGATTGATGACCCATTCCGCCACGACATCGCCTTCATAGCCCCTTGTCGGGTCGCGTAAAACCAGCGAGGCCGAGACGATCGCATCGGTGGAACCGGTGCCGGTGGTCTCCGTATCGAAACCAAGCAGCCACGCCTCTTTCAATGTCGTGTCATCATCCTGCTCAGGGACCTGTGCTATGGCGTCGAGCATGGTTGCCGCAATGTCCGTGTCGGTATTGTTCTTGATTGGTGTCATATCCATATTGTGCGTTGCGATTCCGACATTGTATTACCTTTATATCGAGGGATGTCGATCCCTGGCCGATGGCTCTTTCTTGTCCGGATCGGCAATATATGCCGGCGTTCGGTATCGGCCTTCGGGTCCCATATTGTCGATAAAACCGTATAGGCATGTTGTCGATGTCATAATAAACAGTGGCAAAGGCGCGTGTCGGCCGCGGCACCGGCGATGCGTAGAATGGTAACGTGACACAAACCGACCAGGCACAGCCCAAGCAGCAGAAGCGCGAGACGACCGCCCAGAAGCGTGCGCGTTTCGAAACGCTGGCGATGCCTGCCGTCAACGTGCTGTATCGTCAGGCGATGAAGCTTACGAACAACACCGAGGATGCTCAGGATTTGGTGCAGGACGCCTACGAGCGTGCGTTCAAGGCGTTCGACAGTTTCCGCCCCGGCAGCAACTTCGAGGCGTGGATGACCACCATCGAGCGCAACGCCTACTTCAACCAGTATGCCAAAGCCAAGCGCCGCCCCCAGCGTGCCAACGATTCAACGGGGGAGTACGACGACTGGGACATCTATTCCGCCTCGGACCATTCTTCGGAAGGGCTGAAATCCGCCGAGCAGGAGTATCTGGACGGTTTCGCGCCCGCTGAAATCATGCAGGCGCTGGATTCGCTTTCGCCCGAACGCCGGCAGGTGTTCATCGACACTGCTATTGACGGCAAATCATACAAGCAGGTCGCCGCCGAACAGGGCATCAAGATAGGAACCGTGATGAGCCGGCTCAATCGCGCACGCTCTCAGCTGAAAAAGGAGCTGACCGACTATGCCCGCCAGCGCGGTTACGGCAAGGATGCGTCGGAAAAATCCGCACAAGAGGCCCAAAAGCAGGTTGCCGCGCAGAATTCGGGGGTGGCACAACAGGCGGAGAAATAGAAGAGAACCGTATCTTCACTATCCGCGAACCCCAAAATAGCCAAAATGAGCAATAATAGTCAATTAGAAGTCACGGAAGGGAAATATCGATGGACGGACGAATCAAGCGCACCAGTCGAGTGGTGGTGAGAAGCCAGCATTCCGACGGTGTCATGCGTACCGACATCGAAGTCTCCCGTTATGATTCTGAGAACCGCCTTCCTGATGACGAATGCTTCAATCCGGAATCCTGTTGCGACGCGCGAGAGAAAGTCCTGATCGCCGAATTGCGTGAGCTTTTGCGACCGGCTGTTGCTCCGGAATGTCTGTTTGCCAAGCTCCAGGCGACACTTGATCGTTGCTGCCTCGAGGAGTCCTGCGGCAATGACGTCGCTTCCGAATAGATTAATTGGTGTAAACGATTTGAATGGTTTTCGCGTGCACGTTGTAGTGTATGGTTTTTCGTCGGCGGCGATGCAACGGTTCTGATTCGTTTATAGCTCATTCATCTATTGTCGATTGTAGGGTCATCAACCAGAATATGGTGTTGAAAACCGGGGTCCGGCCTTGCGGGAACTTTTATTTTGGCGAGGGAGAATCGTCTGAGAGCTGTTCTCAATGAGTTCAGTGAGGGGATTGGGCAGGACGCCGAGCGAGATTTGCCGTATACCTGTGAATCTCTTTGCTGAGGATGGTGCCGATCAGATTTATGAGTGGCAACTGCTCGACAATGAGCATGGTACAATCCTAAACACTGCGAAATGGCCGATAGGTTCTGTTTGTGGTTTGTTCGTTTTGGCGCATGCGTTTTCATGGCCGATATATGGGAAACGCCCCGCAATTGCTGCGGAGCGTTTAGTGAATTCACGTATTGTACACGACTCAGGCATTTGGCCTTTTGCCGTGGTTGGCCGCCTTCTTGCGGCGATCCTTACGCTTACGTCCGCGCATTCCCATGATGGACTCCTTTACGTTCAATGAATAAGCCTTAGGTATTATCGCACGTTGTTGCGACTTCATACAATGTCACTTGGTTTCGGTCGATTTATCCGGATTCGTCCTCTCATCGGCCTTTTCATGTAACAAAGTGGTCAATACTATCTTTAAGTGGTCATTTTCATCGTAGGAAGTGACCACTTAAGAGGAGTATTGACCACTTTATCGCAGTATGAGATGGTCTTTCGAAAGCATCAGACTGGCTTGTTCTCAGTGCATTTCGGCCATGAAATAGAGGTTGGTCGTGCTGGTCTCGCCCGGAGCCACGATGATCAGGTCCTTGCCGCTGTTGAACGCGTTGGCATACGCGGTCTGCGGTTCGATGGCGACGCCGGCCGGGTGGCTATCCGGCGCGAAGCCGGTGCCGGTGCACATCTGGAAGGAGGTGATGGTCTTGTCGCCACCGACGTGCACGCTCAGTCCGTCCGGGCGTGTCAGTGTGGCGAAGACGTTGCCGTCGGCGTCGCGCTCCACATCGGTCCACGCGTCGTCGAAGGGCTGTTCGGTCAGGGCAGTGGGCTTGCGCAGGTCGTACTTGCCGCGCACGGGCTCGGTGCCGGTTGGCAGCAGACGTTCATTGACGGTGACATGCGTGCGAGCCGGAATGGTGACTTTACACTGGGCGTTCTGGCCGTCGATCTCGTCGCCGTAGCCATTGAAGCCGTTGGCGATCCACGGATGGATGGCCAAGGCCCATGGCGCGTTGACGTTGTCGTTGTTAGTGGCGGAGAGGGTGAGGGTAAGTCCGTCATCGCTCAAGCTGAAGACGGCGCGAACCAGAAGGTCGAAAGGATAGCCCTTCATGTTGCCGGTGCGCCAGGTCAGCGCCACGCGGTCCTCTTTCAGGCTCTCCAGATTCCAGAAGACGCGGTAGCCGTAGCCGTGGATGGCGTTGTGCTTTTCGTGTTCGTCGATCGGCAGTTCGTAGGTCCTGCCTTCAAAGGTGTACACGCCGTCCTCGATGCGGTTGGGGAAGGGGACGAGCAGTTGCCCGTTGGAGCATGGCACCGTCTTATCCGGGTCCCACGAGGCGATCATATCCTTGCCGCGGTAGGTGAGCTTGCGCAGCGTCGCACCGAGTTCGGTGACTACGGCCGTGTAGTCTCCGTGCGAAATGGTGAATTGTTGGCCCGAGCGGAGGGGCAGTGTCGTTGAAGTCATATCAACTCCTGTTATAGAAACGTAATTGTTACCGTTCACTATTCTAATATGACACTCTGTCTGATTCTGCGGCGCTGCAGACCAAACGAACATGTCGTTATCCAGATTTTGCCTTTTTTAGAGCTCTTGGTGCACCAAGAAGGCCAAAAAACGAAGAATGAGCCTCAATTCCGGGTAAAAACGGCTTCTTGGTGCACCAAGAGGGCCAAAATATGAAGAATGAGCCTCGATTTCGAATAAAAACGGCCTCTTGGTGCACCAAGAAGGCCGAAAAACGAAGATTGCCTGCCCAAAGTGGCTAATACGGGCTTCTTGGTGCACCAAGATGGCTATTTTTACGACATTGAGAATCAGAAGGTTCTTTTTGAGTCCCTGGATTTGGCGAGCCTACTTTACCAAGTACCGATTGCAGCGACGGAGGCGCCGAGCACTTTCACCAGATCGTTCGGGTTAAGGCCGACGCTGAAGCCGCGTTTGCCGCCGGAAATGATGATCTCATCGAATTGCATGGCGCTTTTGTCCAGAACCGTCTTGTGTTTGGTGCGTTGCCCCAACGGCGAGATGCCGCCGACCACATAGCCGCTTTCGCGTTGTGCCACTTTAGGGTCGGCCATGGCTGCCTTTTTGGCTCCGACCGCGGCCGCAAGGTATTTCATATCCAGATGCCCGCTCACGGGTACCACGCCGATGACGCGTTCGGAACCGGTATCGGCCATCAGCGTCTTGAACGAACGATGCGGATCGATGCCGAGTTTTTCAGCGCCTTCAAGCCCGTAGCCTTCGTCCATATGGTCGGAGGAATGCTCATACTCATAGATTTTGAAGGGGATGCCCGCCTCACTCAGTTCCCGTGTCGCCGGGGTGGAGGCCGTTCCTGCCGCTTTCTTATGTTTCTTGCTCATGTTTTCAGTTGTACCATCCCTAGGTCGAAGTGTGCAGGCATTGGCGGGTGCTGGAGTGGCAATGCCTGCATCAGGCGAAGTGTGTGTGTTCTTATCGGTGTGAAAGATTGCGCCATATTCAAGCCGCTGAGTCATCGTCAACGGTCTAAATGTGGCGGAAACTGACGATTGCGCCACAAATGGACCATTGATGATTGCTCGACAGCTTAAATATGGCAGAAATCTGTACGATCGGGCTGCAATATGATGATGGCCTCCATCCCGATAAAGGGAAGGAGGCCATCATCGATATGCTATCTAGCTGATAGGCTGCTGCCTACCGCGATGTGCTCACTTGCTGATCTCAGCGAAGTAGAGCAGGGTGCGGATCATGTTGCAGGTGAAGCCGTACTCGTTGTCGTAGAAGGCGACAGTGCGGGCCAGCGTGGTGCCGTCGATGGTGTTGACATCGGTCTGGGTGGGATCGAAGACGCCGCCGTGGGTGTCGTCGATGATGTCGGAGGTGACGATGTTGTCAGCGTTGTAGCCGAAGGTCTCGTTGTCCTCGAAGGCCTTCTTGGCAGCGGCGTTGATCTCGTCGGCGGAGACTTCCTTGTTGAGCACGGTGAAGAGCTCGGTGAAGGAGCCGTCAGGGATCTGCACGCGCTGAGCGTGGCCCTGCAGCTTGCCGTTGACCGAAGGAACGACCTTGCCGATCGCCTTGGCGGCGCCGGTGGAGTGCTCGATGGTGTTGACGGCGGCGGCGCGGTTGTTGCGCGGCTTGGAGCCACGAGGGCCGTCAAGCAGCATCTGGCTGCCGGTGTAGGCGTGCACGGTGGTCATGAAGCCGACCTTGATGCCGAAGTTGTCGTCAAGGAGCTTGACGAGCGCCGCGAAGGAGTTCGTGGTGCAGGAGCCGGCGGAAACGATGTTGTCGCTGGGCTTGAGGATCTCCTGGTTGACACCGAAGACGACGGTCGGGGTGGTGTCATCCTTGGCCGGAGCGGAGATGAGGACCTTCTTGGCGCCGGCGTCCAGGTGAGCCTGGCTCTTGGCGGCGGAGGTGTAGAAGCCGGTGCACTCGAGCACGAACTCGACGCCGTCGTTCTTCACCCACGGAATGTTGCGGGCGTCCTTCTCGGCATAGACCTTGTATTCCTTGCCGTCGACCACGATCGCGTCATCGGTGGACTCGACCTTGACCGGGGTGCCGTCATCGTGACGGAACGTGCCGTGAACGCTGTCGTACTTGAGCAGGTAAGCGAGCATCGCCGGAGTCGTCAGATCATTGATTGCTGCGACCTCGATGTCACTGGCCTCGCCGCCGCGGGCCTGAAGTTCGAAAATGCGACGGAACGCAAGACGTCCGATACGGCCAAAACCGTTAATACCAATCTTTACTGTCATGTAATTCTCCCTAACGGAAACAACTTGGGAACGCGGGCTCGCGCCCTAAGCTGTATATTTACCAACAGTTGTTATTTTAACGTGTCTCCTCTACCAGAAAAGGTGTTTTCCCATGTTTCCGGGTCAAAACCCACCAAAATTTTGTTAGCGTTCACAACAATCGGACGCTTGACCAACATGCCATTGGTTGCAAGGAGTTTCAGCTGCTCATCCTCGCTCATTTCGGGTAGTTTGGTCTTGAGTTTCATTTCGCGGTAGGGCATGCCTGAAGTATTGAAGAAACGCTTCAGCGGCAGACCGCTCGCCTTCCACCATCGCTTGAGTTCGGCGGCGGTGGGGTTGTCGCCTTTGATGTCGCGTTCGGTGAAGTCGATGTTGTTTTCGCCCAGCCATCGGCGCGCTTTGGCACAGGTGGTGCAGTGGTTGTAGCACACGAAGAGCACCTTGCCGTCCTGCTGGGCAGGGTCAGGTGTCGGGGCAGTTGTTTTGGCGTCGGTCATCATGGGTCCTTTCGAAGCGATGGGGTTGATGCTGATTCGATTCTATGGCCGTGGGTTCGTTTTGCCAATGCCTGTCAGTGCCTACTGGAGGTTTTGCGACGCTAAGAGCGGCGTTTGCGTCGTGGAAGTGCCATTTTGTCTCGATGTTGGAGGTTTTGCGACGTTGTCTGCGGCGTTTGCGTCGTGGAAGCTCCGTTATCGCCGAGTGCTGGAGGTTTCACGACGCTGATAGTCGTGTTTGCGTCGCAAAACCTCCAGTCCGATTGAATGATGCGATCAGAGTTGCGTGTTGTGGACGCTTGTCGTGGTCAATCCCATTTGTCGGCGGATCTTGCCAGAAGCTTCGAGGGCTGGTCTGCCAGAGGGCCAAGATCTTCGACCGGTGTGACGGTAGTGGTGAGTACGTCGATTGTCGTACCGATGGGGAAAGTGATGATCAGTGTGCCGTCGGCCACGCTGATTGAGGCTGGATGCCCGTCGAGCAGTTCGTTGCTCACCCCGATCACGGTGTCGCTGCGCATCGTGCCGTTTTCCAGTTCGTACTTGAGTCCCGTTTCGGTGACCCCTCGCGAGATATCGGCGTGGGAGAAAACCGAAACCATGCGGTTGGTGGGATCGGTATCGGCGCCATCGCCGGGGTTGCCGCACGTTTCGCTGTCGATCTTGGCCATGGTTTCCGAGACGGTTCGAGTATCGGGATAAGATCTGGGACTCGATGGGTTCTTGCATGTCTCGCTGCCGGTTTTGGCTTCGTAGCCCGGGACGTTTCGTATATCGCGATGGGTTTGCCCCATTGCGTCGGCAGCGTTGCTGTCAAGACTCAAGGCGTCGGCGGAAAAGTGAATCGATCCGTTGCAAATGGCCGTGACCACGCTGTGCTCGCCGTAGAGTAGTCCGATACCGCCGTTGTGGGCCAGCAAGGCAAGCATCTGGATGTTGGCGACGCTATGATCGATCCTTCCGCCCAGTCCGCCGTAAATGCGGAAGTCCCTGTATCCGCGCGACCACCCGGCTTTCAGCGCTGAAAGCATGTCCGGATCGTCATGTTCCGGCGGCAGCGCGATGGTTTCGACACCTTGCGGGATTCCTGCTTTTGCCGAATCGAAATCGCCGATGGCCAGATCGGGTCTGATGCCCGAAGCGATGGCGTGGTCAAGTCCGCCGTCGGCGGTGATGACAAAAGCATTCGTCGGCATTTTCTCGGCCGTCGGCTCGTTGCCGTAGTAGGTTCCGGCGGCGAAAACGAAACATGGATGAGAAAGGGTCATAAATAAAATTTTACATGCGTCGGCGGCTCGCATTTTTAGGGCGTTTGGAAAAATGCGAGCAAAATAAACGTTGACGATTTTGGAAATGTCTCAAAATCGTTGCAATGATGCTATTATGCTGTGAACAATGTTTGTTTTCGGCTCGCATTTTTGCAGACCTTAAAAAATGCGAGCCGTCCCGAGCTGAAGGGAATGATTATGATCAACCATATCGGTGTGTACACACTCAATTTTGATACCGAAAAGGCTTTTTATCAGGCGGTGTTGGCGCCTCTCGGCTATGTTCAAGGTGCCGAATTCCCCGGAGCCGTGATGTTCTCGGACGGTAAGGATGGCGACAGCGTCTGGATCGAAGCCGCGAAGGAAGGCACGACCCCGTCGCCGATTCATCTCGCGTTCGCGGCGCAGGATGAGGAAGCGGTGAAGGCGTTTTACGAAGCCGGTCTCAAGGCCGGTGGCAGCGACAACGGCGCGCCCGGCCCGCGTCCGAATTATGGCCCGAACTATTACGCGGCCTTCGTTCACGATCCCGACGGCAACAATATCGAAGCCGTGATCAACAAGTAGGTCCGAGGCCCGTTTCGCAAATTGTGTGGGGCGGGCATATTCGTTCCGTCGTTGCGATGCGTCGATTGACGGGGCGTGGTTTCCAAGGAAGGAAACGATTATGCCGACTACAAGTGAGCTTTCCATCGTCGTGCGCCATATCACGCCGGCCGATTTCGAGGCCAAGGCCCGAGTGCACTCGCAGACCTGGCACGAGACCTATCAGGGCAAATTGCCGCAATGGCTGGTCGACAAGATCACGCCGGAGTTTGCCTTTGAAGTCACCAAGCGCCATGACCCGGCGAGCGTGTTCGTAGCGCTGGTGGACGATGAGGTGGTCGGTTACGCCGAATTCGCTAATCCTGCCCGCGAACCCAGCGACTATCCCAATTGCGCGGAATTGGGCGCAATATATGTCCTTAACCGTTGCCAGGGCCTCGGAATCGGGCGCAAGCTGGCACAGGCTGTTTTCGACGCGTTGCCCACCAAACGTGTGGTGCTCTGGGTGCTGGAATTCAACGATAAGGCGCAGGGCTTTTACCGTCACATTGGTTTCCACCCCACCGGCCAAGTGCAGACGGAAGACGGCGGTGCGTCGAAAGAGCTGGAATACGCCAATTTTGATGTCTCTGAGTAAAGCAATGAAAAGTGACGGGCAGCTTCGACTCGGTTGCCCGTCACTTTTCATTTCAATGGCCTATCGGCAATCACATTTGGACGATGATTTTGACGTGGTGTTCGGCGTCGTTGCGCAGCGCCTTGAATCCCTTCTCCACGATATCGTCGACCTTGATCCGGTCGGTGATGAATTGCGAGAGGTCGATGTGCTTGTCGTGGACCAGCTTGATGACCTCTTCATGGTCATGGGCATAACCGATGGAAGCACCGACGAGCTTTTCGGGCAAGATGAGCTCGGACAGGACGTCAAGTGTGACAGGCTTGGCGTGCAATGCCACGATTTCCAGCCTTCCCTCCGGATGGAGCGCGGAAAGGAGCTGATGGACGACGATTTCGGATCCGGCCGCGTCGAACGCGATATCCGCTCCGTCGCCATTGGTCTCTTTGTATGCTCGTTTTCCGAGGTCCTCTTTGCTTGGATCGACGACGATGTCCGCCGCTCCGGAGCTCAGCGCCTTTTCCTTGCGGACGTTGGAAAGCTCGGACATGATGACCCGGACTCCCTTGGCCTTGAGCACGGTGCCGATCAGCAGGCCGATAGGACCGGCGCCGCCGACCACGGCCGTCTGGCCTGGCTGGGGATCGGTGCGACGGACCGCATGATAGGCCACCGACATGGGTTCGATGAGCGCCGCCTGGTCAAGGGGCAGATCGCCGATGGCATGTACCCAGCGGGATTCGACCACGATGTGTTCGCTCAGACCGCCGCCCTTGCCATTGATGCCGATGAAGCCCATCTTCTCGCATGCGTTGTAGTTGCCGGACTTGCAGGCACTGCATTCGCCGCACACCATAAGCGGCTCGACCACGACGGGGTCGCCGACTTTGACAGGTGTGTCGACATCATCCGCGATTTCCTCTACGACACCAGAGAACTCATGGCCGAAACCCATGGGAAGCTTCTCGCCCGAGAGGGGATGCGCGACGTCGGGGTTGATGCCGCCGCTTTCAGGACCGTCGAAGTAAAGGTGCAGGTCGGATCCGCAGATGCCGGTGTAGGCGGGTTTGATCTTGATTGTTCCCGGTTTCAGGTCCGGTTCAGGAATGTCGTCAAGCTGGATATGTTCTTTACCGTAATAGCGAACTGCTCGCATATCTTCTCCTTGTAATATGTGATGGACATCACATTTATGATAGACGTGGCCTGTACATTTCTGTGAAGTGTTTCGATTGTCCGCAGATGGGGTATACTTAATACTCGGCTTGAGAAATCAAGAAAGTGGGTGCGCCCCACCTGGAAGCTTTTCGTAGCTTCGGGTTCAAGGCATTCCTTGCTTTGGCAGGGAATCGAAAGTGCGGTATTTGCCGTGGCTTTCTACGGTATTGATTGAGTTTGATGCTTGTGTTTTGAATCTTTGTTGCGATTATTGCCGAGTTGATTCGGTATTTGTTTTCGACGGCGGTGCATTCAGCAGTAGCAAGGATTGGAGTTCATCATCAGCGCAGAACCACGCATTAACGACGAGATACGCGTTTCCAAGGTACGCCTGATCGGCCCGAACAGCGAGCAGGTCGGTGTCATCGCGACCTCAGTCGCATTGAATCTGGCCAAGGAAGCCAATCTCGATTTGGTTGAAGTGGCGCCGAACGCAGATCCTCCGGTGGCCAAGCTCATCGACTATGGCAAGTACAAGTACAACGAGAAGATCAAGCAGCGTGAGGCACGTCGTAATCAGAGTGCGGCCGAGATCAAGGAAATTCGTTTCCGCTTGAAGATAGACGAACATGATTTTGAGACCAAGAAGGGCCATGTCATCCGCTTCCTTTCTGGCGGCGACAAGGTCAAGGTCACCATCATGCTGCGCGGTCGCGAGCAGTCCCGTCCGATTGGCGGGGTGGAGCTTTTGCAGCGTCTGGCCGATGAGGTCTCCGAATACGGCACCATCGAGTTCTACCCGAAGCACGAAGGGCGCAACATCTTCATGACGTTGGCTCCCAAGGGCAAGAAAGTGCACGCCCAGTCCGAGCAGCGTCGTCGTGGCGCCGATACCCGTGCCGATCGCCAGGCCCGCCAGAAAGCTCGTCTTGCCGCCAAAGAGAAGGAAAAGGCGCAGGAGGCCGGTAAGGCGAAGGCTGCGGTCAACGAGATCAAAGGGGCGCAGACGGATGCTGGAGAAAAGCCCGCCAAAGCTTCTGCTGCAAAGCCGACAGTCAAGGCCGGCAAGAGCGAAATGCCTGCTAAATCGACTGCGTCTGCGAAAGCCGTCAAATCGGTTGCGCCGAAAAGCGGCAAGGCAAAGTCCGCAACTTCAGCCAAGCCCGCAAAACCGGCCAAGCCGATGCCCAGGGCAAAAAAGTAACAACAAGATTTTTGTGTCTGTCGATTCACACGTCAGCAGGCACAGGACATCGAAGAATGAATTCGATTTCCGAAGGAAAATAGGAGGGCAGCAATGCCGAAGATGAAAACCAATTCCGCCGCGAAAAAGCGCGTCCGCGTCACCGGTACGGGCAAGCTCATGCAGGCTGGCACCTCGATGCGCCACAACCTTGAGCACAAGTCCGCGCGCAAGCGCCGCAACCTCTCCCGCGACCAGGTGCTGGCCACGGCTCAGAGCAAGAACATGCGAAAGCTGCTCGGTCGCTGAATCGGCTCGGTTTATAGGGTATACAAGGTTTAATAGAAAGCTAGAGGAAACAATATGGCACGTGTCAAGCGCGCAGTGAACGCTCATAAGAAGCGTCGCGTCGTCTTAAAGAGGGCTTCGGGCTATCGTGGTCAGCGCTCCCGTTCGTATCGTCGCGCGAAAGAGCAGCTGCTCCATTCATTTAACTACAACTTCCGCGACCGCAAGGCGCGTAAGGGTGATTTCCGCAAGCTGTGGATCCAGCGTATCAACGCTGCCGTCCGCGCCCAGGGCATCACCTACAACCGCTTCATGCAGGGTCTGAAGCTCGCGGGCATCGAACTTGACCGTCGCGCTCTGGCCGAGCTGGCCGTTTCCGATCCGGACACGTTCAAGACCATCGTCGACCAGGCCAAGGGTGCACTGCCCAAGGACGTTAACGCTCCTGTGAACGCCTGAGCATCTGCGTTCGAAACTGTCAAGCCTCCGCTTTTGCGGGGGCTTTTCGCGTATGTAAAGCGGTGTGGGTCGACGCGGTGTCTCTGAAACGTGTAGCGTAAGAGATATGGATACTGACGAAGCGCACGGAAGCGGACAAGGTCACCGACCCATTGCACGGGCGCAACGCTCTCATGGCCACTATGGCGTCACGGAGTCTGTTTCATCTCCTTCCGGCAGTGAACCGCATGGTAATGGCGGATATGTCGGAAAGACTCCTCGGCCGTTCCTCGAAATCGTTCATGAAGGATTGGACCATGCTGCCTTCATCCGTCGAAAGCGCATGATCATCAACGCCATGAAGGCTTTGGCGGCTTTTTTCGTGGTGGCCGCCGTTGCTCTTGCGCTTTGGCTGCCGGCCAATCAATACGTCAATGCGCGCCGGCAGGAGGCCGCGGCCGTCGCCGCCATGAATCGTGTCCGCAAGTGGCCGCAGGGCAAAGTCGTGGAGGAATACCATGCAGCGCAACGATACAACGCATCCATAGCGTCATCCGGGCAGCATTCGCTGGGAGAATACAGCGATCCGTTCGCGCAATCCACCAAGAACTCCGCAGGCGGCAAGAAAGTCTTGACGAGCTCGCAAAAAGACACGACCTATCAGATGTTGCTGAACTCCGGTGGCGGGGTGATGGCGGTCATCCATATTCCGAAGATCTCCTTGAAACTGCCGATTTACCATGGCACCTCCGACGAGGTGCTTGACAAAGGTGTGGGCCATCTTTACGGGACGAGTCTGCCGGTGGGCGGCAAATCGACCAATGCCGTATTGACCGGGCATCGCGGCAGGCCCTATGAAACGTTGTTCACCAGGCTGGATCAGCTCAGAAAAGGCGATGTCATCTATATCGATTCCTTGGGACGTACCATCGGCTATCGGGTCACGGCCATTCACGTGGTGGATCCCGATGATGTCCATCTCTACAAGGTGCGTCAAGGCAAGGATCTGGTGACGTTGATGACCTGTACGCCGTATGGGGTCAACACGCAGAGGCTGGTGTTGACGGCCGAGCGTCGGGCAATTCCCAAAGACATTCCCTATCCGGAGGATTCCGTGGGTGACGGTTTGCTGTGGGGAACGATTACGGCATTGACGATTATCGCTGTTGGGATAATTTTAATGCTCATCCGCCATCGCCGGCATTGGCCGATTCGTCATGCAAGTGGGCGGATATAGAATCGCTGAACCCAAGGGGGAGTAGCCCGACAGGCTTGATTTCCTTGTTGGTACACCGGTTTCCATATGGCGAAAATAACTGTTCGTTTTGCGCTCATAGGCAATTCGGATTGGACTATTGATGTATTACTGCACTAATATGAAAATGTAATTCAAATATGCGCGATGGTTGCGCATGGACATTTCGATTTCAAGGTGGATGCATGGTACAAGGCAGGATACGAAGAACATGGTGGGGTTCGGCATTGTGTGCCTTGGCCGCCATCTGCTTCGCTCTTGTCAGCTTGGTCATCGTGCCGCCCGCGTCATCTGATTCATCCGTTTCGCAGCTCAATGCCGTCGCCAACGCTGGCGAAGTGTCCGCGCAGGCGGGGGAGTCCGTCGACTACACGCCGAAGCTTTTCCAGATGCTGGCCAACAACAACCGCATCGACACCTACGGCGACGAGCTGCGCATGGACTTCGTGCTGCGCGTGGCGCATAACCAGGTCGATCCGGCCAACCCCCAGCAGTGCGCGACGGCGGTGAGCAGCGCAGAGGCCAAGAACCGTAGCTGCGGGTTGCGCCTGTATTTCGATTTCGGGGCGGATGCCACCGGCGGCACCACCCCCATTAACTACATCGACACCCTGAGCCCAGGCAAGGCCGGTATGTTCGGCGCCATCCTGTGGGCCTACAACAACGCCCAGGTCTATACCATCCATTCCATCATCACCTCGGGCGTCTATGACTTTCTGAACATCTCCGTGGAATGTGACATCAACTATCCCAACGATGTGGACCCGAAGGTTCTCGGCGGTGTCAAGATGGACCAATACGTGTACGCCGTGGTCCAGAAGCACAACACCGGCAACGGCAAGTGGGAGTGGCCGGGCACTCCGAACAACGCGGCCAGCCGACAGGAAAGCGATTTCCTGACCAACGTGGCAAAGAATAACCCCGCCTACGTCTACAAGGGCAGCTGCTCGGGCAATGACCCGTCGCAATGCAATGGCCCCATCTCGTTTATCGGCTGGGACGGCAGCCCGGCGTTGTGGAGCGGCAATCAGGCCAACTGGGGACTGGTCACCGACTATGGCCTGAACCTTACTGGTTTGTCCGTGCCGTTATGGCGCGAGGGGCTTGCGCCGCCTAACTCGTTCTTCGTGTTCTGGGCCAATCCTGCGGATAACAACAATCCCTGCTCCCTGAACACTTCGTTCTACTTCCAGTGGCTGGCGCTCAAGGGTGGCAAGGACTGGGTACCGGTCGATGACCTGACGCCCCAGGCTCAACTGGTCACCGGTCAGCAGCAGCAGCGTTCCGGTGCCTCGAGTGCCAACGGGCAGGCCACTGCGAAGGCCGCGGTGAATCTGCCGAAGACGCTGCTGCGTTCCAACCCGGAGCTGATGGGCAAGCAGGGGCCAGGAGGTTCCTTGAGTCCGGCTCAAGAGGCAACAGGTGCCATCGACTTTGCCAAGGCCAAGGACGACCAGGGGCTTGATGGGTATTTCAAGCTGGTAACCTGGCCGGTCACCACCGACAAAGACGGTAACGACGCCCAGTGCGTGGCCCCCGGTGCCATGCGCGACACCTATAACCCGCTGTCCGGTGGCAACGAGGCCGGCGTGACCAAGACCATGTCGCAGGATCAGATCAACGCTTTGGTTGACAAGGGCTGGACCATCGACACCGCCTATTACAAGTACTCGCTACCCAAGCCCGTGGCCCCCGTTATCGATACCCCTGCCGAGAACGCCATCGTCGTCAAGCACCCCACCATCACCGGCACCGGTACGCCGGGCCACAAGGTCTCGTTGTATGCCGAAGACACTCAGAAGCCGATTGATGCGAACGATGTCGACAACGCGGATACCAGAGGGCGACTGGTGGGTACCGCCATCGTCGGTGAGGACGGCACTTGGTCAGTCGTCGACAACGACAACACCATTGTTGAAGGCAGCCAGCGCTATCACGCCTGGCAGACCGAACTCGCTTCCGGCTACGAGCTGACCTCTCCCTTCTCCAACATTCGCACATTGAAATTTGCGCCGTCGACCATCGATTCGGCTGCGATTACGGTGCCGCACACCAAGCGCACCAGCAACGGCGAACTGCCGACAGGCAGCAAGGTGCATATATCCGGCACGGCGGCGCCTGCCACAGCCGGGCAGAATCTGACCCTGTACGCGACACACACCGTTTCAGCGGGCGGGGCGACGACAGGTGTCGAGAAGCCCGTCACTGGTTGCTCGATGACCTTGGCCTCTGCTGGCGAGCAGAACTGGAGCTGCGAGATCGATCCTTCGTTCTTCCTTGACGAGGTCGCTCAGGGCGACACCTATATATTCACCGCGCAGGTCACCAATCCCGAAGACAATTCGAAGGTCAGATCGGCCGGTGTCTATGCCACGCTCGACATGACCTCGACCCAGTTGGCCGTCGATTCCAAACCGGCCAAGGGCACGGTCAGTGGTACGGCCCGTCACTTGAAGACCGGGCTCACGGCCGATACGGGAGCAAAGGTCACCGTCACTTGGCCCAGCAATGCCACGGAAAGCGTGACGGTTGGCGCCGATGGACGATGGTCGTTCAATATTCCCGAAGGTTTGACGCAAGGCGAAGCCAGGATCACCGCCGACGATCATCCAAGTGAGCTGAATGATAACAACGAGGCGGGATGGGTCACTTACAGCCTAGCGGTCTCTCAGCCCGTGCCGGTGTTACCGATGACCGGTGACCGTTCCCATCTGATCGGTCTGATCTTCGCCGTGGTCGGCGCGCTTCTGACGATTGGAATCGGAATGTTTGTCTCGATCGAATGCTTCATACGACGGGGAAAGGCGGTGGACGATTCATAAAGCAACCGGATATCGGCGGCGTATGGGATATCGCCGTAAGCCGCCGGGTGGTTGGACGAATGGTGATGCGTCGTCCGATGACTATTAACGATCCACCAAACCCAGACATCATAAACAAGAACATAAGAATGTTTGCTGTTTTAGACAAAGAAAGAGCACAATCATGAAGAACACACATCTCAAGGCTCTGGTGGGAGGATTGGCCGCAGCGGCCACACTTCTCGCCTTTAGCCCCTTCGGAGTGGCCAACGCCGCCGATACGCCCATCACCATTGATCCCACGGCTTCGGCCTCGCGCATAGCCACCCTGACCATCACCGGCAAAGGCTCGGCCGTCAAGGGACACACGTTCAGCGCCTTGCGCATGGGCGTCTATGTCTCCGCCTCCAAGAACGGCGACAACGAGCTGACCAGTGTGAGCACGAGCTCGCGCACCGCCGATGACGGTGCACCCGCGAACGAAACGATGCTGCCGGCCATGAAGGACGCCTACCTGGCGGTCTCCGGTGCTTCGGCGATGCCCAGCGGCTATGAGGACAACGTCGTCGGTGCAATCTCCAAGTACTGGCTGGGCTACGCCTCCACCACCAACAGCTCCAACGAGGACGAAACATCAAACTCACGCGCCAAGGCCTATGACGGCAGGTTGCGTCAGTTCGTCACCAAGTTCTCCGACAATGCCAACGTCAAGGCACGCATGGCCGACACCACGCGAGACGATGTCGCCACCATCGCGGCACCAACTACCGGCGACGATGACGCCGATATGACGGTGCAGTTCACCGGGCTCAAGGGCGGCATCTATCTGGTGGTCGACACCACCTCCTCGTTGTCCGGCTCCTCTCCGGCCTCCATCCCGATGCTCGTGGGCACCGAAGTGGTCTCCAGCGATGGTCTGAACACCTATGATTCCTTTGCCGACAGCGCGGCGGTCAAGTTGGGGCAGATCAAGATGAAGAGCGCCACACCGACAGTCGAGAAGCGGCTGATCAAACCTGCGGACGGCGCGGCCGGCATCGGCGACGAACTGACCTATCAGATCATCGCCAGCATCCCGCTGACCACAGGCTTCACGCACTACAAGTACGTGATCACCGATCAGCCTTCCGAAGGTCTAACCTATGAGCCTAGCAACACGAGCGTCGAGATCAGCAACTCCGAGCTGTTCGACACCGCCTCCAGCCTGGCTGTAGACGTTCCCGCGCCCACCGGCTACGAGGTCACCCCGGCGGTGGACAGCACGCCCACCTCGGGCCAGAAGATCACCTTCAACCTCTCGCCGGTTATCAAGCTGATTTCGCAGGGTGACAGTACTTCGGCACATCCGCAGTACTTCGGCAGCCACTTCATCAAGATCACCTACAAGATGAGGGTGGATGACAACGCGGTGAGCGGCAACGTGCACAACGGTGTCAAGCTGGCCTACTCCAACGATACCCAGAAGCAGCCCGACAACGACAACGGCGACGATAACACCGCGCCGAACCCGCCGGCCAGCGAGGGCGTCATCGACCACACGACCGATCCCAACGACCCCAGTCAACCCAAGGTCTACTTCTATAGCTTCGGCATTGAGGATCAGGCGCGCAACAACCCGAGCACCAAGCTCGACGATGCGACCTTCCAGATCAAGGACAGCGATGGCCAGGTCATCAAGTTCTACCCGGTCAAGGACAGCAACGGCAAGGTAATCAAGGGCAATTACAAGAAGGCCGCCGACCAGTCCGCCGACAACACCACCGCGATTACTTCGCTCAAGCGTTCGTCTGCTCCGAATGATGCCGTCAACGGCACGCTGACCGATGGTCAGCTGCGTTTCGATGGCCTCGCCGCCGGCGTCTACACCGTCGAGGAGACCGATCCGCCGACCGGCTACTCCGAGATCTCCAAGTCAACGTTCACGGTGACCATTGACACTAATTCGCCGCATTCCGCCGCCGAGCCCCACTTCAAGAACAGTGGCGACGTCTTCGACCTGGTCGAGGCGAACGAGACCGGCTGGGATGTGACGGCCAACGCCACCCACTTCATTGTGGTCAACGAGGTCAACTCCATCTCGCAGCTGCCGATGACCGGCGGCGCGGGTGCCATCCTCGTCGGGCTGGTCGTCGTGGTGCTGCTTGCCGGCGCGGGCTCAATCTACATCTACACCCGTCGTAGCGAGAAAGCGCTCGACAACGAGGGCTGATGAGAAAGTAATGTAAGCATCTCCTTGTGGCATGACGGGCCGGAACCATAACGATAGCGATATCGCGATGGTACCGGCCCGTTTTCGTCTAGAATCGGAACCATGAATGCAATGGACGATTTACTGGGGCAGTTTCTGGCGCATATCGGCGTTGAACGCGGACTGGCCGGTTCGACGGTGAGCGCCTATGCAGCCGATATCAAAAAATATGTGAGTTGGCTTTCCTCCCGCAATCTCAACAAGCTCAATGAGGTGACGTCCCTTGACGTCGAGGAATATGTGGCCGCGCTCGACAAGGCCGGTGAAAGTGCCCGCAGCAAGGCACGCAGGCTTGCCAGCGTCCACGAATTCCACAAGTTCGCGCTGATGCAGGGTGTTGTCGCCGATGATGCATCCGCGCGGGTCAAGGCTCCGAAAGCCGCTGGCCATCTGCCGGATGTGTTGAGTGTCGACGAGGTGTCGCGTCTGCTTGATGCGGCGGCGATGGGCGGTTCGCGCGACCCGGTGGTTTTGCGGGACAAAGCGTTGCTGGAATTCATGTATGCCACCGGTTGCCGTGCTTCCGAGGCGACTGGTACGGATCTCAACGACATCGACTTCGACGAACGTGTGGTGGTGTTGACCGGCAAAGGCTCGAAGCAGCGTCTGGTGCCGCTGGGAGAGTATGCGCTGAAAGCGCTGCGTCGCTATATTTCTGACGGTCGGCCTGAGCTCGAGGCCAGGGCTAAAGGTGCCAAGGAACGGCGTGCCGTCTTTCTCAACAAACGCGGCCGTCGCATCTCACGCCAATCGGTCTGGGAAGCGGTCAAGGCCGCGGGTGAGCGTGCGCATATCGACAGGCCGTTGCATCCGCATACGCTTCGTCATTCCTTCGCCACGCATCTGATTCAAGGCGGCGCCGACGTGCGCACCGTGCAGGAGCTGCTGGGCCACGCCTCGGTGACCACTACGCAGATCTACACGCATGTCAGTCCCGAAACCCTGATCGAAACCTACCTGACTGCTCATCCACGGGCACGGTAATCGGCGGTCGTTGCAGAGATAATCACATTTCTGGGCTGTTTTCGTGATTTTCGTTGCAATGGATAGATAAGTGCAGAGATAATCACGCTTTTAGGCTGTTTTTCGTGATTATCTCTGTATTTGGTGCGTGGTTGCAGAGATAATCACAGCTCGGGATGATTGCTTCGATGATGGATGAAGAATAGATGACATTGGTATACCAGTGGATTATGATGATTATTGGTATGGCGTATGCGATGAGGCGGGAGCGGTGTGATGGTCAAAGGCAAAAGAAAAGCGCATAAGCCCGACACCCCCAACTCGGCCAAAGGCCAGATGTCGAAAGCGAAGAACGCATACCGAGACGGCGGGTTCAGCGAGGCAAGATGGAGCGGGGAGCAACGCCCGGCCGGGCATGTCACGCAAGGCAAACTGAAATTGCCGGGTACCATCCATGTCAAGCCTGTGGACGATACGGTCGACGAAACCAGCCAGATTCGCAATCTGCTGGCATCGGCTCACGGCAGCCTCGAGAGCGCGGCGGAAAACGCCAAGGATGCGATATCGCATGACGCGGTTGCGCAAAATGGGGGAGATGAGAGCGGGATTGTCGCCAGAGGAGGGCGGAATGTCCCTAAACCCGCCGGTGGCAGGGTGAACAGGCCTGTTGGTAGCATGAAAGGCATGCCTACCGATCTTCTTGGACGAAACTATGAGACTTTTCCCGCGCCTCCGACGCTCGACCACCATGGCCCCGCACGTATCATCGCGATGTGCAACCAGAAGGGCGGGGTCGGCAAGACGACCAGCTCCATCAACATCGGCGGTGCGCTGAGCCAATATGGCCGCCGTGTGCTTATCGTCGACTTCGATCCGCAAGGCGCGGCCAGCGTAGGGCTCGGCATCAACGCGAACACGGTGGACGCCACCATCTACAACGCGTTGTTCGACCCCTCGCTGGATGTACACGACGTGGTGCAGCACACCGATTTCGAAAACCTCGACATCATTCCGGCCAACATCGACCTTTCTGCGGCCGAGGTGCAGCTGGTGACCGAAGTGGGGCGCGAGCGCATCCTTGCCAGCGTTTTGGAAGGTGTAAAGAACGAATACGATGTCATCATCGTCGATTGCCAGCCTTCGTTGGGCCTTCTCACCGTCAACGCGCTTGCCGCCGCCGACGGCGTGATCATTCCCGTGGCCGCCGAGTTCTTCGCGCTGCGTGGTGTGGCGCTGTTGATGCAATCCATCGAAAAGGTCCGTTCGCGTATCAATCCTCAGCTTGAGGTCTACGGCGTATTGGTGACCATGTACACCTCGACCCTGCACTGCGAGGAAGTGCTGCAGCGCATCTACGAGGCCTTCCAGGACAAGGTCTTCCACTCCGTCATCTCCCGTTCCATCAAATTGCCGGATTCGAACGTGGCTGCTGCGCCGATCACCATCTACGCGCCGAACCACAAGACGGCCAAAGAATATCGGGAGACTGCGCGCGAGCTTATCGCCCGCGGGATCGTGGACTGAGGGTCGCGGGTTTGCTCTGCGTGGCATGCGGAGGGGATTCTTCAGATGCTGCCGCATATAGTGTGTAAGTGAGGTGTCGTGAACGTAGATGGGCTGAGTGCTCCCGTTGATGATGCCGCATTGAGGTCGACGCGCGCGGATAACACCGATGGTGAGGCGCCGCAAAAAGCCGAAGACAAAGGTTTTTCGGTCAATCTCGCCGTCTATTCGGGGCCGTTCGACGCGCTGCTGACGATGATCGCGAACCGCAAGCTTGAGCTGACCGAAGTCTCGCTTTCGGCCATTACCGAGGAATTCATCGAATACGTACGCGGACTCGACATGGCTCGTGACATGGAGAAGGTCAGCGCTTTCCTTGAAGTCGCTTCTGTTCTGGTGGAGGCCAAGAGCGCGGCGATTCTGCCGGGAGACGAGAACGGCGAACGCGATGAGCAGAGCATGGAGGCCCTGCGTGAGAGGGATCTGCTGTTCGCCAGACTCGTGCAATATCGCGCGTTCAAAAGCGCCGCCAACGATTTTCGTGAGCTTTTCGCCGCCAATTCCGGGCGTTTCGCGCATCCTTCCTTCAGCGACCCGGCCATTGCCGCCATGCTTCCCGAACTGGCATGGACGCTTGGTCCGGAGGATTTGGCCAGGATCGCCGTTGAGGTGTTTCTCAACGCCCCCGCCGACGAGGTGCGGCTCGATCAGCTTCATGTCTCGCAAGTCGATTTGAAGCAGCAGTCGCAGATTGTGCGTAGCCGTCTGCGCGAACTTGGCTCCGGCACCTCGATGACCTTTGGCGAGCTGACGGACGATGCCATGAGCACGTTGGTGATCGTCGCCAGGTTTTTGGCGATCTTGCTGTTTTTCAAGCAAGGCGTATTGCAGTATAAGCAGTCGGGGCCTTTTGAGGATTTGCACTTACGATGGGTGCCAGGTGCCGATGACGGGGACGACGCCGTGGAAGTGAACGAAGGTGATTTCGCATGAGTGAAACCAATGATATGGACGTAAACGACACCGAATCAACACCGCCAAACGGGTTGCCTCAATCGCAGGCGAGGGCCGGCATGGGGGAGGCAAAGGCTGCTGCGGCCGCCGAAGCCTCAGACGACAATGCCCAAAACGAAAACGGGAACGTGCTCGGCGATGCCGATAAGAGTATGCGCAAACACCCTGATGATGTTCGCCGTATCTCGCTAGCAGTGCCCGACTCGCCTTCCACACGTCCCGAGTATGTGGATTTTTGTGTTGACGATTTTCCGGGTGGGTTGCGATCCTGTCTTGAAGCGATTCTGATGGTGGCCGACCAGCCTCAACAGGCGGCCGACCTGGCCCGTGTGTTGGCGGTTGATGAGGATCAGGTCACCGCTGCCCTTCAGGCGATGCAACGCGAATACGACGGCGACGCAACACGGGATCTCGCCCCTCGGGGATTCGAGCTGCGGCATACCGCCCGTGGCTGGCAATACGGCAATCGTGCCGTGTTCGAACCGGTGGTTTCGGCTTTCGTCACCGACGGGCAGATGGCGCGGCTTTCGCAGGCGGCGCTCGAGGCCCTTGCCATTGTGGCTTACAAGCAGCCGGTCACCCGTGCTCAGATCGCGGCCATCCGTGGGGTCAATTCCGACGGTGTGGTGCGTGCGTTGAACGTGCGTGGCCTGATCCGCGAAGAGGGTGCCGATCCCGATTCCCGTGCGGCGTTTCTGGTCACCACCGGACTGTTCCTTGAGAAAATGGGCCTTGAATCGCTCGATCAGCTGCCCGAACTCGCCCCCTTCATGCCTGCTGCCGATGATGTCGTGAACCAGGCTCACGCCGATGAGGTCTAGCCGTAACGTTCGCAGGCTCTGAAAGGCGCTGAATTTCAAGCGTTGAGCAAGGGTGAACGAATCTTGCATTAAATTATAGTCATAATGACTATAAGTGCTATACTGGCATTGCTTATCTCGATGTATTCCAGTTTGCGGCTGCTTGCCGATGACCGGGAAGGAAACGAATATGACAGTAACAGCATTCAAGGCTCCATCGGTCGATGAGATCATCGCCAAGCTTGGGGCGCAAAGCACCTGCGACGCCGGACTCACCGTCGATCCCTGGCAGAGCACCTCCGGTTATGGGCCGGGTGCGTCCATGAAGGACAAACTGCCCGCAGGGGCCCCGGTGCAGCAGCCCCTTCCGGAGGAGTACCGCAACGCCAGCGCCGACGAATTGCAGAGACGCATCGCCGCGGCGAAGAAGACCTTGGGCGACAAGCTGCTGATTCTTGGCCATTATTATCAACGCGATGAGATCGTCAAGCACGCCGATTTCGTGGGGGACTCGTTCCAGCTTTCCGAAAACGCGGCAAGTTGCCCCGATGCGGAGCACATCGTCTTCTGCGGCGTGCATTTCATGGCCGAGACCGCTGATATTCTCTCGACGAGCGAGCAGAGCGTAAGCCTGCCGAACCTCTCCGCCGGCTGCTCGATGGCCGATATGGCCGATATCGATCAGGTCAGCGAATGCTGGAACCAGCTTATGGACATTTTCGGCGATAAGCCGGAAGCGGATGGCAAGCAGCAGATCGTGCCGGTGACCTATATGAACTCGTCGGCCGCGCTGAAGGCGTTCTGCGGGCGTAACGGCGGCATCGTCTGCACGTCTTCGAACGCGCGCACCGTGCTGGACTGGGCGTTTGAACGCGGCAAGCGTGTGCTGTTCTTCCCGGACCAGCATCTGGGCCGCAACACCGGCAAGGCCATGGGTATCCCACTCGAACAGATGCCGATGTGGGACCCGTTCAAGGAGCAAGGCGGCGTCGGCGATCCGTCGATCTATCAGAATGCCAAGATCATCCTCTGGAAGGGATTCTGCTCGGTGCATCAGCGCTTCACGGTCGAGCAGATTGAGCGGGCGCGCAAGGCGTATCCGGACGTGAGGGTCATCGTACATCCCGAATGCCCGATGGACGTGGTCGATGCGGCCGACGGGGTCGGATCCACCGCCTATATCGTCAAGCAGGTCGCCGACGCTCCTGCCGGCTCCACGATTGCCGTGGGTACCGAGATCAACATGGTCAATCGACTCGCCATGCAATATCCGGACAAGACCGTCTTCTGCCTCGACCCGGTGGTCTGCCCCTGCTCGACGATGTATCGTATCCATCCCGCCTACCTGGCTTGGGTGTTGGAGAATCTGGTGGCAGGCAAGGTCGTCAACCGCATCACCGTTGACTCCCAGACCGCGCGTGAGGCGAAGGTGGCGTTGCAGCGCATGCTTGACGCACGTCCCTGACCAATATCAATGGGCGATGGTCGGGAGCGGTGCGCATGGTGTCGGCTCCCGACCATGCCATGACACCAATCGATTGTGGACCGGTGCGCCCGATTCGGCACAAGGTCCGGCCCGATGGTTCGTCGTGGCGCGGAAGAGCATAGGCAATATCAGGCCCGGCAGGGTATAAGAGGTGAGCCATTATGGGACAAGAGAAGAACATAGTCATTGTGGGTGCGGGGGTCGCCGGATTGTCAGCGGCGCTCGCGGTGGCTGGCACCGGCCACGATGTGACGTTGGTGACCAAGGCCGATTTGGTGGAGTCGAACACCTACCATGCCCAAGGGGGCATAGCCGCCGCCATTTTTGATGATGACGATCCGAAATTGCATGCCGCCGACACCATGGCGGCCGGACACGGCCTGTGCGATCCGAAGGCGGTGGAGATCCTGACCCGGGAGGGTGCGCTGCGGGTGCGCGAATTCGCCAAGGCGGGGGTCCGTTTCGACAGGGATGAGGCGGGCCACATGCTGCGTGGGCTGGAAGCCGCCCACTCACGGGCCCGGGTGGTGCATGCCGGCGGCGACGCGACGGGCAAGATACTCGAGCTTGACGTCTCCGCGATGGTGCGCCGTCAGCCGAGAATCCACATCGTCGAACACGCTTTCCTCGAAGACATCGTCGTGCGTGACGGCCATGTAACGGCTGTGAGGCTGTTGGCCGACGACGGCTACGGGTCCACCGCCTCAGTGGCGGAAGACGTCAGTGAAAACAGCTCCGGTCAGGGGCCGCACCGCATGGAGATGCCGGCGGACCGCGTCATCCTGGCCACTGGCGGTGCGGGGCGGATGTACCCCTACACCACCAACCCCCAGGTGGCCACGGCCGACGGTCTTGCCGCGGCTTGGAGGGCGGGAGCCCAGGTGGCCGACCTGGAGTTCTACCAGTTCCATCCCACTGCCTTGGCGGTAGGCGAGCATTTCCTGATTTCCGAGGCCGTGCGTGGCGAGGGCGCCATCCTGCTCGATGAAAACGGACATCGCTATATGCCTGATATCGACCCGCGCGGTGAGTTGGCGCCACGCGACGTGGTGGCACGTGAGAATTTCAAGGTGATGCAACGTCAGGGCGGACGGCCGGTGATGCTGGACGTCTCACCGATGGCCAAGGAAAACCCCGATCTTCAGGCATTCCTCAAACGCCGGTTCCCGACCATCGACGCCTATGTGCGTTCGATGGGCTTCGACTGGAGCAGAGAGCCGATTCCTGTGGCTCCGGCGGCACATTACTATATGGGCGGCGTTCGTACCGATCTCGACGGTCGGGCTAGCCTTCCGGGGCTCTATGCGGCGGGCGAATGCGCTCGAACCGGGGTGATGGGATCGAACCGTCTGGCCTCCAATTCGCTGCTTGAAGGGCTGGTCTATGGCAGGCGGGCCGGGCTGGCCGCAGTGCATGACCAAGCCGATGCGATGTGGAAGCCGGAACCGTTGCTCAATTCCGTGACCGGCGAGAGTCTTGATGAAGCCCCGATCGCATTGCCCGATCCCATCTGCAAGGCCGAAGGGGCTGACGTATGGGGCCGCGAGCGCATTCAACAGCACATGTGGGAAGGCGTCGGTGTGTTGCGTGACCATGACGGGTTGCGTGACGCCGAAGAGGCGCTATCTTCCGGGTTGGCTGCCGCGAACGCGGCCGTATCCCCTGCGTCGCTGTCTAGCGTCGAGGCGCTCGAGAACCGCAACATGCTCACTGTGGGCTATGTGGCCGCGAGCGCGGCGCAAAACCGTACCGAATCGCGTGGGGCGCACGCCCGAAACGATTTTCCTCGCTCCAGCGATCAGTGGGCCCATTCCGTGGCCTATGTCAGGGGCTGAACCGCCGGTAAGCGCGGTGAAAGTCGTTGTGGTCGGCCGTGTAGCGAGGCCGTGGTGAAAGGAACGAGGAATGATGCTGACCAACCATGTCATAGAGACGGCTGTCGCCATGGCTCTGCAGGAAGATGCGCCGTATGGTGACATCACCTGCGAGACGACCATACCGGTACACGCCAAGGGCAACGCGAAACTCGTTGCGCGCGAGGGAGGGGTGATGAGCGGGGCCCGGGTGTTCCGGGCCGCATTCGTCAGCCAGAGCGATGAGGTCGAAGTAAAGACCCTCGTCGGCGACGGGCAGCGTTTCCGAGCCGGCCAGGTGCTGGCGAGCGTCGCCGGACCGGTTCGCGATATACTGACCGCCGAGCGCGTGGCCCTGAATTTCACGCAACGGATGTGTGGCATCGCCACCATGACCTCGTCGTTTGTGGACAGGGTCAACGCGATATATGCCGCTACCGACGATGAAGGGCATGACGTCGGCTCGAAGGCGCCTGCGGCAAGACGGCCGAGGCGTTACCCGCGTACGAGGATCGCGGACACGCGAAAGACCACGCCCGGACTGCGTCCCTTCGAGAAATACGCGGTCACCTGCGGCGGTGGATACAACCACCGTTATGGCCTTTCCGATGCGGTCATGGTCAAGGACAACCATCTGGCGGCGCTTGCACAGCAGGGTATCGACATGGCTGGTGCCATCCGACACATTCGCGAGCAGGTGGGCCATACGATCCATATCGAGGTGGAGGTCGACCGGCTCGAACAGATCGACGCGGCGCTCGCCGGGGGAGCCGATACCATCATGCTCGACAATTTCACGTTGGAAGACACCAGAAGGGGCGTGGACATGATCGATGGCGCCGCCGTCGTGGAAGCCAGCGGCAACATGAGCCTTCAACGGGTGGCGTCGGTGGCCGCCACGGGCGTGGATGTGATTTCCGTGGGTGCGTTGACTCACAGTGTGCGCAGTATCGACCTGGGCCTTGACTACTGAGGATCGACCACTGCACTCACGCGCCAGGTCCATCGACGGCGGCGGGTGGGGCGCCAAGGCGATTATCCCTCGGATGTCGCTGATCGTTGCCGCCGGCCGCGTGACGCATGGAGCCGTGGCAGATAGGCGTCGATGCGTGTTTCGATGAGCAAAGGGATGATGGCGATGAGCGTGATTGTCAACGACGAGCAAGGAGAGACGATGTCCGATGAGATATATCTGGATGCTTCGGCGACCGAACCGGTGAGCTCCGGCGTGATCGAGGCGATGACCCCGTTCCTGGCCGATGCGTTTGGCAATCCTGCCAGCGTGCATCAACCGGGTAGGACCGCAGCGCGTGCGTTGGCTGCGGCCCGTGAGGCGTTCGCTGCGGGTCTGGGTGGTAAAAGCGGCGATGTGGTCTTCACCTCTGGGGGAACGGAATCCGACAACCTGGCCATTAAAGGCATTGCCATGGCGCGTATGAAGCGCATGGGTCTATGCCCGGCTTTCCACGCCGGTGACGAAACCGACGGATACCAGTCCGGCGATGGCGGGTCCCATGGCGTCGGCGAAGACGGTCAGGATGCCGAATCCCGCCGTCCCCGTATCGTGATTTCCGCTGTCGAGCATCCTGCGGTGTCCCAAGCGGCGGATTGGCTGGGCCGGTGGTTCGGCTTCGAGGTCGTGCGCGTGCCGGTCGACCGGCAGGCCCACATCGATCTGGAAGCCCTTGAGGACGAGCTTGCCGGAAGGAAAGGGGAACGCACGACGCTGGTAAGCGTCATGCTGGCCAACAACGAGGTCGGCACCATCGAACCGGTTTCGCAGATCGTCGAAATCGCGCATGCGCATCATGTCCCCGTCCACGTCGACGCGGTACAGGCGGCTGGACGCATTCCGATTCGCTTCCGTGACTGGGACATCGATGCTTTGGCGGTTTCGGGGCATAAATTCGCCACGCCCAAAGGGCTGGGTGCGCTCATGCTGCGCAACCGCGTGCCGATCGAACCTCTGATTTCCGGAGGAGGCCAGGAACACGGCCTGCGCAGCGGCACCCAGAATGTCGCCGGTGCCGTGGCGCTGGCGGTGGCCATCGGCGAGGCCAACGAGCGTATGCGTGATGAATGGGACGCCATGGTCGCCTCACGCAACAAGCTGATCGATGCGGTGCGTCGCGTGGTGCCGGCCGCCGAGCTGACCGGAGACCCGGAAGCGCGTCTGCCCGGACACGCTTCATTCGTCTTTCCCGGCGTCACCGGCGAGGCGCTCTTGGTCGATCTCGATGCGCACGGCATCTCCTGTTCCTCGGGCTCCGCCTGTGCCATGGGGCGCCATGAGGTGCCGCCGACGTTGATGGCGATGGGCTTCGATGAGGATGCTGCGAAATCGGCCCTGCGTATGAGCTTCGCCAGGCCGCTGACTGGTGACCAGATCGACCGGGTGGCTTATGCGCTGGAAGGCTCGTACACCAGACTCACGCAGCGTTGATTGCCTGTGAGATGATAGAGGATTGGCGTGGAACCCGGCGCCGAAGCCGCACAAGGGATCGGCGATGATCGTTACGGGAACCGATGTGGCATTTGTGCGTTATGCTTGTTACCCTCGAATAGGATCATGACGATTGACATGAGGGGATGGTCTGATGTGGCAAGGCAATGTGACGGAACGCAAGGCGGGCCCGCCCGAGGTCGGGGTCTCCGTCATTATCTTCGCGCTTGCCCATGCGCACGACAGTCAGGAAAAGAAAACGGGGAAAGCGACGCATGACGAGTTGTGGATACCGTTGGTGCGGCGCGTGCGCGAACCGTTCAAGGGCATGTGGGCGTTGCCCGGCGGCGGCTTGCTGGTAGGCAGGTCGCTGGAATGGTCGGCGTTCGTGGCTCTGGAATCGACTACGAACCTGCGTCCCCGTTATCTTGAACAGCTCTACACCTTCGGCGACCCGCATCGTTCCGGATCGGCCTTGCCCATGGTCTCGATCGTCTATTGGGCTCTTATCGGCAGCACTCAGGTCGACGATCTGCGTGACGGCGACAATGTGCGATGGTTCGCTGAATCCGCCTTGCCACCTCTCGCTTTCGACCATGCCGAAATCATCAGATACGCGTTGGATCGGCTGCGTTCCAGGATGTCATATCCCGACGTGGCTTCCAAATTGGTGGGTCCGCGCTTCACCTTGCGTCGCCTTCACGATGTCTATGAGGCCATCGCCGGTCGTACGTTCGATCTGGGCAATTTCCGCCGCAAGATGCTTGCTTCCGGACAGCTTGAAGACACGGGGGAGAAGCTGGCGGAAGGCCGGCACCGACCGGCCGCCGTCTATCGTTACGTTCCCGAGGTCGTGGCCAAAGGCAACGAGATATGGAAAGCGTGGGACACAGAGCTCAATCCCAAGCCGGTCGGCTCCGTTTCGGCATATGACCCCTCGGCAACATCCGACGACGCCCTTTCCCCGTTGACCACGGACTGAGACCGACGCGGATGCCGCGGCCCGATGGCCTCACGACCCGTCGGGTCGGTGGCGGTGACGATTCCCGCAGCATGTCGAAACCGTGATCTCGCAGGGATTAGCAAATAGCGTATCCGTGTCGGGATACATGGATACCATTGTGAAGGTTTGTGTGTAAGTAGAAGGTTAGAGTAGTTCTATCTGATAAACACCCAAGAAAAGGTAACTAGGAGAGGCTTTTATGGCGGTACGTGGTGATATTCGAAATGTGGCGATCGTGGCTCACGTCGATCACGGCAAGACCACGCTGGTCAATGCGATGCTTCAGCAGTCGCATGTGTTCAGCGAACGTGAGGAAGTGCCGGACCGTGTAATGGATTCCAACGACCTCGAGCGTGAGAAGGGCATCACCATCCTCGCCAAGAACACCGCCGTGCAATACACCGGTCCGCTGGCCGCCAAGTACGGCGAGCCCGACGGCATCACCATCAACGTCATCGACACCCCCGGCCATGCCGATTTCGGCGGCGAGGTGGAACGCGGTATCTCCATGGTCGACGGCGTCGTGCTGCTGGTCGACGCTTCCGAAGGCCCGTTGCCGCAGACGCGTTTCGTGCTGCGCAAGGCGCTCGAGGCCAAGCTGCCCGTGATTCTTTGCATCAACAAGGTCGACCGCCCCGACGCGCGTATTTCCGAGGTCGTCAGCGAATCCACCGATCTGCTGCTCGGCTTGGCCCAGGACGTCAGCGAGGAAGGCGTCGATCTCGATCTCGACTCCCTCTTGGATCTGCCGGTCATCTACTGCGCCGCCAAGGCGGGCTATGCCTCGCGCAACCAGCCGGAAGACGGCGGCCTGCCGGACAACAAGGACCTCGAGCCGCTGTTCGACACCATCATCTCCAACATCCCCGCGCCACAATACACCGAAGGCGCACCCCTGCAGGCGCATGTCACCAACATCGACGCCTCCGACTATCTCGGCCGTCTGGGCCTGGTCCGCATCTACAACGGCACCCTCAAGAAGGGCAAGCAGTACGGCCTGTCCCGCGTCGACGGCTCCATTGAGAACTTCAAGCTCACCGAGATCCTGCGCACGCAGGGCCTCGACCGCAGCCCGGTCGATGAGGCCGGCCCCGGCGATATCGTCGCCGTCGCTGGTGTCGACGACATCATGATCGGCGAGACCATCGTCGATCCCAACGATCCCAAGCCGCTGCCGTTGATCCACGTCGACGATCCGGCGATTTCCATGACCTTCGGCGTCAACGATTCACCGCTGGCCGGCCGCGAGGGCAAGGACCACAAGCTCACCGCCCGTATGATCAAGGACAGGCTCGACCGCGAGCTCATCGGCAACGTCTCCATCAAGGTCCTGCCGACTGATCGTCCCGATGCCTGGGAGGTTCAGGGCCGTGGCGAACTCGCGCTCGCCATCCTCGCCGAGCAAATGCGCCGCGAAGGCTACGAGCTGACCGTGGGCCGCCCGCAGGTGGTCACCAAGACCATCGACGGCAAGCTCAACGAGCCTATGGAATCCGACACCATCGACGTGCCCGAGGAATACATGGGCGCAGTCACCCAGCTCATGGCCGACCGCAAGGGCCGCATGGACTCCATGGCCAACCACGGTTCCGGCTGGGTGCGCATGCAGTTCACGGTTCCTTCCCGTGGCCTGATCGGTTTCCGTACCGCGCTTTTGACCGCTACCCGCGGCACCGGTATCTCCAGCTCCATCTCCGCCGGATACGCTCCGTGGGCGGGCGAGATCGTGACCCGTCAGAACGGCTCCATGATCTCCGACCGTGCCGGCACCGCCACCCCCTACGCCATGCAGCGTCTGCAGGCCCGCGGCAACTTCTTCGTCGAACCGCAGTCCAACGTCTATGAAGGCCAGGTCGTCGGCATCAACAACAAGCCCGACGAGCTCGACGTCAACGTCACGCTGGCCAAGCACATGACCAACATGCGTTCCTCCACCGCCGACGTGCTCGAAACGCTTACCCCGCCGATCAAGATGAGCCTCGAAGAGGCGCTTGATTTCGCCAACGAGGACGAGTGCGTCGAGGTCACCCCCGAGGCCATCCGCGTGCGCAAGGTCATCCTCGACCGCGACGAGTGGTACAAGTGGCACGCACGCCAGCGTCGCCAGAACGCCAGTAAGAACAAGTAAGTCCGATTATTTGTCTGGTTGAATCAGCACCTTCTGAATCTTTCGGTTCAGGAGGTGCTCGCTTATTCAGATGGAATCCGCCGGTATGCTCCTGCATTGGTGACGCTTGTGGGGCAATTGGCGTCGTATCTGCACGAGCATATTGCATTGGTGATGCAAAAACGTGGAAAGCGTCGCGTTTGCAAGTGGGTTGAGCTCATCGGCGTCGCCTACGCAAACGGATTACCGTTTTGACCGCCCGATGGGGCATACTGGCACTATGACAACTCCAGCAGCATCCTCCGAAACCGTCGAACAGCAGTCGGATCTGCCCTTCTCCTACCGGTGTAGTGCATGGCTTCGTGCGCTGATATGCGTGGCAACGGGGATTGTGGCCGGAATATGCGGCACGCTGGTACATCGGCTTGGAGCCCAATATAATCTGCCGATCGGCTTGGTTCTGGCATTGTTGATTATCGGCATTTCCGCCTGGAGCGCCCGCGCGCGCAGCGGTGTGACAGGGCTGGCGCTGCACTTGATCGCTTCCTCCGGAGTCATTGTCGTGGCTTCGGTCACCGCCACGTCCGGCGATATCTTGGTGCCGATGGGCTTCTACAGCTCGGACATTCCGTTTTTCAGCCAGAACGCACTGTGGTTCTGGTTCTTTGGCATGATTGTCATCCAGTTCGTCATGGTCTTCTTGCCGCGAAGCCTATTCGTCATCCCCTCTTCTGGAGCCTCTTTGGTTGTCCGACGCGATGCTGCCGAGGCCGATGACGATTCCCGCGAGGAGATGCGACCATGAGTCACGACAACGAGAACGCAGCGCGCGCAATATCGGGGGAGTTGCCGGACCCGCGTAAGCTGTTCTTCCTCGGGCCTCTCGGCTCGTTTACGCATCAGGCTGCGGCAAGTGCGGCAGAGACATTGGACAGAAACGGTCGAAGCGCCGGGCTTGTGGCGCGTGACAACGTCCCGGCCATCATCCGCGACGTCGAGGCCGGCTTGGGATGGGGCGTCATCGCTTGGGAGAACAGCGTCGAAGGCTACGTTGTCCCGAATCTTGACGCGGTCATCGACGCCGGCGATCTGGCAGGCCTGGGACGTCTGAGCGTAGACATCGCATTCGATGCGTTTGTACGCCCCGATGACGGCAACGCCTCGAATGCAGACGAAGCTGGTCAGGCGTCGTTGCAAGAGGTAACGGCGCATCCTCACGGGCTGGCGCAATGCACGAAATTCGCCAGGGCGCATCGCCTGACCCCGGTGCCCGCATCCTCCAATGCCGCGGCCTGCCGCGATGTGAAACCGGGGCAGGTGGCGCTCGGCCCCGCTCTTTGCGGCGAATTATATGGTCTCAAGACCTTCGAACACAACGTTCAGGATTTCAGCGGTGCCAATACCGATTTCCTTGTGGTCGCACCCAGAAACGACGTACGTTCCGTTTTGCATGCTTATCGGCAGAGTCAAGCCGTCGATTTCGAGACGATTATCGCCGTGGTCCCTCTGAGCACCGGCCCCGGTGTCATTGCCAAGCTGCTTGATTCGGTACGAGACGAGGGGCTGAATATGACCAGCCTCATGTCGAGGCCCATCAAAGGCCATGCCGGCACCTACAGCTTCATCATCACGTTGGATGCCGCGCCTTGGCAAGTCAATTTCAACCGTCTACTCCATCAGATGGTCGTTAAAGGGGACTGGGTCAAGACCCTGGCCGTCTACCCGCGTGGGGAACACCCGAACCCGCCGGTGGACACGTGGATGCTACCGCAAGGCGGCATATGCCGCAAACGCGCGGATGCCAGTGAAATGAAGGCGAAAGAAGAAAGGGAACTGCTGTGGTGAAAACGGTCGGGATCGTCGGCCTCGGGCTTATCGGAGGTTCGCTGGCAAGGCTGTTGGCCGGGCGCGACGTTGAGGTCGTCGCCTGGAATCGTCATGAAAAACCGTACGCGGCTGCTCGACGCGACGGAATCACCTGTGTCGCTTCGTTGGAGGGGCTCGCTGCGGAAAAGCCCGAGGTGCTGTTCCTCTGTAACCCTTTGAAGGCCATGCCCGAGATGCTGCGCCGGCTTGCCCCGGTGCTTGACAGGGAAACGACCACGCTGAGCGATGTCGGCAGTGTTAAGGCGATGGTGCGCTCGCAGGTCGCCCAAGCCGGCCTCGCCGATTGCTATGTCGGGGCGCACCCGATGGCAGGCACCGAGTTTTCGGGGTTTGCGGCCAGCGACCCGGCCATTTACGACCATGCGCTATGGTCGGTCACCGTCGATGAAACCACCGATTACGAACGTTTTCTCAAAGTGGCCACGTTGATCACCGGAGCGATCGGCAACCGCGTCATCGTCCTTGACGACCAGACGCATGATCGCGCCGCCGCGATGATCTCGCATGCTCCTCATGTCGTGTCGACCGCGCTGATCAACGGGCTCGCCTCCAGTCCCGATCGCAACATCGCCGCGGCCCTCGCAGCCGGTTCCTGGCGGGACATGACCCGCGTGGCCTTGACCGACCCGGACCGCACCCGTGCGATGGTCGAGGAGGACGCCGACAACGTCGAGGCGCTGCTGCGCGATCTGGCCGACAGACTCACATCGTTCGCCGATGACCTGCATGACAGGGATGATGCGGCTTTGACGAAGTTCTTTGCAGCCGGCCAGCCGTTCCGTGACTACAAGTCGCGTGAACGCGAGTCCGGTGAGAACGGTGCATTGGGCGCAGACGGCCATATTGAACGTATCGTTATTGATATTCCCAATTCGGGCTGGCAGCGCACGTTTCTGGATTCCGCACGTCGTGGCGAGCACGTCGTTCGTTTCCTCCAGCCATGGCGGGCCGAAGTCGAGACGCGCTCCAAAATATAACGTCATACGTTATGCGGGTGATTGTGCCGTATCTTCCGTTCCGGAATCGGTTTGAGCACCACGATGCGTTCGCGGGGAATGTCGACATCCTGCGCAGGACGTGACCCGTTGGCGGCTGCATCCCGCGTGAGGCGGAGCGTCTGTCCATCCCACGAATGTACATGGCCGATGAAGTCCCGGAATTGCTGTCGACCGGTTTGTTCATTGCGTCCGTCAAGTATTCGGACCACGAGTCTTGCATCTGCAGGGATTGATTTTGGAAGTGTCATCGTTTCGCTTTCGTAATGTCGGAGTATGGCGTTATCCACTATACGCAAACATTGTTGTAATCAGTCATCACGTTCTAGTAAAGTAGAAATACATTGTTTTCGGCGCCGTGTTCTCGGTGCGCCAGACTTTGCAAGACAAAGGAAAGTGGAACGATATGGCACGAGATAGAGTACTTGAGCGCGCCAAGGCGCCAACTGGCCGGAATCTCAAGCAGGATGAGTATTGGCAGTCTTTGGAACGTTCGTTCAACAAGGATTTCATCGAGGTGGCACGGGAGAAATATGACAAGCGAAAGCGACTACCGCTGGACTGAAGCGTCTCCTGACTACCGTGCCAGACTGCAGAACTTCGCATGTGCCGCCCCTTTGGGCGGCTTTGCTTTAAAGGCTGTCCGAAAGCATAACGAGTATTATGCGGAGTATGAGTATGAGGTTCAGGCCACGATACGTGATATGAGGTCATGGGATCGCAGAAGCCAGTGGGTTGATATTTGTGTGTCCCGAGAAAAGCAGGAACGAATATGGTCTTTTGTATGGTTCGGTATCGTTGGAGGAACTAAAAAAGATTCTATGGGAACCTATATGGTTGGCTACATTGCCAGAGCTTTGGATGCAAAAGGTTGCCATTTTGGGGATTCAACGTTGAAACATGCTCTTTCTGTTATGCAAAGAAATCAGGAAAAGACAGGCAGGGATGCTGTCATCGGCGCAAGGGTAGACCCCGACAACAAAAGCAGTATGGCGCTTTTCAAAAGACATGGATTTGCGGATACTGGGCAGGATCCGGAAGCATTGGAATACCATCGGTTGATGAGGTTCGGATTTGATGAATCATAGGTTGTTCTCGATGTTGCAATGAGAAATATGTCATTTGAAAGAATGCGATTATGCAATATCAACGCCAGATAGACCGGTTCCTCGACTTTCTGAAAGCCAATCGCGGTCTTTCCGCCAACACCGTGAAGGCGTACCGTACCGATCTGCTGGAATGTTTGGACTTTCTAGACAGTAACGGCATCACAAGTTTGAATGAGATCCGGCTGGAAGACCTGCGTGGGTGGATGGCGCACGAATCAGGCAACCACGCCCGCAGTTCCATGGCACGCAAGAGCGTGGCCGTGCGCAACTTTTTCGCCTGGGCCGACGAGCACGATATCATCGCAACGAATCCCGCGGCCACGCTGATGACGCCGAAAATCCCGCAGACACTGCCTACAGTATTGAATGAATCCCAGGCCGAGCGGCTGATGGAGACCGTCGACGCGGATTGCGGGAACGGCGAGGAGCTTCAAGAACAGGCGGATAGTGAACGTTTTTCTGCAGACAACGGGGAAGAATCCAATATCGGCGATTCTTCTGATTGCCGTAAGGTCAGGGGAAACCCTTCGAAGAACAGGCTCAAAGACGAAGCGCTCGCATTGCGTGACGCGGCGATGATCGAACTGCTCTACGCCACCGGCATCCGGGTCGCGGAGCTGACCGGGTTGGATATCGGCGACGTCTCGTTCGACACCCGCACGGTTCGGGTCACCGGCAAAGGCGACAAGCAACGTGTGGTGCCGTTCGGCGCACCTGCGTCCCGGGCGTTGGAGGCTTGGCTGTCGGATTCCGGGCGCCCGATACTGCTCAAAACCAGAAAACAATCCGACAATTCGACGAAACCCACTTCGAAGAAGGGGAGTCCCGTCCACTCGCTCAATTCTTCTGATTGCACGGATGCCCTGTTTCTCGGAGCTCGCGGCGCCCGCATCGACCAACGTGTGGTACGCAAGGTGGTCCACGAGAAGGCCGACGAGGCCGGTGTGCCGGATATCGGTCCGCATGCCCTGCGGCACAGCGCGGCGACCCATCTGCTCGACGGCGGTGCCGATTTGCGTGAGGTTCAGGAGATGCTCGGCCATTCCTCGCTCAAGACCACGCAGCGATATACCCACGTTTCCATCGAACAGCTCAAATCACGCTATCGGCAGGCTTTTCCCCGGGCATAGACCTGAAAAACAGTTTATGCAGATTTTTGTTATTTTCTTGAATTTTGACTGTTCATTTTATGGATAATAACTTGCATAATCCGTAAGCAAGCGTATAAATGAAAGATAACAGCAAAGAGGTTGGCCCTTACAGCCGACCTTTTTTGTTAGATGTGCAGGTTTTCTGCATAATGAAAAAGAAAGGGAGAAATCTTATGAAGAAGAAAGGTCTGGCCCTTGCAGCTGTTGTCTGCTCGGCGGCCATGCTCCTTAGCGCCTGTGGCGGATCCGGCTCTTCGTCGAGCTCATCGTCCAATGGCGGCAAGGACATCATCACGCTCTTCAATTCAGAGCCTCAGAATCCTCTGATTCCCGGCAACACCAATGAAACCGGCGGCGGCATGGTCTTGCGTGGTCTGTTCTCGCAACTGGTTCGTTTCGACGTCAAGGGCAACCCCGTCAACGATCAGGCGCAGTCCATCAAGCCGAACGCCGATGGCACCCAGTACACCATCAAGCTTAAGCCCGGTCTGAAATTCAGCGACGGCAGCCCGATCAAGGCCGAGAACTTCACCAAGGCATGGAGCTATGTCGCCAATGTGAAGAACGCTCAGAAGTGCTCGTCTTTCTTCTCGACGATCAAGGGCTATAAGGATCTTCAAAAGACCAGCGGGCTCAAGGGCGACGAACAGCTGTCCGGCCTCAAGGTCGTCGACGACACCACGTTCACCGTCGATCTGGATTCTCCCGATGCCACGTTCCCGATCAAGGTCGGCTATTCCGGCTTCGCGCCGCTTCCCGAGTCCTTCTACAAGGATCCGAAGGCCTTCGGCAACAAGCCGATCGGCAATGGTCCCTACAAGTTCGACTCCTGGAACCACGGCACCGACATCAAGATCGTCAAGAACTCCTACTACAAGGGTGATGACAAGCCGCAGAACGACGGCGTCGATTTCAAGATCTATACCAAGTCGAGCGCCGCATACGCGGATGTTCAGGCGGGCAACCTTGACGCCATGAACGCCATTCCTCCGGAGGATACGAAGAGCTTCAGGACCGACAGCAGCCTGCAGGCCTATGCAAAGCCGGGTTCCTCGATTCAGCAGTTCACCATTCCTTCCGATCTTCCCCATTTCCAGACCGGCACCGAGGAAGGCACGTTGCGTCGTCAGGCCATCTCCATGTCCATCGACCGCGCCACCATCATCAAGAAGGTGCTCAACGGCCTCGGCGAGACCGCGCACGAGTTCACCGCTCCGGTGATCCCCGGCTATTCCGCAACGCTCAAGGGCAACGAGAACCTCAAGTACAACCCCACCAAGGCCAAGGAACTCTGGCAGAAGGCCGATGCCATCTCGAAGGACAACGACAAGCTGACGCTCGCCTACAACTCCGACGGCACCTCGAAGCCCGTCTTCGACGCGATGGTCAACTCCATCAACAACACCCTGGGCTCCGGCGTCTCCGCCACCAACCCGATGCCTACGTTCCAGGAATTCCGTGACGCCATCTCCAACCGCAAGGTCAAGGGCGGCTTCCGTTCCGGCTGGATGCCTGATTATCCGTCGGCCGAGAACTATCTGGTGCAGAACTTCGCCACTTCCGCCGGCCATGGCAATGGCTCCAACGACGGCGATTACAGCAACCCGAAGTTCGACGACGAACTGAACAAGGCCTATGCGGCCAAGTCCGTCGACGAGGCGAACAAGGATTATCAGCAGGCTCAGGAAGTCTTGCTGAACGATCTGCCTGCCATCCCTCTGTACTACATGGCGAATCAGGGTGTCGCAGCCAAGGGCGTCAAGGGCTTCGCCATCGATTGGCAGTCCTATCCGACCTTCATCCAGATGCACAAGTGATGCATTGAAGGTGCTACGGGATTCTGACATAGTGGTGTCATAATCCTGCAGGATTCAAGCGGGAGGATGCGAAAGCGTCTTCCCGCTTTTGCATACCTGTTTCGCGGTGTGCATGGCGGCAATCGTTGCCGATGCCGTGTCGCTGCGGGTGTAGTGTGGTGCGGGTTGCGTTTTGGCCGGCCATCTTGGGAGTTTTGAGCGAAAGTGTCCGAATAGTGTTCATCGGCACCTGCCCGTTACATTCATGGAGTTCAATGGCATCATGCAGCTGGTTGAGCAAACAGCTGCAAGACTTTCGGCATGATTTGCCGTTCAAGTCGGGGAGACCATCTGCAGGAAAGAAGAACAATGAAGAAACGAATGCTTGCACTCACCGCTGTGGCATGCTCACTGGGCATGCTTCTCGCCGGTTGCGGCGCAACGAACGCAACGGGTGCCAAGGACGGCAATGGAGTGATCACCGTCTTCGACACGGAGCCGCAGAATCTGCTCGTTCCGGGCAACACCAATGAGTCGGGCGGCGCCCGGCCCGGCACGCTGCTGTTCGCAGGACTTGTCTCCTTCGATGCCAAAGGCAAGGCGTCCAATGAGGTGGCCCAGTCGATCGAGGGCAATGCGAACTCCACCCAATACACCGTCAAGCTCAAACCGGGTTGGAAGTTCAGTGACGGCACCCCGGTGACGTCGAAATCCTTCACCAAGGCATGGAGCTATGTCGCCAATGTGAAGAACGCTCAGAAGTGCTCGTCCTTCCTCTCCACCGTTCAGGGCTATGACGACCTGCAGAAGGCCGGCAGTCTCAAAGGCACCGAGCAGCTTTCCGGGTTGAAGGATATCGACGATACCACGTTCACGGTCACCATGTCCAAGCCGGACGCGACTTTCCCGATCAAGGTCGGCTATCTTGCCTTCGCCCCGCTGCCTGAGTCGTTCTACAAGGATCCCAAGGCCTTCGGCAATGCTCCGGTGGGCGACGGACCCTATAAGTTGGAAAGCTGGAACCATAACACGGAGATCCGGCTGGTGCGCAACAAGCTCTACAAGGGCAACGTCAAGCCGAAGAACGGGGGTGTAACGTTCAAGATCTACACCAAGGTGGACGCCGCATACGCCGACGTGCAGGGGAATAATCTTGATGTGCTCGACACGGTGCCCACCGCCGATGCCAAAAGCTTCAGGACCGACCAGAACGTGCAGGCGTACAACCGACCGGGTTCGATCATTCAGATGTTCACGATTCCTTCGAACCTGCCGCATTTCGAGGCAGGCACCCAGGAGGGCACGTTGCGTCGTCAGGCCATATCCAAGGCCATCGACAGGCAGGGGATCATCGACAAGGTGCTCAACGGCACCGGCACGCAGCCGGTCGATTTCACCTCGCCCAAGACCCCTGGATTCTCCAAAGGGCTGAAAGGCAAAGACAACCTCGTCTTTAACGCCGCGAGCGCCAAGGAGCTGTGGGCCAAGGCCGACGCCATTTCCAAGGACAACGACAAATTCACCATCTCCTACAACTCGGACGGCGGCAACAAGGCGATCTACGACGCCATGGTCAACTCCATCAAGAACACGCTGGGCATCGACGTGGCCGCCGACCCGATGCCGACATTCCAGGAATTCCGCAATGCCGTCGACAAACGCAGCATCAAGGGCGGCTTCCGTTCCGGCTGGCAGCCCGACTATCCTTCCGCCGAGAACTATCTGTTCCAGGAATACGATTCCGCTGCGGCCCACGGCAGCGGTTCCAATGACGGGGACTATCAAAACCGCGAATACGACCGGTTGATGGATGAAGCCTACGCGGCTCCGTCCACGGACGCGGCCAACGCCATCTACAGCCAGGCGCAGGAGATTCTGTTGAACGACCTGCCGGCGATTCCCATGTATTATGACAATGCACACGGTGTGGCGGCCAAGGGGGTCAAAGGCCTGGCCGTGGACTGGCAGAACCTACCGGTATACAGCCAGTTGCATAAGTAGTATCTGGCCGTATACGGCTTTGATGTACGGTTGGTGACCGTGTGAAGACGATCTCCTTATGACATCGTCTTCACATTTTTTTTAACATTCTTGACTTGTGCCTGCGCTACACTAACAGACATATGTCTAAAAGCCTAAAAGGATTATCTGTGCTTTCAAGGAGTTTGGCCAATCCCGGGCTTAGGAAAAATAAGGAGTTAACCGATGGGCAAGTATCTTCTGCGCCGTATTCTGCAGATGATCCCCGTGGTTCTCGGCACAACGTTGTTGGTTTACGCCCTTGTCTTCGCGCTTCCCGGTGATCCGGTGAAGGCGATGTTCGGCGACAAACCGGTCAACGCTGCGGTCGCGGCCCAGATTCGCGCGGAATATAACCTCGATAAGCCATTCATCATTCAGTATCTGCTGTTCCTGAAGAACGCATTGACACTCAATTTCGGCAACACGTTCGCCGGGCAGCCGGTTATCGACGAGATAGGCAGGGCCTTCCCGGTGACCATCAGGCTGGCATTGATGGCTTTCGTGTTCGAGGCGGTATTCGGTGTCATATTCGGCATCATCTCCGGTCTGAAAAAAGGCAAGTGGTACGATTCCGTCATCCTGATTGTCTCCCTGCTCCTGATTTCCGTGCCGACGTTCGTCACCGGTTTCCTGGCGCAGTACTTCCTCGGTGTCAAGTGGCGTCTGCTGCCGGTCACCGCAGGCAGCGACCCCGGCTTCCTGGACCTGTTGATGCCGGCCATGGTGCTTGGTTCCGTTTCGATGGCCTATATCATCAGGCTTACGCGTTCCGAGGTCTCCTCGAACATCGCCGAGGACTATGTACGCACCGCCCGGGCCAAAGGCATGTCGAACCGATCGGTGATCGTTCGCCATGTGCTGCGTAATTCCTTGATTCCTGTCGTCACCTATCTCGGCCAGGATCTTGGAGCGCTGATGGGCGGCGCCATGATTTCGGAAACCATCTTCAACGTCCACGGCATCGGCTTCCTGACCTATCAAAGCATCCTCAAGGGTGAAAGCAACATGGTGGTTTCCATCGTCACGCTGCTGACCCTGATATTCGTGGTATGCAACCTGGCTGTTGATATGCTCTACGCGGCTCTCGATCCGCGTATCAGGTATGCGTGAGTAGGGGAGGAGACCAAATGAGCGACAAGACAACCAATATGACCATGGCCGATTCCCATGTGCTTCCCGGGCAGGAACGGTACGTAGCACCGCCGGATGCCGTCAAACTGCAGGAAGTCGATTCGGTCGATGAATCGGCACCTGCCACCAGTATGTGGGCCGACGCGTGGAGGACGCTGCGTAAGAACCCGCTGTTCATCGTTTCGGCGATACTGATTCTCTGCGTCATCTTCGTGGCGCTGTTCCCGGGTGTGTTCACCCATCAGAACCCCAATTTCTGCCAGTTGGACCATTCCCTGGAGAAAGGCAGCGCCGGTCATCCCTTCGGCTACGACACCCAGGGCTGCGACGTCTTCACCCGTACCGTCTACGGCACCCGTACCTCGCTGTCCGTCGGCATTCTCACCACGCTGCTCGTGATGGTCGTCGGTTCCCTGATCGGGGCCCTCGCCGGCTTCTTCGGCGGCTGGATCGATGCGGTGCTGAGCCGTTTCACCGATATCTTCATGGCCATCCCGCTGTTGCTCGGTGCCATCGTGGTGCTGCAGATGTTCCGTACCTCCGGATCGGTCTGGAAGATCGTGCTGGTGCTGACACTGTTCGGCTGGACACAGACCGCGCGAATATCGCGAGGGGCGGTGATGGAGACCAAGAACCTTGAGTTCAACACCGCTTCCACCGCGTTGGGTTCGACGCCGTGGCGCAACCTGATGCGACACATCCTTCCCAATTCCATGGCCTCGATCATCGTGGTGACCACCACGTCACTCGGCACCTACATCGTCTCCGAGGCGACCCTGAGCTTCCTCGGTATCGGCCTGCCGACCACGACCGTGAGCTGGGGCGGCGATATTTCCAACGCGCAGACCATCCTGCGCACCGATCCCTCCGTCCTCTTCTATCCGTCGGCCGCGCTGGCCATCACGGTGCTTGCCTTCATCATGATGGGCGACGCCGTCAAGGACGCGCTTGACCCCAAGAGCCGTACGGCGTGAGTGCGGAGGAAACACGATGAGCGAAATGAATAGCAAGAACGAAAAGAACGAAAAACTTTTTCAGATGCAGCGTGAGCAGGGGCCGATCCTTGAGGTCAAGGACCTGAAGGTCGACTTCACCACCGGCGACAAACGTGCGGTGCATGCCGTGCGCGACGCCTCCTTCAACGTCTATCCGGGCCAATGGGTCGCGATCGTGGGCGAATCGGGCTCCGGCAAGTCCACTTCCGCCATGGCGGTTCTGGGTCTGCTTCCCGGCACCGGTCACGTCGTGGGCGGCTCCATCAAGCTGGAAGGCGAGGAGATTTCCGGCTACACGCGCAAGCAGTATGAGCAGCTTCTCGGCGACAAGATGGGCCTGGTCCCGCAGGACCCGATGAGCAACCTCAACCCTGTCTGGCGCATCGGCACCCAGGTGGAAGAGGCTTTGAAGGCCAACCACATGGACATCTCCCACGAGAAGCGTTCGAAACTGGCCAAGGCGTTGGCCGGCGGCGAAGTGGCGGTCAAAAGCGAGGACGATGAGACCTTCATCGGCTCCAAAGAGCTTCCCGACCTTCTGAAGGCCGCACAGGACGCTCTTGGCGAGGCCGGTGTGAACGGCGACCAAGCCGAGAAAAAGATGGACTATTTCAGGCAGGAATGGGTTCCCGGTTCCGAGACCCGCTGGCGCGTGGCCGATGACCTGATCAAGGCCGGGGTCGGCGATGACAAGGCGTGGGAGATTGCCAAGCAGTATGTGCTCGGCAGCACCATGACCGACCGCATCTCCGGTCTTCTGCAAGAGGCTGGTCTGCCCGACGCGGCCACCCGTGCCCGTCAGTACCCGCACGAGTTCTCCGGCGGTATGCTGCAGCGTGCGCTGATCGCCATCGGCCTGGCCTGCCGCCCCGATCTGCTGATCGCAGACGAGCCCACCAGCGCCCTCGACGTCACCGTGCAGAAGAGGATCCTCGACCACCTGCACACCCTGACCGACGAACTTGGCACCGCAGTGCTGTTCATCACCCATGATCTGGGTCTGGCCGCCGAACGCGCCCAGCACATCGTGGTCATGTACAAGGGTCAGGTCGTCGAATCCGGCCCGTCGCTTGAGGTGCTCCAGCATCCGCAGCATCCCTACACCAAGCGTCTGGTGGCCGCAGCCCCGTCGCTGGCCTCTCAGCGCATCATCTCCGCCAAGGAACACGGTGAGAACGCCGAGTCCTTGATGGAGCATCATGTCAAGGGAGAGGAAACGCTTGAGAAGAGCGAGCACATCATTACGGTGAGCCACCTGACCCGCGAATTCAAGCTTCCGCGCAAGAAGGAAATGTTCAAGGCCGTCGACGATGTGTCATTCTCGGTCAAGCGGGGCACGACGCTGGCGATTGTGGGCGAATCCGGTTCAGGCAAGTCCACCGTGGCCAATATGGTGTTGAAACTCCTGAAGCCCACCAGCGGCACCGTGACCTACGAAGGCAAGGACATCAGCGAGTTTGAGGGCAAATCGCTGCTCGACTTCCGCAGGCACGTCCAGCCGGTCTTCCAGAACCCGTACGGTTCGCTCGATCCGATGTATTCCATCTACCGCTCCATCGAGGAACCGTTGCGCATCCACAAGATCGGCGACAAGAAGAGCCGTGAACAGCGCGTGCGAGAGCTGCTCGATCTGGTGAAGATGCCGCAATCGGTGATGCAGCGCTATCCGAACGAGCTTTCCGGTGGCCAGCGTCAGCGCATCGCCGTCGCCCGCGCCATGGCTTTGAACCCCGACGTTATCGTCTGCGACGAGGCCGTTTCCGCCCTCGACGTGTTGGTGCAGGATCAGGTGCTGCAGCTGTTGAACGATCTGCAGGCCGAACGTGGGCTGAGCTACCTGTTCATCACCCACGATCTGGCCGTGGTCCGTCAGATCGCCGATGAGGTCGTGGTGATGCAGAAGGGCAGGCTTGTCGAGCACGCCACCACCGACGAGGTCTTCGACCATCCGAAGCAGCAGTACACCAAGGATCTGCTCGACGCGATTCCAGGAGGCCATCTGCAGCTCGGTTTGGACTGAGTGTTGTAGGCCCGAATGTTTGAGACCGATCACGAGAATCGGTTGAACGACCAGTCAATCCCGTCACCGTCGGTGGCGGGATTTTCATATTCCGCAATGAATGCATGCTCGTCTTTGCTGCGACCACGCAGGCGTGTATTGTCGGAGGTCATGAGCATAACAGTGACTACTTCGAATCTGAACGGTATCCGCGCGGCCAGACGCAAGGGCGTGCTTGACTGGGCCGAGGCCAATACCCCGGACATCTGGTGCATGCAGGAGGTGCGCGCTCCGCAGGAGGAGATCGACCCTATTTTCGAAGCCATGGCGGATGGCTACGCCAAGGCCGGCAAGGTTTCGGAAGCTGAGAATCTTGGCCGTATGGATGAGGTCTGCCGTATCAAGGGCCGCGCCGGGGTCGGCCTGTTGAGCGACCTCGATATCGAGGAACGGCGTTACGGGCTGATGGACCTGGACGAAGATGTCGATTCAGGCCGTTGGATCGAGGCCGACGTCACCACCCCGTCGGGTATGAAACTTACCGTCGCCAGCGTCTACGTGCACGCGGGCAATACCGACGACCCCAACAAGATGATGCAGAAATACCGCTTCCTCGACCGTATGCTCGAGCGCATGGGCGAGCTGCGTGACGAGGCCGAAAAGGGTGGCCGTCAGGCACTGCTGTGCGGCGACATGAATATCGCCCACACCCCGCTGGATATCAAGAACGCCAAGGCCAATGAGAAGCATTCAGGCTTTCTGCCTGCCGAACGCGCCTACGTCGACCAATGGCTCGACCCCGCGCAATACGGTTTCGTCGATGTCATGAGGAACCTGGCCGGTGACGTGCAGGGCCCGTACACCTGGTGGAGCCAGCGCGGACGTGCCTTCGACAACAACGTCGGCTGGAGGATCGACTATCAGCTGGCGACCCGGGAATTGGCCGAAACGGCCGTGTCCTTCGACATCGATCGAGCTCCCTCCTATGACACCCGCTGGTCCGATCATGCACCGTTGAGTGTGGTGTATGAGATCTAGATTCACATTTTTCGGGCGCCGGGGAAAGGTGAGCCCCAGACGAACATTGCTCTGAGCATGTCCTCGTGAATCGTTGTCGTTACAGGATTCGTGAGGAATATGGAGAATGAGCGAATGTTCGGTTGGCTCACGCTTTTTAAAACGTCAGAAAAGTGTGAGCCACGCTGAGGCGTAACCCGGTGATAGGCTTGAATCATCATTGCAGGTTTTGAAACGAGGAACTATGGGATTGTTCGGATTCGGCAAGAAGAAGCGTCACGAAGATGAGGCCGAGACACAGGACGAAGCTGTTGATGCTGAAAACACCAAGGCCGAAAACGCGGAAGCAGGTTCGGACGCAGACGAGGCAGATGCCAGCGAAGACCACAAGGTGCCCGAAGAGGCGAGCGAAGCCTATCCCGACCGTGGCACGCTTTACGGTCCTTGGGACATCGATGAGCAGGAAGCTCCGAACTACGACGAATATCTCGACATGGGCGCCTATTACCTGCCCTTCATGCAGGGCATCGAGCTGAGGGTCAAGGCCAGCCGCGCCAGCGGCCAGGTGCTTGGCTGCACCATCTCCTACAAGACCTCCAGCCTCGAAATCGAAGCGCTCGCGGCTCCCAAGACACTGAGCCTTTGGGACGGGGTGAGTGAGGATCTGCTGGCCGCCAATCCGCAAGCCAGCAAGGAGCCGGGCATCTTCGGCACCGAAATCAAACTGCCCGTCACCGTTAAAGGCGGCAAAAAGCTGATCACCCGCATCGTCGGCGTCGATGGGCCACGTTGGATGCTTCGCGGCATCTTCTCCGGTCGCGCCGCCACCCATCCGGAAAGTCCTGAGACCAAGGCCCTGAACCAGTTCTTCTCCGATATCGTGGTCGACCGCGGCGAGGAACCATTGGCGCCGCGTGACTTGATTCCGATGCACGCCCCGGTTTCCCCCGAGGAACGCCGTAAAGCCGATGAAGCGGCAGCCGAGGCAGACAAGGACGGCAAGGACCATAAGATTCCCAAGCGTATCAACGGGCCGTTCGTCGCCGACCAGCAGACCGAGGTGCAGACCACGATTTCGCGTGGCCCGATGTTCTCGGAATTGCGCTGATTCACTATGTTTCTTTGATTCGCCGGTTTGCCTGTTAGGGCGGACCGGCGAATCATGTGCCGACGGTAAGGGATTTGAAACAGTAAAACCTATCGGGAAAAAATTCACGGCAAACGTATCAAATCATTCAAATGGAACAGGAACGATGAGCGACACCAAAAAACGTCAGGGATTGGCCGCATTGGCCGCGGCAGGTAATGGCGAGGACTTCTCCGTCATCGACGCCATCGGCGGGGTGCGCGGCATCGTCGAATCGATGCTGCCTGGTTTCGTCTTTGTGGTTATGTTCGTGATTACCTCGGACCTCAAGGTCACGATTATCGTCTCGGCGGTGCTTGCCGTCCTCCTGGTGCTGGTGCGTCTTGTCCAACGGCAGACGGTGCTCGGCGCGTTGGCAGGGCTGATTTCCATCGCCATTTGCCTGATCTGGGCATGGAATACGCACGAGGCCCGCAATTATTACATGTACGGGTTTATCACCAACGCCGTCTATCTTGTGGTATTGGCCATCACACTGGCCATTCGTGTGCCGGGGGTCGGTTTTTTGGTCGAATTCATCCGTTCGTTGCCGACCGAGCATTGGCGCGCATGGCTTGCCGATTGGAGAGGCGACGGAAAACTCATGCGTGCCTACGACATCGTCACGGCCATGTGGATCGGGGTGTTCGCGTTGCGACTGGTGGTGCAGGTGCCATTGTATCTGACCAATCATGTCACTTGGCTGGGCACTACGAGACTGCTGATGGGTCTGCCGTTCTGGGCGCTGGCGATTTGGGTTTCCTATCTGCTGATTGCCGATCCGATGAGGCATCATCCCAAATTCAAGTCTGAACACGACCACGATGGCGGTGAAGACGGCAATGGCAGTGAGAGTGTCGCCGATGCGGAGTCGATTGCGGCCGATATGCCGAAGGCTGCAGAAGTCGAAGAATGAAGTGACGGTTCGAACGGCGTAGGATCCGCGAACGTCACGGACACTCCGGATATCGTGAAGGTGACGGCTATCGCAAAATTTTCAGACGAGGGTCAACGATAGACTGAATATTCCAGTTACGAGGACATGACGGTTACGATAAAGGTTGATATCGTCGGCATGGGTCAACAAGAAAAACGATAATGGGGCGTAAGGGCCGCTATTGGGCTACGTCCGTTGAAATTTTAAGAAGCAGAGGTCAGCATGCAAGCCACAGTACGTATCGAACGTTACGCCGATCAGGGGCGTTGCGTCGCCCATATAGACGGACGGGTGGTTTTCGTGCGTTTCGCGTTGCCCGGCGAACTGGATACCATCGAACTCGACGAGCCGCACGAGCGCGATGACCGGTTCTGGACCGGCGAGGTCATCGACGTCGTGGAGGCGTCCGACGACCGTGTCGAACCACTTTGGCCATTGGCAGGGCCTCTTGCGCAGGGCGGTGGAGTCGGCGGTGCCGATCTGATTCACGTCTCGCTGCCGGGCCAGCTCAAATGGAAATCCGCGGTGATCACCGATCAGATGAAGCGCATGGGCCATCTTGATATCGACGATGTGCCGGTCGCCCGGATGGACGGCGACAATGAGGAAAAAGGTCTGCACTGGCGCACCCGCATCGAACTGATCGCCGACGAGGAAGGTCGCGTATCAATGCGACGCCGGGCCTCGCATACCCGTGTGCGAATCGACACGATGCCGTTGGCCACGCGCGCGTTGCTGGCCGTCGCCCGCGAGCAGAAACTTTGGGACGAACGGTTCGAGCCCGGAGCCAAAATTCGCGTCGCGGTTCCTGAACCTCGAGATATCCATACGTCTCGGGTGCCGAACAAGGCGTTGCTCGAGGCCGTAGGCGATAATTTTGCCATCACCGTCAACGGGCACCTGCACGCAGGCTCCAAGCGTTTGAAGGAAGTCGTGGATGTGGACGGCAAACGCTACAAGTACGGCGTGGAGGACGACGGGTTCTGGCAGGTGCACCGCATGGCCCCGCCCACGCTCGTCAAATATGTGATGAGACTGGTCAGTCAGGAGCTTTCCGGCGTGCAATCCGCCACGCTCTGGGACCTGTTCTCCGGCTCCGGCCTCTTCACGGTGCCGCTGGCCAAGACCTTCGGCCATACCGCAATGCTTTCGGTGGAAGGCGGTCGCATGGCCGTGCGTAATGCCGAGCGCAACCTGCATATCGCCAAGGATGCCAACGTCACCGCATTGCAGGGCGACGTCTCCCATTGCCTGCGTCGCGTGCCCGAAGAACTCGCGAATCCCAATATCGTCGTGCTCGACCCGCCTCGGGCCGGAGCCAAGGCCCAGGTCTGCCGTCAGCTGGCCCAAGCCGGAACGCACTCCATCGTCTATATCGCCTGTGACCCGACCAGTCTCGCACGCGATGCCGCCACGTTGACCACGCTGGGTTACGGCTTGAAATCGATCCAGGCATTCGATATCTATCCGATGACCCATCACGTCGAGACCGTGGCGCTGTTCGTGCGCAAAAGCGAATAAGGCGGGTGTTCGATGCGTCGGGGATTGTCAATGGTGCTGAGTGTCTGCATGACGTTGTCGTTCATGCCGGCGCTCGCATCCTGCACCCCAAAAAACGCTGCGGTCGGTGACACCACTTCAGCGGCTCGACATGTCAACCATGACAGCGTCGACAAATCCGACATCCTGATAGGTGTCATTGCCGCCGGTGACGAAGAACTTGACCGGACGGTGCTCCAAGCCTTCGAAAAAACCGGTATCAAAGCCGTTTACGCGCCTATACCGGACGGGAGCACGACAGTCGATCCGGTCCAATCATTCAAGGACATGACTCGGCGGCCGGTCACCGCTTTCGTCATCGATAGCCTTAGCATGCAAGGCGGCCAGGCGAACAATTGGGTTGAGGCTTTGCAGACGGCACGTGACGCCGGCAGCCCGGTGATACTGGTCAATGCGGTGAATCTGCCGAAAGACACGAATTCCTATGCCGAATCGTTGCGGATAGTGCCCTCCGCGCAAGGCAAGGGCACGGTTCCACTCGATCAGGCCGTACAAACCGCCATCAATGACAACCCGCATCCCAAGACCGTCAGCGTGACGTTACCGTAAATATGCCGCCAAGGCCCATCGCGAACGAAGCCGATACGATAAGGTGGCACAGCATATACTTGAAAACAGGGAATAGGCCGCACCAGTGTTTTCAGATGGCGGCAGGCGAGCAACGGGAATCGTATCAGCGACCGTGAGTCCACGTACGGATGGACGTGACACGGGTAAGGGGCAAATCAATGAGTACTACCGGGATGTTCGGGCAAGACGCCGGCCGGATGGTCAGCGAGACACCGGCAAACGGGCAGGGCGGCGACAAGAGGAACGCGGCTGATAACGGCAAAGGCAACGATGGGCGGGGAGCGGCTGCGAGCCATCTTCCCAAAATTGTCGAGGCGGGCCTGACAAAAGCCGAAGTTGCCGAACAGATCCAGCAGGGCAACACCAACAAGATCGATACCGAAAGCTCGCGTTCGCTGGGCCAGATCATCCGCGAGAACGTCTTTACCTTGTTCAACGCCATCATTTTCGTGGCCATGGTCCTGGTGCTCATAACCGGGCAATGGAAGGACGCCGTTTTCGGGCTGGTCATCATCATCAATTCCGGTATCGGCGTCTTCACCGAGATGCGGGCCAAACACACGCTCGACAAGCTTTCGATCCTGGTCGCTTCGAAGTCGTTAGTGCGTCGTGATGGCCAGGACGTCGAAATCGAGCACCAGGATATCGTACTGGGTGATTTGCTGTGGCTGCGCAGCGGCGAGCAGGTGCCCGCGGATGCGACCATCGTGCACACATGGGGTCTGGAACTTGACGAATCCATGCTGACCGGCGAATCACGCACCGTCAAAAAAGGCGAAGGGTCCGAGGTCTATTCCGGTTCCAACGCAACATCGGGTATGGCGCTGGTTCGTGTCGACGCAGTAGGCGAGCAGGGGTACGCCGCCAAACTGACCGCCAAAGCCAAGGTCTACAAGAAAACCGTTTCCGATTTGAGCCGCGGTATCAACACCATTTTGAAGGTGATGACCGTCATCGTCATCCCGCTCTGCATTCTCTTGGTCGCCTCCCAGATTCGCACGGTGGGCGGATGGCAAGTGGCCTTCTCGACCGGAGCATGGCGTTCGGCCATCGTCTCGGCTGTGGCAGGTGTGGTCGGCATGATTCCCGAGGGCCTGGTCTTGCTGACCTCCCTGAATTTCGCGATTGCCGCGATGCGTCTGGCGCGCCAGCACACCCTGGTCCAGGAGCTGGAAAGCGTGGAGACACTGGCCCGCGTGGATGCGCTGAACCTTGACAAGACCGGTACCATTACCGATGGCGGCATCGTTTTCAATCAGGTCGTCATGCTCGGCTCTGCTGACGTCGTAGGATCTACGGCCGACGCCGATATTGTGGTGGATGCCCCGTCCGGCGAAAACGCCGTGCATGCCAGCGTGACCGTCGGCACCACCGATGACGAGAAAACCGCAGTGGTCCAGGCGCTCTACGACCTCTCCAATGAAGAGAATCCCAATGGCACAGGTGCAGCGGTGCTCAAGGCCTTGGGAGCCAAGGGAGTGCACGATGAGCCGGTCGACGCCCGCGTACCGTTCTCGTCGGCCCGCAAATGGAGCGCCATCGTACGTGGCGGCGACGTCTGGTATATGGGCGCGCCGGAAATGCTGTTCAGCGGATTTACCGGCGAACACACCTCGGCCAAGAGCATGGTGGCCAAGTATGCCAACCAGGGGATGCGCGTGCTGTTGATTGCCAGTGCTTCGGGGGCTTGTGCCGATAGTCAGGCAGTGCATGATTTCAGTGACAATCCGCGTCTCATTTCCGTTTCACGGCCGGTTGCGCTGGTACTGTGCCAAGAACATATTCGTGACGACGCCGAGGAGACCTTGGCGTGGTTCCGTGATCAGGGCGTGCGTTGCCGCGTCATCTCCGGCGACAGCCCGGCCACCGTCGGTGCCATTGCCAAAACGGTTCGCCTGACCGGCGATCGCGAGCCGGTGGCGATGGACGCCCGCGAACTGCCCCAAGACGTCAAGGAACTGTCTGCGGTCATGGAGAACGTCGACGTGCTCGGCCGCGTGCTGCCCGAGCAGAAGAAGGCCATCGTCGACGCGTTGCACGAAGGCAAGCACGTCGTGGCGATGACCGGCGACGGCGTCAACGATGCGTTGGCCCTGAAAGAGGCTGATCTGGGCATCGCGATGGGCAACGCCGCACCCGCCACCAAGGCCGTGGCGCAGGTCGTGCTGGTCGATTCCAAGTTCTCCCACCTGCCTAGCGTCGTGGCCCGCGGCCGTCAGGTCATGGCCAACATGGAGCGCGTCTCGTCGCTCTTCCTGGTCAAAACCGTCTATTCCGCGCTGATTTCTCTTGGCGTGGTTTGCACGTTCATTCCCTTCCCGTACCTGCCACGCCATATCACCTATATCGGTGCGCTGACCATCGGTATGCCGGCTTTCATCCTCGCGCTCGCGCCCAATACCCGCCGCTATATACCCGGGTTCCTGGGGCGTGTAGTGAGGTTCGCCTTGCCGGGTGGCATTGCGGTGGCGCTTTCCGTACTGCTGACCGCCTGGACACTGCCCGGCTTCATGGGCTGGAACGTGTCGAAACCCGGTGACCTGTTGAAGCTGCGTGACATCTGCGCCATCGTCGTCTTCGTGCTGGGCATTCTGGTGATGGCGCGCGTGGCCCAGCCTCTGAAATCCTGGCGTGGCATCCTGGTGGCTGCATTCGCAGCGGCCGGGCTGATCGGCATGTTCATTCCGATCGTCTCCAACTTCTTCGAACTTCAGTTCCCGACCGGTTGGACGTTGGTCGCCACGATCATCGTGCTTGTGCTCTCGATTGTCATCTTCGCAGGCATCCAGACGATTGCCGACCTCTTTGGCCGTCTTTTGGCTTGTCGTCCCGTCTTCATGAAGAGGAAAAGGTAATGCTCCGATTCATGTGGTGGAGACGGTTGCTGTCATTGGCCTTTAATACGGCAATATTTTTCGCCTGATTTCGTCGTACGCAAATATACATTCATATACGACGCCGAATATTCATTTTTTTAGGCATGTTGGTGCATCCAAGTCCCCTTGAAATCACAAATGTATGTTCAAATCCTCGATTTCAAGGGGTGTTGGTGCACCAAGATGCCTGTTTTTGGCGAATTAATGTGAAAAGTCTTGTTTTTGGGAGGACTTGGCGGCACCAAGAACGGGAACGAATGACAAATTTGGTGGTCTGAATGGATGGTCTCATATTTTGAACATGACAAATCATTGGAATAGAGGCGATTTGGCGATATTTTTCGGTTAAGGAATGCTTTGGTAACTCCATCGACTTACTTGTGTCTGATAATGGCAATAGTTATGTGATATCAAGAATCATGACGAAAGAGAGATCGAGATATGACATTGAGCGACCGCCAACTGAATATTCTACATGTAGGAGACGCAGTCTTCGACTATTATCGAATCTCCGATTTGCCCGGCATCGAGCACCTGCCGTATTCGTTGAAGGTCTTGGTCGAGAATCTGCTGCGCCGCATCGATGGGGTCAACGTCACCGAAGAACAAGTCCGTGAACTGCTCGGCTGGAAAGCGGACGCCGAACCCAGCCATGAGATTGAATTCGGTCCCTCGCGCGTGCTGATGCAGGACTTCACCGGCGTGCCATGCATCGTCGACCTTGCCACCATGCGCGACGCCGTGGCGGACTTGGGCGGCGACCCCGAGGCCATCAACCCGCAGGTCGAGGCCGATATGGTCATCGACCACTCCGTGCAGATCGACAACTACGGGGTCGCCGATGCGGTCGAGCGCAACATGGACCGCGAATACCAACGCAACGGCGAACGCTACCGCTTCCTGCGCTGGGGCCAGCAGGCGTTCAGGAACTTCCGCGTGGTGCCGCCGGGCACCGGCATCATCCATCAGGTCAACATCGAATACCTCGCCAAAGTCGTCATGACCAAAACGGGGGAGCGCGGACGCGACCTCGCCTATCTCGATTCCTGCGTCGGCACCGATTCGCATACCACCATGGTCGGCGGCCTGGGCGTGCTCGGCTGGGGTGTCGGCGGTATCGAGGCCGAGGCGGCCATGCTCGGCCAGCCCATTTCCATGCTCGTCCCGCGTGTGGTCGGCTTCAAACTGACCGGCAGTATTCCCGAAGGTGTCACTGCCACCGACGTGGTGCTCACCATCACCCAGATGCTGCGCGAGCACGGCGTGGTCGGCAAGTTCGTGGAATTCTACGGCGACGGCGTCGCTTCCGTGCCGCTGGCCAATCGTGCCACCATCGGCAACATGAGCCCTGAGTTCGGCTCGACCTGCGGCATTTTCCCGATCGATCAGGTCACGCTGGACTATCTGCGCTTGACCGGCCGCAGCGACGGGCAGATTGCGCTGGTCGAAGCGTACGCCAAGGCCAATCGTCTCTGGGGAGACACGCACAGCCCCGATTACGTCGAACCGGAATATTCAGAATACATGGAACTCGACCTAGGCACGGTCGTCCCGTCCATCGCCGGTCCCAAACGTCCGCAGGACCGCATCCGCCTTGACGAGGCCAAGGAAACGTTCGAAAAGACGCTGCCGGATTACGAGACGCCGAAGACCAACCAAGACCCGGTGCCGGTGCATACCGATTTCCGCGGGCGTTTCGAGATTACGAACGGTGACGTCGCCATCGCCTCCATCACCAGCTGTACCAACACCTCCAACCCATCGGTGATGATCGCCGCCGGACTGCTCGCTCGCGCCGCCCGCGCGCATGGCCTCAAACCCAAGCCGTGGGTCAAGACCTCGCTGGCCCCGGGCTCGCAGGTCGTGGCCGACTATTTGAGGAAAGCCGGTCTGCAGGAGGATCTGGACGCCTTGGGCTATCAGCTCGTCGGTTTCGGATGCACCACCTGCATCGGCAATTCCGGTCCGCTGCTGCCCGAGATTTCCAAGGCCGTCAATGACAACGACCTGACGGTGGTCTCAGTGCTCTCCGGCAACCGCAACTTCGAAGGGCGCATCAGTCCCGACGTCAAGATGAACTATCTGGCCTCGCCGCCGCTCGTGATCGCCTACGCCATCGCAGGCACGCTCGACTTCGACTTCGAGACGCAGCCGCTCGGCGCCGACGCCGAAACCGGTCGCGATATTTTCCTACGCGATATCTGGCCGTCCAACGAGGAGATCGACAAGGTCGTCTCGACCGCCGTCAGCCGCGAGACGTTCGTACGCGACTACGCCGACGTGTTCGAAGGCGACGAACGCTGGAAGTCCCTCGATGTGCCGGAAGGCGAGCGGTTTGCATGGGATCTGGACTCGACCTACGTGCGCAAGCAGATCTTCTTCGACGGTATGAGTGCCAAACCGCAGCCGGTTCAGGACGTTCGCGGCGCTCGCGTCTTGGCGTTGCTCGGCGATTCGGTGACCACCGACCACATTTCGCCGGCCGGCGCGTTCCCTGCTTCAAGCCCTGCAGGCGAATACCTGCTGGAACACGACATTCAGCCCAAGGACTTCAACTCGTACGGTTCGCGTCGTGGCAACCACGAGGTCATGGTGCGTGGCACGTTTGGCAACATCCGTTTGCGGAACCTTCTGCTCGCCTCGGTGGGCGAGGAAGTGCGTCCTGGCGGGTTTACCTACGATTTCGTTACTGGCAAGCCTTCGACGATTTTCGCTGCTTCACTCGATTATCGCAAGTCCGGCACCCCGCTGGTCGTGTTGGCAGGTTCCGAATATGGCACCGGTTCCTCACGCGACTGGGCGGCCAAAGGCACGCTCATGCTCGGCGTCAGGGTCGTCATCGCCCGCAGCTTCGAGCGCATCCACCGCTCCAACCTGATTGGCATGGGTGTGCTGCCCCTGCAGTTCCCTGAAGGTCAATCGGCGGCAACGCTGGGTCTCGACGGTACGGAAACCTATGATTTCCAAGGTATCGAGGCGCTTAACAACGGCACGATTCCCAAGACCGTTCACGTCGTTGCCACCAAGCCGGTATCCGAGGGTAAGCCTGCAAGCGTCACCGAGTTCGACGCGGCTGTCCGTATCGACACCCCCGGAGAGGCCGAATACTACCGCAACGGCGGCATCCTCCAATACGTCCTGCGCCGGCTGATGAAGTAAAAGCTGGATCCCAACGATAACCGTGATTGGAAACACGCGATAGATAACAAGAGATAACAAAATTGGGGACGGCAGATAATTTCTGTCATCCCCAATTGAATATGTATATGCGGGCTTACTGGGCTAATCGACGTTTAATTGTCGCTGTCGCCGAAGATTTGCAGCAGATAGAGGAACATGTTGATGAAGTCGAGATAGAGGTTCAACGCGCAGATGATCGAGACACGTTCCAGCATCACGGTGTCGCCGTGCTGCTCGGCCACATCGAACATGGCACGCGTCTGCTGGGCGTCGTACATCGTCAACCCGGCGAAGATGATCAGGCCAATCGCGCCGGTAACCATCAGTGTGGTGTGTGTCGGGGCGACGAACATCAGGATGACCTCGCCGACGAGCAGTACCAAGAGCGCGACCATCAGAATCGGGCCGGCCTTGAGCATGTCCTTCTTGGTCGTCAGTGAGAGCATCGTAAGCACGAAGAAGAACGCGACGCACAGTCCCAGCGCGATGCCGATGGACGGCAGGCTATAGGTGTAGAAAATAGTGGCGAGCGTGAACCCGGTCAGTGCCGCATACAGGTAGAACATCGCGCGTGCGGTGCCGACCCTCATCTTGTCGATGCGCCAGCCCAGCGCGATGGCGATGGCCACCTGCACGATGGCTAGCCCAATCCAGCCGATCATACCCGTGGCCATCAGGAAGCCCTCGAGTGCGCCGGTCATCTGTGTCAACACGGCGACCACCGCGGTCAAGAGCAGGCCCAGCGTCATTTCGCCGTAGGCCTTGGTGGTGGAGACGTGGCGTGCGCGTTCGAAGGAATAGGCGGTCTGCCCGTTCATCGTCATCGTCGGGGCCGCCGTCCCGGCACCCGCACCGGCATAGGCCGGCTGCCCGTACTGCGGTTGCGCGTAAGGCTGGCCATACTGCATGTTCTGGCCCTGGCTGTAAGGCTGCCCCTGAGGCTGACCATATTGGTTGTATGATTGCTGTCCGTAGTTCTGCCCATACGCATTTGGTTGCCCGTAAGGTTGTTGCGCGTTGTTGTTTTCAGGCCTGTTCCCGAAAGCCATGCCTGCTCCTTTTGCCGATTTTCATTGACACTTGTTGGTTATGGTTACCAGTCTATCGGTGGTTACTGGCAATTGGCTGAGTGTGAACAATACATGATTTCAATATCGCAGGGGATACGCTGCTTTGCCTCCTTTCGTCCGGTTCCTCGCACGGTGCATTTCCCGCACGGGAGCAGATTTATTGTGCTGTCTGACTACCATGGAAGCGATGAACAAGTTTGTTTTCGAGGCGTTTAACGGCAACGCCACATCATGGAGGCGGCAATGAACGACAATAAGGTTCCCGATATCACATTGAACAATGGCATCACCATCCCGCAGCTGGGGCTGGGCGTGTTTCAGACCCCGGAGGGGGAGACCACGGCCAACGCGGTCGACGTCGCGCTGCGCGCCGGCTATCGTCACATCGATACGGCGAAGGTCTACGGCAACGAACAATCGGTGGGAGAAGGCATGCGCCGCTCCGGCGTGCCACGCCATGAAATCTTTTTGACGACGAAGCTTTGGAACGAGGATATCCGCCAAGGCCGCACACGCGAAGCGTTCTACGAAAGCCTCGACCGCCTCGGCACCGATTATGTGGATCTCTATCTCATCCACTGGCCGGCACGCGGCTGGCAGCAGGCATGGAAGGATATGGTCGCGCTTTACCGCGACCGCCGTGTCCGGGCCATCGGCGTGTGCAACTTGCAGGAACATCATCTGCAGGAACTGGAAGGGCTTGGCACTGCGATGTTGCCGGCTGTCGACCAGATCGAGTCTTCGCCGCAATTCGGCAACCAGCAGCTGGTCGATTTCGCCAAGTCGCAGAACATCGCCGTCGAAGCCTACAGCCCGCTCGGAGGCACCGGCGGTTCGTTGCTCTCTTCGCCACGGCTTGCGCAGATCGGCGAGAAATACGGCAAATCGCCGGCCCAGGTCGTCATTCGCTGGCACTTGCAGCGCGGCGTCATCGTCATTCCGAAATCCACGCACGACGAGCGCATCAGACAGAACATCGATGTGTTCGATTTCGAGTTGAGCGACGAGGACATGAAGCAGATAGCGGGCCTGTCCACCGGCGTGCGAACCGGCAGCGACCCGGACAATTTCGACTTCTGAGGTTTGCCCTTAACCCATATGCCATCGGTTTGGTAACTGTCATTGTTCTGGGAATAATCTCGAATCAGTGACGTTACCGTGCTCTTACTGTCATGAATCTGGGAATAATCTCGAATCAGTGACGTTACCGTGCTCTTACTGTCATGAATCTGGGAATAATCTCGAATCAGTGACGTTACCGTGCTCTTACTGTCATGAATCTGGGAATAATCTCGAATCAGTGACGTTACCGTGCTCTTACTGTCATGAATCTGGGAATAATCTCAGATTCATGACACGGAGCGTTTCTTAGTGTCATTGTTTACGCAATAGTCTGCAACTGCTGACGCAAAGACTGGGTATGTGCCATCTCGCTACAACCGAAACCGGCTGAATCGATACCGGATGGCCGTTTGCTTGCCCTGGCGGTTACCGTTCTACTTGTTGGGATTGAACGTCTGCGAGGTCGGGGCCTCTTCCTGCTGCGGAGCGCCGTTGATGTCACGGTGGATGTTCTGCATCTGCGTCTCGATGTTCTGCAGGCTGCGCGCGCAGTCGAGCAGCGTCTGGGAATGCTCGCTCAGCTTCGCGTCGGGCAGGTCGGACTTGTAGCGCAGCGCGTGTTCCAGGCTCGCCCAATAATCCATGGCGATGGTGCGGAACTGCACCTCGACCGGCGTGTAATGCTCGCCGTTGGAAAGGAACACCGGCACCGCGTAGATGACGTGCAGGCTGCGGTACCCGTTCTGCTTCGGGTTCTTGATGTAATCCTTGACGCGCAACACCTGAATGTCGGATTGGCTGGAAAGGTAGTTGGCCACCGAATAGACGTCATCGCGGTAGTTGCAGATCACGCGGATGCCGGCCACGTCGAAGAGGTTGTCGCGAATCGACTTCGTGCACATCGGCAGCTCGCGGCGCTTGAGCTTGCCGAGAATCGAGTTGACGGACTTCAGCCTGCGCTCCATATGGTGGATGGGGTCATGGGCGAAATGGACATGGAACTCGCTGTCAAGCACCTCGAGCTTGGTGCTGATCTCGTACATCGCGCCTTCGTAGACCTGCATCATATCGATGAATTCGGTGATTTCATTTGCCGGAAACAGCTGTGAACCCGCGGTGTCTGTACCGTTTTGGGCTACCTTTTCGAGCCGGGCCTGAATCTCGGTGGTGTTGATACGTTCGTGTCGATCTAATATCACGCTTTCTCATCTTACCGAGAGCCGTCTATCTAAGCTGGATATTAGCTGATGGTCCTATGCAAAAATCGTAGGTGAGACCGGTCGATAGAATCACCAATATCGGGTTCGTCCGCGGTTGAAAGGAAAGATGAAGACATGGAAACGAAGAGCAACGTGACCCGTGTCGTCTCCGTTATCGGTCCTACCGCTTCGGGCAAGACCGGTTTGGGCATTGCCTTGGCACAACGGTTTGCACAAACCGGCCAGCGTGCGGAAATCGTCAATGCGGACGCCTATCAGATGTACCGACTGATGGATATCGGCACCGCCAAGGCGACTGCGCAGGAACAGGCCGCCGTCGCCCATCATCTGCTCGACATCATTGACCCCGGCGAGACGATGACGGTGGCCAGGTTCCAGAAACTGGCTCGTAACCAAATCGCCGAGCTGCAAGGCAGGGGAGTGCGCCCGATTCTGGTCGGTGGTTCCGGGCTGTACGCCCGCGCGGCCATCGACGACATTTCGTTTCCCGGCACCGACCCCGAGGTGAGGGCCCGGCTTGAACAACGGGAGAAGGCTGAAGGCGCCGGAACGTTGTATAACGAATTGAAACGCGAGGATCCCGAAGCCGCCGAGCGTATGGACCCACACAACGCCCGTCGTACCATTAGGGCGCTGGAGGTCATCGAGATTACGGGACGACCTTATTCCGCAAGCCTTCCGCGATACCGTTATGTCATTGGTTCCGTCCAGATCGGCCTCGATCTGCCGCGCGAGGAGCTTGACCGGCGCATCGACATCCGCACCGAACAGATGCGTGAACAGGGTTTCGTGGACGAAGTGCGTCGCATCCGTCCGCTTCTCGGCGTCACCGCTTCGCGAGCCCTGGGCTATTCCCAGATCGAGGCGTATCTGGACGGCAGGATGAGCGAGGATGAGGCGTTCGCCGACATTGCGCAGAAAACGAAACGTCTGGCCCGCAAACAGATGGGTTGGTTCGGCCGCGACCCGCGGATTCACTGGCTTGATGCACTCGACGATGACCTGGCGGGCAAGGCCTTCGATATCGTCGCCCGTGCCGATGCCGGCGAATATGACGTCGCCGATGCCCATGCCGATGAGCGCCATGTCACCCATCATCTTGGCGACATCGCGCAGTAGGTGCGAACCTCTAAAAGCGATTCCCGTGTAACCGGTTGCGAAACCCGCGAAAAGCATAAAATGGGCCCGAACAGGTGCTTTCCGCGAGAATTAAGCGCAAAGTGTTTGCTGTTGCCGTTCTCGGCTCAGTGTGCCGGGCCTTGGTCCCACCCGGAAATCAGGAAGATGCGGGTCGGATTGGCCAGTCGGATGATCGAGGTGAACATGCGCTCGAGTTCTGAGATGTCATGTTCGAACAGCGCGAGATCGGTCGCCTTGCGGTATTCGGAAAACGTGAGCGAGCCCCAGTCCAGATCCCAGCCGATGGCATGGGTGAGTTCGGAGGCGAACATGCGCAGCACCATGCCGTTGCCGTAGGCGAAGGGATGCAGGGCGTTGAGCTCGTCATAGACACCCGCCAGAGCACGGATGAAACCGGCACGGTCAAGCCCGGAGAAATAATCCTGCTCGCCCAGCTGGGAAACGATATTGGCCGCCCCGGTCTCGATGAGTGAAGCCGGGAAATACGGGCTTTGTGGTCGGTGGTTGCGGCGGTGGTGGCAGCTGTCCTCAGAGTTTGGTCGCACTACGAAGTCCTCTGAATCCTCCCATGAGCGGGTGTCGCCATCGCCGCGCAACGTTCCCGCGTCGCGCATTGCCCCGACGAACAGGCCGCGGTGGATGGTTTTGAGCTCCTCAAGCCCGCCGTATGCCGGCCATCCATAGTCGATGAGTCGTACGCAACGGGCGAAAATCCGGTCGTCGCGAAGCTGTGTTTCGTCGGATTTATCGGCTGAATGACGTCGGTTGTCGCCTTCATGGCCTCTGCTGTTAGCATCCGCGGAATCAACCGGTGAGCCTGCGGACAGACCTACGGTTCCGAAATCTCGGTTTTTCGATTCCTTCCGGTCCGCTCGTTGTGTTCGGCGCTCAGGAACCGTCACGAAATTCACAAGACCTATGGTGCCGCGCTGGTAGCCGTTCGCCGCCTCCACCATGGCGTCACTCGGCACGATTGCCGAAAGCTCGCAGTTTTTGTAGGAGAACGCGACGGCGCTCGCGCGTTCCGCAGGAGTCATGACCATGCCTCCATCCTAAGGCCATGGGCCTCTATCCGGTATCTGTGCGCTTGTGACGCCATCGGTGCGGAGCGGCAGGTGCAGGAAGCCTTTCTTCAAGTAGTACGGACACGCTCGAAAATATCGGGAACCCGCCGGCATTTGAAAGGGTTGGGCAGGTTGGCGGTCCAACGCGCCCTAGGGGACGGGCTTGAAGTAGAATCGCTGTTGTTATGGCACGTAAGACACAGACGAATGGCAAAAGCGCAAAGACCCGTCGCAGTAAGGCGAACGGGTCTTCTTCGGATAAGAATATAGAGGCGACGAAGGTCATGCCTCCTGCTGACGCATCGTTCTTGGTGCGCCATTCGACTTTGTGCCGTATCGCCGGGTTCTTCGCTTTGGTGATCCTCGCCATCATGTTCTGCGCCTCGGAATGGTTCCACGTCAACGGGTTCCTGGGCCATTGGCTGCATATGGTCGCCGCGGGCCTGTTCGGGGTAATGAGCGTGCTGCTTCCCGTGTTTCTGCTGGTCGTGGCCTATCAGGTGCTGCTGGATTCTGCCAGGCACAAGCGCAATCTGCGTCTGATTATCGGATGCGCGTTGCTGTTCTGGTCGATTTGCTCCATGATCGATGCCATCGTCGCCTCGCCGTCGCGCGATTTCAATATGGACGTGCTGCGTGGTGCCGGCGGTCTGCTTGGTTTCATCCTGGGATCGCCCCTGGCGTGGGGGCTTTCCAGCGTTTTCGCCGTGATCATCTTTGTGGTGGTGGCGGTGTTCTCGATTCTTCTTATCGTCAAGCTTGACATCACCAAGATTCCTGAGCGTGTGCATGAATGGTCGCAAAACCGCAAAAGCGGTGATGGTGATGAAGACGAAGAAACCGTGCGCAGCGCAGGTGCGGACGCGCAAGGCGGGCAGTTCCCGAACGAGGTGCGTGTGGGCGACGAAACCTTGCAGTTGGCCTCCGGTGTGCCGGCCCACGATGGCAGCGAACAGGAAAACGAAAACCAAGAGCCCCGGCAGTCCCGCAAGCGCGGTATCGGTGCGTTCCTCTCCCGTATTTTCGGTCATGACGGCAATGATGGAGGCGATGCCGCGAAACTCGAACGTTATGCCGGTGACGAGGCCTTCGACCGTGCCGCCGACCTCAACGGCCAGAACGACGAGACACGGATCATCGAGGGACGTCGTCAGCCGATGGTCGATCCGGTCACCGGCGAGCTGCAGGGTGTCGCCGATCAAATGGCCTCTTCCGTACCCGCCCTGGGCAATCCGGGTGGATTCGGTGGTGAAGAAACTGGCAATTCTGCCGCTTCGGCCATGGCAAGAGGGACCGAGCCGAGTGCTTTTGGCGCTCCCGCTGCCGATGCAACCGGAGCGTATGCGGGCGCTGCGAATTCGGCGGCCTCAGCCGATGGTCAGGACCCGTGGGCGGCGGTCGGCAAGGACGGCAGCGCCACCGAAGCCGTTATCCCCGAAGTCAAGGGAATCGCAGGGGGAGCGGCCAATCTGCCCGCTTCCGTCGCCAACCACAACGGTGATGATGCCGCCGCCAGACATGCGGCCGAGAACGCCGAAGACGAGGAAGACAACAGGCCCTATCATCTTCCCAACCTCGATATCCTGGTGAAGGGCAAACCGCATCTGGCCCGAACGCAGGCCAATGACAACGTCATCAAGGCGTTGAGTGCCACCTTCCAGCAGTTCCATGTCGACGCCAAGGTCATCGGATTTCTGCGTGGGCCGTCGGTGACGCAATACGAGGTCGAGCTTGGCCCGGGCGTCAAGGTCGAGAAGGTCACCAACCTGCAGCGCAACATCGCCTACGCCGTGGCTTCCACCGACGTGCGCATCCTCTCGCCGATTCCCGGAAAGTCCGCCATCGGTATCGAGATACCGAACATCGACCGCGAGATCGTGCATCTGGGAGATGTGCTGCGCAGCGACAAGGCCATGAACGACCCGAATCCGATGCTCGCCGGCGTGGGCAAGGACGTCGAGGGACATATCGTCACTGCCGACTTGACGAAGATGCCGCACCTTCTGGTCGCCGGCGCCACCGGTTCCGGCAAATCAAGCTTCATCAACTCCATGCTCACCTCGATCATCATGCGTGCCACCCCCGAGCAGGTGCGCCTGATCATGGTCGACCCCAAGCGCGTCGAACTTTCGGCCTACGCCGGCATCCCGCACCTGTTGACCCCGATCATCACCGACCCGAAGAAAGCCGCGCAGGCGCTGGAATGGGTGGTCAAGGAGATGGACGCCCGATACGATGACCTGCAGTTCTTCGGCTTCCGACACATCAAGGACTTCAACAAGGCGGTGCTCGCCGGCAAAGTCCATGCCCCGCTCGGCTCCAAGCGCAAGGTGGCTCCGTACCCCTACATCCTTGTGGTCGTCGATGAGATGGCCGATCTGATGATGCTGGCCAAGAACGACGTCGAAAGCTCCATCCAGCGCATCACGCAGCTCGCGCGTGCCGCAGGCGTGCATCTCGTGCTCGCCACCCAGCGTCCGTCCGTTGACGTCATCACCGGTCTGATCAAGGCCAACATTCCCTCACGTCTGGCCTTCGCCACCTCCTCGGCCACCGATTCGCGTGTCATCCTCGACGCCACCGGCGCCGAATCGTTGATCGGGCAGGGTGACGCCCTGTTCCTGCCGATGGGCTCGGCCAAGCCGATTCGCGTGCAAGGTTCCTGGGTCGGCGAGTCCGAGATTCGAAAGGCCGTCGAGTTTGTCCGCACCCAGCGCAAGCCGCACTATCGCGAGGACATCGAAGAGATGGCCAAGAAGGCCGAAGAAAACGAGATGCATCCCGATGAGGAGATCGGTGACGATATGGATACGTTGCTCGAGGCGGCGAAGCTGGTGGTCACCACGCAGTTCGGCTCCACCTCGATGCTCCAGCGCAAGCTGCGTATCGGTTTTGCCAAGGCAGGCCGCATGATGGATCTGCTTGAATCGCGTGGTGTCGTCGGTCCTTCGGAAGGGTCGAAGGCCCGCGAGGTTCTGGTCCAACCGCAGGACCTGACCCAGGTCCTCGACTTCATCCAAGGCAAGACCGGAGCCATAGCCCCGTCGTCTTCATCCGGCACCGACGAACAATAGTGCGTCGCGTCCCTTGAGGCACCCTGATCAATCCTCTTCGTTTTTGGTTAAGCGATGGTCTCGATATGATTGAGGGTACATGCGCTATTGTGACGAAACAATGATGATGACACTCGCTTTGCAGAATATAACGTCCATATAATCTTCCGTCTTCATTGCGCCAGGTATCGCCGCCGCGCTACAGTATTGGGTATGCAACAACGAGATGGGAAACAATCGCTTCTGGATGGGTGGAACAGCCCGCCGAATCTGGTGACTTACACACGCATCGTGCTGGTCCTGATATTTCTATGGGCCGACATAGCCGCCGGTGCCTGGGGGCAGCACAATCCATGGCTGCGTTTCGCGGCGGCCGTGCTCTTCGCCGTGGCCGCATCGACCGACAAGCTCGACGGCTGGATGGCCAGGACATACAACCAGGTCACTGAATTGGGCAAGCTGATGGATCCCATAGCCGACAAGCTGCTGATTTGCTCGGCGCTGGTCGTCGCTTCGGTCTTCGGCGAAGTGCCGTGGTGGGTCACGGCGCTGTTCCTCATCCGCGAGATCGGCATCACCGTCATGCGTTTCTTCGTCATCGACACCGGCGGCAAGGTCATCGCGGCGGACAAGGCCGGCAAATACAAGACCCTTACCCAGTGCGTCGGCCTGGCACTGCTCCTGACGCCGGTGTGGGCGCTCGATTCGTCAATCGGCAATCCCGGTTTGGTGGCGTTGAGGGGTGGAGGACCCACACTCGCTTATCTTTCCAAGGGGCTTCCGGCGTGGTGGTTCGCTTATTACTCCTTCGCCGATTTCATCATTGATGTCGCGCTTATACTGTGCCTGTATTCCGGATATATCTATGTCCGCAATGTGGTGAGGGCGCGAAAAACGGCGTGAGAACAGATGGATTCCGCCCCAAACCAGTTGCTTGCCGAATGGTAGGCAGCTAAGGTTTGGGGCTATTTTGTAAGTTGGGACGTAAATATTCGGCAGTTGCTCGTGAAGTTTCGAATCGCGTGATCAGGAGGTAACATGCAACAGTTTACAGAAACGAAGGATGGGGATTCCAAGGCCATCACGGACTTCACCGGCATGACCATGAGCGGTGCGGTGTCTGAAATCCAGACACGGTGTGACGTGTTGGCCGCGCGAATGCTCGCAGGCGCCAAAGCGCACGGACTCAAGATCGCGGCGGCCGAATCCCTGACCGGCGGGCTGCTGGCGGATGCCTTCATACGCATCCCGGGAGCCTCCGAGGTCTTCCTCGGCTCCGCGGTGACCTACGATATCAAGGCCAAGGCAAGCGTGCTTGGAGTGGATGCCGACCTGCTACAACGTGAAGGCGCCGTCCATCCCGAGGTGGCCAGACAGATGGCATTGCGTACGTCCCGGCTCTATCGCCAGCCCCAGTATGGTGACAGGGTCCTTGGTCTGGCGACCACCGGTGTGGCGGGTCCCGGCCCGGATGGCGACAAACCCGCCGGACTCGTCTATATCGCTGTCAGTGTCCCTGCAGGCATCGGTGCGGATACCCGCCGGACAGTGGCTGCGAGGTTGCTGCTCTCCGGCTCCAGAGAGGAAGTCCGGCACTTGACGGTACTGAATGCATTGCAGCTTGTGACGCAGCTCACAACGCTCACAGAGGAATAAACCTCCTTCTTAACTGTTGATGAAAGTGAAAGCAAGATCAACACAAGATAAAGAGGGGTGGCGTAATGGAAACGATGACTCGACCACAGGAGCAGATGTCAATGAACACGCTTGCAACAGAGACCACGCGCCCAAGCAGTGCGCGCAACAGGGATTTGACCCCTGCGCAAAAGCGTGCAGTGGCTTTTGCGCAACAACAGGTTTTGAAGGCCCGTGCCGCCAAGAAGGCGAAGGACGAACGCCAGGCGGTGCTCAACAGGATGTGGCAGGAAGAGGATGCCGAACAGTCCAAGCCCAGAGCGGCCGCGCGTAAGCGCGACTCCGAGGGGGAGGATCGCGATATCTCGTTGCGCGAGGCCATTGGCCATGTGCTGCGGGACTTGCGTACCCGCGACCACAAGACGCTGCGTGAGGTCAGCGAAAAGGCCGGTGTTTCGCTCGGGTATCTTTCCGAGGTCGAACGCGGGCAGAAAGAGGCCAGTTCCGAATTGCTGGCGTCCATCGCCGAATCGCTCGGTCTGAGCACCTCGCAGATGCTGCGGATGGTGGCGGATTACCTCGATTGCACAGAGGCGTGATTCCGGTTCATAACGCCTGAATAAAGAGCTCATCGGCTTACGGCTGGTGGGCTTTTATATTGCTGACGGCGTCGGATTCGCGCGATGACATTGGTTTCAGGCTCTGTGCTGATGTGGCGTAGCGGCGAAGAATGTTTTTGAACGGGCTTGCGCTGATTGATTGCGGCGATGCCGTTTGATGCCAGGCCTGCGCTTCGCGGATCGGTTCGTAGGCTTCATGCATCGTTGTATGGGGATGCGTATTCGTGTGCGCTGATAGACTGGTCGGCGTGAAAGAACGTGAATTTTGGCAGTTGCTGGAAGAAGTGCTTGGTCGTACATACGGGCGTTCGTTGGCACGTGACCAGGTATTGACGGCGCTTGACGACATGACCGTAGTCGAGGCGCTTGCAGACGGCGTCGAGCCGCGTGTCGTGTGGAACGTGCTGTGCGACCAGCTGCAGATTCCGGATTCTGCGCGTTGGGGCAAGAATCACAACGCGCCGCCGCTTCCATCGAAATAGATTTCGTCGGGTTGGCCACGTCAGGCGCGTCCGTTCGAACAAATGTTCGTATGTTGTTCTATGATTATTTTGAAAGCAGGAACAAATAAACGGGGTAGGAGGCTTGAAAGCCCGAAAAACCACGGCGTGTCGAAAAGGCAAGCATTCGACCACATAACCCCGTTGAGCTTGCATAAATAGCGGATTGCTCCGTACTCTGGTAGTGCAGGAGCGAACGTAAAGGAGAACGATGGCACAGCAATCAAAAACCGCTAAGGGCGGCAAAGCCAAGAACGCCGCGCCCCAGGCCAACGGCGAGCACGGCATCGACCCACGCAAGCAGGCGGCGCTCGATACCGCGCTGAAACAAGTCGAAAAAGATTTCGGCAAAGGTTCCGCGATGCGCCTTGGCGACAAGCCCGTGCAGAACGTCGAAGTCATCCCTACAGGTTCCCTGGCTCTTGATATGGCGCTGGGGATCGGAGGTCTGCCGCGCGGCAGGATTGTAGAGATTTACGGTCCGGAATCGTCCGGCAAGACCACGCTGGCGTTGCATGCAGTGGCCAATGCGCAGAAAGCCGGTGGCGTGGCGGCCTATATCGATGCGGAACATGCGCTCGATCCGGTTTACGCCAAGAAGCTCGGTGTCGATACGGACCAATTGATTATTTCCCAGCCCGATAACGGCGAGCAGGCTCTTGAGATCGCGGATATGCTGGTGCGCAGCGGTGCGCTGGATGTCGTGGTCATCGATTCGGTCGCGGCTTTGGTGCCCAAGGCCGAAATCGAAGGTGAGATGGGCGACAGCCATGTCGGTCTGCAGGCCCGTTTGATGAGCCAGGCGTTGCGTAAGATGACCGGTGCGTTGGCCCAGTCCAATACCACCGCCATTTTCATCAACCAGTTGCGTGAGAAAATCGGTGTCTTCTTCGGCAGCCCGGAAACGACGACCGGTGGCAAGGCGCTGAAATTCTATGCCTCGGTGCGTCTCGACATCCGTCGAATCCAGACGTTGAAGAACGGTGACGAGGCGGTCGGCAACCGCACCAAGGTCAAGGTCGTCAAAAACAAGATGGCTCCGCCCTTCAAGTTCGCCGAGTTCGACATCCTCTACGGGGAGGGCATCTCCCGTGAGGGTTCCGTGCTCGATATGGCAATCCAATGCGATGTCGTCAAGAAGTCTGGCTCCTGGTTCACTTATGAGGGCGACCAGCTGGGGCAGGGGCGCGAGAACGTTCGCCAGTTCCTCAAAGACAATCCGGCGCTGACCGACGAGATCGAGCGCAAGGTGAAGATCAAATACGGTCTGATCGAAGACGATTCCAAGCCCGATGACGGCGGCGACGCTTCGCAGGATTCCGATTCGTCTGATGCCGGTGCCGCTGCTGATTCGACCGAGGCTCGCGAAGATGGCCGGTCCTCGGGTTCGGGTCCGAAAGCCTAGCTTTTCGGAGCCGACTACATGATCAGTGCCGAGGAGTTTTTGCAGGGTCGCCATCTGTCGGATGTCCCATCTGACGATGGCGGCCATGATTCAACCGCCATCGGACGCATTGCCGAAATGCGAGCGAATGGTAGGAATAGTGGTGCGTCTGGAAACGTCGATTCTGTAGATACGGTTGTTGCCGGGTCGTCCGTTTCCGATTCGCGTAGCGGCAGGACAGGCAGCAACGCGTTCTCAGCCCGGAATCGAAAACCGGCATCGTCGAAAAGACCGAACAGGGCCCATACCCATGCGGTCGCAGTAACAAGCAATTACACCAGTGGCTTCGGTGGCAGTCTCGATGATGGCGATACGTTCAACGCACCGCGTAGGCGCAGGAAATTCGGCAAGTACGCTCGTGGACGCGGCAATACTCGGTATCGCAAATATCGCAGTGGTGCGCCCATGAAACGTGTACCGGATGATCCGGCCGACCCGGACGCCTGCCGTGAGGCGGCGCTGACCCTGCTTGATGCCGCCGCCCGCTCTTCCGGGGCGTTGATCAAACGGTTGGCGAATAAAGGCTATGATCCGCAGGTCGCCGAAGACGTGGTGATGCGTCTCGTCGACGTTCATCTCATTGACGACGAGGAATATGCGCGGGCTGTCGTTCGCAGCTGTGCCACGAGGATGCTTGGTTTTCGCGGAACTGCCATGGAGTTGAGACGCAAGGGCGTCGATGACGGGTTGGCGCGGCGTGTGGAGGCCGAGGCCCGCGAACAAGGTGTGTTCGAGGATGCCGCCTGGCAGCTGGGGCGCAAGGTTGCAGCAAAAACGGAAGGTCTGGAACTCCAGGTTCGCCGTCGTCGTTTTTGGGGTGCCGGAGGACGCAAAGGCCACGATCCGGAAACGCTGCGTCGGGTTGCTCATGAGCTGTTTGACCATGATGCTGAAGGATGAGCGTGCCGATTCCCACAATGATCCTTGTTTTCCGTGATTGGTCGTATCGGCTTATCCGAAAGGATGGGATTGATCGACACTCGCACGGGCATCGTCGCCGTGAAGCGGAAATGTGAAGATGGCTGAATCGGCATATGGTTCATCCGACCTCTTCAATGGGAATCAGAATAAAAGTGAGACCTCGTATACCCCGGGTTCTGTCGCGTGTCGCCACGCGGATGGCCATCCATCTCGACCTGACGTCGCCGCCAGGCTCTAGCGGCCTACCCGAAGGCCGGGCGAGCAGCCCGTGCCGGAACCGAAGCTCCGACGTGCCTTCTGCTTGGCCTTGCTCCCGATGAGGCTTGCCAGCGACCGACTGTTGCCAGCGGCCCGGTGGTCTCTTACACCGCCGTTTCACCCTTACCCGATCGCTCGGGCGGTCTGCTTTCTGTTGCGCTTGCTCTCAGGTCACCCCGGGCGGACGTTATCCGCCATCGTGCTCTGTGGAGCCCGGAAGTTCCTCAGCCGGCCTGGGTTCGCCAAGCCGGCCGCGACCATCAAGAGGTCTCACAAGCATTCAATTATAGCAAACCGTTTCCTGTGGCGTGGCGTGCAAGCGAACGGCGTATTTTTGGGGTACTCCCAGCCAGTTGCAAACGAAGACGCTAGACTGGAAATAAGCAGCATGACAGTGATGTTGATGCTGGCACATAGGTGGAGCAAACGCCACCGAACCTAACAGGAGGTCGACCATGGATATAGTCGTTACTGGACGTCACATGCAAGTCAATCAGAAGTTCCGTGATGTAGTGGACACAAAGATGAAGCGTGTCACCTCGATCGCCCCGGACACCGCGCGCACACAGATCGTCGTATCCCGTGAAGGCAACCCTCGCCAGGCCGACACCGCCAAGCGCGTCGAGATCACCATCGAGGCCGGGGCCACCGTGGTGCGTGCCGAAGCCTCAAGCTCGGATGAATACAGCGCCCTCGATATTGCACTGGACAAGCTGACGCTTCGTCTGCGTCGTGTCCGCGATCGCCGCAAGAACCATCGTCCGACCCGGAAGGAACAGAAAACCGTGGATACGGGTGTGGTTCCTCTTGATGAGCCGATCAATACCGAGCCCACCGCCTTGCAGCAGCCCGAAGAAGTGGAGCATCCGCTTTCCACCGATCTCGGCCCTGGTGAGAGCGTGGAGGTGCAGGTCGGGGACACCCCGATTGTCATCCGTCGCAAGCTGCACGTTGCCGATCCGATGACCATTGACGAGGCTCTTTACGAGATGGAACTCATCGGTCATGACTTCTTCCTCTTCGTCAACAGCGAGACGAATCGTCCCTCCGTCGTCTATCGCCGTCACGGCTGGAGCTATGGCGTCTTTGAGATTGACACCGCTGAAAATGTCAAGAAGGCGAACAAGGCGGCCAAAAACAAAAGGTAGATACGGTTCAAATCCGCTTGCGGCGAGTCTCAATGTCGGAAACTCCGATTAAGTAAGCGGATTCCAGCGATTTTTGGCGTTATTCGACCCACCGAGATCAATCGGTGGGTCGACTCATATTACGTCAGGAATTGTCCTTTTTTGTGAACTTTATATCTGAATACGTGGAAAATCTGCGCCGTCGCGTAAGATGAACGATAGTCTGTGCCAAGCCTCGGTTGGCTTGGTCTTGCTCGTTTATGGGAAACGAACTAGGGAGCGAAATTGGTAGATATCGTCGATAAGGCCCTGCGCATGGGCGAGGGCCACCAGATCAAGAAACTTGAGAACGTGGCCAAGGCGACTAATGCACACGAGGACGAGATTGCGGCCCTGAGCGACGAGGAACTCGCCGGGCAAACGGCCAAATTCAAGCAACGTCTCGACAATGGCGAGGATTTGGACAAGCTCATGCCCGAGGCATTCGCAACGGTGCGTGAAGTCTCCAAGCGTACACTCGGCCAGCGGCACTTCGATGTGCAGCTGATGGGCGGAGCGGCTCTGCACTGGGGCAACATCGCCGAGATGAAAACCGGTGAAGGCAAGACCTTGGTCGCCACGCTTCCTTCATATCTGAACGCTTTGGAGGGCAAGGGCGTCCATATCGTCACCGTCAACGACTACCTCGCCAGCTATCAGAGCGAGCTGATGGGCCGCATCTTCCGCTTCCTGAAGATGAACGTCGGCTGCATCATCACCGACCAGAAGCCGGCCGAACGCCGCAAGCAATACGAGGCGGACATCACCTACGGCACCAACAACGAATTCGGTTTCGATTACCTGCGCGACAACATGGCTTGGGAGAAAAACGAGCTGGTGCAGCGCGGCCATCACTATGCCATCGTCGATGAGGTCGACTCCATTCTGATTGATGAGGCGCGTACCCCTCTGATTATTTCCGGCCCTGCAGAAGGCGGCGTCACCCGTTGGTACCGCCAGTTCGCCAAGCTCGTCACCAAGCTGACGCGCGATGAGGATTACGACGTCGACGAAAAGAAGAAGGTCGTCGGCATTCTCGACCCGGGCATCACCAAAGTCGAAGACTTCCTCGGTATCGACAATCTCTATGAGCCCAGCAACACCGCGCTGATCGGTTATCTCAACAACGCCATCAAGGCCAAGGAACTCTTCCTGCGCGACAAGGACTACGTCGTCACCGGCGGCGAAGTGCTCATCGTCGACGAACACACCGGCCGTGTGCTTCCCGGCCGTCGCTACAACGAAGGTCTCCACCAGGCCATCGAAGCCAAGGAAGGCGTCGAGGTCAAGGCCGAGAACCAGACGTTCGCCACGATCACCCTGCAGAACTACTTCCGTATGTACGACAAGCTCGCGGGCATGACCGGTACGGCAGAAACCGAAGCCGCCGAATTCATGAACACGTACAAGCTGGGCGTGCTGCCGATTCCGACCAACAAGCCGATGATCCGCGTCGATCAGGACGATCTGATCTACCGTACCAAGAAGGAAAAGCTCACCGCCATCATCAAGGACGTCGCCAAGCGCTACAAGAAGGGCCAGCCGGTCCTCTTGGGCACCGCTTCTGTCGAATCCTCCGAGGTCGTGTCCTCGCTGCTGGATGTAGCAGGAATTCCTCACCAGGTCTTGAATGCGAAACACCACGAGAAGGAAGCGGCGGTTGTCGCCGTCGCAGGTCGCAAGGGCGCCATCACCGTGGCCACCAACATGGCCGGCCGTGGTACCGACATCATGCTCGGCGGCAACGTCGAGTTCCTCGCCGATCAGAAGCTCAAGAGTGAAGGCTATTCCGCCGACGACACTCCCGAGGAGTATGAGAAGCGTTGGCCTGGCACCTTGGCCGAGATGAAGGAACAGGCCAAGGACGAGCACGAAGAGGTGACCAAGCTTGGTGGCCTTTACGTGCTGGGCACCGAGCGGCATGAGTCCCGCCGTATCGACAATCAGCTTCGCGGCCGTTCCGGCCGTCAGGGCGACCCGGGCGAATCCCGCTTCTACCTGAGCCTCGAAGACGATCTGATGAGGCTTTTCAACACCCAGCTTGTCGCCCGTGTGATGGCCAAGGGGCTGCCGGAAGGCGAGCCGATCGAATCGAAGAGCGTCTCCAAGGGTGTGCGCACCGCGCAGAAGTCCGTGGAGTCCCGCAACTTCGAAATGCGTAAGAACGTCCTCAAATATGACGACGTGATGAACAAGCAGCGCAAGGTCATCTATTCCGAACGTCAGGCCGTGCTGCGCGGCGTCGACATCCACGAAGACATCCTGCGCTTCATCGACGAAACCATCGAAAGCTACATCAAGGGAGCCAACAACAGCAGCGACAAGCCCGATCAGTGGGATTGGGACGGCCTGTTCAGCGCGCTGAAAACGGTCTACCCGATTGCCGTTGAACAAGATGATGTCAAGCAGAAGGCCGAAGGTCTCAAGGGTGAAAAGGCCGTTGAGGCGGTCAAGGAAGTCATCGTTGCAGATGCCAAGAAGCAGTATGCGGGTTACGAGGACCAGATCGGTGCCGACGGATTGCGCCAGCTCGAGCGTCGCGTCGTGCTTGCCGTACTCGACAAGAAGTGGCGTGAACACCTCTACGAGATGGATTACTTGAAGGACGGCATCGGTCTGCGCGGCATGGGCCAGCGTGACCCGCTGGTCGAATACCAGCGTGAGGGCTTCCAGATGTACAACAAGATGATCGACGCCATCAAGGAGGAGAGCATCCAGCTGCTCTTCCACGTCGACATTCAACAGGTTGCCAGGACCGAAGAGGTCGAAGCTGGCGAGGTCCAGGAAGCCGAATCCTCGGCCGAGGACGAGGCCGTCGACAAGGCGGCACAGGCAGCCGGGGTCGGGTCTGTCGATGACGGTGAAACTGCGGAGGCGCAAGCCACGGTCGCTTCCGCTCCGGCTGATCCGGACGCCAGTGATGAGGATGCCGATGAAGCCGACATCGCCGAAGAGACCGAGGCGGATACCAAGGTCGAGCCGGGTATCGTCGGCCCGGAGCCGATGAGCCACGCCGAAGGCAAGGTTCCGGCCAACAAGCGTCCGAAGGCTGAAGAGCTCAAGAGCCCGTGGTCTGATGGCAGGACGTTCCCCGGCACCAAGAAGAACGACCCATGCCCCTGCGGTTCAGGCCGTAAGTACAAGATGTGCCACGGACAGAACGAAAAGAAGTGAGTCCGTGCTGATTGTCAGGTAGCTGATCGTTGCCGGATATGAAAACGGTGGCTGGCAGAGATTCTGTCGGTCACCGTTTTCTGTGTGTAGCGGTTTACGACCGGTTTGGTGATCAAGGTATCGGTTCAACGATTGAGAATAGGAAGGACACAATCAGAAAACCAGTGTCGTAAAAGCGCCGTGACAACGCCAAACCCGAAGAATAAGAAATGCCTTCGTTCATTCACCTGATAATGGGAGAACCACCTGACAACGGGAGAACCGCCGGCAATGGGAACACAAGGATTCATCGATTGCCGGAAATCTGTGGTTTCATGAGTATAGGATTTAACGCCGTCTTGATTGGTGAGCGATCCTGATCCAATCGCGGGGGACCGCAAGTTTCGGGAGAGACCGGAAACTTCAGACCCTGGATCCGTCATCGAAATAATCCGTCCGCGTCTGCCGGTATCCCTTATGCGTGCCTAAGAGCCCCACGCCTCCGATGAGCGCGCACAACCCGAAGACGATACCCATGATGCTGGCGAATCTCGGAACGAAGAGCGCGGCGATCAACCCGGCGATGCCGGCAATGAGCAACCCCCAGAACACGACTTTTACCGGATCGAGATGGCCAAGGTCGGGATTCGGAGGGGTGAAGTCGTCGAACCCGTCCATGACGTCATCAACGTCCAGCCAGCTGGAACCTTCGAAATCCCTGGGGCCATGGGACTTCGAAGACGAGGAGGACGATTGCTTTGCAAAGGAATCCGGCGTGATGTCCTCAACAGAAAGCAGGGCCTTCTTCTCCCTCCGCTTTGCTCGTTTCTCAAAGCGTTTGGCATTGCGGCTGCTGCTGATATCGTCAAGGTCCTCGGCGTGTTCGTCCTCGAAGCGTTTCCAGGCTTCCTCAAGCGAGGCGGCGTCCGGACGTGTGTTCTCTGCGTTCCCGTTTTCGCCCGAACCGGCGTTGGAGCCCGCGTTGGAATCGGCATCATCCCGATTGTCGTCACTGTTGTTGCTATCCTTGAGGCTAGTCATACCGACCACTCTAACTCAGCGGTCGGCCAATTGCTTTCTTCAAGAGCATGCCTGTCAGACGTGCGAGATTTTAGGGAGGTAAGAGCTCGTGCTCTATTGGTTCTTTGTTCGTAGTCTTGGCCCGCTGGCCCGTTGGCGTATGCATCCGGAAGGCGTCGGTGTCGACAATATCCCCAAAACCGGCGGCGGTATCATCGCTTCGAATCATCTGGCCGTCATCGATGATGCGCTGATTCCGCTGACCAGCCCGCGCATGGTTCATTTCATGGGCAAGGCCGAATATTTCGAAGGCAAGGGTCTCAAGGGCAAGTTCATCAAATGGTGGTTCACTTCCGTCGGTGTGTTCCCGGTGGATCGTTCAGGGGGCTCGAAATCGCTCGGGGCGCTTGCTCACGCCCGTGAAATCATCGAAGACGGGCATCTTTTCGGCATTCACGTAGAGGGCACGCGTAGCCCCGATGGAAGGCTTTATCGGGGGCACACCGGCGTGGCGAAGCTTGCCCTGGAAACAGGCTGCGACATCATTCCCACGGCCGTCATCGGCAGCAGGAAGATACAGATGCCCGGACAGGTCGTTCCCAGCTCCGGGTACACCAAGGTGGTTTACGGCAAACCGATTTCGGTGCGTAAAGTCGATCCGGATACCATCACCCATGACGAGCTGCGCGAGTTGACCGACCATGTCATGGCCGAAATCGATAAGCTCAGCGGTCAGGAATACGTCGACGAATATGCCCAAACCGTCAAAGCGCGAATGAACAAGGTGCAACAGGCCAAACAAGCACAATAGCCGGACCAGGCTCAAACGTAATAACGGACGATTGGGCGGTGAGATCAGCGCAACAAGCGGCTGGAGACACTAGCTGCAAGCAGTGTCGTGGACGTTCGTGCCGGTCAGTAGTCAGAAGTCACGGATTCTGCGAAACGATCTTCAGACCACGGTAAGCGTGATGACGGTGGGGCCGCCGTCATTGCCCCGCACGCGAACCTGCGCTCCGGGGTCGGGCGATTGGAAACGGACCTGATGGGTGAGGTCTCCCAACGGCGCGGAGATCTTGACCTTCAGCCCCAAGGCCTCCAACGTCTTCTGGGCGTCGTTTTCGTTCTTGCCGCGCACGTCGGGAATGGTCACCGTCTCCGGCCCCTTGGAAACCACGACATCGACCTTGTCGCCCCAATGCAGCTGCGTGCCGGCCTTGATCGATGTGGAGACGATGGAGCCGGCCGGTACCGTATCGTCGAACGCTTCGGTGTAGCTCGGTTTGAGTTTCGCATCGTCGAACGCAGCCTGGGCGTCGTCCTTCGTTCGACCCGTCACGTCGGGCATGCTCACCGGCATCGGTCCTTTGGAGAGGACCAGTGTCACCTTGCGGTTGTGCGCGATCGTCGTTCCGGGCTTGGGAGAGATGGATTTTGCGGCTCCCAGGGGAAGGTCTTCGGAGTATTCGTCCTTGCTTTCCTCGTGAACGATGTTCGTGAAACCGGCTTGGGAGAGGGTCTCCATGGGCTTTGCCCCGGCAGCGCTGGTCGGGTCGAGGATGTCTTTGGGGATGGTGACGTGCCGCACGCCTTTGGAGACGACGACCTTGAGTCTTGCGTTGGTGCGCTTGCTCACATGTTCTCCCACATTTCCGGGATCGGTGGAGATGACTTCGCCTTTGGCCACGGTATCGCTGAATTGTTCGGAAACCTCATAGGGGATGCCGGCCACCTTGAGGGTGCTCTCGTACGGTTTCCATTCGACATCGGTGATACGGCATACGCTGTTCCTGCTGCAGCTCAGGCCCTCGGGCTTGGGCACGCTGTAATAGCTTCCGGGGCCGAGGAAATACCACCATGCCACGCCGGCGGCGGCGAGTATCGCCAAAAGTGTCAGGATGATGGTCGTGACGATGACCGGCTTGCGAAGGCGCGGACGTTTTTGCGGCGTCGTCTTGGTCGTTGGACTGTCGCCGGGTGCATCCATCAGACCGATGGTCACGGTCGGATGGTTCGCCGCAGCCGTTCCGTCGTTGGCCAGGGTCCGTCCATCGATGGCCTGCGTGGCGGCGTTGGGCGAAGAGCGGCGTTCATCCATGCCCGGTGGCAGCGTCTGAGTCGCGATGAATGTCGATGAATCGGCAGGGGAGACGGGGTTCGCCGAAGAGTCCGGGGCCATGAAGATGCCGGAGGCCCCGGAAGCATCGGAAGATCCGTACCCTGTCGACGATGCCGGAACAGGCTCCGTTTGCCCGGATACAGGAGGCACGGCGTTTGTCGCGCCTGTAGCGTTTGGTGGCGCAGGCGCTTCGGTGCGCCCCATGGCGGCTTGCTTGGCCGAGCCTGTCTCGAATGCCGCAGAACCATTGCGATTCCAGGCGTTTGTCGAGTCATCGTCGCAAAGCGCGGGTGAATCGGCATCGCCGGCATCGTTGTGGGCAAGAGGAGAAGATGCGGCGGCGCCGGGCGTCAGAGGCGCAGCGGTGCCGACCAGTGGGGAAGAGCCTCCTTGCATGGCGGTGTTCGCGTTCTCGCGGCGAGGATTATAGCGGTATTGCCAGCCGTCGACGCCGATATGCGAGCTCAGCGTCCTGAGCTCCTGCAACGCGGCCGAGGCGTCCGCAGGGCGGCTTTCGACCGCCCGGGCCGTCAGATGGCTTACAAAAGTCGAGATCGAGGGATCGATGCCTTGACAGACTGTCTCAAGCGCCGGCACGTCTTCATGAACATGCTTGAAGACCATCGTCACCGGGTTGTCGGAGGTGAAGGGCACTTGCCCGGCGAGCATTTCCCAGGCCATGATGCCTACGGAATAGAGGTCGCCTTGCGGGGTGGCGAGATTGTTTTCGATCATTTCGGGAGCCAGATAGGCCGCCGTTCCCAAAAGCATGCCGGTGGTCGAAAGCGTCGCCTCGCTCATCGCCTTGGCCAGCCCGAAATCGGTGATCTGCACGCGGCCGCGGTCGTTCAACAGGATGTTTTCAGGTTTGATGTCGCGGTGGACCACGCCGGCCCGATGTGCGCTCGCCAGCCCGTCGAGCGTCTGGGAGATGATACGCACCGTCTCATGGACGCTGAAGGTGCCGCGTTCGTTCATCTCGTGGCGCAGATTGACGCCATGCACGTATTCCATCACCAGGTAGTCGCGTCCGCCGGCCGTACCGGAATCGTAGACCTGCACGATATGCGGGTTACTGATGGCGGCGGCGCTGCGTGCCTCGCGGTGGAACCGGGCGACGAACTGGTCGCGGTGCGGTCCCTGAGCCAGCTGCGTGTGCATCACCTTGATGGCCACGATGCGTTCGAGCCGTTCGTCGCGGGCCTTGTAGACCGTAGCCATGCCGCCATCCGCAATCGGCCCCAAGACGCGGTAACGCCCGTCGATCAGTGGGGTTTGCGGCTGCGTTTCGGCTTCGCTCATGACTTGGTTGTGTTCCTTGGCTACTGGTGGGTACGAATGTCTCAATATTACATGCCACAAGGTACGTCAGGGATTCGGCATGCGTTGGACTTGGAATCGGTTACCTCAGCTCGTCGTCAATGAAGCGCGCACAGCAATCGGTCAGCGCCGCCTGACCCTTGGAGGATATATCGATTTTGCCGATCGCGCATTGTGTCTGCTGCCATAGATCACGGATACGTTTGCGCGAGATATCGACAGCTCCGCTCGAGGCAAAGAGGCCAAGCACGTTTTGTACTTCGGCGTCGCTTCGCGTGGATTGCCGATAGATCCTGATCAACGTGTTACGATTCGTCTCGTCGACTGATTGCAGGGCATCGGCCAGCAAGACGGTGTGCTTGCCTTCACGGATATCGCCGCCGACCGGTTTGCCGGTGGATTTGGACGTTCCGATCACATCGAGCAGGTCATCGGCCAGCTGGAACGCCACGCCCAGAGGCAGCCCGATGTCGTGTGCGGTTCGATGGGCGGTTTGCGGGGGCATGCCCGCTGCGCATAAGCCGAGTTCGAGAGGGGCGATGGTGGTATAGCTTGCCGTTTTCCATGCAAAGACGTTGAGTGAGGCTGCGATCAGTTCGTTTGACCGCTCCAGGCTGATGGTCTCGGCGCCGAGATCCAGAGTCTGGCCGATTTCCACGGCCCGTTGCATTTGGAAAAAAGTATGCAGGTTGATTTCGGAATGCTGCAATTCCGGGCATTCCAGGGCCTTCAAGGCGATGTCGGCCGAGGCTGTGGCGAGCATGTTGCCCAGCATCAGGGCCAGCCCGGTCCCGAAATTGTCCGGTGCGTTCTTCCTTGACAAAGCGACATGGGCGCTGGCGCGGCCTCGCCGTCGCGGCGAGTCGTCGATGATGTCATCGTGAATCAAGGCGCTGGTCTGGTAGATCTCGATGGCACAGGCGAGATCAAGCATGGCTTGAGGGATGGCGTCGACGGTCTCGCCGTCATTCACACCGAAAGGGCCTGCAGCGTGTTCCTGCACCTTCGCCCGGCAATCCGGATCCTGCCTGTTCTCGGACGGGTCGTCGGCGCGGTACGCATGGAATGCCGCCAGGGCGAGGAGCGCGCGGAGCCGTTTTCCCCCGGCATTGGCCTTCAACCCCTCGTCGAAGACCGCGTTCAAGGACGGCTGCAGGTCCACCTGTACCGCATTGCGGCCATTGTCGTGCATCCAGTCCTGGCACAGTTCGGCGATACGTCGGTCGATGACACGGTTGTCCACACTTATTTGCATAAGACCCAAGATTATCCACATCAGCCTACTTGGTTATTCACATCGTGCTATAAGCCCAAGAAACGGCGGATTTTCAAGGCTTATGAGCATTCGACCACAGGAGGCAAAAACGACACGGAAAACAGGCGGAGTGTGCCATAGTGAATCGAACAGGATGGTTGATGCCTGTAGCGGCACAGTGCCGTAAGGGCAGCAGAAACGAAAGGAGCAACCATGACAAAGCAAACAGCAATCCACGCAAGAGGTTGTACGCCACGGCGTCGCCCGACGGCAAGGCCAGAGGATGCGCGACCCCGCCGTACGGCGGACGAGGGCAGGCAATCCAGAGCGCCGTTCGATGACCCTGCTTTCGCCGGTAGGCGCGGGAACCGATCCCGGAACCCCTTGACGTCCGATGTGTCGATGGATAGCTCGGAAGCGAACCATAGCGGAGAACAGACACAACGTCCTCGCGTCGAGCGTTTTGAGGGTGGGGCCGACCATGACGCGGCGGACCGTCCCATCTTCGATGAGGCGATCGCGCAACAGCTTGAGGATTCGATCGCAGATTCGATCGAGGATTCGCAAGAAGCGATTCGTGATGAGCAATTGGAGGCATTGGCGAGACACTTGCAAGAGTGCAAGATGGAGAAGGGAATCGCCAAAGCGTGCCGCGATTGGCTTGATGCCCCGTTCTGCGAATGGAACGACAACCTGTGCAATCATCGTCATCGTATGTCAAAGCCCAATGCCACTGCCATCTGTGTGGCGATGGCGGATATGCTTTCCCCTCGTGATGCTCTGATCATGTCATTGGTGGGCGCGACGAATGCGAAGGTCGGTGTCGAGGCAATGCTCGACTTGGCGGCGGAACCCCATGATCCGGCCAACGTCATCCGTCTTTACCGACTGCTGGATGCGGCTTTCAACGATGCCGACGCTTCGCCCGATCTCGAACGTTGCACGTGCGGGATAGACATGCTTGCCGACATGGCCGCAATGGTCTGCGGACGTTTCGAAGTCCAGCCGTTGACCGTGGCCGCATACGGGTCATGGTGGGTGGGCGGCGGCGATGCGCTGGATTACGCGCGTCAGGCGCTTTGCCTGGATGGGCAATGCACGCTTGCACGTATTATCTGCTCTGCAATCAGTCAGGGGTTGTGTCCCGCCTGGCGTATGTAAAATATCGCAAAGGCGTTTCTGGCCTTGACCAGAGGGAAACCGCGGCCGAAAGGAAGGCGCATGGGCATTTTCGCATTGTTTGACGAAGCCATCGCCCGTCAACGGGAATAATCGTCCTTGTTTGATGGTTGACTCTTATAGTTACTGGTTTTGTAATGTAGTGGTTTCGCGTCTTGTAGAGGCGTGGGCATAATTATCATTCACTTTTAGGAGGGTACGTTTGGCCAAGAAGGAACAGGCAACAACCGTAGAGTCTGAGCAAAGCGAGGATAGCAAGGATACCAAGGCCACTCGTAAGTCGAAGGCCACCCGTTCGTCTTCCTCGGCTGAAACGTCTATGACAACGGCCAAGACGAAAAGGGCCCGGAAAACCACCACTGCGAAAAAGACCAAGAAGAACGAGAAGAAACCTGATACCGTCGATATCGAAGAAGATTCCGGAAACGTTTCGGACGATGACGATTTTCAGGATGCCGATCTCGACAACGTCGAGGAAGTCGACGAGAACGAGAATTTCGACGATTTGACGGACGATTCCTCCACTATTCCCGATAGCGACGTGGATGAGAACTCCGAGCCCGAGGATGACGACGATGACAGCGCCGCATCCCATCGCACAGCTCCCGCACTGCCGAAGGCCAAAGGCGCGTTCGTCGTCACCAACGATGACGACGATGACAATCTGACCCCCTCAGGCAATCCGAAGCGCCGTGTGATCGCGGCCGGTGCCACCGCCGATCCCGTCAAGGATTACCTCAAGCAGATCGGCCGTGTCAGCCTTCTGAACGCCGAGCAGGAGGTCGATCTTTCCGAGCGTATCGAGGCCGGGCTGTATGCGCAGCATCTGCTCGACTCCCAGTCCGACGGCATGGACTTCAAGCGCAAGCGTGAGCTCAAGTGGGCCGCGAACGACGGCAAGAAGGCCAAGGACCATCTTCTTGAGGCCAACCTTCGCCTCGTCGTCTCGCTGGCCAAGCGTTATACCGGCCGTGGCATGCTCTTCCTCGATCTGATTCAGGAAGGCAACCTGGGTCTGATCCGTGCCGTCGAGAAGTTCGACTGGAAGAAGGGCTTCAAGTTCTCCACCTATGCCACTTGGTGGATTCGCCAGGCCATCACCCGCGCCATGGCCGACCAGGCCCGCACGATTCGTGTGCCCGTCCACATGGTCGAGGTCATCAACAAGCTTTCCCGTGTCCAGCGTCAGATGTTGCAGGACCTCGGCCGTGAGCCTACACCCGACGAGCTGGCCCGCGAGCTTGACATGCCGGTCGAAAAGGTGCAGGAAGTGCAGAAATACGGTCGTGAGCCGATTTCATTGCACACGCCTCTCGGTGAAGACGGCGATTCCGAATTCGGCGATCTGATCGAAGACACCGACGCGATTGCGCCGAGTGAGGCTGTTGCGTTCTCCTTGCTGCAGGAGCAGTTCAAGCAGGTGTTGGAGACGCTTTCGCCTCGCGAGGCCGGCGTCATCAAGATGCGCTACGGCCTTGAAGACGGCCAGCCCAAGACACTGGATGATATCGGTCGCGTCTACGGGGTCACCCGTGAGCGTATCCGTCAGATCGAGTCCAAGACCATGTCGAAGCTGCGTCACCCGTCTCGCTCGCAGACGTTGCGCGACTTCCTGGATCAGTGATCATAGGCTCTTCGCCCGCCGCTTTGCGCGGCGGGTTTTGCATATCCGACAGGATTCCACGTTCGGAGGATTGGTTGTACGGCAGAGGATTGGCTGTCGGATCTGTTTCGATATGAAGCCGGTTGATACGATGGAAATCGTCGACCGTATTGTTTTAGAGACCATGCTGTAGCGTGTACCGCTTTGGCGAGGCTGTTGGGTATGGTGATAATTCGTGGCTCAACGCCGAATCTCTTTTGTTAAGGTAGGTATGAAAGCGAATGGTTGAGGAATACAGTGCCAAGGACCTGTCCGTACTGGAAGGACTTGATGCCGTACGCAAGCGCCCGGGCATGTATATCGGCACCACCGATAGCCAGGGGCTCATGCACTGCCTGTGGGAGATCATCGACAATTCCGTCGACGAGGCGCTCGCCGGTGCCTGCAACAAGATCGTGGTCACCCTGCATACCGACGGTTCCATCGAAGTGGCCGACAACGGCCGTGGCATCCCGGTGGATGTGGAGAAGAAGACCAAGCTCACCGGTGTCGAGGTCGTGCTGACCAAACTGCACGCCGGCGCGAAATTCGGCAATTCCTCCTACGGAGCTTCCGGCGGTCTGCACGGTGTCGGTTCCTCGGTGGTCAACGCGCTGAGCTCGCGTCTTGACGTCGAGGTCGACCGCAACGGCAAAACCTACCATATGGCCTTCCATCAAGGGCATCCGGGTGTCTACGACGATCCGGACACACAGCATCGTTCTCCGGACAACAAGTTCAAGAAGACTCGGAAGAACAAGCCCACCGAACTTGAGGTCATCGGCAAGGTGACGCCAAAGACCACCGGCACCCGCATCCGCTATTGGGCCGATCCGGAGATTTTCAACGACACCGCGCATTTCAGCTATGAGCAGCTCATCGATCGAGTACGGCAGACCAGCTTCCTGGTTCCGGGCCTGAAGATCATCGTCATTGACGAGAACATCCCGGAAACCGGCGACGCAGCCGTGGATGATATGTTCGAAGTGGACGGACCCCAAAAATCCGGGGATATGCGCTCTGATTCGGATACGGATTCGGATACGGCAAGCGTTGGGCAGACGCCCACGTTGGCGGCGGCATTCGACGGCAACGAAGGTGATCCTGCGCCGAAGACTCAGCAGGGCGAAGATGGCCAGAGTGATATGGCGGCGGATGGGGAATCGTCATCCGGTAGCACCGAGGAATCCACGTCAGACAATGCCGGGCAAGCCGATTCCGCAGCTCGGATGTCGGCCGATGATACGCAATCGAAGGCAGGCGGGTCCCGGGATGGCGGCAACGCGTCGCTGAACGTGGAAACCGACGGCCATCCCGCTCATGCTCACAAGCGTGTCGAGGAATTCCTGCATACCGGAGGCGTGAAGGACTTCGTCGACTTCCTTTCGCAAGGTGAGCCCGTTTCGACGGTGTGGAATATAGCCGGCGATGCCACCTATACCGAAGAGACGCAGGCGGTGGACGACAACGGCGACCTGCACGCCGAAAAGATCAAACGAGACTGCTCGGTCAACATCGCCCTGCGCTGGGTCAACGGCTACGACACGACCATCCGCAGTTTCGTCAACGTGGTGGAGACCCCCGGCGGCGGCATGCACGTCGACGGGTTCCTGCAATCGATCACCAAGCAGGTGCGCAAGGCCGTCGAGGCCAACGCCCGCAAGCTCAAGGTCAATCTGAAGGATTCCAAGAGCAAGGTCGAGCGCGACGACATCCTCGCCGGTCTCGTGGCCGTGGTCACCGTACGCATCGCCGAACCGCAGTTCCAAGGCCAGACCAAGGACGTGCTCGGTACGGCTCCGGTGCGTCCGATCGTCTCGAAGATGACCGACAAGCAATTCGGCGAGATGATCAACGGGTCGCGCCGCGGCTTCAAGGAGCAGTCCGGGCGGGTCTTGGAAAAGATCGTCGGCGAGATGCACGCCCGCATCCAGGCACGCAAGACCAAGGAGGTCACCCGCCGCAAGAACGCGCTCGAATCCGCCTCCATGCCGGCCAAGCTTTCCGACTGCCAGCCGGGCAACGACGATGTGGCCGAACTGTTCATCGTCGAGGGCGATTCCGCTCTGGGAACGGCCAAGGCGGCCCGAAACTCCGGTTTCCAGGCGTTGCTGCCGATCCGTGGCAAGATCCTCAACGTACAAAAAGCCAGCATGACCCAGATCCTGGCCAACAAGGAATGCTCGGCGATCATCCAGGTCATCGGTGCGGGGAGCGGCGCCAACTTCGACGTCACCCAGACCCGCTACAACAAGGTCATCATGATGACCGATGCGGATGTCGACGGCGCCCACATCCGCATTCTGCTACTGACGCTCTTCTACCGATTCATGCGACCGCTCATCACTCACGGCCATGTCTACGCCGCCGTTCCGCCGCTGCACCGCATCGCGCTGGCCGGCAAGCACAAGGGCGAGTTCATCTACACCTATTCCGACGACGAACTGGCCGGCAAGCTCGCCGAGCTCGACAAGCAGGGCATCGCCTATAACCCCGATGTGCAGCGTTACAAGGGCCTGGGCGAGATGGACGCCGACCAGCTGGCCGACACCACCATGGACCCGCGCAGCCGGATGCTGCGCCGCATCTCCATAGAGGAGGCCGAGGATGCCAGTAGCATATTCACCCTGCTGATGGGCGACGAGGTGCCTCCGCGCCGTCAGTTCATCGTCGACAACGCCGACGATTTCGACCGCACCAAGATCGACACCTGATAGCGATTGCAACAATTACTTTGCCCGTATCGGAATCATTGCGATATGGGCAAGTCTTGTATAGTTGTTGAAGCTTGTCAGGACAGACCGGGTCGGTTGATGAGGCTCGAAGCAATTTGATATTCCGGCGTTGTATGTCATGAGACGAATGCGTTTCGTTCCTGTATTCCCGTTCTCACGGTATGAGAGAATGAAAACGTTGTCTTGGATTCGGTTGCCGGAGCAGCAAAATCTGGAACCGGCGTCATGGTCTGAAGGAGTCATCGTGACCAATCTGTTGTTGGCCGTCATCTATCTGGCGTTCATTTCGCTGGGTCTGCCGGATTCCCTGCTGGGTGCCGCCTGGCCGAGCATGCGCCCGACGATGGGTGTGCCGCTTTCCTGGGTCGGCGGCATCTCGATGATCATTTCGGCCGGTACCATCGTCTCAGCGCTGCTTTCCGACCGTCTGACGCTACGATTCGGCACCGGCAAGCTCACCGCCGTCTCCGTGGGGCTCACCGCCGTGGCTCTCTTCGGCTTTTCGGTCGCACCCAACTACTGGATGCTTGCGTTGATCGCGATTCCCTACGGCCTCGGTGCCGGCGGGGTCGATGCGGCGCTCAACAACTATGTCGCCATCCACTACGCGAGCCGTCACATGAGCTGGTTGCACTGCATGTGGGGTATCGGCGCCTCCGTCGGTCCCTACATCATGGGATTCGCGCTCTCCAATGGTCAGGGCTGGCCGTGGGGCTATCGTTACATCTCGATCATTCAGATTGCGCTGACCGTGATCATTGTGTTCTCCCTGCCGTTGTGGAAAGGCCGCAACGACGTTGTGCTGGCAACCAGCTGTGAAGGCCGCGAGGGCGATGCACCTGCGAACAAGGTTGAGGGCGTCTCTGAAACCGAAAACGCAGCAGAAAGCAAACCCGTCAAACCGTTGGGTGTGCGTGGGGTACTTGCCATCCGTGGCGCCAAAGAGATCCTCGTCATGTTCTTCTGCTACTGCGCCATCGAGACCACCGCAGGGCTCTGGGCTTCAAGCTACATGGTCGGTCACGACCGCATCGGCAAGGTCACCGCCGCGTCTCTGGCAAGCCTGTTCTATCTCGGCATCACTGCAGGACGTGCGTTGAGCGGGTTCATGACCATGAGATTCGACGATCCCACGATGATTCGCATCGGACAGGTGGTTCTTGGCTTGGGGCTGATCGTCATGTTGCTGCCGTTGCCGGCTCATGTCGCCACTATCGCAGGTCTGGTGCTGGTCGGATTGGGTTGCGCGCCGATCTATCCGTGCGTCATCCACTCCACGCCTTCGTATTTTGGCACCGAGCGCTCGCAGGCGATTGTAGGGGTGCAGATGGCGTGCGCCTACACGGGCTCGCTGGTGATGCCTCCGGTGTTCGGCCTGATCGCCCAGCACGTCTCGGTGGCGCTCTATCCCTGGTACCTGCTGGTGCTGTTGGCGCTGATGATCGTGATGCATGAGATGTTGCGGCGCAAGGTGGCTGGTCGGGTCGGCTGATTCCATTGTGGTTTGTCTGAGTGTGTCGATGTCAAGGGTGAAGGCATGTTCGACGAGCCCACTTGGCAAGCCGCTTGATTGCGGATTGTTTGGATGCGTTGACGTCGAAGGTATCTTGGGCGGGTCCGCCTGGCAAAATTGCCTGGCTATGGATTGCTTGGTGGCATCGACATTGAGGGTGAAGGAATCTGGACGAGTCCACCTGACAAATCCGGCTGATTACGGGTTGCTTGGTTGAGCGGTCTGAGATTGGTGTCACCTGTATGGAAGTTGTTGAAAGCAAGCTGTGAGGCGGCTGGAATGGCATGTCTTAAGTCATAAAGATGCTAGGAAACGGTCAGGTTCGCAGACGGATCAACGTCCTGAGGAGTTGCCATAATCGAACATATGTACGAATGCTTGAGTCTGTTCTCGCCACCCACCAGGGCGTGGTTCAGACATGCGTTCTCGGCGCCAACGAACGCCCAGCAAGAGGCGTGGCCACATATCAAAGCCGGTGAAAACGTCTTGGTCGTCGCGCTCACCAGTTCCGGCAAGACGTTGGCTGCCTTCCTCTCCGCCATTGATGGGTTGATCGGTGAACAATCCGGTGACAAGCCGTCTCGACCAGGCAAGCCGGGCGTCAAAGTGCTCTATATCTCGCTGTTGAAGGCGCTGGGCGCCGATGTCGAGCGCAATCTGCGGGTGCCGTTGGGGGGCATCGCCGCACAATGCGTCGCCATGGACGTCGAGCCTCCCGAGAACGATGTGGCCATCCGCTCAGGGGGTACCGCGGCCAAGGAGCGTCGGCGCATCGCCGCGCATCCGCCCGATATTCTCATCACCACGCCCGAGTCGCTGTATTTGTTGCTGACATCGAAAGCCCGGCGCATCCTCAAGGGTGTCGAGACCGTCATCGTCGATGCGGTGCCGCCGCGTCGCTAGTTCATCGTTGACAATACCGTCGGTTTCGACCGCAGCAAGATTGACTCCTGACGGGAGAGTAGCTATCGCTTAGAGGTATGAGCATTATTATATTTTGTTGGACAAAATGCCGAAGATTCGAAAAGAAGAGATATTGTGATACACTGCTTGTCTGACATCTCCAGTCGTGAATATTGTTCGTGTCCATATGGGGTGGTTTCTAGTGATTATTGCAACACCTTGAGGTGAATCAGGATGTTGCTTGGTAGCATACGAGTTCGGCGGGAAACGCTACCCGGACGGAAATCCATGCTGAAGGGACATTACACGCGGCTGTCCAACGTCGGTATGAACTACACGCAGGCGGTCCGCATGATCAGAATCTCGAAACGCACCGGTAGGGCCTGGCGCACCGACTGTAACGAGAAGCCGAGCGTCGACAGCTACCATTAAAGGTATGGAACAGCCAAGGTCATCGACGGACGCTATCTGAGCTAGGAGAGGAACACCTTCGAATGGCTGACACGGTACTGGAGTTCGGGGCAAACCAAACGCCGCCTTGGTCATGGCGTACTTGGATATAAGACCGTGAGGGCAAGCCACAAGACCATCTCCGGGTCATATGCCTCCAGTCCAAGTGCAGGTTACGGTCCGAACTGAAACAGGCCCTACGGAAAGGACGGATGAGAAGAGAGACGTAGGACACGTCCTACGGTAGGATGAAACGCTTCTGCGACTTGTAGACGATGATTGTCGACCGGTCGTCGGCGTGTACAACAGAAGCGCCGGCGATGAGGTCATTGAATACACCACGAGGTTCGTAGTTCTGCTGCACCTGCCAGCGCAGCGTGCCGGCATCAAAACCGCTTTGGCTCTTGACATCTACTTTTGCCAAGCGCACTCCTTGTGGCAACGCAGCACCAGCGAGAACGCTAACGAGCTCCTGCGCCAGCGCTCCCTTAAAGCCACCGACCTGAGCGTCTACCCGGCGGGCTACTCCGACGCCGTCGTCCGGGAACCCAACGACCGGCCCAGCAAAAGACGCTCACTGGAGATGACATCATCAAAGAAGATCACCTTGCTCCTTCAAGGCATCCGATAGCCTAAACCGATCAACTAGACAACAACGGTGTTGCAATGATTACTAAAATCGCCTAGCTGGTAAATCGTTTTATACTCGTGTGCGTAGTGGGTGGAGGTTTGTTACCGATCTTCTCTACAAAACTATATAAAAAACTGCTTAATTTCAATAACTTCCAATTTGCCATTGTCATTTACATTGGTAGGTGCAGTGATACCCAGTTGAAAGACCATACCAAGTTATTTTTTTATGTTCTTTTTTGGCAATAATAAAATATTCGCTTAGTGGAACATCATATCTGCAAGTAGATTTTTGGGTTATGTGAGGCATAAAAATCATCGCGCCATTTGGATTAAAACCAGTACGCACGGCTCTGTTTATATAAGCTACGTGGTTAATTGATGCGTCGCTATCCCAATCGCCGTAGAGTAAAGATCCCTGAGGCAAATCATAAGCGGTTAATGCAGGTCTTTGTGGATTGTACAACCCAGAATAGTATCGCATATAGCGATAATTGTTTGCAGCACCACCCCATGTGTATGTAGCTTTCCCAAACCCATAATAGCCCCAAGCGTTATCGTTCTTGTAGTCCCAAAGAGAAACGTTGCGCTTTACCTGACCTCCCTCATTGTCATATAAAATCTGAGAAATAAAATTTGCACAATTATTCTTATAGTATGGATACTTCGGATTGAACTTATCTTTAGTATCTCCGTAGTGTTGACCGGTTGTCCAGTTTTTCGCATATTTGCTTGCTTGCACTACAGGAAAGTTCCAATCCGCTCCGGCCATTCTGTTCAGTTCCTGGGATAACGCAGAACCCGCTTTATTGATGTCAGTAGATAGGGGCGAGTCCTTATCGAGATTATTGTCAGTAGGATTTTCTGAGCTTGAATCATCTGACTCGGGAAGTAGATTGTCATCTAAAATATCAATATTGTCATTTTTGGTTGCAAATCTTGGTATTTGAATTTCGTGTAAATCGTCTGAAAGGCTTTGCTGAATATCGTTTGGTGAAGCTGAGGGAGAATCTAGGTAATCGATTGTTGTTGTAAATAAAGAGCGAACAAAAGTTGTATTCGCTGTTCTTTTCACGGATTCGACCTTATAAGTAATCTGAGCTTTCTTTATTGGCATGCCATAGTCAATGTATCCTTTTCGAAGTGGGTCCACTTGTCGTTCCGCAAATTCTCTATCATTATCACTAAATGTAGATAGAGTCTTTGCATCCTGAGTGTATTCTGCAGATAATAAAGTTGTGTATTGATTGAGTCTGTCTCTTTCTGCGGGTTGAAGCGTTTGTGAGCCAGGTGAACTGTTAGCATTTCCTGCATAGCATCCTGATACTATAAGCATAGATATTGTTAATGCTGCTGCTAGAACAATACTTTTATAATGTTTTTTCCGCATTTTGATCTCCTTTGAACAATCTTATTATAACACTTGCAATTAGGGGTATAGGGGCGGTGGGAAACTTTCGCCGCCCCTTGTTTTTATACATTGTCTTTATGAGCGGATTGTCGAGGTTTGAGATACTGGATGGAATCGCCCGATTGTAGGTATGCAGTCCTGAGGCGTTGCGATAATCGAACATATGTACGAATGTCTGGATCTGTTTTCACCGCCCACCAGGGCGTGGTTCGGACATGTGTTTGCCGCACCCACGCATGCCCAGCAAGAGGCGTGGCCGCATATCAAGGACGGCGAAAACGTTCTGGTGGTCGCACCCACCGGCTCCGGCAAGACCTTGGCGGCGTTCCTTTCCGCCATCGATGGGCTGATTGACAGGCAATCCGCTCAGCACACAGAATCTGTCGCCAGGTCCAAGGCGGACAAATCGGATAAGCCAGGCAAAAGAGAGGAATCATCGGATTGTTCCGATAAGTCTGACAAGTCTGACAAACCGACGGGTGGGGCCAAAACGGACAGGTCGGGTCGTCAAGGCAACATGAAAGGTGCGACGAAGCCTGGTGTCAAAGTCCTGTATGTCTCGCCGTTGAAAGCGCTGGGCGCCGATGTCGAGCGAAATCTGCGGGTGCCGTTGGAGGGTATCGCTGCGCAATGTGCTGCTGACGGTATCGACCCGCCTGACATCGATGTGGCCATCCGTTCGGGGGACACCACGGCCAAGGAACGCCGCCGCATCGCCGCGCATCCGCCGGATATCCTGATTACCACTCCCGAGTCGCTGTATCTGCTTCTGACCTCGAAGGCCCGGCGCATCCTCAAAAGCGTCGAGACTGTCATCGTCGACGAAGTACACGCGCTCGCAGCCACCAAGCGCGGGGCGCATCTGGCCGTGAGCCTTGAACGGCTCGACTTGCTGACAGGCCGGAACGTGCAGCGCATCGGTCTTTCGGCGACGGTGAACCCGGCGAAGGAAGCCGCGTTTTTCCTGGGCGGAGACCAGCCAGTCACGATTGTCGACGCCGCCGACCCGGTGCATATGGATCTGAACATCGTCGAACCTGTAGCGGATATGGGGGCGCTGGGAACCGCCTCGGATGACGAGGGTGGATTCCACGTCGGAGGCGTCGGCGGGAAATCTGCAAAGCCGGGTGTAGGCCCTGCAATTCATAGCGATGGCGGCTCTCGCCGTATCAGCGGTGTCACACCCGCCATGCGTGCGTTGGCTGAAGCTCGGAAAGATTGCGCAGGCCGGAACGTGGATATTGATGATGCATCGGGTCATTCGAATTCCTTGGCCAGGCACGGCGACTATTCCTCGCCAACCGCCTCCGCCTCGCATTCCATCTGGCCTGCCGTCGAACGCAGCATCTTGGATGAGATTCTGAGCCATCACAGCACGTTGGTGTTCGTCAATTCTCGAGGGCTGGCCGAAAGACTCACCGCACGCATCAACGACCTGTACGCGCAAACCGAATGCGGCGCCGAAGTCGATAATCGTTCCTACGGAGACGGCAAACATTACGATTCCGTCGTCGGTTCCTCCACGTCTTTGGTCGGTTCGCATTCGAAGTCCGAGACCATCGCCATGGCACACCACGGTTCCGTTTCCAAGGAACGGCGCAAGATCATCGAAGACGATCTGAAGCACGGCCGCCTGCGTTGCGTGGTCGCTACCAGCAGTCTCGAGCTCGGCATCGATATGGGTTCGGTCGACATGGTCATCCAGGTCGCGCCGCCGCTGTCCGTTTCCTCCGGTCTGCAACGCGTCGGCAGGGCTGACCATCGTGTCGGTGGGGTTTCCCATGCGTTGTTCTACCCGCTGACTCGTCAGGAGCTCATTGCTTCCACGGCTACCGTTGAGGGCATGAGGCGTAGCAAGATCGAACCTTTGGCGGTACGTCATAATCCGCTGGACATTCTGGCCCAACAGACGGTCGCCGCAGCGGCGATGGACGACCTGAACACCGACGATTGGTATGCGGCCGTACGTCGCAGCGCCCCGTTCGCCACGCTTTCGCGTGACATGTTCGATTCGGTTGTCGGTATGCTCACCGGCGCCTACAACTCCGAGGAATTCTCGGCGTTCAGACCTCCACTGCAACTCAATGCCGAACAGGGCATCATCTCTGCCCGTCCCGGTTCCCAGCGTCTTGCCGTCACCAGCGGCGGTACCATTCCCGATCGTGGCACCTACACCGTCGTTTTGCCCGAAGCCGATGCCGGTTCGGGGCGCAAGAAGGTAGGAGAGCTGGACGAGGAGATGGTCTACGAATCCCGTGTGGGTGACGTCATCACGCTTGGCACCTCCACCTGGCAGATCGACGAGATCACCAATGACCGTGTCGTGGTCACCCCGGCTCCCGGACGCACCGCGCGACTGCCGTTCTGGCACGGAGAGGGGCCTGGGCGCGACGCGGGATTCGGGGCGTTGCTGGGCGCGTTCGTCCGCGAGATCGGCAATGGGCTGATTCCGGCATCTGCAGCGATTTCAGCTTTGTCTTCGCAATCATCGCAATCTGATGATGACAGCGCCGAGCCTCATTTTGATGGCCCTACCGAGCAACGCCTGCGCGACAATGGTTTGGACGATAACGGCAGAGCCAATCTTGCCCGTCTGCTCGCCGAACAGAAGGCCGCCACCGCCGCATTGCCGACCGACAGGACCCTGGTCATCGAGCGTTGCCAGGACGAGGAAGGCGACTGGCGCGTCATCCTGCACTCGCCATATGGCCGTCGTGTGCATGAGCCGTGGGCGCTCGCCATCACCAACCGGCTCAAGCGCCAATACGGCTTCGACGGGCAGACCTACGCCACCGATGACGGCATCGTGGTGCGTCTGCTCGAGCAGGACAGCCATGTGGGAGCCGCAGAACTGTTCCGGTTCGATGCCGACGAGTTGCTGCGTGACGTCGAGGAGGAGATCGGTGACTCGGTCCTCTTCGCCACCAGATTCCGCGAATGCGCCGCCCGTTCGCTCTACATGCCGAGGATGAACCCCGGCAAGCGCGTGCCGTTGTGGCAGCAGCGCCTGCGTGCCTCCGAGCTCTTGGCCGCGGCCAAGACACAGCACAATTTCCCGTTGATTTTGGAAACCGCCCGCGAATGCTTGCAGGATGTCTACGATTTGCCCGCATTGAAACGGCTGATGACCGATATCGATGACGGCACAATCGAAATCCGCGACGTCGAGATGCAAAGTCCGTCGCCGTTCGCGCAAAACCTCCTATTCGGTTTCGTGGGATCGGTGATGTACGAGTACGATTCACCGCAGGCGGAACGCCGTGCTTCGCTTCTTGCGATGGACCCGGAAGTTCTGGAAGAGCTGCTGGGTAGCGGTCATATCGCCGATGTCCTCGATCCGAAGGCCATCAAACAGGTTGAGGACGAGCTGAGCCACCGGCAGTTCTGGAACGAGCTGGAACCTGATGATGTCAACGGCAGAATGGTGCGGTTTGCCAAAACGCACGGGCCGTTCACCGCCGATGAAGCGGTCAAAGAGCTCGGCTTGGACGCGGCCACGGCTGTCCATGAGCTCGATGGTCTCAAGGCTCGCGGCGTGCTGATGACCGGCGAATTCGTCAAGGATCTGCCCAGTCCGCAATACCTGCATCGTGAGGTCTTCCGTCGTATCCGCTCGCGTTCGCAGACATTGACTCGCAAGTCTCTCAAGCCTGTAGGCGCTGAAACCTATCAATCGTGGCTGCTGGTGCGGCAGGGGATTGGTGCAAAAGCCGACGGTTCCGCTTTTGCACATATACCGCATAATCATCAGACTGCTGTCGATCAAGATGGAATTGACGACAAGGCAGAAGACATTCGGCCGGATTCTCAAGCTGTCTTGCCTTATTTAAGCGGGGCTGACGGCCTGTTGCGCGTCATTGAGCAGTTGGAGGGCATGCCCTTGCCTGCGGCGATGTGGGAATCATCGGTGTTCCCCGTCAGGGTGTCGGACTTCACTCCATCCATGCTGGACGAGCTGCTTTCGGCCGGTGAGATCATTTGGATAGGTTCTAAGGATGAAGGTTCGGCCTCTAATCCGGAATCAGCCACAAAGCCTGGCAGAATCGCGTTCTATCTAGCCGATTCGCCGTTGCTCGCGAATGTTGATAATCATCAGGATTTGCCCAGTCAAGAAGTTGACGAAGACATCAAACGTCGACTTCCGTGGATTCCAGCGGTTGACAAGCATGCTGACGATGGCAGATCCCAATCCGATAGTGTTTCGGCGGATCAGGAAAATTGCGTCAGTGGCGGCATCCTTTCGCTGCTGGCTCTTGGCGGTTCCTATCGTGCGGAACAAGTGGAAGCGCAATGGCGACTTCATGGCGGTGACCAACCTCAGGAGGTCGTGGATCCTCTGACCGGTGAGGTGCGTGTATCCTCACTTGGTGATTCGAGATTCGAACGAGAACTTTGGTCATTGGTGTGGCAGGGCCAGGTCACCAATTCATCGTTTGCTCCGGTTCGTGCCTTGCTGCAAAACCGAAGTAGTGCTCAACCCTCCCGTCATTCGTATGCAAGAGCATCAATGAGCCGTCATCGTCTGTACGGCCGCGCAAGGGTCGAACGGCGTTCGCAATTGCCGGGGACGTTGGCCGGATTGTGGTCGGCTGTACCGAAGTCGCAGGATGTGCGTCCGGAGCAACGTGCCATTGCGCAGGTCGAAACATTGCTCGACCGTTACGGCATCATTGCCCCTCCGCTGATGGATATGGATCCGGGAGACTTAAGTTTTTCGGATATCTATCCGGTTTTGAAACAGATAGAAGCCGCTGGCACGTTGGTGCGCGGCATGTTCGTTCGCGGTCTTTCCGCAGTGCAGTTCGCCGAACGTACCAACATCGACCAATTGCGGCAGTGGAGAGTGCAGGATGCCCCGCTTGCGGTGACGTTGGATGCTGCAGATCCAGCCAGTCTTGCCGGCGGTGCGGTTGCCTGGCCGTCGTTGAACACGTCCCATGATACGGCCGATATCACCAAAAAGGGCAGGGCCGAAACCGATCCAGAGAACGATTCGGTTGCTGTCCAATCTGCTGATGTGGACGCTGCTGAAGCGATAAGAGATTCACCGGAAGATGAAGGGAAACGCGATCCAAGCAAGTCATCGGTTCCGTCGGATGGCACTGTGCCGTCTCCTGCTGTTACTGCGGTCGCGCATAGGCACGGGAAACCGGTACAGCCCCGGCGCTTGGTCGGTTCGACAGTCGTTTTCATCGAAGGCAAGCCGGTGCTTTACGCCATCCCGTCCAGTCATCATCTCCTGTGCTTCGATGCCACTGATTTTGAGCTTCAGCGTGCCATCACACAACTGGCCGATGCCTTGCGCTCGCAGTATGCGTCAGGCCGGTGGCCGGGCAACAGACGCGGCAGCATCACCTTCCGTGATGTCAACGGCGAGCCTTTGACCACTCTGAATCACTACACACAGCTGTTACGCATCGCCGGTTTCACGCCCTCCCCGCAGGGAATGAAACTGTATCGATAGTCAAAGGCGAGAGACCGATACTTCAACGGATGAAATAGAAAAGTCGCCTGGTTGGTGATAATATCGGTTTCATTCTGGTACATGCAACTGGTGGTGTGTGTATCGTAACCGACACCGTGATCTATTAAGGAAGATGATTGTGGTGTCGAAGATTCCGCTTTCTCTTGAAATCATAATTTCTCTTGCAACGGCAAAGCCCGTGTGTCAGGTAACGACGATTCGGCCGTCACCGCCGAGAAAATGATCGGCCGCACACTCAAGGTGGTCGGCGATGACGAGTGAGGATCGCGGCTATTCGTTGCTGATTGCCGTCGTCGTCACCGGGATGACGACCTATATGCTCTATCCGTTGCTGACCGTCCAGTTGCTGAAACTCGGATTCAGCGCCGCCGACGCCGGTCTGATTCTCGGAGTGCTGTCGGGAGTCGGTCCGTTGTGTTCGTCGCTCTGCGGAACGGTGACGTCGAAAATCGGCGCGAAGCCCGTCGCGGTCGCCGGCCTCGCCCTGCGTGCATGCGGATTGGCGGTTTTCGCCACGAACGCCACACTGCCTATGTATCTGTTGTGCTCCGCGGCGGCATCGCTGGGAAGCAGCAGCGCCAGTCTGGCGGTCAAGACTGAGCTGATGCGCCGCGCCACCTCGCGCAGAATGGTGACGTTGCGCTCGATGGCTGTCAATTCCGGTGCGTTGGTGGGCCCGGCGATCGGCGCAGGCCTGTTCGCGTTGCTGGGGTTCAGGCGTCTGGTGTTGGTTTCGATTGCGTTGTATGCGCTCCTTGCGCTGCTGATGATATTACTGAGGTTCAGCCCGCCGGAAGATGAGCAGGCCAATGTCGCGTCAGAAGATGTATCCGCTGGACGCGACGAGCGTGAGCAAGGCTGGAAGAAGCTGTTCAGCCGAGACAGCGCTTTCCCGATTCTGCTGGCATTGACGTTCATCTACTGGACCGTCTACGCGCAGTGGTCGTTGGTCGTGCCGATCGGTTCCTACGCGGGGTTCCACACGCAGACCGCGTCCAACGCGATCTATATGGGCAACGCGGTCTTCATTCTCATACTGCAATATCCCTTGCTCGTCCACGCGCTTGGCAAGGTGAAGGACACCACGATCCTGCTGTTGGGATTCGCGTCGTTTGTTGTCGCGTTCGGCGCGTTGTTGGCCCCGAGCGGTGCGCCGCAGATTGTGGCATTCGCCGTAGCCTTCAGTCTTTCGGAGCTGTTGATCAGCCCGACGCTCGACCTGCTGACAGGCAGGATTCGCGTGGCGGGTTCCATGCTTTCACGTGCCTACGGGTGGACCGGCACGTTTTCCGGCGTCGCGTCGCTGGTTGGTTCGTGGCTCGGCGGATGTCTCATCGACGTGTGCCGTGGTATCTCCGGGGTACCGCTTTTCTGCCTGCCTCTGGTGGCTTGCGCGCTGTTGTTGATTGTCCTGTTCAAGAAGAAGGAGCCTTCGCTATGATGCATTTCTATTTCGTCAACCAACGTGCCGCCGCCGCGGCCTCTGCACTGAAATGCGGCGCGACCGTGACGATGATTACAACCAAAGATAGCCACGAATATGACGCGTTGCTCAGCAACAAACGCTTCGATCTTGATGTGGTCAACGATCCCTATGACGCGCTTGAAGTGGCTCGTTCGCTTTCGGCCAGGGGCGTCAAGCCAGGAAGTGCCTCCAGCGTGTGCATTGGCTTGGGCGACGATTCGTCCGAGGTCGCATCCCTGGTCAATGGGGCGTTGTCGCTTGCCGGCGGACGATGCGCTTCGTATCAGGCGTTGGAAAACATGAGGGACAAATACCGTCTGAGGACATTGGTCGCGATCTCGGCCCCGCAGCTGACGGGTGATTGCGTATTTGCCGCGCAGGAGGGTGAGGTCAGAGCGTTCTTCGCCGATCACCGGCATGGCATCGTGATCAAGCCCCGTGACCAGGCCGGCAGCCGTGGAGTGGTGGCCGTCGAGGATTTACAATCTCTGAAATCGGTGTTGCTCGGGTTGACCTACCCGGTGCTGGTCGAAGAGCGTTTCGTAGGGCATGAATATTCCGTCGAATCGCTGACATGGCGTAAGCAACACACACCGTTGGTGGTGACGGCCAAGACGACCGGCGGCGAGACGGGGTTGGTGGAAACCGAACAGCGCCAGCCTGCCGATATCGGCGATGACGAACGGCTTGCGTTGACGCGTGCCGCAAGTACCGTGCTTGACATTGCGGGGTACGAATACGGGCTTTCCCATATCGAATTCATCGTGCAGGAAGGCATGCCCAAACTGGTCGAGGCGCATGGGCGGGTTGGCGGTGACCGCATATCCGACATGATGCTCTGGTCGACGGGAATGAACGGCTTCGAGCGTCTGGCGCGTGCCTATATCGATGACTTCGTCACAGCCCCGCAGCATACGGGCAGGGGAGCGCAGATAGTGTTCCCTGACTTGTCTGGTTACCGCGGCAACGATGCGCAATGGTTGCGGGAAATGCAGCATCAGACAGGAACGGTGGAAGCGGCGGTTCTTCTGCCGAAGAATGAGCGGGGACCCATCAGGTGCTCATCAGACCGCCATGCATTGGTTCTTTCCGCATTTTCTCTATAGCCATGGTATGAGGTGACGGTGTTGTACGGATGTCCGAAACGCGAATGCGACCGTAAACGGATGAAATCGCCGATTGCGGCCGCGTTGAATGGTTAATCGCTACTTGCTATGCCACGAACTCGATCGGAGCGGGCAGGTCCACGCCCGAGGCGTCACGACGCATGTCGGGCTTTGGCAACTCGACCGGAGCGCCGCCGGAAGTACTGGCGTAGAGGGGATAGGTGCCGATGGCAGCGCAGGTTAGCGTGTTCTGGCCCTTGAGGAAGCGCTGTGAACGTACGCCTCCGGTGCCGCGTCCCTTGGTCGGATACATCTCCAGCGGCGTCACCTTGGCTGCACCTGTTTCGGTGCCGGGCAGGGCCGCGTCATCGCCGGCGACAGTGAGCACGACGGCTCCGGAGGCCGAATACAGCCCGTTTTCGCCCTCGTCGTAGGTCCAGGCGATCTTGCCTGCCGGCACGACGTTGAAGGCGACGACATGCTGCCCCTCGGCCAGTCTGATGCCGTTCATACCGCCTGCGCTACGGCCTTGCGGACGCACCACCTTGGCCTCAAAAGTCAGCAGCGAGGAATCAGAGGAGATGAAGACGATACGGTCATCGTCGGCGGCGGGCGCGGCGAATACGACCGCATCTGCGTCCTTCAGATCGATGACGGGCCAGGAATCCATGGTACTGGGCGATTCGCGGTTCCAGCGCTTGACGATGCCGTTGCGCGTGCCGATCGCCAGCGGGGTAGTGGCGGCGCCGGTGTCGGATGCCTTTGCGGCATCTGCGTTCCCGGGTTCGTCCTTGCCGGAAGCGTCGCCCATGGCGATGGCCGCCACGACGTGCTCGCCGGCAACCGGCTCGGTGCTGGTGGTCATGCCCAGCAGTTCGTCGGCGTTCACCCCGCCGGAAACGCTGAGGTTCTCACTTGCCGGCAGGTTCGGCAGGTCCGCGACATGTGCCAGAACCAAACGTCCCGCAGAGGTAACGAGTCCGTAGCTGGCAAGCGTCGTTGAGGCGAAGATCGAAACGATCTGGTCGTCGTGTGTGCGTTGTCCGTTTGCCTCGCGAGTCTGCCAAAGGTCGACAGCGCTCGAAGACGTGCGGGCGATGAGCCCGGTGGCGCTCAACATGACGGCGCAGGGCTCATCGTCGAGGCGCAACGCGGCGGTGGCTTCCTCTACGTTGCCGGCCTTCTTGGCTTTCTTCGCGGCTTCGACATCCTGTGCTGCCTGGGATACCGTATTCTCCACGCGGATGGCGGCCAGAGCAGAGGAGTCCGGGTTGGCGTTGGCGCCGTCGGCGGAGCTTGAGGAAGCCAGGGAACGCACCGGCGTCAGACTGCCATCCTCGTGACGTTCCAGCAATACGGTGCGGCGCGGATCGCCCCATTTCTCGACGGCCTCGTCCATTTCGGAAACGATGACCTCGTCAAGGCGTTCGCCGGAAGCGAGGATTTCATTGAGACCCGCGATCTGTTTTTTGAGATCATCCTGTTCGGCCTCGAGCTCGATACGGCTCATCTTGGTCAGGCGACGCAGCCGCAGGTCAAGGATGTATTGCGCTTGGATCTCGTCAAGGTCGAAGACGGCTATCAAGCGCGTCTTGGCGGCGTCGGCGTTCTCGGAGGTGCGGATGACCTGGATGACCTCGTCGATGTCGACCATCGCCAGCAGCATGCCTTCGACCAGATGCAGCCGTTCCTGCGCCTTGCGTAGCCGATATTCGCTGCGACGGTGGATGACGTTGCGTCGGTGCTCCACCCACACCTCGAGCATCTCTTTGAGGCCCATGGTGTGCGGCCGGCCGTGGACGAGCGCCACGTTGTTCATGGTGAAGTTGTCTTCCAACGGCGTGTACTTGAACAGTTGGGCGAGTACCGCGTTGGGGTCGAACCCGGTTTTGATCTCGATGACGATGCGTGTGCCGTTGTGCCTGTCGGTCAGGTCGATGGCACCGGAAACGCCTTCGATGTGGTGGTTCTTCACGCCTTCCGAGATACGTTCGAGCACGCGCTCGGGGCCGACCATGAACGGCAGTTCGGTGACGACGATGGCCTTTTTGCGGGCCGTCACGTTTTCGATATGAGTGGCGGAGCGCGTGGTCAGGGTTCCTCGGCCGCTCTCATAGGCCTCGCGGATGCCGTCTCGACCGATGATGATGCCGCCGCCCGGCCAGTCCGGCCCTGGCACATAGTCCATCAGCTGCTCAAGCGTGGCGTCGGGATGCTTCATCAGGTACTTCGCCGCCGCGACCACCTCGCCGAGGTTGTGGGTGGCCATGTTGGTGGCCATGCCCACCGCGATGCCGGAAGCGCCGTTAACCAAGAGATTCGGAATGGCGGCCGGCAGCACGTCCGGTTCCTTGAGCTTGTTGTCGTAGTTGGGGGAGAAATCGACCGTGTCCTCGTCGATGTTCGCGTTCATGCCCAGCGCTGCGGGTGCAAGCCTGGCTTCGGTGTAACGCGAGGCCGCCGGTCCGTCGTCAAGCGAACCGAAATTGCCGTGCCCGTCTACCAGCGGCAGACGCATCGCGAACGGCTGGGCGAGGCGCACCATGGCCTCGTAGATGGAGGAATCGCCGTGCGGGTGCAGCTTGCCCATCACCTCGCCGACGGCGCGTGCGGACTTCATATATGGCTTGTCGGGGGTCAGGTTCATCTGACCCATCTGATAGATGATGCGTCGCTGCACCGGCTTCATGCCGTCGCGCGCGTCAGGCAGTGCACGCGCGTAGATCACCGAGTAGGCATACTCGAGGAACGATTTGCTCATTTCATCGTCGAGTGGTGTTTCGACGATGTTCTCCTTGACCGTGTGCGGGTCATAGGATGGTTTGGCCGTTTTGCGACGTTGAGCCATACTGAAAAGCACCTCTATCTGCTAAAAAACAATCCGTCCCATCATATCGGTTGCCCTCGTCGGGCAGATGCCATGGCTTGACGCACAACGTCGTTGAATCCGTTGGTGGCGAGGAAGCCGTGGTCTGAGTTTATGCAGAAAACGGGCAGGGCCGACGTCGATGGTTCTTTGACATCACCCTGACCATTGAGATTGGAGATCGCGAATGAGCGATTCAAGGCTCAGCCATGAAAAGGATCGCGTAAGCTCAGTGCTGTTCTTCGGGGATCGGTCCCTACATTGGCGTGGATGCTTCCTGTGGTGTGTATTTTGTTGGTTCCGCTCTGTGAATTTCATGGACAACAACCACGAATGACGAGTCGTGGGGGCCGCTGAAAGCTATGGATTCGGCCTTGGGAAAGAGACGGATGGGCAGTGATACCGATCTGACGGTATTGCCCACGCAACCGTCTTCCTTGACTAGGAAACGTTGTTCGCTGCCTTTCTGCAAGGTAACGGAAAATGCGGAAGCGTGATTTGGCTTGCACATATATTCCACGTCGTAAGTATCTGCTGGGTCGTCCGCTTGTTCCACGATGATGCTGCCGTTGCCGACAACCGTGCCGGATCCCAACGATTGGATATCGGTGACGGAGGGATCATCAGTGTAGATTTCGTCCTTCAGGTATTGCTCCAAGGCTGTGACGGTAAAGGAGTGGTAAGCCATACTGGCCGGGTTGTTTTGGCTGGTATCGGTTTCGGTTTGCCGATCAGGCTTTCCGACGCTGTCGGCATTTCCGGAACACGCCATGCATAACGACAGCGCCAGCGCTGATACCAATCCTAAAAATCTTCTGGTACGGGTTATCATCTTGCTCCTCGTCGAGACGTCATCAATAAAAAGCGTGAATCAGCTTCGATCCTCATAAGAAGGCCTTTACAATCTTGAGAGCATTGTCACAGAATCATGGAAGCATGTCAAATCGAACTAATAGCCCCACAGGCAAGGGACGACGAGGAAATTGATGCTTTTCGGCGCGCGGTGATTCAATGGGGGCATGAGTGTTGAAGTAGAGCCGCTCGATGAGCTGCTGAGATTCCGTGATGTCGATTCGTATGCAAGCGATCGCCATATTTCCGCGGTGTTGCCTGCGTTGAGCGCCGTCATCGGCCATCCGCAGCCCACACCCGTCCATCCGGATCCGGAGGCCTCGCGCGTGGCTTTGGGCTTTCCGCGGGCACAGTCGGCCGTCATCGTGCTGGTGGACGGCCTCGGCTTCTGGAACCTGGCGATGCGCGAGGGCCATGCGCCCTACCTGCGTGGACTGATGAACCGGGAAGGCAACAGCGCCCCGATCGCCACCTGCATTCCCAGCACCACGCCAATCGTCATGGGCTCGTTCGGCACGGGCACCTGCCCCGGCATGACCGGCATGACCGGATTCACTCAGCTCAACCAGGAAACGGGGGGAGTGGGACAGCTCATCAGCTTCGCCGGTGCACCTGATCCGGAGGATCTGCAGCGGCAACCTACGGTTTTCGAGCGTCTCGTCGAGGCCGGCGTGCGTGTCACGAGTGTCGGCCTGCCGAAATTCGCCCATTCGGCGTTGACCCGAGCCGCCTTGCGAGGTCCGGACTATCAGGGATCGCAGCATGAAGAGCTTCGTGTGCGTGCCGCGATCAAAGCCGCCGCCAAGCCCGGGATTACGTATTACTACGTCGATGACGTCGACAAGGCCGGCCATCATTACGGCCCGTTCAGCGAGCAATGGGCGAGTGCACTTGAAAATGTGGATGGGCAGTTGCAGGCGTTGAGGCGTGGGCTGAAGCCCGGGACCCTGATGGTCGTCGTCGCCGATCACGGGATGGTGGAAGCCGATTTCGGCAACCAGATCGATATCGCAGACCGGGAGAGCCTGACGCGTGACGTCGCGTTGGTCGCGGGAGAACCCCGGATGACGATGCTCTATGCGCGGCCAGATGCGGATATCGAGGCCATGGCCATGCGTTGGCGTGAGGAGTTGGCCGAGCATGCGCGAATTTTCACGCGCGTTGAAGCCATCGAACACGGTCTGTACGGCAGCGTCGAGGAACGTGTGCAGCCGTTGATCGGCGATGTGGTTGTCTGTGCCGCAGGCAACACGACGATTGTCGATTCACGAACGCAGAGCGAAGGATCGATGGGACTGAAGGGCGTTCACGGCTCATTGACGCGTCTCGAACGCGAGATCCCTTGTCTGATCGATGTGGCGTGATCGGCTGATTGGATGACGGGCGTTGAACGGGCCGTCCGGAAATCATTCCCCGAACAGGATCTCATCCCAGCTCGGCACCGCGGATCGACCTGATTTGCGCCTGCCGTGCCTGCGGCCGTCATGGGCTTGCTCGGTGCCGGCAGGTTGGGCATCTGCCTGACCGTCGGCGTTTCGTGAAATATCGGAATCGTCGTCGCTTCCTGCTGGCGCCGCGGGCTGATCGCCGAACGGTGTGAATACCTGCTGCTGTGTCGCAGGCGTGCGATCGGGGAGAGACAACGACAAAGAATCGGCCGGTGCGGTTGTCTCCACCGGTGAATCCGGGATTTGCCCGTTCGCGGAAGCTGGTTGGGTTTGGTTGATGCTCGGTGCCGGATAGGGCAGGGAGAAGGAACCGGTGGTGTCTGATTCCTTTCGATCGGCGTCGCCATGGTCCGTGTTCGTCACGTCAGGGGAGTCCGAGGTCGCAATTGCGTCATTGTCCTGTTCCTGCATGGCGGCCACGGTGCTGGCGATTCGGGCAGAACGCACGGAATTACCCGGCAAAGCCGGATTCGTCCTGAACGTCGAAGCGGCTACCGCCTGGTCTTCAGGGTTTTGTGCCGAGGTCTGATCGTCTGGTGCGGCTATTCCATTCGCGTGTTCCTGCAATTGGCCGGAGCCTTGGCTTGGCACATGCGCATCGGGCATCCTGCCGTCGGTCTGGTCGGATTGCCGTGTGGAGTCCGTTTCGCCGAGCAGTATCTGTGCTGCCGCATTCTGGCATTCGACTGTGTTGTCGTGCATGTTCCATGCCCATTCGGCACGTATGCGATTGCGCTGGGTGCTGAATGTCGCCGTAATGAGCCAAGGTTCCCTTCCTCGGCGTGTCGCGCCCCACTTGACGGATTCCATTCCGATACGAGCGGCCGCGAGCGTGCGTGCGATGAGGTCTTCGATTGAGTGGACCCTGCTCCCTTTCGGTGCCGAGACCGCGAGGAACTGTTCGATGGCGTATTGCTTTTCCGTTTCGACCGCAGCCGAAAAACGTCGTACCAAAGCCTGGCTCAGACCGTATTTCTCAGCTACTTTTTCGGGTTGCGCGCCAGCGCGGATGAGTGCCTGAATGCTTGATATCGGTAGGGTTTGAGCCAGTCCTGGGCTGTTGACCTCGTCGGCTTCGCTCATAATCTGACGTGCCTCGAGAATGGCGCGTTCCAGTGTATCGTTCACCGGTATCCGGAACTTCAATCCCTTCGATACGAACACCAGCTCGCCGTCCTCGTCGACATGGTCGAACCGAGCATCCGCAACTGAACTGATTGACATGCGAGCACCACTTTCCTACAACAATAAAACTACAAGAATTTTACTTTATTCCATTATGTCCCTCGTGTCGTACTTTACGAATTTGCTAAATCGTGTATCCTTTTGCCCGTAAAAGACATTTTGATATGAACGCCATCGGTATTGCTACCGAGAACCCAAAGAAAGGAACGCGAGATGGCTCAGGATTATGATTCCCCCCGCAACAAGGACGAGGACGAGGAATCCCTTCAGGCGTTGAGCAAAAGCAGCAGGGAGAGCGCAGAGGACATCGACGACGACGAGAACGCCATCGCCGAGGACTACGAGCTGCCCGGTGCGGACTTAAGCAACGAGGACTCCTCGGTGACCGTCATCCCCATGCAGGGTGACGAGTTCATCTGCTCGGAGTGCTTCCTCGTCAAGCATCGCAGTCAGCTTGACCATATGGGCGCCAACGGCCCGGTCTGCAAGGAGTGTGCCGCCTGATGGCCTATGCCGAAAGCTACAACGAACCGGAAAACGTCGAAGTCCTCTTGAAGACCGATGCCGACGGGAACGTGCCTGCCTTGCGGTATGCCCATGCGGGCGACGCCGGTGCCGATCTGACCTGTACGCGCGACGTCGAGCTCAAGCCGTTCGAACGCGCCTTGGTGCCTACGGGCGTCTCGATCGCGCTTCCCAACGGCTACGTCGGTCTCGTCCATCCGCGCTCCGGGTTGGCGATCAAGTCGGGCGTGACGGTTTTGAACGCTCCCGGCACCATCGATGCGGGGTACCGCGGCGAGATCAAGGTGCCGCTGATCAACCTCGACCCGGAACACACCGTGATTCTGCATGCGGGCGACCGCATCGCGCAGCTGGTCATCCAACGTTACGTTGAAGCCCGATTCGTACCTGCGACGACACTGCCCGGCAGCGATCGGGCCGAGCGCGGGTTCGGCTCCACCGGGATGGCGAGCAGATAGCGGCGCTCCGTCCTGCAATCAGATAGAATGAAGCCAGAGAAAAGGTGATGGGAGCGGGCATGGCAGATACGGTTTCGGACAACAATTCGGCGAGGATGCTGGGCTGCGAGATCAGCACGGATCCGCTTGACCCGTTGCAGCCCATTGTGCGTGCCTGCCGTGCCCACCATCCTGACGCCGACCTTTCCGTTCTCGAGCGCGCTTACCGCAGGGCCGTGTGGCAGCACCGTGCCCAGCGTCGTCGTTCCGGCGAGCCTTATATCATCCATCCCTTGGCCGTCGCCCAGATTCTGGCCGATCTCGGCATGGGGTCGTTGGTGGTGGCTGCAGGGCTGTTGCATGACACCGTCGAAGACACCGATTACACGCTTGAGCAATGCCGTGAGGAATTCGGCGATACCGTCACCGGTCTGGTCGACGGGGTCACGAAGCTGACCCGCATGGAGGTCGGCGATTCGGCCCAGGCCGAGACCATCCGCAAGATGGTGGTGGCCATGAGCCGCGACGTGCGTGTGCTCGTCGTGAAATTGGCCGACCGCCTGCACAACGCGCGTACCTGGCGTTACGTCAAGCCTTCCAACGCCCAACGCAAGGCCCGGGAGACCCTTGACGTCTACGCGCCCCTTGCCAACAGGCTCGGCATGAACGCCATCAAGACGGAACTCGAGGAACTGAGCTTCAAAGTTCTTTATCCCAAGATCTACAACGAAATCGTCGTGCTCGTCAACCGCCGTGCCGGGCAGCGCGACGTCTATTTGAAGCAGATCATCAGCGAGATCAACGAAGACCTTGCCGACCAGCATATCAAGGCCACCGTCACCGGCCGGCCGAAGGACTACTTCTCGATCTATCAGAAGATGATCGTGCGAGGCCACGATTTCTCCAACATCTACGATCTTGTAGGCGTACGCATCATCGTCGACACCATACAGGACTGCTATGCGGTCCTTGGCGCTGTCCACGCCCGCTGGAGCCCGATTCCCGGCAGGTTCAAGGACTACATCGCCATGCCGAAGATGAACATGTACCAGAGCCTGCACACCACGGTGGTCGGTCCCGGCGGCAAACCCGTCGAAATCCAGATTCGCACCTGGGACATGCACCGGCGCAGCGAATTCGGCATCGCCGCCCACTGGAAATACAAGGAGAACGGTCAGGCCGGCCGCAAGCTGAGCGAACCGGACAAGGGCGACCGCAAGCGCGAAAACGAAGAGAACCAGGACCTGAGCGAGGCCGACAACCTCAAATGGATCCAACAACTGGCCGACTGGACCAGCGAGACGCCGGACTCCGACGAGTTTCTCGGTTCCCTGAAAGAGGATCTGGGCAGTGCCGAGGTCTACGTATTCACGCCGAAAGGCAAGATCATCTCGCTGCCGGCCCACGCCACGCCTATCGATTTCGCCTACGCCGTGCACACCGAGGTCGGCCATCGCACCATGGGCGCGCGCGTCAACGGCCGTCTCGTCCCGCTCGACACCGTGCTCGAGAGCGGAGACACCGTCGAGATCCTGACTTCTAAGTCCGAGACCGCCGGACCTTCGCGCGACTGGCTGAGCTTCGTAAAAAGCCCGAAGGCCCGCAACAAGATCCGCCAGTGGTTCAGCAAGGAACGGCGCAGCGAGGCCATCGACGAAGGCCGCGACGAGCTCACCCGAGCCATGCGCAAGCGCAACCTGCCGGTCTCGAACCTTCTGACGCCCCAGGCATTGGTCGGAGTGGCCGACGAACTGAACTTCGACAACGCCGACGCCGTATTCGCCGCCATCGGCGACGGACAGGTCTCCACGCAGAACGTCATCTCTCGACTGGTCAAGGACGCAGGCCGTGACGAGGTCGAAGAGGATGTCGAACAGGAGGCGCTGCCGCTCAAGCATACCGGGCGCCGTCGTGACACCAACAAGCTCGGAATCTCGGTCAAGGGCGTGGAAGGGGTGTGGGTCAAGTTGGCCCGATGCTGCACCCCGGTCCCGGGCGACAAGATCGTCGGCTTCATCACCAAGAACGAGGGCGTTTCGGTGCATCGTGCCGATTGCCAGAACATGCTGAACCTCGAAAGTCAGCAGCCCGATCGGGTGGTCGAGGTTGCCTGGACCAGCGCCAAGGGCCTGTTCATGGTCAAGATCCAGGTGGAGGCGCTCGACCGCCCGCACCTGTTGACCGACGTCACCCAAGTGCTTTCCGACCACGGCGTCAACATCATCAGCGCCACCGTCGCCACCGGCTCCGACCGTGTGGCCACCAGCCAGTTCTCCTTCGAAATGGCCGATCCGCAGCACATGAACACGCTCTTAAGCGCCGTGCGCAAGATCGACGGCGTCTTCGATGTCTACCGCCTTACCGGTGCCAAGGATTCCGCCGTTCCGCACATGCGCAAGATGTAAGGGGCTGTTTGCCTTTTATGTTTGCCTTTTGCTGTCTTGCTTTCAGATCCCCGCAAGTGTGATTATCTCCGTGTACATGGCTAATATGCAGAGATAATCACAAAAAATGCCGCAAAATCGTGATTATCTTTGCATAGAAACCGCAGATGCAGAGATAATCACGAAAATTGGTCTAAAAGTGTGTTTTTCTCTGTACGCGCGCTCCGCATTACGTGATCGATAGTGAACTCGGATGAAAAAGGGCGGTGCACAGGAAGGTATGAATGCGAAATGCCACGCTGCTTTTGCTGGCGTGGCATTTTATGGGTTCAACGGATGACGGCGACTCTACTTCACGATTTCGACCGAAACAATGCCGGCCGGCTCCAGAGGCATGTCGTTGCCGTCAGTGGGCAGGTTCTGCAGGCGGTCGACCACGGACTTGCCGGCCTCATCCGCCACCTCGCCGAAAATCGTGTGATGCTTGTCGAGCCACGGGCAGGGCACGGTGGTGATGAAGAACTGCGAGCCGTTGGTGCCATGCTGTCGGCCGTCGCGTCCGCGGCGCAGTCCGGCGTTGGCCATGGCCAACTTGTAAGGCTGGCTGAAGTCGAGGTCGTCGGCGAACTCGTCGTCGAACTCGTAGCCCGGGCCGCCGGTGCCGTTGCCCAGCGGGCAGCCGCCTTGGATCATGAAGTCCTTGATGATGCGGTGGAAGGTGAGTCCGTCGTAGAAGGGCTTGTTCGACTTCTCGCCGGTGGCGGGATCGGTCCATTCCTTTTCGCCGGTGGCCAGCCCGATGAAGTTCTTGACGGTTTTCGGCGCTTTGTCGTCGAAGAGGTTCAGGGCGATGTCGCCCTCTGTGGTATGCATGATTACATTTGTCATAAGTTTTATTTTCCCACCGATTGAGGACTTGAAGGACGAAGAGGCCGGCAGGCTAAGGGTCCTGTGGGTCGTGCGCCGTGTGATATAAGTCTCTGTCGTTGAGAAGAATGGGACGCTGAAAATATTGTCATTGCGCAGTTATTGTTCGCGTCATTACCAGAATCTATAAGGCTTTTGCCTGTCAAGCTCGTGTCTGAAGACGATGTTCGGGTATGGTTGCAACAGAGATTCACTACAAGGGGAGCATATGACGTCATCCGATATTCATCAGCACGACGATTCCTCGGACATCGCCGCGTTGCTTGCCGATTTCCAACGTACGGATGAGGTGGTCAGAGTCAACCACACCCCGCGCAACATCATCATAGCCGTGGTGGTCGCGGTCTTGGTCGTCGGCATCGCGTTCTTCGGCCATCAAGGTTTCGTAATGGGCCAGGCCGGTCAGGCCAAGGGGTCGCCGTCGAACCCGGTCAAGATCGGCGTGGTCGGTGTCACCAACCCGGAATGGCCGATCTTCAAGTCCGAAGCGCAGAAGCAGGGCATCTATGTCGACCTGGTCGATTTCCAGGACTACACTTCCGAGAACCCGGCCCTTGATGCCGGCAATCTCGATCTGAACGAGTTCCAGCACATCCTCTACCTTGCCAACTACGACATGAAGAACCACAAGGACCTGCAACCCATCGGCGGGGTCGCGGTCTACCCGTTGGGCATCTATTCGAGCAAATACAAGGACATCAAGGACATCCCGGCGGGAACCACCGTCCCGGTGCCGAACGACGAGACCAACCAGGCCCGCGCCCTGGGCGTCCTCAAGTCCGCCGGCCTCATCAAGCTCAAGCACCGCTGGACGGCGTTCACTACGCCTGCCGATATCGACTCTGTCGCCTCGAAGGTGAAGGTGACGCCGCTCAAGGCCGAGCAGGTCGCCAATTCGTTGAAGGATCCGCAGGTCTCCGCCGGTGTGGTCAACAACGACTATGTCAAGGACGCGGGGCTCAAGGCCACCGACGCGATTTATCAGGATGACGCCGAAAGCAAGGAGGCCCGCCCCTATATCAACATCTTCGCCTCCCGCGCCGCCGACGTGAGCAACCCCACCTACCTCAAGCTGATCAAGATCTTCCATTCCAAGAAGGTCTCGGCTGGGGTCATGAAGAAGTCCGACGGCAGCGCGTCGTTGGCCGGCAAGTACAGCACCGCCGACCTGCAGGGCTTCCTGAAGGATATCGAAAAGGATGCCGCGGATGCCAAGTGACGTATATCGGCGACGTTGTTCGGCCGGATGGGGAGGCTTGATGGCATCGGCGGTTGCGGCGGCCGAGAAACGTCTGGAGTTGCCGGACAACCGCAATCAGCCGTGACGGCATCGGTATGCCTGTTAGTATTGGCGGGCATGCCGGCAGACGGTGAATAGGATTTGAGCGGGCTTGGACAGAGCGCGCGAACAACGAAATACTGAGGTGAGAACAGGAACATGGCGGAACCAATCATTGAACTTGACCATGTGGTCAAGGAGTTCAGGGCGAAAGGCGCCCGAACGTCGACCCGTGCCGTCGACGACGTGTCGCTGAGCGTCGACAAAGGCGACATCTTCGGTATCATCGGCTATTCGGGAGCCGGCAAGTCGACCTTGGTGCGCATGATCAACGCCTTGGAACGTCCGACAACCGGCACGGTGCGCGTGCTCGGGCAGGACATCACCTCACTGGGCGAGTCGTCGCTGCGGCCGCTGCGCCAGAAGATCGGCATGATCTTCCAGCAATTCAACCTTTTCTCCACCAAGACGGTGGCGCAGAACGTCGCCTACCCCTTGGTGCTCGACCATTGGCGCAAGGACTATCAGGAGCGTCGTGTCAACCTGCTGCTGCGCTTCGTCGGCCTTGAGCAACAGGCGGACAAGTATCCCTCGCAGCTTTCCGGCGGTCAGAAGCAGCGCGTCGGCATCGCGCGCGCCCTGGCCACGAATCCCGAGATCATCCTGGCCGACGAGGCGACCAGCGCCCTCGACCCCGAGACTACCGGCGAGGTACTCGATCTGCTCAAGCAAGTCAACCAAGTGCTTGGCGTCACCATCGTGCTGATCACCCATCAGATGAACGTCGTACAGCAGATCGCGAACCGTGTCGCGGTGATGAGCAAGGGCAAAGTGGTCGAGCGGGGAGACGCATACAGCCTCTTCGCCGCGCCTGAGCAGGAGGTGACCAAGCGGTTCATCGCCACAGCCATCTCAGGGCTTCCCGACGCCGAGCGCGTCGCCGACATCCATCGCCAATGGGCCGGCCGCATCGTCACGGTGCTCATCCGCCAGAAGGAATCACGCAACGAGTTGAACGGCTCGTGGGTTTCCGCTTCCGGCCAGAACATCTCTGAGCTGATCTCCAAATACGCGATACCCACCAATCTGGTGTACGGCGGCATCGATACCGTGGCCGGTTCGGCCATCGGCGCGATGACCTACGAGCTGGCAGGGGACGCCGCCCTTGTCGAAGACTTCCTCGCCGAGCTCGCCCTGAACAGCGACGTCTTCGATTTCGGTACCCGGCAGGCGCCGGTGGAGTACAGTCAGGCTGTACTGCACCCCCTGCCGCGCAAGGCAGGCACGGTTTCGGCCGCAGCGGATGGCTCCGGGCAATCGCAAGAGCGGACGGACGAAGAACATGATGGGGGAGAGACACGATGAACGCTATCAGCGCTATCAATAACACGGCGTCCGGCGTCGTGACCTTGGCGTCGACGCAGGATTGGTCGGTGCTCAAACCGATGCTCTTTCAATCCATAGCCCAGACCTTGGAGATGGTGTTCGTCACGCTGGTCCTCGGCGGCATCCTGGGCCTCGTGCTCGGCGTGGTGCTTTACGGTACGCGCCCGGGCAACCTGTTCGCCAACGCCACGGTCTACCGGGTGCTCGACATCATCGTCAACATCGTCCGGCCCATCCCGTTCATCATCTTCCTGGCGGCGATGCAGCCGTTGACCATCAAGGTCATCGGCACCTCCATCGGCACCATGGCGGCGATCTTCCCGATGGTCATCATGGCCACGTTCGCCACTTCGAGGCTGGTCGAGCAAAACCTCGTGCCTGTCGATCCCGGCGTGATCGAGGCGGCCCGGGCCATGGGCGCCTCCAAGTTCACCATCGTGCGCACCGTGCTCATACCCGAGGCGCTCGGCCCGCTCATCCTGGCCTACGCCTTCCTGTTCATCTCGATTCTCGACATGTCCGCGATGGCGGGCTACATCGGCGGCGGCGGCCTTGGTAATTTCGCCATCGCCTACGGCTACCAGAAGTTCGACCCGTCTGTGACCTGGACCGCTGTCATCATCATGATCGTGCTGGTCCAGGTGGTGCAGGCCATCGCCAACATGTTCGCCAAGCGCATTCTCAAGCGCCAGCAGTGAGATGATGGGACGAACCGGTTCGGTCGAAGCCCCGGGTGGGCGCGGCCGGACCGGTTCGTCGTAAGGCGAGGCAGGAAGAAAAGAGGATTTCATGACAGAGCAGAGCGTACATATCGACGTCACCAACGAGCTTCTCGCCATACGCCGTCATCTCCACGAATACCCGGAACTGGGCTTCAAGGAGGTGAAGACCACCGAGTACCTGGCCGGGCTGCTGCAGGCGCACGGCATCACCGTGCTCGATACGGCATTGGATACCGGATTGGTGGCAGAAATCAAGGGCGACAACCCGGGCCCTCGTATCGCCCTTCGTGCCGACATCGACGGATTGCCGGTTTGTGAACGTTCCGGTGTCGACCGCCCGTCTAAAAACGCAGGCGTCATGCATGCCTGCGGCCACGACATCCATATGACCGGACTGCTCGCCGCCGCTTTCTGGCTGGCCGAACACACCGATCGCATTCGCGGGTCCGTCGTCATCCTTTTCCAACCTGCGGAGGAGACCAGCGAAGGCGCGCAGCATGTCATCAAGGTCGGTGCGCTGGGCCAGATCGACGGCATCGTCGGCACCCACAACAACCCTGATTACGCGCCCGGGCAGGTGGCCGTCGGCGTAGAGCCCATGATGGCCGGCTGCGTGCGTTTCCATGTCACCTTCAACGCGGATGGCACTCACGGCGCCTATCCCGAGGCCGGAACCGGCCCCATGGAGGCGATGGCATCGACCATTCTCGCCTTGCAGGGCATCGTGAGCCGTAATGTCTCGCCGTTCCGTCCGGTCGTGCTCTCGGTCACCGAAGTCCATGGCGGCGATGTCTGGAACGTCATTCCGGCACATGCCGGTTTCATGGGCACTGTTCGTTATTTCTATCAGGACGACGGCGATTTGGTGGCGCGCAGGTTCCGTGAGGTGGTCGAGTCCACCGCGGCCGCATACGGCATCACCGCCGATATCGTCTACGACACCGTTGCCGGTCCTTTGGTCAGCGACGCGCATCTGGCGCAGGACGTCGCGCGTGACGTTCCCGATTACGCCGAGCTCGCGCCCATTAAGCCGTCCATGGCCGGCGAGGACTTCTATAACTACGGCGAACTGGCCCCCATGGTCTTCGCTTTCATCGGATCCAACGGGCAGCCGGGCCACCATGGCCTGCACAACCCCGAGTTCGTCGCGCTTGACGGAGCCATCAAGCCCACCGCGCAATTCTATGCCAACGCCGCGTTGCGTCTGGGCGAGCAATTGGGCCGTAGCTGATTGTTGTTTTGCCGACATTTGGCGTCACCGGTAGCCTCTCAGCCACACCAGCGGATATGATGAAGACATGACTCAACTACGTTTCGCTTTGGCCCAGATCGACACCTGCGTCGGGGAGCTCAACGGCAATGCCGCCACCGTCCTGCAATTTGCGCGTATGGCCGCGCTCAAGAAAGCCCAGGTCGTCGTTTTCCCGGAAATGACGTTGACCGGTTATCCGATCGAAGACCTCGCCTTCCGTGCCACCTTCCGCAAGGCCGCTGCCGACAAGGCCGACGAGCTGGCGCAAACCTTGCAAAAGGAAGGGTTGGGCCAGCTCTACGTGGTGGTCGGAACTGTGGGAACCTCTTCGGCAAGCGATGCCGAAGGCAAACCCACCAACCGTCTGGTGGTGCTGCACGGCGGTTCGGTCTTCTCGACCTACGACAAGCATTTCCTGCCGAATTACGGGGTGTTCGACGAATTCCGTATCTTCGAGGCAGGCCAGCATTCCGTTGTTCTCGATATCGAGGGCGTGAAGGTCGGCGTCGCCATCTGCGAGGACATCTGGCAGGACGGTGGGCCGGTAGCCGAGCTGGCTGAACAGGGCATCGACGTATTGCTGACGATCAACGGTTCGCCGTATGAGGAAGGCAAAACCCATACCCGGTTCGATCTGGCGGTCCGGCGTGCGCACGAGGTCGACGCCCCGCTGATTTACTTGAACCAGGTCGGCGGGCAGGACGACCTGATCTTCGACGGCGGCAGTTTTGTGGTCGATGCCGACGGCACGCTTCTCGAGCGTTCTCCGATGTTCGTCGAAGACCTGAGTTATTTCGATTTTGATTCCGCAGCCGGCCACCAGCAGGTCGGCACGCTCGCCGCATTGCGAGATCCGGACGAAGAGGTCTATACGGCCTGCGTTTTGGGGCTTAAGGATTATATGGCCAAGAACCATTTCACCGGTGTCGTGCTCGGACTTTCCGGTGGCATCGACTCTGCGTTGGTGGCTGCGATGGCAGCAGACGCTGTGGGCGGCGAGCATGTGCAGGGCGTCTCCATGCCCAGCATGTATTCCTCCGACGGTTCCAAGGACGATGCGGCCGACCTGGCCCGTAACATCGGTGCCCACTACGACGTCCAGCTCATCGAACCGTTGTTCAAGGCCTTCCAGTCTCAGCTTGACCTCGAGGGCGTCGCCGCCGAAAACCTGCAGGCGCGCATTCGTGGCGTCATCGTGATGGCCTATTCGAACTCCAGGAACCTGCTGGCGCTCGCCACGGGCAACAAGTCCGAGCTGGCCTGTGGCTATTCCACCATCTACGGCGATGCGGTCGGTGGCTACGCCCCGATTAAGGATTTACTCAAGACCCGGGTTTGGGAACTCTCGCGTTGGCGCAATCGTGCGGCCGCGGCCGGTGTTGGCGTCGGCGGCCTGAAGATTGTGGGAAACGAGAACGGGGGAGCGGGTGTGCCGCTCAACGACGGCGTGATGATTCCGGTTTCGAGCATCGAGAAGGCCCCGAGCGCCGAGCTGCGTCCCGGACAGAAGGACTCCGATTCGTTGCCTGAGTACGCGTTGCTTGACAAAGTCCTTGCAGCCTATATCGAAAAGGCGCACGGGCGTGCCAACCTGCTGCGTGACGGTTTTGACGCGGGTACCGTGGATACAGTGATGCGTCTGGTCGACCGAGCTGAATGGAAGCGTCGCCAATACCCGCTTGGTCCCAAAGTCACGTCGTTGGCGTTCGGCCGTGACCGTCGCCTGCCGGTGACCAGCGCTTTCCGCGAATAAGGTACGGTATCGCCAAGAGCACAGCGGTTCGCAGGTCTGCGTGTCCATGTTGGCATGCCAAGAATCGCTGTGCGTCTTCAGTCGGTATGAGGGCATGACCCGTTGGCATTGCAAATGAATTGGTTGCTGTTGTGTTGTGCCGAAGATTCTGTTGTAGACGCTACGCTGTTCATCTGCATCGAATAGCCGATGGCGGTCGATGCGATTTGCACAGATGGCGACCAGCGCGGTTGAGAGTCTGCGCCATACGCTTTAGGGTGAGCCGACCGTGATGCGGAACCGATCCGGGCTAAGCTTGAGAAAACTCACGTTGACAATAAAGAGGAATGGCGATGACGGACAATATGCAGAATGCGAATGATGACCGGCAATGGTATTTCAATACGGTGACGGGCAAGCCGGAGCTGGGCAAGCTTTCGCCCGTAGGGCAGCGCAGTGGTCCATACAAGTCCCGCGAGGACGCGCAGGACGCGTGGAAGATCGCCAAGGAACGCAACCTGATCTGGGATGAGCAGAACCGTAAATGGAACGCATGGGACCATGATTCCGACAGCGATGGCGGGCAGGGCGACCGAGAATCGTAACCGGGAGGTTGAGCGGAAACACACGATCTGGTTTATAGACAAATACTGTTCTATTGACCAGATTTTTTTATCTTGTCACGTAAAAGTGACGTATGTCACATTTTTGGAGGAGATGCATACAACCGGTCCGCAATGAGCCGTTGCCCTTAAAACCGTTGTCTTTATTGAGTTTATGTAAATTCCTAACATTTTCGGAAAATGTTGTAAGACAAGAAAACGCAGAAAAGTGACGTATGTCACATTTATTTGGCTGTGTTTGTGACGAAGACCACTCTACAATGGAAATCGAACGCAACGTGAAGATGCGTTGCTCCACTAATAAGGAGTGCTAAATGACCGCAGTAGATCAGACTGCTTTGTCTGCCGAGGAGCTTCAGGCGAAGGCTTGGAATGGCTTCGTCGGAGGAGACTGGCAGAAGGAAATCGATGTTCGCGATTTCATTCAGAAGAATTATACGCCGTATGATGGCGATGAGTCCTTCCTCGCCACGGCGACCCCGAAGACGAAGGAAATGTGGGAGTATCTCGACAACAACCAGCTTGCTGTTGAGCGTAAGCAGCGTATTTATGACGTTGATACCCACACTCCGGCCGGCATCGACAACTTCGGCCCCGGCTACATCATGGACAAAGAGCATGATAACGTCATCGTCGGCATCCAGACCGATGAGCCTTGCAAGCGCGCCATGATGCCGAACGGCGGCTGGCGTATGGTCGAGCAGGCCATTATTGAGGCCGGCAAAGAGCCTGACCCCAACATCAAGACGATCTTCACCAAGTATCGCAAGACCCATAACGACGGCGTGTTCGGCGTCTACACCAAGCAGATCAAGCTTGCTCGCCACAACAAGATCCTCACCGGTCTGCCTGATGCCTACGGCCGCGGCCGTATCATCGGCGACTATCGTCGTGTCGCTCTCTATGGCGTCAACTATCTGATTGCCAAGAAGAAGGAAGACAAGGATTCGATTCCTTATCGCAACGACTTCACCGAGGCCGAGATCGAGCACTGGATCCGCTTCCGCGAAGAGCATTCGGACCAGATCACCGCTTTGAAGCAGCTCATCAAGCTGGGCAACGAGTATGGCCTCGATCTTTCTCGTCCGGCTCAGACCGCTCAGGAAGCCGTGCAGTGGACCTACATGGGCTACCTCGCCTCCGTCAAGAGCCAGGATGGCGCCGCCATGAGCTTCGGCCGTGTCTCCGCCTTCTTCGATACCTATTTCGAGCGCGACCTCAAGGCCGGCAAGATCACCGAATCCGATGCTCAGGAGATCATCGATCAGCTCGTCATGAAGCTGCGTATCGTCCGCTTCCTGCGCACCAAGGACTATGACAACATCTTCTCCGGCGATCCGTACTGGGCCACTTGGTCCGACGCGGGCTTCGCCGATGACGGACGCCACATGGTCACCAAGACCTCGTTCCGTCTGCTCGCCACCCTGGCCCTGGATCACCTTGGACCTGGCCCTGAGCCGAACATCACCATCTTCTGGGATTCCAAGCTGCCTGAAGGCTACAAGCGTTATTGCGCTCGTACCTCCATCGCCACCTCGGCCATCCAGTATGAGTCCGACCGCGACATCCGCGACCACTGGGGCGACGACGCCGCCATCGCTTGCTGCGTCTCCCCGATGCGTATCGGCAAGCAGATGCAGTTCTTCGGTGCTCGCGTGAACTCTGCGAAGGCTCTGCTCTACGCGATCAACGGTGGCCGTGACGAGATGACCGGTATGCAGGTCATCGACAAGGGCATCATCGATCCGATCAAGCCCGAAGCCGACGGCACCCTTGACTATCAGAAGGTCAAGGATAACTACGAGAAGGCCCTTGAGTGGCTCTCGGAGACCTACATCGAAGCGCTGAACATCATTCATTACATGCACGATAAGTATGCATATGAATCCATCGAGATGGCTCTGCACGACAAGGAAGTCTACCGCACCTTGGGTTGCGGCATGTCCGGTCTGTCGATCGCCGCCGATTCGCTCTCCGCACTGAAGTATGCGAAGGTCTATCCTATCTACAACAAGGATGCGAAGAACCTCGAAGGCCATGAGAACGAGTATGTCGAAGGTGCCGATGACGACCTGGTGGTCGGCTATCGCACGGTCGGCGACTTCCCGATCTACGGCAACGACGATGATCGTGCCGATGATCTCGCCAAGTGGACCGTCTCCACGGTTATGGATCAGATCAAGGCTCTGCCGGTCTACCGCAACGCGGTTCCGACCCAGTCCATCCTGACCATCACCTCCAACGTGGTCTACGGCAAGGCGACCGGTTCCTTCCCGAGCGGACACAAGAAGGGCGAGCCTTACGCCCCTGGTGCCAACCCGGAGAACGGCATGGATTCGCACGGCATGCTGCCGTCCATGTTCTCGGTCGGCAAGATCAACTACAACGATGCGCTGGATGGCATTTCGCTGACCAACACGATCACCCCTGACGGCCTCGGCCGTGACGAGGAAGAGCGCGTTACCAACCTGGTCGGTATTCTCGACTCGGGCAATGGCCACGGCCTCTATCACGCCAACATCAACGTGCTGCGCAAGGAGCAGCTTGAGGACGCCGTCGCGCATCCTGAGAAGTATCCGCACCTCACCGTGCGTGTCTCGGGCTATGCGGTCAACTTCGTCAAGCTCACCCGCGAGCAGCAGCTCGATGTCATTTCCCGTACGTTCCATCAGGGTGCCGTCACCGAGTGACGCACACGCTTGAAGTAACGTGGTGAAATAGTTGATTTGAGGGGGCGGAGCATCAGCTCCGTCCCCTCAAATCATGTTCCACGGGCTTGGAAACCGGACCTAGGGGGATAGAGGACGCCAGGTTTTCACCTATGGAATGTTCCACGATCATCGTCGTACTTCAGGCACACCGAGCGACTGGGATTTAGGTTTGATATCAGTTAGTATGGAATGAAGAATTTACAAGGAGGGGCAATGATGTCCGATACCACTCAATTTAGGACCACAACGCAGCATATGCTCAAGGTTTCGAAAGTGTATGCCAAACATACGTTGATGGGCGGCCTTTCGGGCTTTCAGTCTCCTATAGGCCTGGACCGCCACGATCGCATCAATGCACTGCGTACCGGCGACATGGGATTTGTGCATTCGTGGGACATCAACACGTCGGTGGACGGGCCGGGGACCCGAATGACCGTGTTCATGAGCGGTTGCCCGCTGCGTTGCCAGTTCTGCCAGAACCCCGACACTTGGAAGATGCGTGACGGCCAGCCGGTCTATCTCGACGATATGATCGAACGCGTCACCCGTTACAAGGACGTTTTCCAGAGCACCGGCGGGGGAGTCACTTTCTCCGGCGGCGAGTCGATGATGCAGGGCAAGTTCGTCTCGCGCGTCTTCCACGCGGTGCACAAAGAAGGCATCCATACCTGCCTCGACACTTCCGGCTTCCTCAACAAGGACTGGACCGACGAGATGCTTGAGGATGTTGACCTGTGCCTGCTCGATGTCAAGTCCGGCGATGAAGAGACCTATCACAAGGTGACCGGCAGCCAGCTTGCGCCGACCATTCAGTTCGGTCAGAGGCTCAACAAGGCCGGCAAGAAGATCTGGGTGCGTTTCGTTCTTGTTCCCGGACTTACCGATAGCGTCGAAAACGTCGAGAACGTGGCCAAGATCTGCGAGTCCTTCGGCGATGCATTGGAACATATCGATGTCCTCCCGTTCCACCAGCTCGGCCGTCCGAAGTGGCATGAGCTGCACTACGACTATCCGCTCGAGACCAAGGAGGGCCCTTCCAAAGAGCTGAAAAAGCGTGTCCGCGACCAGTTCAAGGCCCACGGCTTCGAGGTCTTCTAAAGAGGCTGAAAGTCGTATATATTTATTGTTCATGCACCGGACAGAGCGATTTCACAATCCTCGTCCGGTGTTATAGTATGCACCATAAGCGCTGATCCGTTATCGGCGGGGAGCTTTCGGAAGAACGGTTGCGTCACATGTGTGTGGCCGGCTTATTAGAACCGACGGGGTGGCCCGAAACAGCCTGTTTCAAGCGGTCGTATAACGTTGCGATCTCGGGAATCAAGGTGTCGATTACATCGATGGCCTAATTGCCCGGGTGGCGATTGAATATGACAAGCGGGGTGGTACCGCGGTGTGCGGGTGTCGCGTCAATGACGCGGTGAAGCTGCATCGTCCTCGCAGGACATGGCAATGAAACCTGCAAGCGAGGAGAGTGCGGTGAGCGAAACCACCAATTCACATGTGTACCCCAAAGCGTCCGTAGGCGAGCAGAGCGCGCACGTCGCGCCGAACCCGAGCTTCCCGAAGATGGAAGAATCGGTGCTCGACTATTGGGACAAGGATGATACCTTCAACAAATCCGTCGAGCGTAACCCCAGCGGCGACCACAGTGACAACGAATTCGTCTTCTTCGACGGTCCGCCGTTCGCCAACGGCCTGCCGCACTACGGCCACCTGTTGACCGGCTACGCCAAGGACGTCATTCCGCGCTATCAGACCATGAAGGGCCGCAAGGTCAACCGCGTTTTCGGCTGGGATACCCACGGTCTGCCGGCCGAACTCGAAGCGCAGAAGGAGCTCGGCATCGAATCGGTCGACCAGATTGAGGAGATGGGCATCGAGAAGTTCAACGCCGCCTGCCGCACCTCCGTCCTCAAATACACCAACGAGTGGAAGGACTACGTCCACCGCCAGGCCCGCTGGGTCGATTTCGAGCACGGCTACAAGACCCTGAATACCACCTACATGGAGTCGGTGATGTGGGCCTTCAAGACGCTCTACGACAAGGGTCTGGCCTACAAGGGCTATCGCGTGTTGCCGTACTGCCCGAAGGACCGCACCCCGCTTTCCGCACACGAGCTGCGCATGGACGCCGACGTCTATCAGGACCGTCAGGACACCACCGTCTCCGTCGCCGTCAAGATGCGCGATGAGGATGACGCTTACGCCGTTTTCTGGACCACGACGCCCTGGACCACGCCCACCAACTTCCTGATCGTTGTGGGCAACGACATCGATTACGTCGAGGTGAAGCCCACCGAGGGCAAATTCGCCGGCAAGAAGTTCTACCTGGGCAAGCCGTTGCTGGGTTCGTACGCCAAGGAACTCGGCGAGAACTACGAGGTCGTTCGTGAGCTGAAAGGCAAAGAACTGGTCGGCCGCCGCTACTGGCCGGTCTTCCCGTACTTCGCAGGTGACGAGGCCGAGTCCGAGGGCCATGTCCCCGGCCCGAACGCCTACCAGATCCTCGCCGCCGACTACGTCGACACCGTCGAGGGCACCGGCCTGGTCCATCAGGCACCTTATGGCGAAGACGATATGAACACGCTGAACGCCGCCGGTGTCAACTCCATCGACGTGCTCGATGCCAGCTGCACCTTTACCTCAGCCTGCCCTGATTATGAGGGCATGTACGTCTTCGACGCCAACCTGCCGATCCTGCGCAACCTGCGCGCCGGCGACGGCCCGTTGGCACGCGTTCCCGAGGAACACCGCGCCCTGCTCTTCCAGGAGAAGAGCTACGTGCACTCCTACCCGCACTGCTGGCGCTGCGGCACCCCGCTGATCTACAAGCCGGTCTCCTCCTGGTTCGTCTCCGTGACCAAGGTCAAGGACCGTCTGCTGGAAAACAACCAGAAGATCAACTGGATTCCCGAGAACGTCAAGGACGGCCAGTTCGGCAAGTGGCTGCAGAACGCCCGAGACTGGTCGATTTCCCGCAACCGCTTCTGGGGTTCGCCGATCCCGGTGTGGGTCTCCGACGATCCGAAATACCCGCGCGTCGACGTCTATGGCTCGCTTGAGCAACTCAAGGCCGATTTCGGCGACTACCCGCGTGACGGCGAGGGCAACGTCAACATGCACCGGCCCTACATCGACAACCTCACGCGCGTCAACCCCGACGATCCGACCGGCAAGTCGCATATGCACCGCATCTCCGACGTGCTCGACTGCTGGTTCGAGTCCGGCTCGATGCCCTTCGCGCAGTTCCATTACCCCTTCGAGAACAAGGAGTACTTCGAGCAGCATTTTCCGGCCGACTATGTGGTCGAATACATTGGCCAGACCCGTGGCTGGTTCTACGTCTTGCACGTCATGGCCACGGCCTTGTTTGATAAGCCCGCCTTCAAGAACGTCATCTGCCACGGCATCGTGCTCGGCGACGACGGCCAGAAGATGAGCAAGCACCTGCGCAATTACCCGGACGTCAACGGCGTGTTCAACGACTACGGCTCCGACGCGATGCGCTGGTTCCTCATGTCCTCGCCGATCCTGCGAGGCGGCAACCTCATCGTCACCGCCGACGGCATCCGCGACACGGTGCGTCAGGTGCTGCTGCCGGTGTGGAGCTCGTACTACTTCTTCACGCTCTACGCCAACGCTGCCAACGGCGGCAAAGGCTACAACGCTCGTGCGCTGCGTGCCGACGAGGTGGCCGCTCTGCCGAACATGGATCGTTATCTGCTGGCCCGCACTCGTCGTCTGGTGGTCTCGGTGGAGCACGCGCTCGACACCTTCGCCATCTCCGAGGCGTGCGCCACGGTGCAGGACTTCATCGACATGCTCACCAACTGGTACATCCGCAACAACCGCGAACGTTTCTGGAACGAGGACGAGAGCGCCTTCAACACGCTCTACACCGTGCTCGAAGTGCTGATGCGCGTCATGGCGCCGCTCGCCCCGATGGAGTCCGAGTCGATCTGGCGTGGCCTGACCGGTGGGGAATCGGTGCATCTGACGCAATGGCCGTTCGTCACGCTCGCCGACGAGCAGTCCCACGATGTCGGTGCGAACGCCGAATCGACAAGCGAACTCAACCAAGGCAAGGAAACCGAGCTGGGACGTGTCCTGGTCGATGAGCCGGCGTTGGTTTCGGCCATGGAACAGGTGCGCGAGGTCGTTTCCGGCACGCTTTCGTTGCGTAAGTCCTGCCAGATTCGCGTGCGCCAGCCGCTTGCCAAGCTCACCGTTCTGGTGGACGATCCCGATGCCGTCGCCGCCTACGACGATATCCTCAAGACCGAGCTCAACGTCAAGGACGTGGAATTCTCCACCATCGCAGACGCCGGCAAACACGGCTTGAAGATCGTGCACGACCTGAAGGTCAACGCCCGCAAGGCCGGCCCGAGACTGGGCAAGCAGGTGCAGTTCGCCATCAAGGCATCCAAGTCCGGGGCCTGGCATGTCGACGAAACGGGTGCGCCTGTGGTCGAAACGCCGAATGGTGATCTGAAACTCGAGGAAGGCGAATACACACTGATCAACCAGGTCGATGAAATCGGTGCGGCTGACCGGGCCAACGACGTTTCCGCGGTGCTTGACGGCGGCGGTTTCGTCATTCTCGACACCGCGTTGAGCGATGACCTCATCGCCGAAGGCTACGCGCGTGACGTCATCCGTGCCGTGCAGGACGCCCGTAAGGAAGCCGATCTCGACATTGCCGATCGCATCAGTCTGAAGCTTGATGTGCCGGCGGCCGATGCGCCGAAGGCCGAGCAGTTCCGTGAGCTGATTGCTCACGAAACGTTGGCCACGACCCTCGACATCAACGCCGACGCGTCCGCCGACGAGCTGAAGGTCACCGTAGCTAAGGAGTAATGCTCACGGCCGCCGTCGCCGCCAATCCGTAAAGGGCAGCGAACCATAAAACATGAGACGGGTCACGGACCGACCGGCAATCGTATCGGTCGGTCCGTGACCCATCTTTGATAGCGCCGGTTTTCCGGCCTTTCCGCTTGCCTGAATTGTTCATCCGGCAAGGACGGTTTCATTGCGAGTCTTGCTCTGCAGTGTCAGCGCCGCTTGACGGCAACACGCTTGCAATTCCGGCATCCAATGGGTTCAGTCCCAGATTGGCCATGAACCGCTGGATGATTTTACCGTCGTTGTCGGAGGTATTGAGCTTCGATATGGTGCCGTTGATGCGAATTGTCGGCGGGAAGAACCCCTTCGAGCCGTGCATGTTGGTGAACAGCTCTTTCCGCTTTGAGTCATAGACCGTCACCTTGTTGATGAACGACGAGTACGGCGCCTTGACCGCGGCTTCGGCCACAGTACGGCTCACCCCGGCTTTTTCTGCCTGTGCGGCGATCTGTGCGTCGCTGACTTCCTTATAGTGAATGGCATCGGGCTGGAAGCCTTTTTCGAACAACGCGCCCACGAATGCCGTTACATGTTCCGGATCGTGTTCGGACACATATGCCACCGCGTTGGCTGCCCTGGTGGCGTATCGGTTTGTGGAAGGAGTGTCGTACAAGTTGACGATATGGAATTCAAGATTCACCTGCTGGGCGTCCTGCAGTTTTTTGAGGGTCGGGGTAAGCGCGCGGGTCAGGTCGCCGCAGTAGGGGCAGAGGAAGTCCTCATAGATCTCCACGGTCGGTGCGTCAGGATTGCGATCGGTTTGTCGGTATGCAGGCAAACCACCCTCCTCGGTGGAGTTGGCCGGCTTGTTTTTGACCCTTTGCAGTTCGTCGTATGCCTGGGCCTGCGTTTCGGGAAGTTCTTGATTCGACTTCCTGCCCTGATTGATGCCGATGGAAAAACCGATGACCAGAATCAGCGCCATGACGATGATCATCGTAATGGCACCGACAATCAACTGGTTGCGACTGAGGCCACCGCCCCCGCGTTTCATCTGGGGGACGTCTGCATCAGGGCTTTCCGGGGGAGTGGATGTCAGAAGAGGCGGATTCTTCCGTCTTCTCGGAGTGTGTGATCGGGAATGTTTGCCGATTCTATCCATTTCCTGATCACCCTTTCCCTCTGCGCGTCTTTCCGGAAGTTATCGAATTGTCAATTACGTCACTATTTTTTAGATTTTATCCCTTTGTTGAGATAATCGGGCGTTCGCTTTGAATAAAACCGTTGACGATTCACGTATGTATGGCGTTCGACGAGCGTATAGCAGAATCGACAATAATGGGGGATTGCCGTTGGCAAGGTCGCATTCATATGTGCTTTTCATCTCCCAAAAGGCACAAGCATCCGTGACACCGGTGCAAGTGGGAGACCAGCGCTTCGGCGCCGTGAATGTGTCAGACTCTTTTCGGTTCTTTGGCTGCACCGATTGCCGGCAGGATCGCGGGGTTGCCGACGTCGCGGGATTTGATGCCGATGCTGTGTTCGAACTGAGCGACGAGGTCGTCGTAATTAGTGCCTTTCAACGACCATATGCAACGGTTGACGCGAATCAGCGGGGTGCCGAAGGTACCGCCTCGGCTTCGCGCCTCTGCCGGGCCGCAGCTACATGTGTTGTGTGCTTGGATGCAGCATGTCCATTACCGTGTTTTCGTGGCATCTTGCCTTGCCTCCTGTGTCGCTTCGTTGCGGTTTTATTCACTGCAGAGTGTAGTGGACGAAACCTTGTCCCGGACAAAATTATACAAGCAGAGGCAAAATTCTCACCGTCAGGATTGCTTTCCTGATCAGGCATGTTCTATGAGGATGAAGCCGGTAAACGAATATGGAATGACGCTCGTGCAATATGTTGTCGCCGCGGATTGCCTAAGACAAATACTTCTGCTGTATCGGCAACGCCTGCCCATCCGGTCCTATCGAAGGCATGATCTTGGCGTTGCCTACCTGTTGGCGATGAAGGCCCAATGAGTGAATAAGGGTGGGCTCGATATCCTGCAGGACGTGGAGTCGCCGATAGTGCCACATCGTTCCGTTGATGCAGATGGTGGGGGTGGAGAAACGGAACTCTTCCTGCATGTGGACATAGAGCTCCTTGCGTCTGATGGTGTATTTGGTCGCCGTGTCGACGTAGTCCGAATAGGTGCCTTTGACCGCTTGCCGGGCGACCGTTTTGCTGACCCCCGCCTTGAGCGCCTGCCTAACGATCTCTTTGTTGCTGACCTTGCGATTGTTGCCTTTGTTCGGTTGATAGTCTTTGTCGAAAAGTCTGGTGGAGAAATCAAGCGCCTTGTCGGGTTCATGCGAGGATACATATGCAAAGGCGCTGGCGGCGCGGGTCGAATATTTGTTTCGGCTGTATGAATCAAGGAAATTGACGGGGTGGATGTAAAGATTGACCTGCTTGGCCTTCTGCATGAGCTTGAGCGGCTTGGAGATTCTGTGCTCTATGTTCGCGCAGCCGGGGCAGAAGAAATCGACATAAAGGTCGAGGTCCGGGGCCTTCGGGTTGTAGTCGCTGGCCTTGAACGTGGGCAGACCACCTTGCTCGGTCATGCCTATGGGCTTTTGCGCAAGGCTTTGCAATTGTTGGTAATCGCGTTTTTCCCCATGCTTGTGGTCCCAATAGCCGTATGTTCCGGCCACGATGATGATGACGGCCAGCACTGCGGCGATGATGGTCCCTACAAGGAATATCCCGCGTCCTTGATGGCTTTGACGGGCGTCAACTGTTGCCGCCTCGGTGAGAGACCGGGTTTCGGCGTTGCCGTCGAAAGGATACGCAACGTTTTGTGCGATGTCTGTTTCGCTTGGGGATTGGTCGCTGGTATCGGATGTGTTCTTTGCTGTTTGCGGAGAGTCATCGCTTTTTGACGTTTTTGCCGTTTGAGATTTGTCGGGCGTTTGGGGCGGTATCGATTGACTGCTGTCGTCATTCTGATCGTTTCCCACTGCCATGGCGTTTCTTTCTCTGTTGTGTCATCTCATCGTGATGAGAATCTTATTCGTCCCTTTTGCTATTCTACTAGTTTTCTCGCTTAAACGCCAATGGCACTACAGAATAAGCCAATATTTGAAAGTTGAAGTTTCGACATACCTCGACATGCAGTGAGCGTCGAATGTCGACGTGTATTGCGGTGAAAACTACATATCATTTAACGTTCTGCTCTAGGGCATAGGAATGTATTTTGCATAGGTCTGATGTCAAGCAGGACAGATAGCTGTTTTCTCATTTAAACATTTCATGGTCAAAAAAATCTTGATTGTTTAACGATTCAAACAAGAATATTTTGTTTTTCTTTATGCGGTTGGTACTCTTCGAAATACATAGAGAATTGAGATTACAGTGAGGTGATTTGTTTGGGCATATGGAATGTCAAATATTTAGAAGAAGTGAAAAAGACATCAAAAACCTGGGGGAGCCTCGAACCAGTCACGTTCATAAAGCGATTCATCGCATCTCGGTCAACCTTTGGCCTTTTACCGAAGACGGATATGGCAAACTTCTTGGCAACAAAGGTGGTAATAACTTGACCGGATTGCTGAAAGCTACATTAAAACACAACGATATAAGAATCGTCTACTCTCTTGAAAGAACCCAGGAATCGATGACGATAATCATTGTAGGAATTCGAGATGACCAGACCATTTATCAAGAAGCAGCAAGGAGATTGGAAAAAGTACTTAATATTAGTATACTTATATGATATATAATATGGATTATAATTTGTAAGGTTGTTATGGGAAGTTCAGAGCTTTTAGATAATCTGGTCTCGGTGAGCGAATTCAACCACGGCAAGGCAAGTCAGACGTTCAAACGCGTACGTGATGATAATCCGGTTGTGGTCCTGAAAAACAACAAGCCCACTGCCGTTATCGTCAGTCCCAATGATTATCGACGGCTGACGGAAGCCGAAGAGAATTTTGTGCTGTATCAGGAAGCCATGGAACGGTTGAAGGATGATAGCGTCAGACGCCTGACTGAGGAGGAAGTGTTCGGCAAAGAGCCAAAACTCGACGACGGCCACGAGCCCGAGTTCGAATGAGATAATCGGTTTACTATAAGTCCGGTAAGAAAGTGGGAAATACGATGATGTATTATGCAAGAACAAGTGATCACGGTTATGAGACATGCGTAGAACATTTGGTGATGGCAGGGACATTGGCCGGAGCGTTCGCTAGCCAATTCAATAATCTTAATCAGGGAATGATTGCTGGCCTTTTCCATGATATCGGTAAATATTCTGCTGAATTTCAACAGATGATTAGAAATCCTGAAAAGCCGGCTCATGTGGATCATTCCAGTGCAGGAATGAAACTTGCCCAAGATAATAACAACCTTTCGATAGCGTTTGCCATAGGTGGACATCACGCTGGATTGCCTGACGGAGGCAGTCCAGTAGATGAAATCGATTTTGGCACCTTGTATGCAAGATTAAAACGACACATTCCCGATTTCAGTGGTTACGGGCAACAATTCGGAGAGATTGAATGGCCGAAACAAGAGTTTTACAAAGACCCATATTCTTTAATGATGTCAATTAGGATGCTTTTCTCAACGTTGATTGACGCGGACCGGTTAGATGCTGAATTCTTCACCAAGAATAGTGATCGGGCGGAGCGTAGCTTGCTGGTTTCAATCAAACATTCTTATGGAGACTGCTTGGCAGCCGAAGAAATGCCTGATATCTCGTCAATATTCAAGCAGTGTGAAAACGCGGCTGCTGTTATAAAAGAGCAGAACGATAAAATTCTGGTGACTCTTAATAAAATCAGTGAAAATAAAGCCCAGAAATTTTTTCAGAATAAAGATAAGTCCTTTTTGGATGAAAAGCGTTGTAAACTGCTACATGATTGCATTGATGCCGGGAAAGATGAGCATAAAGGCGATGGCATATACACCCTTACGGCGCCGACTGGTAGCGGTAAAACGAATGCTTCTATAAGCTTCGCTTTAGAGCATGCAGTTACGTATCATAAAAGCCGAATTATTTATGTAATCCCGTATACATCGATTATTGATCAGACGGTTGATACGTTTGAAAAAGAATTTGGTGAGGAGAACGTTCTGCCGCATTATGCTGAAGCCTCATACCAATTGAAAGATGAAGATGAGAGGTCGGAAAGTGATGTTCAGCGAAATCTTGCTTCAGAAAATTGGAACTCTCCGATTGTAGTGACTACCGCCGTTCAATTTTTTGAAAGTCTTTATTCGAACAAAACGTCAAAATGTCGGAAGCTGCATAACATTGCTAATTCGGTCATCGTTTTTGACGAGGCGCAGACTCTTCCTGTTTCGTATCTGAAGCCTTGTATTCAGGCGATTTCGGAACTGACGCAACGTTATCATGTCAGTGCGGTGCTGTGCACTGCGACCCAGCCCGCGTTGGAATCATTGTTCTGTGAGGCATTTGGCAAAGATGATTATAAGATACCTGAAATATCGCCGATGAATGAGAATGAATATCTAGCTTTTACGAGAAATCATATAGAGCTGAACGTCGATTCTACGATTACGCTTGATGATCTTGCAGAAGAGTTGAATTCATATGAAGAGGTGCTTTGTGTGGTGAACACTCGCAAAGAGGCGCAATATCTATATTCGAAAATGGCTAAGACGGCGGGTGGCTATGAAAATGGGTATTTCTGCTTAACGACATTGCTCTGTGCGGTTGATCGCGTGAAACTCTTGGATGAGATACGAACACGTTTGCGCAATGACCTGCGATGCGTTGTGGTGTCTACTTCGCTGATAGAAGCCGGGGTTGATGTCGACTTTCCTGTTGCTTACCGAGAAGAAGCCGGGTTGGATTCAATATTGCAAACCGCTGGACGGTGCAATCGTGAGGGTAAGAGGCCTGTTGACGAAAGTGTCGTAAAGGTTTTTTCTACTAAAGAAGGCCGCACATCTCTGTTGTCTCAAAATGTTCAGGTTCTGCATTCTGTTATCGGCAAATTTGAGAATTTGGCTACACCAAATGCAATATATGAGTATTTTCGACAGCTGTTCAATGATAAAGGTCAAGATGCTCTTGACACCAAGAAAATACTCAAGGCACATCGAGAAGGTGTCAAAGGGAGAAGATGTCCTTTTGAAATAATCGCCAAGCGTTTCAAACTCATTGATACGCCGACCATTCCTGTCTATATTCCTCTGCCGGGAGAGGGCGAAAATCTGTGTCGGCAGCTTATTAATGGAGAATACAGTAGAACGCTTTTTAGAAAACTAGGGAAGTATTCTGTCAATATTTGGCCGAAGCGTTTGCAAGAGCTACAAGAAGGTGGTGTCGTGATTGAGTATGGGGATGAGCTGCATCCAGAGGATTCCTATTTTGTGTTAAGGAATTTAAATAATTACGACAGGTGCAGAGGACTATATTTTGAAAACTCAGCCATAACGGATGGAATTTTCATTTAAACGGTGGCTGTAAGATACAAGTTGTTTCTTCTGAACGGATAAAAGGGTTCTCCGCTTTTGCAGAGAACCCGACTTAGTTCTATATAAATGTACCTATTTCAATCCTCGTCCATCATATTTTGAATAATGAACGACTCTTCAACAATAGAAGAGACATGCTACAGAAGCAAGAATTGTAAATATACCTGAAACTGTGATATACTTTTAGAAAATTCAATGACGATTTGAGAGGAATGGCGATGGCGATACAACTTGAAGTTTGGGGAAGCGGCGCATTGTTCACGCGTCCGGAAATGTCAGTGGAGCGAGTCTCTTACGATGTGATGACCCCTTCGGCTGCACGCGGTATTTTGGAAGCCATATATTGGCACCCTGGGATGAGATGGGTAGTTGACAAGATCACTGTGATGAATCCGATTAAGTTCGATAATATCAGGCGCAATGAAGTTTCCAGCGTGCTGAGTGCCAGAACTGCTCACTCGATGATGGAGGGAAAGGGAGGTGAAGTCATTTATACCTCGGATACTATTCAGCAACGGGCTTCGACTTTTCTGAGAGATGTTCACTACGTCATCGAAGCGCATTTTGATATGACCGATCGAGCGTCTAAAGAGGATTCTCCGGCAAAGTTCATCAGCATTTTCAACCGTCGTGTTGCAAAAGGTCAGTGTTTCCATCATCCTTATTTCGGGTGCAGAGAATTTCCTGTCGATTTCAAGTCTTGGGAAGACAAACAAAGTCCCAAGGGGTTCGAACAAGGCAAGCGGGATTTAGGATACATGCTATATGACATGGATTATCGTGATCCTGAAAATATCAAGCCGTTGTTTTTCCGTGCCGAATTGAACGATGGGGTTATGAATCTCGAGAACGCGAGGGTAGTGTCATGATTGAAAATTTGATTCACCTCTACGATGATCTTGATGCGAAACACAAAATACCTCAATATGGTTTAATTCCGCAGAATGTTTTGTATGGGCTCGATATTGACGATTCGGGCAAAATCCTGAATATTCGAAAGCTTGGGGATTGGTCGCAAAAGCGTCCGGTCCACATGGTTTCCGTGCCTGCACGAGTGACTAGGTCTTCGGGAGTCAAAGCTAATTTCCTGTGTGATACGCCGCAATATTTGTTGGCGGATGACACTAACGCAAGGAACGGCCGAGAGAAGAAAGCCTTTAAAGCCGCTGCGGAATTGCATTTGCGATTGCTTTCAGGAATCGATGATTCAACGGCAAAGGCGATATGTGCATTTTTCGCACGGTCCCCACAGGTGTCAGAAGCCAAGAATCTTCTGACTGCTGATGAGTGGAAACATGCGTCCACTGCCAATTTTGTCTTTTACCACAATGACCGTTGCGTGATGGAAGACGAACGAATTGTGCATGCGTGGCTTGAAGATTTCTCCGAATCGGGAACCGATGGTGAGGTCTTGGAAAGTATCGTGGACGGTTCTGAAGTTCAACCGGCTGCGATTCATCCTAAAATCAAAGGGGTGTGGGGCGCGCAATCGAGTGGTGGTGCTTTGATTTCCTTTAATAAGGAATCTTTCAATTCATACGGGAAATCTCAGAACGCCAATGCTCCGATGAGCGAGGAACAAGCCTATAAATACACCGCTGCATTGAACTATCTTTTGGCTGATAATGACCATGTTGCTCATGTTGGTGATACGACTATCGTGTATTGGGCGGAATCCGGGAGTGTCGAATATCAGGACTTCTTTAGCATGGCTTCTGACTTTGGAGGCGGTTCATCGTCTGATGGTGATTTAGAAGCCAACTTGGGAACTGCCATCAACGCGCTCGCTGCAGGTAGAGTTTTTGACGTAGGCAATTTTCAGCTGAATCCCGATGAACATTTCTATGTGCTGGGTTTGTCTCCAAATTCGGCGCGTATTTCGGTACGGTTCTTTCTCAAAGACACCTTCGGTGCATTCTTGCAGAATATCGTCAAGCATTACTCGGATTTGAGTATTCAAAGACCTATTTTTGATAAGAATCCCCGTATGCCTTTGTGGCGTTTGCTGAATCAAACCACCAATCAGGCAATAAAGGCCGACGTGCCGAGTGTGCTGGTAGGCGGCGTGCTGCGTTCGGTTCTTTTAGGTGTTCCATATCCGGCGTCGTTGCTTTCAAACGTCGAATTACGCATCAGATCCGAGAAAGACATCAATGCGGATAAAGCCGCCATTATTAAAGCCTATTACTTAAGACAACCTAATTCTGAATGCCCCAAGGAGGTATTGCAAATGAGTATCAATGAGGAGAGTGAGAATGTTCCTTATGTGCTGGGAAGAATGTTCTCGTTGTATGAGCAGATTCAGCAAGCGGCGAATCCTGGCATCAATACTACGATTAAAGACAAGTATTTCAACAGCGCCTCTACGACACCTTCGCTGATATTCCCGATTCTGGGAAATCTGGCGGAAAAACATCTTCGGAAGCTGGGCAGGTCGGAGCCTGGGCGAAAGGTCAATCTCAGCAAGGCTTTACAACGTCTCTCTTTGAGACTCGGAGACCAATATCCCGCCAGGCTTTCTTTGCCTCAGCAGGGCGCTTTCCAACTTGGCTATTACTTCGAGACTCAGAAGCATTACGAGAATAAAACGGTAAAGCAGGAGAATTCCAACAAACAAGGAGAGAACAATGAGTGAAATTACCAATGACGCGATCAAGAACCGCTATGATTTCTCGATTCTGTTCGACGTCGAAAACGGTAATCCGAACGGTGATCCCGATTCGGGGAACATGCCAAGGATTGATACGGAAACTGGTTTGGGACTGGTGACGGATGTGTGCCTGAAGCGCAAGATTCGTAACTACGTTCAATTGGTTGACGGAGATAAGGCTCCTAACCGTATCTATATTCAGCAGCGTGTTCCACTGAACAGGCTTGATGATGAGGCTTTGGACTCTGTCGGAGTTGATACGGACGCAGCCAATGCGGAAAAGGATATCAAGAGGGTCAAGAAGGACGACCCGGATTTGGACAGGAAGATTCGTGACTATATGTGCTCGAACTTCTTTGATATCCGAACGTTCGGTGCCGTGATGACTACTTTTGTTAAAGGTAGCCTGTCTTCCGGCCAAGTACGTGGGCCGGTTCAGCTTGGTTTTTCACGTTCTATTGATCCCGTCATCCCTCAGGAAATCACTATTACGCGAGTGGCGATTACCACTGAAGCGGATGCGGAAAAGAAAAACAATGAGATAGGAAGGAAATACATTATTCCTTACGGTTTGTACCGTGCGAATGGGTATATTTCTGCGAAGTTGGCTGAGCAGACTACAGGTTTTTCGGATGCAGATTTGGAACTGCTTTGGAACGCAATCCTAAATATGTTCGAATTCGATCGGTCGGCTGCGAGAGGCAATATGGCGGTTCGGAAGCTGTACGTGTTTAAGCACAGCAATGATTTAGGCGATGCTCCTTCATATAAGTTGTTCGACAGTGTCAAGGTGAATCGTAAACCAGAAGTATCGGCGCCACGGACTTTTAACGATTACGACGTGAAATACGATGCGACAAGCGTTCCAGATTCCGTACAGGTTACCGAAAAAGTAGATGGTATCACGCTGTGAATTCCACATCTTCTACCTATCGTGAGCTGCTGAATGGGTCTACCGATTATCCTGAGGATGATTGGTTGGCCCTTTCGGGCATTCAGCATTATGCCTTTTGCAAGCGGCAATGGGCGTTGATTCATATCGAACAGCTTTGGCAGGAAAATGCACGTACGACTGCAGGTCAGCTGGAGCATGCACGTGTAGACGATTACGGCCAGTCCGAGACTCGGGGCGATCTGCTGATCTTGCGCAGTCTGAGAGTGTTCTCACGAAAACTGGGCATCACGGGGATCTGCGATGTGGTGGAGTTCCACCGTGACCATGACGGCGTTGAGCTCAATGGTCGTGAAGGGAAGTGGTCGGCGTATCCGATCGAGTACAAGCACGGTCATGCCAAAGCAAAAGACGAAGACCGGCTTCAGCTTTGTGCCGAAGTGATGTGCCTGGAAGAAATGCTTGCATGTGATATTCCGCAGGCGGCATTGTTTTATCGGGAAACAAAGCGTCGGGAAATCGTCGAGCTTGATGACGCCTTACGGGACACCGTGGTCGGTGTTACCCGGCAAATGCATGATCTTTATAGTCGCGGGTATACGCCGAAAGTCAAGCGCACGAAATCATGTAACGCTTGTTCTCTAAAAGATTTGTGTCTTCCGGAACTGAGCAAGACTCCATCCGCGAGGAAATATATCAACGAACATCTAGCTGTGGTTGAGTGAATAATGAATAGTGATAATGGAGGAGGAACAGTGAGGCGATTACTCAATACGTTGTTTGTACTTAGCGAGGACGCTTATTTGTCCCTTAAGGACGACAACGTCGTCGTTCAGATCAAAGATGCACGTTTGGCTTCAATCCCTCTGCGATCCATAGAGGGAATTCTGTGCTTTAGCTACAAGGGTGCGTCGCCGGCGTTGATGGGCAGATGTGCGGAGTTCGGGGTGTCGGTTTCGTTCTTTTCTCCGCGTGGACGTTATTATTGTTCGATTCTTGGTGAGAAAAATCGTAATGTGCTGTTACGAAGAGAGCAATTCAGGGTCGCCGATGACGAAAGCCGGAGCTTGCCAATTGCCAAGTCTTTTATTTTTGGGAAAGTGTTTAATTGCCGCTGGGTATTGGAAAGAGTCAGACGCGACCACTCCATGCGCGTAAATGCGGAGCGGCTTTCTTCTCAAAGTGCTTTATTGAAAACTGCTCTTAATGAAATAAATGCTTGTTCAACGCTGGATGAGCTGCGCGGAGTGGAGGGGAACGCGGCCAAAGACTATTTTGGTGCCTATGACGATTTGATTCTTCATTCGAAAGACGATTTCTATTTTGAAGGCCGAAGCCGCAGACCCCCGATGGACCGGCTCAATGCGCTGATGTCTTTCATATACACACTTTTGACAGGAGATTGCACGGCGGCATTGCAAGGTGTAGGGCTTGATCCATATGTCGGATTTATGCACGTCGATAGGCCTGGCCGGGTCTCGCTGGCTTTGGATCTGATGGAAGAATTTCGACCGATAATTGGCGATCGGTTCGTTTTGAGTCTTGTCAATACCGGTGCGATTAAGCCGAAAGATTTTGAAGAACGGGAAAACGGCGGCATTTTTCTCAATGATCAGGGACGAAAAATCGTCTTAGCCGCGTGGCAGAAACGTAAGCAGGAACAAATGACACATCCGTTCCTCAATGAGAAGATATCGTGGGGTCTTGTCCCTTACGTGCAGGCATTGCTCTTAGTGCGAGCATTGCGTGGGGATTTAGACGCATATCCACCATTACTATGGAAATGAGATGGATGATGATGGTAGTTGTTGCATACGATGTTAATACGCAGACGCCTCAGGGACGTCGTAGATTACGCCGGGTTGCAAAAGCTTGTACGAAATACGGGCAGCGTGTTCAAAACAGTGTTTTCGAGTGTGAGGTGACTCCCTCGGACTTGTTGGTTTTGAAACATGATTTGGCTGGAATCATTGACTTGAATTGCGACAGTCTTCGATTTTATAATTTAGGTGCTAAGTATTCGAATCGTATTGAGCATATCGGTGTGCAACATCATCTTCCTACTGATGGTCTCTTGATGGTTTAGTGCGAGAGCTAAGCGCTCATTGTTTGTTTGGAGGTTCGCACCAATTATTTTTCAAGATTTTTCAAGATGTTGGATTTTTAATCATCTTTGATTGATGTTTGATAACTTAAAAGCGATTTTGCGTTCCAAAATTGTTTTGAATCCATTTTCAGCTGGTTTCGGCTGTATTTTTGCTATTATTGAGTCCACATAGTGGATTTTTGTGTCCATTTATGCTGTCGCTCCCTTCGCGGGAGCGTGGATTGAAATCTGCTCCATCAGGTCGAGATAGCCTGTCAGTCGGGTCGCTCCCTTCGCGGGAGCGTGGATTGAAATAAGTTCGTGCCCAACGTGGCCGGTTCCCTCGGTTGTCGCTCCCTTCGCGGGAGCGTGGATTGAAATCTTCATCGACCCGGAATCGGTGACCATGTGGGAGGGTCGCTCCCTTCGCGGGAGCGTGGATTGAAATTTGTGGGTCTTGAGCGTGGCGGTGTCGATACTGGTCGCTCCCTTCGCGGGAGCGTGGATTGAAATTCGGGACACCACCCGGCGCTACAGCCGAAAGGCCCGTCGCTCCCTTCGCGGGAGCGTGGATTGAAATCAGTTCGCCGCTTTTACGTCTTCGATTAGTTCGGGTCGCTCCCTTCGCGGGAGCGTGGATTGAAATATATCTCAAGCAGCTCGACAAACTGAGCGCGGCAAGTCGCTCCCTTCGCGGGAGCGTGGATTGAAATTGGATGTGGATTGAGTCGCCGTTGTTGGTGTCGATGTCGCTCCCTTCGCGGGAGCGTGGATTGAAATTTGCAAATCGTGCAATCCGTCGTCAATGTCATACGTCGCTCCCTTCGCGGGAGCGTGGATTGAAATTAAACGTATTACGCGAATGCGATAAGATGGACAGTCGCTCCCTTCGCGGGAGCGTGGATTGAAATCGGTTCCATCGGCGATGCTATCGGTGTCGACAAGCGTCGCTCCCTTCGCGGGAGCGTGGATTGAAATTGTAAGGGCGGCAAGGTGTATTTCACTATGTCGGGTCGCTCCCTTCGCGGGAGCGTGGATTGAAATATGATGTCCCTGAGCATCTGCATTGAATCAGCCGGTCGCTCCCTTCGCGGGAGCGTGGATTGAAATTTCGTCCCGAACGTGCTTCGCGCCCATTCCAGCAGTCGCTCCCTTCGCGGGAGCGTGGATTGAAATGTTCCGTAGGGCAGGTTCTTCTGAAGGTGGATGGTCGCTCCCTTCGCGGGAGCGTGGATTGAAATTTATCCAGCCGCGTGATGTCAGTTTTTGGGACATGTCGCTCCCTTCGCGGGAGCGTGGATTGAAATAAGGGTATATAAGGGGACAATAACGTCCATAGAGGGTCGCTCCCTTCGCGGGAGCGTGGATTGAAATTTCCATTGGTTTTTATTCGCAACCCCCGCATGGCGTCGCTCCCTTCGCGGGAGCGTGGATTGAAATTTGGGACATGTTGCCTGTGTATGTCGCTGAACCTGGTCGCTCCCTTCGCGGGAGCGTGGATTGAAATTTGACCACGCTTGGCATGTGCGCCGCGTTGTACGTCGCTCCCTTCGCGGGAGCGTGGATTGAAATCTCTACACCAGACTCCAATCGCGACGCAAAACCGTCGCTCCCTTCGCGGGAGCGTGGATTGAAATCCTTCAATATCCGGACTGCAATCCGGAAGTGGTCAGTCGCTCCCTTCGCGGGAGCGTGGATTGAAATACATTGAGGCTCCATTGGTGGTCGACGATCTCCGGGTCGCTCCCTTCGCGGGAGCGTGGATTGAAATCATGTCGCGGCCGAGCTCGGAGCCTGTCTTGCGTGTCGCTCCCTTCGCGGGAGCGTGGATTGAAATAAGGATTCATCGGCTCAGATGCTTCAATGGTCCAGTCGCTCCCTTCGCGGGAGCGTGGATTGAAATTTTGCCCAGGACATGAAGGGGTCAGTGGTCGTGCGTCGCTCCCTTCGCGGGAGCGTGGATTGAAATTGGACCACGGGGGTGACGATTGGCAGCAGTTGCTGGTCGCTCCCTTCGCGGGAGCGTGGATTGAAATATTTCCTGCCACCGAGCCAACCGACCAACACCGTCAGTCGCTCCCTTCGCGGGAGCGTGGATTGAAATGTCTCGAATGCAAAACGATACGCCATGATGATACGTCGCTCCCTTCGCGGGAGCGTGGATTGAAATAATGCCGTTGATGAGGCCCTGGATGATGTTCTGTGTCGCTCCCTTCGCGGGAGCGTGGATTGAAATATCCCCAAACGCAAAGATCAGCGCTACTGCTCGCGTCGCTCCCTTCGCGGGAGCGTGGATTGAAATGACTCGATTTGCTTTCGTGTCTCCTCGGGCATGGTCGCTCCCTTCGCGGGAGCGTGGATTGAAATTGCATGATGCTGGCAAGTCGTGGCTTCGCCTATTCGTCGCTCCCTTCGCGGGAGCGTGGATTGAAATCGGTGATGTCCTCACAGCCGATGGTCACCACGTGGTCGCTCCCTTCGCGGGAGCGTGGATTGAAATTATTTCGATACCGGCATCTTCAACGGAGGCAGCGTGTCGCTCCCTTCGCGGGAGCGTGGATTGAAATCTATAGGCCAGGAAATGGAGTTCGTCTATGACAGGTCGCTCCCTTCGCGGGAGCGTGGATTGAAATAGGTTATCGGTCTCATGCCATTTGTTGACGTTCGGTCGCTCCCTTCGCGGGAGCGTGGATTGAAATAGGTTATCGGTCTCATGCCATTTGTTGACGTTCGGTCGCTCCCTTCGCGGGAGCGTGGATTGAAATTCCATGCATCCCGGCTGTTTCCCGTTCCTGCAGGAGTCGCTCCCTTCGCGGGAGCGTGGATTGAAATTCGTTGGCGAACGAGGTGACGGTGAACGTGAGCTTGTCGCTCCCTTCGCGGGAGCGTGGATTGAAATACGCACTACGCGCTTCCAGCAGACGGGCTCGTTGGTCGCTCCCTTCGCGGGAGCGTGGATTGAAATCCATGCACCCGAGTCCGTTAGGAACAATGAGAGGGTCGCTCCCTTCGCGGGAGCGTGGATTGAAATTTTTTTGTATGCTTAAGCAGGTCCATGGGGTTTAGTCGCTCCCTTCGCGGGAGCGTGGATTGAAATTGGACCACGGGGGTGACGATTGGCAGCAGTTGCTGGTCGCTCCCTTCGCGGGAGCGTGGATTGAAATCGAACTTTATCGTTGAGGGTGCGTTGGCGAATGTGTCGCTCCCTTCGCGGGAGCGTGGATTGAAATCCATGCACTCGAGTCCGTTAGGAACAATGAGAGGTCGCTCCCTTCGCGGGAGCGTGGATTGAAATACCCCGTGGCGACGCTGGATTGCACCCCGTCCGGTCGCTCCCTTCGCGGGAGCGTGGATTGAAATCACTACTCGCGTCAGCCCTCACCGAAGGTGTACGTCGCTCCCTTCGCGGGAGCGTGGATTGAAATTTGAGCTGGGAGCCGATGAGGGTGGCCATTTCGTTGTCGCTCCCTTCGCGGGAGCGTGGATTGAAATCCGGACGGCATCATCGCGGTCAAGGGCAACGCAGGGTCGCTCCCTTCGCGGGAGCGTGGATTGAAATTCTTTCGCCGCGACCAACGTCGATAAAGGACCGGTCGCTCCCTTCGCGGGAGCGTGGATTGAAATGGAACGGTCAAAATCATCAATCAGTTAGGGCAGGTCGCTCCCTTCGCGGGAGCGTGGATTGAAATCATACGGCCTTGGAGGGCTATACCCGCCTTGGTGGTCGCTCCCTTCGCGGGAGCGTGGATTGAAATCTGCTCACAAACCAGTCCCCCTCAGTGGGATCGCGTCGCTCCCTTCGCGGGAGCGTGGATTGAAATGAGCTCAGCAAGTCAATCTCCATCAGCGAGACCGGTCGCTCCCTTCGCGGGAGCGTGGATTGAAATTTCTACCATGTCACCGGCATCAACAAACTGGCTGGTCGCTCCCTTCGCGGGAGCGTGGATTGAAATACGTCGATGCCGTCGCTGGCCGCCACGCCGTTGCCGTCGCTCCCTTCGCGGGAGCGTGGATTGAAATCCATCGGCAACATTCGCCAACGCACCCTCAACGAGTCGCTCCCTTCGCGGGAGCGTGGATTGAAATACGGACGGAATCAGGGACTCAACACTCGCCCATGTCGCTCCCTTCGCGGGAGCGTGGATTGAAATACACCGGCACGCTTGCAGGCGCTGTCGAACCATGTCGCTCCCTTCGCGGGAGCGTGGATTGAAATTTCAACGGCGACGTTGACACAGACCCGAAATCCTTGTCGCTCCCTTCGCGGGAGCGTGGATTGAAATTTTGCCGGCAACACTGCGGGCTATCTGCATAAGGTCGCTCCCTTCGCGGGAGCGTGGATTGAAATAGCAAAAGTGGGACTCATACGCCAACGTGAACAAGTCGCTCCCTTCGCGGGAGCGTGGATTGAAATTTGACTGGTACGATAAACTGGTTGCACTCTACCCGTCGCTCCCTTCGCGGGAGCGTGGATTGAAATTCTGAGGATGAAGGCAAAACCATCCTCGCAGGCGTGTCGCTCCCTTCGCGGGAGCGTGGATTGAAATCTAGCGGACTCGGGTGCATGGGAAAAGGTGGCTGTCGCTCCCTTCGCGGGAGCGTGGATTGAAATATCGACGAGTCCGCGAGCGCCGTCACCGTGGGTGGTCGCTCCCTTCGCGGGAGCGTGGATTGAAATGTCATCGACCGTACAAAAGTACCGGTAGGCCATGTCGCTCCCTTCGCGGGAGCGTGGATTGAAATATGGCCCGAATGTCAGCCTACAAGGATAGGCTTGTCGCTCCCTTCGCGGGAGCGTGGATTGAAATACGGTCTGATGAAGCATCCCAGCCCGTTGCCGGGTCGCTCCCTTCGCGGGAGCGTGGATTGAAATACTGCCGACGTTCTTCACTGCCTCGCGGCTCTTGTCGCTCCCTTCGCGGGAGCGTGGATTGAAATGCATTGTATGGCAGTCAGGTGAACACCGATGACGGGTCGCTCCCTTCGCGGGAGCGTGGATTGAAATGCTGTCGTGTCAACAAATCAGGTCATGGCTGACGGTCGCTCCCTTCGCGGGAGCGTGGATTGAAATTGGAAGGCTTCGCCGAAAACAGCAGGATCCTTGCGGTCGCTCCCTTCGCGGGAGCGTGGATTGAAATTGGGGCTTCCATCTGGAGGGCTTCGTGCTAGGCGTCGCTCCCTTCGCGGGAGCGTGGATTGAAATCTGACTGTGGAAGGATACTGCAACATCAAGGCCGAGTCGCTCCCTTCGCGGGAGCGTGGATTGAAATCATTCGTATTGGGGTGCGTTGCAGGCCGGCGCGGAGTCGCTCCCTTCGCGGGAGCGTGGATTGAAATCGGATCACGGAACCGTGCAGGCAGGGTGGCGCGGGCGTCGCTCCCTTCGCGGGAGCGTGGATTGAAATACCGCCGACGTGACGACCTGCATGGACATGGCCGTCGCTCCCTTCGCGGGAGCGTGGATTGAAATACCGTAGCCGAGGACAACGAGCTCGTACGCCGCATGTCGCTCCCTTCGCGGGAGCGTGGATTGAAATCTCTTATTGGCGTTACCAGGCAGGGGAAATCCTGGTCGCTCCCTTCGCGGGAGCGTGGATTGAAATTTCGCCAGGTCGTTCCATGCCGAACAGCGCATGAGTCGCTCCCTTCGCGGGAGCGTGGATTGAAATTTTTTAACCGACAATTAAATAATAACACAGTCGAGTCGCTCCCTTCGCGGGAGCGTGGATTGAAATTGACACCATGCCATGGCAGTATTACAACGGCGTGGTCGCTCCCTTCGCGGGAGCGTGGATTGAAATCTCGATCCCCAAGGATTGCAAAGCTAGCACCCTAGTCGCTCCCTTCGCGGGAGCGTGGATTGAAATTAAACCTCTTGAGGCGTATGCAAAGAAGAACGGGTCGCTCCCTTCGCGGGAGCGTGGATTGAAATATCGTGCTCTTCTTCAACTCGATGCCGACCGGGGTCGCTCCCTTCGCGGGAGCGTGGATTGAAATCATATTACAATGAGCTGTATGCTAAAAATAACCAGTCGCTCCCTTCGCGGGAGCGTGGATTGAAATCAATCAGCAAGACTTTACATGGGCGAGACAAGCAAGTCGCTCCCTTCGCGGGAGCGTGGATTGAAATCCCTCCAGATAGCGCTGAATACGGTTTGAGCCATGTCGCTCCCTTCGCGGGAGCGTGGATTGAAATATGTTCTTGGACACCGGCAACGGGTGGAGGTCGGGTCGCTCCCTTCGCGGGAGCGTGGATTGAAATAAGACAGCACTCCACGACTTCATCGAAGCCATCGGTCGCTCCCTTCGCGGGAGCGTGGATTGAAATTGACATGGAAACGCGAACAATCCCAAGGGCCTACGGTCGCTCCCTTCGCGGGAGCGTGGATTGAAATTGTGCACGCTGCGTCAGAGCTTCGAGCGGCTTGCGTCGCTCCCTTCGCGGGAGCGTGGATTGAAATTGGAACGCGTGAAGCATACGATCAGCGTGCTGGGGTCGCTCCCTTCGCGGGAGCGTGGATTGAAATCGATTCGCAAATAACGGACAGTCTGGAAGATTCGGTCGCTCCCTTCGCGGGAGCGTGGATTGAAATTTCAATCGAATATTATAGAATCTTATTTTTGCATGTCGCTCCCTTCGCGGGAGCGTGGATTGAAATAATATGATACATATTTTGAGGGCGTGAAAGTCCGGGTCGCTCCCTTCGCGGGAGCGTGGATTGAAATAAATATGCGGGTATTACCTCTGTATCGCGTCCAGGTCGCTCCCTTCGCGGGAGCGTGGATTGAAATAAAATATAATATGATGAGAAAGGGCTTTCGCTTTAGGTCGCTCCCTTCGCGGGAGCGTGGATTGAAATTGGAAGGCGCCGTTATCGTCGCCGACGTTGATAGTCGCTCCCTTCGCGGGAGCGTGGATTGAAATATGCTTCCCGCTCCCTGTCTTGCTGACACCACCTGTCGCTCCCTTCGCGGGAGCGTGGATTGAAATATGCTTCCCGCTCCCTGTCTTGCTGACACCACCTGTCGCTCCCTTCGCGGGAGCGTGGATTGAAATATGCTTCCCGCTCCCTGTCTTGCTGACACCACCTGTCGCTCCCTTCGCGGGAGCGTGGATTGAAATTTCCCCGACAAGACGGCGTAGGCCGTGCCAAGCAAGTCGCTCCCTTCGCGGGAGCGTGGATTGAAATAACATGACGTGGTAGTGGGGCTTCTTGTGTTCGCGTCGCTCCCTTCGCGGGAGCGTGGATTGAAATTCGCTGGAAGCGGTGAGCTTCTCCGGTCGCAGGCGTCGCTCCCTTCGCGGGAGCGTGGATTGAAATCTGGACGCGAGCACCTATTACCGGAGATTGTGGCTGTCGCTCCCTTCGTGGGGCGTGGATTGTGATGGCTGGCTATTGGCGATTATTTTATAATGTATACATTTTTTACCGTAGGAGCAGAACTGCAATCGTGCAGTTGCCTTTGATGGCAGAAATTATGTATTAGAACCATATGATTCACGGGTTATCAACTGTGAGGAAAAGTCGATTGCCGAGGCAAATTTTAGTGAGTAAACCTTATTAGGTACCTTAATTATTTATAAACAGGAACTGTAGCTATGTGGGTAAGGGACTTAGCGATTCGCGTTTACAGATTTTGTCGACTGTGATGAATTGGCATGGTAACTTTAAGTATTTTTGATGTTGGGCAGAGGCTGTAATCAGGCACTTATGTTTTAAGTGTGTTTTGTTTGGAAGTTTTAGACTGTAATATCAATAAAGTTTATTGAAGGTGATGAAAACTAGTTTAATGAAAAGGTGAGTTGCGGGAAACGAAGATATAGTGTTGTCGCACTAAAATAGCCTCAAGGTGTTTTTCAACTGAAAGGAACCAAAATGGCAGAAGAAAACAAACCGCAGCCGGAGAGCTTCCAGCTCGACCATACCAAGGTGAAGGCGCCGTATGTGCGCTTTATCGACACCGAGACCGGCGAGAAGGGCGACGTCATCTCCAATTATGACCTGCGTCTGGTGCAGCCTAACGAGAACGCCATCCCGACCGGCGGCCTGCACACCATCGAGCACACCATCGCGGTGCTGCTGCGCGAGCGCATCCCGGGCTACATCGACTGCTCGCCGTTCGGCTGCCGCACCGGCTTCCACCTGCTGACCTGGGGCGAGCACAGCACTGAGGACGTGGCGAAGGCCCTGAAGGAATCGCTCGAGTTCATCGCCTACAAGGCGACCTGGGACGACGTGCCGGCCACGGACATCAAGAGCTGCGGCAACTACCGCGACCACAGCCTGTTCACCGCCAAGGAATGGTGCAAGAAGATCCTCGACGAAGGCATCAGCTCCGATCCCTACGTGCGCAAGGTGGTCTGATTGCGGCGTCGGCTTTGCGAAAGCGGGCTGAAACGTGACTGAAGGCGGCATCTGACGATTGGCGTCGATGCCGCTTTTTCATGCCATCATGTTTGCCTGCCATCGTTTTGTTGAGACTATAGACAAAACTTCAATCGCATACAACGCTTTTGACTGGTAATCCCGTTGTTGTATTTTGCGTCCTTGCTCTCGGTTGCGGATCTTTCATCGTGATAATCGCCTGTGGTGGTGTTAGTTTGGTACGGGAATAAAAGCGGTTGACAGGTATGCGGCTGCGTGGTTTCAAAGCGGGAGATGGAAGTATGGCTGACGGGAAGACGATGGAAGATAAGAACGAAACCGGTAAAGCTACGGGAATGGCGAAAACAGCGGGAACGGCAGGGGTACTGACCGGTTCCATGCGCGTGCGCCGGGCGAGCGAAGCCGATTTCGAAGCGATCATGCGTATCTTCGAGCGGGCCCGCGAGCTGATGCGCAATACCGGCAATCCGAACCAGTGGGGCAAGAGCTGGCCGCCGGCCGAACTCATCCATGAGGATATCCGTCTGGGCAGAGGCATGTTGCTGGTCGATACCGAAGGCGAGGGCGGCGCCGAGCGGCTGCTGGCCTATTTCGCGATGTGCCTCGGGGCTGAACCGACTTATGCGCACCTGACCGAAGGCGCCTGGCTTGACGACGACGAATACGTCACCATGCATCGTCTGGCCTCTTCCGGGCTCAAAGGCCATAGCGGGGGAGCATGCATGCAATGGGCGGCACAGACATATAAGAACGTGCGCTGCGACACCCATCCGGACAACCTGGCGATGCAGCATGTCTTCGAAAAGTCCGGATATCGGCGTTGCGGAATCATTACGGTCAGCGATATGGGCGATCGCGGCAACACGCGTATCGTTTATCAGCGTCACGACAGGTGAGGCGGGCCGGGCCGGCTTGTGGCAGTCGGCAGGCAACCCGCGTCTTCATGTGATTGTTCCGTATCGCCTGTTTGCCATCATCACGTTCACGCGCGAGAATATGAACTATGACTTTGAACGCATTGCCTGATTGGCCATTCTCTTCAGCGCTTGGGAAATCGAACTATGCCGCCGCTCTGCGGCGCTACCCAGGGCAGGCCATTGTCGACCTCAAGGCGATGCGCGACAACATGCGGCATCTGGTCGAGGTCGTCGGCGGGCCGAAATCCGGCACGGCCGTGATGGGTGTGGTGAAGGCCGACGGATACGGGCATGGGCTGATTCCCTCCGCGTTGGCGGCGCTCGCGGGTGGTGCGACGTGGCTGGGAACCGCGCAGCCGCGTGAGGCGTTGCTGCTGCGCATGGCCGGCATCGATTCCAGCCGTTGCCATATTCTCACATGGATGTACAACGGGCGCAACGCCCCGCTGATCGAGCTCATCGCCAGCGACATCGACATTTCGGTGGGTTCGCTTGACGGCATCGACGCCGTGGCCACCGCCGCGCGCAAGCTCGGCATGCCGGCACGGGTGCATGTCAAGGTCGACACCGGCTTCGGCCGCAACGGTTTCACCGCCGAGGGTTTTCAGGCCGCGCTCGACAAACTGGTGCCGTTGGCCCGCGAAGGCGTGCTTGACATCGTGGGGCAGTGGAGCCATTTTTCCGTGGCCGACGCTCCTGACGTCCCCGAATTCGTGGAGGCGACCGACCAGCAGCTTGAGAGCTTCAAGCAGTTCACCGCACGGATGGAAAAAGCCGGCATCGCGCCGCGCATCCGCCACATCGCCAACACCGCGGCCACGCTTTCGCGTCCGGAGGCCCGTTTCGAGCTGACACGGCCAGGCATCGGGCTTTACGGTTATGAAGCCGACCCGGCGATGGGCACACCGTCACGATACGGTCTGAAACCGGCGATGACCCTGCAGGCGCAACTGGCCACCGTCAAGGGCGTCGAGGCGGGACATGGAATTTCGTACGGACGCACCTACATCACCGACGAGGAGACCAGCACGGCCATCGTGCCGTTGGGATACGCCGATGGCATTCACCGTTCGGCTTCAGGATTCGACGAGGCCGGTGCAAAACGCACGCGCAAGCCGGGCGGGCCGGTACGTGTGATGACCGCCGAGGGACCCAAGCTGATGCGGGTTTCGGGGCGTGTGTGCATGGACCAGTTCATCATGGATCTGCACGGCGATTTCGAAAAGCTTGGCGTGCATGAAGGCGACACCGTCGAACTCTTCGGACCGGGTCGTGGCGAGCAATACGCGGAGCCGACCGCCGATGATTGGGCCCGTGCCGCCGACACCATCAGCTATGAGATCTTCACCTGCCTGCGCACCCGCATCCCGCGGCTTTACCTGCATGCTCAGGATGTGCTCGATGCGCAGGATATGAGCAAGCTCAGCGCGAAGACATTGCTGTGAGGATATAGGGGAGTCTTCCGAACGCGTTTGGTCGGGCGGTTGCCGCGGTTTGCGGTGACCGCCCGATTCTTGTCATGGTGGTGGTGCGCGAGGTGGTGGCGTGCGAGGTGGTGGCGTGCGAGGCGGTGGTGCACGGTGCCGTGGTGCGCGGAGCGGTAGTGCGCGAGGCGGTGGAGGCCGTGCGCAAGGATTCGTCATTGCCGCTGTATCGTTGGGTTTCGGGCTCGGCGGTGAAGGCGGGGCGGCCCGAGCTTTCGCTGGACCAGCCCGAAAACGATGGAATGCGCCATCCGTATTCGGGGTTGCATTTGGATATCGGTAGTTATAGTTTTAATGACTATAAGTTGAAAACGAATATTTCTCGGTGTCTGGATAGCCGAAGAAAGAGGAGGGAAGGCTATGGGTCCCATCGCGGCTGTGTACGGCCGTTTTTCGCCCCGTCGTCTTTCCCGTCCGGCATTCGTTTCACAGGAATGCTTCTGTGCAATCGCAAGCGTTCATCGTCCGGCGGTTGCCGGGCGAAAAGAGACAGGAAGGTGAATGATGAGTGATGAAGCGAAGGGGTCGTCGCTGAGTGTCGAGGCGCAAGGCATCGATGTCATCGACGAATCGGAACGTAAGGGCAAGCCCTCGAGCCTGTTCTGGCCCTGGTTCGCGGCCAACATCTCGGTGCTGGCCATGTCGTACGGGGCGTGGGCGCTCGGTTTCGGGATTTCGTTCTGGCAGGCGGGGCTGACCACCATCATCGGCGTCGTGGTCTCGTTCCTGCTGGTGGGCATCGTCTCCATCGCGGGCAAGCGCGGCAACGCGCCGACCATGGTGATCACGCGCGCCATCTTCGGCGTCAAAGGCGCGAAGGTCCCTGCGGCCATGTCGTGGATAGCGACGTTGGGCTGGGAGATTTCGTTGACGGTCACGGCCGTGCTCGCTATGTCCTCCACGCTGCAAAAACTCGGTATGGGTTCCGGCGCGAGCGCCAAGATCATCTCGACGGTCGTGGTCGTCGGGCTGGTGGTGGTGGCCGGCATCTTCGGCTATGACCTCATCATGAAATGCCAGCAGGTCATCACCATCGTCACCGGAATCGTGACCATCGGCTTCTTCATCCTGGGCTGGGGCAACATCGATTTTTCGCGAGTCGGTTCCGCCCATGCCGGCGGCCTGCCGGCGATGCTGGGATGCTGCCTGTTCGTCATGACCGGCTTCGGGCTGGGATGGGTCAACGTCGCCGCCGACTATTCGCGCTACCTGCCGCGCAAATCATCCAACGCCGGCATCGTGGCCTGGACCACGTTCGGCGCTTCGATCGCCAACGTGCTGCTGATCGTCTACGGTCTGCTGCTGGCGGTCTCCAACGCCGATCTCGACAAGCAGGTCGGCCTGGACCCGGTCGGTGCCATGGCCTCGATTCTGCCTACGTGGTATCTGGTGCCGTTCACGCTGGTGGCGGTGCTCGGGCTGATGAGCGGCGCGATCATGGACAACTATTCCAACGGTCTCGATCTGCTGTCCTTCGGTATCAAACTGCCGCGCACGTTGGCGGCCGCGCTGACCGCCGTGCTCACGGTCATCGGCGTCATCTACGTCACCTTCTTCTCCGACACCTTCATCGGTCCGTTCCAAGGCTTCCTTATCACGCTTGGCGTGCCCATGGCGGTGTGGACCGGCATGTTCGTGGCGGATGTGCTGCTGCGCAAGCGTGATTACGACAGCGCGGACCTCTATGATCCTGCGGGACGCTACGGCGCGTGGAACGTCAAGGCGCTGGTGATCCTCGTGGTAGGCACCGTGCTCGGCTGGGGGCTCGTGGTCAATTCGGCGGCGAGCTGGCTGAACTGGCAGGGCTATCTGCTTGGCCTGTTCGGCGGCAAGGACGGGATGTGGGCGCAAGCCAATCTCGGCGTGTTCGTGGCGCTGGTGGTCGGACTGCTCGGCACTTTGATTTTCCAACGCAGTGACATCAAACGACAGGAAGGAGCCAACTGATGGTTGACAAGGATGAATGGCTGGTGGTCGTGGACCGCCAGAAGGTGTTCGCACAAAGCGATTGGTCGACCTGGGCCTGTGCGGACGGCTCGTATTATGCCACGGACGAGCCTTTCAAGCACCTGGCGAACGCCTACGGCGATCGGGTGGCCTACACCCGCTACATCGCGCCGGACAAGCCGCGGGACGCGTGGGTCGACTACTTCAAGGACTGGCCGCAGTTCCTCGTTCCACCGGATGACCCGATGTACGACTTCACCGACGAGACGGCCGAGCTTGCCAAAGGCCATCCTGTAGTGAGCAGGACGACGTTCGGCAAGTGGGGCGATGAGCTGAAAAAGGCCGTGCAAGGTGCCAGGAAGATCGCGGTGTGCGGGGTGGCCACCGATTGCTGTGTGCTCCAAACTGCATTGGCGGCGGCCGATGACGGCGTCGCCGTTCGGCTGATTGAGGATGCGTGCGCGGGCAGTACGCCTGAAAACCAGAAGCTGGCCATCGAGACGATGAAGCTGTTCACGCCGTTGATCACCGTGACCAATACCAAGGAATTGCTGGGCTGATTATCTGCTTGTTCATCGTGCTGGGAACAGCAGGATTCAGGATTCTTTTCTTGGTTGTAAAAGGCTCAAGGAAACCGTCCCGAATTCTCGTTTGATGTGATTGGTGTGATGCAACAAGTCGCTTGTCGTCTATGCGATGGCAGGCGGCTTGCTGCGTTTCGCAGTGGGCCGGTCCGATTCTGTCATCGCTATTGGCTGGCCAGGCGATGTGGGCTATCATCGGTTACACAGTGTCAGGTCCGATCGGCAATGTCCGCGATTGGCATGACGGTTTGAATTGACGGCCTGGTGACGGATTGAGGTGTGCGATGGAAACTGCAGATGGTGAGCAAGTGCTTCAGGACGAGGGCTATGATGCGTTCGACGAGGAGCGTTGGGCGCCCGAACCGCCGAAATCCCAATCCCGCACCGCCTTCCAGCGCGACCGCGCCCGTCTCATCCATTCCTCGGCCCTACGCAGGCTCGGAGCCAAGAGCCAGATTCTGGTGGCCGGAACCGACGATTTCGCCCGCACGCGCCTGACGCATACCTTGGAAGTCGCGCAGATCGGCCGGCAGATCGGCTCGATGCTGGGCTGCGACCCGGATGTCGTCGACTGCGCCTGCCTCGCCCACGACCTGGGACACCCGCCCTTCGGACACAACGGGGAGCGCGTGCTGGCCGATATCGCCTCCGGCATCGGAGGTTTTGAAGGCAATGCGCAGACCTTGCGCTTGCTGACGAGGCTCGAGCCGAAGGTCTTTCATGCCGACGGACGTTCTGCGGGGGTCAATCTCACGCGCGCCTCGCTCGATGCCGCGGTGAAATACCCTTGGACCCTGGACGAGGCTGCAGCGCACCCGAAAGGGGAACGAAGCCTGAAATTCTGCGTCTACCCGGATGATGTCGACGTCTTCAACTGGCTCAAGGCCGGAGCGCCGAAAGATGCCAAGCCGATGGAATGCCAGGTCATGGACCTTTCCGACGACATCGCCTACAGCGTCCACGACGTGGAGGACGCCATCGCCACCGGCACCTTCAACCCGCTGGCCCTGGCCGACCCACGCGTGCTCGACGGCGTGGTGGAGATGACCCGCGAATGGTACGGGCGGCAATGGGACCCCGACCAACTGCTCGAGGCCTTGCACCGCCTGATGAAGAGGCATATGTTCCCCTCGCATTTCAACGGTTCACGCCAGGCGCTGGCGCAGTTGAAGAACATCACCAGCTCGCTGATCGGCCGGTTCGCCGGTTCCGTCGAGCAGGCGACGCGCGAGAAGTACGGGCAGGGGAGACTGACCCGTTACAGCGCCAACGTCGTCATTCCCGACGAGACCAATTACGAAATCGTGGCGCTCAAGGGCATCGCCGTCTACTTCGTCATGGCACCGCGTGAACGCGAGCCCCTGCACGATCAGGAGCAGCAGATCGTCGCCGACTTGGTCGACGTGCTGATGGCGGATTCCCCGCGTCCCTCCGACGCGCTGGAAACCGTGTTTCTCGAGGACTGGAACGAATCCACCAACGATGACGAGCGGCTGCGCGTGGCCATCGACCAGGTGGCGAGCCTCACCGACGGCTCGGCGATGACCCTGCATTCCCTGATCTGCTGAGTCCGCGCATCGTCGTCTTGCGCGATGAACGCCGGAAGACGCGGGCCCGCACATCTGGTCGTTCGAGAATCGGCGTCGTTGCGTTGCCCTGGAATCAAGAAATCTTGATTTCCGGTCTGGGCGTATACGTTTTGATTGCCCTCATGCACGGCATACGGTAAGGTGGGCAATTATGGCTGGAATGATTCTCAAAACGGACGTGGAGAAGGTGCGTGCCACGGCGGACCTCTACGATATCGTCTCCTCGACGGTGACGCTCAAGGCCGCGGGCACCGGTACTTTTATGGGATTGTGCCCCTTCCATGACGAGAAGACGCCGAGTTTCAGCGTACGGCCCTCACTGGGTGTCTGGCATTGCTTCGGCTGCGGGCTCGGCGGGGACGTCTTCGCCTACGTCGAACACCGTGAGAACATCGATTTCCGCGAGGCCGTCGAGCTTCTGGCCGACAAATACCATATAGAACTGCATTACGAGAAAAGCGACGGAAACCGTGAGGAGCACCATGGCTCCAAACGCGCCCGCCTGCTCGAGGCCAACGAGGAGGCGCAGCGCTTCTTCGTCTCCCAGATCATGAGCCCCGAGGCGTTGGCGGCGAGGAAGTTGCTTGGCGGCCGCAACTTCAGCCAGGCGGATTGCCAGCGTTTCGGCTGCGGCTATGCCCCGCAGGGGTGGGACAATCTCGTCCGGCACCTGGCCGGCAAAGGCTTCACCCAGCAGGAGATGCTGGATGCCGGGCTGGCGCGACAAGGTCAGCGCGGCATCTACGACTATTTCCGCGGCCGTGCCACCTGGCCCATCCGGGACTCCACGGGGCGCACGCTCGGTTTCGGCGCCCGAAAACTCTATGACGACGACACCATCAACGCCAAATACATCAACACTCCCGACACCCAGCTCTACCGCAAGACCCAGGTGCTTTACGGCATCGACCTGGCCAAATCCAGCATCGTCAAGAAGCGTCAGGCCGTCATCGTCGAGGGCTACACGGACGTGATGGCGTGCCATCTGGCCGGTATCGACACCGCCGTGGCCACTTGCGGCACCGCGTTCGGCGAAGAACACGCCAAAATCATCCGCAGGCTGATCTCCGACGATTCCCTGGGCGCCGTCCAGCTCGTCGGACCGCTGAAGGTCGAAGGCCAATCCCTGAGTTCGCGTATCGTCTTCACCTTCGACGGAGACGCGGCGGGTCAGAAGGCCGCCATCCACGCCTTCGGTCTGGATTCGGCGTTCCTTTCCCAGACGTTCGTGGCCGTCGCCGACAACAATCTCGACCCATGCGACCTGCGCATCCAACAGGGAGATGAGGCGGTTCGTTCACTGATCAACGACCATGCAAGGCCGTTGTATGATTTCGTCATCGACACCGCCATCAACCGGTTCGACACGTCGTATACCACCGGCCAGATGGGCGCGGTGAAGGCCGTCGCGCCTTTGATCGCGCAGATTCGTGACCGTTCTCTGCTCGACATCTACACCCGTAAGGCGACCCGCCGCATCGGCGTGGATCTTGACATCGTCAGGCGCGAGGTCAACGCCGCCAGACGAAGGCTGCATGTGCGCGACGACGACGCCTATGCGCCCAAACGCCGGGGCGGCAACGGCTTCGGCCTTCATAGGGACGATAACGATGGGAACAGCTATGCGAACCCTGCAGCGCGCAAGGCCCTGCAACATCGAGATGCCGCCGACCAGACGTATTTCCGCGTGGACGATGCGGTGTTCATCTGCGAACAACAGTTCATGGCTGTGCTCATCCAGGTGCCGCGCGCCATCAACGTCAATGCGTTTGCGCGTCTGACGCTTGCCGATTTCATGACCCCGGTGTTCCGCACATTGTTCCAGGCGATCGCAGCGGCAGGCGGTTTGCCGGATAACGGCACGCCGCAAGGTCTGTGGATGCACAACCTCACCAAAGCAGGCGGTCCGATGCTCGAGCAGGTCATCAACGAGCTGGCCGTTATGCCGCTTCCGTTGCCCGGAGGCGATGGCCAGAACGGCAATGCCCGTGATGCGAACGTCGCAGGTGCGGGCATCAATGGCGACGAAACGTCGAATTCCGCCGCCGCGCAGCTTCGTGCGCCCACCGCGGAAGAGCAGCGTTACGCCGCGGAACTGACCGCAAGACTGCTGGACGTCGGCTATATGCGTCGCATCGGTGCCGCAAAACGTAAAATGGCACAGATACCGGACGGTGAGGAGAAAATCAGGATTTTGGGGGAAGTCACCAACATGGAGGCCGCCAGGAAGGATCTGCAGGCGCAGGTTTACGGCAATGCCGTCGCCTGAGTGCGCTGTTGTCGAAAACACGGCAGGCCGCAATCGATTTCCAAAAAAATTTTATGAATTTTGGTCGCTTTGGTACACCCCAAAAAAGTCAATAAAATCTTGGATTTTTCCCGTGTTTTCCTGTCATTCAAATGAAAATGGTCGCTAAATGCTCGTTTTTTCGTACTTTTCCGCTCTCGAATACCCATACAATAAGAAGTAAGAGAACGAATACACGCATTGCTGTGGAGTCTAGATACGTACTGGAATGTGTTTTCGTCGGCCGTTGCATCGGCTTTGTGATGGATGGGGAAACTGGATGATTGTGACGTTTGGGTGTGCCGTGCGGGCATGGCTCTTTCCGATTGGACTGCAGCGATGAGAGGCGGTCATGATGTCGGATATTTCCGTTTGATGGTTTGGCTGGTGTTTTGATGCGCAAGTGGATCGTCAAAGAACTGAAAAACGACACCATTCTGGTGGTGGCGACGATACTCGCCATCATTTCCTGTTTTATCGTTCCCCCGGATCGTCAGTACCTCGGCTACATCCACATGAACACCATTTCGCAGCTTGTCTGTCTTATGCTGGTGGTCTGCGGTTTCCAGCGCATCGGGGTTTTCCACATCATCGGCACCAAGCTGCTCGAGCATGTGCATACCGAAGGCGCGTTGGTGATCGCACTCGTCTCCCTGACGTTTTTCTCCGCGATTTTCATCACCAATGACGTTTCCCTGGTCACGTTCATTCCTTTTGCGATTTCCGTATTGGTTATGGCGAACATGGAAGACAAGGCCGTTCTGGTGGCGACATTGATGACCATCGGCGCCAACACCGGAAGCATGCTCACACCGGTCGGCAACGCCCACAATCTTTACCTCAAATCCGTCTCCAAGATGCCGACCTCCGAATTTCTGGAGGTCATGGGGCCGTTCTCCGTTGCTTCCGCGATTATGCTGCTTGCCGTCATCCTGATCGTATTCCGCCGTCGCAACAGTCAGGCGGACTTCGCGGGGCTGGGACGCAAGGGCATTGAGCAGTCGCTTTTCGCGCCGCAAAGCGAGGGGCAGCCCGACGAGGTCCGTGTCCTCGGTTATGGCGCAGGCTATGGCGGCTGGCGTGCGATTGTCTACATCGTGTTGTTCCTCATCTGCATCTTCGCTGTGGGCGGTTGGATTCCGCTGTGGCTGATGTGCGTTTTGGTGTTCGGCATGTTCCTGATCTGCGATCGTCGCGCGTTCCTCAAGGTCGACTGGAGCCTGCCGCTCACCTTCGTCATGTTCTTCATTTTCATCGGCAATATGCGTCGCGTGCCGGAATTCTCGAATTTCGTGGCCTCGATAGTCAACCAGCATCCGATGGAGGTCGCCGTCGCGTCGAGCCAGATCATCAGCAACGTGCCCACTTCCATTCTGCTTTCCGGTTTCTGCAACCAATGGCGCGAGCTGATCATCGGCACCAATCTCGGTGGGCTCGGCACGCTGATCGCCTCGATGGCCTCGCTGATCTCCTATCAGCAGATCGCGCGCAAATACCCGGACAAGAAGGGCCGCTATCTGCTGGTCTATACGTTTGTCAATGTCCTGTTCTTGGCGGTGCTGCTTGCTCTGGCTTTGATCATCAACTGACTGATGGTATGCCACGGCGACGCTGAATCATGGGTGCTTGGCTTTCGACCCGTCTGTTTCCAGCATTGCGCTGCCGGCTCTATGGCTTGGTTGTGCCAGTCGCCTTGGCTTGGGCCAGCGCAGGCAGCTGTGACAGCCAGTCCTTGAAGTCCCTCTTAGTAAGGCAACGAGTATTTTGTGGTTCCTGCCGAGGTGATGCTTTGCAGCTTGCCTGTATTCGTAAGACCTTCGAGCGCATTGGTGATTGCCCCGGAATCGGTGCCCAATTGGGTCTGGATCTCCTTGAGGCTCATCGCCGTCTTCCGCTTTGAGAGCAGATGCATGGTGATTTCCTCAAGAGCGCTGATTTGCCATTGATTCGTAGTTTGGCCGTCCGCCCATGCTCGCCATTCGGTTTTGACGCTGTCCGGCAACGAGTCCAATGCTTTGGGGCCATAGTCGCCATTGAGAAGCTTCCAGGCTTTCTCGCCGGCAAAGACAACGGACGGGAGAGGTGTCACATCCAGCACGCGGCTTCCGGTGAGCGCTTCGGCCGGACGGGTGGTGAACAGATGTGTGCCGCCCAACGGGAACGTGTAGCGTTTCGCCCTGCCCGTCCCTGTTGCGCAATCGTGATCGTTGTCATCGCGCGTCCCGTTTTCGGCGTTTCCGGTATTTTCGCCGTCCGTCTGTGGCGCCGGCCATGCGCAGTCGAGTACCGGTTTGGGCAGGATCATCGCCACCGATCCCGGTCCGACACGAAGTTGCGGGCTGGCGAGACTTTGCGAGTAGGCATCGAGGATACGCTGCACGCCGGTGCCGTAGTTTTCGCTCAGGTGCAGGGCTTCGAACACGTCGGCAAGCCATGCGTTGCGTGATTCGCTGACCCCGTTCAACAGGTCGTTGACCTCGAAGCCGTCCACCAGGCCGCCGGGGGAGACGATTTCGATGCTCGAGTCGAAAACGCTGATCAGAATCGGCCCGCTCTTGTCGTAATCACGGTGCAGGACGGCGTTGATCAGGGACTCGCGCAGAGCGGTTTCGGGCCATGTGTTTTCGGGATTGTGGCGGTTGAAGAACATCATCGTGGCGTCGATCTGCTTCATGAGCGAACCGGAAACGTTCTGCCGTTGCACGAGTTTTGCCTTGGTCTCACCTTCGAATACCGCGCATTTGACGAGGTAAGGGCATTGCTCGGAGAGCAGAAGGGCTACATTGGTGGTTTGCTGTTCGGCGTCGAAAAGATGCAGCCGTTCGAGGCTGGCATCGCACCATTCGATTCCTGCCGAAGCGAATGCCGACTTTGCGTATGCAAAGGTCAGGTTCTGATTCGCGCTCGAACGATGGTCGAAGGGGAGTGCCGCGGAAAACGAACCGGCGACCTGCCGGTTTCCATCGTGTTCAGCGCCATGGGGCATTCCCTCGTCCGTATCCATGACTCGAGTTTATCGTCACTTTGCGACACGAATAGCACGTTTCCATTGCAATTCCGCCATGTTCCGGCACTCGCGCGGTTCCGGGTCCTCTGGCAGGGTCGTCTCCATGTTTCCGATTGATATGTCGGCCATCGGCGGTTTTCAACCCGATCATGGCGCCATGATTAGGGGAAAACAGTGACTTTCGGCACCGGGCACGGCATCGTCGGACGTGTGACGACGGGAGCATGAACACACAACGCACAGCAATGTACCCGGCATCCACTTCGACGCCTACAGATCAAACAGATGAAACAGATGAAACAGATGAAACAGATGAAACAGATGAAACAGATGAAACAGATGAAACAGATGAAACAGATCAAACCGGCTCATTGGCTCCCGCGGTACAAGCCGATGGAATCGTGCATTTCGCTGGCCATGCTGGCGCGCTCGCGGGACAGCGTCAACGATTCGATGGTGTCGACGTCGTGTTCCAACCGGTCGTTGGCTTTCTGCAATTTCGTTGCTTGGGCGGTATAGACCATGAAAAGAATGCCGGCGAAGAGCATATACAGTGACATCACCAAAAAATAAATGTTGTGATAGCCGGAGCGGTCGTTCAGGACCGGTGCCAGTGCCCACATCAACGGCGCCGACACCATGATGGCGGCATAACCGAAAACCGGGCCGAAAAGCAGCGACGACGCTTCGGCCTCGACGATATAGGCCAGCAGCTGCCCGCCGTGACGCATAAACGGTGATGCTCAGATGCACATGGAGATCAAAGCCAACGCCGCCACGCGTTGCCAAGCCAGGCGAGGAACTTTGAGCATGGCGATATACAACAACACGATGAGAGTCGGCTGCAGCCACATCAGCAGTTGGTGTCCGACATACGCTGAATCAGGAATCTGAAAGACAAATCCGAGACTAAAAATCAATGCCGAATACTTGGGAAACCCACGTTTGGAGACGTCTCGGTCAATGATGGGAGTCAATTGTCCACCTGTCGATTGGTCTTTGCCGTTTCCGGTCATCCGACTCCTTCGACACATTGATGGAGTGTAATAGGTGACCCCGGCGAGATTCGAACTCGCGACCTACAGATTAGAAGTCAGTTGCTCTATCCAACTGAGCTACGGGGCCAAACAACAATGCTTTATTGTATCAGCACGTCTGACTCAGAAACGGGAGGGGACGTCGCCGTTGGTATTGTTTGGCGACGTCCCCTCCCAATCGAAAAGAAAAACCGTTTCGATTTAGTAGATGGCGGACACCTCGGTGGCTGCTCGTAGCGCAATCGCCACGTCTTCGGGTGTCACTTCGAAGGGCATGTTGGACATGGTGTCGTCATCGCTGCAGGCGAGTTCACCGACTTTCAGCAGGTCTTCGTCCGTAGCGTCCCCGATGCCGATTTCCGTGAGTGTGGTAGGCAGTCCGACCTTGCGGAAGAAGCCGTAAGCTTCACGCAGATCCTCTTCGGGGCGGTTCTCGAGCACGAACTGTGTGAGTGTGCCGTACGCCACTTTTTCGCCATGCAGATACTGATGTGTGCCGGGCAACACGGTGAGCGCGTCGTGGATGGCGTGCGCCGCGGCGAGGCCGCTGGATTCGAAGCCGAGGCCGCTGAGGAGCGTGTTGGCCTCGATCACGTTTTCGACCGCCGGGCTGCACAGGCCTTTACGCACTGCGGCGACGGCCTTCGGACCGTCGGAGATCAGCAGGTCATGGCACAGCTTGGCCAATGCGATGGCCGCGTTGGTGGAATGGCCGCCAGTCATGGTGATGGCGTTGGATTGTTTGCAGGCCAGTGCTTCGAAATAGGTTGCATAAGCGTCGCCAAGGCCGGAAATCAGGAAGCGCACCGGTGCGTTCGAGATGATGGTGGTGTCCATGATGACCATATCCGGATTTTTGGGCAGCGGCAGGTAATGATCGAATTCTCCGTTGTCGGTGTAGACCACGGAAAGGCGCGAGCAGGGGGCGTCGGAGGACGCTGCGGTCGGAGAGATGATCACCGGACGCTTGCCAAAATGGGCCACGGCTTTCGAGGTGTCCAGAGTCTTTCCTCCGCCGATGCCGATGACGGCGTCATTGGAACCAAGGGCAGCGACATGTTTGTTGATTTCGTTGTCGGAGCATTCGCCGTCGAATACGACGAGTTGGTAAGGAGTATTGCTGCTTTCGAAGCTTGAGACGATCTGGTCGTGATAGGTTTTCTCGATGAATGGGTCGACGATAATGTAAGCGCCTTTGCTGCCGAGGGTGCGGTATTGGTCGGCAAGCTCGTTGATGGCGTTTGGTTCTTGGATGTAACTGCCGGGGGAGCATAGAATTTTCTTCATGGTGTCTTTCTTTGATGTCGATGAATGTAAAAGTGATGTACATCACGTTTAATATTCATTGTATGGGTTATTCGGTTACACATGCCGTAGTAATGTGAGCGTTAACAATCTCATGTTTTCGTCATAAGAATATCGGACAAGCCTTTAGGCTAGGGTGTATTCGGTACACGTAGGATATTGCCGCTTTGTCTGAAAGCGCAGGAAACGGTTTGAGGCGATTGGCAATTACAAAGGAACGGAATCGCAGATGGCAACGAAACTGAACAAGCGGCAGATCAAGCAGCTCAAGGCGCTGGCAAGCAAGCTTTCGCCGTTGCTGTGGATCGGCAAGAACGGGGTCACCGATGCCGCGGTCAAGCAGGCCTCGGAGACGCTCGAGTCCCATGAGTTGCTGAAAGTCGTGGTACAGGATGGTTGCCCGGTTGACGAGCGTGAGGTCGGCGAGACCCTGGCCGGACAGATTGGTGCTCAGCTGGTGCAGGTCATCGGCCATCGCTTCGTGCTCTACCGTCCCTCGAAGAAGCCGGGCATCAAGAAGATTGAACTCGTTCGCTGATGACTGACCTACGCCGGTGCTGGTAAACGGCATCGCAACGGTGTCAAGAGTCCGTTTCCCAGCACTTAGGTGCGTGGTGATGCGTGTGCTGCTGGTGAACGGCATCGCAACGGTGCTAAGAGTCCGTTTCCCAGCAGTAAATAGGTGAGCTGCCTGTAGGGGCTTCGCGTGTCGTGGGATTTCCGGGAATCGGGATATCGGACAATGGGGGATGCCATGTTTTCGTAGCCGCTGCGTAGAGTGGGAACCGGGTTTGTCCCCAAAGGTACCGGAGGTATCATGGCAACTGAAACGCCACAAGTAGCAGTGATAATGGGTTCGGCAAGCGATTGGGAGACGATGCGTCACGCCTGCCTTACCCTCGACCAGTTCAATGTCTCCTATTCCAAACAAGTCATTTCGGCCCACCGAACGCCCGAGCTGATGGCGGATTTCGCGCACAATGCCCGCAAGAACGGCATCAGGGTCATCATCGCGGGAGCCGGGGGAGCCGCGCACCTTCCTGGTATGGTCGCCGCGCAGACCACGTTGCCGGTCATCGGCGTGCCTGTCAAGTCGCACGCGCTTTCCGGCGTGGATTCCCTGCTTTCCATCGTCCAGATGCCCGGCGGCGTACCGGTGGCGACCATGGCCATCGGCAATTCCGGGGCCACGAACGCCGGCCTGTTGGCCGTGAGCATCCTGAGTGTCAATGACGAGAAGTTGGCACAGGCACTTGATGATTATCGTGAGCAGTCGAAGGGAAAGGTGGAGGCGTCCAATGCCGAGCTTGTCTGAGGAAACCCGAGGGAAAATCAAGCAATTGATGCCGGGGGCGACCATCGGCATCATCGGCGGCGGACAGCTAGGACGCATGATGGCGCTTTCCGCGCGATATCACGGCTTCCGCATCGGCGTGCTCGATCCGACGCCGGACTGCCCGGTCGCCCAGGTCGCCGATTTCCAGGTCACGGCCGACTACGACGACAAGGCCGCCATCCGCGAACTGGCGGAACGCAGCGACGTGCTCACCTACGAATTCGAGAACGTGGATGCCGACGCCATCGACGAGGTTCGTGGCAGTGTGGCCGTGCCGCAAGGCACCGATCTGTTGCGCGTCACGCAGGACCGTGTCTTCGAGAAGCAGTTCATCAACGATCACGGCACGGCCACCGCACCTTGGAAGCAGGTCGATGACCTCGCCGGGCTCGACGAGGCCATCGCGGAAATCGGCTATCCTGCGGTACTGAAAACTCGTCGCGGCGGCTATGACGGCCACGGCCAGGTGGTGCTGCACGGCCCCGACGATCTGGCGAAGGTCCACGAACGCGACGAGAAGCAAGGCACGTTCCCGCCATCCGTCTTGGAAGGATTCGTTGATTTCGCCTTCGAGGCTTCGATCTTGATTTCGGGCAACGGCCAGGATTTCGTCACGTTCCCCATCGTGCGCAACGAACACCGCCACAATATTCTGCACCTGACCATCGCGCCCGCGCAGGTCAGCGACGAGATCGCCGAGGAAGCCAAGGCACTCGCGCTGCGGCTGGCGAAGGGCTTCGAGCTGGCGGGCACGCTGGCCATCGAGCTGTTCATCACCAAGGACGGCCGTGTGGTGGTCAACGAGCTGGCCCCGCGCCCCCATAATTCCGGCCATTACACCATCGAGGCCTGCTCCATCGACCAGTTCGATGCCCACATCCGCGGCATCGCCGGATGGCCGTTGCCGCAGCCGAAGCTCCTGAGCCCGGCCGTGATGGCCAACGTTCTAGGCCAGCACGTCGCACCGACTCGCGCGCTTATCGCCAAGCATCCGGAGTGGTGTGTCCACGACTACGGCAAGGCGGAAGTGCGTCAAGACCGCAAAATGGGCCATATCACGGTGCTCACCGATGATACCCGACGTACGGTCGACGAGCTTGAAGCCACCGGCTGCTGGGACGATTTGCGGCAATAGATGGCACCGACCTTCCCTATGGCTGAGGCCATAAAAGGGATGACCGCCGTATTACGCCACTGGAATCGGTTCATGACGGATTTCCGTGGCGTAATCGCCCTTTTCAATTCGGGTGAATACGAGTAAGATGCATGGTGCCTTCGATGAGGCATCCGGTTGTTGTCAACGCGGATTACCGCGAGCGTTATGCGGCGATTATGAAAGAGGTTTTGAACAGTGGCAGCCAACGAGCAACATGACGGGGAACGTTCCGTGCGCCGAATGCTCTCCCACAACGGCAGGCGTGGCAGCCAGCACACTTGGCAGAAGGATGCCGTGCTGAAGGCGCTCAGCGCTTGCGACGATTTCGTTTCCGCCCAGGACCTTTATCGGATTCTCAGCGAGGATGGCCAGGGAATCGGCCTTTCCACCGTTTATCGGCAGCTCAACGCGCTGGCGGATGACGGCAGGGCCGACACCATCCATTTGAACGATCAGCAGATGTTCCGCATCTGCAAGGACGGCGAGCACCACCATCATCTGGTCTGCGAGAATTGCGGGAAGACTGTGGAAATCGAACCTCCCGAGCAGTGGGTCCGCAAGATCGCCGAAGAGCACGGTTTCACCGTCAATTCGCACACGCTTGAGGTGTTCGGGCTGTGCCCGGATTGCCAGCGCCTGGAAAGCGCGGAAGGCAACGAACAACGAGCTTGAACCCGAAATCTTTCAACATTGCCGAATGCGAATCGTTGAATGCAAAAGGGACGTCGGCCGGTCGATGATAACCGGTTAGCGTCCCTTTTGCGTTGTCCAGGATTTCGGCGGCACTTATTTCCTGTCGCTCTTATCCGGCGAAGTCATGGATCTCACGATTTCCACGACCTGCTTGGGCTTGAGTTCAGGCACATAGGCGCTGACCACGGTGATGCCGATCTGGGCCAGCTTGGCCGAATCCGGATAGCAGATATAGACCGGAGCCGGGCTGGGCTGGAACTTCTTCTTGAAGAAGAACAGTGACTTGAAACCGTAGGCCGGCTCAAGCACATCGGCCGCGATCTGCAGTGCGTGTTCGATGATTGCCGTGCCGCTGGGCGAAGTCTGTTTCGGCTTGCCGTCTTTGACGGAGCCGGTTTCTGCCTTTCCGTCCTTGCCCGGTGTCGCAGATCCGTCCGTCTTGGTCGTCGACTTGGCGGTATTGGCCGTTGCCCTCTTCGCTTTGTCATCGGCGCTTTGAACCGGAGCAACCCCGGTCTCGTCGTTGGCGGTTTTGGCCTCGGCCTTGCCGTTATCAGGATTCCCTGATTTTCCGGTTCCGGACGGATTCTTTGCCTTGCCGGCCGCATCACCCTCGACCGCCTTGTCGGCGGCAACGGCGGCTTTCTCACCCATCCCGGCCAGGGGAGCCGCGGAAAGGCTCATGAACTCAATGGCCTCGGCCGGGTCGTTCAGGCCTTGGTCGCGCAGGCGTTCGGCCATGCGGGCGATCAAAAACTCCATGATGCCGTTCGGGCTGTCGGTGCGATGACGCATGAAATCAAGGGTCCATCCGATCACCCGTCCGTTGCGATAGGTGGGCAGCCAGCTGGTGACGCCGAGAACCGTACCTTGCGCGTCGATGGCATAGAGCAGCGCCACGCGGTCATCCCTGAGCTCTTCGATGCCGCCGAGCGTGAACTTCATTTCCGGAAGCGCCTTGAGCTGGGCCCATTGCTCCGAGATGTCCACGATCTGCTGGTCGATGGCGAAACCGGCCTGGTTATAGGTGGTGAGCACGTCGGTGATGCCGTCGCGTTTGGCCTTGTTGATGGCGGTGCGGATGTCCTGCCATTTCTTGCCGCGCGTCTGCCAAAGGTTGGGATTAAGGACCATTTCGGTACCTACCTGGATGGATGACCAGCCCATGGATTCAAGCTCCTCACGCTGATCGTCATGGACGGCGTAGAAGGAAGGCGACCAGCCTTTTGCGTCGCAGAACTTGGTGAATTCGCGCAGATCCTGCGTGTATTCGCTCGGGTCGCCGAAAGGACCGGTGACGCTGAGGGCGATGCCGTGCAGAACGCGGTAGGCGATGGCGGAGCGGCCGGTGGAGGAGAACCAATAGTGGTTGCCTTCCCAAGTGGTCATGAAACTCATGGATTCGCCGCCAAGGGTGACCAGTGCTTCGGCCTTCTTGCGGTCGCGCTCGTCCGGGGTGACATTGTCGCGGAACCAGAGGATGAAGACGATGAGTACCGTCAGCCAGAACACGACGGTGAGGCCCTCACTCACCAATGTCGCCAACTCTGTTTGCGGCGCGATCAGCGTGGTGCGCTTGCGGCCGCCGAATCCGGTGGGCAGAAGCCGGCGAAGCATGTCTATCATCAGCAGCTTGACGGTCGGGCGGGGCTTGAAGTCCTCGGGAGCCGACACGGCAAAGCCGATATAGACGCAGCTGGTGATCAGCAGCATGCCGATTATGGCGACAATGCCGCCACGAACCCGGGACGAGCCGGTCGAAACGCTGAAATGCGGCAGTTCACGAATCATCAGGACGATCACCACCAGAGGCGGCAGGGCAGTGGTGATGAAAGCCGGCATGAAGTTGTAGCGGCTGGCCATGCTCGGGGTCATCGGCGTGATGGTCAAGGGAAAGACAACATAGTAGACCACGGCAAATACGACGGCGGCACCATTGAGCACGATGCTCACCCACGCCGCCAACCGGCGCCCGTGGTAAAGCCCCCATGCCACCAAGGCGAGGGCCGCTATAGGCAACAGCATGTGCAGCCACAGGCCGGCTATCGCCAGATGCTGTCGTGTTGCCACCAAGCGCAGGCAGCTCGTCACCGACCGATTGACGCTGCAGGAGGTGAGCAGCGAGGAATCGCCCCAGATGGAGGAAGTGAAGAGGCCGAACGTGGTCAAGGGTCCCAGATGCGAGGTGGAGGTCAGCGCCAGCAGAGGGCCGATTGCCAGCACCAGCTGGGCGAACGCAAAAAGACGGCGGGTCTCATAATCGGTGCTGTTGGTCCATTGAATATGGTCCTTGACTGGGCCGTGCATCACTAGGCCCACGAGCTGGCCTACAAGCGCGGCGCCGAGCGTGCAATAGTCGCCGGGGTTGCCGCTGAAGAGCAGCAGCGTGCCGATGACCGTATAGCCAAGCAGCAGAATGCGCCGCCGCCAGAGCACGGATTCATAGGCGCTTTCCGCCATCAGCGCCCCGATGACGATGGTCAAGGGGGAGAGCAGAACGGGCAGACGCTCCATGCTTTGCCAGTCGTGCATGGCCATGTCGACCAACACGCAGACCAAGATTCCAAGTGTCGACCCGGCGACTGCGCTGAACAGTGCGGCAAACGTCGTCTTCAGCGCGCCAAGCCGTGATTGTGCCACGGAAAGGATGACGACAATAAGCAAGGTATAGACGATGAGCATCAGAGAGCTGCGCACGAACACCGCGGAACGCAGGATGTTCGTCAGCCAAGGAATGATGTCCTGGCTGTGCAGCGGCTGTTGGAAGGGATCGTGCGGCCTTCCTCCTCCCGGTCTGCGTCCGAAGAGGATTTCGGTGAGACTCAGAGTCCGTCCGTAGGCAGGGGCGTGCAGATGCCGTATGGCCGAAGAGACCATGCCAAAGATATTGACCACGAGGAACACTGCGGCGACGATGATGGCGAAAAGATGGCCGTACATCCAGCTCAGGATGTCATGGCCCAGCACGCTCCAGCTTGAAGGTCTGCGTTTCTTGGCTTTGGGCGGAATACCAGGGTTCTTGCCGCGTTGAGGAGTCTTGCGGGTTTGGCCGGTCGAATTGGCCTGGCCTTTATCGGATGTGCCGCTGCCTTTAGCTGGTGTGCCGCTGCCTTGCCCGGGGTCCGGTCTGGTCCCGTCTTCAGGCTTTGCTGAAGTGTTCGCAACCGTGGCCGGCGCCGCCGAATTCGGTGCGGCAGGTGCTGATGGACGTTGCGTCGGTTTGCTGTTGATATCTTCGTCTGTTTTCATCTTCATGGCTCTCGTTCTTGAATGGTAAGGCCTGCTACCTCTTGCTGAATGCTGTTGTGTGTCAGTGATCGTGCGATTGCATCGGGGCGTCGGCCGCTAGTCGCTTTCGCGGTTGGTGTTCGCACTCACCACTTGAAGATTCGGATAAGACGAAATTTGCCTGCCGGTTTTCCCCAGTCCCGTTTCGGTTCCGAACAGGTCGATCTGAGCGGTCATTCCTGCATTGACGGTATGCCAGTCATGGGCAGTGCCTTTGACGATCACCGTGGTCACCGACATCCCGGCTTTCATTGCTTGCGCGGAAATGGCTTTCTGGTTCCTCTGCGATTTGGAATCGAGCTCGCCGGCGGCTGAGAACCATGTCTGCTTTGAGGGGGCATGATTTCTGATGAGCGTAATCGGGACGTGCTTGTCGAATTCCTTTTCGCTGCCGTTGAAGAAACGCTTCACCGTGGACCGGTGCGAGCCGGCGGTGGGTTCGATTTCGCCGCCGGCACTGTAGATGTGCCCGTACAGATCGGGGTGGGCGGCGCCAAGTTGCGTGGCGCATGTGCCACCCTGCGAATAGCCGCCGATCAGCCATTTGTCCGCTGAGGTCTCAACGGGCAGCGTCTTTTTTATCCAGTTGTTCACATCGCGGGTCAGATACGTCTCCGCGTTGCCGAAGACCGGGGTGTCGGCACACAGCGAATTGTGGGTGATGCTTCCGTTCTGGTCGGGGGAGACGGCGATGGGGGCCAGACCGTAATGTTTGGCGGCATAGCTGTCCAGTTTATCGCCAAGCACGCCTGCGCTGAAGAAACGGTCCGGAGTGCCCGGCTGCCCCGCCATCACGATCATGACCGGAAGTCTCGGAGGGTTTTTGCTCAAAGCCGCAGGGGGAAGATAGACGTTCGCCGTACGCGCCTTGAAATGGGAAAGGGTCGCGGGAATATTGACCGAGCGGACGATGCCTTTCTTGGGCATTGCCGGCAGCTTGTTTTCCTCTCCGAGCTTTCTCCATTCCTTTACGGTGTCGGTTTGCGTCGCCGAGGCCTTGTGCACGTTTTCCGCTTCCAGCGCCGAGAACTGGTTATGGCCGAAGAGCGAGCCTACTGTCGAAAATTCGCCATAGATGATATCGACGCGAAGCGCGAAGGTGAGGAGGGTGAGTACGGCAGTGATGATGGCGAGGGTCTTGCGCAGAGTCCCCGAATCGAAGCACATGGACACCAATACCGCAATGAAGCCGATGCCGAACGCGATGTTGAATTCGATGACCCGCCCGAGGCTGACCCCGAAGACCATGAAAACGTCGGAAAGCAACCAGACCACCATATAGCCGATGACGGTGCCGATGAAACCCCAACCGAACTGTTTGAGCAGGGGGGAGAACCAGCCGTCTTTCGATTTCAGCACGATGACGGCGATGAAACCGAGCAGCGTCAGTATTTTTAAAGTGGTGGGCAGCCATCCCTCGAGCAGGTTGATTTTGTAAAACCAGTCCATGTTTCCCCTCGCCGTATCAAGCGCAATATTACTCAGTGATTCTAGACGTATGCATTCAGCCGCGTCCATCAGTCGGAAGAATGATTCCGTTCCGACGCAATTGTGTGCGGTGGGTATAATAGTATCCCGTTATGATTGTTATCGTAGAAATTGGGGAATTGGAAACGAACCTACAGTTTTCATACAGACTAACGTGATAGGGGTTTAACCATCAACATTCGTTGGGTTGACACAAGATGACAATACAGGATATGCGAAATTCTAAGGCAAAGGAACGCAACGGTATGAACGAGGTCGAGCAGCAGGACTTGGGTGAAGCCGAATCGGTGGATGGGGCCACGCAAGCCGCTTCCGGCAACGAGGGCAAACTTCAGCAGAACGCACGAAAGACGGGTCCGGCCCCCCGACATCGCATGCATGTTCGCGGATGGGTCTATGCCCTGCTGTTTGTGCTGTTCGACATCATCATGACCGTCATTTTGCAGAAGGGTGTTACGCAAAACGACACCCGTGTGAAACTGTCCAGTCCTCTTACCGGCGTATGGGGCATGGTCTCCAAGATGTGGCGGGAATGCAATTTCGTCTTCGTGCTGAACCTGCTTTTGGTGGGGTTCATCTATCTTGCCGTGCTCATGTTGTTCAACCGTTTCTGGATCGCCACGCCCGTCATGCTTGTATTGGTGATTCTGATTGCGCTTGTCGAGCATTTCAAGGTCAGTGTTCGCTATGAGACGATTCTTCCCTCCGATGTGAGCTTCGTCTCCAACGGTGACGCAGGATCGCTGTTCAGCTTCATCCCTTCCGGTTCGGGCGGCTTGATCGCGGCCGTTGTGGTGGCGATGGTTCTGGTCGTCGTGCTGTTCGTAGCGCTGAATCATTTTGATATGCGGCATGGCAAGATGATTGATTTTGTGGGTCATCGCGCCGGTGATGCCGTTGGCGTTGTGCGTCACGAAACCGACGGTCAGGCGAATGAGAGCGAGAGCAAGGGCGGCAATAGGGCAGACGGCGGCAGGAGAGCCGGCAAAAGCCTCGGTGCCGCACTGCGTATCGTGTGTATCGCGGTGCCTCTGCTTCTGGTGCTCGGATTCAGCTATCAGGTCGGCCAGATCAATACGTTTACCAATGCTTTCGCCAAGGCCATGGGCTATATCCCCTCGATGTGGGATTCCGTCTATGACGCCCAACGCAACGGCCCGCTGGTCTCCTTCCTGGGCCAGGCTCATCCCAAGGTGATGGACCAGCCGAGCGACTACAGCGAGGCGACGATGAAGCAGGTCGCCAAGCGCTATTCCGCCGAAGCCGCCAAGATCAACAAGACCCGCACCGCCAAGATGAGCGACAGCAGCGTGGTCTTCATCCTTTCCGAATCGTATTCCGATCCGTCGCGCGTGCCGGGGATCAAACTCAATCATGACCCGATTCCCAATACCCGCGAAATCAGGAAGCACACGACCGGAGGCTACATGCTTTCCTCGGGCTATGGCGGCGGTACCGCGAACCTCGAATACATGAGCCTGACGGGCATGTCGATGGCCAATTTCGATCCGTCGCTGACCAGCCCGTACCAGCAGCTCATCCCCGGCGAGAAGTGGACGCCGACCATCAACCAGCTGTGGGGAAGCAAGGAACATTCCGTGGCCTTCCACCCCTACGAGCCCTCGATGTATCTGCGTGCGAACAACTACAAGAAGTTCGGTTTCTCGCATTTCTATTCGCTGGAGCCCCCGGAGGTGATCGCGCATCGTGCCAAGATTGATTCCTCTCCCTATGTTTCCGATGCCTCGTCCTATCAGAGCGTGTACGAATCGATGAAGAAGAACCCACAGAACGAATTCGTCCAGCTGGCCACGATGCAGAACCACATGCCGTATCAAAACTGGTACAAGGGCAATGATTTCAAGGCCCGTTCGACCGATCCCTCGCAGCCGCTCGGTGCCGATGAGAACGAGTCGATCAACACCTACGCCAAGGGCGCGAACATCACGGATGCGGCCACTGCCAAATTCCTGCGTCAGATGGACTCGTTGAAGAAGCCCGTCACCGTCGTTTTCTACGGCGACCACCTGCCGGGCATCTACAAGACCGCCTCCGCCGACCAGAAGAATTCGCTGGCGCTGCACACCACCGATTACTTCATCTGGTCGAACAAGGCAAGCGGGCGGCAGGGGTACAAGAGTCCGGACGGGCAGTATTCCTCGCCGAACTTCTTCATGGCGCAGGCCGCCGAACAGACCAATTCGAAGGTCACGCCGTTCCTGGCCTTCCTCACGCGTCTGCATGGCAAGGTCTCCGCGATGGAACCGCCGGTGGTCAACCAGATCCAGGGATGGTCTCGCATCCCCGAGGGCCAGCCGATCTACCTCGACGCCAAGGGCCAGCCGATGGCCGCGAGCGACTTCGATGCGCAGACCAAGCAGCTGATGCACGACTACAAGCTCATCCAGTATGACGTCACCGCCGGCAAGGGGTATCTCAAGGACGCAGGTTTCATGGACTGAATGTTGATTGATCTGATAACGCAGGTAGCAAGAGTTAAATCTGTATGTATTAGATTTTGGATAAGTAATTTTTAAAATTACTGTATTCGGTTGGTCGTTGGAGGCTGGGATAAACTCTCACGGGACACTCGAGTCCGTTCGGGCAAGGTTACGCCCGAGAAAGTTGATTCCAACCTCCAACTCATGAAACGTCTTTACAACATGACATCGTCACATTTTCATCGATCATTCCTGATTCTTGATGGCGTCGAGGGCGGGGATGCGCACGGCCTTGTTGGCCGGGCCGAAGCCGAAGATCAGGCCGATGACGGCGCAGAAGACCAGTGCCGAGCAATACAGCCACCAGGGGATGATGGAGATGTTCGTGGCCTCCTGACCCATCGTCGCGGCCGAATTGGTGACGCTGTTGGCGACGGCGTTGATGCCGAACGATGCCAGAGCGCTCAGCACGCATCCGATCAGTCCGCCGAGCAGACCGAGCGCCGCTGCCTCCGTGAGGAACATGAGGCGGATGTCGCGCACCCTGCAGCCCAATGCCTTCATGATGCCGATCTCGCGGGTGCGCTCGGTGACCGACATGACCATCGTGTTGGCGATGCCGATGGCGGCGACGAGGAACGCCACCGCGCCGATACCGCCCAATGCCAATTGCACGAGGTTGGAGTCCTTCTGCATCTCCTTGCGCATATCCTCGCTGGAGCTGGCTTGATAGCCCAGTGATTGGATATGTTTCTGGACTTCGGCGACCTTCGAAAGGTCGTCGACTTTGACCAGCACCGTCGAATAGTCGCTGGGCGTCTGCGCCGTCGGATCGATGGCCTTGCGCATTTTTTGAAGGTCGTCAAGGCTCATCAAAAAGCCGTTGTGGGTGGACTCTCCGGCGTTTTGATTGGCTTTCAACGTGCCGACCGCGTTGAACTTGAACGTTCCGCCAGCGTTGCTGGCGTTGCCGGTCTGCGAGGCTTGTGGCCCACCCTGTGTGATCTGGGCTCCCGTGTTTGCGTCGACGCCACCGCCGTGTTCGCCGTCGTCCTCGGCGGCTTTCGAAGCCGTGTAGGTCATGTTCAGCTGGTCGAAGAAGGGTGGTTTGTCGCTGGTCTCGCAGGTATTGGTGTCTGGGTTCCATTGGCATGATCCCGAGTCCGGGGCGTATCGCATGGAATCCTCGTCGGAGCGGAAGCTGTCGCCGAAGGAATAGGCGGTGTTCTTGCCCGCGAGCACTTCGCCTTGACGCAACGGAACACGTCCCTTGACGACCTCGAATCCCATCGCTTTCAACTGGGTCATATCGATGCCCTGGATCACCAGATTGCTGTATTGGTCAGCGTTGTATCGGCCTCCGGCACCTGCCGCCACATCGACGGTGGTGTTCAAGGTTTCCATCGGGGTGACGGCTTTGACGTTTTCGAGATTGCGGAAGGTGGTCAATGAATTTTTGTCAAGCTTTTTATTGGAATTGCCGCCGTTTCCGGTTTCTGTTCCCGAAGCGGCCATCATCGGGCCGCCACCGTTGCCGCCGTTGACGGTGATTAGGGTCAGGTCGCCCATCTGCCTCAACATCGCCTCGTTGGCCGCGCTCATGCCTTGCCCCAGCGAGATCATGATGAGGATCGAGCAGGAGCCGACGATGACGCCCAGCACGGTGAGCACGGTGCGCGACTTGCGCCGTCGTAGGTTCTGGAACGCGAGCCGTATGATATCGCCGAATCTCATGAGCGGCCCTCATTGGAGGTCTGGCCGGTGCCGATGATGTCTCCTTCAGGGGAGTTCGTCTTGAAACGATCGTCGTCTTGACTTGACGAATCATCGGTTCCGGTTCGGCTGGGGAATGCCGAAGAATTCTGGTATGGGGAGTCTATTTTCGGCAATACCGCGGTGGCTGCCATATTGCTGTTTGCTGCGGCAATGTTCTGTGAGATGCCGTTCTGTCCGTAAGACGGTGCAGGACTCCCGCCATCAAGGGCACTGACATGGTCATCGTTGATATCGTCGATATCGTCGTCCCAATCGTCGTCGTCATCCTCCTGTGCGTCCTGCTTCGCCTTTTTCTTCTTGCGGTGGCGACGCACCAGCACCACGATCAGCGCGATGACAAGGATCAGCACCAGAATGCCGATGATGAGGTAAGGCAGGGGATTGGGAGCGGAGGTCTCCTCCGAAACGGTCATTTCCGCGGGTTCGGCTTTCCGGCCCACATCGATACTGATCGGGTATTCCTTGGTTTGCGCCTTGCCGTCCGAATCCTCGTACGAGACCTTGAACTTGGCATCGAGCTTGCCGGCTTTCTGCGGGGTGAACAGGTAGCCGATGCTACCGCTGGCGCCGCTGGCCACATTGCCGAGGTACTGGGTGGGCACACTCGCCTTGAACCCGTCGCCTTCCAAGGTGGCTTCGAGATTGGCGATGTCACCCTTGCCTTTGTTGACATAGGCGAGCGTGATGGTGGCCTCCTCGCCGGCCCGGGCTTTCTCAGGGGTCACCGGATCGTTCAACTGCAGGCGTGTGGGCTGGCTCAAGGGCACCGAAACCTTGATGTCGGCCGAGGCAGAGGAACGCTGGTTGTTCTGCACGTATTCGTAGGCGAAGTGAATGGTGACGCCTTGCGCCCCGCCTTTCGCGTCCGCCAGCGCCTGCATCGGTACGCTCTGGCTCAGTGCGCGCCCTGCGCCAAGCGAGGCGACATAGAAGGTGTTGGTCCCTCCCGAGATGGCGAGCATATCGCCGCCGTCCACGGTGATCACCATGTTTTGTATGGCTACTTGTCCCTTGTTCTGATAGGTGAAGACGAGGTTGAAATCGCTGCCGATCGCCACCGCCCCGTTGCCGTAGTTGAAGTTGGTGATGATGACGTTGGGTACGGGGCCGGTGATCGGTTCGTTGGCAGGTGCGCCACCACTGCCGCCGGAGGAGCTGGTTGTGCTGGACTGCGCGGTGGGGGCCGTTGCCGCGGCGTCTTCTGCATAGGCGGGATGCGGGGTCAGTGCCGTCGGCATCCAGAGCAAGGCGCATGCGGTGGCGGCCGCCAGCGCTGTGGTCAACGCACGACGGCGAAGTCCAGTTCGCGGATTCGCTGAATCTGCCTGCACTGCGTTTTCGGCTAGAGCATTGACGGCGGATTCATGTCTCGGCTTGCCTGATGTCGTTTCAAATATGTGGTTCATGCGTGCTCCTTCACTCAACGTTGTGGTGGATGGTTGAAGTATTGATGGCTTGCGCGGCTATGTTTTCCGTTATCACATCGCCGACGATATGCCCGTCGAGGAGGGTGACGATGCGGTCGGCGTATTGCGCCATGTGCTCGTCGTGCGTGACCAGCACCAGCGTCTGTCGATAATGCCGGGCGAAGGCGCACATCATCGTCATCACCTCGTTCTTGGTCTTCGAATCGAGGTTGCCGGTCGGTTCGTCGGCGAAGACGACCTCCGGCCTGGCGATGAAGGCGCGCGCGATGCCCACCCTCTGCTGCTGCCCGCCGGACATCTGCGAGGGGAAATGTTTGAGCCGTTTGCCCAGCCCCACCCGTTTGAGCATCCGGCAGGCCTTGGTCTCGCGCTCCGTTTTGTCAACTCCGCAGAACATCAGCGGCATCGCCACGTTTTCGACTGCTGTGAGGTGGGGGAGCAGATTGTAGGACTGGAAGACGAAACCGATATGACGCTGGCGGAAAAGAGCCAGTTCGCGTTCGTCCATCTGTGAGATGTTGTTGTGGCCGATGTGCACTGACCCTTTCGTCGGTTTCTCCATACCGGCCAACTGGTTGAGCAACGTCGATTTGCCGGATCCCGATTCGCCGAAGATGCAGCAGATCTGCCCGCGAGGGATTTCAAGATTGATATGTGCCAGGGCGACTACTTTGTCGTCGTCGACCGCATAGACTTTGCGCAGATTATGGATGCTCACGAACTCGCGGTGTCGGTGCGGTGGCGGCGCATGGTTGGAGACGGCGTGCCCGTCGTCGCGGTCTGAACTCTTGATATCTCTCTGCATTGCCACGCCCATCTTCAATGATTGCCGTTTTCCAACATCGGATATTTCAATAATATATTGGAATTCCACTAATTGTGCAATCATTCCTAAGGATGACTGAGCAGCCTTTTCTCTGCCTTCATGCTTTGATTTGGTTATCACGGTACCGCGCTGGTATTCTTAGATTTCCAACGATAATGGCGTGGCCGCCTGTAGTCCTATTGGCGGGACGGTAGAGAGATGTAGGGTCGATTGCCGCGCCTGATGTTGTTTTGTCTACGGACCAGGAGAGCGGCTGATATGAAGGATACGACCGACTCTTCCGATGACAAGCTCGGTGTTTCCGGCGTCATCGGGCTGGGATTCTTCTTCGTCGTGTTCGTGGTGGCAACTGCTGTTCCGTTTGTCGCAGGCGGCTATCTGATCAGGCGTTTCTTTGTTTTCGGGCAGGTCCGGGATTGGGCACAGGGCTGGAGATTTTTGCTTGGCATGGTGGTTGCGTTCCTGCTCTGGTTTTTCCTGACCTATCTGACGGATAAGTTGGTCTACACATTCTGCCCCAGAGCCAGACATAAGGTGCTCAATGAAGTCTTCAGCACGATAGCTGATTTTGGAGTTGGCTGGGTTTTGATGGCCGTCATGTTCATTGATGCCAGAGGCTCGTTCATGGCCACGCTGTTATCGGTCGGTTTGTCGTGGGTGATTGGCCTGATACTCGATCGCGTGCTACCGGATGGATTCGAAGAGGAAAAGAAGCCGGAAACAATGCAAGAAAAGCAACCCGGCTGATACAGCAGCTCAGAACAATGAACATTCCAGATAGGCAATGGTGCCCTTGATAGATGATGGCAAGTCCCGATGGCTGTGGCATGGCCAAGCCGCATTGCCAAGTGACTGAGCCATACCACCATGACGGATATTATTGATTGTCTCTGTTGTCCGGAACTACGGCTTCAAGAGCCTTGGCGCCGATGTCGTGGCGGTAGAAGAAACCGGTGGTGTCCAAGGCGTCCAAGGTGTCGTAGATTTTGGTTTGGGCGGCCTTGAGGTTTGGGGCGAGCGTTTCGTAGACCAGAACACGGCCGGAGGAGGAGACCAAGCTGGTTGTTGGCGAGGTCGAATCGGCGGATTCGACGGTTTCGTGATGTTTGGACGCTTTCACGCCGGCGTAATAGATGTGGGAATCTGCGTCGGTGTCGATAGCCGGAACCGGGGTGCCTTTCTTGGGATTGCCGGGGTAGCCGTCGGAGGCCAAGACCACGCCAAGCGCCGTGGCGTCCGTACGCCAGGTGAATGTCGGTTGTTCATCGTTCAGGATCGCGTTGATGCCCTCACCGAGATCGCTGGTCAAAAGTGGCAAGACGGCTTCCGTCTCGGGGTCGCCGAAGCGGGCGTTGAACTCGATGACTTTCGGCCCTTCCTCGGTGGCAATGAGTCCGGCGTAGAGAATGCCGGTGAATGGTGTGCCCTCTTCGGCCAGCGCTTTGACGGTAGGACGAACAATGGTGTCGATGGCGGTCTTCACGGTTTCGTCGCTGATTTGCGGGACGGGACTGTAGGCCCCCATGCCGCCGGTGTTCGGACCTTTGTCGCCGTCGTAGGCGCGTTTATGATCCTGTGAAATCGGCATGGGCCAGAACTCGGTGCCGTTGACGAAACTCATCAGCGAAAACTCCTGGCCTTCCAGGAAGTCCTCGAGCACGACCTTGAGATCGGCGTTGCCGAAACGGTGTTCGACGAAGATGTCTTCCAACGCCTTGAGCGCCGTCTGGGTGTCGAGCGCCACAGTCACGCCTTTGCCTGCGGCCAGTCCGTCGGCCTTGACGACGATGGGTGCCCCGTGTTCCATAACGTATGCGGCCGCGGCCTCGTAGTCGGTGAAAGCGCGGTAGGCTGCGGTCGGAATGTCATGGCGGGCCATGAGCTGCTTGGCGAAATCCTTGGAACCTTCGACCTGGGCCGCAGCACGGGTGGGGCCGAACGCTTTGAGACCGACTTCACGGAAATCGTCGACGATGCCGTGCATCAGCGGGACTTCGGGGCCGACCAGCGCCCAGTCATAGTTGCTGGACTGCATGAACTCGATCAGGGCCGCATGGTTGGATGGGTCAATGCGGGTGGTGCGGATACCGTCGAGCTCCATGCCGGGATTGCCGGGAGCGACGGTGACCTCATCGACGCTTGCGCCTTTGAGCAGCGTGGCGGCGATGACGTGCTCGCGCGCTCCCGATCCGATGACCAAAACCTTCATACCCATTTCATGTCCTTTCCTATGCCGCTGAGAGATATAACGCATGATCTGCTCTTGTGTCTGATACCGTTTTGAGCCCGCAATTTCATACTAAACCTCAAATCCATGTTGTGGGACTCTCTTGTCATGGGTTTGTAGCTTTTAATCTTCATGAAGCCACAAACCCATGATGAGGAGCTTCTTTATCATGGGTTTGTAGCCGCAAAGACGTGATAAGCCACAAACCCATGATTTGGCTGGCTGGTGGTCTTGTTTCGCTGGTTTGCCGGTGACGGTCGGAACGGTTCAGATGAAAACCACCCGTTTTCTCTCGTCGGACGTGACGATAGAGCCGATGATATGGCCGGTTTCGCCTGTCGATTCAAGCGTTGCGAGCGTCTGTTCCGCTTTCGCCGGGTCGACGGCCAAGACCATGCCGATGCCCATGTTGAATACGTTGAACATCTCGGTGTGATCGATGCTGCCGGCGCGTTCGATGACCTCGAAAATCGGCGGAATGTTCCACGTGCCGACTTTGATCGAGGCGGCGAGGCCGTCAGGAATCATACGTGGGATGTTTTCGATGAATCCGCCGCCGGTGATGTGCGCGACACCTTTGACAAGACCGGCCGCGAACAGCGGCTTCAACGCATGGACGTAGATTTTCGTCGGGGTGAGCAGGACGTCACCAAGCGTTGTCGCATGGTCATCATCGGCGTGTCCGTTCTCGGAGTCCTTGAATTCCGGAAGGGCGGCAAGAGAGGTGTCGACGCCATAGCCAGCTTCGTTGAAGAGGGCCTCGCGCACCAGCGAGAATCCGTTGGAATGGACTCCCGAGGATTCCAGACCGATCAGCGTGTCACCTTCACGGATGCCCGAGCCGTCGACGATAGCGGATTTCTCGGCGACACCCACCGCGAATCCGGCCAGGTCGTATTCGTCGGGTGCATACATTCCCGGCATTTCCGCTGTTTCGCCGCCGATCAGCGCCGAATCCGCCTGAACGCAGCCATCGGCCACGCCGGAGACGACCTGCTCCAGAAGCGCAGGATCGTTCTTGCCGCAGGCGATATAGTCGAGGAAGAAGAGCGGCTGCGCGCCCTGGGCGGCGATGTCGTTGACACACATCGCCACGCAGTCGATGCCGATGGTGTCGTGCTTGCCGGCCATTTTGGCGACCATGAGCTTGGTGCCTACGCCGTCGGTACCGCTGACCAGCATCGGTTCCTTGTATCCGAGGCTTGCCAGATCGAAAAGCCCGCCGAACCCGCCGATGCCACCGACCACACCAGGCCGGTTGGTCCGTGCGACGTGCGATTTGATGCGACGGACGACCTCGTAACCGGCCTCGACGCTGACTCCCGCTTGTTCGTATGCTTTCGGCATGCTATGCCCTCCTTGTGGTGCTGGCTGTGGTGGCGCTGGTAGACCGATCGTGTCGTGATGATTCTGCGTGGCGGTATTCGTTGTTCCTGTATCGGCTTTCGTATTTGGCGAAATGCGGCAGGCGCTCGCGTTCCTCAGGTTTGAGCGAGGCCAGGAATTCGTCTTCGTAATCGTCCAGAGCGGTGGGGTAGTCGCCGTTGAAGTAGGCGACGCACAGGCCTCCGTATGGCGCGTCGGCGTTGAGCCCTATGGATTTGATAAGGCCATCAAGGCTGAGGAATTGCAGGGAATCCGCGCCGATATACTTGCGGATTCCCTCGACGCTCATGCGTGCGGCGATGAGCTCGCGGGTCGTGGAGATGTCGATACCGTAGAAGCACGGGTATTTCAGTGGCGGCGAGCTGATGCGCATGTGCACTTCCGCCGCTCCCGCCTCGCGCAACAGCTGGACGATGCGCTTGGAGGTGGTGCCGCGCACAATGGAATCGTCGATGACGATGATTCGCTTGCCTTTCACCACGCCACGGACGGCCGAAAGCTTCATGCGCACACCCTGTTCGCGTAGTTCCTGCGTCGGTTGGATGAACGTGCGGGCGATATATTGGTTCTTGATCAGTCCCATTTCGTTGGGCAGGCCGCTGGCTTCAGCATAACCTGATGCTGCGGAAAGCGAGGAGTTCGGCACGCCGATGACCATGTCCGCGTCCACAGCCGTTTCGCGGGCAAGACGAGCGCCCATACGTTTGCGGGCGGAATGGACGTTGACGCCGTAGATGTTGGAATCCGGACGGGCGAAATAGATGAACTCCATCGAGCAGATCGCCAGCTGGGTCGTGTCGGTGTAAGTGTCGATGCGGTAGCCGTTGTCGTCCACCACGACGATTTCGCCGGGCTTGATGTCACGGACCAGTTCGGCACCCACCGTGTCCAGCGCACAGGTCTCGCTGGCCAACACGTAGGCCCCGTTGCTCATGCGTCCCAATGAAAGCGGACGGAAGCCGTTCGGGTCGAGCGCCCCGATCATCGCGTTCTTGGTCATCAGCAGATAGGCGAAACCGCCATGAACGATGTTCAGCGCTTCTTTGAGTTTTTCGACGAACGTCGGCTTGCTCGAACGGCGGATCAGGTGCATCAGCACTTCGGTGTCCGAATTGGAGTGGAAAATGGCGCCTTCGTTCTCAAGCTGGGTGCGCAGCGCGATGCAGTTGGTGAGGTTGCCGTTGTGGGCCAACGCGATGTCGCCGTCATGGAATGAGAAGATGAACGGTTGGATGTTGTCGATGCCGCCGGTGCCGCTGGTGGCGTAACGGACGTGGCCGATGGCGCGATCGCCGGTGAGTCGTTCGATCTCGTGCTCGTCATGGAACACTTCGGTCAGCAATCCCAACCCTCGGTGGCCGATGAGCCTGCCGTGATCGTTCGAGACCATGCCGGCGCCTTCTTGCCCACGGTGCTGCAGCGCGTGCAAGCCGAAGTAGGTAAGGCGCGCCGCATCGGGGTGGCCCCAGACGCCGAATAGACCGCATTCCTCGTGAACGTCTTCCAGTTCGAATGACATTTCAGGCCTTCCTTTCGTCTGTCGTATCGGCGCTCTTGCCGGTGAAATACCGCACACCCGCTTCGAAAATCGGCTGGAACTCGTGGCCGGGGACATTGAGATACAAACCATTCCCGCGGCGTTCGGAATGCCCCATCTTGCCGAGCACACGGCCGTCCGGGCTGGTCAGTGCCTCGAGTGCGGCTATAGAACCATTGGGATTGTCGGCCAGATCCATACTCGCGTTGCCGTTTTCGTCTACGTATTGTGTGGCGATCTGTCCGGTATCGGCAAGCTGTCTGATTTGTTCAGGCGTGGCGACGAACCGTCCTTCGCCGTGGGAGATCGGAATGGTGTAGACATCGCCGACCTTGCTGCCGGACATCCACGGTGACAAATCGCTGGAGATGCGGGTGCGTACCAGACGGCTTTGATGACGGCCGATGGTGTTGAACGTCAGCGTCGGCTGGTTTTCGTTGGGATCGACGATGTCGCCGTAAGGCACGAGACCAAGCTTGATCAGCGCCTGGAATCCGTTGCAGATGCCAAGCATCAGGCCGTCGCGGTTGTTCAGCAGATCACGCACGGCATCGGCGACGGCGGGGGCGCGGAAAAACGCGGTTATGAATTTCGCCGATCCGTCCGGTTCGTCGCCGCCGGAGAATCCGCCGGGAATCATGATGATTTGGCTGGCTTTGATTTCCTCGGCCAGCTTTCGTGAGGATTGCGCCACGGCCTCGGGGGAGAGGTTGTTGACGATCAGCGTATGAGGGTCGGCACCTGCCGCCGCGAACGCCGCCGCAGCGTCATACTCGCAATTGTTGCCGGGGAAGACCGGAATGAGCACGCGCGGTTTGGCCTTCAACGGATTGCCGGCATAAAAAGCCTGCCGTCCCTTGCGGTAACTGATGGTTTCCGTTTCGCTCTGTGTTCCGGTTTCGCTTGCATGTCGACTTGCCTTGCTGCGATAGGGGAAGATTTCCTCCATCGCGGATTCCCAGACGTCCTGCAAACCGTCGAGATCGACGGTCTCGCCTGCGGCTGCGAATTCGTAGGCATCGGTTGTCGTGCCGATAACGCTGACATTCACATGGGCGTTGCCTTCCGGCACTTCGGCGTCTTCGGACAGTTCCACGATAAAGGAGCCATATGCGGGCTCGAACAAGGCATCCAGACTGAAGGCATCATCGAGCTTGACGCCGATTCGGTTGCCCAGCGTCATCTTGAACAATGCTTCCGCGCTTGCGCCATAACCGGGCGTCGAAACTGCGAGGGTCTGGTCGGCGGTGGTCAGACCCTCGACCAATGCGATCGTTTCCAGCAGATCGCCGGGGTCGGCAATGAGACGGTAAGCGTTCTCGGCATCGTTGGTGTTGTCGCCAGCTTTTCCATATCCGTATCGTTTCGGCGCGATGCGGACGATGCGATGCCCTGCAGCCTTGAATTCCGGCGATATGGTGCCGTTCATGTTCCCGGTCGACACGGCAAAGGAAACCAACGTGGGTGGTACATCCATCTCCTGGCCATCCTGCTCGAAGCTGCCACTCATCGAATCCTTGCCGCCGATGGCCCCGACCTTCAAGTCGAGCTGTGCGCTCAATGCGCCGAGCAGCGCCGCTGTCGGTTTGCCCCAGCGTTTCGGGTCATCGTGCAGCTTGCCGAAATACTCCTGGAAGCTGAGGTAGGCGTTCTCTCGGGTGAAGCCGGTCGCCACAAGTTTGCATACCGATTCGACCACGGCCAGATAGGCTCCGGCGAACTGGTTGCGCTCGGTGATATACGGGTTGAATCCCCACGCCATGGCGCTGGCGGTGGTGGTCTTGCCTCCCGGCACGGGAAGTTTGGCGACCATGGCCTGACTCGGCGTCAGCTGTTCGCGCCCACCGAACGGCATCAGCACGGTGCCGGCGCCGATGGTGGAGTCGAAACGTTCGGCAAGGCCCTTGTTGCCGGCGACGTTGATGTCGCTGACCAACGAGGTCAGGCGTTGCTTGAGGTCTCCGGATTTCCAGTCTTCGGGAACCGTATAATTCCCAGCCGGCAGCACACGCACATTCTGATGCTTCGCGGCACCGTTCGAGGCAAGGAACTTGCGGGAGAGGTCGACGATGCGCTTGCCGCGCCAATCCATGGTCATCCTTGGCTCGGCGGTGACGGTGGCGATGACCGTGGCTTCAAGGTTCTCTTCGCGTGCATACCGCAAGAACTCGTCCACATCCGTGTCCGCCACGTCGACGGCCATGCGCTCCTGCGACTCGGAAATCGCCAGTTCGGTGCCGTCCAAGCCTTCGTATTTCTTGGGGACCTTGTCGAGATTGATCTTGAGGCCATCCGCGATTTCGCCGGTCGCAACGGATACGCCGCCCGCTCCGAAATCGTTGCAGCGTTTGATGAGCACGCTGGCATCGTGACGGCGGAAAAGCCGTTGCAGCTTGCGCTCGACGGTGGCGTTGCCTTTTTGCACCTCGGCTCCCGATTCGGTGAGGCTTTCGGTGTCTTGCGCCTTGGAAGCTCCTGTGGCGCCGCCGATGCCGTCGCGCCCGGTACGTCCGCCCAAAAGGATGATCTTGTCGCCGGGTGCCGGCGTTTCACGGCGCACGTTGATGGCAGGTGCTGCGCCCACCACGGCCCCGACCTCCATGCGCTTGGCGATATAGCCGGGATGATAGATTTCATTGACCTGCCCGGTAGCCAGCCCGATCTGGTTGCCGTATGAGGAATATCCTTGAGCGGCGGTGGTGACGAGCTTGCGCTGCGGCAGTTTGCCTTCCAATGTTTGCGAAACCGGGACTCGCGGATCGCCGGCACCGGTGACGCGCATGGCCTGATAGACGTAGGCGCGGCCGCTCAAGGGATCGCGGATGCAGCCGCCGATGCAGGTGGCGGCCCCGCCGAACGGCTCGATTTCCGTGGGATGGTTATGCGTCTCGTTTTTGAAGAGGAAGAGCCAGTCTTCCGGTTTGCCGTCAACATCGACCTTGATCTTGACGGTGCAGGCGTTGATTTCCTCGGATTTGTCGAGTCCGGTCAGTTCGCCGTTGGCTTCCAGCGATTTGGCGCCGATGGTGCCCATATCCATCAAAGTCACCGGTCTGGCGCTGCGTCCCAGATCCTGCCGGACCTTGAGATAACGCTCGAACGCGGCTTTGACCACGGTGTCGTCGATGTCGACCTGCGTCAGCTCGGTGCCGAAGGTGGTGTGGCGGCAATGATCGGACCAATAGGTGTCGATGACCTTGATTTCGGTGATCGTCGGTTCGCGGTGCTCGCCGAGGAAATAGGTCTGGCAGCACTTCGCGTCGCCAAGATCCATCGCCAGTCCGCGCTCGGCGATGAAACGTTGCAATCCGGCGTCGTCGAGTTCGTTGAATCCGTCGATCACTTCGACATCCGCCGGAACCTTGACCTCGGTTTGCAGCGTTTCACGCGTCTCCAGTCCTGTTTCATGTGCGTCGACCGGGTTAATCACGTAGCGTTTGATAGCTGAAACGTCATCAGGGGAAAGCTTGCCGTACAGCGCGTAGATTTTCGCGGTCCGTACTTCCGGCCGTGTCCCTTGGCTCAACAGCTGGATGCACTGGCTGGCCGATTCCGCACGTTGGTCGAACTGACCGGGCAGGTATTCCACGGCGAAGACCTGGGCCCCGCTTACATCGGGCAACTCCCGTGTGGCCGTGTCGACCGGCGGTTCGCTGAAAACGGTCGGGACGGCGGCATCGAAAAGCTTGGAATTCAAGCCTTGGGCGTCGTAGCGGTTGATGATGCGGACGCGAACGAGCTCGGTGAGTCCCAGCACGTCACGCAACTCGTTGGTGAGATTGGCGGCTTCTACATCAAAGCCGGGTTTCTTTTCTACATATACGCGAAAAACTGTTGAAAGCACTGATGGTCCTTAGCACTGCTGGCAAGAAGGGGAAAGTAAAAATGTATTGAAAACAGGAATGTGGAACAACCAAAAATCGCTCGTACACCATCCGTTGGTGTACGAGCGATATGTCATTCGACCTTGACGCCACGAGCGTCGGCCAGGTTAAGCAAACGCTTGTAGATTTCCTCATATGCGGGGATGATGTCGCCGAGATCTCTGCGGAAGAGGTCCTTGTCGAGATGTTCGACTTTGCCGGACCCGTCCTTCAGGTCCCAGAGCCTGCAGGTGTCGGGGGTGATCTCGTCGGCCAGGACGATTTCGCCGTCTTTGTTCTTGCCTTCCTCGATCTTGAAATCGACCAGTTTCACGTCGATGTCCTGGAAGATCTTGGTGAGCTTCTCGTTGATGTCACGAGTCTGCCGTGAGACTTCGGCCATGTCCTCGTCGCTGGCCAGGCCAAGGGCCACGATGCCGTCGACGTTGATGAACGGATCGTGCAGTTCGTCGGATTTGAAGCAGAATTCGAGAATCGGGCGTTTCAGTTCCGTTCCTTCCTTGACGCCATAGCGCTTGGCAAAGGAACCCGCAGCGGTGTTGCGCATGATGATTTCAAGCGGGAACATCGTGATTTTCTCATTGAGCTGTTCGGTGTCGGAAATACGGCGGACGAAATCCGTCTTGACGCCTTCGGCTTCCAAAAGCCTGAAAAGAACCGTGGTGATGCGGTTGTTGAGGCTTCCCTTGCCTTGAATCTGGGCTTTTTTCGCGCCGTCGCCGGCAGTGGCCTGATTCATATATTCGACCCACAGCACATCCGGGTCATTAGTTGAATAGAGTTTTTTGGCTTTGCCCTTGTAGAGCATGTCCAGTTTCTCCATTAAATCGCCCTTCCCGTAGAGTAACGAGATTGATTGAATAGGTGAACTTACAACCAAAAATATAGCAATCGGTGCTAACAAATTCGAAGCCTGTTAGCAAGAAAATACGGCAATCGACGGTTCATGTTTCCGGTCGATTTTTGGAATTCTGGCGTTTTTCCAAGCAAAAACGGCTTTGTAAATTTTCTGTTTCATGTTCGTTCATATTGCCGGGCAACATGAAACGTCTCGAATATTGAACAGCTGAATACCGGCAATATCGAGTGAGAACCGGATCGTTCCCTGATCTCCATTATTGCGTGATGGTGATGTCTAACATCGATTCCACCTGTGTCGCCTGTTGCCGTGCCTCGGTTTCGTTTTGGCCGACAGCCAAGGCGACGGCCATGCGACGGTGACTGTTGACGGTTGGCTTGCCGAAGATGCGCAGGCCGGTATCAGGTTGCGACAGAGCCTGCGGAATATTGGAGAAAGTCACTGATCCGTTTCCGGTGACCACTACGGCATGGCTGGCTGCGATTTCGTCGTCTTTGAGGGCGAGCGCAACGCTTGATGATGTGACAGGTATTCCCAGAACCGCTCTGGCATGCAGCGCGAATTCGCTCAAACGCTGCGAGATCATCGTCACCATGCCGGTGTCGTGCGGGCGGGGAGAGACCTCGTTGAAAAGGACTTCGCCATTCTTCAGGACGAATAGTTCCACTCCGAACACGCCCCATCCGTGTTCACCGTCTTTGTGGGCGATATCGACCAGACCTTCGACCGCTTTGCCGGCGATTTTCTGCGCCTTTTCCAGAACACCGGGATCGACCTGTGCCGGTTGCCATGATTCTCGATAGTCGCCGTCCTGCTGGCGCTGTCCGATGGGGGAGCAGACCACGATGCCGGCGCTGGAGGAGACGGTGAGCATGGTCAGCTCGTAATCAAGCGGGGCGAACGCTTCGACGATGACATGCGCGATGCCGCCGTCTTTCGCGTCCCTTCTTCCGCTTTGCGCTTCCTGCCAGGCCGCTTCGATGTCGCCGTCATCGTGAAGCACGGATTGGCCGTGGCCAGAGGAGCTCATCACCGGTTTGACCACGCACGGGTAGCCGACGGCTTCGACGCCGGCTTTCAGCTCGTCAAGCGAAGCCGCGAAACGATATGGAGTGGTCGGCAGGCCGAGTCTTTCATGCGCCAGCGTCCGTAAGGCCTCGCGGTCCATGCAGATTGCGGCGATGCGTGAGCTGGGTACGACCTGGATACCATCGGTCGCGGCCTGTGCCAATTGCGCGGTCGCAATGGCCTCGATTTCAGGGATGATGATTGAAGGGCCGGTAGCGGCGATCAATTCATCCAACGCCGCCGCGTCGGTCATATCCAGGACATGGCTTTCCTGCGCAATCTGCATCGCCGGGGCATGTTCGTAGCTGTCGGCGGCGATGACGAACGCCCCGAGCCTCGTCAATTCGATGGCGATTTCTCGTCCCAGTTCGCCAGACCCCAATAGCAGCACCCGCGTCTGTCGGTTTGCGGCGAGGTTGCCGAGCGGATAGTTGACTACGGTGGATTCAGTTTCAGCGCTCATGGTTTCATTGTCGCACGGGATGGCCCCGAACGAGGTCGCCTATCGATGATAATGGCGATAATTGATGAATTGCGAGATCGGATTGGTGTATTCGGTTAAACCCGGAATGCCAATACGATACGCCGAATCCCGAAAGCGCCATACGCTTTCCGTGGGTCCGTCTGATGCGTTGTATCGGCCGTGGTTTCCACACAGCGATAGGATGGAATCATGCCAGAATCCCGAAACGTCGCAGGTAATGCCATCGAGCCGTTGACCATCGCACTGGTGGTGGACTCGGTCGGCAATCGCGGCAACGGCACTTCGAATTCTGCCTTGCAATATGCAAAGGAACTTGAGCGGGAAGGACACCATGTCCGGTTGGTCGGCGTAGGCGCTCCCGATTATCCCGTTGGGATTCACCATCTGCCGTTCATTTCGTGGCTTGCGGCCAAGCAGCAGATGCAATTCGCCGAGCCTGATGATGCGGTGTTCCGACGTGCGTTTGCTGGCGCCGACGTGGTGCATATCTATATGCCGTTCAAATTCGGCAGGCACGCCCTGACCGTTGCGCGTTCGATGGGTATTCCCGTGACCGCCGGCTTTCACCTCCAGCCGGAAAACGTCACCTATTCCGCTGGTCCGTTGCGCTATATCCCTGGTATTCCTTCGCTGATTTATTATCTGTTTGATTTCTGGCTCTACCGTCATATCGGTCATATCCATGCTCCGAGCCAGATGATTGCCCGCCAGCTGCGTGCGCACGGTTATAGGGCCCGGCTCCATGTCATCTCCAACGGCTATTCAAGTCGTTTTCACGCGGCGAGTACACAGACGGCAGAGACGCATGACAAAAATGCGGAAGGTGCATTCCGGATCATCGCTTCCGGCCGGCTCACCCATGAAAAGGACCACGAAACGCTGATTCGTGCCGTGGCCTTAAGCCGTCACGCTGCCCAAATCGATTTGACCATCTGCGGAACCGGGCCATTGCAGCGGCATCTTCGTCGTCTTGCCAAACGGCTGTTGCCGCGGCCGGCGCACATCGGGTTCCAGCCCAACGACGAGATGCCGAACCTGTTGCGCACAGCCGATCTGCTCGTCCATCCCTCCATCGTCGACATCGAATCGCTGAGCGTGCTCGAGGGCATTGCCTCGGGTCTAGTACCGGTCATCGCAGACTCTCCGCTTTCGGCCGCCAGCCAGTTCGCGCTGACGGATTCTTCGGTGTTTCCGGCCCGCAACGCCAAAGCGCTCGCCCGCCGCATCGACTGGTGGATCGAACACCCGCAGGAACTGGCCGAATGGGGGCCGAAATACGCGCAGGAAGCACGCGAAAAATATGCGTTGCCGCAGAGCGTCCACCGGTTTGTCGCCATGGAGCGCGAGGCGATTGCTGGTGCGCAGAAGACGTGGCAGCCTGCGGCGCCGGGACGACGGTGATTGTCGTTGTTGCAATCGTAATGCTGCCGCGGAATGTGATTATCTCTGCACATGAGGCCGGGCTACAGAGATAATCACGAAAATAGAGGCATAAGTGTGATTATCTCTGCAACTCGGGCAAAGACGCAATGGAAATCACGAACCATAGGAACGGCGACGCTACAGCAGTGCAATGAGCTGGTCGGTGTGCTCCTGGGTGGTGGCCCAGCTCGTGCAGATGCGCATCACCGAATGGGTGTCATCGTACTTTTCGAGGAAGTCCATGTTGACGTTCTGCTTGAGCCGGTCGATGGTGGCCCGGTCCATGACGATGAAGATCTGGTTGGTCGGGTTCTCGTAGGCTAGCTGGTAGCCCTTGGCCTTGAGTGCCGTTCGGATTTGTGCGGCCTTGTCATTGGCGTTGCGCGCGATTTTCGTATAGAGGTCATCGGTGAACAGCGTATCGAACTGCAGACCGAGCAGCCAGCCCTTGGCCAGAAGCGCACCGTGCTGCTTGATCTGCGTGAGGAAGTGCTTGGGCGTGTTGCGCTTGGTAAAGACCACGGCCTCGCCGAACAGCGCTCCGACCTTGGTGCCGCCGATGTAGAACACGTCGGTGATGCGTGCGATATCCTCGAGTGTCAGGTCGGTGCCCTCGGCGGTCAGACCGTAGCCCAGACGTGCGCCGTCGAGGAAGAGCGGCATGTCGTAGCGGTGCGCGACCTCGGCGATGGCCTCAAGCTCGGCTTTGGTGTACATCGTGCCGTATTCGCTGGGGTGCGAGACGTAGACGCAGCCGGGGAAGACCATGTGGGTGTAGTTGCCGTCGGCGTAGAAATCCTTGCAGTACTGCTCGAGGTCGGCCGCCTCGATCTTGCCTTCGTGGCTCGGTAGCGTGAGCACTTTGTGACCGGTCGACTCCACGGCTCCGGCTTCGTGAACATTGACGTGCCCATTGGTTGCTGCGACGACACCGGCGTAGGCCGGGGTGATGGTGTCGATGACGGTCTGGTTGGTCTGCGTGCCGCCGACGAGGAACCACACATCGGCGTCCGGGCAGCCGCAGGCCTCGCGGATTTTTGCCTTGGCCGATTCACAGTATTTGTCGGAACCGTAGCCCGGCAGCTGTTCCATATTCGTTTCTTCCATCCGCTTCAGAATTGCAGGATGGGCGCCTTCGCAGTAATCGTTGATGAAATTCAGCATGTTGTTCTACTTTCATGATCCGCTGGTATGGTGTCGATTCTAATCCGATGTGGCATCGAATCATGAAGTCGTGTCGAAAACAATGGTGTTCCGGAGATAATCTGGCTTTAGGCAAGCGGCGCGTCGACACGATCAAGCCTGTTGCCGGGAGGCGCAGGTCGTTGTGTTTGATCACCTTTTGCGAATGGACGTGCAGGCCGAATGTATCGGAAGATGATGTTGCCGTAAGTTCGCGTTGTGTAGGGGGTTTGAACGTCAACCAACCTGAGAATACGGAAGCCGGTCTGGCGCAACAACCTGTGGGGCGCCGCCTGGGTCCTGCAACGAATAATCCCCTCCGATGCAGTTCGGAGGGGATTGGTGAATGCGGATGGCCTTGGCCTCTCAAGATGCGTCATCTGAGCGGTTTTGCAAGGACGAGCCGATTATCCGTTCGCTTTTATTTCTTGGCGTTTGCGGTGATGCCGCGTTCGTCGTTCATCGTCGCGAAGTTCAGGCCGATGAGGATGCCGCCGCCCACGATGTTGCCGAGAATGGCCACGATGATGACCAGGATTGCCTTCCATGCGTTGATCACGCCGTGCATGCCGAGAATGAGGAACATCGCAGAGTCGGCCACGGAGTGCTCGAAGCCGCAGAAGGTGAAGACGAAGACCGCGACCACCATGATCGTGCACTTGGTGAAGTCGTTGGTGAGTTTGCCGTTGTAGACCATGAGCATGGCGATGTTGATGCAGAAGTTGCAGAAAATCGCGCGTACGAAGAGGTCGGCCACGCCGAATCCGGAGTTCAGGTAGTTGAGCTTGGTGGTCGCCGCGGCGAGCATCGCGTCGAAGGACGGGCCGGAGATGATGGTGGAGAATCGCAGGATAATGGCCACGACCAGCGCGCCCAGCAGGTTGCCCAGCAGGCACAGGCCCAGCAGCTTCAGCGATTCGCCCCAGCCGATGCGCTTGTGGTAGGCGCCGATGCTGACGACCATCATATTCGAGGTCAACAGCTCAGAGTTGGTGTAATAGATGAGTACCAGCGCCCAGCCGAAGGTGATGCCGGCCATCACCTTGCCTGCCACGGCCAGACCCGGGCCGCCCTTGGCGGTCGCTCCCATGATGACCCAGAAGGCCGCGAAGAACACACCGACGAGGATACCGGCCATGGCGGCACGCTGGATGTAGCGTCCGATCATCTTGCCGGTCATGGTCTCCTTGCTGTCGAGCGCGTCGAGCACCGTCGAGATGAACGCGCGTCCGGGGAAGAGCGGCTTGGTCTCGTCCTTGGTACCTTCGACTTCGGAAATGGTCGTTTTCAATTTAGATAATTTTTCCATATTTTCCCTTCATTTGTTGCCTGAGATTGTTGGATTTCAAAATAAAGCTTGTTATTACATTATGAGTCCTGTCTGTTGCATATTTAGAGAGAAACCGGCGTTTTGTAATAAAGAACACAGTATTACTGTGACAAAGCTCACATAAGTTGTTGAATGCGGGGCGATCGGATATCCGCGTGGAGATAACACGGTAAGAAACAACAGACGGGGTTCGGCAATCTTTCATCTGCTTCCATCCATGGTTTCGCACAAACAATTGACGCTATCCCGGCCGTTTCCGTCGCGTCGAGCCCGACGAGTTCGATATCCGCGATTCGGCGGTGAAAACGGTGCTGCGGTCCTATCTGTCGTTTGGATTCGTCAGATTCCGTCACGAGGACAAGGATCATTCGCTGGACGTACTCGATTCCAACCGCACCTACAACTATCCCTGTGCGTTATCCGTCTATTGCAACCGTCCGATTCCGACGAAGTGCAGCACGCTCCAGTTCGCAGTAACGACGGGGAAAGACCCAAGATGCGGAGGCCGATCTATGACCGAATCGACGAAATTTGCGGTTTCAAGGAGATGCCGCGACGCGCCGGTTGCCCAAGGTCTTGAGAGTCGTGTATAGTTCTTATCTGTTGTGCGGATGTTGATTTGATTCCTTGAATCTGTCGGTTTCACACTTCGATGGTGGCCATAGCTCAGCAGGTAGAGCATCTGATTGTGGTTCAGAAGGTCGCGCGTTCGAACCGCGTTGGCCACCCCATCAATCCCCGGAATTGCAAGGTTCCGGGGATTTTCAGTTTTATGCTTCAAATGCTTCGGTAACGATTAGTAACGATTGCATGCACACCCGTACGGTGCCGATGACGTGCATCTCAGGGATTATGGTTATCGGCTATAAGGTCAAGTCGATGTACATCGCCTGCTCATAGCCGCATTAGCTTATGAATCGCCACTCCGTACGGAGGATAGGCAACACGCAGCGTATCTGGGAATGTCGGTTTGCTTGTCACGGTTTTGATGTGGCTGAATTCCAGGAAACCGGCTTTGCCGTGGTAGGTTCCCAAGCCGGAAGCACCGATGCCGCCGAAGGGCAATCGGCTGGAAAGCAGATGGCCGAGCGGCAGGTTGAAGCCGAGCGCGCCCGAGCTGGTATGGCGTTCGAAAAGCAGTCGGGTCGCCTTGCTTCGTGTGAAGACATACAAAGCCAGCGGTTTCGGACGCCCGTTGATGAAGGCCACCGCGTCCTTCGCGTTGTTCACCGCAAGAATCGGCAGAATCGGTCCGAAGATTTCCTCCTGCATCACCGGGTCATCGGGTCGGACGTCGGTGAGGATGGTTGGCGCGATATAAAGATGTTCGCGATTGGTTTCGCCGCCGCTGAACGTCTTCTTATCGCTCGGTAGCAGCTTGACCAGTCTGTCGAATTGCCTGGTATTGACGATACGTCCGTAACTTGCGAATTGTGCGGGATTGCTACCAAAGAACTTCCGGATGAAACCTGCGATTTTCTGCGCCAACGGTTCCACCAACTCCGGTGTGGTCAATACGTAATCAGGCGCCACGCAGGTCTGCCCGGCGTTGGTGAATCGTCCCCACACGATGCGGCCGGCCGCGACGTCGAGATTGGCGCTCGCATCCACGAACACGGGGGATTTTCCGCCTAACTCCAGCGTTACCGGCGTAAGCTGTTTCGCCGCAGCCTCCATCACGATCGCTCCGACCTTGCCGTTGCCGGTATAGAAGATATGGTCGAACGATTGTTTGAGCAATTCGGTGGTTTCAGGCACCGCACCTTGAACGACCGTAAACGCCCGCGGGTCGAGGTATGCGCCGATGAGCCGTTGAAGCAATGCGCTGGTATTGGGGGAGAGCTCCGAAGGTTTGAGGCACACGCAGTTGCCGGCCGCGATGGCGTCGACCATCGGTTCGAGGCTCAACATCAGCGGATAGTTCCACGGCGAAATCACCAGCACCACGCCTTTGGGCTCTGCTATCGTCCAGCTTCTCGCCGGTTGCATCAGTAGTGGCATGGCTACATGGCTTCGCCTGCTCCAGCGTTCGATACGCGGTTCGACAAACCGTATTTCGTCCAGCACGAGCTTGATTTCCATCAGCGCGGTTTCCGCAGCCGGTTTGCCCAGATCGAGGTACACCGCGCGTTCGATGTCCTTTCGATGCGCCGTAACCATGCGTTTCATCCGTTCGAGCTGTTCCCGCCGCCAAGATATGGGCAGGGTCACCCCGGTTGCGAAAACCTGATGAAGTCCGGCCACGGTATCGTTCATATTATCCATCATGCGCTGCCTCGTCTTGCGTGCGATATATGCCCTGATTCTTGTATGTACTCTATACGCCTACGTCGAACGACAAGTGCCACAAAACCCATGCAAATGTCAGGTTTCTGGCTCGGGAGAGTGGTAGATTCATGGTGTCAGTGCTGTTCAACGTAGTGGAAAGGCATGTTCAATGACCACCGAAGTTACACGCGAATTTATCCAGGGGCTGCCCAAAGCCGAGCTTCACCTTCATATCGAAGGAACGCTGGAACCCGAACTGAAGCTTGAATTGGCCAAGCGTAACCATATCGACATCGGCCAGACGACCATCGAGGAGGTTCGCAAGACCTACCAATACGACGACCTCGCCTCGTTCCTCGCGGTCTACTATCCGGCCATGGACGTGCTGCAGCAGGAACAGGATTTCTATGACCTCGCTTTCGCCTACCTCAAGCGTGCCGCGGCCAACCATGTGCGCCATGTCGAGATCTTCTTCGATCCGCAGGCCCACACTTCGCGTGGCATCGCTTTCGAGACGGTGATCCACGGCCTGCACCGCGCCATCGTCGACGCCCGGGCGCTTGATGTCGACGCCGATCTGATCATGTGCTTCCTGCGCGATTTCACCAAGGAATCCGCCCGCAAGACCCTGCTTGAGGCCCTGCCGTACAAGGATTGGATCTTGGGCGTCGGTCTGGATTCCGACGAGCACAACAATCCGCCGCTCAAGTTCGCGCGTCAATACGAGGACGCCGCGGCCGCCGGGCTGCATCTGACGGCCCATTGCGACATCGATCAGGTCGGCTCCATCGACCATATTCGTCAGGCGCTCGAGATCATGGGTGTAGAGCGCATCGACCACGGCACCAACATCGTCGAGGACCCCGATCTGGTCGATTTCGCCGTCAGCCATCACATCGGCATGACCTCCTGCCCGCTTTCCAACTCCTTCGTGCGTCCGGAGATGAAGGGCGAGGAAATAGTCGAGCTTTTGGGCAAGGGTGTCAGAATCTGCATCAATTCCGACGATCCCGCCTACTTCGGCGGCTATATCAGCGACAACTACTATGCCTTGGCCGACAAGTTCGGGCTCAGCCGGGATCAAGTCGTGCAACTCGCCCGCAACTCCTTCGAGGCTTCGTGGATCAGCGATGAGAAAAAGGCCTTGTACTTGGCCCAGCTTGATGACTATGTCGCGCAGCACTGAGTGTTGAATCATCGTAGAGTTGAGCTGACCGATTGACTCGTCTTGGCGATTTGTGCCGACAAGCGAGGACATCGAGACCGAAACCCTATTTGGAAATATTGTCACGGGAAAGCATTGAGTCTAGCTTTCCCGTGACATTTTTTGTTTCAAGGCTATCGAACCTCTGCCGGATGATGGATCAAGCGAATCACTGTAGCCGTCCGTGACCTGCTTGTCCGCAGGAGTATGGTATCCTAACTACTTGTGTGTGCCAATGGCATGCCTTATGTAACAGGCGTGGGCATTGGGATATCCCGGAGCTTGTTGGAATGCGCGCAGCAATGCGGCGGCAGGAGAGCGAAGGGCCATCGGGCCGGTGGACTGTGGCTGTCTCACTCGATTCGTCGATTGGGGCTGCAGCGAGGCGGCTCCGCAAAGAATAATGATTAACGAATCGGAGAACTGAAGTTGCCTACTATAGAACAACTTGTCCGTAAAGGACGTAAGGCAAAGTCAAAGAAATCCAAGACTTTGGCCTTGAAGGGCAGCCCGCTGCGTCGCGGCGTGTGCACCCGTGTGTATACCACTACACCGAAGAAGCCGAATTCCGCGTTGCGTAAGGTCGCCCGTGTGCGCCTGAGCTCCGGCATCGAAGTTACCGCCTACATTCCGGGCGAAGGCCACAACCTGCAGGAGCACTCCATCGTGCTCGTCCGCGGTGGCCGTGTGAAGGATCTTCCTGGTGTGCGTTACCACATCGTGCGCGGCGCGCTCGATACCCAGGGTGTCAAGGACCGCAAGCAGGGACGCTCCCTGTACGGCGCAAAGAAGGCGAAGTAAGAGATATGTCACGTAAAGGACCATCCAAGAAGCACCAGCTGCTCCCTGATCCGATCTACGGTTCGACCGTGGTCGCTCAGCTCATCAACAAGATCCTGCTCGACGGCAAGAAGTCGATCGCCGAGGACATCGTCTACTCCGCACTTGACATGGTCAAGGCGAAGACCGACCAGGAACCCGTCGCCGTGCTGAAGCGCGCGCTCGACAACATCCGTCCGTCCCTCGAGGTCCGTTCCCGCCGTGTCGGCGGCGCGACCTACCAGGTCCCGGTCGAGGTCAAGCCCAACCGCGCCAACGCCCTGAGCCTTCGCTGGCTCACGGACTTCTCCCGCAAGCGCCGCGAGAAGACCATGGCCGAGCGTCTCGCCAACGAGATCCTCGACGCCTCCAACGGTCTCGGTGCTTCGGTGAAGCGCCGCGAGGATACGCACAAGATGGCCGAGGCCAACAAGGCCTTCGCCCACTATCGCTGGTAATCGAAGAGACGAGTTAGGTAAGGAAAATCTATGGCACTTGATGTGCTCAGCGACCTCAATGAGGTCCGCAACATCGGCATCATGGCTCACATCGATGCCGGTAAGACAACATGTACAGAACGTATTCTGTACTACACCGGTAAGAACTACAAGATCGGCGAGACGCACGAAGGCGCCTCGACCATGGACTTCATGGCCCAGGAAAAGGAACGCGGCATCACCATTCAGTCCGCTGCGACCACCTGCTTCTGGAACCGTCAGACCCATGACGCCGACAAGAAGTTCCAGATCAACATCATCGACACCCCCGGCCACGTGGACTTCACAGCCGAGGTGGAGCGTTCGCTTCGCGTGCTCGATGGCGCCGTCGCCGTCTTCGATGGCAAGGAAGGCGTAGAGCCCCAGAGCGAGACCGTGTGGCGTCAGGCCGACAAGTACGGCGTGCCGCGCATCTGCTTCATCAACAAGATGGATAAGCTCGGAGCCGACTTCTACTATTCCGTCGACACCATCAAGAAGAAGCTGGGAGCCACCCCGCTGGTCGTCCAGCTGCCGATCGGTGCCGAGAACGACTTCGTCGGCATGGTCGATCTGATCCGTATGAAGGCGTACGTCTGGAAGGACGTCACCACGGATCTCGGTGCCCACTACGACACCGTCGACATCCCCGATGACCTCAAGGACAAGGCCGAGCAGTATCGTTCGGAACTTCTCGACCAGGTGGCCGAGTCCGATGACGACCTGATGGAGAAGTACCTTGAGTCCGGCGAGATGAGCGATGAGGAGATCCGTGCAGGTATCCGCAAGCTCACCATCGAGCGCAAGGCCTACCCGGTCCTCTGCGGTTCCGCCTTCAAGGACAAGGGCATTCAGCCGCTGCTCGACGCAGTGGTCGACTATCTGCCCAGCCCCGAGGACGTCCCCGCCATCGTCGGCTTCAAGCCCGGTGACGAGTCCCAGGAGATCGACCGCAAGCCCACGATGGACGATCCGTTCGCCGCGCTGGTCTTCAAGATCTCGACCCACCCCTTCTATGGCAAGCTCGTGTTCGTGCGCGTCTATTCCGGCTCCATCAAGCCCGGCGACACCGTGCTCGATTCCACGAAGGACAAGAAGGAACGCGTCGGCAAGATCTTCCAGATGCACGCCGACAAGGAGAACCCCGTCGACGCCGCAGAAGCCGGCAACATCTACACGCTCGTAGGTCTGAAGAACGTCTCCACCGGCGACACGCTGTGCGCCGACAACGCTCCGATTTCTCTCGAGTCCATGACCTTCCCGGACCCGGTGATCGAGGTCGCCGTGGAGCCGAAGACCAAGGCCGATCAGGAGAAGATGTCGATCGCTCTGGCAAAGCTCGCCGATGAGGACCCGACCTTCCAGGTCAAGACCGATGAGGAAAGCGGCCAGACGCTGATTTCCGGCATGGGCGAACTCCAGCTCGACATCATCGTCGACCGTATGCGTCGCGAGTTCAAGGTGGAGTGCAACGTGGGCAACCCGCAGGTCGCCTACCGCGAGACCATCCGCAAGGCCGTCATGAACCAGGAATACACCCACAAGAAGCAGACGGGTGGTTCCGGCCAGTTCGCAAAGGTTTTGATGAACTTCGAGCCGATCGACCCCGCCGAGGGCAAGGATTACGAGTTCGTCAACGAGGTCACCGGCGGCCACATCACCAAGGAATTCATTCCTTCGATCGATGCTGGTGTGCAGGAAGCCATGGAGTCCGGCGTGCTCGCCGGGTTCCCGGTGGTCGGCGTCAAGGCGACCGTCACCGACGGCCAGATCCACGATGTCGATTCCTCCGAGCTCGCGTTCAAGATCGCCGGTTCCATGGCGTTCAAGACCGCGGCCCCGAAGGCCAAGCCCGTCATCCTCGAGCCGATCATGGCCGTCGAGGTGCGTACGCCTGAGGAGTACATGGGCGACGTGATGGGTGACATCAACTCCCGTCGTGGCAACATCCAGGAGATGAAGGACGCCACCGGCGTCAAGGTCATCGAGGCGAAGGTCCCCTTAAGCGAGATGTTCGGCTACATCGGCGATTTGCGTTCCAAGACGCAGGGCCGCGCGATGTTCACCATGCAGATGGATTCGTATGCAGAGGTGCCGAAGGCGGTCTCCGAGGAGATCATCAAGGCCCAGCGCGGCGAATAAAAAATACTTTGCCCAAGGCGTGTCTGTCTCCAGTCGGCGCTAAAATTTTCTAGCGCTGACTGGGTTCGGGCACTTTGTGGCAGGTAACCCAGAAACCCAGTAAACTGTAGCGAGTATCTCGATGCCGAAAAGCTCGGGATTAACTACGAAACGTCCAGGAGGACAAGTAATGGCAGAAAAGGAAAAGTACGAGCGGACCAAGCCGCACGTTAACATTGGCACCATTGGCCACGTTGATCACGGTAAGACGACCCTGACCGCGGCCATCTCGAAGGTGCTGCACGAAGAGTACCCCGATCTCAACCCGGAGTATGACTTCGATCAGATCGACGCGGCTCCTGAAGAGAAGCAGCGTGGTATCACCATCAACATCGCCCACATCGAGTATCAGACGGCCAAGCGCCACTATGCTCACGTGGATTGCCCCGGCCACGCCGATTTCGTGAAGAACATGATCACCGGCGCCGCTCAGATGGATGGCGCGATCCTCGTCGTCGCCGCCACTGATGGCCCGATGGCTCAGACCCGCGAGCACGTTCTGCTCGCTCGCCAGGTAGGCGTGCCGAAGATTCTCGTCGCGCTCAACAAGTGCGATATGGTCGATGACGAAGAGCTCATCGAGCTCGTCGAAGAAGAGGTCCGCGACCTCCTCGAAGAAAACGGCTTCGATCGTGACTGCCCGGTCATCCGCACCTCCGCCTACGGCGCTCTGCACGATGACGCTCCGGATCACGACAAGTGGGTTCAGACCGTCAAGGACCTCATGGATGCCGTCGACGATTACATCCCGACCCCTGTCCACGATCTGGACAAGCCGTTCCTGATGCCTATCGAAGATGTCTTCACCATCTCCGGCCGTGGCACCGTGGTGACCGGCCGTGTCGAGCGTGGCCGCATCCCGGTCAACGCCCCGGCAGAGATCGTCGGCATTCGTCCGACCCAGACCACCACCGTCACCTCCATCGAGACCTTCCACAAGCAGATGGACGAGGCCGAGGCTGGCGACAACACTGGTCTGCTGCTCCGCGGCATCAACCGTGACGACGTCGAGCGCGGCCAGGTCGTGGCCAAGCCCGGCACCGTGACCCCGCACCACAAGTTCGAGGGCGAAGTTTACGTCTTGACGAAGGATGAGGGCGGCCGTCATTCGCCGTTCTTCTCCAACTACCGTCCGCAGTTCTACTTCCGCACCACCGACGTCACCGGCGTCATCACGCTGCCGGAAGGCGTCGAGATGGTTCAGCCTGGCGATCACGCCACCTTCTCCGTCGAGCTGATTCAGCCCGTCGCGATGGAAGAGGGCCTGACCTTCGCAGTCCGTGAAGGTGGCCACACCGTCGGCTCAGGCCGTGTCACCAAGGTGATCGAGTAGTTCTAGAACGTAAGTTGTAGATTTACTTACTGGTTGTGCCCCACATCTTTTGGTGTGGGGCACAACTGTATTTAAAAGTATGAGTAGGTAAAGCAAAAGCCGAGAGAAACAGACGACTGGCGAACTGTACATACGCCGTGGCATAATTGCTGAGGCATTTTATGAATGCATATCGTTTGAAAAGTAAATGACTAAGGTGACGAGACGTGGCACAAACTAGCAATGACATCAAAAACGGGTCGGTATTGAACCTGGACGGACAGCTCTGGACCGTCACGAAATTCCAGCACGTCAAGCCTGGCAAGGGGCCGGCTTTCGTGCGTACCACCATCAAGAACGTGCTTTCGGGCAAGATCGTCGACAGGACCTTCAACGCTGGCATGAAGATGGAGTTCGAAACCGTCGACAACCGTACGCTGCAGTATTCCTACGAAGAGGGTGACAGCTTCGTCTTCATGGATATGACCACCTATGATCAGGTCAACATCCCCAAGGAGCTCGTCGGCGATCAGGCGAAGTACCTGCTCGAGGGCACCGACTGCATCATCAGCTTCCACGACGGCACCCCGCTGAGTGTCGAGCTGCCAGCATCCGTCGTGCTCAAGGTCACCGAGACCGAGCCGGGCGTGCAGGGCAACCGTTCGAACGCCGGCACCAAGCCTGCCACCGTTGAGACCGGTGCAGAGATTCAGGTGCCGCTCTTCGTAGGCGAAGGCGAAATGGTCAAGGTCGATACCCGCGACGGTTCCTACCTTGGTCGTGAGAACAACTGATTTTCTTTCTTTCCGACTTGGTGCGCTACGGCTTGCCAGGTCGGAAAGCCGTATTCGCAAACCTTTATTCGCATAATTTTTCACTGAGAGGCTACTGACTATATGGCACGTTCTACAGCTCGTAAACGGGCGCTGAATACGCTCTACGAAGCGGATGAAAAAGGACAGGACATTCCGTCACTGCTCGCCGAACGCATTGCCGAGCCGGGAGCCCAGACACCATTGCCGGATTATGCCATCGAAATCGTTCGGGGCGTCGCCGATGAGCAGACGGGCATCGACCGTGCACTCGAATCCCATTCGACCAAATGGCCGCTCAAGCGCATGGCTGTGATCGATAGAAATGTTCTGCGGATCGCCGCTTGGGAAATTCTCTTCAACGATGACGTGCCTGATCGCGTGGCCATCGATGAAGCGTTGGGGCTGGCGAAGACCCTTTGCGATGATGATTCTCCCGCGTTTATCCATGGCCTCTTGAGCGCTGTATGCGACAACAAGGATACGGTTCTTGCCGACATTCAGGCAGCGCATGAAGCTGAAGCCCAGCAGAAGGCGGAACGTGAGGCGGCTGAACGCCGGCTCAATTCGCCCACCGCTCCCGGGTTCCTTCAGTCCCGTGGGGTTTCCGGTAAAGGTGATGGCATTCCATTCGAGACCGAATCCGGGCCAGAAGCGGCGAATGCTGAATCCGTCGATGCCGAATCTGTGGATTCCGACACTGCGGGAATTTCCGCTGATGCCGCCGATACTGACAGTGAGGTTGGAAGTCTGGATGAAGTCGGGGCGGCTACTGTTGCCGTTGGCGATACTGCTTCATCCGGTCAGACCGATGAAGCTGCGGCTGCCACGGTTCCTCAAGTTTCAGGTGATGGGTCAACAGATTCCTCACCATCCAGTGATTCAGTGACTCCGCCATCTTCGGATGGTGACGGACAATCGCTGTCACCCGATGGTGATGATAATTCAATAATTGTCTGATTAGTTCTGACCGCGGTACGGTGGCCGGGCCGCGAATGTGTTTTCCGGTCCAGTTATTTCCGAGTCCGCGCACGGGCCCGGCAAAGGGGGACTCGTGGTGAGTCAGCAAACAGCGACAACAGCACAGTATTCGAAAGACGATGCTGTGCTGTTGTTGGAAGACGGCCAGCTTTACGTTGGTGAGCCTTACGGAGCATCAGGATCGACATTCGGCGAAATCGTGTTCGCCACGGCCATGACCGGCTATCAGGAGACGATCACCGACCCGAGCTACGACCAGCAAATAGTCGTGCAGACCTTCCCACATATCGGCGATACCGGTGTCAATGATGAGGATCCGGAATCCAAGCGGGTCTGGGTGGCCGGCTACGTCGTGCGTCAACCCAGTCCGAATGTTAGCAACTGGCGTGCCAACGACAGCCTTGACGACGAGCTCGAAGGTGATTCCATCGTCGGCATCAGCAACATCGATACCCGCAAACTGGTACGTCATCTGCGCGAGGGCGGTGTGATGCGAGCCGGTATCTTCTCGGGAGATGCTTTGACGGACAAGTCAACGGGGTCGTTGCGTTCCGTGGATGCCTTGTTGCAGGACGTCTTGGCGTCGCCAAAGATGCAAGGTGCCAGGCTTTACGATCGCGTAAGCACAGATGAGACCTACACTGTCGAGCCCAGCGGCGAGTTCGAAGGCAAGGCACCGCTGTTCACTGTCGCCGCCGTCGATCTGGGCATCAAAGGCATGACGCCTCATCGCTTGTCCGAACGCGGTTGCAGGGTGCACGTCGTGCCCTCCACGGTCACATTTGATGAAATCAAGGCCTTGAATCCCGATGGCGTCTTCTTCTCCAACGGCCCGGGCGATCCGGAGGAGGCCGCTCCAGAAGTCGATCTGCTACGCGAGGTGCTCGATGCCGGATACCCCTTCTTCGGTATCTGCTTCGGCAACCAGCTCTTCGGACGCGCGCTCGGTTTCGATACCTACAAGCTCAAGTTCGGTCACCACGGCGTCAACCAGCCCGTCAAGGACATGACCACCGGCAAGGTCGAAATCACCGCCCACAACCACGGGTTCGCGGTCGACGCGCCAATCGGCAGAATCGTTGAATCGCCGTATGAAAACGGCAAATACGGCCATGTGTTCGTCTCCCATATCGACTTGAACGACGATGTGGTCGAAGGCCTGCAATGCGTCGATATCCCGGCCTTCTCGGTGCAATACCATCCCGAGGCCGCCGCAGGTCCGCACGACGCCGCCTATCTTTTCGACCGATTCGTCTCGCTGATGCGTGCCCACAAGGCGGGGGAGCCGGTTTCGTCCGTGCTTACGACACCGACCTTTTCATCATCATCATCGAGCACAACCGTCAATGGCCAATCCGCCGACAGCGCTGACAAGGAGAACAAGTAATGCCGAAACGTCAGGACATCAAATCCGTCATGGTCATCGGATCCGGCCCCATCGTCATCGGTCAGGCCGCGGAATTCGACTATTCGGGCACCCAGGCGTGCCGAGTGCTGCGCGAAGAAGGTATTCGCGTCATCCTCGTTAACTCCAACCCGGCCACCATCATGACCGACCCGGAAATGGCCGATGCCACGTACATCGAGCCGATCGACGTGCCGATTCTCGAGCGCATCATCGCGCGTGAACACCCCGACGCCCTTCTGCCGACGCTTGGTGGGCAGACCGCGCTGAACGCCGCCGAGGCGCTGGGCAAGGCTGGTGTGCTCGACAAATACCACGTCGAACTCATCGGTGCCTCGCTCGAGGCCATCGACCGCGGCGAGGATCGAGAGCAGTTCAAGAAGGTCGTCGATTCCGTCGGAGGAGAGTCCGCGAAAAGCGATGTCGCCCATACGCTCGATGAAGTCGACGCCATCGTGGCCAAGCTCGGTTTCCCGGTGGTCGTGCGCCCAAGTTTCACCATGGGTGGCCTGGGTTCCGGCATCGCCCACAACGAGGAGGAACTGCACCGTATCGCCGGCGCAGGGCTCCACGACTCGCCGACCAACGAGGTTCTGGTCGAAGAGGGCATCGAAGGCTGGAAGGAATACGAGCTCGAGCTGATGCGCGACCGCAACGACAATGTGGTGGTCGTCTGCCCGATCGAGAACGTGGATCCTGTCGGCGTGCACACCGGCGATTCCATCACCGTCGCCCCGACCTTCACGCTCACCGACCGCGAATACCAGCGTATGCGCGACCTCGGCATCGCCATCATCCGAGGCGTCGGTGTCGACACCGGCGGCTGCAACATCCAGTTCGCGGTCAATCCCAAGAACGGCCGCATCATCATCATCGAAATGAATCCGCGCGTCTCCCGTTCCTCGGCGCTGGCTTCGAAAGCCACCGGCTTCCCAATCGCCAAGATCGCCACAAAACTTGCGCTGGGCTATACGCTTGACGAGATCCAAAACGACATCACGCAATCCACACCGGCCTGCTTCGAGCCGACCATCGACTACGTGGTCACCAAGGTGCCGCGTTTCACCTTCGAGAAGTTCCCGGGTGCCGACCCGACGCTCACCACCTCGATGAAATCGGTGGGCGAGGCCATGGCCTTGGGCGGCAACTTCCAGGAGTCGCTGGGCAAGGCCATGCGTTCCATCGACAAGCGCCACATGGGCTTCAGCTGGGACGGAACCAAGCCGGATCAGGCCGAGGTCGACCAGCTGTTGCAGGATATGCGTACGCCTACCGAGAACCGCTACCTGCAGGTGCAACGCGCGCTCTGGGGCGGGGCCACGCTTGAACAGCTCTACGACGCCACCAAGATCGACCCGTGGTTCCTGCGTCAATTCGAGCTGATCAATCAGACCGCGATGGAAGTGCGATTCACTGAAATCCTGTCGGCCAGGCTCCTGAAGAAGGCCAAGCTGGCCGGGCTTTCCGACCTGCAGATCGCGCATCTGCGCCACTTGGGCGACGAGGGCGAGAACACCATTCGCGAGCTGCGCCATAGCTACGGCCTGCGCCCGGTCTACAAGACCGTCGACACCTGCGCCGCCGAATTCGACGCGGTAACTCCGTATTACTATTCCTGCTACGCGGACGAATCCGAACTCAAACCGCGCGACCGCGAGGCCGTCATCATCTTGGGATCCGGCCCCAACCGCATCGGCCAAGGCATCGAGTTCGACTACACCTGCGTGCATGCGGTGCAGGAACTCGGCCGCGACTATGACACCATCATGGTCAATTGCAACCCCGAAACCGTCTCCACCGACTACGACATGTCCGACCGGCTCTACTTCGAGCCGCTCACCTTCGAAGACGTCATGGAGATCTACGACGCCGAGAAGAAGCTTGGCCCGATCAAGGGCGTCATCGTCCAGCTCGGCGGCCAGACCCCGCTTTCGCTGGCCGCACGTCTCAAAGCCGCTGGTGTCCCCATTCTCGGAACGTCGCCGGAATCCATCGACTTGGCCGAAAACCGTGAGCTCTTCGGCGAGGTGCTGCGTCGTGAACACCTGAACGCTCCGCGTTACGGCACAGCGCTCAACATGGACGAGGCCCGCGAGGCCGCGCATTCCATCGGCTATCCGGTGCTGGTGCGCCCCAGCTACGTGCTCGGTGGACGTGGCATGGAAATCGTCTACGACGACGAGCAGCTGGAGAAGTACGTCAACCGGGCGCTCGATGAAGCCAAGGCCGATACCGTGGTTTCCGGACGTCTGCCCTCCCCGCTGCTGATCGACAAGTTCCTTCAGGACGCCATCGAAATCGATGTCGATGCGCTTTATGACGGCAAGGAGCTCTACATCGGCGGCATCATGGAGCACGTCGAGGAGGCCGGCGTCCATTCCGGCGATGCGGCCTGCACCCTGCCGCCTTCAACGCTGTCCGACGATCAGATTCAGCGTTTGCGCAAGGCGACATTGGCCATTGCCGAAGGCTGTGGCGTACGAGGCGTGATGAACGTCCAGTTCGCCTACATGGCCAACACGCTCTACGTCATCGAGGCCAACCCGCGTGCCTCCCGCACCATCCCGTTCGCTTCCAAGGCCACCGGTGTGGCGCTGGCCAAGGCCGCCGCCCGCATCATGGTGGGGGAGAGCGTGGCCGATCAACGCAAGCGAGGGCTGCTTTTGCCTAAGGGCGACGGCGGCACCATCCGCCCCGGTCAGCAGGTCGCCGTCAAGGAATCCGTCTTGCCGTTCAAGCGTTTCCGCACGGTCGCCGGCAAATCCGTCGATACCCTGCTCGGCCCCGAGATGCACTCGACCGGCGAGGTCATGGGCTTCGACCGCGACTTCCCTCACGCCTTCGCCAAGTCCCAGCTCGCCGCCTATGCCGGCGGACTTCCGACACAAGGCAATGTGTTCCTCTCGGTTTCCGACACCGACAAGCGCCAGCTGCCGCTAATCGCCACGCGACTTCAGGAGCTCGGCTTCACCGTCTGCGCCACCGAAGGCACCGCTTCCGTGCTGCGTCGCTACGGCATCGAGTGCAAGGTTGTCGGCAAGATTTCCGAGACCTCTGAACGTAGGCAGGAGCTGAAAGCTGAATACGGCGACGATTACATCGACAAGAATCCTGTCGAGATGATCGAGTCCCGGGAGATCAACATGGTTCTGAACACCCCGAGCACCCGCAGCTCCCGTTCCGACGGCTATGCCATTCGCGCCGCCGCCGTGATCGCCGATATCCCGCAGTTCACCACCATCACCGAATTCTCCGCGGTTCTGCTCGCCATCGAGGCGGTCAAGGCCGACGACTATCAGGTGATGAGTATCCAGGAGCACGCGAAGCAGCTCTTCGCCTCCGAGACGGAGTAGCGGCCTGTTGAACTGATGTAGTTTCTGTGGCACGAACACTACGCTGATAACGTTCCGTGAGAGTTTTAAAGACTTTTACGGAACGTTTCGTATTGGCTATAAGGTCTCGTGTTCAATAGCTCATTCCCTAGGCTTGGGTAGACTGGAATCCATCGAGAGGAGCACTATTTTGAGTGAGTATGATGGCAATGAAAAGATTGAACAGTCGCATAAAGGCCGGCTTATCGTACTGACCGGGCCTACGGCCGTGGGCAAGGGAACCGTCGAGGCGAATCTACTCAGCAAACATCCTGAAGTTTGGGTTTCCGTCTCCGCCACCACACGCGATCCGAGGCCGGGGGAGGTCAACGGGAAGAACTACTGGTTCATGGATGAGGCAGAATTCGTGGACAAGGAAAAACAGAACTGGTTCCTCGAAACCGCGGTTGTGCACGGCATGGCTCATTACGGCACACCTCTGCAGCCGGTGCTCGATCACTTGGCCAAAAATATTCCTACGATTCTTGAGATCGACCTGCAAGGTGCCCGCCGCGTCAAGCAGCGTGCCGCCGAACTCAATCTTGAGATCGTCTCGGTATTCATTGCCCCGCCGAGTTACGACGAGCTGGTAAAGCGTCTGATCGGACGCGGTACCGAAAACGAGGAACAACGTAAAAAGCGTCTGGAGACCGCGAAGGTCGAGCTGGCCGCCGAGCCGGAATTCGACGTCAAGATCGTCAACGACACCGTCGAGCGCGCCGCCGACGAGCTCTGGGACGTCATCGCCAATGAATACGGGATCAAGAACTAAACAAAAGGCCTATTAAACCTGTCGTTTCTTGTTGTTTGCTCGTTGTCCGTGTCATTGGTCTCGTCTGGTGTAGCGAGGCGTGGCATTGTCATCAGGTTTCTGATATCCTTGCAATCAAAGAGTGCTAGACCGGAAACGAGGATGTTCGGAGGGCAACGATGCGCAAGATTGACTGGAAATACTATGTGATTATATTTGTTATACAGATGGTGGTCTTTTCTGTGTTGGGCCTTTTCTGGTACGACCACGGCAATTTCCGTGCGGGGCTGACCGATTGGCGGATGTGGAGCTACGTCATCTCGCTGAACGTCATCATGACGTTGATCCATCTGTTTTCCGACATCCGTGAGATTCGTAAGTCAAACAGGGCCAGTACGGAACGGGCCGCCGAGCTCAAAGCCCAGATCGCGGCGAAACAAGCCGATATTAAGTAAAGTTTAAACGAAAAGGTTGGTCGATAGAAGAACTGGAATTCGTGGGGAGACAATGCGCAAGATGAAGCCGAACAATTCTTTTCTGGACTCGGTGACCCAGATGCTCTATGACTCGGGATTGATAACGGCGCGTATATGTTCGCAGACGTTGCAGCTGAATGAGCAATGTGTTGAGCGGTTCTTTTCCGGCGAGCAGAGTGCGCTTTCGCATGAAGATGCGGAGCGGGTGTCTTTCTTGGCAGGATCGCTGAATGCTTTCGTGAGAGATGTCTCGATTGAGGAGAGCATCCAGGATCATACGAATGTGCTGCATCAGAGCGGGTTCACCGACTCGCAAATCGCCGCGTGGCTTGGGCTGAGTATCGATTCGTTCAGACAGATGTTCACCGATCCGGCCAATCAGCCGGGCAGTGAAGTGCTCGAATGTTCCGACAAACTCTCTCGGCTCACCACCACCGTGCTGGCCAATCGTAATGGACAAGCGTATCCCGAATCATAAGGAAGTGCTGACCTTCTCGTTGTAAATTCGAATGCAAAAGGGGAGTCCCGTGGAGGACTCCCCATAAGCGAGGTAGCGGCTGTTAGGCCGTGAAGGCTACTTGAGGCCGCTGAGTTTGTTGATAAGTTCGGGGTCTCTCGTCGCGCCCTTGTCGGCGGAGCGTGCGAAGGCGGCGTAGGCCTTGAGCGCCAGCGAAACCTTGCGGTCACGGTGGGCGACGTAGCCGTCTGAAGCCTCGAGCTCCTTGCGACGTTCATCGAACTGCTCGTCGGTGAGTTCCACGTTGATGGTGCGGTTGGGGATGTCGATGTCGATCATGTCGCCATCCTTGATCAGGGCGATCGGGCCCTTGTTGGCCGCCTCGGGGGCGACGTGGCCGATCGCCAGACCTGACGAACCGCCGGAATAGCGGCCGTCGGTGATCAGTGCGACGTCCTTGCCGATGCCCTTGCCCTTGACGAACGAGGTGGGGTAGAGCATTTCCTGCATGCCCGGGCCTCCCTTGGGGCCTTCGTAGCGGATGACCAGTGCCTCTCCCTTTTTGAGCTTGTCGCCCAGGATGACCTCGACGGCCTGCTCCTGCGATTCGACGATGTGGGCTGGTCCGCGGAACTTCCAGATGTTCTCCGGCACGCCTGCGGTTTTGACCACGCAGCCGTCAGGGGCGAGGTTGCCGCGCAGAATGGCGAGGCCGCCTTCCTTCACGGCCGGATGATTGATGTCGTGGATGGCGCCGTTGACGCGGTCGGTATCCAAGGAGTCGGAGAGCGTCTCGTGGGTGAACGGTTCAGGGGACTTGATGTGGCCCGGGGCTGCGCGGTAGAGCTCTTTGGCCTCATCCGTGCACGTGTCGCGCATGATGTCCCAATCGTTGAGCTTGGCCTGAAGCGTCGGATAATCGACCGAATGCACGTCCTGGTTGAGCTTGCCAGCACGGTCGAGCTCGCCGAGGATGCCGCAGATGCCGCCGGCACGATGCACGTCGGAGATCTCCCAGTCGCCGGAGGGGCTGGCCTTGCAGATGCAGGGCACGGTGTGGCTGATGCGTTCGATGTCGTCGAGCGTGAAATCGACGTCGGCGCTCTGCGCGGCGGCGAGGATGTGCAGCACGGTGTTGGTCGAACCGCCCATGGCCACGTCCATGGTCATGGCGTTCTCAAAAGCGTGCTTGGTGGCGATGGCACGTGGCAGCACGCTTTCATCGTCCTCGTTGTAGTAGCGGTTCGCCAGCTCGACGATCATCTTGCCCGCGCGCTCGAAGAGTTGCTTGCGGTAGCCGTGCGAGGCGAGCGTGGTGCCGTTGCCGGGCAGGGCCAGGCCAAGCGCCTCGGTCAGGCAGTTCATCGAATTGGCGGTGAACATGCCGGCGCAGGATCCGCAGGTGGGGCAGACGGTCTTCTCGTAGGCCAACAGGTCTTCGTCGGAAACGTTGTCGTCGGCGGAGGCGTACATCACGTCGATCAGATCGGTGGTCTCGCTCTTGCCGTTGGACAGTGTGGTTTCGCCGGCTTCCATCGGACCGCCAGAAACGAAGATGGTAGGGATGTTGAGCCTCAGCGCGGCCATAAGCATGCCGGGGGTGATCTTGTCGCAGTTGGAGATGCAGATCAGGGCGTCGGCGCAGTGCGCGTTGACGGAATACTCGATGGCGTCGGCGATGATATCGCGGCTCGGCAACGAGTAGAGCATGCCGGTGTGGCCCATGGCGATGCCGTCGTCGACGGCGATGGTGTTGAACTCGCGGGGGATGCCGCCGGCTTCGCGTACGGCCTTGGAGACGAGGCGTCCGACCTTGTTGAGATGGACGTGGCCGGGAACGAACTCGGAGAACGAGTTGGCGATGGCGACGATGGGTTTCTTGCCCAAGTCGTCTCCGGCCACACCTGCGGCGCGATAGAGTGCTCGGGCACCGGCGAACATGCGGCCGGTCATGATATTATGTGAGCGCATTTGCATGGTCTTATTTATACGTGGGCTGTTGTTCTGTTTGTCGTGTTTTGGTCGCATAATGAACGTTTTTGAGAAAAGTGCGCGTTATATGAAATGAGCAGCCGGCGAAATCGCCGTGTTGGCGTATACTATATTATTTGAGTAGCTTTATTCTTCTTTAGGGAGCAAATAATATGGCATTTGGCACCGAGCCTACACCGAGCGGTCTTGCCGATCCGACGATCGACCAGTTGATGGAGAAGAGCGAACACAACAAGTATTCGCTATCGATTTTCGCGGCGAAGCGCGCCCGTCAGATCAACTCCTACTTCACCCAGCTCAACGAGGGCCTTCTGCAGAACGTCGGTCCGCTGGTGGAGTACCAGAATAACGAGAAGCCGCTTTCCATCGCCTTCCGTGAAATCAACGAAGGCCTGCTGGAAGAGACCCTCGGTGAGGATGACCTGAGCGAAGGCAGCATCGACTAGTTTCGTTCTTTCGCTGTCTGGAGCCCGATTCCGTATATGGAGTCGGGCTTTTTGCATGTGTGAGCGCATTTTGGATTCATTGCAGGATGAAGTTCATGCGCCGTTCCTAACGGACTTGTTTTGCGAATAGTCGTGGGAATGTGACGCCAGGAATCCCCAAACGGACTTGTTTTGCGAATAGTCTTAGGAATGTGACGCCAGGAATCCCCAAATAGACTTGTTTTGCGAATAGTCGTGGGAATGTGACGTTAAGGGTGGCTAGGTGGACATGTTTTGCGAATAGTCGCGGAATCATGACATCAAGTTTTCGCAAGCGGGCTACCACGCGGCGTTGTGTCGGCTTTTGGCTTGGAAATAGAGACATGCGCGTACAGTGATTTTTCGTATGTATACACGTCAGCCGTTTTGCGGCTCTGGCATGGAAGAAAGAAGTTCACTGTGTCTACAGAAGTGGCAAAAGAGCGTCGCCTGATTTCAGCGGAATCGGTTACCGAAGGGCATCCCGATAAGGTCTGCGATCAGATTTCGGACGCGATCCTCGACGATATGCTCCGTCAGGACCCCCATTCCCACGTGGCCGTCGAAACTTCGGCCGCCATCGGGCAGTTCCTTATCTTCGGCGAGGTGACCAGCTCCGGCTATTCCGACATCCAGCGCATCGTGCGCAAGGTTGTCAAGAATATCGGCTACACCTCCTCCGAGGTCGGTCTTGACGCCGATTCGTGCGGCGTACTGGTTTCGCTGACCGAGCAGAGCGCCGAAATCAACCAAGGTGTTGCTCGCCTCAACCCCGAGCAGGAGACCGAGGTTTCGCGCGAAGAGCGCTATGAAGCGCAAGGCGCCGGCGACCAGGGCATCATGTTCGGCTACGCAACCGATGAAACCGACGTGCTCATGCCGTTGCCGATTTACCTTTCCCATCGTCTTGCCTATCGTCTGGCCCAGGTCCGCAAGGAAGGCATCGTCCCTCATCTTCGCCCCGATGGCAAGACCCAGGTCACCATCGAGTACGACGATAACGACCGTCCTGTCCGCGTTGATACCGTGCTCGTTTCCACGCAGCACGATCCGGAAGTGGACCACGATTGGCTGCTGCCGCAATTGCGCGAACATGTCATCGAACCGGTGCTTGCCGAGGTATGCGGCGACAAGATCAAGCATGACGACTATCGCATTCTCGTCAACCCAACCGGTTCCTTCGTTCTCGGCGGACCGGCGGCCGATGCTGGACTTACCGGCCGCAAGATCATCGTCGACACCTACGGCGGCGCGGCCCACCACGGTGGCGGCGCGTTCTCGGGCAAGGATCCGAGCAAGGTCGACCGTTCTGCGGCCTACGCCACGCGTTGGGTGGCCAAGAACATCGTCGCCGCGGGACTCGCGCACAAGGTCGAGGTGCAGGTGGCCTACGCCATCGGCGTGGCCGATCCGGTGAGCGTCAACGTCAACACCTTCGGCACCGAAATCGGCGGCGTGACCCGCGAACAGATTCAGGCCGCGGTGCGCAAGGTCTTCGACTTGCGTCCTGCCGCGATCATCGATGAGCTCAATCTGCTCCGCCCGATTTATCTGAAGACGGCGGCTTACGGCCACTTCGGCCGCACCGATCCCGACTTCACCTGGGAAGCCACTGACAAGGTCGATGAACTCAAGGCGGCCATTGCCGAGGGCTGAGTATCGAACCGATGTCGCAAGAAGCCGTATCCGAAGAACGTTCCGGGGATACGGCTTTTTGCATTTGGCGGCACAGCGGCAAATCGTTAAGAATTTCACAATTAGCAAAATTACGACGGTGTCGTAACTGAGCAATAGGGTAAATTTGGTTTTATATGTTGAAAATGCATTGAAATGCACATATTTTGGAGGTTGCGCATGGCCGCTATGACCGTAGCCGAAATGGTCTCAATGTTCCTTGAGGACAATGGGAAAATTAACATCACCGCATTTGACGGTTCATCATTCGGACCGCAGGATGCACCGTTGCATATCACGGTGAACAATTCGCGCGCTGTGTATTATATCGTCGACCATCCCAACGATCTCGGCCTTGCACGTGCCTATCTGCAGGGCGACATCTCGTCTCCGGAACTCATTCCGGGCAATCCTTACGAAGTGTTCAAGGAGCTTATGGCGCTGAAATCGGACATGAAGAAGCCGAGCCCCGCCGACCTGGCTCGTATCGTCGCCGCCGTATACTCGCATGGCATCCGTCATCCCGAAGCCCCGTCGATAGAAGGGCCAAGCCGCTGGAAGCGCCGCACCGAAGGCCTGCTGCCGCACTCCAAGGCCGGCGATTCCGCAACCGTGAGCTATCACTACGACCAGTCCAACGAGTTCTACCGTCTCTTCCTCGGCTCATCGATGACCTACACCTGCGGCGTGTTCAACACCCCGGAGGATTCGCTTGAGGACGCCGAATGGCGCAAGCTCGATCTCGTGCTCGACAAGCTCAACCTCAAGCCAGGCGATCGTCTGCTCGACATCGGCTGTGGTTGGGGGTCCTTGGAAGTCCGCGCCGCACAACGCGGCATCAAGGTTCTGGGCGTCACTTTGGCCGGAGAACAGGTCAAGTGGGCGCAGGAATGGATCAAGCGCGAAGGTCTTGAAGACCTCGCCGAGGTGCGTCAGATGGATTACCGCGACGTGCCCGAAGGCGATTTCGACGGCATCTGCTCGATCGGCATGATGGAACACGTCGGTTTCAAGCACTATCCCTCCTATTTCAAGGAGATTTTCGACAAGCTCAAGCCCAACGGCCGCCTGTTGAACCACCAGATCACCCGCGTCAACTCCATGACCGGCAAGTCGGCCGGCGAGTTCATCGACCGGTATATCTTCCCCGACGGTCAGCTGGCTTCTCCCGGCGAGATCGAGACTGTCATCCAGGACACCGGCTTTGAGGTTGTCAACCAGGAGAACCTGCGTCAGCACTATGCGCTGACCCTGCGCCATTGGAACCAGAACCTGGTGGCCGGTTGGGACCGCGCCGTCGAACTGATGGGCGAGCCCAAGGCACGCCTGTGGGGCCTGTACATGGCTGGCTGCGTGCTGAACTTCGAACTCAACAACATCCAGATCCATCAGTTCCTTTGCGTGCGTCCGGACGATAAGACGATGACCGATACCTACCCGCTGCGTCCGTGGTGGGTCGAGAATTCAGATGTTCTGCCGACACCTTCCAAGGCCTGAGACAGATGAAAACGCCATGGTTTGCCCCGTGGCGTTTTTTATTTTGGATGTGGCTCACATTTTTCAGGACCAGCTAAAAATGTGAGCCACAAACGAACATTCTGCCAAGCGCAAGCCCATTTATCGTTGCTATCCAGCGGTTCAGCTGAGAGCTGATGCACATTTGGCTCACACAATTTTCGAGAGCCAAAAAAGTGTGAGTCCACGTTATCATGGAAGTATGAGTGAACCGCAGGCACAGCAACCGGCGCTCGCAGGGCTGGCCCCGCGCAAGCGTCGTAAGACGGTCACCCATACCCCGGCCAAGGACAATCCGATTGCGCAGGTCGTCTTGGACGTGCAGGCGACTCATTTGGGGCAGACCTTCGACTATCTGATAGACGAGAAGTTCTCTCAATCGGCACAGCCGGGCATGATGATTCGGGTGCGCTTCGGCGGCAGGCGCGTCAACGGCATCATCTGGAATCGCGTTGGGGAAAGCCATACGACGGCTTCCGCGCTGCGCTACATCGAACGGGTTGTGACACCGGAAATCCTGGTCTCGGCTTCGATGCGCCGCGACATCACCGTCATCGCCGAGGCATACGGCGGTACGCCTGCCAATATCCTGCGTCTGGCTGTGCCTCCCCGTGTGGCCAAAGTCGACAAGGAACAGCATCTGGCGGTGTCGGGGACGTGGGCCGGAAGCCGAGGTCGCGTGCGACTTGACGAAGGCCGGCTTGAGCAGGGTTCGCAACGTCTGCGTGCAAGCTACGACAAGGCGGTCGACTTGCAAAAGGCGCTCGTCGGCGGCGGATTTCGCTCCTTCGTGTTTGATGCCCTGCCGGGGCCCGGTCGGTGGGCCGAAGACATGGCCTATGCGGCGTGTCATTCGCTCGAGTCCGGACGAACGGCTGTATTGGTGTTGCCGACCATGCGTGAAGTCGATGATGTCGCGGCGGCGTTGCACCGATTCGGACTCAAACCGTTCAGGCAGACCAACGCGGCCAATGGCGGTTCCGACGGTGATTTCGCATTGTTGGCGGCTGCGATGGCTCCGTCCGAACGTTACCGTTCGTATCTTGCGGCAGCGAGCGGGCAGGTACGTTGCGTCATCGGCACCAGGGCGGCGATGTATGCGCCGGTCGAGGGCCCGGGCTTGTTCGCCGTCTTCGAAGACTGCGCGTACCAATATGCTGACGGCATGATGCCCTATGCGGCGGCCCGCGGGGTGTTGCGCCTACGCGCGAAACTTCATGGCGGCGTGTTCGTGGCGATGGCCAATGCGCGCAGCGCCGTCAGTGAGTGGGAAGTGAGCGGGAATTCGGGCAGCATGGCCGAGTGCTACAGCGGCAATTCGGTATCGGATTCACATGCGAAAAGTAAGATCAACTATTCGACGTCATCGGCTTCCGACGGCATCCATGCAGTTGACGGAATCATCGATAACGCTACTCAATCGTTTGCAGCAGAGGTGGCCGCTGTGTCTTCGACAGAGCAACACACATTCGCGGATGCCGATCATGCCGCAAAAGGCGAAAGAGCGACTGCGGCTACCTCTGATGTGAATGCAGCATCTTCCGTAGCGCACGCAGCAAGAACAGCGATTGCCGATACGTTCGAAACGGCGGGGGACAACACTGGATCTGCGACCGGAATCGATGCCGTGCACGACGTCAGCCGAGACGAGATTGAGGCTGCGCAACAAGCGTCCGCTGCATCGCCTTCACGGTCAGGCATGAAGGTTGGCGAAAGCGAACCGATACTGGAAACCGGCGAGACCTATTCGTTGGATCAGGACCACAAGCCGCAACGACGTGGAAACGCCGATATCCGGAAACAGGCGGAAACGAACGATCGGATATTCTCTACGGAACCGACCGCCCGCGTCGAAGTCTGCGAGACCCCGGTCAGCGGCTTCAGCACGGCGGTGCACCCGTTGCCGGCTGTTGCTGAGGACGCGTCGCCGTGGATTCATTGGCTCAACCGTGACGAACTCGCACGGCTGGCCGACCCGTCCATCGGAGCCCGCGTGCCGCATACCGCAGTCCGGGTTCTTTCGCAGGCCTTGGAAAACGGGCCCGTTCTCTTTTCCATTCCGCATGACGGCATCGCCGAGGTGCTCAGCTGCGCACGTTGCCATCGCCAGGCACGATGCCCACGTTGCACCGGTCCCTTGCAGAGGGTTCGCGGTGCGGCGCCGCGGTGCCGCTGGTGCGGGGCTCCCGCCGGTGATTGGACATGTCCGCATTGCCATGGCTCGCGCATGAGCGTCGTGCGTGTCGGTGCCGCCGGCACCGCCGAGCAGTTGCAGCACCTGTTCCGCGATATTCCGATGGTTCTTTCCAGTCCGAGCCAGCCCAACGGGATTGTCGGCTGGGTGCCGGAGCGACCGCTGATCGTCATCGCGACTCCGGGAGCGGAGCCGAGAGTAAAGACCGAGGACGGCGGTATCGGTCATTACCAGGCGGTGGCCATTCTCGACGCGTGGACAAGCCTCTATGCTCCGGGAGTAGATGCCAGAATCGATGCGCTGACCGCTTGGATGCGGGCCGCTTCGATGTGCGCCTGCGGCAAAAAGGGAGGGCAGGTCCTGCTGATCGGTGAGACCGATCCGGTGATCGCTTATTCGCTGACGCAGTGGGATTCCCGTATTCTCGCCGCCAGAGAGCTCGACGAACGTGCCGAAACCGGGCTTTCGCCGATCTTCGCCGTGGCCTGCGTATGGGGACGTAGGGATGCGGTGACAAGGACGTTGAACAATATAGGAGCATTGACCGGTGATATCAGCCAGGTCACTACCGAGGTCGGAGCTCTTTCGGCGGTCCTCGGACCCGTGCCTATCGCCCAGCCCAGAACGGTGGATGCCCGGGAGTTGGAGGCGACCCGGGACCGTGTCAAAGCCGTGGTCCGTGTCCCGCAGTGTCAGCGTGCACAACTGGCCAAACGCCTGCACGCCGAGGTCGCGCGTCATGTTGCCACACGCACGCCGGGGGAGTTGCGATTCCAGCTTGATCCCAAGGATCTCATTTAGCCTGCAGCAAGTTGCGTCATATGTTCGTCGCCGTTGCATGGAAACATGGGAGCAGTTGAAGATATCGGGCATTTTCAAGGAGGAGCCATGAAAGGCTGGCCGGGTGAACCGGAAATGGACTACAACGTGATCAAGTCGGAGGATGCGGCGCAAGGTGCCGCCGGCAAGCCGATCGAGAACGTGATCTTCGATTTCGGCAACGTGCTCGTCGAATGGGATCCGCAGGCCGTCATGCTGCCCCGGTATTCGCAAGAGCTGACCGACAAATTCCTCGACAACGACGTTTCCGGCTTCTACGATGCCAGCGACGCCATGGATGTCGGGGGAACCGCTGTGGAGGCCGTGGCTTCGGTACGTAAGCAATACGGCGAGCCTTGGGCGGGGATGCTTGATTATTATTTCAAGAACTTCGAGGACTCGCTGGTCGGTCCGGTCGAGGGCATGCGGGTTCTGGTCAATGACTTGAAGGCTGCCGGCATCGGCGTGTGGGGTCTGTCGAATTGGGCGACCGAGCTGTTCCCGCCGGCCGAAAAGATCTATCCGATCCTAAGCGACCTGGACGATGCCGTGGTATCCGGCTATGTCAAGCTGCGCAAGCCACACCGTGATATCTTCGAATTCGCGCTGGAACGCTTCGGCATTTGCGCCGATAGCGCTGTGTTCATCGACGACAAGGCTATGAACATCGTAGGCGCCAACGCTGCCGGGATTCGAGGCATACGATTCAACGATTCCGGTGCATTGAGGCAATTGCTCAGAGAGCAGGGTCTCGCCATCCCCGGAATTCAGGACTGAACCGGTACGCTGATCAGCCCATTCGAAACCATGGTCGACATCTTGCATCGATATCTGTGTTCTCCTGCGTTCGGGCTATGGTCATTCGGTTTTTGCTAGAGTGTCTGGATGAATCGGCCTATGGAACGAAAGGAACCTCCATGTTGAAAGTATTGTTTGCCGGAACGCCGGAAGTCGCGGTTCCCGCGTTGCGTCGATTGGCGGGAGACCACGAGCATTTCGAGGTGGTCGCCGTGCTCACCAGGCCGGATGCGCCTCAAGGCCGTGGGCGGAAGCTCACACCGAGCCCGGTCAAGGAAGCGGCGCTGGATTTCGATATCCCCGTTTTGGAATGTGACCCGAAGGAGCCGACCTTCGTCGCCGAGCTCAAAGCCACCGGTGCCGAAGCCGGGGCGGTGGTCGCTTACGGCAAAATCCTCAAGGAAGACGTGCTGGGCGCACTGCCGATGGGTTGGTACAACCTGCATTTCTCATTGTTGCCGCAGTGGCGTGGAGCCGCGCCGGTGCAGCGATCGGTATGGAGCGGCGACACCATCACCGGAGCCACCGTTTTCAAACTCACCCGCGGCATGGACACCGGCCCGATTCTGGCGCAGTCGACGTGCGAGATCGGCGCGCACGACACTTCCGGAGATGTCCTTTCCCGCCTGGCCGAAGACGGTTCTTACCTGCTCGCCTCGGCATTGACCGCCATGGCCGAAGGGCGTATCGTCCTTCAGGAGCAGCCTCAGGGTGCTTATGAGGTCGCAAAGAAAATCACGCATGAGGATGCACGTATCCGCTTCGATGTGCCGGTGTTTGCCGTCGACCGGCAGATCCGTGCCTGCACTCCCGAGCCGGGGGCATGGTGCATGCTGCATCCGCACGGTGCGGGTGATGGTTTGCAACGCTCTGTGCGAGCTGACGCAGCTGAGGCCTCTTCGAATGCTGAACGTGACATGGGCGATGCCGAGCCGTTCCATGTCCTGAAGGCCCATCCGGCCGACACCAATGATCCCCAAATTCCGACCGATCTGAAACCGGGTATGCTGGCAAGCTCCAAAAAGCATGTTTGGATAGGCACAGCCAGCGCCCCTCTCGAGCTCGAGGAAGTCAAGGCGCAGGGCAAGAAAGCCATGCGTGCGGCCGATTGGGCCCGAGGTGCGCGCTTGTCTGCCGGCGCCTGTGTGGATTGAGCCAAAACCGCTTGACGCGTTCGTGGTTTGCCGACGAGACATGACTTGCGAGCGAACCTGAATTCGTGCCTTTCACTTGTTTTCCCTTGTCGCTATTTGACGGTTCCATGCATCGTGATTGTATGGTGCGAGAGAAGGTTCATGTAAATAAGTGTCGGTACACTGGAAACACAGGAACGTAACAGAAAAAACCTTTTCAACAGGTACGCACAAGGAAGGCAAAAGGATGAGGCAAATCAATATCGCAGGGCAATCGGTGCCGGCGGTCGGCATCGGTACATGGCATATGGGCAACGAGCCGGAACGCCATGACGAGGAGATCGCCGCCATACGTGCAGGTATCGAGGCTGGAGCAAGGGCAGTCGACACCGCAGAAGTGTACGGAACCGGTAAATCCGAAACGCTGGTGGGTGAGGCGTTGCAGCCGTTCAATCGCGACGATATTTTCCTTATCTCGAAAGTGAAGCCGGACAATGCCTCCAAGGCGGCGATGGAACAACATCTTGACGCCAGCCTGAAACGCCTGCGCACCGACCATTTGGACCTGTATCTCTATCATTGGCGTGGCGGCTCGATTCCGCTCAGAGAGACGGTTGCCGAACTTGATCGGCTACGTGAGACCGGCAAGATTCGCGCCTGGGGCGTCTCGAATTTCGACATCCCGGATATGCAGGAACTGATGGCGCTGCCGGCCGGCGGCAACGTCGCGGCCAACGAGGACCTGTACAATATCGAATCACGCGGAATCGAATACGACCTGCTGCCGTGGCAACGTGAACGTCATATCCCGTTGATCGCCTACAGCCCAGTCGGAGGTCTTTCCAACAACCTGCATACCAGCATGCTCACCGATCCCGCGGTTTGTAAGGTGGCCGCAAGGCATGGTGTCTCTACATACGAACTGCTGATTGCATGGACCGTCCGTGACGGCAATACTCTGGCCATTCCGCAGACCTCGAACCCTGAGCATATGCGGGCCAATATCGCCGCAGCCGACATTGAGCTGACCCAAGAGGACCTGGCGGAGCTTGACGAGCGTTATCCGGCGCCGACCCATCGTATCCCGCTTGATGTGGATTGAGCCGGAACGGGTACCAAAGAAAAGTGGATTTGTGATGAGTGACGGCGAACAAGGCGACAGCGCACAAGTGTCCGGTAAAAACGGAGCAGAAGATTCCTCAAATGCAAGTAACACGGCTAGTGCAGAAGTGAGAGAACGTTCCGATTCGCATACCGGTCACGGCGAAACCTTCGACGACCTCGCCCACGAAAACGACAATCTGAGGGCCAAGAACCACGCACTCGCTGTTGCTCTGACCAGAGCCGGCAAGGAGCTGCAGAAGGCGAAATCCCAGATCGGGATGATGGCCATGCCTCCACTGAACTTCGCCACGATGGTGCGGGTGGATTCGTGCAGCACCGACGAGCAAGGCGTTCAACACGCCAAGGCCGAAGTATTATCGGGCAACCGCAGGCTTATCGTGCCGGTGGCCTCCAACGTGTCCGCCTCGCGATTGGTGGGCGGCCGAACCGTGCTCTTGAACGAAAACATGGTCCTAGTCGAACAGCGTGGACTTGAGATTTCCGGGTCTGTGCGCACGGTTCGTCAGGTGTTGGATGACGGACGGCTGATGGTCACCGACGAATCAGGCAATGCAACGCTGATCGAGCGGGCGAGTGCGCTCGCGGATGTGTCCATCGAACCATCGACCCGTCTGCTGGTCGATGGCATGGCGCGGATGGCGCTGGAGGTCCTGCCCGCACAGAACACCAACGATCTGGTGCTCGAAGCGATCCCCGACGCTACCTTCGACGACATCGGCGGGCTTGATTCGCAGATCGAGCGTATCAAAGATGCCGTCGAACTGCCGTTCCTGCACCGCAAGCTTTTTGAACGCTATGATCTGCGGGCGCCCAAGGGCGTGCTGCTTTACGGCCCTCCCGGCAATGGCAAGACGTTGATTGCCAAGGCCGTGGCCAATGCCCTGTCCGGTGGAGACGCCAGCCGTGGCGTGTTCCTTTCAGTCAAGGGGCCGGAACTGCTGAACAAGTACGTGGGGGAGTCGGAGCGCCTCATTCGTCTGATCTTCAAGAGGGCGCGCACGCGTGCGGCCGAAGGCAAACCGGTCATCGTCTTCATCGATGAGATGGATTCGCTGCTGCGCACTCGTGGCTCGGGTGTTTCCAGCGATGTGGAGACCACCATCGTCCCGCAGTTCCTGGCAGAGCTTGACGGTGTGGAAAGCCTCGACAACGTCATGGTCATCGGCGCCTCGAACCGCGTCGATATGATCGATCCCGCCGTGCTGCGGCCCGGGCGTCTTGACGTCAAGATTCGCATCGAGCGCCCGGACAAGTCGGCGGCGACACAGATCGTATCGCATTATCTTACCGATAACCTGCCATACGAGGCCGGTCAGAGTGCGGAAACATTGAACAAGGTCTTGGTGGACAGTGCCTATGATGACGGTCCGCGACGCCATATCTGCGACGTGTGCGACGATCAGGGACGCTGGACACGGGTGACTTTGGCCGATGTGATGAGCGGGGCGAGCCTCAAAAACATCGTCGACCGCGTCAAGACACATGCTGTCAAGGATTCGATCACGCTGGGCCGTCCGATGGAAATCGGCGCTGATGCAGTGCTTCGTGCGGTCGATGACGAATTCGATGAGACCGGTGATTCGGTGATGGACTCTGATCCGGTGCAATGGTCCAAGATCAACGGCATCGCCGGTGGCCATGCGGTGCGTATTCGGCCTGCGCAGTGATTCTTGAAACCAGGGGATGACAAACCAATGAGCGTACGCAGAATGATGGGAACCGAGACGGAATATGCCGTTTCGGATATGGGAAGCGACCACGCCAATCCAGTCCGGCTTTCGTTCGACGTGGTCAGCGGTGCCGCGAATCCGCAGACACAGCATATCCGCTGGGATTACCGGCAGGAAGACCCGTTGAACGACGCCCGTGGCACCCGTCTGCCCCGTGCCGCCGCACGCCCCGACATGCTCACCGACGAGCCACAACGGCAGATTGTCAATGTCATCGCGCCCAACGGCGGCCGTGTCTATGTCGATCACGCCCATCCGGAATATTCGGCTCCGGAAACCATGGATCCCTTCGAAGCGGTGTGCTACGATCACGCCGGTGACCTGATCATGTTCCAGGCGACGCAGAAAGTCAATGAGCGCAACGGTTCCCATATCGTTCTGCATCGCAACAACGTTGACGGTAAAGGTGCCAGCTGGGGTACGCACGAGAACTATATGATGCTGCGTCGCGTCCCGTTTGGCAAGGTCGCGGCCTTGATGGTCCTCCATTTCATCTCACGGCAGATCTACACCGGCTCCGGTCGTGTCGGCATCGGCGAGAAAAGCGAGGAAGCCGGCTATCAGTTGAGCCAGCGTGCCGATTACGTTCATTCCATTATCGGCTTGCAGACCACCTTCGACCGTCCGATCGTCAACGCCCGCGACGAGTCCCATGTCACCGGCGATTACCGTCGCCTGCACGTCATCGTCGGCGACGCCAACCGCATGGACATGCCACAAGTGCTGAAGCTCGGCACGACGAGCATGCTGCTGTGGCTGCTTGAACAGGCCGATGGCGAACATTCGGCTCTCGACCTTGATGATCTACTGGCCGAACTTCAATTGGTCGATCCGGTGGAAGCGATGCACGCCGTCTCACATGATTTGACGCTTTCTGTCCCACTGCCGCTTGAACAGGGCGGCAGTGCCACTGCCTGGCAGATTCAGATACGTCTTTTTTCAGCTGTTTGTGCCCAGGGCGCGGCAACGTACGGTAGCGACACCAGGGGAGAACCGCTATGGCCGGACGAACCGACGAAACGGATTATGACGATGTGGCGGCAGGCATTGATGGATGTGGCCGCTGTGCGCCATGCCAGCGATGACGAACGTCTGAAGATGAGCGATGAAGGCTCGCGTCTGGAATGGCTGCTCAAATGGCAATTGTTGGAGCGTTTGCGGCGCAAGGCAGGTATCGGCTGGTCCAATACGAAGCTGGCGGCCCTCGACCTGAGTTGGGCGGCCCTCGATCCGGCTCGTTCGGTTTTCGCTCGTCTCGAATCCCAGACGCAACGAATGACGCTGAATCAAAACGATGACCAGAATCAGGCCGATGTACAGGTCCAGCGTGCTGCCTCGAATCCGCCTGAAGACACCCGTGCATGGTTACGAGCCGAAATTATCCGGCGTTTTCCGCAGGATGTCATCGCCGTTTCGTGGTCACATCTCACCGTCTCGAACAACGATAAAGGTGCTTCTGTTTCACCGGCTCAATACACCACCGACGGCGAAGGCAACCGGATGGCCCAGACGTCCCCTCATCTCTTCTCTCTCGATATTTCCGATTCGACACGTTGGTCCAAGACCAGCTGCGAGCAGTCGTTGGCCTATTCCGAGTCTCATCATGAGTCCGCAGCCCAGACCCTGCAACGTTTGGCTGACAAATGTGAACAGCACAAGTGAAATGGAAACTCAAGCCCAAGTGAGTGGAGGGTCGGGGATACGCGATGATCGAGCGTAGGCTTGGCCTACTAGCAAAATCGGAGATTTTGCCTTCGCGCTCGATACATCGCGCTCACTTCGCCTACAGACAGTCCACAGGACTGTCTGCTTAACGGCTCAGCCAGTAAGGGTGCCGAAACATTGTATATCCCGCCCCCCTCACGGTGACGCTGGAACTGAAATTTGAAAAATGCACAACCAGCAAATAAACAAAACTATAAACTGTCGATCAACTGCCGGTAATCTGCATCGGGCGCGAAGGCGAACGGGTCGATCAACTCGGCAGTGTGCCGAGCCGGTGCGGTTGTCTTCAGATGCGTCCAATCGCAGGTGAACGTCGCCCTCGTATCCAGTGCCTGACGAACGAATGCTCCCCGCAAGGCGGCCCGTGTATCTTCCGGTGGATTTTCGACGGCGTGTTCGACGACATCATCTGCCACAAGTGTTTCCACCAATCCATGTGCCACCAATGATGGGTAGATGGATCCGTTGACGATATCGTGGTAATTCATATCGATCTGTCGTGCCTGTGTCATCGAGAGTGCGGGATTGCGCTTCTTCATTTTGTTGAGCAACAAGTATTTCGCGACCCAGTCGACACGGTCGGATACTGCGCTGAAATCCTTGGCTGCCAAAGCGTCAAGTGCTGCTCGCCATTCGTTCAAAACATCCAAGCAGTCAGTGTCCGGCAAGGATTGCTCGATCTGGGCATGATGGGATTCGATAAATCGTGAAACGATAGTGAGATACAGGTACTGGATTTCCAAGGCCGTTACAGCTTGAGGATGGTTTTCGTGACCGGAAACAGCGGGCCGCAGCCCCAGTGTCTGCTGCATGGAACGGAATGCGTCGATATCTTCAACCTCCATCACCGGTTCACTACAGCTCAGGTCGGCGCTCATTGCCTTGTTGGATTGGCTTGGATCGACGAGAGCGCAACATTCGAAGCCGGAGGCGACGCCTTGTTTTGCGGCATCCTCCATCACGCAAAGCACCAGATGAGTGGTGGCCAGTTTCATGCTCGTCGCCCATTGCGAGCGGTTGGAATCTCCGATGATGACGTGAAGCCTGCGGAATTCGTCCGGGTCGGCGTGCGGTTCGTCGCGCGTGTTGACCATCGGCCGGAAGCGGGTGGTCGAAGACGAAACCCCTTCGTCCAGGAAGGCCGCTCGCTGTGTGATTTCGAACCCGGTTTCCGTGACGCGTCCGGCGCCGGTGAACAGCTGCCGGGTCACCAAAAACGGCAACAACTGCGCCTTGATGATGGGCAAAGAGACGTAACGCCGTACCAGATAGTTCTCATGGCATCCGAACGCATGGCCGGCCGAGTCGACATTGTCTTTGAACAGATGAATGGTGGCATGCTCGCCGTGCGTTTTGCGTAGCCGAAGCTGTGCGCCAAGAGCGAGCCGGCGCATGATCGCCTCGCCGGCCAGATCCTGCTTCAGTGCTACTGATGGGTCGCGTGCTTCGGCGGTGGCATACTCCGGATGCGAGCCGACGTCAAGATAGAGCCGTGAGCCGTTTTCCAGATAGGTGTTGGTCGAGCGGGTGCGCGAAAGAATCGGCCTAAACATCATCATCGCAACTTGGCCAGGGTCGCAAGGCTTGTCGGCACCCGTCACCGAGACGCCGTATTCGGTCTCAATGCCGAAAATGCGGTGGAACGAATCATAGTCAGGGGAGCGCGGTGTGATGTTGCCGGGCCCCTGATTGCTGCTGTCACGCAGCTGCGGCATCATTCGCCGCCTTTCTGCACGAAACTCGAAACGTATGTTTCGGCATCGGTTTCCAAGGTTGAGGAGATGTCGTCAAGCACTGCGTCCAGGGCATCTTCCTGTTCTTGGGGCTGTGCGGTTTTCTGTGTGCTTTCCCGGATCTGTGATTGGGGTTCCACACGTTGATGCTGTTGTCTGGCGAACTGCTGTGCCATGTCACTCCTTACCTCAGGCAACGAAGGCAAACCTGTCGCTCAACATCGCCATCAATATATATTTCTCTGTTTACTCTAGCTCGAGCGATATCAGTCATCTCATCTTGTTCGTTGGCTGATATCAACCCGGGTCTGCTGATATCAATGAGCTGCAGCCGCCGTGTCTTGCATTCCCGGATACGAGGACATCAAGGCGTTGCAGGACATTTCAATAGGTGGGAACCGTAAACCATCACCGAAACGGTTGCTTATTGGAACGGATACGCCAGATTGACAAGATAGGGCTTGAGGTCGTCGGCAATCGGGCCGTTGGTGGCCACGATGTCGTTTTCGCTACGCCAGTGAATCGGGTTGCCGTTCCAACAGCTCACCTTGCCTTGAGCCTGACGGACCACGACGGTTCCCGCCGAGACCGCGGGAATGTCCCAGCGGTGCAGATGAGGTTCGAAATAGGCGTCATAGGTGCCGTCCGCGACCTTGCACAAATCGAGCGACACCGGCCCGATACGCTTGACATCGGCAGGTTTGCCGGCTATGTCGCTCAGAACGTGGAAGGCGCGTTCGGATTCCGCAGGAACGTGGGACATGCCGAAACTCACCACGGAACCGGTGAGGCTGCTGATGGTCGAGGGAATCACCTTGCCTCTTTTCTCTCCGATAGGTGTACGACGAATACGAATGGCGCCCTGTCCGGTTGCGGCCAGGTAGGTAAGGCCAAGCGCCGGAGCGTGCACGACACCCAGTATCGGCTGTGCCGAGTGTTCCTCGTTGAATTCAAACAGGGAAACGGTGATGGTCCATTCGCTCATATTTCGCCGGAAATTGATGGCACCGTCGATCGGCCCGACGCACCAGAAACGGTCTCCGGGGTTTGCGTTTTCCGGCCTGTCGCGCCACATGCCGTCGAACGGCTCAATGTAGTTGAGACGATTCTCGATAAAGGCGATGAGCTTTTTGTCGATGGTGCTTCCCAGCCTTCTGCTGGTTGAAGGGATTTCGAGTTCGGCAAAATCCCGTGGACTGATTTGATCCTGAAGCGCGTGTTTGCCTGCGTCCTGAGCCACCTGAGCCACTTTCAGCGCCAACGCTCTTGGATTAGTCGTCATATCTACCTGCCTGTTTCCTTCTTGCTGCCTCTATACTATCCTGTAGGCTTTATAACCGTTGAACACCCATGAAAAAACCTCCGGTCGAATATCAATCGGAGGTTCGCAGATCAGATAAACTTAATCTTTAGTTCACTTCTTGTCGGAGACGGCCTTCTTGAGGAGGCTGCCGGCGGAGATACGAACGCCGTAGGATGCAGGAATCTTGATTGTTTCGCCGGTGCGGGGGTTGCGGCCAGTGCGGGCAGCACGACGAACGCGTTCGGCAGAGAAAAGACCGGTGAGCTTCAGGCCTTCGCCGGACTGCATTGCCTCGACGAACACATCCTGGAAGGCGTTGACGGCCGCTTCGGCCTGTGCCTTGGTCAGGTTGGACTTCTGTGCAATCTTCGAAACGAGATCAGACTTGTTGTATGCCATGAAGAATCCTTCTTGATTAGGGGCTTTCTAGATTGTTGAAAGCCACGTTTCAGTAATATATTCTAGCCCAAACTCTCGCCAAATACCGCCGATTGCGGTACTTTTTTCTTTCATTTGTAAAGATTTCGACCTGACAACGGTGTTTTTCATCGCATTGGAAGAAAAATAGCTGATTGGAAGGGCTGAGGCCGGATTCCAAGCGGAATTCCGGCCAAGGGCACTCCATTGACGGCATCAATGCGATTATTACGATCGGTTTAGAGAAGATTGTGGTGATCAAGCCGTTTCATGGCCATCGCACCGATCGGGATGCGCAGCCAGTAGAAACCGACTCGATAGAGCAACGTGGCGCTCAACGCGACGGCCGGAGGCACGCCGATGGAGGTGAACGCGAAGGTCAGTGCGGCCTCGACCGCCCCCAAGCCGCCGGGTGTGGGGGCCGCGCTGCCGAGCGTGTTGGCCAGAAGGAAGACGAAGATGGTCTCCAACGCGTTCGAGGAGTTGCCGAAAGCCATCAGTGCCGCCCAGAAGCCAAGGCCGGTGGCGATATTCAGGATCAGTGCGCCGCAGATGCCAATGGCAAGTTTGCGCGGCTGTGTCAGGACTTCTACCAATTGATGGGCATAGGAACGCAGCAGCGGCAGATATTTGTCGACGATCATGCGCCTGATCGGAGTGATGGCCATGCATAGGCACAACAGCAGCACGATGGCACCGATGACTACCACCAATGTGTTCGTCGGCACCATGCCGGAGAACATGTTTCGTCCGGTGAACAGCCCCATGATCAACAGCAATACGATGGTCGTCAGGCCTTGCACCGCCCAGGTCACCGACATGATGGCGGTGGCGGCGGTGTTCTTGTATCCGTTCTTGCGCAGGAACTGGAGGTTGACGAACGCAGGGCCTACGCCGGCCGGCATGGAGACCGCGGTGAAGCCGGAAGCGGCCTGTGAACAGAAGAGGTCGAACCAGTGTCGTTTCCCGCGCTCCATGAACGATCCGAGGGTGATGGCCGACCCGGCCCAGGCAAGCATGGAGAGCAGCAGACAGGCCAATGCCCAGCCGAGATTGGCGTGGCGCACGGCATCGATGACTTCGTTGGGCCTCAACTGCGTGAAGATGACGGCGACGGCGATGATGAGCAGCGTGATCGAAACGAACGATTTGACGTTGAAACGGGCCAGGGTCACCGGTTCCGCCGAATCGGGCTCATCGTGGGGATCGAGCGTATTCAGCCCGTTGCGCACTTCGCCGAGCAGCTGTTTGTTCCAGCCGGGGAGATTGCGCGTGGCCGAGGGGATGGCGATCTTCTGCACGAAGGGGGCCAGGGACACCAGCGTCTGACGGTTCCAGACCTGCAGCGCTGCCTCAATGGCAATCGTCGGATTGCTGAGCGTGGCGAGCAAGACCAGCAGCTGCACCTTGTCCATGGCGATGTTGGTGCTGCCGCTTGCATAGTCGCCGTTCTGCCAGCCTACGATGACATGTTCGCCGTGAATCTGGGCGAGGGTATCGGGGATGATGCGCCTGTGGGTGTAGCCCCGGCTGTTCGCCCGGTCAAGATAAGCCATGTAATCGACCATGGCTTCCTTGGTGAGGCTGCCGATGTCGGTGGGGCTTGGGGTGTCGGCGACGTCCAGCACCAGTACCGAAGATTCCTCGCTGTCCATCACTCCGTAAGGGCTGGGTGCGGTCAGGCCGGCGGATCGAAGGCCCAGAAGCATCGAAAAATGGTGGTGGACGGCGTCACTGGCCGAACGGTCCCGCCGTATGGCGACACCGGTGAACCGAAATCCCTGCCACAGTTGGTTCAGGTAACCCGCCGCGTGCGGCAAAGAGTCCAGCACGGAGATGATATAGCGCTTGCCGTGTACGTCTTTGGCGTCGTAGATACGGGAGTTTTCGATAAGATCGTCGTCAAGTCTTGTTTTGCGGGTCCCGATTTCGTCGGCTTCCTCGCGCCGATGCAGTTCGGTAAGGTTGAGACCGATGTTGCCTGCCGCCTGAACGATGCCGGAGCCCCATAGTCCTTGGGTCCGGGTTCCCATCGCAAAGCGCAGCACCAGACCGATGACGCGACCCACCGCGAAGGATACGATGGTTCCGGCGACCGAATGCCATGAGACGATGACGAAAATCGCAGCCGCGACAAACAGCGTGTTCCAGCCCCATTTGACCGAGGAGCGGGAACGTTTCGGCCCGGCGACGCTCAAAAACGCGCCGATACCCGCATAGAAGTCGGGAAGCATCGCCGGCCCCGCGCCTTCACTGGATCGCACGGCATCCATCAACGTGGGCACGCCTATATGGGCCAGCAGGAAGGAAAGACCGAGAATAAGGGCATACCCGCAAAACAGTGCCACGACCGAAACCGCGGCCTGGAACCATTCCCTGTTGATGAGCAGGTGGACCAGCACGCTGATGATGATGACGAAACTGAGGAACTGCTGAAGCACGGAAACCGGCAGATCCATCAGCCAGGTAAAAGCCTGTCCGGCGGTTCTGGCGTCGTGCTCGACACCGGTGGTGATGCCGTGCAGGTAAGTGGCGACGACGATGACGACGACCGCCAAGATCAGAGCCGCCACGGCATGGATCAGATCATTGGCGTTGTGGGCACGACGAGGAGCGACGTCATCGATGTCGACCTCGTCGTGCGGCGCTGACTGCTCTGGCGGAGCTGCATCGGACGGCTGTATGGGATTGCGCGCCTTGCCTGACGCGCAATCCGACTCCGTTGGGAAAGACCTCTCCGAAACCGATGAAGAGGGTGTTTTGTCGCTCATTGCCCGTCAAAACCTACCAGTTGCGCCGCCAAACCGGTATAGGTCTGCGGGGTGAGGGCTTTGAGACGTGCGGCGGTCGCCTCGTCGAAATCCATCGAATCGATGAACGATTCGATGTCGGCCTTGGATATGCTTTTGCCGCGCATGAGCTCTTTGACCTTTTCGTACGGGCGTTCCATGCCTTTGCGCCCGGAGAATTCCTGGGCGCGCATGGCTGTCTGGATCGGCTCGCCGAGCACCTCCCAGTTGTCATCGAGTTCGCGGGCGATGACCTCGAAATTGGGATGGATGGATTTGAGCCCGCCGAGCAGGTTGTCGAGTGCCAGCAGGGAATAGCCGAGTGCCGCGCCGATGTTGCGCTGCGTGGTGGAATCGGTCAGATCGCGCTGCCAGCGGCTTTCGACCAGAGTGCTGGAAAGGGTGTCAAGGAACGAGCAGGAGAGCTCGAGGTTCGCTTCGGCGTTCTCGAAACGAATCGGGTTGACCTTGTGGGGCATGGTCGACGATCCGGTCGCGCCTTTGACGGGCACCTGGGCGAAGACGCCGCGGGAGATGTACATCCAGATGTCCACCGCGAGATTGTGGAGGATTCGGTTGGCGTGGCTGATGGTGCCATAGAGTTCTGCCTGCCAGTCGTGGCTTTCAATCTGGGTGGTCAGCGGATTCCATGTCAGCGACATGCGATTGGTGACGAATTCACGCGAGATGGCCAACCAATCGGCCTGCGGGCAGGCGATGGTATGCGCGCCGAACGTACCGGTGGCGCCGTTGAGTTTGCCCAGGTATTCCTGTTGACCGACATGTGTCAATTGACGGTTCAGGCGATGGACGAAGACCGCGAGCTCCTTGCCCAGGGTCGTTGGGGTCGCCGGCTGGCCGTGGGTCAGGGCGAGCAACGGCAGGTCCTTGAATTCCTCGGCCTTTCCGGCGAGGAAATTCGTCAGTTCCCGGGCTTTCGGAAGCCACACCAACGTGACGGCCTTCTTGATGCAGCGGGCGTTGGCCAGGTTGTTGATGTCTTCGGAAGTGCATGCGAAATGCACCAGCGTCTTGAGGTTCGGCAGTTGCGTCTCGGCTCCGAGAACGCTTGACGCGCGCTCAAGCTCGTCATCGATGTAGTATTCGACGGCCTTGACGTCGTGATGCGTCTTGGCCTCATAAGCCGCGTGGCGTGCGATGCCTTCGGCGCCGAAATTCTCGGGGATGTCGCGCAGATAGGCGATCTCGGCCGGTGTCAGGGGCTTGAGCCCGTCAAGAACCGGCGTATTGCCGTTGCCGTCGAAACCGTTGGCCAGAAGAATCATCCATTCAATCTCGACGGTGATTCGTTCGCGGTTCAATGCGGGTTCACTCAGATATTCGACGAGTGGGGCGGTCTGCTTGTGGTAACGTCCGTCCAGTGAGGTTAACGCGATTGCCGGTGAAATTTGAGTCAGCTGCATAAGCCCTTACCTTAGCGCAACCCGTTGTCTGAACGACTATCCTCACCAGGGTTTGACGTCGGCGCCTTCGTCGCTTGTTGTCGGTGCTTTCCTGTTTGTGTTGACCGGGCCATTGGGCTGATTGGCCTTCAGCGTTTCCTCGACCTGCCTTCGCTGCTCGTCGCTCAGCCCCTGGTTGTCGCCTTTGCCGGAATCGGAAGAGCGTGAGCCTTTGCCCTTGGCCGCGTGCCCATCGCCTTTTCCAGCGCCTTCGGTACTGGCTATCTTGTGCTTGACGGTGGTGCTGAGTTTGCCGGAGATGTCGCTGTTGGCGTTGATGAGACCCTTTGTTTTGGGGGTGAGCAGGATGCCCAGATGGCGGGCGTTGTCGAATTGGGCGTTGGCCTGGTCGAGTTGCGCTTTGAGCCGTTGCGGATCGGCATTCGGCTTCTTGGCGTATTCCAGGCTGGCGTTCAGCGATGCCGTGGCCTGATTGTAGGTGTCTATGGCTGTCATGTTCGCCAAAAGCACCCCTGCGACGACGAGGGAAATCGCCGCGGCTATCCCCATGGTGATTCGGGCAGGCAATGATGCCATTGCCGGCTGTTTTCCCTCATTGTCCTTCGACGCTCGCGAGGAATCGTTCGTGCCGTGGTGTTTGCGGGCCTGAGTCGTTTTGGCAGACGCTGCGGCAGGTCGTGGAAAAGAGGGCGGATTGTTGTTCTTCTTCACAGCAGCCTCCTAGAGTTCGCCAGCCAACTGCCCATTTCCATTGCCAGAAGAAGGGTCAAGACCATGGATAACGGCCAGACCGCAGGCATTACGCGTTCGCGTCGTTTGGGTGTGTTCACGGTTCTGAAATGCTTGGAGACCGAAGCCACGGAAGCCCGGTCAAGTCGGTGGGTGGGCCCGAGCACGATGCATTTCCCGCTCATTTCGTCGGCGATCTCACCCAGGTTCTTGTCATTCATTTTAGAGATGCCCGGTTGTCCGGTAGCGGGGTCCTTCACCCAAGCCTGCCCGCCGGTATCGGATTGGTCGGTCGGTGAGTGGGAGGGGCCTGCCTTCACTTCCGGGATTTGCCCGCCCTGGGCACTGCCGACGGCGAGGGTAAAGGCATCGTCGAGATATGCTCGAAGCGAAGAGAAGGTTCGGCGTGAACCGGCGCTCGTCTGCTCGCCGTCAGATATGTAATATAGTACGATCTTATCCTGCGGATGAGCGGAGCGCATCGCCTTGAGTGTTACCAGCAACGGGTCGATGGGGGCGTCCAGATTCGACCCGGCAGACACCGCGGTCGGTTCCGTGCGAAGCCCGGAAGCCCAATTGCGAATGGCACCGACATCCGGGGTGAGCGGTACGTCCAAGGTGGCGTTGGCCCCGAAGTGCAAGGCCGCAAAGCTCGAATTGTCGTAGATGCCGGTCAAATCGTCGATGGCTTTCTTGGCGACTTCCAGCCGTGTCAGCGTTGTGGCCGAACCGTATTGGGCATCCTTGACGGCCATCGAACCGGTCACATCGGTTGCGATGACCACGTCGGTGGTGTTCACCGCCCTGCTTGTCGTGCTGGCGACGGTCGAGGGGGTCAATGCCAGGAGCGCGATGATGATGCAGATGGCACAGCGGCGCACGCATGACCACAGCGTTTCGTCGCTTTGGCCTTTTCGACGTCGATGAACGATGACTACGGCAATGGCAAAACCGAGCATGACAAGGGCGATGGCGATGCCGGCAGGCCATCCGAGTGAGGGATTGAAACGCAAGTTCATCAGGTGTTCGAGGTTCATCGTTTGAGTCTCCAAGCCAGGCTTATCCAGACCGCCGCCAGCAGCGCCAATGCCAGTGTCCACCAACCCGGGGCATCGACGAGGGCCGCCTTGCGGATTCTTCGTTCGTCTCGGTTCTTTCGTTTTTCGATAGTCTGGACGAGGTTTTCTATCGACTTGCCGGAATGCACGGAGAAATACGAACCGCCGTGCGAGGTGATGTCGCGTTGCATTTCCGTGGTCGTCCTGTCGTTTTCGCTGCTCGCCGGCCCGGCATACAGGCCGTCGACAACGATTCCTGCCTTGTGCGTCAGATCCAGGGCCGAACCCAACGTATAGTTCGATTTGCCGGAAAAATTATCGGTGGCGAGCACGATTGAGGCCTTGCCCGTCTCGTCTTTGGACCGATTGTCCGATCCGAAAGTGAAACCGGGCAGCATGGCCGCGCAACTGACAAGACCGTCGCCTATCAGGCTGGTCTTGTCCTTGCGGTTCTGGGTGCCTTCGATAAGGTCGGAGAACTTCTGCAGGGTACGGGGATCGGTTTTGTCGATTTTGTCCTGGGAGGAGATGCTTGCCAGGATGTCGCTCGCGTTTTTAAGTTGCCCTGAAACCAGCTGATAGTCGTCGGTCAACGGAAAAAGGGTTCGGGAAGTCGAATTGAAGAGGCTCAGGCCGATGCGTTCGCCCTTGAAATTCGATACCAGTCGTTGATAGGATGCGAGGACTTCATGATCGTATGACAACATGGAAGGGGAGACGTCCAGGCACAAAACGATATCGCGGTTGCTCGCTCTTTCGTCGGCCTCATCGACCGTGGAAGGCCTGGAAATCGTGGCCGAGGAGACCAGAAGGGCCATCGCCAAAACGACCACCGCCACACGGCTCAGCACCCGCCACTGCCGGAACAGTTCATCCACATGTTCGGTATTGAGGTCATCGTCAAGGTCGAAAACCGGGATTTGGGGTGACTTGCTCGGCCGGCGCATGCACACCAGCTGCCATGCGGCGATGAGGACGATTGCGGCTACGAGCCCGATTGCGCCGGCCCACGGCCAATGCCATTCGAGGTTCATTTCCGCCACCTCTCAATTAGATTGGAAACCCATTCGGCAGCCTGTTCCACGCTGATGTCACGCGCCTGCTCATGATGCTCGATATCTGCGAATTCCGGAGGATAAAGCGCGCTGATGGTTTGGCGCAGCAGTTTCATCCCCGGATCGCACGAAGCGGAGACCGTGATGTGGTTGAGATCCGCCAGCGTGCAGGAACTGATGTTGGTATTGGTCTTCTCGCCTGCAAAATCACGGGCCACCTGTGCCAGTGCCTGCAAGGCTTCGTCCCTTGACTTCTCGCCCTGCGCCTGCTGCTCTACGATATCGTTGATCCGTTGGCGCCATGCCATTTTGTCGTTTTGGATGCTATGGGCGCCATGGACTTTGACCGGAGCCTCTTTCCTGGGCTTCGAAAGCACCAATATCGCTATGACAAGGATGACCGCCGCCGCAAGAAAACATATGAAGGCGACGATGAGCCCGGTCGGCATCGTAATCAGACCTTCGGGCTTGTAATCGGCAATGCTGGCAGTGTTCGCGTGCAGATCGCCAAACGTGCCGAGACGGATCGTTCCTTGTTTTTGCGGGGCGGGAATAGAACCGGAAAACGGTAGATGCCGCAGAGTAATAGTCATGCCATCCCTCCTGCAGCGACGGGGGAGGTCTGCCGTGAGGTGAATGAGGTGCGTTTCAATGTCACGCTCACCAGATGAATGAATTGGGAAAACATGTCCTCGCTCGATGTGGCGCGTATCAGTGTGGCATTGCTGGCTTTGAGCTGCTCGCGCAACTGGGCGGTCAGATACCGTCGATGTGTGTCCACGGAATCCGCCGGTTGCCCGCCTATCATGAATGCGGGAATGCGTCGTCCTGACAGGCCGTCCGTGACTTGGCCGAACGGGACTTTTCTGAAGGGATTGAGCGTCGTCACGTCAATGAGCATGAGCGGATGCATCGCGGCGATGAGTCGTAGGGAATGCAAGTGATCGCCGCTGAGCGCGTGGTCATCGGTGGCGATGACCACCAGCGAACCTTTGTCGTTCAAGGTACGGGCGTAGGAAAGCAGGGCTTCGAAATTGCGCGGAGGACGATTTTCTGCGCCCACTGCGTCGTCGATGGCCTTCTCGAATTGGGCCAGTCCTCCCTTAAATGGTTTGCGTATGATGTTCAAGCTGTCCGCGAACACCAGTGAGATCCGGTCGTGGCGCCGGGCGCTCAGGGCGGCGAACATGCACATGGCGTTGCCCGCCACTTCCGTCGCGGTCTCTCCCGAGGCCGTGCGACCCTGCATCTCCAGACCGTTGTCAAGAAGCAGATGCACGCGCGAGGTCACCAGGCGCTCGCGGTCGATGACCATGGGATGGCCTTGTTTGGCGCTGGCCTTCCAATCGATGAGCCTCGCCTCGTCTTCGAGGGTGTAGTCCCTGGTCGACATCGGATCATTGTTCCCGCCAAGCCGTGATGAGGAGTGTTCGCCTTCGAGCATTCCCAAGGCAAGACGTACCGTAGGCAGGGTAAGCGTCGAGGACAGCGTTTCGATCTGCCGGCGTACCTTTCTTGACGCAGGTGAGATGTGACGTAGGTCGTGGCTCATGGAACGGGCACCGTTTCGACGATGGAATCGATGATCTGGTCGGGGCTTGTGCCTTCGGCCTGGGCCTCAAAAGTCAGAAGGATTCGGTGCCGCATGATTTCGTGGACGAATTTCTTGACGTCTTCGGGAATCACGTAGTCACGCCCGTTCAGCAGGGCCTGTGCCTGTCCGACGCGAACCAGCGAGATGGAGGCTCGAGGGCTTGCTCCCAGGCGTACTTTGGTTGCAAGGTTCTTTATCGGATGGCTGCCGGCACCGCGAGAAGTGGCCACCAGATCGACTGCATAATTCATGATCGCCTCTGAAACGTGGACACGACGGGCGGCGGAACGGAGAAAATCGACGTCGGCGATGCTCAGGGCGTTCTGTGCCGGGGCTGTGGGATCCACCACATCCGTTCCGCGGCTGGTAAGCATCGAGAGCATGCGTGTTTCGTCCGCGGCGCTTGGATAGGTCATGACGGCTTTCATCATGAATCGGTCCATTTGCGCCTCAGGAAGGGTGAAGGTGCCTTCTTCCTCGATCGGGTTCTCCGTGGCGATCACCATGAACGGCTTGGGCAGCGCGATGCGCTTGCCGCCGATGGTTGTGGCGCCTTCGGCCATTGCTTCGAGCATGGCCGACTGTGTTTTGGCGTTGGAACGGTTGATCTCGTCAAGCAATACGAAATTGGCGTGTATCGGGCCGATTTGCGTGGAGAACCGCTGCCTGGAGAAGTCGAAGATCTGTGTGCCCACGAGATCCGATGGCATCAGGTCGGGGGTGCACTGCACACGACGGAAAGAACCGGAAACCGATGTCGCCAAGGTCTGGGCAGCGGTGGTTTTGGCCAAGCCGGGAACGGATTCGATGAGGATATGGCCGCCGGCGATCATTGTCGTGATCAGGGCTTCACGAAGATTGACCTGCCCGATCAGCGTTTGCGCGAAACGCATACGAATGCGATCGGCCAGCTGTTTGGCGCGGGTGCCTTCGCTTGCTGTCGTGCCGGAAGCGGCTGGTGCCGGAATCGATGTGGCCGGCAGCTGTTGTTCGGCAGATTGCGATGAATGCGGATGTGGGGAAAAAATTGCCATAACGCTTCAATTCTCAATTCGGATGTTTATTGCTCTGTGTGAGGCATTGTAGCCGAGGGTAAAGCCGAGTGGGAGGTAAGGTCCCAGTCGATTGGTGTGGCCCCCATCTGTCGCAACGCCTCGTTGGTACGTGAAAACGGACGTGAACCGAAGAAGCCCCGTGAAGCCGAGAGCGGGCTTGGATGCGGGGATTTGATGATGAAGGCATTGGTCAGCAGCGGCTCAAGGCTTTGCGCGTTGCGGCCCCAGAGAACGGCGACCAGTGGTTTCGGATTGCCTTGCCCGTCCTTGCGGGCGTTCAATGCGGTGATGGCGGCGTCCGTGATGGTCTCCCATCCCTTTCCCTTGTGGCTGTTCGGGCGGCCTACGCCTACGGTCAGGCATCGGTTCAGCAGCATCACCCCTTGGCTGCACCACGGCGTGAGATCCCCGTTCTGCGCAATAGGCAGGCCGAGGTCATCGTGCATCTCCTTGTAGATGTTTTGCAGGCTTTTGGGCACGGGGCGTACATCGGGAGCCACGCAGAAGCTCAATCCGACCGGATGGCCTGGGGTGGGGTAGGGGTCTTGCCCGACGATCAGGACCTTGATGGAGTCGAACGGTATGGTGAAGGCACGTAGGATGTTGCGGCTCGCAGGCAGGTAACGGCGTCCGGCCCTGTGCTCGGCACGCAGAAAATCTCCCATACGATGAATATCGGGTTCCACGTCCGCCAAGGCTTGAGCCCAGCCGGCCTCGACGAGCTGTGAAAGTGGTTTGATATGGGTTTCGCTCATGACACTTACTCTAGGTGCGGGGCAGTATGTTTATTTTTCTTGAGGTTTCATCACAAAAAAAAGATTTGACGGTGGAGGACGCTATAGTTGAAAACGATTATGCGTAGTGGAACACATTGGAGGAGAACTTATGGCGCGTGGTGACCGCAGTAACTATGAGTCTTATCAGAAGGACGCGTTCGACAACCCCCCGAAGGGGCCCATAGGTGTTCATCGCGGCAATACTTCATTGCTTTCTCGCGCGATCCCTTATTTCATCGTGGTTGTGGTGGCTGTTCTGGCCGGACTGTTGGTCTGGGGCTTCTATTCCGGTGAGCTGCAAAAGGCCTTTACCGGTCATAGCCAGAGCCAATCGCAGACTGTGACCACCCCTAAAGCTACGAAGAAGACCGAAAAGAAGAAGGCCGCCAAGGACGACACGGACACGAAGTCCGATACCAAGTCCGACGCTGACGCTTCCACTAACCAGCAGCAAGCGGCCCCTCAGCCCACTCAGCAGGTGAACAAGCAGACCGCGGTCCAGGTCATCAACGCCACCCATACCAACGGCTATGCGGCGAAGAAGAAGGCGGTGCTCGTTCAGGCCGGCTACTCAAGCGTGACTGCGGGCAACGCCACCGGCAATCTTCCCTCGTCCACGGTTGTCTGGTATCAGAACGACAACGACAAGGCGACGGCACAGGACGTTGCGAATACGTTGGGCATTCAGGCTGTCGAACAGCAAAGCGGCATTGCACAGGCCATTGTCGTGATGCTCCTTAATTGATTTTGCTCTTGCAGCCTTTCACTTAAGGAGAGGCTGCATTTCAGCTTGTTATCTGACTTTTCTGTGTTGATTGCCTCTTTTTACGGCGTGTTCCGTACTTTTGACTGGGGTTCTGTCTATAGTAAGGACTGTTACGTGATGTAGTATCCGGAATCAGCCGGGTACCTCATATTGTTTTCGCGTGACACTCGGATGAGAGAATGGTTATTATGGCACAAGGTACCGTGAAGTTCTTCAATGCTGGCAAGGGTTACGGATTCATCAGCCCCGATGATGGGAGCGAGGATGTATTCGTTCACTATTCCGCTATTCAAAGCGAGGGCTTCAAGAAGCTCGATGACGGCGATAAAGTGGAATATGAATTTGAGCAGGGCCCGAAGGGTCTGCAGGCGACGACTGTCACCAAGATTTGATCGCTAACCAGCAGATATTTTTTACGTAGGATTCGGTTCGAAAGAATCGGATCCTACTTTTTTCATGCCAACAGCGCAATTCCATCAATTTTGGCACTCGACGGGTGGGAGTGCTAATCTTGAAATTAGCACTCGGGGCTCGAGAGTGATAATCGGCAGCTGACGGTTGGTTATCTGGCTTTAGGGATTTCGGGTGAGTCAATATAAGATGTGTAGCCACTTGTGGAGGAAACAATGGCAAAGATGATTGCATACGACGAGGAAGCTCGTCAAGGAATGCTTGCGGGTCTCGATGAACTCGCGAATACCGTCAAGGTCACCCTGGGACCGAAGGGCCGTAACGTGGTGCTTGACAAGAGCTATGGCGCTCCGACCATCACCAACGATGGCGTTTCGATCGCCAAGGAAATCGACCTTGAGGATCCTTACGCACGTATCGGTGCCGAGCTGGTCAAGGAAGTCGCCAAGAAGACCGATGACGTCGCAGGCGACGGCACCACTACCGCGACCGTGCTTGCGCAGTCTCTCGTGCACGAGGGTCTGAAGAACGTGGTCGCCGGATCGAACCCGGTGGCTCTGCGCCGTGGTATCGAAAAGGCTTCGGACGCCGTGGTGAAGGAACTCGTTTCCGTGGCCAAGGACGTGGAGACTAAGGATCAGATTGCCGCTACCGCTACGATTTCTGCCGGAGACCCCGAAATCGGCGAGAAGATCGCCGAGGCGCTCGACAAGGTCGGCCAGGATGGTGTTGTCACCGTCGAAGACAACAACCGCTTCGGCCTTGATCTCGACTTCACCGAGGGCATGCGTTTCGATAAGGGCTATATCTCCCCGTACTTCGTCACCAATAATGACGAGCAGACCGCTGTGCTCGACGATCCGTACATCCTCTTGACCAGCGGCAAGCTCTCCAGCCAGGAGGACGTCGTCCATATCGCCGAGCTCGTGATGAAGAGCGGCAAGCCGCTGCTGATCATCGCCGAGGATGTCGACGGAGAGGCGCTGCCGACCCTGATCCTCAACAAGATCCGCGGCACCTTCAATTCCTGCGCTGTCAAGGCTCCTGGCTTTGGCGACCGTCGCAAGGCCATGCTGCAGGATATCGCCATTCTGACCGGCGCCCAGGTTGTCTCCGACGATTTGGGTCTCAAGCTCAACTCCATTGACATGTCTGTGTTGGGCCAGGCCAAGAAGGTCATCGTTTCCAAGGACGAGACCACCATCGTTTCCGGTGCCGGTTCCAAGGACGACGTCGAGGCTCGCGTCTCTCAGATTCGTGCCGAGATCGACAACACCGATTCCGATTACGATCGTGAGAAGCTGCAGGAGCGTCTGGCGAAGCTCGCCGGTGGCGTGGCCGTCATCAAGGTCGGCGCTGCCACCGAGGTCGAGGCCAAGGAACGCAAGCACCGCATCGAGGATGCCGTTCGCAACGCCAAGGCCGCCATTGAAGAGGGTCTGCTGCCCGGCGGTGGCGTCGCGCTCGTCCAGGCTGCCAAGAAGGCCGAGGACTCCGCTGATGTCAAGGCTTTGACCGACGAAGAGGCCACCGGTGCCGCCATCGTCTTCCGCGCCATCGAAGCCCCGATCAAGCAGATCGCCGAGAACTCCGGTGTCTCCGGTGATGTCGTCTTGAACAAGGTGCGTGAACTGCCCGAAGGCCAGGGCTTCAACGCCGCGACCAACACGTATGAGGATCTTCTGGAGGCCGGCGTGGCCGATCCGCTGAAGGTCACCCGTTCCGCTCTTCAGAACGCCGCTTCCATCGCCGGCCTGTTCCTGACCACTGAAGCCGTGGTGGCCAACAAGCCGGAACCGAAGTCGGCTCCTGCCGCAGGTCAGGGCGCCGACATGGGCTACTGATCCGAGGCTGATTCTCGAAGCATAAAGTTTATAGAGAATCGCTGGGGTTTCGAAAGCGCCGGTATCTTTTCACAAGGTACCGGCGCTTTCGCATTGCTCGGCCGATCGCTGTCGTCGCTCCTGATTCAAGCCGAAGGCAGAACGCTTGGCACTCTTGTTCTGATGGCGTTGCGTTGAGCGGTGCTGCCTGCGCGCCTTTGAATCCGTGGCGGGCTCGGGCCGGTTGGTGAACCTATTCGCTACAGTGGTTGATATGCCAGCCAGTATTTCGCTTCTTTCCGATGCCGCCGAGCGCTCGATGAGCTGCTCTTTAGACGCTAACAAGCCCGAATCTCCATTGCGCGGCGACGTCTGGCGCCTTTGGAAATCGATTGTTGTTGTCATCGTCTCCCTACTGGGCGTCTCACTGCTTCTTGGGTTCGCGCAACCGGCCCAGGCGGTAAGCCCCTCAATGGGGGAGATCAGCGCTGATGTGACCGATCCGCAAAACCTTCTGGGCGGCAATGTCTCCAAAGTCAACGATGAAATCGCGTCCACCAAACAGGAAACCGGCGTGAACGTGAGGCTTTTGTATCTGGCCAATTTCACCGGAACCAAAGACCCTGATAAATGGGCGGGGGCAAGCCTGCAATCGACCAACCCCCCGGCCAATACTGTTCTTCTCGCCGTTGCATCCAACGACGGCAGACTGGTGGTCGCCGTCTCGCACAATTCCGATGACTGGCTCAAAGACAAGGGCCATGTCTCCCGGCTTTCCCAGGCCGCGCTGGAACCCATACAAAAAGGTGACGTTCCCGATTGGTCCGGCTCCGCATGCGCCATGATGGACGAAATCAAGGTGCTGCACCAGCAGGAAACCTCGAGAAAACCGAAGATCATCATCGCGGTCTCCATCGGCGTGGTTCTTGTAGTCGTCGTCATCGGCGTTGTGGTCGTGTTTCGTAAGCGTAAGGGGCACAAGAAAAGAGCCGGCAAATCGGGTGAAGATAAGAGCCGAGTCAATGACGGAAGTCCGGAAAACGGGCAAACGGATAGCTCGGATGCAGCGCAATCAGTGAAACACAAAGCCCATGGGCCGCGGCATCGCAAGAAAAAGTAAAGCATCGCCGGCCATGTGGCAAGATTGTCTGTCCGATGTTCCCGGGAAATGTGTTCATGGGCATTTTGCTGAGTGATGAATAAGGCGCTTTGTGCAGGAAGCATTCAGGAAATATGCAGACAAGAGAGTAATCCTTATGGTTATGAGCAAACAAATAGAAGCGTCTATCGTGGTGGTGGATGACGAACCATCAATTCGGGATTTGCTGGTTGCATCCCTGCATTTTTCCGGATTCGAGGTGACGACGGCCGCGTCAGGGACCGAAGCCATCGAAGTGATCGAGAAGGTACAGCCCGATCTGATCGTCCTCGACGTGATGCTGCCTGACATCGACGGCTTCACGGTGACACGCCGCATCCGGCAAGAGGGCATCGACGCGCCGGTTCTTTTCCTTACGGCGCGCGACGATACCCAAGACAAGGTCATGGGCCTTACGGTCGGCGGAGACGACTACGTCACCAAGCCGTTCAGTCTGGAGGAAGTGGTCGCGCGTATCCGTGCCATTCTGCGCCGCACCCACGAACAGACGGAGGACGATCCCATCCTGCGTGTCGGCGATCTGGAAATCAACGAGGACTCCCATGACGTAACGCGGGCCGGACAGGCCATCGATCTGAGTCCCACCGAATACAAGCTGCTTCGCTATCTGATGGACAACGCCGGCCGGGTGCTTTCCAAGGCGCAGATTCTCGATCATGTATGGCAATATGATTGGGGCGGGGACGCGGCGATCGTCGAATCCTATATTTCCTATCTGCGCAAGAAAGTCGACGGCGTTGCCGTCACCGATCCGGACGGCACCAAGCACAAAGTGGTTCCGCTCATCGAGACCAAGCGTGGCATCGGCTATATGATCCGTGAACCGAAGGACCAGCAAGGCTGATGATGAATGCACAGGCATCGGCCGGGTCGCAGGGGAGCCGCAATACGGTCACGGATAATCCGGCTGCGACTGATGGCACACAGCAGCCAGACGTGTTGCAGGGTCCAGGCAGCAGGCCTCCAACAGGCAGCAAACCAAGCAGGTTCCCGGCTTTTACCCGTATGCGCAAACGTTGGCTTGGACGTCTGGATGCCGTGCCCCTTTCGACCAAGCTCGTGGCCTGCACGCTCGTCTTGCTGATGGTCGGCACTTTCGGCATTTCACTGACCATACGGCAGCTGGTCAGCAGCTATCTGGTGGAGAAGACCGATACCCAGTTGCGCGACCAGGCCCAATTGGTATACAGCAACGTCGATTTGCTGAGCCGTAAAGACGAGAACGAGAACGTCGGGCCTAACGAGTATTTCATGCAATGGCGTGACAGCAAGAGCAATATCATCATCAGAACGCCGCTGGTCCCCGTATTGCGCAATAGCGTCGTTTCAGAACCGGAGTTGCCTGCCAACGGTTCCATGGGCGATGTCGAATATGACAAGCCGTTTACCGCCGCCGCCAAGGTCCGTGAATTGGATTCGTCGGTCAAAACAGACAAACGCACCATGCAGGTGGCTCAGGCCCCATGGCGCGTGCTCGCCCTGGAAGGCCGGGAACGTGGTCCGGACGGCACCAGCACGGTGAAGATGACGGTGTATATCGGTATATCGATGGCTGACCAGATCGACATCATCAGCACGTTGACCCAGTATTCGATTTTTGTCAGTATCATCATCGTTCTGCTTGGCGCCGTAGTGGCCACATTGATTATTCAGCGTACGCTGCTTCCGCTGAAACGCATCGAGAAGACCGCTGCCAAAATCGCCGCGGGCGACCTGACGCAACGTGTTCCGCCAGCGCCGGAAAACACTGAGGTCGGTTCCCTCGCAGCGTCGCTCAACGCCATGCTGGCACGCATCGAATCAAGCTTCCGCGAACAACAGGAAACCACGGACAAGATGAAGCAGTTCGTCTCCGACGCAAGCCATGAGCTGCGCACCCCCCTGGCAACCATCCATGGCTATTCCGAGCTCTACCACATGCAGCGTGATCTGCCAGGCGCCCTCGAACGTGCAGACGAGTCCATAGACCATATCGAGGCTTCAAGCCAGCGGATGACCGTGCTCGTCGAGGATCTTCTTTCGCTGGCCCGTCTCGACGAGGGTCGTGGCATCGACATGACCCAGCAGGTCGACCTGAGCCAGCAGTTGAAGGACGCAGTCGACGATCTGCATGCGCTGGACAACAATCGGCTGATCAGAAGAGGAAGCCTTGAACTCAATGCCAAGGACGGCAACAAACCTTCGCATCTGGTGTTCCGTGAAGGCGAATTCCCTGTAGTAAGGCTGACCGGAGACGCCTCGAGGTTGCGCCAGGTCATCACCAACATCGTCGGCAACATCCACCGATACACGCCATCGGATTCGCCGGTCGAGGTCGGGCTGGCCATCCTTCCCGCGTCCATCAGCCCGGAATCGTTGCAACGCATGCCTCCAAACCCGCAGTCGTTGCGATACTTCCTTGAGGCCGTGGAAGTCGGGCAATCCATGCAGATGGGCATGAACTATGCGGTGTTCAGCTTCATGGACCATGGTCCAGGCGTTCCCGCGGACCGCCAATCCCAGATTTTCGAACGGTTCTATACCGCCGACCCCTCGCGCGCACGTCAAAAGGGTGGTACAGGGCTTGGCATGTCCATCGCCCAATCGGTGGTGCGGGCCCATCACGGGTTCATCGATGCGACCACCACGGCCAATGGCGGTGGTCTGACCTTGACCGTCATTCTTCCCATTGGGCCTCTCGAGCCTCAGGCTCCTGCCGCTCCGGCGAAATCGAAGAACAGGAAAAACGACAGATTCGGCAAGCAGACAAAGCCGGATAAACAGGCCGGACAGAACTCGACGGGAATCCTGCAAGGCAAATGGCCTCGCCGTGAGAAGAACCAGGAAACCGATTTTTCGCGGTTTGCGTAGCCGTTACGCTAGACTGGTGGTAGACCCAAGAAACGGAACGTGGAAACGCTCTTCCGTCAAGAATTTAGAGGATGAACGAGGTGTGTTATGCCCAGCGGGAAAGTACGTTGGTTTGATGCTAAGAGAGGTTACGGCTTTATCACCGCCGAGAACGGCAACGATGTGTTCTTGCCGGCGGCGGCACTGCCTGCGGGCGCTTCGACGCTGCGCAAGGGGGCCAAGGTCGAGTTTTCGCTGGTCGACGGTCGTAAAGGTCCTCAAGCCATGGATCTTCACGTTTTGGGGCCTACGCCCTCCGTGGTGCGTGCCACCAGGCCGAAGCCTGATGATATGGCCGCCATCGTCGAGGACCTGATCAAACTGCTCGACCAGGCCGGCAATTCACTGCGGCGCCATCGTTACCCGAATCCCGGTGAAAGCCGTAAATTGGCTACGTTGCTGCGCGCCGTCGCCGATGATTTCGATGTCGAGGATTGAGAAGAAAACGGAAAGCGAAATGACGGAAGACAGTATGGCGGAAACGACGGCGGATACGGGCGAGCGAGTTGATGAAGAGGCCAAGCTCGACCCGCGTTCTTTGGCTAAATCGGTGGTGCTTGCAGTTGCCGATGAACCCGACGAGGTAGGGGAGTTTGCCCAGAGCATCGATTTGGGCGACCATGTCACTGATTTTCGTTTTGTGTGTCTGCGCAAGGGCTATGAGGGCTGGCAATGGGCGGTGACGCTCTATCATGATGTCGAACTCGATTCTTGGAGCGTCAACGAATCAACATTGGTTCCCACTGGTGATTCTCTGCTCGCGCCGGCCTGGGTTCCTTGGAAGGACAGGCTCGAGGCCGCCGACCTTTCGGTCACGGATTCATTGGGCACCGACCCGGACGACCCGCGTATGGAAGACGGGTTCCGCAGGACGGGGAGTGTTGAAAAGAACTCTGTTGAAAACGGAGAAACGGCGAATGCCGGTTTCAGGGCTTCCGGCCTGAATAGTGGGGACGCGCACGCCAATCCTGATGATGCGGAGGCGGCGGATGCTTCGTCCGTTCATGGCGAAAGGGTCGGAAAGGCCGATGAAAAAGCCGAACCGAACGCATCGGACAACACGCAACATGATGGAGAAACGACAGCTGACGACGGGAAAGGTCCACAAGACGCAACGAATGCTGACGTCGATATCGATCCGGAAACGGGTCTCAGCCGTGAGCTCGAGGACACTGTCGAAGCATTCGGGCTTTCCCGTAGACATGTGATGAGCGAGCTGGGTCGTTCGCAGACCGCCAAGCGCTGGTATGAGGGCCAGCACGGGCCCAAATCGCTTTCCACCAAGACAGCCGAGGGCAATCTGTGCTCGACGTGCGCCTTCTTCATCGGTCTCAAAGGTGATTTGAATACGATGTTCGGGGTGTGTGCCAATCGTTGGAGTCCCGATGACGGACGGGTGGTATCCCTCGACCACGGTTGCGGCGAGCATTCCGAAATCGCCCAGCCGGAACCATCGCATCTGTGGGTGCAGTCCAAGCCTGCCTTTGACGACCTGCATATCGATATCATCGCCCAGGCACCACGTGAGGAACGCGGTCAGGTCGAACTCATCGAATCGATTGACGGCGATGAGGACACCGCCGATACCGAATCGGAAGAATCCGATGAGACGGATGACGAAACCACCCTCGACGACGCCTCGGAAACCGATATCGTCGAGCACACCGTTCCTGGTTCTCTTGATGATGACGAGGATGATGACAACGCTGGGAACGAAACGATAGGGAAGGGCACCGTAGGCAGTGCGATCACCGCCGATGTGGCTGTGGAATCCACCATCGATTTGAGCGATGACGATGAGAGCGGCGATTCTCTGGACGCTGACTGCGAGGATGAATCAGTTGACGGGAATCGGGATGAAGACGCCGGCGATACGGGCTCTGACGATTCGGATGCATCGGATAACGGTTCTGTCGGTTCTGTCGGTTCTATCGGTTCTATCGATTCCGGCGATTCCGGAAAAACGGGATCGGATGGGGAAGAGGCCGATGAATCGCAAGATGCTCAATCGCCGGAAGACCAATCAAACGAATCGGATGTTCGCAAGGTCAATGATTCCGAAGAAGAGGATGACGGGGCGTCTGCGGGGAACGGCGAATCCGCTACTGACGATACAGCCGGCGATATCGCGCTGGAAACGGACGATACGTCGAATGGCGAGAAGATGGATGATAACGCTTGATTGCAGAAATAACCCGGAATTGCTATCAATGAGTGAATTTTAGCCGTTTCCGTTGCATTTGTTGCGTTCTCAGCGCAATCGTCGCGCGGCACGAAATAAACGTCATCGTAAATCGGTAGAGTTAAATGGACTATCAAGAAGTGGAAGGACAAGTATGTTCGAACGGTTTACTGACCGTGCCAGACGTGTGATCGTACTGGCGCAGGAAGAAGCCAAGGCCCTCCAGCACAACTATATCGGTACCGAACATCTGCTGCTCGGCCTGATTCGTGAAGGCGAAGGAATCGCGGCCAAGGCGCTTGCTGCCAAGGGCGTCACCTTGGAAGATACCCGCAAGCAAGTGGAGGAAATGATTGGCAAGGGCAACGCCGCGCCGAATGGTCATATTCCGTTCACCCCGCACGCCAAGCAGGTTTTGGAACTGAGCCTGCGCGAAGCACTGCAGCTGGGGCATAGCTATATCGGCACCGAGCATATCCTGCTGGGTCTCATCCGCGAGGGTGAAGGCGTCGGCACGCAGGTGCTGATCAAGATGGATGTCGATCTGGGCGAGCTGCGCAGCTCCACCATCGACCTGATTCGCGGCAACTCGGGTGGTGCCGAAGGCGCAGGCAAGGGCGATCTTGCCAACGCAGGCGGCGTGGAGAACAAGGGCCGTCAGACCGGTTCCGCCATTCTCGACCAGTTCGGCCGCAACCTCACCGCGGAAGCCGCTGATGGCAAGCTGGACCCGGTCATCGGACGGGCCAAGGAAATCGAACGCGTCATGGTCGTGCTCTCGCGGCGCACCAAGAACAACCCGGTGTTGATCGGCGAACCCGGTGTCGGCAAGACCGCAGTTGTTGAAGGCCTGGCACAGAAGATTCATGCAGGCGATGTGCCGGAGACCCTGAAGGGCAAGCAAGTCTATTCGCTTGATCTGGCCTCCATGGTGGCAGGTTCGCGTTACCGCGGCGATTTCGAGGAACGCTTGAAGAAGGTCCTGAAGGAAATCAAGACCCGCGGCGACATCGTGCTCTTTATCGATGAGATTCATACCATCGTCGGCGCAGGGTCGGCGGACGGCGCTTTGGGCGCCTCCGACATCCTTAAGCCGATGCTGGCCCGTGGCGAGCTCCAGACCATCGGCGCCACCACCACCGACGAGTACCGCAAGTACATCGAGAAGGACGCGGCTCTTGAACGTCGCTTCCAGCCCATTCAGGTTGACGAACCGTCTATCGCGGACACCATCGAGATTCTGAAGGGCTTGCGCAGCCGCTACGAGAACCACCACAAGGTGACCATCACCGACGGTGCGCTTCAGGCCGCGGCCGAGCTTTCGTCTCGCTACATCCAGGATCGCAACCTGCCCGACAAGGCCATCGACCTGATCGACGAGGCGGGTGCGCGCTTGCGCATCAAGCGTCTCACCGCGCCGCCGGAGCTCAAGGAACTTGACGGCAAGATCGCCAAAATCTCCGACGAGAAGGACAAGGCCATCAAGGACCAGGACTTCGAGAAGGCTGCTCAACTGCGCGACCAGGAAGACAAGCTGCAGACCGAGCGCAAGGAGAAGGAAAAGACCTGGCGTGAGGGTGGCAGCGACGTCAAGATGGTCGTGGACGAAGAGGTAATCGCCGAGGTCGTCTCTTCGACCACCGGTATTCCTGTCTTCAAGCTCACGCAGGCTGAATCCAAGAAGCTTCTCAATATGGAGTCCGAGCTGCACAAGCGCATCATCGGCCAGGACGAGGCGGTTTCCGCACTATCCCGCTCGATTCGCCGTACTCGTGTCGGCTTGAAGGACCCGAAGCGTCCTACGGGCTCGTTTATCTTTGCCGGACCGACTGGCGTCGGCAAGACCGAGCTGGCCAAGGCGTTGGCGCAGTTCCTCTTTGACGACGAGGACGCGCTGATTCGCGTCGATATGTCCGAGTTCTCCGAAAAGTATGCCGCCTCGCGTCTCTTCGGCGCGCCTCCGGGGTACGTCGGCTACGAAGAGGGGGGCGAACTCACCGAGAAGGTGCGTCGCAAGCCGTTCTCCGTCGTGCTCTTCGACGAGATCGAGAAGGCTCACCCCGACATCTTCAACACGCTCTTGCAGGTGCTGGATGACGGTCACCTTACCGATGGACAGGGCCGTAAGGTGGACTTCAAGAACACCATCATCATCCTCACCACCAACCTCGGCACCAAGGACATCGCCAAGGCCGCCAACACCGGCTTCAGCTCCGGCAACGACACCGAGTCCAGCTATGAGCGCATGAAGGGTCAGGTCACCAGCGAGCTCAAGCAGCAGTTCCGTCCTGAGTTCCTCAATCGCCTGGACGATATCATCGTCTTCCGCCAGCTGACCGAGCCGCAGGTGCGCCAGATCGTCGATCTGGACCTGACCCAGCTCAACGACCGTCTCTTCGAGCGTCATATGTCGCTTGAGCTCACGGACGCGGCCAAGGATCTGCTCGCGCAGAAGGGCTTCGATCCGCTGCTCGGCGCCCGTCCGCTGCGTCGTGTCATCACTCGCGACATCGAGGACGCCGTCTCCGAAAAGATCCTGATGGGCGATCTCAAGAACGGAGAAAAGGTGGAGGTCGACGCTGAAGGCGAAGGCATCCTGGGCGAGTTCACCTTCAAGGGTGTGCCCTTCGAGGATTCGAACGCCAAGACGGCCGAGGCTGATGCCGAAGGCAAGCAGCCCGAGCTGGTAGGTGTTGGAGCTTCGACTGATACGGCTATTGCTGCATCCGCCGATTCCGGCGATGCTCCGGCTACGGCTGCGTCACCAACGCCAGTATCTAGCCCGTCCTCGGATAACGTGTCAGATACTTCGGATGATTCTCCGGCAAGCGATGGTTCCGATGCTCCAAGCGAGGGCAACGCCACACCGAGTGAGTGACGCCAAACCCGCTAGCCATTGATTCATGGCAACTACCCGAAGGCCCGGCTTCCACAAAGGAGCTGGGCCTTCGCCATATCTGACTCTTTCATACTGGTCGAGTTTGTTGCTGCGACGCGACGCAAGGCATGAAAAATGACTTGAAAACGGGCTTTTGGTCGTAGCCGTGGGAAAGAGCGAGTAGGGGGGGCTGATAATCTGGATACGAGAGAAAATCAGCAATACCGGTTTGTGTATCCAAGGAAGGATAGAGGCGATAGGCGATGCGAAAGAACGTGCGAGGTGTTATTGTCACGGCTGCGGTTCTGCTGTGTGCCGGAAGTTTGACTGGGTGTGGAGCCAAGAGTTCGGAACCGAGTGTCAGCGACGTCACGGACAGATTCTCGTCCATGGACCAATACAGTGTCGATCCTGATGGCGATGCAACCACTGTCACCACGTCCAAAAGCGGCAACATCTATGTTCTGGCCTATCGCGCGATGATTTGAAAAACATGAAAGCCGGAAGCTGCACGGTCGACGATAATCCCATGAAGGCAAGCACCGAAGATCTCAACTATCCAGATTCTCAGGGCAAGAATCTTTTCGCATTCGCACAGGCAAAGGTTGGGCGGGCCGGTGACCATAAGCTCAGCTGCAACCAGCCACGGGTAGATACCTTACGAGCATTGTTCGAAGCTGCAAAATAGAGTTCGGTTGAATCTTCAATACACTTAAGGACAAAGAAGATGAACAATAAAACACACATTTTTCGTTTAATCGTAAGTGTGGTTGTTTGTCTCCTTTTGCCGTTATCGGTCGGGGCGTGCGGGAACGACGGTTCGCTGCCACATGGTAGTGCGAGTGTTGATTCCTTAGAATCCTCCAAAGTCAAGGAAACAGCTAAGAGTTTCTTCAAGGAATTATATGAAGGCGATTCAACATCGATTTTGAGTTATGCTAGTCAACGCTGTTCAAATGATTCATCGCTGGCTAAAAAATATGATTTCAACGGCGTTTACAGACTTGATAAGGACTGGCAAAAGAATCTTCAACATATCACTCAAGGCATTGAGAAAGGGAAGGTCTTGAAGGGAGATTCGGATTCTTCTGCCGTTCTGACAAGCGATGAGGTGATCGATTTAGGTTTTACCGAGGAAAATGGCCAGTGGAAAATCGACTATCAGACCTGCAAATCAGTCAGCCAAGGCGGATTCATCAAGGATGATTAATCATGCTTTCGTGGACGGAACGGGCGTGTATCCACGGGATGAATATGCGTTGAAAAGCAGAATTCTGACACCATTTTTCTGCTTTTCAACGCATACATCATTGAGAGTGCGTAGAAAAGCAGAAAAACCAACCTGAAAACCTGCTTTTCAACGCATAACAAAGGGGGTCTGCACCAAATTTGATGGTGCAGACCCCCTTATAAGACTCACTGAGTTTACTTCACGGCGTTGAGCCACTGTTCCTTGGTCGCCTTTTCGGACTCGAGCTTGGCCTTCTTGGCCGGGTCGGACTCGGCGGCGATCTGAGAATCGAGCTCATCGAGCTGGGCCTTCAGCTGGGTCTCGAAGCTGGAGACGCGGGCGTCGGCTTCAGGGTCGCTCTTCTGCCAAGCGGCCTGCTCGACGGCCTTGATCTTGTTGTCGACGGCATCCAGCCTGCTTTCGATGCGGTGCATGTCCTCACGAGGCACGTAGCCGATCTGGTCCCACTCGTCCTGGATGTCGGCCAGCGCCTGACGAGCCTTCTTGGCGGCCTTTTCGTCGGCGACAGGTACCAGGGCCTCGGCCTTCTTCAAGAGCTCTTCCTTCTTGGCAAGGTTGTCCTTCTCGTTGGAGCTCATCTGGTCGCGGTCGGCCTGACGCGCGTTGAAGAAGACGTCGCATGCCTCGCGGAAGCGTGCCCACAACTCGTCGTCTTCCTTGCGTCCGGCGCGTCCGGCGGCCTTCCAGCGGTCCATGAGCTCGTTGAACTGGTGCGAAGTGGCGCCCCAGTCGGTGGAGTCCTTGATTTCATTGGCTTCCTTGATGATCTCTTCCTTCAAGCGCTTGGTCTCCTCGCGGGAGGCGTCGCGGGCCTGAGCCCACTTGCGACGGTGCTGGTTGAAGGTAGTGCGGGCGGCGGAGAAGCGCTTCCAAAGTGCGTCCGCGGTCGGCTTGTCGATGCGGATGGTGGTGCGCTGATGCTGCTGCCACTGGTCGAAGAGCGAACGGAATTTATCGGCGGTGGAACGCCAGTTCGTGTTCTCTGACAGCGAATTTGCGAGGTTTTCAGCCTTCTCGACGATGGCGGTGCGCTCCTTGATCGCCTTCTCGAGCGCTGCCTTGCGGGCCTCGGCCAATTCGGCCTTCTTGGCGTCGCCGGCCTTCTTCAGTTCCTCATATTGAGACTTAAGCGTTGGGATATCGCCGACAACGGCCGGATTGTCGGTCTCCTCACCGAGCGACTTAACTGATTCATCAATCTCATGAGGCTTGATGTTCGCGGCTTTAAGACGTGTGGCGAACAGATCCAGCTTGGCCTTGAGGTCGAGATAACGCCGTGCGTAAAGCGTCAGCGCCTCGTCGTTGGTGGCGCCCGGGAATTCTCCCACTTCTCGCTCGGTTTCGCCTTCCTTCACATAAACCGTGCCCTTTTCGTCGACGCGGCCGAAGGCTTCGGCGGCCTTGACATCGGCCTCGGAGTAAGTGTGAGCGGGTGCTGCAACCGGGTGCTTCGCCGGTTTTTTGGCGAAAGCCAAGGGGGAGGGAACATGCGGTTTCGGTGCGGACTTGGCAGGCGTGGCCGGAGCCGGTGTTGCTGCGGCAGGCGCTGGGTTGCTCGGCGTGTCGCCGGCCTGAGAGGTCTGTGGATTCGCAGGGGCCATCGCCTCTTCGGCCGCGGGCGTTTGAGGCTCGGCCGACGCCTGTGAGGCCGCCGGCTCGACCGGTTGGGACGTGGCGCTGGCCTGTGCGTCCGCGCCAGGCTGCGCTGCCTGTGCGTTGGTTTCATTGGTGTTTGGGGATTCAGTGACTTGTTCGTCGGCCATGGCCAGCTCCTTGAGAGTCTTTGTGTAACAGGTTGTTGTGAAAGTCGAGACGGGTGCCTCAATTTTCCACAACACCATTTATTATAGGGAGTTATGGCAAAAGGCGCATCAATATCAGGATTTCCGGAGTGGCTACCCGAAGAACGGATGGTCGAACAGCGTGTTATCGACACGGTCCGCAGGGTTTTCGAACTCAACGGGTTCATCGGCATCGAGACCAGAGCGGTTGAGGAAGGCTCGAGTCTGCTGAAAAAAGGCGAAACCAGCAAAGAGATTTACCTGCTGAGTCGTTTGCAGGAGGTCGGACATGAATCCGACACCCCGATTGAGCATCGTCTCGGGCTGCATTTCGATTTGACCGTTCCGCTGAGCCGCTATGTGGTCGAGCATTCCGGCCAACTCGCCTTCCCGTTCAAGCGCTGGCAGATTCAGAAGGTCTGGCGTGGTGAACGTCCGCAGGAAGGCCGTTTCCGTGAGTTCGTACAGGCCGATATCGATGTGATCGGCAACGGCGAGCTGGAAGATCACTATGAGGTCGAATTGCCGTTGGTCATGGTGCAGGCGCTTGAGCAGCTGCGTCAGTTCGGGCTTCCCAAGGCCACCGTCCATGCCAACAACCGCAAGCTCTCCGAAGGCTTCTATCGCGGTCTTGGCCTGAGCGATATCGAAGGCGTGCTGCGCGAGATCGACAAGCTCGACAAGATCGGTGCCGATGAGGTGGTCAAGCTTCTGGTCAGCGGGTGCGGGGCCGACGAGGCACAGGCGCGCGCCTGCCTCGAACTGGCGGAACTTACCGCAAAAGACGGCAAGGAACTGCTGGAGAAGTTCGATGAATTATGCGCTGGTCATAATATTGCACAGGACAGCGATGCCTACAAGCTTGCGCGTCAAGGCCTCGACACGTTGGCGATGATTGTCGACGAAGCGGCCATCACCCGTCCCGGTTCGGTCATCGCGGATCTCAAGATCGCGCGTGGCCTTGACTACTACACCGGTTCGGTGTATGAGACGTTCCTTGATGGTGCGGACCAGCTTGGTTCCATCTGCTCAGGCGGGCGTTACGACAACCTCGCCTCGCAGGGCAACAGGAAATATCCGGGTGTGGGCCTGTCCATCGGTCTGTCACGCCTGGTTTCCTACATGCTGCACACCGCCGGCGCACACGCCTCTCGCGTGTCTCCCGCAGCCGTCATGGTGGCCGTATGGAACGAGGACGATCGTCTGGACTGCAACCATATCGCCGCTGCCTTGCGTGAACGCGGCATCGCCGCCGATGTGGCGCCGAAGGCCGCGAAACTTGGCAAGCAGATCAAGTACGCCGACAAACTGGGCATCCCGTATGTTTGGTTCCCGGCGGATGCGTCGAACGACGGCGAAGGCAGCGACCATGACGAAGTGAAGAACATCATCACCGGCGAGCAGGTCCCCGCCGATGCCAAGTCATGGCAACCCGATACGCTGTATGCTCAGCAAACCGTCTCTTTGAGCAAATAAAAGAGCGCGGATCTTCGCGGTTTTCGAGCGGTTAGTAGATAAGGAATAGAGGGAGCATGAGCCAGACGGCTTATAGAACACACCATGCCACTGAAGTGACCGAGGAATTGATCGGTCAAAAAGTAACCCTTGCGGGTTGGGTCGACCGCAGACGTGATCACGGCGGCGTCGCCTTCATCGATTTGCGTGACAGTACCGGCCTGGTGCAGATTGTCATCTATGACGAGGAAATCGCCCGCCCGCTGCGCAGTGAATTCGTCATTCAGGTTGTCGGCGAGGTGCGTGAACGTCCGGACGGCAATGAGAACGAGCATCTCTCCACCGGCAAGGTCGAGGTTGTCGTCGAAAGCCTCAAGGTGCTGGCCAAGTCCGATGCGCTGCCGTTCCAGGTTTCCACTGCCCTCGAGAACGAGGCCGAGAACAAGCTTCCCGGCGAGGACATCCGTCTGAAGTATCGCTACCTCGATTTGCGTCGCCCGTCCATGCAGCGCAACCTCAAGCTGCGCAGCGATATGACCCGTGCCGCACGCCATGCGCTGGAGGATATGGACTTCACTGAAGTGGAAACCCCGACATTCATCAAGTCCACGCCTGAAGGCGCACGCGACTTCGTGGTGCCGGCACGCCTGGTGCCCGGTTCCTGGTACGCGCTGCCACAGTCCCCGCAGCTCTTAAAGCAGCTGTTGATGGTGGGCGGCGTCGAGCGTTACTTCCAGCTGGCCCGCTGCTACCGTGACGAGGATTTCCGCGCCGACCGCCAGCCTGAGTTCACGCAGCTCGACATGGAGATGAGCTACGTCGACCAGGAGGACGTGATGGCCATGGCCGAGAAGGTCATCGCCGCCATCTGGAAGACCCAGGGCTACGACATCAAGCTGCCGATCGACCGCATCACCTGGCAGGATGCCATGGACAAGTACGGTTCCGACAAGCCTGACCTGCGCTTCGGCAACCCGATTGTGGAGCTGACCGATTACTTCAAGAACACCCCGTTCCGCGTCTTCCAGGCACCCTACGTCGGCGCCGTGGTCTTCCCGGATGGTGCGGATACCCCACGTCGTCAGTTCGACGCATGGCAGGAATGGGCGCGCCAACGCGGGGCCAAGGGCCTCGCCTACGTGCAGTTCACCGGCGACGGCACCCTCAAGGGCCCCGTGGCCAAGAACCTTTCCGACGAGGAACGCAATGGCCTGAAGGAGGCCGTAGGCGCCAAGGACGGCGACGCGGTGTTCTTCGCCGCAGGTCCGCGTGAGTCCTCGCAGCTGCTGCTCGGCGCCGCCCGCGTCGAGATCGCGCGCCGTGCCGGCTTGCTTGACCCGAAGAAGTTCGCCTTCACCTGGGTGGTCGACTTCCCGCTGTTCAAGCGCGCCGACGATCCTGATGACGACGATGTGGCGGTGGGCAACTCCAAGTGGACCAGCATGCACCACCCGTTCACCATGCCGAGCGCCGACTGGATCGACAAGTTCGATAAGGATCCGGAACACGCCATGAGCGACTCCTACGACATTGTCTGCAACGGCGAGGAAATGGGCGGCGGCTCGGTGCGTATCCACCGCAACGACATCCAGGAACGCGTACTCGACGTGCTGGGCATCGACGAGGAAGAAGCCCAGGAGAAGTTCGGCTTCCTGCTCGAAGCGTTCAAGTACGGCGCACCGCCTCACGCAGGCATCGCTCTCGGCTGGGATCGTACGGTCTCGATTCTCGCCGGCTGCGACACCATCCGCGACGTCATCGCCTTCCCGAAGGCCGGCGGCGGCCGAGATCCGTTGACCGGTGCACCTGCTCCGATTTCGGACGCCCAACGTGCCGAGACCGGTGTCGATTACGATCCGGAAGAGGATGAAGACTGATTTGATTTTGTAATATTTATTACAAATGAATCATCGTATGCATGTGTCCAGCTCATTGTTGAGTTGGACACATTTGTTTTCAGAAGCCACTGAATTCAACGAGATGTAGCACGATAATAACGAATTTTGAGCACATAACAATAATTACTGATATGTCTCAATAATTTCGCTGGTAACTATGTGGTAACACTGTGCAGGTATACTGCTTTCATGTCTGAAACAAAAGAAACTACTACTAAAACGCGCGAAAATGACGCGTCAAAACCATTGATGGACGAGAACCATCCGCTGGTTGAACTCTCCCATGTAGAGAAGCATTTCGGTAAACTCCATGTCTTGAAGGACATCAATCTCAAGGTCGACAAGGGCGAGGTACTCGTCGTGGTCGGACCTTCCGGCTCCGGCAAATCCACGATGTGCCGCACCATCAACAGGCTCGAGACCATCGATTCCGGCACCATCCGCATCGACGGCCAGCCATTGCCGCAGGAAGGCAAGGACTTGGCCAATCTTCGTGCCGAGGTCGGCATGGTCTTTCAGCAGTTCAACCTTTTCGCCAACAAGACGATTCTGCAGAACGTGACGCTCGCACCGGTCAAAGTGCGTCATATGGACAAGAAAGAAGCCGATGACCTCGGCATGGATCTCCTGGCGCGCGTGGGTGTCGAGAGCCAGGCCAACAAGATGCCATCCCAGCTTTCCGGCGGACAGCAACAGCGTGTGGCCATCGCCCGTGCGCTTGCCATGCGACCCAAGATCATGCTGTTCGACGAGCCTACCAGCGCCCTCGACCCGGAAATGGTCAATGAGGTGCTTGACGTGATGATCAAGCTGGCAAGCGAAGGCATGACCATGATCTGCGTGACCCATGAGATGGGCTTCGCGCGCAAGGCGGCCGACCATATCGTCTTCATGGCCGACGGCAAGATCCTCGAAAAGGGAACGCCTGACGAGTTCTTCGACCATCCGAAGACAGATCGTGCCAAGGACTTCCTCTCGAAGATCCTTACACACTGATTCCTACACGTGCATCTGGCGGTATACCGGTTATATGGAGACGAGACCGATGGATACTCGCGGCGCACCAATCGAGGGCAATACAACAGCAACATCATTAATCCGCTAGAAAGCGAATGGGGAAGTATTCGGGAAAGCAACAATCTATGAAACCATCATTCAACCATTGTTCGCGCATCTGGCGCAGGGTCCTCGCGGCCTTCTGCGCGTTGGCTTGCGTGGTTACCGTAGCCGCGTGCGGCTCGGACAACGAGGCGGGCAAGATCCGCATCGGCATCAAGTTCGATCAGCCCGGCGTCGGCTTCAAGAAATCCGGCACCTACGTCGGCTTCGATGTGGATGTCGCACGCTACATCGCACGCGACCTCGGCTATAACGAGGACGAAATCGTCTGGAAGGAAGCGCCGAGCAAGCAGCGTGAAGCCATGCTGCAGAACGGCGACGTCGATATGATCATCGCCAGCTATTCCATCACCGACGAGCGCAAGAAGGCCGTTACGTTCGCCGGTCCGTATTTCGTGGCCGGCCAGGACCTGATGGTGCGTAAGGACGACCATGAGATCACCGGGCCCGACAGTCTCAACGGCAAGCGCCTCTGCTCGGTGACCGGTTCCACCTCGGCCGAAGTGGTCAAGCAGAAGTTCTCGTCGAAAGTACAGCTGATGGAGCAGCCCGGTTATGCGGAATGCGCGACGGCGCTGTTCAGCGGCATCGTCGACGCGGTGACCACCGATGACATCATTCTGGCAGGCCTCGCCTCCAACGCCCACGGCAAACTGCGCCTGATCGGCAAGCCGTTCACGCAGGAATACTACGGTGTCGGCGTGAAGAAGGGCAATGTAAAATTCGCCAGGAAAATCGACAAAGCCATCGCCCAGATGGAAAAAGACGGTTCTTGGAAACGCGCCATCAACGACAACACTCGCGGGGTCAAATACAAGCCGAATATGAAATACAATCCGCCAAAGCCGGATCTAGGGCAGACGGGAGTCGAGAAATGAACGAATTCATTGAATTGTTCAGCCAATACAATGTGCCGGGCGCGTTTCTTGTCAACATCGAACTGACGCTCTGGTCCGCGCTGTTCTCGCTGGTTCTCGGCATCGTCCTGCTGATGATGCGCATCTCGCCGATCTCTTCTTTGCGAACCGTGGCGAGCGCCTACGTCGAGTTCTTCAAGAACATGCCGTTGACCATCATCATGGTGTTCATGGTGCTTGGCGCCTTCGCCCAGCTCAAGCTGACGTTCTCCGATACCTTCGCCGTCAACTTCTTCTGGCTTGCGGTCACCGGGCTGTCGCTCTACACGGCGGCCTTCGTCTGCGAATCTCTGCGTTCCGGCATCAACACCGTCCCGCTGGGACAGGCCGAGGCGGCACGTGCGCTGGGGCTGAACTTCATGCAGTCCGCCACACAGATCATTCTGCCGCAGGCCTTCCGCGGTTCCGTAGCGCCACTTGGCAACACGTTGATCGCGTTGCTGAAGAACTCGACGGTCGCCGCGGCCGCGTCAGTGGCCACCGAAACGTCAAGCCTGATGAGCGAGATGATCGAGTTCCATGCCAACTCCATCGTCGCCATCTTCCTGATCTTCGCGTTCGGCTACGTCATCCTGATCATTCCCATCGGGGCGCTGACCACAGTGCTTTCGAACAAGCTCGCGGTACGGAGGTGAACGCATGAGCAAGAACAACAACGAATCGGCCGTCCTCTTCGACGAGCCGGGGCCGAAAGGCAAACGTCGTATCCGCATCGCCAACTGGATCGGTGGCATCATCGTCGCCATCCTCGTGGTACTCATCCTCATGCGCCTGCACAACCCGCCGGACGGTGAGAACCAGCTGGACTGGGAGCTTTGGAAGCCGGCGCTTGACGGCGAGGCCTGGACGGACTTCTACTTGCCCGGGCTTTGGATGACCATCAAGGCAGCCGTGCTCGCCGTTATCGGTTCGGTCGTCTTCGGCCTGATTTTCGGTATCGGCCGTTTGCTGCCAAGCAAGATCGTGAGGGCCGTTTCCGGCGTCATCGTCGAGTTCTGTCGCGCGGTGCCGGTGCTGATGTTCATGATTTTCTTCTGGAGGCTTTTCTCCTTCATGGGCATCCAAAGCGCTTCCTACTGGGCCGTCGTGCTCGGCCTGATTCTCTACAACGGCTCCGTGGTCGCCGAACTGGTGCGAAGCGGCGTGGGCAACCTGCCCGGCGGGCAGCGCGAGGCCTCGCTGGCCCTGGGGCTCACCACCACGCAGTCACTGATGCAGATCGAGGTGCCGCAGGCCATCTACGCCATGCTGCCGGCAGCGGTGACCCAGCTGGTGGTGGTGTTGAAGGATACCGCGCTCGGCTCGATCATCATGTATACGGACCTCTTGCAGGAATCCCGCCGTCTGGGCTCGATGTACTTCAACATCCTGCAGACGTTGGTGGTCGCCGGCGTGGTCTACTTCATCGTCTGCGCGCTGCTTTCCAAGCTCGCTGAATGGCTTCCGACCCGGATGCAGGAACGCACCGCCGCGCCGACCGAGCCTGAGCCGGTCGCCCCGATCGCCATCATGGACGCCTCGAACGTCAACCAGATCGCGGTGGCCAAGGAAGTCGACAAGGAACATTACGGCGGTGTGCCCCGTCAGTACCATGTCCATCACCGCGGCACCAACGCCTCGGTCCATGAGTGGCGCAAGACCCGCTATATGCAGGGCTACGATGCCACGCACCCGGAAAGCGAAAAAGATCCCGAACATCTCGAGTTCCCGGAAATTCCGCTTCCTGAGATTCCGATTCCTCATCGTAAGTCCCATCCGCACAAGGACGGGCACAATACGCGTAAAGATGACTAGTTCGTCGATAAGCTATCCGCAATGGCGGCCATCGGTTTTCCGGTGGCCGCCATTTTCCGTAGCGAGCCGACGATAGACTTGGGGCTATGACACAGAGTTTAGGGGAGCTGGCACCGAGTTGGGATGGCAGCGGGGACGAGCAGCGCAATATCGATGCCGATGAGATTTATGATAGGTTCTTCTCCTGGGTGCGTGAGAGCAAGGGCATCGACCCGTGGCCGCATCAGGAAGAAGCCGTCATGGACCTCCTTGCGGGAGACCATGTCATCCTGAGCACACCGACAGGTTCCGGCAAGTCGCTGGTGGCCCTTGGCATGCATTTCGCGGCGTTGTGCACCGGAAGACGCTCCTATTACACGGCACCGATCAAGGCGCTTGTCAGCGAGAAGTTCTTCGATCTGGTCGAGGCGTTCGGCCGCGACAACGTCGGCATGATTACCGGCGACACCAGCATCAATTCCGAGGCGCCGATCATCTGCTGCACCGCCGAGATTCTGGCCAATCAGGCGTTGCGGGAGGGCGTGAATGCCGACATCGGTTGCGTGGCGATGGACGAGTTTCACTATTACGGCGACGCCGAGCGTGGATGGGCCTGGCAGGTGCCGTTGTTGACGCTTCCCAAGACGCAGTTCCTGCTGATGAGCGCGACGCTTGGCAACGTCAACGCTATCGCCGACAAGCTTGAGGATATGACACGCAGCGACGTGGACGTCATCGATGACGCGCCCCGCCCGGTGCCGCTGAGCTATGAATACACCGACAAACAGCTTGCCGGCACGGTCGAACTGCTGTTCAATCGTGGCGATACCCCCATTTATGTGGTCCATTTTTCGCAGGACGCTGCATTGGAAACCGCTCAGGCGCTAGCCAGCACGGGAGTCTCCAGCAAGGAACAACGCAAGGAGATCAGCGAGGCCATCAAAGGCACGCGCTTCACCACGGCATTCGGCAAGATTCTGCAGCGGCTCCTTCGCACCGGAGTCGGCATTCATCACGCCGGTATGCTGCCGCGCTATCGACGTCTGGTCGAACAGCTCGCCCAGCAAGGGCTGTTGCCGGTCATCTGCGGCACCGATACGCTGGGTGTCGGCATCAACGTGCCGATTCACTCGGTCGTGCTGACGCAGCTGACCAAATTCGACGGGTTCAAGATGCGCAAACTGCGTGCCCGCGAATTCCACCAGATCGCCGGGCGTGCCGGACGCATGGGATTCGACACCGAAGGGCTGGTGGTGGCGGAGGCTCCGGAGTTCGAGATCGAGAACGCGCGGGCCATCGCCAAGGCTAACGGCGACCCGAAGAAACTCAAGAAGATCAAGCGCAAGAAGCCGCAGGAAGGTTTCGTGACCTGGAACGAGGGCACATTCGATCGTCTCATCGAGGCCGCGCCCGAAACGCTGGTGCCACACATGAAAATCAGCCACTCCATGGTCTTGAACGAGGTGGCGCAGGGCGGCGACGCACGCGAGCGTATCGACAGGCTCATCGACGATTCCTCACAGACCCCCGAACAGAAGGAACATCTGCACCAGCGTGCCGACGAGATCTTCCAGACCATGTTCGACTCCTCCTTCATCGAGGCCGAAGACAACGGCCGTGGTGGTAAGGATTACTTTCTGGCCGTTGATGTGCCCGACAATTTCGCGCTCGACCAGCCGCTTTCACCCTTCCTTCTGGCAGCGCTGGAACTGCTCGACCCCGAATCCGACACCTACGCGCTGGACGTCGTCTCGATGGTCGAGGCGACGCTCGAGGATCCCAAACAGGTCTTGAAAGCCCAGCAACGGCAGGCGCGTGACAAGGCGATGGCCGAGATGAAGGCCGACGGGCTCGACTACGACGAGCGCATCGACAAGCTGCAGGAGGTCACCTGGCCAAAGCCGCTCGAGGAAATGCTTGACGCCGCCTTCGACGAATACCGCCATGATGTGCCGTGGGCCAACGACTACGAGCTGAGCCCCAAAACCGTGGTGCGCGACATGGTGGAGACGGCCAGCGATTTCACCGGCTACATCGCCCGCTACAACATCGCGCGAAGCGAGGGCACGCTGCTGCGCTACCTTTCCGACGCCTATCGTTCGCTCGCGCGTACCGTCCCGAAAGAGAAACGCAACGACGAGCTGGAGGACATCATCTCGTGGCTACGTGTGGTCGTACGCTCCGTCGATTCCAGCCTTGTCGACGAATGGGAGAACGCAGGCAGCGATTCGGCCGCCGACGCCGAGGCCGCCGCGCTTAGCGCCGTGGCTCCTGGTGGCAAGGCCGCAGTGGTGGAGGACAGGCGAGGGCTCATCGTGCTCATCCGCAACGCCATGTTCCGCCGCATCCAGCTGATGGACCAGGACCGGCCGGAGGAGCTCGGCGCGCTCGACAAGGACTGGGGCTACGGTGTGCACGAATGGGACGATGCCCTCGGACGCTATTACGACGAGCATGAATATGTCGGCATCGACCAGAAGGCCCGCAGCGGCGATCTGTTCATCCTGGACGATCGTAACGAGGCCAAAGAGCATACTTGGAAGGTTCGTCAGATCATCGATGATTCCGACGGCGACCACGATTGGGCCATTACCGGCACTGTCGACCTTGACGCCACCCAGGAAAGCGGCGAGGTGGTCTTCGTCGATTACCGCGTGGGCAACGAACTGGTGATGTGAGGATGGATTTGGCCGGTCTTCCGTCACGGTACCGCCGTTGCCGCTGGGTCATCGGTTTTTGAAGTATCGGAAGAGCTGGGATTCCTTGATGGTCAGCGTGGCGAGCATCGCCCCAAGCAATGCGCCGGCACATAAGGCCAGGGGAGAACGAATTGACGTGAGACAGACCGCCAGCTGGTCAGATGGTGCCAAGCGCACGCAGTAGGCGACCAGAAGACTTGCAGCGCCGATGGTTCCCACCAGCGACCAGACGAGCGTCTCCGTGGCGACTGTCAGCAACTGTGCGTCTTTGCTTTCGCCGCTGTGAAGTGCTCCTGCATATTCGAGCCGGCGTTGCCGTACAGACAATATGCCGAGCAGCAATCCCAAGACCAGAGCAAGCCAAGGCATCATCCTTGTCATACGGCTGGCGTACGAGGCCTGTCCGTCGTAATGGGAATCGAATCCCTTGTTGAGCGCTGTTATCCCTGCCGGCTTGCCATCCTCATCCTGCGCGATGACAGTCGAATAGAGCAGACTGTCGCTTTTGCCGCTCGTCGGCCATTGCTTGACCCAGCACTCGTCGAATGCGTTGCCTGAAGCCGATGCGGGGATCAGCAGCGCATAGGCGAAGCGGGTGTCGCGGCCGTCGTTGGGCCAGGAGAAGACGCCGGCGATGGTGGCCGTGCCGGTTGTGGTCTCCAGTTTCGAGCCTTGCGCGAGACCGAAATCGTGCGCCACATCCTTGGAGACCCAGATCCCGGAGGCGTCCGCCCTGGTGGTATTGGTTTTGCCGGCAGCACTGCCGGTATCAGAACCATTGGCGGTGATGAGTCGCAGCATGCCGGGCGTGACCTCATAGCTCGCGATGTCCTTGCCGGGGGTGGAATTCGGAGTGATTTGTCCGCCTTCCCTCACGGCACCGGAACGGACAGGATTCGTGGTACTTGTCGAAGCCAACCGGTCGCATGCCGAACCGTCGATATCGTCGCCGGACCCGATCAATGTCTTCGTATCGGCGAAGGCGTTGATACGGCCTACGGCCTCGTTTTCCAGACCGACCACCGACATGGCCTCATAGCCGCCCATCAGTGTGCCGATCAATAGGACGATGATGGCCATGGCCAATGCGTGGGTGGTGCCGGAACCGATATTGCGCAAGGCCTCGGAGAGTATCGAACGCAGTCTCATGATTGTGCCTCACGTTCCGGTCCTGCCACAAGCGTCACCGTATCGGAGCCGAAACCGGCGGCATCATTGACGATTTCCTCGATATTGCCTGTAACCGGTGAAGCCTCAGGTTCCTCATCGCCTTTCGGCGCGTAGTCGGCCAGATCGATGACCCTGCCGCAGGCATCGCGGGTGTCGGGGTCGTGCGTGGCGACGAAGACGATCATGCCCTGCCCGGCAAGATTGCCCAGAACCCGGCTCACCGAGTGCGCGGTACGGGTGTCGAGCTGGGCCGTCGGCTCGTCCACCAGCAGCATGTCCGGCCTGGAGCAGACGGCGCGGGCGAGCATCAGCCGTTGTGCCTCGCCTCCGGAGAGCTCGGAGAAACGGCGGTCGGCCGCGTACCCGAGATCGAACAGTTCCATCGCTTCTAGTGCTTTCGGCTCGGCCTCTTGCCGGCTCATCCCTTTGGTAAGCAATGGGAAGGCGACATGGTCCAGCGCGCTGCGGTTGGCGACGCCGTAAGGGTTCTGAAACACCCATCCCACCCGGTCGATGCCCGTGCGCGTCACCGTGCCGCAGTATGGCTTCTCCCAGCCGGCCAGTATCGAAAGCAACGTCGACTTTCCGCATCCGCTTGGGCCACATACCGCCACCGTCTGGCCGGGAGACACGGTGAAATCGAGGTGTTCGAAGAGCATGTCCGTGCCCTCGAAACGATGCGCCAGATCGCTGACGCTCACCGACATGATGGCGCTCGCGGATACGGCAGGCTGCGATGGCGACACGCCTGTTCCGTCCGTTTCGTCGTGTCTTGCGTTGGCTTTCGTCTCCATCATCGGCAGCTTTCGCCGGCGATGCGACTGCCGATGGCGACATTTCTGATCGATCCGGCATCCGTTCCCTTGGTTTGGACCAGACTTGCCCCGAGCTGTGCACCTTCGATGTTCACTTTGACAACATCGAACGCACCGGAATCGGGATTCGCCTTGTCTTTGGGCACGGCGATGCAGCCTTTCGAGCCTTGGGTTCCGAACACGGCCGCCGCGGGCACGCGCAGCACATTGATGGGCGTGGCCAGCGCCAATGAGGCGTCGATGCCGTTGGCCAAGGAGGCTTCGTCGTAATCGCGGTAGTCGTCGGTGGCGGCCACCTTGCCGCAGAATCCGGCGTCCGTGATTTCGGTCTTTCCTGCCGGAAGCACGCCTTTCTGGCCAAAGACGGTGAGGGTTCTGTCCTTGTCGGCAGGCTGTCCGTTCTTCAGCGTCAGTTTGGTGAGTCCGCCCGGCACCTGCCCCACCGGCGTTCCGGGCTGAAGGATTGCACCGAGTGTCGCGCTCCAGGCTGTGGTTCGGACCGAAGGGTTGGGGATCCAAAGGATATCGGCCATGGCCAGCGTCCCGTCCGAAGTGTTTCCGCAGGCTTTCATCAGAGTGCGGACCGCCGCAGAGGTTGCCGATGAGAAATTGTTCGAACCGGGCACCGCCCCATAGCCCAAGCGGTTGAGTTCGTTGTTCAGGGCCAGCACGTCTTCGCCGGCGTCGCCTTGCTTCAGATCGCGGTAGAGGGGAGTGGCGGTGGCCAGAGCGGTCACCGAACGGTTGTCGGCCTTATAGGCGGCCTTGCCGCTGGTCAGCCCGGAGGCCGCCCAATTGCCGGTGACCGTTCCGCCCGCGTTGCCGATCAGGTCGGTTTTGGCCGCAAGCGTCGGTATCATTTTCACCTTTTGGGTGCCTGTGTAGCGTTGCGTGTTGACCGGTGCGCTTTGCCGTTCCTCGGCATTTCCCAGCAAGGCCGGTGGCCGGTCCGGCAGCAGGAGTGCGCACGCGCCGACGCTCAGTGCTATTGCTAGGATGACGGTGAGCAACAGCCAGGTGAAGCTCACACGCCTGGGCTTGAGGCGGTGTATGCGGGTGGCGAAGGATTCTTTCATTGGCTTTTCTTTCCATAAATCAAGGGCGAACGTACCTCAATGGCCAGTCTGATCACCACAGATGTTCAACGGGTTCGGTCCTGGCGTCAGAAATGATATAACCGTTGGAGGCTGTGCATTCCTGAGCTTTGGGATTTCCTGTTGCGTCGAAGGACCATCCTTTCCCGTCCTCTGAATTTTGCGCCTTGACTTCTTCTTCGTTGAAGTCCTTTGCGGTGTAGGTTTTGGGTACCAATCCTTCGCGGTGCAAACAGTCGACGACAGCTTCGGCCTGATTGGAATACAGGTTGGGGTTTGCGGTTTGCAGCATGTACACCTCGTTGACGGAGGTGACGGTACTCTTTTCGCATTCCTGGCGGTCGTCGTTGTACTGAGAATCCTGAGCGGCTGTGCCTTGTTCGTAAGGGGCTTCCATATAGCCGCCGTGGGGGAAGCGTATCAGCTTGATTTCCTTGTAGCCGCGGTCGAGCATGCAGGACTTGTAATCGGACCATGCGGATTCGTAGTCGGAAACGGAGACTTTGCCGTTATGCTGCTTCGCGCGTTCCAGTATCATCCGTTGCGAATCGGAAGGATTCTCTTCCTTGAGTGTTTGATCAATGATGTTCAGAAGCGAAGAGCCGAGTTTTGCGGAGTCTTGCGGGCTGTAGGAGGACGGTTCGTACGTCGGTGATGCTTTCGACGAGGCTTTTGGCTTGCCGGTCGATGCGCATCCGGAAATGCCGATAAGAAGGAGGATTGTGCAGAGTATGCAGCCAAGTCTTCTGATTGATGTGCTGGTTGATGGCATATCGACCCCTTCGATCTCGTGCGCCGTTGGTGCGAGTTTTCCCGCTGCGTCGGCAGCTCCGCCTTTTCCGACGGCCTGATAGCGAATCGGCAAAGCATTTGGGTGTGCCTCGCATCTGTTATCGACTATTAATAAATAATTGGCTATTGTATAGCGGGCAAATGAAGACCGTCACCTCAAAGTTCGTTCTGTGACATGCTGAAAACCGGTACCGAACAAACGTTCGAATATGGGGTGTAGGATGGAACCATGACCGAGGATTTGTTCAGCGCCGCCGATGCGCCTGAAGACGTGACCCGTCCGCTTGCCGTGCGGATGCGGCCGACGACGCTTAACGACGTGGTGGGCCAGCAGCAGGTTCTGGGCCAGGGCTCGCCGTTGCGCCGGCTTGCCAGCCCCGCATCGAAAGGATCATTGACCGCTCCGAGCTCGATTATCCTGTTCGGGCCTCCGGGAGTCGGCAAGACCACGCTGGCCTATATCGTCGCCCAACAATCCGGACGAGATTTCGAGGAGCTTTCCGCCGTCACCTCCGGCGTCAAGGATGTGCGTGCCGTGCTGGAACGTGCCCACGAACGATTGGTGACGCAAGGACGCGAGACGGTGCTGTTCATTGACGAGGTGCACCGCTTTTCCAAGTCCCAGCAGGATGCGTTGCTTCCCAGCGTCGAGAACAGGGACGTCACCTTCATCGGGGCGACCACGGAGAACCCGAGTTTCTCGATCAACAAGCCGCTGCTCAGCCGGTCGGTGGTCGTGAAGCTCGAATCATTGGAACCCGGTGACCTGAAAACGCTGATCACTCGCGCGCTGGGAAGCGAACACGGGCTTAAAGGCGAAGTCAAAGCTAGCGACGAGGCAATCGATGAGATTATCCGCATGGCCGGGGGAGACGGGCGCAAGACGCTGACAATCCTCGAGGCTGCGGCAGGTGCGGTCACCGGCGACAAGGAACGCAAGAAGGGCGCTCGCAAACCGACCATCACCCCCGACGTCGTCTCGAAGGTCATGGATTCGGCCACCGTGCGCTACGACAAGGACGGTGACGACCATTACGACGTGGCCTCGGCGTTCATCAAATCGATGAGGGGAAGCGACCCTGATGCCGCGCTGCATTATCTGGCCCGCATGCTGCGGGCGGGGGAGGACCCCCGTTTCATCGCCCGCCGCATCATGATCGCCTCGGCCGAGGAGGTCGGTATGGCCGCCCCGCAGATCCTGCAGGTCACCGTCGCCGCCGCGCAGGCGGTCGCCATGGTCGGCATGCCCGAAGCGCGGATCATCCTATCGGAAGCGGTCATCGCCGTGGCCACCGCGCCCAAGTCCAATGCCAGCTACAACGCCATCAATCAGGCGCTCGCCGATGTGGACGCAGGCATGATCGGGCAGGTGCCGCGCTGGCTGCGCAATGCGCCGACCAAGCTCATGAAGGAGTGGGGCAACAAGGAAGGCTACATCTACGCGCACGACGTTCCCGGCGCCGTCGCTACGCAGCAATACATGCCCGATGAGCTGGTGGGGCGCGAATACTATCACCCCAACGATCGCGGTTATGAGCGTGAAATCGGGCCAAGACTGGAGCGGATACGCGCGATCTTGCAGGGAGGCGGGCGCTCGAACGACTCATCGGACGGATCCATGGAACGGAAAAAGGGCAAGGGCGACATGCAATAAGATATTTAGTCGTTTGTGTGTCTAATTATCAGGAACTATAATAAAAGTGGCTTGTTCACCGGTGCGGTGAGACGATCGGCTATGGTCGAAACCGGACAAGGAGGTCAGGGGTTCATGCGTGTTGGTTCGGTGCGGACACCGACGATTATGGTCGTTGATGACGATGAGGCTCTTGCCGAGATGCTTTCCATCGTTTTGGAAGACAAGGGTTTTCGAACGGTGCTGTGTCTGGATGGGTCGCGGGCCGTCGATATGTTTCCCACCGTCAAGCCTGATCTGATTCTTCTGGACGTGATGCTGCCCGGGATGGGTGGCATCGACGTGGCCAAACACATCAGAACGCTTTCCGGCGTACCCATCATCATGCTGACTGCCAAAACGGATACCGTGGATGTGGTATCTGGGCTTGAAGCGGGGGCCGACGATTACGTCACCAAACCGTTCAACACGGCCGAGTTGCTGGCAAGGATCGCGGTGAGGCTGCGTGGTTTGACGGATGCCCCGGATGCCACCGATATCAAACGGACGCCGTCCCATTTGCGGATCGGCTCCATAGCCATCGATCGTGATGGACATACGGCGACCAAGGACGGCGTCGATTTGAAGTTGACACCGGTGGAATTCGACCTGTGTTTTGTCTTGGCCGCCAATGCGGGAAAGGCGATCAGCCGAGACGAATTGCTGAAAAAGGTCTGGGGCTACGAGGATTCAGGAGATACGCGCCTTGTCAATGTCCATATCCAACGTTTGCGCGCCAAAGTGGAATCCGATATGGAAAATCCTCAAGTCATCCAGACCGTTCGTGGAATAGGATACCGTTTCGCTCTTGATGATCACAGTGGTTCCGTCGTGTCTGACGCGGACCATGGGCACGGCCCCTCGAATTGACGATATCCATGAGAGCCAAGAACGGTTTCCGGCGTTTCGTCGCATTGACCAGATTCAGGATCCTGCATTCCTTGAAGGCCCATGCCGTCATCATCGTGGTGTCAGTCTCCATGGTGGTGGCGATAGTCTTTTCCATGGTCTCTCTGATTTCTGTTCGCTCCTCGTTGTTCGAGCAGGTGAAAGCGGATTCTCGCAACGATTTCTCCAATCAGGTCATCCGAGTCCGTTCCACGTTGAACGCCGCCGATGTCACCACTGACGTGCAGTATCAACAGCTGGTCAACGAGGCGGCCTCGTCGATTCAGAGCGATGGCGCCAGCAATCTTATGGGGGTCTATGTTTTCAGCCATACGATCTCGGGAGAGGAGCTCACACCGGTGTCGACGGAGCCGGCGTATGCCTCGTTGGTCGGCGGTGGCATCCGCGGCAGTGTGCTCGCCGACGACAACGAGAACATCTACTATGAGCCGGTGCGAATCCATGGCGTTGAAGGTGAGGCTCAGCCGGGCGCGGTGTTGGGCACCAGATTGCAGTTCGGCTCGACCGGCGATTTTGAATTGTTCTCGTTGTATTCCTACGGCTCCGAGGAACGCTCGTTGACGCAGATACAGATGAGCCTGCTATGGATTTGCCTGATACTGAGCATCTTGGTCGGCGTGTCGGTATGGCTGGTCCTTCGTCGTATCGTCGGGCCTGTCAAAACGGTGGCTGATGCCGCCGAGACGATGGCCAACGGCGACCTTGATGTCCGTGTCGACGTGAATCGCAAGGACGAAATAGGGGTGTTGCAGCGTTCGTTCAACGAGCTGGCGTCATCGTTGGGGCAGAAAATAGGCGAGCTTGAGCAGGCGGGAAGCGTTCAGAAGCGGTTCGTCTCGGATGTGAGCCATGAATTGCGCACCCCGATCACCACTATGCGTATGGCATCCGATTTGCTGGTTGACAAGAAACAGGACTTTCCGGAATCCACCCGGCGTAGCATCGAGCTGCTTTCAGGCCAGATCGATCGGTTCCAGAAAATGCTCGATGATTTGTTGCTTATTTCGCGTTACGATGCCGGAAATCTCACCATGGACTTTGAAGAGACCGATATTTGCGAATCGATACGGATGGTGGTCGGACAGGTCAAGCCCATCGCCGATGCCAACAAGACCCAGATCAAGTTGGAATTGCCGCATACACAATGCCTGGTGAAGATTGATCCCCGGCGTATTGTGCGTATCCTGAGAAACATCCTGGTGGATTCCATCGATTTCTCCCTGTCTAAGCCTATAGAGGTGAGGTTGTCGGCGAATCGCAAGGCGGTCGTGATCAGTATCAGGGATCACGGCACCGGGATGGACAAGGAGCAGCTGACCCACATCTTCGAGCGTTTTTGGCGTGGGGATCCTTCACGTTCCCGCGCAACCGGCGGTTCCGGGTTGGGATTGTCCATCGCCTTGGCGGACGCGAAGATCCATAACGGAGACATTCATGTGCATTCGAGGGTCGGTGAGGGGACTTGGTTCTTGGTGCTCTTGCCGCTTGACCCCGGGCAGCCGGCACTGGACGCCGAGGACCTGCCGCTTGATTTTTCCGGTGATTCCGACAGCTTCGATATGGTTGGTGGATTCGGGGTCATGACCAGTCAGTTGACCGGTATCTAGAAGGTGGTGACATGCTGTTCAAAAAGACGAAAAAGACTGTGCTCGTGCTAGTCGCGATGGTGCTTTCGGCAGTGTTGTCCGCGTGCTCGAATCCGTTGGGTCTTCCTGAAAAGGGCGAGGTGGAGCGGTTTCCAGCCATCGAGCAGCGATCCAATAGGGTGTTCACCAATCCTCGTGGCCCCAAGAACGATGAATCGCCGGAGGACATAGTCAAAGGATTCTTTGACGCGATGCCCGCAGGGGTACAAAGTGATGGATTCCGTGTCGCGCGTGATTTTCTCACGAGCCAGGCGGCTCATGCCTGGGATGGGAATTCGCTGTATCTGGTAGCGTTTGGTGAGGTCACATTCGTCAAGAGAATCAGGCCTTTGAAAGGGCAGAGCGGCGATAACGAGGACTATGGCGTGGATGCGGATGTCCGCGTCAAAGGCCAGGTTGACACACGGGGGCAATACAGTGCCGCCGAGTCCGGGGCGACGAGGTCGTTGAATTATTCCTTGTCGAAGGTCGAGGGGCAGTGGAGGATCGACAGGGCCCCGAATGTCGTGGTGATCCTGGATTCTGATTTTGAGCAGGTGTTTCGGCAGGTTACCTTGTATCGGGCTGATTCGTGGTCTCGCTATCTGCTTCCTGATGTCAGATGGTTCGCTTGGCGCGATTGGCGCACCATGGCGGTCAAGGAACTGCTGAATGGCGATGTCGCATGGCTTGGTGGTGCAATCAGAAACCCCAACACCCATTCGGCGAAGCTGAAGGTCAATGCCGTCCCCATGGATAACGACAGGGCCAGGATCACGCTTAATTCGGCATTCGACCAGCTCTCCGAGGCGGACAGGGCCTTGCTCGTGCGCCAAATGAGAATGACACTTGGCGACGGGGATACCGACTATGCGATGGTTGTCAGAACCTCTTCCGGCCAGAACTATTCCGACGCCGACAGTGGTTTGTCGATTCAGGAAGCCTCCGCCACCACGCCGGTCTATTCGCTCAGCGCGGGCAATATCGTGTCTTTGGACTCCTCGGCTCCACTGCGTTTGGGAGAGGTGAAAGGCTCCGAGATGGCGAAGGGGTTCGTCTTTGGGCCTGATGGCGGGGCCATCCTCTTGAATGATTCCAGCGTCACCTGTCTTAAATCGAATGGAGATTCGTGCGGGCCGTTGTTCAAAGGGGCACGTCTGCGTCAAATCACCGGTGGCATCAAGGATGAGATCTGGGGGCTGTCGCAGGACGGGAGCAGGTTGCTGGTGCAGGACGCTTCGGGGGCTATGCAGGTGTTCCCGCTGTCGTGGTTGGGAACGGTGACGTCCCTCGCCGTCTCGCCCGACGGCGCGCGACTGGCTCTGGCGGTGCAGTCCGGAGCTTCCAGTGGCGTGGTGATGGTCGGTGTCATTCGTAACCAGTCCGGAGCCGCGACGCGGATCAACAACGTCGTGACGCGTGTCTCTTCGAGATACGGCGTTTCCATGCTCACCTTCTACAATGACATCACGCTGGTCTATGGCATACCCGGCAACGAGGGTAGCGCCACCCAAGGTTTCAGACAGGTGGGACCCGGGCCGGAACAGTCTCAGCGTCTTCCCTCCGGCGAGGTTAAGTGCATGACCTCTGGTCGTATTTCGGATATCTCGCGTCTGGCCGCGTTGGACTCCCGCGGAGTGGTGCGTTCGGACTCCGGCGCCCTTGACGAATCGTGGACTATAGTCGATACCCAATCGACGGTCATCTCCCAACGTTGAGTAGGGAGCTGAAAAGGCTCCGATGTGGGCTGTGGCACAAAAGTTATCGAATTGTTATCTTTTTCTCCCTCATTGTTAACGTAAACAGCTCATAATGAAAGAGTAAACAAAAACGGTGGAACGCTGAATTGTTCCGCGCACTCGAAGAGGAGTTGATATGAAGAGTATCTGGAAAAAGGGTCTGGCCTTGGTGACTGCCGCAACGGCACTCGTCGGCATGGCTGCTTGCGGTTCCGCGAATGGTGGCGCGAGCGGATCCAAGAACGGCAAGAAGACCGTCGGATTCGTGGCTGTCGGCCCCGAAGGCGGCTTCCGTAGCGCTAATGAAAAGGATGTTCAGAGCGCGTTCAAGGCCGCTGGTTTCAATATGATCTATTCGCCGACGCAGAACAACGATCAGCAGAAGCAGATTCAGGCGTTCAGCAAGTTTGTCAACGACGGCGTGGATGCCATTGTGCTTTCCGCTACCGAGGATTCCGGCTGGGACGATTCGCTGAAGAAGGCCGCAGAGGCCGAAATCCCGGTCTTCACCGTTGATCGTGATATCGATGTCAAGGATGCCAAGGCCAAGGCCGCCGTTGCCGCCCATATCGGTCCGTCCAACGAGTGGGCCGGCCAGCAGGCCGCCGAGTTCATGAACAAGGCATTCCCCGACGGGGCCAGCGGCTTCATCCTGCAAGGGCCCGCAGGCCTCTCCGTGGTCAAGGACCGTGAGACCGGCTGGAGCGCCAAGGCCAACAAGAACATCAACGTCCTCGAGAAGCAGTCGGCGAATTGGTCCACCGATGAGGGCAAGACCGTGACCGCCGGCCTGCTCGACAAGTACAAGGCCAAGAACCCCCAGTTCATCTTCGCCGAGAACGACGAGATGGGCCTCGGCGCCGCTCAGGCCGTTGACGCAGCCGGACTCAAGGGCAAGGTCAAGATCGTGACCATCGATGGCACGAAGCCCGGTCTGCAGGCTGTGGTCGCCGGCGACCTCTCCGAAGACATTGAGTACAACCCGATCTTCGGCAAGGAAACCGCCAACGCCGTCAAGGACAAGCTGGCAGGCAAGAAGGTTCAGAAGAACATCGTCATCGAATCGAAGGTCTTCGATCCTGCCGCCGCCAAGCAGGCGCTTGATGCCGGGACCCGTACGTACTGATCGGTTCAAGCAACCGAAGTGAAACAGGTGCGGGCGATGTGCCGATGGACGTTTCGTCGCCACATCACCCGCACCCGTTTTATATGTGATTGAAGTTTTAACTTTTGTAAGGCAAAAACATGACAGACAAAAAACCCATAGTCGTGATGAAAGGAATCACGATCGAATTTCCGGGTGTTAAGGCGCTGGACAATGTTGACCTTAGTCTCTATCCCGGTGAAGTCCACGCCCTGATGGGCGAGAACGGCGCCGGCAAATCGACCATGATCAAGGCGCTTACCGGCGTCTACAAGATCAATGCCGGTTCCATTACGGTAGAGGGCAAGCCTCAATTGTTCAAGGGGACGCTTGACGCGCAGAACGCCGGAATCGCCACCGTCTATCAGGAGGTGAACCTCTGCACCAACCTGAGCATCGGCGAAAACGTGATGCTGGGCCATGAGGTGCGCGACAAGCTGGGCATGATCAACTGGAAGAAAACGCATGCCAAGGCCGCCGGATTCCTGGCTGAAATGGGATTGGGCAATCTCGATACCCATTCGCCGCTGAGCTCGCTTTCCATCGCCATGCAGCAGCTGGTCGCCATCGCCCGTTCGATGGTCATCGATGCCAAGGTGCTGATTCTCGACGAACCGACTTCATCCCTCGATGCCAACGAGGTGCAGGATCTGTTTGCCATCATCCGTAAGGTCCGTGATTCGGGGGTCGCGATTCTCTTCGTTTCCCACTTCCTCGATCAGGTCTATGAGATCAGCGACAAGATGACCGTGCTGCGCAACGGCAAGTTCATCAAGGAAGTCATGACCAAAGACACGCCCAGTGACGAGCTCATCGGCATGATGATCGGCAAAAGCGCCGAAGAACTCAGCCAGATCGGCACCAAGAAGACGCGTCGCCAGCCGGTGGCCGGCGAACAGCCCATCGTCTCCGTGCGCGACTTCGGCAAAAAAGGATCCGTCAATCCTGTGGATATGGATATCTTCAAGGGGCAGATCGTCGGTTTCGCAGGCCTGCTGGGCTCCGGCCGCACCGAACTGGCGCGTCTGCTCTTCGGCGCCGACAAGGCGGATTCGGGCGAGTTCAAGCTCAACGGCAAGAAACTCGTCGTCACCGATCCGTCGACGGCCCTGCGCAACAAGATCGCCTACTCCACTGAGAACCGTCGTGATGAAGGCATCATCGGCGACCTGACGGTCAGGGAAAACATCCTGATAGCGCTTCAGGCCACCCGTGGTATGTTCAAGCCGATCCCGAAGAAGGAAGCGGCCGGGGTCGTCGACAAATACATCAAGGAACTCAACGTCCGTCCTGCCGATCCGAACAGGATGATCAAGAACCTTTCCGGCGGCAACCAGCAGAAGGTGCTGATCGCCCGCTGGCTGGCGACCAATCCCACGCTGCTCATTCTCGATGAGCCCACGCGAGGCATCGATATCGGCGCCAAGGCCGAGATCCAGCAAGTGGTCATCGACCTGGCCGCGCAAGGCATCGGCGTCGTCTTCATCTCATCCGAACTCGATGAGGTGGTGCGTCTCTCTGATGACATCGAAGTGCTCAAGGACCGCCACAAGATCGCCGAGATCGAGAACGACGACGACGTCTCCCAGGAGACCATCGTCCAAACCATAGCGAATACCAATATCAAAACAGGAGGGGAGGAGTGATGGCCAAGGAAAAAAGAGCCAATGAAGAACAGTCTTCCGTTGTGCGCAAGCTCATGTCTTCGAACCTTACCTGGTCAGTGGTCGCGTTCATCGTGCTCATTATCATCTGCACGATCTTTGATCATGGGTTCCTGTCACTGAAATGGAACACCAACACCGGAGGCCTTGCAGGCCCGTTGATCACCATGATTCAGGAATCCGCGCGATACCTGATGATCGCCGCGGGCATGACACTGGTCATCTCCACCGCAGGCATCGACCTTTCGGTCGGTTCGACCATGGCTGTGGCAGGTGCCGTCGCCATGCAGATGCTGATTGGAGGCGCGAACGTCTGGGTCGCCATTCTGTGCGCCCTGCTTGTCGGCCTGCTCATCGGATGCGTCAACGGCGCATTGATTTCGATTCTCGGCCTGCAGCCGTTCATCACCACCTTGATCATGATGCTTGCAGGACGAGGGCTGGCGAAGGTCATCACCTCCGGCCAGAACGCCGATGCAAGCTCGATAGCCGGTATCGGCCCGCTACGTTGGATGGCCAACGGCTTCATCGCCGGCATCCCGGCCAATTTCATCATCGCTATCGTCATCGTATTGGTCCTCGGTCTGCTCGCCCGCAAGACGGCCATGGGCATGATGATCGAATCCGTGGGCATCAATCCCGAAGCCAGCCGTATGACCGGCATCAAGCCCCGCAGAATCCTCTTCATGGTCTATGCCATCTCCGGTCTGCTCGCGGCGGTCGCCGGCCTGTTCGCCACGGCATCCGTGATGCGCGTCGATGTGGTCAAGACCGGTCAGGATCTTGAGATGTATGCGATTCTGGCAGTCGTGATCGGCGGCACCTCGCTGCTCGGCGGCAAGTTCTCGCTGCTTGGTTCTGCGTTCGGCGCGATCATTATCGCGATGATTCGCAAGACCATCATCACTTTGGGCATCGATGCGGCCGCTACGCCTGCGTTCTTTGCAGTCGTGGTGATTATCGTCTGCGTGATGCAGGCTCCAAAGGTCCATAACCTCAGTGCCGAGATAAAACGTAAGAGGGCATTGAAGGCACAGTCGAAGGAGGTGGCGGCATGAGCAACGCAACGTTAAATGCTGTAGCTGGCAAGAAGGCCGTGAAGAAGTCACGTCATCTTGATCCGCAGATGATTCCGACGATTGCGGCGGTAGTGATTTTCATCCTGATGCTGATCATGGGGCAGGTGCTGTTCGGCACTTACATCAGGCTCGGATTCATCTCCTCCCTGTTCATCGATCACGCCTACCTCATCATCCTGGCGGTGGCCATGACCCTGCCGGTGTTGACGGGCGGCATCGATCTGAGCGTCGGCGCCATCGTCTCCATCACTTCGGTCGTCGGCGTGAAGATGACCATGGGCGGCGTTCCTGCACCGTTGGCTTTGGTGGTCATGATTCTCATCGGCATGGTTTTCGGCCTTCTGGCCGGAACGCTGATCGAAGAGTTCAATATGCAGCCCTTCATAGCGACCTTGTCGACGATGTTTCTGGCTCGCGGCATCTCCTCGATCATTTCCACCGATTCGTTGACTCCGCCTACGAACAACAACTTCGATTGGATCGCGAACCCGATCAAGATCATCGACAACCCCAAGATCGCCAATGACCTGACCTTCAACATGGGTGTGGTCATCGCCATCGTCGTCGTGGTGTTCGGATACATCCTGCTGCACAAGACTCGTACAGGCCGTACGATCTACGCCATCGGCGGTTCGCGTCCGTCGGCCGAGCTCATGGGCCTGCCTGTCAAGCGCACGCAGTTCATCATCTACTTCACCTCGGCTACGCTCGCGTCCATCGCCTCCATCGTCTATACGGCCAACATCGGCTCTGCCAAGAACACCACTGGCGTGGGCTGGGAACTCGACGCTGTGGCCTCCGTCGTCATCGGCGGTACCATCGTCACCGGTGGTTTCGGTTACGTGCTCGGTTCCGTCGTCGGCGCTCTGGTGCGTTCCACCATCGACCCGCTCACCAGCGACTTCGGTGTTCCTGCCGAGTGGACCACCATTGTGGTCGGCCTGATGATTCTTGTCTTCGTGGTGCTTCAGCACGTGGTCACCGCGTTCAACAAGAAAGAATGACCGGATTCAGATGATGCGATTCGCTTCGGTTCTGCTGTGAGGGACGAATCGTAAGCCAGAGTAAGGGGATGCGCCCGCCGGGGTGTATCCCCTTGACATCTGGCTTGTTTTATACGACGAATTATCGAATTGTGATTAATATTGATATAATATATGTTCATGGCAGTGTGTTGACGTGAGTGGTG